>CAMYLJ010000024.1:0-48996 GCA_947259215.1 uncultured delta proteobacterium
ATCACGTCCTCGATGTAGCCGAGCCCGCGTCCGATGAAGTCCGGGACGAGGTCGCGAGGAAAGATCAGGTAGGCGACGGCGGCAACGATCAGCCACTTCTTGAGACGTCTGGGATCAATCACCTGGCAGCCCTACGTTCGGCGCGTACCGAACGTTAGGCCGATGGTACCTGTCCCTTCCGGGGTGACGACCCCCCCGTCCTTCCGAACCGCCCCCCTCGCGAGCCCGATCTCCGGGTCGGTGCGATGTTCGCGGATCGAACCTACCCCCACGTGCTGCGCGAGTAGGAGTCGGACCTCTCGTTCGTCGACTTCGGCGTCGTTCGGGACGTCTCCCGACGTCTCTATACCTCTCCGACCGACGGGTCAGTCCCGGAAGACCAAAACGCTCCCGACGCAAGTCGTCGAGAGCGTTCGGGTTTGCTGGAGCGGGAGACGGGGGTCGAACCCGCGACCCTCGGCTTGGGAAGCCGATGCTCTACCACTGAGCTACTCCCGCTCGGGCGCGCAAGGGTCGCACGCAGGCCGGGTGGCGGCAAGTCGGGACCACCCGGGGCGGGGCCCGAGGGCGGGCCGGGTCGGACTTCGCGGCATCCGCGCCCGAGCACCCGCAGAGCTGACGCACCCTCGAACGGTTGATTCGTTCACTTCGCAAATGACTGCCTGGCAACGTCCGGACACCGTGAGTCTCCGACCGGCGAGCCCAGGGCGTCGCCAGGAGCTGCCGCTCGGATTGCGACGCTGGAGCGGCTGCCCTCGCTCGCCGGCGTCTGGGGAAATCGCGCGCCACGAGAGCGCAGAACATGGTTGACTCGACCAGACCGTGACCGGATCCGTCGCACGCCCGCAATACGCTCGACCGTGCACCCCGAGTGGTCCCAAGGAGACCCCAACCTCTCATGGTTGTCCCCCTGGCGTCGGGCCCGGTTGCGGGCCCGGCGTCCGATCCCCTGCTCGAGGCGGAGGCGGAGCTCACCGCCCTGGCGCGCGCGTCGGACTACGCCGCGGAGCGCGCCGGCGTCTCCGCCCGCGAGTTGCGCGATCTGGCGCGGGTGGACGCGGCGCTGGGCGAGCTGCCTGCGGTCGAGGCCGCCTTCCTCGCGGGCCGGGTCGGCTGGACCCAGGTGCGTGCGCTCTGCCGCGCCGCTCGCCCTTCCGCCGCGCCCCCACCCGAGGACGAGCCCCTCCGCGTGGGCGTCGTGCTGCGCGTCGCCCCCGAGATCCGCGCCCGCTGGTTCTTTGCACGCCAGCTGGCCAATCGTCTCGCGGGCCACGCGCTCTCTTGGGAGGCGTTCGCCGATGCGCTGACGGGCGAGGTGCTCTCCGGAGTGAACATCTCGCTGGAGCTTCCGGATCCCGAGAGCGCGGAGGCCGGCCCGACCGCACCCGCGCGCGGCGCAGTGCCCCGCGCTTGTGCGCCGCCCTCGACCCACTGTGCGCACGACGGCACATCGCCGCCAGCGCCGCCTGCCTTCGTCACGGCCCTGGAGGACGGGCTTACCGACGCCGACGCCTTCGCGCTGGACGCCCGCCTGCGCCGCGCCCTCCGCCTCGAGGCCCAGCACCTGGCGCGCCTGGGCCCCCTCCTCTCCCTCGTGGTGTCTCACCGTATCCACCAGACCCTCGGCTTCCGCAGCGTGGACGCCTGGGCCGAGGCGCGGCTGGGCATGGCCGCGAGCCGCGCCAAGGCGCTGCTGCGCGTCGAGCGCGCTTGCCAACTCTGCCCGGCGCTGCGCGCAGCCTGGCGCGAGGGTCGCCTCTCCTGGGTCCAGGCGCAGACGCTGATTCCGCTGCTGGTTCTCGACGCGGCCTTCCCCCGGCGCCGCGCCTGGATCGACCACGCCGCCCGCGTCAGCGTGCGCCGCCTCGCGGAGGACGTGGAGCGCGCCCTCGCCTCGGTGGAGCTCGACCCGCCCGCGCTCGCGGGTGGAGCCGCCGACCCCGCGGGTGTCCAGAACGGTGCCGCACCCAGGGGCCCGAAACCGCGGAAGGTCCGCCTCTTCTTCACGGCTGCGCCGGACGTGGCGCGGCTGTTCCGGGCCACGCTGGCGCGGATTCCGTTGGAGGAGATGCTCGCCCACGCCCTTCAGGTCTGGGGCGCCTACCAGCCACGCGACACGATCCGCCGCGAGCACCGGGTCTTCGCCCGCGACGGCTGGCGCTGCACGGCGCCCGGCTGCTCGTCGTACCGCAACCTGCACGGCCACCACATCGTGTTCCGCTCGGCCGGGGGCTCCGACGACCTCGCCAACCTGATCACGCTCTGTGCCTGGCACCACCAGCGCGGGGTGCACTCCGGCCGCATGCGCTGCTCGGGCCGCGCGCCCAAGAGCCTTCGCTTCGAGCTCGGCGTGCGGTCAGGGCGTCCGCCGCTCGCCGTCTATGTGTCGGGCGACGTCCGCCTCGAAGAATCGTGAACCTGACGGACGACTAGTCTTCGATCAGGTTGTCGAAGAGCTCTTCGACGTCGTCGTCCACGGCGCTGGGCGCGGGGACGCCGTCCATGACGACGGTGGGCGGAGACTCGGGCTCGAAGAGGGACGCCTCCTCCGGGTCCTTCTCCAGCTCCTCGAAGGCGGGCATGGGCTCGTCCAGGCCGTCGTCGGAGAGGCCGGCCACCTCGTGGGTCAGGTCGATGGGCTCGCCGCCGGGGATGCCTCCGCCCACGCCCGGCGGCATGGAGTCCGCCAGCGAGGTGGGGCCCAGGTCTTCGCGGTAGCCCAGGGCCTCGGCCGCGCGCTCCACGTCCTCGGGCAACACCTGGGTGCGGCTCGACAGGTGGGCCTCGAAGAGCGCGTTGTCCGCCAGCGTGTTCATGCGCCGGGGCAGCCCGCGGCCGAGGACCTGGATGGCCTGCACGGTCTCGGGCTGGAGGAGGGTCGGATGGCCGCCGGCCGTGCTGACCCGGTGGGCCAGGTAGGCGGTGGCGGTGGGCACGTCGAACGGATCCAGGGTGACCCGCATGTCCAGTCGGTGGGGCAGCGCGGGGTCCAGGGCCACCACCGCGTCGAGCCCCGGCTCGCCCACCAGGATCAGGGTCAGGAGATGGTGGTCCTCGTACTCCAGCTCGAGCAACGCGCGCAGCGCCGCCATGCACGCCGGGTCGCGCAGGCGCTGGGCGTCGTCGACGACGATCACCGGCCGGCGTCCCTCCTCGCGAAAAGCCGAGAGCCGGTCGTAGCACTGAGCCAGCGTCTCAAGGGGCGTCTCCGCCGGCTCCTCGACCCCGAGGCGCGCCGCCACACGGGCGAGCAGCCACTGGGCGTCCGCGTCGCCACGGACGATCGAGAGCAGACTGGCCTCGTAGGCCTCCTCCTCCAGCTCCTCCAACAGATGGCGCACCAGCATGCTCTTGCCGGCGCCGGGCTCGCCCAGGAGCAGGCAGAGGCCCTTGTGCTGCGCGATCCCGCGCATGAGGCGGCGCTCGGCGCCGCGGTGCACGGGGCTCTCGTAGTAGAACTGAAGTACGGGATCGTTGACGAAGGGATCCCGACTCAGACCGAACTCGCGCAGATGCTCCACGACCCTCTCCCTAGAGGAACGGAATCTTCTTCCTGCCCTTCTTCTTCTTGCGCTCGCGCTTCGGGGTGTCCTCGACGGCGGGCGGCTCCGGCTCGGGCTCGGCCTCCGCGTCGACCGGCTCCTCCTCGCTCAGGTCGGCGACCGGCTCGCCCTCCAGGACGGCGTCGGCGACCTCGTCGGCCAGCTCCTGGGCCAGGTCGAAGGAAGCGTCGTCCACGGGCGCGGCGTCCTCGACCGCCTCGCCGCCGAGCGCGCTCTCCGCCTCGGCGATGAGGTCGTCGAAGCTCTCGAAGGTCTCGACGGACTCCTCGCCGGTGTCGGCGCTGCCAGCCTGCGCGAGCTCGGCCAGACGCTCCTGCACGTCCTGATACTCCGGGTCGAAGGCGGCCACGGCTTCGTACTCGGAACGCGCGCGGGCCAGGTCGCCGTCTGCGGCGAACGCCGCCCCCAGGTCGTAGCGAAGCGCAGCCGCCTGGTCCCCCGGCACGCCGGGCAGCGCGAGGGCCTGCTCCAGGTGGGCCACGCTGTCGCGACTGCGGCCGAGGTCGAGGGCACACAGGCCCAGCATGTGCAGGCAGCCGAGCTTCCGATCCGGCGATTCCAGCGCGATCCGGAATTCGCCGACCGCGTCCTCCAGCAGGCCCATCTCCCGGTAGGCGATGCCCAGGTCGTAGTGCGCCTCGAAGTCGCTCTCGGAGAGCTGCTCTTTTACGCCCTTCTTGAACTCGCGGAAGATGGCGTCGAAGCTCTCGTCGCCCACCTCGGCGGCCGCACTCTCGCCCGTGGCCTCGGACTCGAAGACGTCGGAGAGCTCCGCGGCCAGGTCGAAGGTCGCCTCGGGAGCCGCCTCGTCTCGTGCGTCCGAGCCTTCGGCCGCGAGCGGCTCGTCGGCGATGGGCTCGGGCTCCTGGACCTCGTCCTCGGCGGACTCCTCTTCCTCCGCGACCTCCTCCTCCAGGACCTCGTCGAGCGCAACTTCGTCGTCCGCGACGTCAGCTTCCGCAGCGTCGTCGCTCGCGACTTCGTCGACTGCGATCTCGTCGTCCTCGACCTCGTCCTCCGCCGGGAGTTCCTCGTCCTCGGCGGCTTCCTCGTCCGCAAACGCTTCGTCGTCCGCGACGGCGAGGTCGGCCTCGTCGTCGAGCTCGAGATCCTCTTCCAGCGAGATGTCGCTGTCGTCCGTCTCCGCGCTCGCTTCCGCCGTCTCGGGAGGCAGGGAGCCGTCGTCCGCCGCGTCGTCGAGTGCCGCGATGCCGAGCTCGGGCTGCGTCTCGCCCAGGCTCTCGGACGCCTCGGCGACCGCGGTGTCGCCCGGGTCGGGCGGCTCGCCGTCGATGTCCACCTCGATCTCATCGTCGATCTCGGCGTCGGCCTCGTCGGCCGCACCGGCCTCGCCCGTGTCGGCGCCCGGCGCTGCGTCGGCCGCCTCCAGCTCGTCCCAGTCGGCGAGGTCGTCACCCAGCGTGTCGTCGGCGTCGGGCGTCGCCGCGTCCGCCGCCGCCTCCGGCTCCAGCGCCTCGCCGCCCGAGCTCCCCGGATCGCCCCCTCGCCTGGCCTCGATCTCGCCCAGGCGCAGCTGCGCCTGGGGATGGTTCGGCGCGGCCTCCAGGACGCGCTGGTAGAGGGTCTCCGCCTCGCCCAGCAGGTCCTGGTTGAAGTAGAAGTCCGCCTCCTCCAGATCCTCGGAGATGGATGCCGGCGCGGAGGCCGCGTCCGGATCGGTCTCGTCGTCATCGGGGGTCTCGAACACCGTGTCGCTCGCGGCAGCCTGCATGACGGTCTGCTCCGCCGCGCCCGGCGCCTCCTCGGGGGCCGCGTCGAGCTCCGTGAGTTCGAGGTCGCCCTGCATCATCGTGACATCGGCTCCGCCGGGCTCCGAGACGTCGAAGTCAGCCTGCATCACGGTGGCGTCGGCCAGCGAGGGGAGCTCCGCGTCGAGATCGGAGATGTCGACGTCCACCTCGAGGTCGTCGTCGTCGATCACGTCGTCTGCCAGACTGCTGGCGTCGTGGTCGGCGATCACGTCGGCTGCCAGGCCGCTGCCATCGTCGCCCAGCTCGATCTCGAGCTCGACGTCGTCCAGGGTCTCGGGCTCGCTCGCGACGGGCGTCTCTACCACCGCCACCGGCTCGGACGGCGGCGACGCCTCCGCGCCGCTCCCGAGCGACTCGGCCGCCGTGGCGTCCAGGGACCCGATGCGCTCGACCAGGGCCCGGAAGCCGTCCTCGTCGCCGGTCGCGCGCGCCACCTCCGCCGCGCGGGTCCAGCTGGCCACCGCCGCCTCCGACTGGCCGGCCTCGGACTGCGCCTCGCCCAGCCGCTCCAGCGCGAGCCGGTGATCGGGCTCGCTGTCGAGCAGCGCCTGGAGCGTCTGGATCGCGCGCTCCGCCTTGCCGTAGCGCAGGTAGACGCTCGCCTCGGCCATGATCTGCTCGGGATCGCCGGAGAGTCCGTCGCCGCCCGGCTCGCCCAGCTCGGCTGCGACGTCGTCGTCGACGCCGAGGCCCGGCTCGTCGCCAGGCGCCTCGATGGGCTCCATCGGCTCGGGTGCCAGCGAGGGCTCCGAGGCGGCGGCGGTGCCAACGGGCTCCGCGTCGTCGCCGAAGGTCGCCGCGTCGATCGAGTCCTCGGGCGAGCTGCCGCTGATCGGTTCGCCCGGACTTCCCATCTCGCCCACGAGTGCTTCCACGGGAGCGCCGCCCAGGTCGCCTCCGGCCGCGGCCAGATCCTCGGACGCCAGGAAGCGCTGGGTGATCTCGCGCGCCTTCGAGTCGTCACCGCGGTTGCGGTAGATCTCGGCCAGCTTGCGATACGTCTCCTCGACCGCGTCCTCGCGTCCGTCGGCGCGCTGGATCTCCGCCAGCATCTCGTGGCCCTCGGGACGCTCGGGGTCCGCCTCGATCAGCTTGCGCGCGAAGGGCTCGGCGCGCTGCGCGTTGCCCTGATCGATCAGCGCGCGCCCGACCGCGCTCAACGCGGACGTGCGCTGCGGGTCGAGCTCGAGGATGCGCTCGTAGACGTTCAGGAGCTCTTCGCGCGCGCCCTGGCGCTCGAACTCCTCGGCCACTGCCTCGTACTCCAACAGCGCATCGCTGGGCATCTCGGCCTGCCTCAACAGGTCGGCGATCTTGAGGCGGCTCGTGGTGTTGGTGGGGTCGAGGGTCGCCATCTTGCGCAGCAGCTCGAGCGCGTCGCGCTTGCGGCCCTCGCGGTTGTAGGCGTCAGCAGCGGTCTGGAGCGCAGCCAGGGCCTCGGAAGTCAGACCCAGGCGCTGGTAGAGCTCGGCCAGCGGCTCGTAGATCTCGTACCGCTTGTCATCGATCTTGGCGATCTGCTTGTAGATCGCGACGGCCTTGGCGTCGAAGCCGTCCTGCATGAACTGCTCGGCCACCTTCGTGTAGGCCGCGACGGCGTCGTCGCGATTGCCCTGACGCAGCTGGATGTCACCGAGCTTGAGCCGCGAGTTCGCGTCTCTCGGATCCAGGTCCACGAGGGACCGGTACTCCTTCAGGGCCTTGTCGAGCTGGCCCTTCTGGAGGTACTTCTGGGCGTTCGCCAGGATCTTCCGCTTGTTGGCCGCCAAAGGGTCTCCCGCCCCGGGGCGCGGAACGCCCCCCCTCGTGGTTATCGGCGAAAGCAGGGTGCTCTTGAGGCGTCCAACTCCCCGCTGCGCGGGGAGTTTTCCGGCGTGGGCGCCCCCTGGGGCGGGGAAATCGCCGCGAATCTGGGGAGTTACCCGCGCAGGTGGGCGAGGAGACCACGAAGCCCGAGCAGGTAGCTGGCGGGGCCAAAGCCCGCCACCTGGCCCACGGCGATGTCCGCCACCAGCGAGGTGCGCCGGAATTCCTCCCGGGCGTGGACGTTGGAGAGGTGGACCTCCACCACGGGCAGGCCGCTGGCCAGCAGGGCATCGCGGAGCACGACGCTGGTGTGGGTCAGGCCCGCCGGGTTGATCAGGATGCCGTCGGCCCGTCCCGGCGCCCCCTGGAGGTGCTCCACCAGCTCCCCCTCGTGGTTCGACTGGAAGCGGCTGAGCTCGACGCCCTCCTCCTTGGCGGCGGCTTCGAGCTGGGCGTCGATGTCGGCGAGGGTGGTGGACCCGTAGACCTCGGGCTCGCGCGTCCCCAGCAGGTTCAGGTTGGGCCCGTGGATCACCCAGATTTCCATGACTTCGCTCGCCTTCGGCTCGCTGCGCGCGCGGGCCTGGAAGGGCCGCGCTTGCGTGGGGCGGCCTCCGGAGGCCGATTCGGCTCGGGAGGCCCTACAGCTCGTCGCGCAGGGCGGCCACGTGTCGGCGGATGAGATAGCGCGCCTTGCCCAGGTTGCCATCCGGCAGGAGCGCCACCACCACGAAGTACTCGTCGTCGACGACGTGGAAGATCAGGTTCAGCCGCGCCAGACAGATCACCGACTCGCGCAGCGCGCCGCCGCCGAGCGCGTCGGACGCCTTCCCGATCTCGTCGAGGATGCGACCGAACTCGACGCCGGCGGCGTTGAACTCGTCCTCGAGGGCGCGGGCCCCGTCGCTGGGCGCGAGCACCTGGTCGATGGCGATGCCGTCGCGCCCCATGAGCGCGGCCCCCACCCCACCGATGCAGCCGTCCACGATGTCTCGAAGGATGCTCTGGAAGCTCATCTGGATTCTCTCCGCAGGTTCTCGAGCCAGCGCTCGAGCGTAGCGATCGCCTCGTCGCCGTCGTCGCTTCCGAGCGACGACCGCATGGAATCGGCGTGGCCGGCGTGCCCCTGCTGCTCGAGCAGGTCGGCCACGGTGCGGGTGGCCACGGGGAATTCGGCGCCCGGCGCGGCGTCCGGCTCCTCGGGACCGTCGAGCTCGGCGGCGCGCAGCGCCTGGGCGGCCACGGCGTCGGCGCTCACCATGTCTTCGGTCACGGACGAGGCGCCGTCGAAGGCGGCGTCGATCTCGGGCTCGCCGATCGCCTCGAGATCCTCACCGTCGGGCGCCGGCGGGGCCAGCCCTTCCGACGGGAGCTCCGCCTCGTCCAGCGCGATCGGCGGGGAGACGGCCAGCGGATGATCCGGCACCCGGGCCACCACCCGCGCCAGCTCGCTGCGCGCCTCCTCCAGGCGCCCCAGGTCGAGGAGCGCCAGGCCGAGCGCCACGCGGCCGTCCACGGCCTCGGGGCGCCGGGCCAGGCCCTGGCGCGCCACTCGCTCCCCATCCTTGGGGCGGCCCGCGCGGCGCAGCGCCTCCGCCAGCGCCGGGAACGCCTGGGCTCCGGGGTCGTCGGCCAGCATGCTCTCGAGCCGCGCCACGTCGCCGGCGGGGATCTCCTCGTTCACGCCCTTCCCTTCCGCGTGGATGTTGCTCGGCTGCGGGGGCGCCCGCTCCGCGGCGGCAGGATCTCGGCCGGTGTCAGCGGCACGGTTTCGGCCCGACCGATCCCGCGCAGCCCCACGAAGCGGATGTGGGCGTCCCGTCTCTTCTTATCGACGCGCAGCGCCGAGAGATAAGCCCGGCGCGGAAAATCCGGCGGCTGCGTGGGCAGCCCCAGCCGCGCCAGGAGTGCCTCCAGGCGACCCGCCGTGCCCGCGGGGGACATCCCGAGCGCCTCCGAGCGCTCGGCGGCGAACACCATGCCGATGGCCACCGCCTCGCCGTGGAGGATGCCCCGGTAGCGCTTCAAGGCCTCGATCGCGTGGGCCAGAGTGTGGCCGAAGTTGAGCAGCATGCGCAGGCCGGCCTCGCGCTCGTCCTGGGCCACCACCTCGGCCTTGATCGCGCAGGCCCGCTCCAGCACCGGCAGCAGGAGCTCCGGCTCGACCTCCAGCAGCCGCTCGCCCAGGGCCTCGAGTCGCTCGAAGAGCGCGGCGTCCCAGATGGCGCCGGCCTTCACCACCTCCGCCATGCCCGCGGCCCGCTGCCGGACCGGCAGGCTCCGGAGCGTGGCCACGTCGATCCACACGAGCCGCGGCTGGTGGAAGGCGCCGACCAGGTTCTTGCCCTGGGACAGGTTCACGCCGGTCTTGCCGCCGATGCTCGAGTCCACCATGGCGAGCACCGTTGTCGGGACCTGCACGAAGGCGAGGCCGCGCAGGTAGGTCGCCGCGGCGAAGCCCGCCAGGTCGCCGGCCATGCCGCCGCCCAGGGCCACCACCACCGCGCTCCGGTCGAGGCCCTTCTCGAGGAAGGCGTCGTACAGGCGCGCCACCTGGCGCAGGTTCTTGGTCGCGTCTCCGTCGGGGACCTCGAAGCGGTGGGCGCGCAGACCGGCGGCGCGCAGGGAACGCAGCGCACGGGCGGCGTAGCGGCGCCCGACGGGGGGCACGGTGACCACGGCGGCCGCCGACGCCTTGGTGTGGCGCAGCACGGCCTCGCCCAGCGCGTCCAGGGTGCCCTCGCCGAGCACGATGGGATACGAGCGCTCGCCCAGATCGACCTGCACGCTGCGCGTCCGGCGTCCCATCAGAGCCTCTCGACCACCCTCTCGACCACGGCCTCCACGTCGTCTCCCTCGCTGCACACGACCACGCTCGCCGTCTCGTAGGCCGCGCGTCGCGCGTCCAGGAGCTCCCGGAGCTTCTCCAGGCGCCCGGCGGGGTCGAGGCCGTGCAAGAGCGGCCGCCGTCGCCCGCTGCCCACCCGCGCCAGCAGCGCCTCGGGGCTGGCCTTGAGGTAGACGACCGTGCCCGTCTGCGCCAGACGCGCGGCCGCGCCGGGCTGGGCGATCGCCCCGCCGCCGAGGGCCACCACCCGGTCCCCGTCGGCCAGCGCCTCGATCGCCTCGCGCTCGCGGCGGCGGAAGCCCGCTTCGCCCTCGCTCTCGAAGATCGCCTTCACGCTCCGACCCGCCGCGCGCTCGACCTCGGCGTCGCTGTCGGCGAAGGGCCGCCCCAGGCGCGCCGCCAGCGCGCGGCCCACGGCCGACTTCCCGGCGCCCATCATGCCCACCAGCCAGATCGTGCCCGCGTCGCTCCCACCCACCCGGGCAGTATAAGCGAAAGAGGGGACGCCCTTCGGGCCTCCCCCCTTTCTCTCGGTCTCGACGCGTGTGGCGTCGCTAGGACCCGAGCTGCGGCATGTCCACGATCCTCGGCGTGACGAAGATCAGGAGCTCCTTGCGGATGTCCCGCAGCAGGGTGTTCTTGAACAGGTTCCCGACCACCGGGATCGAGTGCAGGTAGGGCACCCGGCTCTGGCGGTCGGACTTCTGGATCGTGTAGATCCCGCCGATCACCAGGGTCTGGCCGTCACGCACGAGGGTCTCGGTCTTCGCCTCGTTCTTCGCGATGGCCGGGGCGCCACCCGGGGCCGCCACCGAGTCGTCGGGGGCGTTCCGGGTCACCTCGAGCTGCATGATGATGCTCTTGTCCGCCGTGATGTGCGGCTTCACCTTGAGCAGCAGCACCGCGTCGACGAACTGCAGCTGGGCATCGCCGTTCTCGAACGTCTGGAACGGGATGGCGGTACCCTGCTGGATCTGCGCCTCGCGGTTGTCCATCGTCACCACGCGGGGGCTCGAGATCACCTTGCCCTCACCCGTGCTCTCCGCCGCCTGGAGCTGCGCCTCGAGGTTGAACTTGTCGTCCAGCACGAAGGCGCCCAGGTTTGCCAGAGCCGTCGGGAGCGAGGTGATCGGGTTGTCCACCACGAAGTTGTTGAGCTCGCCGGAACCGTCGAGCAGCCGCGGATCCGGGCGCACCCGGAAGTCGCGACCACCCAGATCCTGGCGGTCTCCACTGCTGGTATCGAACCCGTCGTTGTAGCGCTGCACGCCGAAGCCCCAGACCAGACCCAGCTCGCGGCTGAAGTCCAGGTTGGCCTCGACGATCTTCGCCTCGATCAGGACCTGCGGAGTCGGCGTGTCGATGGCCTTGATGAGCGCCACCGACTCGTCGATCACCGACGGGATGTCCTTGATGATGACGGTGTTCGTGCGCGCGTCGGTGTTCACCGTACCGCGCGGCGAGAGCAGCCGCTGCACCATCTTGGACACGTTGCCCACGGTCGCGTAGTTCACCGGCTGGAACTTCACGACCAGGTCCTCGAGCTTCTCCTTGGCCCGCCGCTCCTGCAGCCGCGCCTCGGACTCGGTCTGGAGCAGGTTCTGCGGTGCGATCCGCAGCACGTTGCCCACCTTGACGAAGCCGAGACCCTTGGTCAGCAGGATGACGTCCAGGGCCTGGTCCCACGGCACGTCGACGAGCCGCAGGGTGACCTTCCCGACCACGTCGTCGCCGGCGATGATGTTGAGGTCGGAGACCTCGGCGATCAGCCGGAGCACGTCGTCGATGTCGACGTCCTTGAAGTCCAGCGAGATGCGGCGCCCGAGGTACTGCTTGCCGTCCAGCAGGCCTCCCTCGCGCAGGGTGTCGAGACCCTCCTGGCCGTTCGGGCTGGCCGGCGGCTGGCCCGCCACCAGGGTCGAGCCGGCAGCACCCGCCTCACCGGCCACGATGGCCGGCGGCGTCTGCGCCACGCCCGCCGTCTCCTGGAACGAGACCACGATGTTGGCACCCTCGCGGATCACCAGCGGCTGCAGCGCCTGGGCGCGGGTGATCACCACCCGGACCTCGGGCCTCGCCACTTCGGGCTGCTGGAACGCCATCACCAGCGACACGGGGCCGCCCGGCTCCGGCGCGATCCGCGCCTCGGCACCCGGCACCAGCGCCGCCTCGAGCAGGCTTACCACGACGGTGTCGGCGTCGGGCTCGAAGAGCTGGTAGCTCGCCGGGCCCTCGGTCACGATCACGACGCGGCTGCTACCGGCACCCGAGTGATAGTCGACCTGCGAGACCGTGGTCCCCGCGTCCAGCATCTGCGCCTCGGAGGCGGCCTGCGGCTCATCCGCGGCCATCTCTTCCGCCGGAGCCTCCGCCATCTCGGCCGGCGGGCTCATGTCCGCCGCGGCCGCAGCCACGTCCGGCGGGCCCACGAAGAGCCCGTCGCGCGTCGGCACGGCGCTCCAGCCCGCGAGGCCGTCGCCCTCCGACGTGCCGTCGAGCACGATCCGGAGCTTCTCCGGGTGCTCGCCAATCCGAACCTGGGCCACCGCAGCCGAATCCACCGGCACCTGGGCCGCCGTCAGCAGGTTCTCCAGGGGCGGCAGGTCCACGACCAGCCGGGTCGGATTGTCCAGCGCGAAGGCGTCAGCGCCCTGGATCGGGCCGTTCGCCCGCAGATGGATGCCGTCGGCGTCGCCGTCGACGCTCATCAGCTGCGTCGCGTCCGCCACCGGCGCCAGCATCGGCGCGGCCTCTTCGACCTCCGCCACCGGCTCGCTGTCGAACGTGAAGGCCTCGGCCGGGTCGGCGTCGGCGAGCGTCGTCGGCAGTGCCGGCTCCGCCTCCACCGGCGTCACCTGGACCGCCAGGCCCGCACCCTCGGGCATCACCTGGTACTCGACGTCCTGGTCGAGGGCCAGCTCCACCCGCGTGAACGGGGCCCCGGCGGCGTCGACCATCGGGGTCACCGCCACCTCTTCCACCACGCCGGCCACGAGGGCGATCTCCTCGGGCACGCTCCCGGGCTGGATCCCGTCGAGATCCAACGTGAGCGTGCCCGCCTCGCGGTCATGCATCGCGGTATAGAGCGGACTGCCGATCCCCTCGAGGCTCACGACGGTCATGTCGCCGCGCTGCTCGACGTGGACGTCGGACAGAGCCGTCACGTCCGCGCTGGGATCGCCCGGTGCGGACTGCGTCGCGCACGCCACGCCCCAGCACAGCAGGCTCAGGCCCAGCAGCCTGGCGAGCCGCACCCTTCCTTCGGTCTTGGCTGCGCTCATCGAAGAATCCCCCCCTTACCTTCGCGATGCAGGCGCATCTCGATGTCCTTGGTCGTCCGTTCGCCGAGCCAGTCGACGTAGGTTTCCTTTACGAGAACCAGATCGTCCTGGATCCGGATCACCCGACCCTCGTTCTTGCCCACCGAGGCACCCTCGGCCACGATGTACGGGCGACCCGACGGGTCGGCCACGAGCGCGCGGGGAATCTGCGTGTCCCACACGACGGCCACCACGGTCAGCTGACTGATGTCGAACTGCTCGAGGGGACCGATGTCGCGCTCCGCCTGCTCGCGGGCCTGATCCAGCACGAAGGAACGGAACGGATCCCGCTTGTTCTCGTCGTCGGGATCGTAGGTGTAGTCGCTGGCGGCCAGCTGCACGTTGCCGTCGGGCATGGCCATCGGCGCCTGCGGCGCTGCCGCCTGGGCCGGTGCCTGAGGCACGGCCGCGGGCCGCGCCGCCGGCGGTTGGACGCCCTCCTGGGCGCGCTTGGCGATCTGCTTTTCCTTGGCCGCGGCGTAGTCCGACGTGCTCGGACCCGCTGCCTCGTTGTGGCAGCCCGCGGCCGCGAGCAGCGCCATCAGCGCGATCGCGATTGCCGTCACACCCCTCACACGCCACCTCCTTCGACGAACCGGAACGTGATGGCCTTGCCACGCACCTTCAACGTCGTGCCCAGGAGGTTCTCCCGGTGCACGGTCATGGAGATGTCGCCCACGTTCACGATTCGATCGAGCTTCGCGATCCGGTCGAAGAACGTCGCCACCTGGTGGTAACTCCCGGTGAACTCGATCTCGATCGGCACCTCGGCGTAGAAACCCTTGTTGTGCTCCCCCTGCGGCCGGAAGGCGTTGAACTCGAGGCCCGCCTTCTTGCCGAGGGTCGTAATATCGGTGAGCAGACCCGGGAGCTCCTTGCTGCTCGGCAGCTGGAGCAAGGCGTGCTTGAGCTCCGCCTCCAGGTCCGCGATCTCCTGCTCGAATTTCTCGAGGTTGGCGGCCACCGAGCGCACCTCGTTCAGCTTGCGCTGGAGACCCTGCTGCTGGACGACCAGCCGCTTGTGGTCTTCCTGGGCCGGGCGGTAAAGGAAGTACCAGTAGCTCCCCACCAGAAGCACCGGCAGCAGCACGGCCAGCGCCACGCGGTACTGGGGCGGAAGCTTGCCGACCTTGTCGAGCTGCTGCTGGACGGCGTCGAGTCCGAAATCCATCACCCGCTCCTAGCGGCCCGCGGCCGCGCCCGAAGGCTGGCCGGCCGCCTCTGCCGGCGCGCCCTGGCCCTGGGGGTTCTCGCCCTTGTCGCCGGCCTTCGGCGCGCTCGGGTTCAACAGCTGCGCAGTCGCCTCGAAGCGGTTCAGCTTGAGGCCGCCCTTGCCCTGCAGCTCGGTCTTCGAGAGCTCCACCTCGCCGAAGTACGGCGAGTTGGCGAGCTCCGTCAGGAAGACCGCGACGATCTCGTTGTCCAGGCTCATGCCCTCGATCTTCAGGCTCGGGCCCTTGGCCGCGAGCTTCGTGATCCACATGCGATCGGGCGTCTTGGTGGCCAGCTCGTCCATCACGCGCACCGGGCCCGAGCGCGAGGCTTCCAGGTTGTGGATGACGTCGAGCTTCGCCTGCACCTGGTCGCGCTTCTGCTTGTACTCCTCGACCTTCTTGAGCTGCGGCTCGAACTGCTTGATCTGGGCCTGGGTCGAGGCCACCCGCTCGGTGGCGTCGGAGATCTTGCCCGTGATCGAGAAGTGCATGAATCCGACCGACGCGACGCCCAGCGCCAGCAGGAATCCCAGCAGCAGGACCTGCTGATGGAGGTCGGCGCGTCGACGGGCCTCTCGGACCGGAAGCAGGTTGATTCGAATCATCGTTCGTCCATCCTCCGCAGGCCGAGCCCCACCCCGACCGTCATGAACGGGGCCATCTCCCGCAGATAGTCCTCGTCGAACTTCCGGCTCGGGAGCATCCGCTCGAAGGGGTTGAGGAGCTGCACCGGCACGTTGGTGCGATCCTGGAAGGCCTTCGCGAAGTCGGGAATCTGCGCGCTACCGCCCGACACCAGGATGCGGCCGATTCGGCTCTCCGCCGCGGTGGCCGTGAAGAAGTCCAGCGACCGGGTGATCTCGCCCAGCACCGTGTCGGTGACGGAGCGCATCGCCTGGTCCACCTCCTGGGGCACCACGTCCTGGCTGTCCTCGCTGGAGGCGTTGCCCAGCTTGATGCGCTCGGCCTCGCCGAATCCGATCGACAGGGCCTTCTGGATCTCCTCGGTGTACTGGTTGCCGCCCGTGGAGATGTCGCGCGTGAACGCCGGGGATCCCTCCTGGATCACGTTGATGTTGACCACCTGCGCGCCCACGTTGACGAGCGCGACCACCTGGTTTGCCTCCGCCTGGTAGTTGGCCTCGAAGGCGTTCTCCACCGCAAAAGCCGCCACGTCCACGATCGAGGGGCTCATGCCCGCCTCACTGATGACCTGCACGTAGTCGTCGATCAGGTCCTTCTTGGCGGCCACCAGCAGGACGTCCATCTGGCCCTCGGTCTCGCCGCCGGGCAGGATCTGGAAGTCCAGGTTCACCTCGTTGACGTCGAACGGGATGTACTGCTCCGCCTCCCAGCGGATCGACTCCTCGAGCTCCTCCGCGGTCATGATCGGGAGGTTGATCTTCTTGACGATCACCGAGTGACCGGAGACCGCGGCCGAGACCTCCTTCGACCGGATGCCCGCGTTGGAGACGGCCTCCCGGATGGCATCCACGATGGCGGAGGAGTTCAGGAACGCACCCTGGACGATCGCCTCGGCCGGAACCGGTGCCATCCCCATGTGCGTCACCTCGAAGCCCTTCGACGAGACCTGGATCTCGACGGCCTTCACCGACGCGGAGCCGATGTCGAGTCCGACAATCGGCTTGGTCTTGTTCAGGAAAGGAAGCTGCACGTTGTCTCCTCCTGACTCGAGCTACGCCCGTTCCTGGTCGCGGATCGAGAGCGCCGGGGCGTCCGGCTCCTCGACGAGAGCTCCGAAGACCCTGTCCTTGTCGGCAACCTTCATGCCGAGGGCGAGCAGAATCTTTCGCTTGGTGTCGAGCCGACAGGGACGGCCGCTCTCCACCCGATCGATGGTGAGCGTGGAGAGGCCGGCCTTTCGGGCCAGCTCTGCCTTGCTCATCATCAGGGCCTCGCGGAACCTTTGTACGTTGTTTCGCGCCACCCTCTGTCCCCCCCCGCCAGGGCGGGCCCGCGGCGGTCGGCGGTGCCCGCTCGTTTCGAACCTTTCGCCGTATCGGCGTGGGGTTGCGGGGACTTGAGAGCACCCGGCTCGGCCGCAGGGTGTTGCGGATCACAGTCCTGGGACGGCAGCCCTCCGGCGCTCCGAGAGCAGCCGTCTCACGCTGCTCCGCCCCGCGGCCGATAAGGGCCCCGAAGGGAGCAGCGGTGTCCCAGCGAGTGCTGATCGTGGACGACGACCCCGGCCTGCGCGAGAGCCTGGAGCTCGTGCTGGCCGCGGAGGGCTACGAGGTCGCCACGGCCCCGGACGGGGCTACCGCGCTGGAGATGGTGGAGACGCTGCCCACGGACGTGGTGCTCTGCGACCTGCGGATGCCCGGCATGGACGGGATGGAGCTGCTGCCCCTGCTCAGCCGGCGGCTGCCCGGGGCCACGGTCGTGTTGATGTCCGCCTACGGCACCCAGGATCTCGCGATCGAGGCCATGCGCCGGGGCGCCTACGACTACCTCGCCAAGCCGTTCCAGCCCTCCGAGGTGCTGCTGACCCTGAAGAAGGCGCGCGAGCGCGAGCGCCTGCGCCGCGCCAACGCCCTGCTCCGGCGCGAGGTGGACCGCGCCGTCGGCGAGCGCCCGATCGTCGCGGCCTCCCCGGTCATGATCGACGTGCTGGAGCTGATGGAGCGGGCGGCGGAGTTCAAGACCACGGTGCTGCTGACGGGCGAGAGCGGAACCGGCAAGGAGGTGCTGGCGCGGGCCATCCACGCCCAGTCCGGCCGCCGCGAGGAATCCTTCGTGGCCGTGAACTGCGGCGCCATCCCCGAGGCGCTGCTGGAGAGCGAGTTGTTCGGGCACGCCAAGGGAGCCTTCACGGGGGCCGACCGCGCCCGGCGCGGCCTCTTCGTCGAGGCCAGCGGCGGAACCCTCTTTCTCGACGAGATCGGCGAGCTCCCGCCCGCCCTCCAGGTGAAGCTGCTGCGCGCCCTTCAGGAGGAGGAGGTCAGGCCCGTAGGCGAGAGCAAGCCGCGGCCCGTGGACGTGCGGGTGCTGGCGGCCACGGCCCGCGACCTGGAGGCCGACGTGGCGTCCGGCCGCTTCCGCGAGGACCTCTTCTACCGGCTGAACGTGCTGCGGGTCCAGGTGCCGGCCCTGCGCGATCGCAAGCAGGACATTCCGCTGCTCGTCGACCACTTCCTGGCGCACTTCCGGGAGGCCCTGGGTCGGCCCGTGCGCGCCGTCAACGAGGACGCCCTGGAGAGGCTGGTGGGCTACGCCTGGCCCGGCAACGTGCGGGAGCTGGAGAACGTGATCGAGCGGGCCGTGATCCTGGCCGAGGACGAGTGCATCACACCGCGGGAGCTGCCGGAGAACGTGCTCGAAGGACCCGCCACGGCCTCGCCGCCGGGCCCCGGAGACTACTCGCTGCGGCGGGCGAAGCGTGCGGCCGAGACGGAGACGATCCGACGGGCGCTCGCCGCCACCGACGGCAACCGGACCCGGGCGGCCCGGCTGCTCGAAATCAGCCACCGGGCCCTGCTCTACAAGCTCAAGGACTACGGGATCCGCGACTGAGCGGCGAGAGCCGCAGCGCCGACGGCCTCCCGCCGGCGCTGCGTTCCGCTCAGTAGCCTCGGGGCGCGGCCGCCGGGGGCTGCTCGGCTGCCTTCTCCAGCTCCATCACCACGTTGAAGGTCTGCACGGTCTTGCCGCCGTTGGAGTCGTCCACCTCGAGTTCCACCGCGTGGCTTCCGGCCTGGCCCTCGCGCGGCACCCAGGTGACCATGCCGGTGAGCCCGTCGATGGTCATGCCCGAGGGCGCCTTCAGCAGCGAGTAGCGCAGCGTGCGGTCGCCGTCCGGATCCTGGGCCTCCACCTGGTAGGTGAACCTCTCCCCCTGCTTGGTCCAGGTCGGGTTCGAGGTGATGTCCGGGGCGGCGTTGCCGATCACCTGCGGATCGCTCTCGAGCAACGCGCTCTGGTCTTCGCCGTCCCTCGCCACGACGGCCACGCTCACCTTGTCGCCGCGGCGCAGGTTCTCGGTGGGGAAGCTCGGACCTCTCGCTTCGGACCACAGCTCCCCGTTGACGCTCCACTCGTACTCGAACTCGAGCGGGTCCCCATCCGGGTCGATGCCCTCGGGCGACGCCAGCAGCGGCGCCCCCACGCTCAGCCCCTTGGGCGCCTCCAGGTCCACGCGGTAGAGCCGCGGCGGCTGGTTGTCGACCGTGGCATCCACACGGCGAACCGCGCTCTGGTTGCTCCCGTCCGTCGCCACGACCTCGACCTCGACCAACTCGCCCTTCGAGGCGCCGCGCAGGGTCAAGGTCTCCCCCTCCCCGGCCGGCCGGCCCCCGACGCGCCAGCTATAGGTCACGCGCACCCGCTCTCCGTCGGGATCACTGGCCCGCACCATTGCGCGCACCATCGTGTCCGGCTGCGGATCCATCGGCTCGATCGCCGCCCATTCGATGACCGGTGCCCCGCCCGCGCCGGGCGCGGCCTCGGCCGCCGGCGCTGCGGGCGTCGGGGCGGTCTCCGCCGGCGCCGAGGGCGCATCGCCCCCGCACGCCGTGGCCAGCCCCCCCGCGGCAAGCAGCACTCCGATCCCCCCCCACCCGAAGCGGCCGCTCGCCGCACGGCGGCTCATTTCGGATCGGCTTCGATCAGCTGCAGGTGCCGCAGCACGTGGCCGGTCGGGCTGGAGTCGGCCTGGATCTGCACCGCGCCAGGCTCTTCCTGGCCCTGGGTGTTCGGACCGCCCGCCACCGGAACGTCCGCCAGGCTGATCCGCACACCGTCCATGTCCTCGAAGACGGTCTGGGATGTCACCCGATAGGAACGCCCGCTCACCACCAGCGTCCCGCCGCCGGCGTCCTTCTCCGTCACCATACCCTTCGTGTCGAAGGACTCCGCCATCGCCACCGGGGCGGCCGCGGCGACGAGCGCCACCGCGGCCAGACCCAGGATCCCGTTCTTGCCCATTCCCATGCTCACCCCCTGCTACTGGAGCTCGCGCCAGTAGAAGATGCCCTGGCCGGCGTTCGGCAGCGGCGGCGCGGGCGGCTTCTTGACCTCGTTCTCACTCGTCATCACGTAGATGTCGGCATCGTCACCCAGGGAGAGCCGCGAGGTGGTCGGCACCCCGTTCCCCAGGCTCAGCCGTCGCTTGTCGGCGGCGTTCGTGTTGCCCGGGAAGAAGCCCTCGCCGCTGTTCACCTTGAAGATGTAGAGCGTCGCGGTTCCGCCCGAATCGCACGGGTCCCCACTGCCGTTCGGCGTGAAGGCGCCAGCGAACACGTAGAAGCCGATGATGTCCACCTCGGTCACGAACTTCTCGCCCTCGGGAGACACCAGGTAGTAGCCCATGGTGCTGAAGCTCGCGGCGCCGCTCACGTTCGTGATGTCCGTCAGGTCGGATTCCAGGATCTCCAGCGGACCGCTGCCACCGCGGTACGTGTTCATGTCCGGAAGGCCGAACTGATCGGGGTCCTCGAAGGAGTAGAAACGGTTGTTCTCCGAGTCGTCCAGCGGATCTGCCCCGCCGAAGGACGGATTTGCCCGCTCCCCCGTCCCTACGGCCAGCCACAGATCACCCCCGTAGATGGTCACGGCCGGCGGGAAGAAGAAGCTCTTGTAGTAGTCCGTCCCGCTGATCGTGGCCGAGGGCGCTGTGAACATCTTGCCGAAGGGCCACGCGCTCTGGCTCTTGTTCACGGTGCGGTCGGAGGGGCCAGGCAGCATCGGGTTGATGCTGTCCAGCGCCGGATCCCGGATCACCCACTTCCAGAGGTTGCCGCCGAGGTCGCCGATGTAGACGATGTCGGCGAAGCCGTCGAAGTCACTGTCGATCACCGCGGGCGTGGAGGCGAAGCCGTACTGCATCGCCGAGTGCCCGCCCGCCGCGTTGCCCAGGGTGGGGTCCGCATCATTGTGGTGATAGAAGTGGGCCGCCAGCACCGCCCCCGTCTTGATGTCCACCATGAACACGCCCCGGCCCTTGCGGCTGGTGGCTGCGTCGGCCGTGGCGTCGTACGAGGTGGTGTTGGGATCGCTGCTCGGGTCGTAGCCCGCCCCGAAGATCGCGACCCAGCGCTCGTACACGCCGCCCGTGACGTCGCCCTGCACGTTCACCTTGACGCGGGTGATGATGGCCTTCGACCAGCTGTCACCCATGTAGTCCAGGTAGGTGTAGGTGCCCGAGGAGTCGAACCCGCGGGTCTCCCCTTCGAGCGGGAACTCCCACAGGTAGCCCGGATAGCTCGAGCCGAGGCTCGGGTCCGTCACGTCCAGCGCGAAATAGGCCGGCCCGCCCTGGCGCATGGACCCCACCAGCGCGGTCTTCCACTCGGACTGCGTCTTGGTGGGAGGCAGGCTCAGGTTGCTCGACGTGGCCGTCGGGTACATCCAGACGTCGGCGACGGACGGCGAGCCGTCCACGTAGTAGTAGCTCCGGTTGCCGATATCGATCGGGAGCTCCTTGATCGTCGTGCGGGCGTACCACGGCATGAAGCCGAACCGCTCGACGCCCGTGCCGCGATCGTACACGCCGCCACCCACGTAGTTCCCCGAGTTGAAGGCGTGCAGGAAGCCCCCGTTCGAGCCGGCCATCAGGTGGCGCGTCCGCGTCGCGAACGTGGTGGCGAACTGCGCGTACGACAGCTCCGCGATGGACGTGTTGGGCGCACCCACCACGATCGGATCCGAGTGGAAGACGTCCGCCAGGGTCCGCGGGTTGCCGTCGATCCGCAGCCGCTCGAGGCAGGTGTTGGTGACCCCTGTCCCGAACGAGCAGCCGCGGACGTACTGCACGATCTCGTCCGCCAGTTCTTCCGCGTTCGTGGCGGCGCTCCCCGGGTAGGAGACCACGGGCGGATACGTCACCCCGAGCTGCACCGCGTTCGTGGCGAAGCTCTGGTCCCAGTTGAAGCGCGCGCCCGCAACGCTGGTGTAGAGCGTTCGCGCGTTCGGGTCCGGCATCTCGTCGGCTGCGTCCCAATGGGGCACCGCGCTCGGCAGGATCGGGCCCTCTTCACACTGGCTCGGCACCGGATCGTTCAGGGCGCAGTTGTTGTTCGCGTCCACGATCTCACCCGCCGCGTTCAGGGTGAAGGCCTTGATGTGGCCTTCCCAGAACGGGTCCGTCCCGGACGGAATGAAGAAGCTCGAGTAGAAGTTGCCCTGATCGGCCGTACGGGTCGCGGGGACCGTCGCTGCGGTGAAAGCCTGGGACTTCTGGATGATGTCCGTGATCGCCGCGATCAGCTGGGTGGCCAGCTGCTCGGCGTTGTTGCTGGTGTAGAACTGGCCGTTGCCCAGGGTCGCCGCAGAGCTCAGCAGCGCGTTGGCCGCAGCGTTGGTGGTGAATCCCACCGTGTACACGTCGATGTTCTGCACGCCCTGGAGGACCGGGTTGAAGTCCTTGTCCTGCATGAACTTGGCGACGTCGTCCAGGTAGAAGGCGCACTCGCTGCACGAGCCGCCCTTCTCGCCGGCCTCGGACGAGCCCGGCGCGTAGTCGCCGGTCGCGTAGTCGCCGATCAGGCTGGTCTTGAAGCTGCCGAAGCCAGCGTCGACGCGCGGACCGCCTCCCGGGCCGCTGCTGTCGGTGTCGAAGTCGTCGCGCGTCGGCTCACCGTCCGTCACGATGATCACGAAGCTCTTCTGGCAGTGGTACTGTACGGGTGACGGCGGCGGGCTGGCCGTCACGGCCCCGCCCTCGCCGGCGTCGCTGGTGCTGTAGTTGTACAGCGGGAAGCGGGTGCCGCTCGTCGTGGGCGGCGGACCCGTGCCCGGCGTGATGCCGAACGGCCGCTCCGAGCTCGTCCGGCTCATGAAGTACGTATAGACCTGGAAGAGCGTCTCCGCGAGCGGCGTCCACGTCTCCGGCGACAGGTTGGCGATCGCGTTCTCGAGCGCCGTGTCCTGGGCGGTGGAGTAGTCGTCGACAGGCACGATCACGTGTCCGCCCTCGGGGTCTCCCTCCTCGCGGAACTGCGCGATGCCGAACCGGACCTTGCCGGCCGCGTTCACCTGACAGATCACGTCGCGCAGCACGTCCTGGAGAGCCGTGGCTCGCGAGCGCCGGTACTTGAGGTAGGTCTGCTGCGACGCCGGGAGGGTGTTCTTGATGATCACGCACTGCGAGCGCGTACCGATCCCGCCCGACGCGCTGCCGGCGATCTCGTTGAGATACTGAGCGTGGGTCGGATTCGCCGAGTCGAGGCCGAAATACCACTGGAGGTAGACCGGATCCCAGCGGGTCGACCTGCCGCTCGGGAGATCGCCGTCGTGGTACAGGGTTCGCGTCTTTCCGCAGTACGTGTAGTTCGTGTCGGAAGTCACATAGTGGGTGCCGGCAGGCGTCGTGCACCACCACGCCGGCGTGGGGCTGACGCCCGGATCGAAGGCCGGATGCCAGACTGTGTGGGCCATGGACCCGGAGTTGTCGGCGACGATCAGGACGTTGGGCGCCACGGACGTCGAGAACAGCACCGAGTCGTCGGCGCGCCCCGCGCGGCCCGGCGTCAGCAACGCCAGGGCCATCGTCAGGATGCCAAGAATGCGAAGGAAGTTCGGAACGCGCATGATCGCTCTCCCGCTAATGCTCGAGTCGTGGCCCCGCCGGCGCACGATTCCCTAGCCCCCGTAGCCCGAGAAGTTGAGGTCGCGCTTGCCGACCTCGACGCTCGACGACCCGCCGTTGGGCCCGGTGCCGAGCGAGTTGACCTGCCAGTACGAAATCAAGAAGCCCGTGTTGCCGCCCTGCGGGAGCTTCATTCCAATCGAGGTGGGCGGCCCGTCCCGCGTCCAGCACAGCGCCCGGGCGGGCGTGCAGGGGGAATTCCCCAGGTCGCCCGTGAACTGCGGCTGGGTCGTGTACGGATAGTCCGCCGCCGTGCCCAGGGAGGTCACCGTGATCGCGGGCGGCGTGAAGCGGTTGGGCCGTCCGCGCAGGATGTCGAGGCCGGTGTGAGCACCGGCTTCCGCCGCGTAGAACGCGATGCGGCTGCGCTTCTCGAAGCCGGTGACCTGCTGATCGCGGCTCACGGTATCCATGGCCGCCAGGCCGATCATGCCCATGAAGACCAGCAGCAGCACGGCCACCAGCAGGGCCGAGCCGTCCTGCCGCGGCTCCGTGGGTTCCTCTTCCAGATGTCGCGTCGGGTCGTTCATCATCACAGGTCCCTGAAGCCCACGTTTCGCGTCCGGATCACGGCCCGGTGCACGCGCCGCCGGAAACGATCGGTCCCGGCTGGCGCCGTCCGATTCTCGGTGGCCTGGAAGCGTCCCTCGCTGTAGCTGACGTTCGGATCCTGGCCCCGGGTGCGCATCACGAAGCTCAGCCGCACCTCCCGCAGGTCGTTCCCCACGGCGGCAGCGGAGCTGTAGACGGGCGGGTTGTGCCCACCGCCCTGGGCCAGTGCGCCCGGCTCCTCGGACCCGTTGGCCGCGGGCACCCCGTTGTTGTCGATGTCGAAGAAGAACGAGACCTGGAAATCCTCGACGTCGGTCGCCAGAAGCGTCCCGTCCCGGATCAGGTTGAGAGTGCCAGGGGCGATCGTGTAGCGATGCGCGGGCACCGCCACGAAGGCGCCGCCTACGCCCGCAGCCAGCTGGGACTCCCAGTTCACCGAAACGTTCATGGCCGCACCCGGATTCGGATTTGCGGGGATCGTGGTGATCACGCCGCATGCGGCGCCGCGCGCCGTGTTGCTGACGTCGGTGACGATGATGCCGCCGTTCTGGATGAAATCGGTGTCCATGATCGCGTCCGCATCGACGTCGAAGAACGCTCCGTCACCGTCCGGAATCGCGCTGTCAGCGAGAGTCATGTTCGCGCCGCTGCTGCCCGTCACGAATCCGTACGGCGGCGTGCTCGTGATGTTCACGGCCACGTCCGGATCGTTCACGCCCGTGGGATTGAGCTGGTCGGAAGCGCTGATGTAGAGGACGTCGGGGCCATTGGTGCTGTCCACGGCACAGACGGCGGCGCCCTCGGGCACGAGCAGGCCGAGCTCGCGGATCTCGGCCTCCAACAGGCCCGCGATCGCCCGGGAGTTCTGCTGGGCCTCGGTCAGGTGCTCCACCACCGTGTAGGTGCGGTGCTGGACCGTGAACGTCTGCATCAGGTACATCACCACGATCGCCATCAGGGCGGTCGCGATCAGAAGCTCGATCAACGTGAAGCCGGCGAGGCGTCGCGGGGCCATCAGTAGTTGAACCTCACGGTGGAGACGACCATCTGCTTGTTCGGGTTCGGATCCTCGGGCTCGGTCCAGCTGACGCGCACGTCCACGTTGCGGGTCTGGCCCACCACGACGTCCGCCACGCGCTGCTCGAGTCCGAAGGTCATCTCGGTGTAGGTGCCGCTGTTGGCATCCACCTGGATGGTGACGGGCGCCAGCACGGTCCAGCCTCCGGTGGGCGGCACCGAGGCCCAAGGCAGATACTGGACGGTCTCCATCCGGTCCTGGGCCACGATGGTGGCCTGCATGACGTGCTTGCTCTCGCGTCCCGTCTGGAGCGAGTAGATCTGCATCGCCGCCAGCCCCAGGAGGCCGAAGGCCAGCACGGTCAGGGCGATCAACACCTCGAGCAGCGTGAAGCCCGCCGTGGTCCGCTCTCGTCGCGTGGTTTTTCGCTGCATCAGTTCCACGTCCCGGTACCCTGCTGCCACCCGCTCACCCGCACCCCACCCAGGGTGGAGAGCGAGATCGAGTAGTCCACACGGCCATTGGTGATGTAGACGCCGCCGCCACCGGTACCGACCCGGCCTGCGGCGCAGAGAGCGGTGAGTCCCACGGGCACGCCGTCCGGCCGGAACCTCACGAACCAGGCGGGCGGGTTGCCGGCGGCCGGCGGAGGCTGGGTGAACGTCAGGGGACGCGACCCGACGCCCGTGTCCATGGGCGCGTTGACGGTCACGTTGGTCGTGGCGATCTGCACCCCGTCCCCGACGGCGAAGTCGCGGAGCCCTTCGCCCGCGTCTGCGGTGCAGTTCGAAGTTCCAGGCGCTCCGTCGTCGAGTACGCGGATGAATGCACGGCCGGCGCCATCGATGAAGGGAGTGCCGGCGAGATCGGCGCCGAGGAAGACCACGAAGTTGTTGCCCGTGCGCATGGCCTCGCTGCGCGCCAGGTAGAACGCGTCCGCCACCGTCATGGCGGTCGCGCGCACGCGGTTGTCGATCATCCAGTCGCGGAGGCGGGGCACGGCCATCGCGGCGAGCACGCCGATGATGCCGACGACCACCATCACTTCCACGAGTGTGAATCCGGATTGCCTGCGCTGGGCCACGCGTTGCTTCCTCCCGCGGAGCCTCCGCCCCGCGTCCACCGGGACCAGGAGCAAGGCTCGTGCCATGCGTGACTTCTCGGCCAACCCGTTGAGAGACTTGATGCTTTGGAGTTCGGGGCAGGACTTCAGCAGCCGGCAGAACCACGCAGTCCGGTTCGCACTGCGCAAGAATCTTCAGAGTGTCACGTGGAACCACTGGCGCGGACCGCGACCTGTGCGGAGACCGCTCGCGGGAGGCGCAGCGCGAAGGTCGCACCCTCGCCGCCGCTCTCCAGATCGAGGCGACCGCCGTTCTCCTCCGCCAGGCGCAGGGCGTTGGACAGGCCCAGGCCGGTGCCTTCCCCCGGGTCCTTGGTGGTGAAGAAGGGATCGAAGATCCGCTCCCGGTCCGCCTCGTCGACGCCCGGGCCGTTGTCGCTCACGCGGCAGCAGATGGCGTCGGGCTCGCGGCGGGCGCTGGCCGCGGTGACATCCTCTCCCGCCCGCAGGTGGAGCGGCGCCGGCCCCACCCGCAGCTCGATCCGCGGCTGCGACCGGCCGCGCACGGCGTCGGCGGCGTTCAGCAGCAGGTTGAGCAGGATCTGGGTGACTGCATGGGAGTCGGCCAGCGCCCGCGTCGGCCCGGGTTCCCGCACGACCTCGATCGCGATCCCCGCGTAGCGGCGTTGGGCCCGCACCAAGGCGGCCGTCTCCTCGGCCGCGGCCGCCAGGTCCAGCGGCTCCGGGACGCCGCGCTCGGGACGGGAGAAGTCCAGCAGCTGGCGCAGGATCTCCCGCACGCGTTCGCCCTCCCGGGCCGCCCGCGCCAGGTGATCGCGCCCGCTCGGAGAGAGCCCGGGGTCCCGAGCGGCCAGGTCGAGGAAGGCCAGGATGGCGCCCATGGGATTGCCCACCTCGTGGGCCACGCCGGCAGCCAGGCGGCCCACGGCCGCCAGCCGCTCGGCCCGATCGAGACCGGCCCGCGCCTCCCGCAGCTCGCGGTTGGCGCCCCGCAGATCGGCCACCGCCTTCTCGAGCGCTCCGGTGCGAAGCGCCAGGGCCTCGGTCATGACGTTGAAGGTCGCTGCCAGGTCGGCGGTCTCGCGCGTGCCCTCCACGGGCACCTGGGTCTCCGCGTCGCCCCGCGCGACGGCCTCGGCCGCATCCCGCAAGCGGCGCAGGGGCAGCACCAGCCGTCGCCGCAGGAGGGAGCCCCCGAAGACCGTGAAGATGGCCGCGTCGGCCAGCAGCACCGCCAGCGCCACGCGTCGCGGGGCGGTGTGGAGGCGACGCGACGCATCCTGGGGAAGCCGCGCGATGGCGACCCGCCCGCCCGCATCGAGCGGAACCGCAAAGCGCGCCGGCTCGCCCGGCCCGCCCACCCGCAGCAGGGCCGCGCTCGCCAGGCTCGCTTCGCGCCCGAGCTCGAGGGAGCCGGCATCCGGCGGCTCGCCACCTCGCTCCCGAGGATGGGCCCGGCCCTCCCCGTCCACGAACCACCAGCGCGTGCCCGGCACGACGGAGAGCGCAGGGAGATGGGGACTGCGTGCCTCGATGCTCAAGGCGGACGCCAGCACCGGCTGGAAGACGCGCTCGTGGTGGGTGACCAGCACGATGGCCAGGACGCCGGTCGCCGCGGCCATCACGAGCGCCAGGCTCGCCAGGACTTCGGCCTGGAGGCCCGGCCGCCGAGCCATCGCCCGTCTCAGGCGTCGCCCGCGGGCGACTCGTCGAGGCCGAGCTTGTCGAGCCGGTAGCGGAACGATCGGAAGGAGATCCCGAGCAGCTGGGCCGCTCGCTTCTTCACGCCACCGGAGCGCTGGAGCGCCTCCAGGATCAGGCTGCGCTCGAAGGCGTTCAGCGTCTGGTCCAGGTCGAGACCCTCGGACGGGATCCGCGAGGCGAGCGTGGACTCCTTGCGCCGGAGCACGCTCGGCGGCAGGGCGTCGCGGCGGATCTCGGACTCGCGGGTCAGGGCCACCGCGCGCTCGATCACGTTCTCCAGCTCGCGCACGTTGCCGGGAAAGTCGTGGTCCATGAGCGCATCGATCGCCTCTTCATTGCAGCCGCTGAGAGGCTTGCCGAGCTCGTCCGCGTACTTCTCGACGAAGTGGTGCACCAGCAGCGGTACGTCCTCGGGACGCTCGCGCAAGGGCGGAAGCACGATCTCGATCACGTTGAGCCGGTAGTAGAGGTCCTCGCGAAAGCGCCCCGCGACCACCTCCTCCTCGAGCCGCCGGTTGGTGGCGGCGACGATCCGGACGTCGACCCGCTGATCGCCGGTGCCGCCCACGCGCCGGATGCTCTTGTCCTGGATCGCCCGCAAGAGCTTCACCTGGAGCGCCGGCGAGAGCTCACCGATCTCGTCGAAGAAGAGGGTGCCGTCGTCCGCGGTCTCGAACAGCCCGGGCTTGTTCTGCACGGC
The DNA here is from genome assembly GCA_947259215.1 of uncultured delta proteobacterium. GTDB lineage: Bacteria > Myxococcota_A > UBA9160 > UBA9160 > JAFDET01 > CAMYLJ01. The sequence goes on from CAMYLJ010000024.1 coordinate 28,187, forward strand.
GCCGGTGAAGGCGCCCTTCACGTGCCCGAAGAGCTCGGACTCCAGCAGGTTGTCCGGAATGGCCGCGCAGTTGACCGCCACGAAGGGCTTCTCGCTGCGATCGCTCTGATCGTGGATCGCACGCGCGACGAGCTCCTTGCCCGTCCCGCTCTCCCCCTGGATCAGCACGTTGGTCTTGGTCTCCGCCACCTGCGCGATCAGGTCGTACACGCGCTGCATGGCGCCGCTGTTCCCGATCAGGCTGCGGTGCCGTCTCTGGCTCCGCAGCTGGGTCCGCAGGCGGCGGTTCTCGGAGGCGAGGTTCTTCTTCTCGAGCGCTTTCTCCACCACCACCGCGATCTCGTCCAACTTGAAGGGCTTGGTGATGTAGTCCTGGGCGCCCTGCTTCATGGCGGCGATGGCCGTCTCGGTGGTTCCGAAGGCCGTGATCATCACGACCGGCGTCTCGGGAGTCCCCTCGCGGACCGCGGCCAGCAGCTCGAGACCCGAGCGCTCGGGCATCTGGAGGTCCGTGATCACCAGATCGAAGTCGTCGGACTCGACCGCGAGCAGCGCTTCGTCGACGCTGTCGCAGGTGGTGACGTCGTACCCCTCCCGACGGAAGAACATCTCCAGGAACTCCCGCATGCTGAGTTCGTCGTCGACGACGAGGATGCGCGACCGCTCGTTCACAGCTCCTCCACCGCCTCGGGCAGCAGGATCGAGAAGGTCGTGCCCTCGCCCGGAGCGCTCTCGACCCGCACGCTCCCGGCGTTGCCCTCGACGATCCGGTGCACGGTGGCCAATCCCAGCCCCGTACCCTCGGGCTTGGTCGTGAAGAAGGGATCGAAGATCCGTTCGAGCGTCTCGGGGGGAATCCCCACGCCGGTGTCGGCGACGCGGACGTCCACCCAGGCACTCCCCTCCCTCACGGAGTCGTTTCGGCCGGCGATCGGGTGCTCTTGAGGCGGCTCGTCGAGCCGCTGGGCCTCGAGTGTGAGGCGGCCGCCGTCGGGCATCGCCTGCACGGCATTGGTGCAGAGATTCCAGAGCAGCTGGCGCAGCTGGGCCGGGTCGGCGAGCACTCGCAGCGTCGGCGCCACGTGCTGCTCGAGCTTCACGTCGGGCCGACCCGTGGCCTCGAACATCTCCGCCACCTCGGAAACGGTCCGGGCCAGATCCACCGGCTCGGGTCTGGCCACTGGCGGGTGTGCGTAGTGGAGGAAGTCCGTGATGAGCGAATTGAGGCGATCGGTCTCGCGCATCACGATGTCCGTGAGCCGATGGCGCTCCTCCGGGCCCCGGGCACCCGCCTCGTCCAGCAGCATCTGGATCGAGCCGGAGATGGCGGCCAGGGGATTCCTGACCTCGTGGGCGATGTCGGCGGCGAGCCGGCCCGTGGCTGCCAGGCGCTCCGAGCGCCGCAGCTCCGCCTCCATCTCCACCACCCGGGTCACGTCCTGGAAGATCACGACCGCACCGATGGGACGCCCCTGCTCGTCGCGGAGCATCGAGCCCGACAGGCCCAGGTGAAGCTCCTCCCCGGCCCGCCCGCGATAGGCCATCCGCTCGCGCAGCTTGGGGCGCGCCAGCCCCCCGACAACCGGGTCCACCACCCGCGCGCGCGCGCCGGGCAGCACGTCTTCGATCTCCCCGCCCAGGGCCCGGGAGACCGGTACGCCCGTGATCCGCTCCGCCTCGCGGTTGAACGACGTGATGCGTCCCTGCAGGTCGGTGGTGAGCAGGCCGCTCATCAGGCTCTCGACCGTCCGCTCGTGCAGGCTGCGGAGCAGGTGCAGCCGGCTCTCGCTGGCGTCGAGCTGCTCGTCGACGCGAGACAGCTCGCGGGAGAGATGGCTCGCCAGCAGCGCCACCACGAACAGCGCCCCCGCGTGCACGCTCCAGGTGGCCAGCAGCAGCGCACCCTCGGTCGCAGAGGCCTCGCCGTAGTCCGGAACGAGGCCCTCGCGCACGGCCAGCAGGACGGCCCCGTGGGCGGCGGCCGAGAGCGCGGCAGCGGCGAAGGCGCCGCGCCGCTCCGCCAGCATGCCTCCGAACACGACGACCAACACGTAGAGGAACGCGAAGACGGACTGATCGCCGCCCGAGAAGTAGACCAGCGCCGTCACGATGCCGACGTCCACGGGAATCTGGACGGCGGCGAAGGAGCCCACGCGGGCCAGCTGGCGGTGCAAGACCCCGAAGGCCACCGTGGTCAGGAAGGCCGCCACCAGGGCTGCGTACAGGCCGCGCGTCGCCGCGGCCGCTCCTGACCCACCGGAAACCCCCAGCAGGCCCAGGGCGGCCCCGAAGACCGCCAGCGCCAGCAGCAGGCGCGCGGCCATCAGACGTGCGACGCGCGTCTGGATGCGCCCGCCGGCGCGCGAGGCCCCCTCCGGATGCGGAACGGGCCCCGCCACCGTTCGGGCTACTGGATCGCTTCGGCGATCTTGAAGATCGGCAGGTACATGGCGATCAGGATCGAGCCGATCGACCCGCCGAGGAACACCATCATCAACGGTTCCAGCAGTGAGGTCAGCGCCTCGACCGCCATGTCGACTTCGTCGTCGTAGAAGTCGGCGATCTTGGAAAGCATCTGGTCCATGGCGCCGGTCTGCTCGCCGACGTTGATCATCTGCACGACCATGCTCGGGAAGATCCCGGTCTCCTCGAGCGGCTCAGCGATGGTCTTGCCCTCGGAGATGGCGGAGCGGGTCTTGACGAGGCCCTCCTCGATCACCTTGTTGCCCGCCGTCCTGGCCACGATGTCCAGGGCGTCCAGGATGGGCACGCCGCTCGAGATCATGGTGCCGAGGGTCCGGCTGAAACGCGCCACGGCCACCCGCTTCAGCAGCGAGCCGAAGACGGGCATCTTCAGGAAGGCACGGTCGCTCTGGTACCGGAACTTCGGACTCCGCGCACGAGCTTGCTGGAACGCCACCACCGCCACGGCCGTCGCCATCAGGAAGAAGGTGATGTAGTTCTGCATGAAGTGGCTGAGGTTCACCACCACCTGCGTCGGTCCCGGCAGCTCGCCGCCGAAGTCCTGGAACATCTTCTCGAAGACGGGAATCACCTTCACCAACAGCAGCACGAGCACGCCGATCGCGACCACCAGCACGGTGACCGGGTAGACCATGGCGCCCTTCACCTTGCGGCGCAGGGCGTCGGCCTTCTCCAGATAGACCGCCAGGCGGTTCAGGATCGTGTCCAGGATGCCGCCGATTTCGCCGGCCTGGACCAGGTTCACGTACAGGTCGTCGAACTGCTTCGGGTGCTTGCCGAGGGCGTCGGCGAACGTCGAGCCCTGCTCGACGTCCGCCTTGACCTGCTTCAGGGTTTCCTGGAACTTCTTGTTCGGCTGCTGCTCGGACAGGATGTCGAGGCACTGCACCAGCGGGAGGCCCGCGTCGATCATGGTCGCGAACTGCCGCGTGAAGACCACGAGATCGCGGATCTTGACGTTCTTCTGGAGCCACGGCAGGTACTCCATCACGTCCCTCGCCTTCGGCTTCACCGCAAGCGGAAGGATCATCTGGGCGCGCAGCTGGGTCATGACGGCCTGGTCGTTGGCCGCCTCCATCACGCCCTTCTTGACGGTGCCCTGGCGAGTTCGCCCTTCCCAGATGTAGATGGGCATACCCTGTCACCCCCCCCTTCGCGGCGCCCCCGTCGGCGCCGCAGGATGTAGCTATTTGCCGCCGGCGGCCATGCGCCGCGCGGCGGGGGCCTGTCCGCCCCCGATCATCCCGCGCAGCTCTTCTGAATCACTGCTGCGCCCCATCGCCTCCTCCAGCGTGATCATCCGACGCTGGTAGAGGGCTGCGAGCGACTGATTGAACGTCTGCATCCCGAACTTCTCCTGACCCACCTGCATCTGCGAGTAGATCTGGTGGATCTTGTCCTCGCGGATCAGGTTGCGGATGGCCGGATTCGGGATCATCACCTCCAGCGCCATCGCGCGGCCCGGTCCGTTGGCCCGCGGCAGCAGCGCCTGGCACACGATGCCCTCCACCGTGAACGACAGCTGGGCGCGAATCTGCGCCTGCTGGAAGGGCGGGAACACGTCCACGATGCGGTTGATCGTCTGGACGCACGAGTTGGTGTGGAGCGTGGCGAAGCAGAGGTGGCCCGTCTCGGCCAGGGTCAGAGCGGCCTCGATGGTCTCGAGGTCGCGCATTTCGCCGATCAGCACCACGTCGGGGTCCTGGCGCAGGATGTACTTCAGCGCCTTCGTGAAGCTCGACGTGTCCGCGCCCACCTCCCGCTGGTTGACGAGGCAGCCCTTGTGGGGGTGCAGATACTCGATCGGGTCCTCGATCGTGACGATGTGCTCGGAGCGCTCCTGGTTGATCTTGTCGATGATGCTCGCCAGCGTGGTGGACTTGCCCGAGCCGGTGGGCCCGGTCACCAGTACCAGCCCGCGGGGCTTGCGGGTGAGCTCGTTGATGACCTTGGGCAGGCCCAGGTCCTCGAAGGTCTGGATCTTGAAGGGGATCGCGCGGAAGGCGCCGGCTACCGCGCCGCGCTGCATGAAGACGTTGGCGCGGAAGCGCGACAGCCCGCGAACGCCGAACGAGAGGTCCAGCTCGCTGTTCTCCTCGAAGCGGTGCTTCTGGGCGTCGGTCAGGATCGAGTAGCAGAGCTGCTTGGTCTCGGATGCCGTCATCGGCGGCATCTTCAACGGATGCAGCTTGCCGTCGATCCGCAGCTGGGGCGGGCTGCTCGTGGTGACGTGGAGGTCGCTCGCCCCCTTCTCGATCATCGCCTTGAGCAGCTGGTGCAGGTTGGCCATGGCCCGGACGTCTCCCTAGAAGTCAGCCGCCGAGACACGCAACACCTCGCTCAAGGTGGTTGCGCCCTCGGTCAGGAGGTTCAGCGCGCTTCGGCGCAGGGTCCACATGCCCTGTCGGATCGCCTCGCGCTTGAGCTCGGCGGCGGAGGCGCCGTTGAGCACGAATTCCTTCAGCTCGTCGGTCAGCTCCATGACCTCGTACAACGCGATCCGGCCCTTGAAGCCGGTGTCCGCGCAGCGGCTGCAGCCGCGGCCCCGCACGGGCTGGAGCGCCTTGGCCTCCTCGGGGTCGAGTCCGGCCTTCTCGATCATCTCGCTGGTGACCTCGACGTCGACCTCCCGGCACTCTTCGCAGACGCGGCGAGCCAGACGCTGGGCCACGATGCAGTTGACGGCCGACGACACCAGGAACGGCTCGATGCCCATGTTGAGCAGCCGGTTCACGGACGAGGGCGCGTCGTTGGTATGCAGGGTCGAGAGCACCATGTGGCCGGTGAGCGCCGCCTTGACGGCGATCTCGGCCGTCTCGAAGTCGCGAATCTCGCCGACCATGATGATGTCCGGGTCCTGGCGCAGGAACGAGCGCAGGGCGGCCGCGAAGTTCAGGCCGATGTCCTCGTGCATCTGCACCTGGTTGATCCCTTCGAGGTTGAACTCGACGGGATCCTCGGCGGTGGACAGGTTGTCGGAGGTCTTGTTCAGCTCGGACAGCCCCGAGTAGAGCGTGGTGGTCTTGCCCGAACCCGTGGGACCGGTGACGAGCACCATGCCGTACGGGCGCTTGATGCAGTGCTGGAAGATCTCGAGCTGCTCCGTCCGGAACCCGAGCTTGGTCATGTCGAGCTGGAGGTTCGACTTGTCCAGCAGCCGGAGCACCACCTTCTCACCGAATAGGGTCGGCAGCACCGAGACGCGGTAGTCCATCTCCTTGCCGCGACCCATCTTGAGCTTGATGCGGCCGTCCTGGGGCAGCCGCCGCTCGGCGATGTCGAGCTCGGACATGATCTTGATGCGCGAGGTGATGGCGTTCCGCAGCTTCATCGGCGGCTTCATCACTTCGTACAGGACACCGTCGATCCGGTAGCGCACGCGGAACTGGCGCTCGTAGGGCTCGATGTGGATGTCCGACGCTTCCTTCTTGATCGCGTCGGTCAGGATCAGGTTCACCAGCTTGATGACCGGGGCGTCTTCGGACTCGCGCGCCAGCTCGCTGACGTCGACGTCTTCGTCGTCGCCGATGACCTCGAAATCGGTGTCGTCGAAGTCGCCGATCACGTCCTCGAGGGACGAGCTCTGGTCGTAGTGGCGGTCGATCGCCGATTTGATGGCGTCGCCCTGGGCGACGACGACCTCGACGTTGTAGCCGGTGAGGAACTTGATGTCGTCGATGGCGAAGATGTTCGACGGGTCGGCGGTCGCGATGATCAGGGTGGAGCCGGCCCGGTTCACGGGCAGCACCTGGTGCTTGATGGCGACGTCCTCGGGGATCAGCTTGATCACCGCGGGCTCGATCTCGAACTCCTCGAGATCGATGGAGGGCACGCCGTATTGCTTGGCGACGAAGTCGTTTAGCTCGTTCTCCTGCAGGAAGCCGAGCTTCGAGATCTGGGCCCCGAGCCGCTGTCCGGAGCGACGGGCCTCGTCGCGAGCCTTGGCCAGCTGCTCCTGACTGAGCAGGTTCTCCTTGACCAGGAGCTCGCCGATCTTCTGCTCGTCCACCGCCGCTCCCCTCGCTGAGCGCGGGTCTCCCGCGCCCTCCCCTGCGATGCCCGGTCTGGATCCGTTTGGCGTCCGGGGCTTGCCCCGAGGTCCTGCCTATGCGGGAAAGCCTCGCTGGCTCGCCCGGTTATCGGCGTGCGGCAGGGGGATCTTTACCGGGAGGCGGGTGGACCGCCGAGGTCTTCGACCTGGCTGTGCTCCTCGAGGTCGTGGAGCGAAGTGCGGCGGCCCCGCAGGACGGCGAGGCCCAGCAGGGTCATGGTGACCCAGAAGACCGCGTGGGTGAGGGTCCCCACGGCCACGGCCGTGGACTCCCCCACCCCGAACAGGGCCAGGGCGGCCCGGCAGGCCAGGTGATAGGGCCCGAAGAAGCCCGGCGCAGAGGGGATGGCGACGGCGATGCCCACCGCCGTGAGCAGCACGAAGGAGGCCGCCAGGGTACGGGAGGCCGAGCCCAGATCGACGTCCATGGCGACGAGACCCACATAGAACGGGATCACGGAGGCCACCCCCCAGATGAGCACCGAGTGGAGCGCGATCCAGAACAGGTGGCCGCCGCGGGAGATGGCCCCGAGGCCCCCGGCGAAGCTGCGCACCGCCGTGCCCAGGCGCACCGCCACCGGCTCGGACAGCGGGCGCACCACGGCCTCCACCGTGTTCGAGACCCGCGCCGGCCAGATCCGCAGGGCGACGACGAAGCCCATGGGAGCGGACAGGATGAGGAGCAGCGGCGCGCCCATGGCCAGGCCCCCCGAGCCGAGCCGGGCCGCCCCGTAGACCCCGATGATGCCGCCCACCATCACCAGGAACACCGCGCTGTCGATCACCCGCTCGAGCACCACGGTGCCGAAGAGCGCGGTCCCGTTCCGGCCGGTCTCGCGCGCCAGGTACCAGGCGCGGATCACCTCTCCCACGCGCAGCGGGATCAGGTTGTTGGCCATGAAGCCCACGGCGGTGGCCCGGAACAGCGGTCCCGTCTCGATGGGAGCGATCGGATCGGTGAGGTGGCGCCAGCGCAGGGCGCGCAGGTAGATCGACAGCACGTACCAGGGCGCGGAACCCAGGATGAGCAGCGGCCAGTTGGCGCGCGCCATGGTGCGGCCCACCGTGCCGAAGTCGACGCCCCGCAGCGCAAGCCACAGGCAGACGACGGTCACGGCCAGTCCGATCAGGACACGCGGGTCTCGCAGCCGCTTCATTCCAGCTCCTGGAGCAGGCGCCGGGCCTCACTCGCATCGTTCGCGATCTGGTGCCTCAGGGCTTCGACGTCGGGGAACTTGCGCTCTGCGCGCAGGCGCCGCACGAACGAGAGCTCCACCTCGCGGCCGTAGACGTCCTCATCGAAATCCAGCAGGTGTGCCTCCGCCACCAGGCCCCGGTCCGTCTCGAAAGTGGGCCGGCGCCCCACATTGGTGACGGCACGAAAGCGACTCCCGACCTCGGGCCGGCCCTCATCGAGGAAGCGCAGGAACCCGGCATAGACGCCCGCCGCGGGAAGGATATCGTTCTCCGGCTCGAGGTTCGCCGTGGGAAAGCCGATGCTGTGACCCCGGCGGTCGCCCTCCCCCACCTTCCCCCGCACCGTGTAGGGCCGATCCAGCAGCAGGGTCGCCTCAGCGACCCGCCCGTCCGCCAGCAGGGCCCGGATCCGGCTGGAGTTCACGTCCTGCCCTTCGACGGTGACCTCCGGAATGATGGTCACCGAAAAGCCGAGATGCGGACCCAGCTCCGCCAGCAGCCGCATGGAGCCCTCGCGGTCCTTGCCGAAGTGAAAATCGTAGCCCACGTACACCTCGACGGGTCGGATGCGCGCGTGGATGTAGTCGCGCACGAACCGCTCGGGAGACAGGCTGGCGAAGGCGCGGTCGAAGGGCTCGACCACCACCACGTCCACGCCCAGCGCCTCCAGGCGCTCGAGCTTCTGTGCCGGGGTCGTGAGCAACCCGGGCGCGCGGCCGGGCTGGAGCACCTTGCGCGGATGCGGCTCGAAGGTGTAGACGACCGATTCGCCGGCGCGCTCCCGGGCGCGCGTCGTCACGGTTTCCATGATGGCGCGATGCCCGCGATGGACCCCGTCGAAGTTCCCGATGGTCAACACCGGCGAGACCAGCTCGCGCCCGATCGCAGCGCTTCCGGATGCCACGAGCAATGCTAGGTTCCCTCGGGTGCGGATCCTATCGCGCTACCTCCTCGCGCGCTTCCTGAGCTGGTTCGCGATCATCCTGGTCGTGCTGCTCGGCGGCGTGCTGATCGCCGAGATGCTGCTGCACCTGGACGACCTCTCCCGTGCAGCCGATGGCGTCGGCGAGGCCGTGCGCTTCCTGGTGGTGAAGGTCTGCGCCTACTACCTGCCTTCGCTGCTGTCCATGGCGGCCTTCATCGCCGCCTTCATGAGCATGGGGCTGGCGGCGCGCTGGCTGGAGGTGACCGCCGCCAAGGCGGGCGGGGTCTCGCCCCTGCGACTGGCGGTCCCGGTGCTGACCGCGGCCGCCGCGCTCTCGCTGGTGGCCCTGATCGTGAACGAGACCATCGTGATCCGCTCCGAGCGCGCCTGGCGGCGCCACGAGTCCGGTGCCAGCGGCGACGAGATGGAGTTCCGCCGCGGCTCGTTCTGGCACCACACGGGAAACACCATCTTCAACGTGGGCGACGCGGACGCCGCCACCCGGACCATCCACAACGTCACGATCTTCCAGCTCGACGACGAAGGCCGGCTCCTGAGCCGCATCGACGCCACGGTGGGGAAGATGCTCGACGCCGAGCTCGAGCTCTTCGACGCCACCGTGCGCCGCTTCCAGCCGCAGTCGCCCCTCGAGCCGCCCGCGCGCCAGTGGCAGCAGCGCATGCGGCTCGAGACCGACGCGCGCGCCGACCCGACCCTGCTGGAGGCCGACCCGGCCACCCTGTCCCTGGCGAACCTCGCCGGCTACATCGGCGAACGCGCGGAGCGCGGCGGCGACGTGGCGCGCCCCCGCGCCCTGTTCCACAAGCGGCTGACGGAGCCCGTGAGCGTGTTCCTGCTGGCGCTGCTGGCCGTGCCGTTCGCGCTGCGCGTCGAGACCACCCGCAGCCTGGCCGTCCAGGCCCTCGGAGGCGTGGTCCTGATGCTGGCGTTCTGGTTCGCGCGCGGCGGCGGCGTCGTGATCGCCCCGTCCGGAGCCCTGGCGGCGGCCGCCGCGCCCTGGGGCGTGGTGGCGCTCTTCGCCTCCTTCGGCGCCTTCCGCCTGGCCCGCGTCCCGCGCTAGGGCGCCGGCGCAGACGCCGGGGCCGGGGCCGGCGTTCGCTTCCCATCCACGTCCGGGCTCTGCAAGGCGCGGAAGAACGCGTGGCTCGGCGGCAGCACCATGGTGGTGCCCTCGCCGATGGTCTTGCGGTAGGCCTGGAGGCTGCGGACGAAGCCGTAGAACTCCGGATCCTCGTTGTAGGCGTCGGCGTAGATGGCCGCCGCGCCGGCGTCACCCTCGCCGCGCATCTTCTCCGAGTCTCGCCGCGCCTCGGCCACGGTGATGCGCGCGTCGCGATCCGCCTCCGCGCGGATGGTGCGGCCGTCGGATTCGCCCTCGGCGCGGTACTTGCGCGCCAGCCGGTCGCGCTCCGCGCGCATGCGGGCGTAGACGTTCGCGATGGTCTTGTCCGGAAGCTCGGTGCGGTTGATCCGCACGTCCTTCACGTCGATCCCGTCGTCGGCCAGCTCCGCGCGCGCGCTCTCCGTGATCGCCAACAGGATCTCCACGCGCGCATCGGTCAACAGCTCGGGGATGGTGCGCCGACCGATCTCTTCCTTCACGCCGGCGCCGATGGTGTCGTTGATCCGCTGCTCGGCGCGAGCCACGTCGTCCCGGAAGGCCTTGTAGAAGGCCTCGGGATCCGCGATCCGCCAGATCACGTAGTTGTCCACCACGATCCGCTCCTGGTCCCGGGTGGGCACCTCGCTCGAAGGCGTGTTCAGGTGCAGGAAGCGCGCGTCGAAGACCTTCACGTCCGTCAGCAACGGCAGCCGCCACCAGGCGCCGGGCTCGGTGCGCACCGCCACCGGGTTGCCGAAGAAGAGCACCATCTTCTGCTCGCCTTCGCGCGTGATGAGCATGGGTCCGATCCCCAGGCTCCCGGCCCAGGCCAGCGCTGCCAAGGCGGCGACGAATACCAGCAGCACGAAGAGCAGGCGCCTCATTGCGAACCCCCGGCGGCGGGTGCGGGCGGCGGCACCGGAGCGGGGGCGCGGGGCTCCTGGCCCAGCGGCAGGTAGGGGAGCAGGTTCGTGCCGGGCTCGATGATGACCTTCTGCACCCGCGGCATCACCTCTTCCATGGTTTCCAGGTAGAGACGCGTGCGCGTCACCTCGGGCGCCTTGCGGTACTCCACCAGCACGGCCGAGAAGCGCGCGGCTTCGCCCTCAGCCTCGGCGACCTTGGCGTCCCGGTACCCCTGCGCCGCCTGCCGCAGCTCGGAGGCCTCGGCCTCCGCCTGGGGCAGGACCTCGTTGGCGTAGGCCTCGGCCTCGTTGCGCTTGCGGTCCTTGTCCTGGGCGGAGGCGATGACGTCGTCGAAGGCGTCCTGCACCTCGGGAGGGGGCTGCACCTCCGTCAGCTCCACGCGCTCCACCCGCAGCCCCGACTCGTAGCGATCGAGGATGTCCTGGAGCAGGTCCTTGGTCTGGCGCTGCACGTCCCCGCGCAGCTCCGACAGCACGCCGTCGATCGGGGTCTTGCCGATGATCTCGCGGATCGACGCCTGGGCGGTGTCGCGCAAGGTGGCGCGCGGGTCGGTGATCCGGTAGCGCGAACGGAAGGCGTCCTTGATCTTGTACTGCACCACGAAGCCCACGTGGGCGACGTTGTTGTCCTTGGTCTGGATCACGCCCTCGATCTGCTCCAGCTCCGACGCCTCGCTCTCTCCCGAGCGAAAGCCGAACTGCTCGCGCTCGATCAGGTCCACGCGCACGATGTCGTGGGCCTGGATGGGCGGCGGCAGGTGCCACTTGAGCCCGGGAGTCTCCACGGTGTTGGAGTAGCGCCCGAGGGTGAGGATGACCGCGTTCTCGCCGGGGTCGAGCTGGTAGAAGCCGAAATAGGCCCAGGCGACCAGCACGCCGAGCGACACGACCGTGAGCACCGCGTTGGCCAGGCGGCGTCCCACCTGGCCCTTGACCTCGTCGTCGGGAGGGAGGCTCTCCACGTCGCGCGCCATCCGCTACCCCTGGCCTCCGCCACCACCGCCGCTTCGACCCGAGGAGTCGTAGAACGCTCTCATCATGTCGATCGGGATGGGGAAGGCGATGGTCGAATTGTTCTCGGTCGCGATCTCCGACAGGGTCTGGAGATAGCGCAGCTGGAGCGCGGCCGGCTCGCCCCCGAGCACTCCGGCGGCATCCGCCAGGCGCTGCGCCGCCTGGAACTCGCCCTCGGCGTGGATGATCTTCGAGCGCTTCTCGCGCTCCGCCTCCGCCTGGCGCGCCATGGCCCGCTGCATGTCCGGCGGCAGGTCGATCTGCTTCACCTCCACCGAGCGCACCTTCACGCCCCAGGGCTCGGTCTGGAGATCGATGATCTCCTGGAGCTTGCGGTTGATGTCGTCGCGCTCCGCCAGGAGCTCGTCGAGCTCCGCCTGGCCGCAGATGCTGCGCAGGGTGGTCTGGGCCAGCTGGGACGTGCCGTAGAGGTAGTTCTCCACCTGGATCACGGCCTTCTCCGGGTGCAGCACCCGGAAGTAGAGCACGGCATTCACCTTGACCGATACGTTGTCGCGGGTGATGACCTCCTGGGAGGGCACGTCCATCACCACCTCGCGCAGGCTCACCACCGTGACCTGATCGATCACGGGGATGCGGAAGTTCAGGCCCGCCTCCATCACGCGGTGGAAGCGGCCCAGCCGGAACACGACGCCGCGCTCGTACTCCTTGATGATCTTGATGCTGAGCGCGATCAGCACCGCGGCGATCGCGATGACGATCAGGATCGATCCCGAGAACATGTCCCCTCCTATCCGGCTCCGGCCGAACTCAGTCCTGTGAAGCAGCGCGCCGCACGCGCAGCCGCATGCCCTCGACGGCCGTCACCTCGACGGCCTCGCCGACCGCCACGTCTGCGTCGGCGCGCGCGTTCCAATACTCGCCCCGCACGAAGACCGAGCCCTCGGGATCGAGGGCGGTGTCCGCGCGACCCACCAGTCCTACCAGCTCGTAGGTGCCCGCCACCTGGGGCCTCAGCATGCCACGGGCCACGGCGTAGACCACGATCGCCGCAAAGGCCGCCAGGGTGCCCACCGCCGGCACCAGCACGGACCAGAACGAGACGTTGAGGTCGCTGACTTCGGGCACGTCGAAGATCATGGAGCCGCCGAAGAGCAGGCAGGCGACGCCGGCGGCGAACAGCAGACCGTAGGACGTGATGAAGATCTCGGCCGCGAACAGCCCCATGCCGGCCAGCAGGAAGAACAGCCCGAGCCACGAGAACGGGATGATCTGCAACGACACGAAGCCCAGCACCAGGCAGACCAGGCCCGCAGCGCCGGGCACGATGGCTCCGGGCTGCGTGAACTCCACGTACAGGCCCAGCATCCCGGCCAGGATCAGCAGGGTGGCGATGTCCGGCGAGGCCAGCACGTTCAGGAAGCGACCGAGGGCACTCATCTCCAGCTCGACGAGCTGCGCGCCTACCACGTCCAGGGTGCGGGTCTCGCCAACGACCTCGATCTCACGCCCCTGGATGGCCTCGAAGAGCTCGGCCTGGCTGTCGGCCACCAGGTCGATCACCCCGAGCTCCAGGGCCTCGTCCTGGGCGATGGCCACCGATTCGCGCACGGCCTTGATCGCCCACTCCACGTTGCGGTCGCGGGCCTTGGCGATCGACTCGATGAAGGCCGTCATGAAGTTCTCGGCCTTCTCGGCGGCGTAGTCGCGCTTGGCTTCCTCGTCGTCGTCGCCGCCTCCTCCGCCACCGATCGACACGGGGTGGGCGGCGCCGATGCTCGTGCCCGGCGCCATGGCCGCCACGTGCCCGGCCAGGGTGATGAACGTGCCCGCCGAGCCCGCCCAGGCGCCGTGGGGCGACACGTAGACGATCACCGGCACCCGCGCGTTCAGCATGGCCTGGATGATGTCCTTGGTGGACGACACCAGGCCGCCCGGCGTATCGAGCAGCAGCAGCAGTGCCTCGGCACCATCCTGCTCGCTCTGCTCGATCGCCTTCATCAGGTAGTCGGCCACGGCCGGATTGATGGAGCCGTCCACCGTCGCCACGTTGACGTGCCCGCCGCGCGCCGGCAGGGCCAGGACCAGGACGACGGCGGCGAGCGCCGGCGCGAGACGGCTCATGCGCCGCTCCCCAGGAGCTTCTCCACCCGATCCCACAGCCGCGCCGCCACCTCGCTCTTGGACAGCAGCGGCAGCTCCTCCACGTCGCCCCCGGGCCAGACGAAGGACACGGCGTTGCTGTCGCTGTCGAAGCCCGCGTCCGCGCGCGAGACGTCGTTGGCGACCAGCAGGTCGCAGCCCTTGCGCTCCAGCTTGCGCTGCGCGGCGGCCAGGACGTCGCGACTCTCGGCGGCGAAGCCCACCACCACGCCGCGGCCGGGTCGGCGCGAAGCCTCGGCCAGGATGTCCGGGTTGCGCACCAGCGCCAGGGTCGGCGCGGCGTCCTCGGGCAGGTCTTCCTTCTTGATCTTGTGCTCCGCCCGCTCCGCGGGCCGGAAGTCCGCCACGGCCGCGGCCATCACCAGCGCGTCGGCCCGCGGCAGCTCGGCGAAGACCGCCTCGCGCATCTCGAGCGCGGTCTCGACGTCCAGCCGCCGCACGCCGGCCGGCGTGGCGAGCCCGCCCGGCCCCGCGACCAGCACCACCTCCGCGCCGCGCCGTGCGGCCTCGGCCGCCACGGCGAAGCCCATCTTTCCGGAGGATCGGTTCGTGAGGGCGCGCACCGTGTCCAGGGGCTCGCGCGTGCCGCCGGCGGTCACCACCACGCGGCGGCCGGCCAGGCTCGCTGGCCCCAGCGCCAGCCGCACGCTCGCGGCGATCTCCGCCGGCTCGGCCATGCGGCCCTCGCCCTCCCAGCCGCAGGCCAGCGGCCCGGACGCGGGCCCCACGAACAGGACGCCGCGGCCCCGCAGGCTCTCGACGTTGGCGCGGGTGGCCGGGTGCGCCCACATGTTCACGTTCATGGCCGGCGCCACCAGCACCGGAGCGCGGGTCGCGAGCAGCAGCGTCGTCACCAGGTCGTCGGCCAGGCCATGGGCCATGCGGGCCAGCACGTGCGCGGTGGCCGGAGCCACGACGACCAGGTCCGCCCAGTCCGCCAGCGCGATGTGGTCGATCTCGCCCTCCTGCTCGGCGTCGAAGAGCTCCGCGCGCACGCGGGAGCCGGACAGCGTCTGGAGGGCCAGCGGGCTCACGAACTCGGCCGCCGAACGGGTCAGGACGCAGCGCACCTCGTGCCCATCCGCGCGCAGGGCGCGGACCAGCTCGGGCACCTTGTAGGCCGCGATCCCGCCGCTGACTGCCAGCAGCACTCGCCGGTGATCCATGGTTCGTCCACCAAAAAAACCTGAAGTATTCAGACTTTATCCGTCCGCAGCCGGGCCGTCCACGCGCCCCCCCAAGGCCGGCTCAGGGCCTTCCGAGCTTCTCCCGCAGGCGCTTCGCCACCAGCGGCGGCACGAAGTCGCTGACGTCGCCGCCGAAGCGGATCAGCTCCTTCAGCCGCGACGAGCTCACGTAGAAGTACTTCTGGCTCGTCATCATGAAGATCGTCTCGAGGTCGGGATAGAGGTGCTTGTTCATCAGCGCCATCTCGAACTCGTACTCGAAGTCCGACATGGCCCGCAGGCCGCGCACCACCACCCGCGCGCCGATGCGCTGGGCGTAATCCACCAGCAGCCCCTCCATCAGGTCGATCCGGATGCCCGGGAGGTCGCCGACCACCTCCTTCAGGATGGCCACCCGTTCTTCGGGATCGAAGAGACCCTGCTTGGACACGTTCGTGGCCACCGCCACCACCAGCTCGTCGAAGACCGAGCGGGCCCGCTCCAGGATGTCCAGGTGTCCGTTCGTCACGGGATCGAAGCTCGCCGGGAAGACCGCCAGCGGGCTGCCGCCGGAACGCGCGCTCATTCGTCTGCTGCCTCCGTGGCGCGCTCGGGCTCAGGCCCGTAGCGCGCGATCAGCGTGTCCCCGTAGCGACGGGTGTCCCGGAGGGCGAGCCCACCGGGTGCGGGCAGAGGATGCCGCCGTGGGGCCTCCGCCACCACCTCTGCCGTGGGGAGAAGCACCCTGGCCTCGGCGAGCGCTTCGAGGGCGCGCTCCAGCTCCGCCGAGGCGTACGGCGGGTCGAGCAGCACGAGATCGAAGCGTTCTCCCTGCCGCCCGAGGCGCCGCACCGCCCGCCCGACGTCCTCGCGCAGCACGCGGGCGGGCGCACAGCCCGCATCCAGCCCCAGCGTCTCCAGATTGCGTCGCAGCGCCGTCAGGGCGGGCGCCGCTCGCTCGACGAAGACGACGGTCTCCGCCCCCCGGGAGAGGGCCTCGATGCCGAGGGAGCCCGTTCCGGCGTAGAGATCGAGCACCCGGGCGTGGTCCAGCGCACCCAGCCGGGCGAAGAGCGACTCGCGTACGCGGTCCGAGGTGGGCCGGACGGCGCGCCCCGCAGGCGCCACCAGCGGGCGTCCCCCGAAGCGACCACCGGTCACCCGCAGCGTTCCGCCCTCCGCGGCTCGCGCCGCGGCTGGCACGACGGTCTCCGCGGAAGAACCGACACGCAAACAGGTGACGGGTCCCCGCCGGCTGCTACTTTGGCAAGCACGGTGGAACCGTCGCCGATCGGTGCCGCATACACCAGCCCCCGTCGGCGATACCCGCACTCGGAAGGATGCGTCTCATGCCCAAAGCTCAAGTGGATAGGATGAAGCGGAAGCTGCCCGACCGCCTGGCACAGATCCGAGGCTCGCGCTCGCAGCGCCAGTTCGCGCGCGACCTCGGTGTGTTCCAGCAGAACGTCAACCGCTACGAGAACGGGACCACGCCCCACACCGACTTCCTCGTCACCCTGGCCCTGAAGGAGAACGTGTCGATCGACTGGCTTCTCCTCGGCAAGGGGAAGATGAAGCGCGGTCGCTGAGCTCGCTCGCGGCTGCCGGTGGCCGCCCGAGGCGGTGGCACCCGGGCCAAAAAGGGTAATCGGCTTCCCACGATCCTCTCGCGGGCTGTCGTCCCTTCCGGCTCATGCGCCGGCAGGCGACGGGGCCAACTCGCGTCACCGCAAGCCTTGCACCGCTCCGTCGATCCCCGGGGCACGGAATTTGCTCTCTTTCCAGTCGGGGTGAGGGGAGATCCCCCAAGGGGATTTCACTGGAAGCGGAGCGATGTTGTTGAGCACCCTGACCGCGGTGATCGCCGTCCTGACGGCACTGGACCACTGGACGACCTACGTCTGCCTGAGCGCCAGCGTGCCGGGCTGGCACGTGACCGAGGCCAATCCCCTGGCCGCCTGGCTCTTCGATTCCGTCGGCCTGGGGACGGGCCTCGCGATCGACACCGCGGTGACGGCGACCGCGGTGCTGTTCGTGCACCGGACGCGCGTCCTGCCCGGCAGCGTGAAGAGCCTCTGCCTGCTGCTGCTGGTGGCGACCACGGGCTACGCCGTCGCCAACAACCTCGAGGCCGTGTCGCTGCTCGGGATCCTGTCCGGGGGGACGCACTGATGACGCGGCGGTTGCGCAGGACCCTGCTGGCCCTGGCGGCGCTCGGGTGTCTCTCCTGGGGCGGCAGGCTTCCCCCGCCGCTCGCCGCAGCGCCGCCGCCGGTCGTGGCGCCGGTCGCCGCGGCACCGGACGCCGACGTCGGGTCCGTGCGGGCGCGGCTCGCGCGCTACGAGACGGGTCTGGCGCCGCACGAAGAGGAGGCCCTGGCGAACACCGTGGTCCAGGAGGCCCGGCGCGCCGAGCTTCCGGTCGAGCTGGTGCTGGCGGTGATGCACGTGGAGAGCCGCTACCACACCTTCGCGGTGTCGCCGGTCGGCGCCGTGGGTCTGATGCAGCTCCTGCCTTCCACCGCCGAGGACCTGGCGGAGCAGCACCAGATCCCGTGGCGCGGCGCGCGCACGCTCTTCGATCCCCACGCCAACGTGCGCCTGGGGGTCGCGTACCTGAAGTGGCTCGAGCGCCGCTACGACGGTCAGCTCGACGTGGCGCTGGCCGCCTACAACTGGGGCCCGGGCCGCATCGACCGGCGCCTGCGCGCCGGCCGCCCCCTGCCCGTGCAGTACCCGCGCGACGTGCTGGCGATCTACGGCGCCCGGCGCTCTTCCTGAGCCCGGGCCAGCTCACCCCCCTGCACCAGCGCCGCTGCGAACCCGTCGACGGCCGCCATGGCCGCCTCGTCGCTGCCCCGGTAGCCGTTCACGAGCACCGAGAAGACGAGCTCGCCCTCGCTCGGGCTCGAGGCCAGGCCCGAGAGTCCGGTCACGCGGTCGAGGAGTCCGGTCTTGGCGCGCACGGCGCCGGCGGCGGCCCCGGCGCGCCGCTCCAGGGTGCCGTCGGGGCGACGACGCCGGCCACCGATACTGCATCGAGCAGCCACCCGACGCCGACCGCCAGTACCGCCAGCAGCTCCGGGCCCACGCGGAAGGAATCCCGAGCCACGAGCAGCGCCGAGGCGAGTGTGCGGGGCGCCACGCGGTTGCGGTGGGCCAGCCCGGAGCCGTCCACCAGCACCAGACCGTCGAGCTCGACGCCGAGCCGTTCCAGGCTCGTGCGGATTGCCGGCACGCCGTTGCCCCAGCTCCCGGGGCGGCCCGTCGCGGCGCGCCCCATGTCCTTCAGCAGCATCTCCGCCACCGCGTTGTTGCTGTACTTCACGAAGCGGTTCACCACCTGAGCCAGGGGCTCGCCCTCGAAGGCCAGCAGCTCCTGCGCGTCGGGCGGCACGGGCCCGAGGCGCGTGGGACCGGCGACCTCGATGCCGAGGGCCTGGAGCTGGAGTCGCGCCACGGCTCCCGCGTAGAGCGCCGGATGGCTGATGCTGCGCCAGAAGAGCTCCGGCTCCGCCCCGAGCGGGAGGCTGCCGGAGACGGTGACGAGCTCACCGTCGCCGCTGGTGCTGCGCTCCACGCGCAGCTGTGTACGGGAGCCGGGCGCACCCGTGCGTGCGCGGTTGGCGATGCGCAGGTAGGGAACCGGCGGGTCCACGTCCACGCGCGCCGCCTCGCCGGCACGCACGCCCGGCCGCACCTCGACCGCAAAGGCGCCGTAGTTGGCCGCCAGCGCGCCGACCGGAGCGTGGTACGCCCGGGCGCTGATCCGACCCCAGTCTCCGTGCCAGCGCTGTCCGTCGAAGGCGCCGTCGTCGAGCACCAGTCCCTGGCGAACCCGACGCAGGCCGGCGCGGCGCAGGTCCGCAGCGAGCCGCCACCACTGCTCCGAGGACAGGGTCGGATCGCCGCCGCCTTCCAGGTAGAGCCAGTCGACGCTGCCGTCGGCGCCCGGCGGCGCGTCGGCCAGCACCCGGGTCGTGAAGCGGTGGCTGGGCCCGAAGCGCTCGAGCGCGGCCAGGGCCGTCAGGATCTTCAGGTTGGAGGCGGGCACCAGGGGGCGGTCGGGGTGGCGCGCGAAGACCACCGCGCCGTCGCTGGCGCGCACCACCAGGGCGCCGACGCGGGCGCCCCGCAGCGCCGGGTGGGCGAGGGCCGCCCCGAGCGGCGCCTCCAGCGACGCGGCGTGACTCGTGGATGCAAGCAGCGCGGCGGCGACCGCCAGCGTTCGTAGATTCATCGGACGCTCCGGCTCCGGGGCCGGCGCGGGGGGAGGTTGACGACCCGGAGCTTATCCGGGAGCCTCGACGGCGGCAATCGCGCCGCTCCCCCCCGGCGCGGGGGGGACGCAT
This sequence comes from uncultured delta proteobacterium, assembly GCA_947259215.1. Lineage (GTDB taxonomy): Bacteria > Myxococcota_A > UBA9160 > UBA9160 > JAFDET01 > CAMYLJ01. Next base: position 47,548 of record CAMYLJ010000024.1, read on the forward strand.
CCTGAACGCCGTCTGGCTCTTTCTCATCCTGTCGTCGGTCCTCGTGGCGGCCTTTACCGGCCACATGGAGCAGACGTACCAGGCGATCCTGGACGGACCCAAGGACGCCGTCGAGCTCGTGATCGGGCTGGTCGGCGGGATGGTCTTCTTCCTGGGCCTGATGAACGTGGCCCGCGAGGCCGGCATGCTGGCGTGGCTCGCGCGTCGGCTCCACCCCGTGATGCGGCGGCTCTTTCCCGACGTGCCCGCCGATCACCCGGCCATGAGCGCCATGATCCTGAACATCGCGGCCAACCTGCTCGGGCTGGGCAACGCCGCCACGCCCTTCGGGCTGAAGGCGATGGTGGAGCTGCGGAGCCTGAACCCCCGCCCTGGCGTGGCCTCGGACTCGATGGCGCTCTTCCTGGCCATCAACACCTCCAGCGTCACCCTGATGCCCCCGCTCGGCACCATGCTGGTGCGCGAAGCGGCCGGGTCCAACGATCCCCTGGCCTTCTGGATCCCGACGCTCATCGCCACCACCTGCTCCACGCTCGCGGCCGTTGGGGCCTGTCTGCTCCTGCGCCGCTTCTGGCCGCCCGCGGAGGCCGTCGCCAGCGTGGAGCCCGAGGCGGTGGACGACCCCGACCCGGGCGGCGCCGCCGAGGTCCGGATTCCCCAGGGCCCGACCGAGCCGGCTTCTCCCGCGCGGCGCGCGCTGGTGTGGGCCATCGCGGCCGCGCTGCTGGTGGCCGCGGTGCTGGAGGCCCAGCGCCTGCTGGCGGCACCCGATCCGTCGCTCCGGCCCCTGGTGCGAGCCTGGCTGCTGCCGCTCCTCGTGGCCTTCTTCCTGCTGGTCGGCCTCTCGGGCCGGGTCAAGACCTACGAAGCGGCGGTCGCCGGCGGGCGCGAGGGCCTGGACGTCGCCGTGCGAATCGTGCCCTTCCTGGTGGTGATCCTGGGTGCGGTGGCCATGTTCCGCGCCTCGGGTGCCCTCGACCTGCTGATCGGAGCCCTCGATCCCGTGACGACGGCGATCGGGATCCCGGGAGAAGCCCTGCCGATGGCCCTGCTGCGACCGCTGTCGGGATCCGGCGCGTTCGGGGTGATGAGCGAGATCCTGAAGACCCAGGGTCCCGACTCCTTCGTGGGCCTGCTGGTGAGCTCCTTCCAGGGCTCGACCGAGACCACCTTCTACGTGCTCGCGGTCTACTTCGGCGCCGCCCGGATCCGTGCCGGCCGCTACACCCTGGCCGCCTGCCTCGCCGGCGACGTGGCGGGCATCGCGGGCGCCACGGTGGCCTGCCACCTCTGGTTCCGATGAGCCCGCCGCCGGAGGTCGGCGACGCCGACGCCGCGCTCCGCGGCCTGGTCCGGGAGACGCTGGGCCGCGAGGTGGCACGAATCGAGCCGCTGCCCGCCGGTCTCGGCCTGCGGCGCTTCTTCCGGCAGGCTCACGATAATATGTAA
>CAMYLJ010000024.1:49004-110355 GCA_947259215.1 uncultured delta proteobacterium
GCCGCCGCTCGAGCCGCTGCGCAGCACCCTGGAGGCCCACGGCGTCCCGGTGCCGGCGCGTCTCGGCGGCGATCCCGACGCGGGGATCGAGCTGCTCGAGGACGTGGGCGACCTCTCGCTCGAGGAGGCCGTCCGCGACGCGAGCCCGGAGGCGCAGCGCGCGCTCTACCGGGAGGCGGTGGGACTCGTCCCCCGCATCCAATCGCTTCCCCCGGATCCGGCGCTTCCCGCCTTCGCGCGGCGGCTCGATCGCCCCCTGCTGCGCTACAAGGCCGAGCTCTTTGCGCGCTGGAGCCTTCCCGCCGCCCTGGGTCGCGAGCCGCGCGCCGCCGAGACCGGCGCCGTGCAGGCGGCCTTCGAGCGCGTCGCCGACGCCGCCCTCCAGGCGCCCCAGCGCCTGGCGCACCGCGACTACCAGAGCCGGAACCTCCACCTGGGTCCCGGGGGCGGGCTCGTGCTGCTCGACGTGCAGGGCGCGTTCCTGGCGCCCCCGGAGTACGACCTCGCCTGCCTGCTGCGCGACTCCTACGTCGAGCTGCCCGAGCCCCTGGTGCAGACGCTGCTGGCCGAGGTGCGACCGGCCCTACCCGACGCACCGGACCCGGAGCGCTTCGCGGCGCGCTTCGATCTGCTGGCTCTCGCGCGCAAGGCGAAGGACCACGCGCGCTTCCTCTACGCCGCGCGGACCCGCGACGACGCCCGCTGGCTCGAGCACGTGCCGGTCACCGTCCGCCACCTGCGCCGCGCCGCCGAGGGAGCAGCCGCGCGCGATCCCGCCTTCGCCGACCTCGCCGCGTTCGTCGCCGGCCTGCCGGAGGATCCGTGCGCGCGATGATCCTGGCCGCGGGCCTGGGAACCCGCATGCGCCCGCTCTCGGACCTGCGGCCGAAGCCGGCCCTGCCGATCCGCGGGCTCCCGCTGGTGGGCTACACGCTCGCGCTGCTGGCGCACCACGGGATCCACGAGGTCGCGCTCAACCTGCACGCCCAGCCCGACCAGCTGCGCGCCGCGGCCGAGCGCCACTGCCCCCCGGGCGTCTCGCTGCACTTCTCCCACGAGCCCGAGCTGCTGGGCACGGGCGGCGGCATCCGGGCCCTGCAAGCCTGGCTGCGGGAGAGCGACCCGTGCCTGATCCTCGGGGGCGACATGCTGCTCGACGCGGACCTCGGCGCCCTGGTGGCGACCCATCGCAGCCGTGAGGATTCCCTGACCCTGCTGTTGCGCCGCGATCCGCGCGGTGCCACGTTCGGCACGATCGGAGTGGACTCGGAGAGGGGTGTGCGCCGCATCGGGAGCCGATTCGATCTGGGCGGAGAGCACCGTGCAGGCGTGTATGCCCACGCGACGGTGATCGCCGCGCGCGCGCTCGCCACCCTGCCCTCAACCCGGGTCTTCGGCCACCTGGACGGATGGGCGATGCCCCTCCTGGCCGCCGGGGCCGAGGACATCCGGGCCGAGCTGGCGGAGCCGGAGGCCTGCACCTGGGAGCCCGTGGGGACCCCCGAGGAGTACCTCGCCGCGAACCTGCGAACGCCCAAGCTGAGCTACCTGGACGCCGATGAGTGGGCACGGGGCCACGGAGTACGCCTGACCCGGGATCTGGTCGTCGGCGCCGGCGCCACGCTCGCTGCCGGGGCGCGGCTGGAGCGGGCCGTGGTCTGGGAGGACGAGCAGGTGCCGGCGGGCTTCCGGGGCAGCGACGGCGTCTTCGCGGGCGGGCGCTTCCATGCCTGCGGCCCGGGCCTGGAGGGAAGGACGACAGGGGATGCCTGAGGTGATCTTCATCGGCACGAGCGACGCCTTCGGCGCCGCCGGCCGGCGCCAGACGGCCATCCTGATCCGCGGCCGCGACGGGACGCTGCTCCTCGACTGCGGTCCCACCACCAACACGGGACTGGCGGACCTGGGTGTGCCGCGGGATCAGGTGGATGCGATCGTGATCTCCCATTTTCACGGCGACCACTTCGGCGGGATCCCGCTGCTGCTGCTGGGCGCGCGCTACGAAGACGACCGACGCAAGCCGATCCAGATCGCGGGTCCGGAGGGCGTCGAGCAGCGGGTGCGGACGCTGGCCGACGCCATGGCGCACCGCATCGAGGACGACTGGCCCTTCGCGATCCAGTTCCAGGAGCTCGAGCCGGGCGTCGAGCACGCCGTGGGTCCGGCGACCGTCCGCGTCTTCGGAACCCACCACAACCGGGACGTGAATCCATACGCCCTCGATGTCGAGATCGACGACAAGCGGATCGTCTTCTCCGGCGACACGGGCTGGTTCGACGAGCTGCCCGAGTTCGTGCGCGGTGCCGACCTCTTCATCTGCGAGTGCAACTTCTACGACCGCGACTACGAGTTCCACCTGAACTACCAGACGCTCCTCGCACACCGGGATCGCTTCGACGTCAAGCGCATGATCCTGACCCACTTCTCCGAGGAGATGGCTCCCCTGCGCGGACGCTGCGAGTTCGAGACCGCCGACGACGGGATGAAGATCACGCTCTGAAGCCGACCCGGCTGCGGGCGCCCCGCACGATCTCGCCGAGTACCCGCGCCTCCGCCGCACCCGTCGTGCGGGGCAGGTGGTTCGGCAGCCCGAGCAGGGCGTTCCTCCCCATCAGCGAGAAGGCCATGGCCTCGGTCGCGTCCGCGGGCACGCCCGCTGCCTCCAGCGGCTCGACCGGCGGGCCCGCCAGCGCACGCGCCAGCTCCTGCATCACGACCGGGTTGCTGCTACCGCCACCCCCGACGAGCACGCGGCCCGGCGGCCCGAGGAAGTCGCGGCAGGCGGCGGCGACGGACTCGGCGGTGAAGGCCACCAGGGTCGCCAGCAGGTCGTCTTCGCGACCGCGCCACGCGTGCGCCAGGACCTCGGCCTCGCGCAGCCCGTAGTGCTCGCGGCCGGTGGACTTGGGCGGTGGGCGCCGCAGGTAGTCGTCGTCGAGAAGCTCCGCCAGCAGCGCGGGATCCACCCGGCCCGCGCGGGCCCGGGCGCCGTCGCGGTCGAAGCGCTCGCGGCCGTCGCTCGCGATCTGCACCACCCCATCCATGAGCGCGTTGGCGGGACCCACGTCGAACGCCACCACCTCCTCGGGACGCGCGCCCGCCGGAAGCCAGGTCACGTTGGCGATGCCACCCAGGTTGAGGATCACCCGGGCCTCGTCGGGCGCGCCGAGCGCAGCCTGGTGGAAGAAGGGCGCCAACGGCGCGCCCTCCCCCCCGGCGGCCAGATCGCGGGCGCGGAAGTCCGCCACCGTGTCCAGGCCCGTGCGTTCGGCGATCACGGACGGGTCGCCGATCTGGAGGCTGGCCCGTACCTCGGGATGGTGGGCCACGGTCTGGCCATGGGATGCGATCGCGTCCACGCGCGCCAGGCCGCCCGCTTCGGCGGCCACCCGCTGCGCCGCCTCGGCGAAGCGCGCGCCGAGCTCCACGTCCAAGGCCGCCAGCTCCCGCAGTGCGTCGGCGCCGTCCACCCGCGCCGCGGCCAGGCGGTGGATGCGCTCCTGGAGCGGTGCGGGCAGCGGCTCCTCGCAGTAGGCCAGCAGCTCGAAGGGTCGGGCGTCCGGCCCGTCGGGCCACTCCACGAGCGCCGCGTCGATGCCGTCCGCCGAGGTGCCCGAGATCAGGCCGATCACCCGCACGGGGCGGAGCCTAGCAGCCCGACCCGAGACCAAGTCTTGGGTCGGCTTGCGCCGCACACGGAGCCCTTCGGGCTCCGTCAGCTAGCCCGTTGACAGCCCGAAGGGCGGCCCCAATACTCCGCCACTCCACAGCTTTCCCCCCCCGATGCGCGAGGCCTCCCGCCATGACCGACGATTCCCGCGCCCAGGGCGGCCTGATCTGCATCGCCGTCGTCGTGCTCGGCGCACTCTTCCTGGTGGGCCTGCTGCAGAAGAGCTACTGGGCCCTGGCCCTCCCCGTCGCCGCTGTCACGCTCTTCGGACTCGGCCTGGCCTTCTGGGTGGGCTGGACCATCGCCACGGTGCAGGTGGAGCCGGAGGCCGATTTCGAGCCCGCAGCAGGGGAGCCCGCAGCTCCCGAGTCCGTCGCACCCGAAGGGCCCGCCTGAGCGGCCCGTGCGGATCGCGCTCCTCACCTATCGCGGGAACATGTACTGCGGCGGCCAGGGCATCTACGCCGCCCACCTGGCCCGCGAATGGCAACGCGCGGGACACGACGTGCACGTGATCGCCGGCCCGCCCCTGCCCGCCCTCGAGCCCGACATCCCGCTGCACGTGATTTCCAACGAGAACGTGTTCGGGGTCCAGCATCCGGAGTGGGCGCGGCGGCCCGACCCGCTGAAGCTCCTCCAGCCCCTGAACCTGTGGGAGCTCGGCGTGTCGCGCTTCGGGATGTTCCCCGAGATGCAGACCTTCGGGTTGCGGCTGCTGCTGCGCTGGAAGCGGCTCCAGCGCGAGCACCGCTTCGACGTGGTGTTCGACAACCAGAGCCTCACCTGGGGACTGCTCGGGATCCAGGCCAGCGGCGTGCCCGTCGTCTCGTGCATCCACCACCCGCTCCACATCGACCGCGAGGCGGACTACGCCATCGATCCGTCCCTGCCCATGAAGCTGAAGCGCACGCTCTACTTCCCGCTCTTCATGCAGGAGGTGGTGGCGCGCCGCCTGGCGAGGATCGTGACGGTCTCCGAGTCGTCGCGCGGCGAGATCGAGCGCTACTTCGGCATCCCGGCCAAGGAAGTAGCGGTGGTCCACAACGGCACCGACCTCGAGACGTTCCGGCCCATCCCGGACACGCCGCTCGAGACGGACCTGCTCTTCGTGGGACGCAGCGACGACCGCAAGAAGGGCATCGGCACGCTGCTGGAGGCCATGACCCACCTGCCGGAGCACGTGACCCTGAAGATCGTCGACGGGCGCATCGAACCGCGCAGCCTGGTGCCGCGGCTGCTGCGCCGGTATCGCCTGGGCGAGCGGGTCGTGCTCAATCGCCGCATGCTGACGATCCCGGAGCTGGTGGCCGAGTACTCCACCGCGCGGATCGCCGTCGTGCCCTCCTTCTTCGAGGGCTTCGGCTTCCCCGCCAGCGAGGCCATGGCCTGCGGCCGGCCGGTGGTGGCCAACGCGGCGGGCGCCCTGCCCGAGGTCGTGGGCAGCGACGGCGAGGCGGGCCGGCTGGTGGCGCCGCGCGATGCACCGGGCCTGGCGGCTGCGATCCAGGAGATCCTCGCGGATCCCGGGCGGGCGGAGCGCATGGGCCGCGCGGCCCGGGCGCGGGTCGCGCGCCTGTTCCGCTGGAGCCACGCGGCCCGCGAGCTGGTGGACGTGTTCGAGGAGGCCCGGCGTGCTGCTCACCGTCGACCTCGAGCGGCTTAGGCTGCGCCCCGGCGAGCGGATCCTCGACGCCGGCTGCGGCGAGGGCCGCCACTGCTTTGGCGCCCTGGAGCGCGGCGCGCGCGTGGTGGGCCTCGACCTCGACCGGCCGTCCCTCGCCGCCGGCGCCCGGCCGCTGCGCACGCGCGCCCGCGAGCTCGGGTCCCTCGGCGAGATGATCCAGGGCAACGCCTTCCAGCTGCCCTTTCCCGACGCGAGCTTCGACAAGGTGATCTGCTCGGAGGTGATGGAGCACGTGCACGACTTCCGCGGCGCCGCCCGCGAGCTGGCGCGCGTGACCCGGCCGGGGGGCTGGCTGGCGGTGACGATCCCGACCGCCACGAGCGAGCATCTCTACCTCCGCCTGGGCGACGAGTACTTCGAGAGCCCGGGCGGCCACATCCGCATCTTCCGTCCTCGCGAGCTCGCCCTGGGCCTGGCCGACGCCGGCTTCGCGACCCGCGGCGTCGGATTCGCCCACGGCCTCCACACGCCCTACTGGGTGCTGCGTTCGCTCGTCGGACTCCCGGACGCCGACGCCTTCGGCCCGGTGCGCGCGTATCGTCGCTTCCTGATCCGCGCCACCGCCTCCCCCTTGATGGAGCGCGTGGAGCGCGTCCTGAACCGGATCTGCCCCAAGAGCCTGATCCTGTACGCAGAGCGCTGCGCCGCTCCGGCGCGCGCCGAGGCCGCCTAGGTGGAGCACCCGCTGCGCATCGCCTTCACGAGCTACCGGGGCAACATGAAGTGCGGCGGCCAGGGGATCTACCTCTGGTTCCTGGCGCGCGAGCTGGCGGGCCTGGGCCACCGGGTCGACGTGCTGGTGGGTCCGCCCTACCCCGACCCGATGCCCTTCAGCGAGGACGTCACCCCCCTCGAGAACGAGCAGTTCTGGGCCAAGTGGTTCGTGCGCGACTGGGCGCACTTTCTGCCGCAGCCCGATCCGCTGCGCGTCTTCTCGCCGCTCCACTTCTTCGAGCTCGCCGCCAGCCGCGTGGGCTTCCTGCCGGAGCCCCTGGCCTTCAGCCTGCGGGCGTTCCGGACCCTGGCCGCGCGCCTGCGCGCGGGCCAGCGCTACGACGTGGTCCACGACGTGCAGAGCCTGGGCTGGGGGCTGCTCGGAATCCGCGCCCTGGGCCTCCCGGTCGTGACCACCGTGCACCACCCGCTGTCGGTGGACCGGCTGGCGTCCTTCGTGCGGGACCGCACGCTGCGCGACGCCGTGGGGACCGTCACCTTCCATCCCGTGGGCATGCAGGCCCGGGTCGCGCGCCGCCTGGATCGCGTCCTCACCTCGTCGCGCGCCAGCGCGGAGCGGATCGCTCGCGACTTCGGCGTGCGTCCCGAGCGGATCGCGAACGTGGCCAACGGGCTCGACACCGAGCTGTTCCGGCCGGACCCGCAGGTTTCCCGGAGCGCCACGGAGGTGCTGCTGGTGGGCCGCGCGTCGGATCCCACCAAGGGCGTGCGCATCATGCTCCAGGCCCTCGCCCGCCTGCCCGACGACGTGACCCTCACCCTGGTGGACGACGCGCACCCGGGAAACCCCGCCCGCACGTGGGCCCGCGAGGCCGGCTGCGCCGAGCGCGTGACCTTCAGCGGCCGCGTGCCCACCGACGAGCTGGTCCGGCTCTACAACCGTGCCGCGCTGGTCGCCGTGCCGTCCTTCTACGAGGGCTTCGGACTGCCCGCCGCCGAGGCGATGGCCTGCGGCACTCCGGTGGTCGCGAGCGCGGCCGGCGCGTTGTCCGAGGTGGTGCGCGCCGCGGGCGGCGGCGTCCTCGTCCCGCCCGGCGATCCCGAGGCCCTGGCCAAGGCGATCGCGGGGCTGCTGGAGCAGCCGGAGCTGCGGGCGCGCCTGGGAGGGAGCGCCCGGGAGCGCGTGGTGGCGCGTTTCGCTTGGCCGCGGATCGCCCGGGCGACCGTCGACGTCTACCGGGAGGTGCTGGCCGAACGCGGACGCCCGGCGAGCACCACCACGTCGGCCCAGTCCGGGATCCGACGGGCGCCCGCGTCGAGCGCCTGAACCGCGCCCCGCGCCAGCGACTTCGGAAGTGCCGCCAGCAGCGCAGCCCAGCCGGGGAAGCCCCACGCCAGCGAGATCCCCTCGATCTGCTCCAGATGCAGCGCCGCGCCGGCCTGCTGCCGCATGAGGTCGAGGTCGTAGCGCGTGAAATGATCGCTCGGAACGTCGTACATGCGCCGCCCCGGGCTCACTGCCCGCCCGAGCCAGGTCTCGCGACCGAGGTCCAGGGCTCGCGCCAGCCGGCAGGCAGCGGACTCGAAGTTCGCGATCGCCAGCACGACGCGCCCTTCGGGCTTGGTCACCCGCGCCATCTCGGCAATCGCCCGCTCGGGGCGATCGAAGTGATCGATGGACCCCTTGCAGTAGACGGCGCTGAAGCTCGCGTCGGCGAACGGCAGGCGGTCCGACCAGGCCTGCACGAACGCGGGGGCCGGCCCCTCGCGCTCCTCGCCCACCAGCTGCGCCAGCCCCAGCATGCGCGACGACGGCTCCACGCCTACCACCAGCGCACCCCGGGCGGCGAGGGTGAACGCGTCGGCACCCGGGCCGCTGGCCACGTCGAGGACGCGACCGCCCCCACCCGCATCGGCCAGGCCCAGGGTGAGGTCGGTCATGCGCGCGAACAGGTACTCGCTGTCGACGCCCATCCCGGTCGGGATCACGTGGCTCATGTCGCGGTCGAGGTCGGCAACGCGCACGGCCGGACCGTAGCCCGCCCGCTGGATGCAGCTACTCGGCCCGACCGGCCTCCACGAAGTGGGCCAGGAGCTCGGCCAGGCCCGGATCGAGCTCCTCGAACCTCAGGCCCGCGCACGCGGTTGCGTGGTCACTCCACGCCACCACGCCCGAGACCTCGAGCGGGAGGGAGATGTCGGGGAGCGGGAACTCGCTCACGACCCGGGCGCCAGGCACCAGCGGCCGGGCGGCGGGCCCGATGCCGACCCCCCCCACCGAGATGTCGCGAAGCGTGCTGCGAACGCGCCGGCCATGCGCCGTGATTTCGACCCAGCCATCCAATGGGGCGCGCGGCAGCTTCCGCTTCTCGCTCGCTTCCGACACGGCCCGCTCCGACTCCCGTTCCCGCAGGCTTCATCCGATGCAATAAACGTGCGCCTGGCGGTCACTGTGCGTGGTTTCCGCTTAAGTGCGCGTGAACGCCGGGCTCTCGGCTGTCGCCCCCCGGGACGGAGCGTTATCTTCGAGCGCCGGATGACGAATTCGTTACCGACGGAGGGAAATTCGTTTCCCCGGGGCAGCGCGGTTCTCGACCGACTGGCCTTCTTCCGCGGCACCTATATCGCCATCTTCGCGTTGGTGCTGCTCTACGTCATCACGGTGGGGGCGGTCACTCGGGGCCTGGAGCTGCACTTCTCCCGCAACGTGGCGCGCGCCGTGGACGTGGATGCCGGCGTCGAGTCCGTCGTGGTCCGGATCCACCGCCGGGTGCGGAAGGCGGTGGAAGGATCCTTCTGGGTGCGCAGCGGGGGAGTCGAGGTGCACGCGATCGTCCTCGGCCAGGACAACTTCCCTATCTACGTACCGGGTCTCCCCCCGCCGGAGCGTCCGCCGAGCGACCTGGAGGCCATCGAGGCCGAGGCGGAGCGCGTGTTGCCGGTGCGCATCAGTCTTGCGGTGGGCGTCCCGCACAGCTCCCTCACGGCCAACGTCGTCCTGGTGGGGTACGCAACCCTCATCCTGACGGGTCTCTACTTCCGTCAGCGCAGCCAGGTGCTGCGCCAGGCGGCCCTGCTGCGCACCGCCACGCAGGAGCGCGAGGAGGCGGCGGAACGCGCGGGCCGGATCGAGGACGAGCTCGAGGGCGTGCGGCGCCGGGTGTTCGACGCGGCCCTCACCGAGAGCGAGCACGCGCGCGAGATCGACGCCCTGCGCAACGAGCGGGTGAGCCTGCGCGGAAAGCTCGACGAGCTCGAGCATCGCGAGGCGGATCTACTGGCGCAGCAGGCCTCCAGCACGGGCGACCTGCAGGACGAGCACCAGGCCCTGGAGGAGCTGCTGGACGAGGCACTCGGCGATCTCCAGACCAAGGACGAAGCGATCCAGAAGCTCCAGACAGAGCTGAAGCGCGCCTCGCGCGACGCATCCGCCAAGGCCAGCTCCCGGGCCCGCGAGGCGGACCATCTGGGCCGGCGCCTGCGCGCCCTCTACCACAACCTCGAGGTGGACGACCGCGCCCTCACGGACCTGGTGGCCCTGCGCGACGAAGGCATGAAGCTGAAGGCCGAGGAGGCGCTGAAGAAGCTCTCGGACGACGTGGGCTCGGCCGGTGCGCGGCGCAAGGTGGGCGGGCTGCCGCCGGGGCTTCCGGTCTTCGAGCTGGGCTACGCCGGCAAGGGGCGGGTCTACTACACCCACGGCGCCCAGCGCCGGCTGCGCATCCTGTGCATCGGCGCCAAGAACACCCAGAAGCCCGATCTCGAGTACCTGAGCCGGATCGTGAAGGCCTGAGCGCCCCGGCTCATCCCTCGAGCTGCGCTCGAAGGACGGCCTTCAAGTCTCCGTCGTCCCATGGCTTTGCTACCAGGGCACTCACGCCGAGCTGCGCCAGCCGCTGCCGCGGCACCTCCTCGGGCCAGCCGGTCAGGAGCACCCGCTGCGCTCCGGGACACAGGCGCGCCACCTCCGCCAGGAGCTGGAGTCCACTCATCCCCGGCATCTTCTGGTCGCTCACCACCACGTCCACGGGACGCTGGCGCAGCAATGCCAGCGCCTCGTCCGGGGTCTCCGCCAGCAGGATCTCCCAGCCTTCGCGGCGGAGCGTGCGGCGCAGCGCCGACAGGATGCGCGCCTCGTCGTCGACGAACAGGAAGCTCGGCGGGGCGCTCACCCGCGCCTCTCGGCGTCCCCTGCAGCGGGGCTCACGGGCAGCACCACCTCGAAGGTCGCTCCGTGGGGCCGGCGATTGCGGGCGCGCAGGCTGCCACCGTGCTTGCGCACGATGCTGAAGCAGGTGGAGAGCCCGAGCCCCACGCCGACCCCCACCTCCTTGGTGGTGAAGAAGGGGTCGAAGATCCGGTCGAGCTGCTCCGGCGCGATCCCCACGCCGCTGTCGCTGACGGCGACGATCACCCGCTCGCCCCGCAGCTCGGTCACCAGCTCGATCTCGCCGCGCTCCCCCGAGTCTGCCAGGCGCTCCTCGATGGCCTGGTAGGCGTTCACCAGCAGGTTCATGAAGACCTGCTTCAGCTGCATCGGGAACCCGTCCACCGGGGGCAGGTCGGCGTAGCGCTTCTTCAGCACCACCGAGTGTTTCATCATGCTCCACACGATGTTGGCGGTGGAGTCGAGACATTGGTTCACGTCTGCGGGCACCCGCTCCTCGCCGTCCGCCCGCGAGAAGTCGCGCAGATCGCGCACGATGTGCCGGATCCGCTCCGAGCCTTCCTGAGACTCGCGGATGGCCTTCTCGAAGTCGTCCAGCACGAACTCGGCGTCGAGCTCCCGCGCCAATGCCTCCAGCGCCTCACCCGCGCGGCGGATGCCTTCGACCTGGCCGTCGTCGAGGGTCTTGCGAAGGTCGCCGACCTGGCTCCAGAGGCGGCGCAGGTCCGACAGGTAGTCGGCCATCTGGAAGAGATTGGCGTGGATGAAGCCCATGGGGTTGTTGATCTCGTGGGCCACGCCGGCCGCGAGCTGGCCGATCGAGGCCATCTTCTCCGTCTGGAGCACCTGGCGCTGAAGCAGGGTGATCTCCGTCAGGTCCTGGAAGATCGCCACGGCGCCGAGGCGCGTACCGTCGGCGTCGACCAGGGGTGCGCAGGAGATCCCGACGGGCACGACGGAGCCGTCCGCCCGGGTGAGGATCGTCTCGGCGCCCCGGAAGCGCTCGCCCCGCTGGAGGCTGCGAGCCAGCAGGGCACCCTGCCCCTGCGCGTTCGAGAACCAGTCCCAGACCGAGCGGCCGCGCGGATCGTCGCCAGCCGCTCCCAGGATCTGGGAGGCCATGGCGTTGGCGAAGGTGATGACGCCGCGCGTGTCCACCACCAGCAGCGCGCTGTTCAGGTTCTGGATGATGTTCTCGTTGTAACGCCTCAGGTCGGCGATCCGTTTCGCGAGGGTCTCGCGCTCGGTCACGTCGGCGAGCAGCAGGAGGGCGCGACCCTCGTCGTCCAGCCGCTGCGCGCGCACGTCGTAGAAGATGGGCGAGCCGTCCGGAGCCACGCCGCGCGCCAGGGCCGGCACCGCCGGATGGCCGGCGCGGGCCCGCTCCAGTGCCGCCGGAATCGCACCGGTCTCGAGCAGCTCCGACGGCAGCACCTCGTCGAGGCGGCGGCCTGGCAGCCGGCCCGACGAGCCCCAGGCAGCCGTGAAGGCCGGGTTCGCCGTCACCAGCCGGCCGGCATCGTCCACCACGGCGATCGCCGCCGGGATCTCGCTCACGATGGCCGCGTTCAGGGTCTCGAGCCAGGCCAGGCGGTCCGCCACCCGGCGCCGCTCCCGCTCTCCCCGGGTGCGACGCAGCTGCTCCAGCGCCACCGAGGCCAACGCCTGGCCCGCGTCCACCCCCGCCACCACACAGTCGGCGGCGCCGCGTCGGAACCACTCCACGGCCGCGGCGTCCGCAGCGTCCGCGGCCACGGCGAGCACCGGCGGTCCGGCTCCGCGCGCCTGGGCCAGGAGCGCTTCCGCTTCGCCGGGCGAGCCGCCGTCCACCACCACCAGGTCCGCGTCCGCGGAAGCCGCCAGGCCCGCCGCGGCGGAATCGAACACGTCCACGCGAACGCCGGCCCCGAGCCCCCGCAGCGCGCGCAGCGTGCCGTGGGGATCCGAACCCTCCGGACGGTCGCTGCCCGGTCGCACGATGACGATGTGGGCGGAGGACGTGATCTCGCTCACGCGGATCCTCGACAGCAGAAGCGGCGTTCGTGGGGGGGTGGTCGGAATCTATCCGATCGGTCGGACCCGACCAACCCCGACGCCCTTCGGTGTCAGGCCGTGTTTCGCCAGCTTGCGATAGAGCGTGCTGCGCCCGACGCGCAGCCGACGCGCAGCCTCGCTGGCATCGCCGCCGGTCAGCTGCAGGGCCCGCTCGAGCGCGCTCTTCTCGTAGGCCTCGAGACAGAGCGGAAGGTCCGTGTCCAGCGGCGTGCGGGCGGCGGCCCGACCGCGTCCGGCGAGCGGCAGGTCCGCGAGCCGCAGGCGTGGTCCGGGCGCCAGGGCCAGGGCGGACTCCACGGTGTTCTCGAGCTCGCGCACGTTCCCCCGCCATTCGTAGCCGACCAGGGCTTCGAGCGCGTCGTCCTCGATCCCGGCTACCGACGCCTCGTCACGCCGGTGGCGCGCCAGGAAGTGGTGCGCGAGCAGCGGCACGTCCTCCCGACGCTCCCGCAGCGGCGGGATGTGCACGCGCACCACGTCGAGGCGATAGAAGAGGTCCTGGCGGAACGCGCCCTCCGCGATCATGCCTTCGAGGTCGCGGTGGGTGGCCGCGATCACGCGCAGGTCCACCGGCACGGCCTCGGAGGCGCCCACCGGCCGCACCTCGCCTTCCTGCAGCGCGCGCAGGAGCTTGGCCTGCACGTTCACGGGCAGCTCGCCGATCTCGTCCAGGAAGAGCGTCCCGCCCTCGGCCCGGCGGAACAGGCCCGGCGAGCCCACGGCCCCGGTGAACGCGCCCGGCTCGTGGCCGAAGAGCTCGCTCTCGATGATGGACTCGGGCAGCGCCCCGCAGTCCACGGGCACGAAGGGGCCGCCCGCCCGGCGCGAGACGGCGTGGATGGCCCGGGCCACCAGCTCCTTGCCGGTTCCGCTCTCCCCGTGGATCAGGACCCGGCTCTCGTTGTCGCGGAGCCCCTCGATCCGGCGGGTGAGCGCCCGCATTCCGGGCGACGCCCCCACCAGCTCGGGGACCGCCTCCCGATCGCGCAGCTGGCGCTCCAGGGCCCGGTTGCGCAGCACGAGGGAACGCCGCTCGAGGGCCTTGCGCACGGTGGTGCGGACCCGGTGCACGTCGTCGAAGGGCTTCGCCAGGTAGTCGAAGGCGCCCCGGCGCATGCAGCCGACGGCACTCTCGATGGTGGCATGGCCCGTCATCATGACCACTTCCACCTCGGGCCGCTCCCGCTTCACGCGCTCGAGCAGGTCGAGGCCGCTGGTCTCCCGCAGCTTCAGGTCCAGCAGGACCACGGCCAGGCGCGGGTCGGGCAGCAGGCGCTCCAGCTCGGCGGCGGTCTCGCCCAGGAGCACCGGATGGCCCTCCCCCTCCAGGACGCGCCGCAGGGCGCGCAGGAGCAGGGGCTCGTCGTCCAGCACCAGCACGGCGGGAGCCGGGTCGCTGCCGAGAGGGGACCCGGGCGGATGGGGGATGTCGCGCGCGGCCTCCACGCCCCGCTCATCGGTCCCGGGATCGGGACGCTTGAGTGTCCCGGAACCGGGATTTCCCCCGAGGCCGGGCGGCTTGAAGGGCCGCCCCGGGGTCCGTAGAATCCAGATGCCCCCCTCCGCCCCGCGGAGGAGACCCCACTGACGAAGTCCGCCGTTCTCGTCGTCGACGACGAGGAGCTCTATCGCCGCGCCCTCGAGCGCATCCTCGCTCGGGGCGGCTACGACGTGACCTGCGCCCGGGACGCCGCCGAGGCCATGGGGATCGTGTCGAGCCAGCATCTCGACCTGGTGCTCTGCGACGTCAAGATGCCCGGCGTCAACGGCATCGAGCTGGTCCGCCAGATCAAGGACTACGACGCCGACCTGCCCTGCATCGTGATGACCGGGTACGGAACGCCCGAGAACTCGGTGGAAGCCCTGCGCGCGGGAGCGTTCTGGTACCTGGAGAAACCCTTCGAGCAGGGAAACCTGGACGCGGTCCGGCGCCTGGTGGAGCAGGCCATCGAGCACGGCCGCCTGAAGGCCGAGAACCGCCAGCTCCAGAACCAGCTCCGCATGCGGTACCGCTTCGAGAACATCGTTGGCCACAGCCCGGGCCTGCGGCAGGTGCTGGAGACGGTGGAGAAGATCGCCGACAGCGACAGCACCATCCTGGTCCGGGGCGAGAGCGGCACCGGCAAGGAGCTGATCGCCCGGGCCATCCACTTCAACAGCGCGCGCAGCGAGCGCATGATGGTCACCGTCAACTGCGGCGCGATCCCCGAGGAGCTGCTGGAGTCCGAGCTCTTCGGGCACCTGCGCGGCGCCTTCACCAGCGCCATCGCCCATCGCGAGGGGCGCTTCGCCCTGGCCGACGGCGGCACCATCTTCCTGGACGAGATCGGCGACATGAGCCAGACGCTCCAGGTGAAGCTGCTGCGCGTGCTCCAGGACCGGACCTTCGAGCCGGTGGGCTCGTCCAAGACGGTGAAGGTGGACGTTCGCGTCGTGGCGGCGACCCACCAGGACCTGGAGGATGCCATGGCGCGGGGCCGCTTCCGCGAGGACCTCTTCTATCGCCTGAACGTGATCCCCATCGAGGTGCCGCCGCTGCGCGAGCGGCGTGAGGACATCCCGCTGCTGGTCCACCACTTCCTCGACGTGGTGAACCAGGAGAAGGGCAAGCAGATCGAGGGCGTGAGCCCCGACGCCATGCAGCTGCTGGTGGACTGGTACTGGCCCGGCAACGTGCGCGAGCTGGAGAACGTGATGGAGCGCATGGTGCTGCTCAAGGGCGAGGGCGAGATCGGAACCGAGGATCTCCCGGAAGCCGTCCGCGACGGCCGCGACACCCCGCGGGCCCGCGCGCCGCGGATTCCGAGCAGCGGGATCGCCTACAACGAGCTGGTGGGCGACTTCGAGACGGATCTGATCCTGCAAGCGCTCGAGCAGACCGGCTGGAACAAGAACCGCGCCGCCCAGCTCCTGGGCCTCAACCGGACCACCCTGCTCGAGAAGATCAAGAAGAAGAACCTGGAACCCCGGGACGAGTAGGCGCCCACCCGCGTCCGCCGGGTTCGCAATTCGGCACCCGGGCGACGGATTCGTAACTCCCGCGTCGGGAATCCGTCGCGCCCGCGGGCCGCTCCGCCCGCCCCGCCCCTGCCTGCCGCACCGGGCGGCAGCCGCGCTCCGCAATCCGCTGCGCCCGGGCGCTGCGGCTCCGACACCGAAAAGTCCTGTGTAGCTCAGGAGTTGCCGCCGCCGACACCCGCCTGGGGCGGCGTCCCTGCCGGCCGGCTGCCGCCTGGCTGCGGGTCGGGCGAAACGCTTGGCATGGGCCGTGCTTTGTGGAGGCCCAGATCCGGGACGCCGACTGCGTCCTCACTCGAAGGAGGATGGATGGAGACCCTGCTCCGCGCGGCCAAAGAGAAAGAGAAAGAGATTCCGGCGACGCTCAAGGAGCAGCTCGTTCTCGAGCACACCCCACTGATCCGTTACATCGTGAACCGCATCGCGGTCCGCTTGCCGTCCCACATCGACCTCGACGATCTGCACAACACCGGTGTCATCGGCCTGATGGACGCCATCGAGAAGTACGACCCCGAGAAGAACTGCAAATTCAAGACCTACGCCGAGTTCCGGATCAAGGGCGCCATCCTGGACCAGCTGCGCTCCCTCGACTGGGTTCCGCGCAGCGTGCGCCAGAAGAGCCGCAAGCTCGAGCGCGCCTACGGCGAGGTGGAGCAGCGCCTCGGCCGCCAGGCCAACGAGGACGAGGTGGCGGACTCCCTCGGTCTCCAGATCGAGAAGTTCCACGAGCTGTTGAACCAGGTGCGAGGGATCTCGCTCGTCAACCTGGAGGAGATCCGAGGCAACGGCGCCGAAGGCGACCGCACCGGAGGCTACGCGGACATTGTCGAGGACGTGAACTCGGAGAACCCCTTCGCCTCGCTCAAGCTCACCGAGAGCAAGCGGATCATCTCCGACACCATCGGAACCCTGCCGGAGAAGGAGCGCCTGGTCGTCTCCTTCTACTACTACGAAGATCTGAACATGAAGGAGATCGGCTCGATCCTCGGGATCACCGAATCCCGCGTGTGCCAGATCCACACCAAGGCCATGCTGCGCCTGCGGTCGAAGCTCAAGGGGCAGGTGGACCGGGCGTAGGCCGCCGACTTCTCGCTGTTCGCGGGGCGCGGAGGTTTGATCTTGCCTCCGCCTGCGCGGTGACGCGGGCCTCGGCGGGCCGCCGAAGTCTCGGCGTTCGCGTACTTACTCGTCGTCCACCCGAACGAGGAGGACCGTGATGTTGTCCTCCCCACCCCGCGCGTTCGCCAGATCCACCAGCCGCTCGCACGCCGCCTCGAGCCCGAGCCCGCTGCCAAGGACCTTTGCGATCTCGTCGTCGTGGACGTGGCTCGTGAGGCCGTCGCTGCACAGGGCGAACTGGTCGCCCGCTTGGAGTCCCAGCTCTGCCAGGTCGGGCTCCACCCGCGCGCGCACGCCGAGCGCCCGGGTCAGGACGTGGCGGTGGGGATGCTCCCGCGCGGCGTCGGCGCTGATCTCGTTGCGGCGCACGAGCTCGCCCACCAGCGAGTGATCGTCGGTGAGCTGGCGGATCCGGCCGCTCCGCACGCGGTAAGCGCGGCTGTCGCCCACGTGGGCCACGGCAGCGCGATCCCCGGCCACCAGGATGCTGACGACGGTGGTGCCCATCCCCTGGAGCTCCGGCCGCTTCTGGGCCGTGGTGAAGATCTCGTGGTTGGCGTGCAGCACCGCGGTGCGCAGGCGCTCCGTCAGGCTGCCTCCGGAGGAGGCCGACACGTCGACGGCCTTCACCACCGCCTCGCAGGCCAGCTGGCTCGCGATCTGGCCGGCCGCGTGCCCGCCCATGCCATCCGCCACCACGAAGAACTGGTGGTCCTCCGCCACGGCGTACGAGTCCTCGTTGGCTCGGCGCTGCTGGCCCACGTCGCTTGCGGCAGCCGCCTCGAGCTTCATGCCGTGGCCCCTCCTGGGTACCGGGATTCCCTGCGCAGGGGCTTGAGCGCCCTGCCCCGCGGGTGGTATCGGAGCCCCTGCCGGACGACTTGACCCCGCACCCCTGGCGCGCGGGGCGCGGACGTGCAAAAAGAATTCAATCCGCAGGCCGCCGCCGACGATAATACGGCCGTCGAGGTAGAGGAAGCGCCCGAGGTTCTCGGGCGCCCCGGGGGAGGGACACCCTCCCCGCCGCGGTGGGGGGAACCATGGCCAGGAAGCTGCTTCTCGCAGACGACTCCGTGACCATCCAGAAGGTCGTGGGGATCAGTTTCGCGAACGAGGACATCGAGCTCGTCACCGTCGACAACGGCGACGACGCCGTCGATCGGGTCCAGGACTCTCCGCCGGACATCGTGCTGGCAGACGTCGTGATGCCCGGCAAGACCGGCTACGAGGTCTGCGAGACGATCAAGACCAACCCGCAGCTCGCGCACATCCCGGTGCTGCTGCTGACCGGCACCTTCGAGGCCTTCGACGAGGAGCGCGCCCGCCAGGTGCAGGCCGACGGGCACATCACCAAGCCGTTCGAGGCCCAGAGTCTGGTGGACCACGTGAACCGGCTGCTCTCCCGGGCGCGCCCGGCGGCGCCCGCGGCCCCGGCGCCCGACGTGGACATCGCGCCGGCTCCGACGAGCGTCGAAGCGACCCCGGCCCCGGCCGCCGCCGCCACCCCCGCCGACGACGACGCCTTCGACTTCTTCGAGGATGACTTCGGCACGGCCCCCGATCTCGAGCCCCCGCCGGCGGACCCCGGACGGGACACGGATCTGGAGCTGCCGACGCCCCCGGAGAGCACCCAGACTCCGTCCACGACGGCATTCGAGCTGGACGCGGGCGAGAGCGGCTTCGACTTCGCACCGGTGGTGGAAGAGCCGGCACCGGGCCCCTCGGACGCGCCCACCGAGCTGGCGCCTCCGCGCCCCGGCGCTGACGCCACGGTGGCCCTGATGGATGCACCGGCGGACGCCGACTGGCCCTCCAGCGACGACGTCGACTCCGCATTCGACGAGGACAGCCTCGGACGCGGGACCCCCGCCTCGGCGCCGGACGCCCCGCTGGGGGACGCGGCGCCCTCGGCAGAGCCGCCCCCGCTGGCCCTGGAGCCGCCGCCCGCCCGGGCCGACGAGGCCCCGGCCGCCGGCGACGCGCTGGATTTCGGCTTCGAGGCCGAGGCAGAGCCCGAGCAGGCCGACCCCCTGGGCGCGTTCGACGCCCCGGACGCGGCCCGCGAGACCCTGCTCGACCCGGACGCCGACGATGCCTTCGCGGTCTCGTCGTCGGATCTGGGAGAGTCGCTGGAGGCGCCCGCGGCGGTCTCCGCCCCGGAGGAGCCGCCGGCGTCTCCCATGTCCGACTTCTTCGCGGCTCCCGAACCGGCGCCCGAGCCCGTGGCGCTGCCCGAGCCCATGGCACTGCCCGAGCCCATGGCGCTGCCCGAGCCCGACGCCGAGCCGCCGCGCTCGCTGGAGGAGCCCGAGCCGCTGGAGCTCACCGAGGTGACGCCGGTTCCTGCGGGCGCGCCCGAGCTGCCCGTCGTCGAGGTCTCCGAGCCCGGGCCGACCGGCCTGCCCGAGCCGGAGCCTGCGGCAGCGCCGGCCGCCGAGCCGGCCGGGGCCACGCCGGACCTCACGCCGATGATGCGCGAGCGCGTCCACGACTCGCTGGAGAAGATCGCCTGGGAGGCGTTCGCCGACCTGCCCGAGACCATCGTGCGCCAGGCCATCGCCAAGGTCGAGGAGATCGCCTGGGAGGTGATCCCGCAGATGGCCGAGGCGCTGGTGCGGGAGGAGATCCGGCGCATGAAGGGGGAGTCCGAGTAGGCTCCCTCGCGCGTCGGGGTGGAGGGGTGGCTGCGCGGCTTCGGTTCGCGCGCGGCCGAGGCCCAGCCCCGATCCACGTCCGTCAGCGCGCTCACCGGCGCCGCTCCGCCACCCCTCCACCCCGACGCGGTCGGTAGTCTGCGTCGGGGAGATCTGGGGTACTCTCCTCCGTCTATGGGCGCTCCGGCGCTGCCGCCCGGTCATTGCTGGCTTCCGCTCGTTCGCATGGCGATCGCGGAAGACGTGCGGGCCGGGGACGTGACCTCCCAGCTCGTGCTGTCAGCGGAGGCGCGCGGGCGGGCCGTCGTGGAGTCGCGCCAGTCCCTGGTGGTCTGCGGGCTCGAGGTGGCTGCAGCGGTCTTCCGCGAGCTGGATGCGTCCCTCGCAGTCACGATCCGCTGCGCGGAGGGGGAGCGGGTCGCGCCGGGGACGCGGCTGGCCGCGGTCGACGGCCGGCTGCGCGCCATCCTGGCCGCGGAGCGCACCGCCTTGAACTTCCTCGGCCGCCTGTGCGGCGTCGCCACCTGGACCGCGCGCTTCGTCGAGGCCGTGGCGGGCACCGGCGTGCGCATCCTCGACACCCGCAAGACCCTCCCCGGCTGGCGCGCCCTCGACAAGTACGCGGTGGCGGTCGGCGGCGGGACCAACCATCGCCACGCCCTCGACGACGCGATCCTCCTCAAGGACAACCACGTGGCCGCGGCGGGCGGCGTGGCGCTGGCGGTGAAGGCCGCCCGCGCCGGCGCCGCACCCCACCTGGAGCTCCAGGTGGAGGTGGAATCGCTGGCGGACGCGGAGGCGGCCGTCGAGGCGGGAGCCGACGTGCTGCTGCTCGACAACCGCACGCCGGAAGAGCTGCGGCAGATCGCGGAGGCGCTCCAGGGCGCGGTCGCGCTGGAGGCCACCGGCGGCATCACGCTCGCGAACGTGCGCGAGGTGGCGGAGACCGGCGTGCAGCGCATCTCGCTGGGAGCGCTCACCCACTCCGCGCCCGCGGCCGACGTGGCGCTGGAGCTCGAGGGCCTCGCTGGAGCTGTACTGCTGTGAGCGATTCGCCGGCGCGCGTGCTCGATGCCTTGCGACGCGCCGGCGACGCCTCCCGCTCGGGACAGGACGTCTCGGGACAGCTCGGCGTGAGCCGCGCCCAGGTCTGGAAGCACGTGGAGGCCCTGCGAGCACGCGGCTACCGCATCGCGGGGGCGCCCGGCGGCGGCTATCGGCTGCTCGACGCCCCGGACCGCCTCTATCCCGAAGAGATCCAGAACGGCCTCGCGACGCGCTGGCTGGGGCGGATCGTCCACTGGCTGGAGGAGACGGACTCCACCAACCGCGTGGCCCTGGACCTGGCGCGCTCCGGCGCGGCCCACGGCACCGCGGTCGTGGCCGAAGGGCAGACGGCGGGGCGCGGGAGGCTCGGGCGCTCGTTCCACTCCCCGCCCTTCTGCAATCTCTACACCTCGATCGTCCTGCGCCCCACCCTCTCCACCGCCGAGGCGCCGACGGCGATCCTGGCAGCGGCGCTGGCGGTGGCCGACAGCGTGGCGGGTGAGCTGGGCGATGGCGAGCGCGTGGCCATCAAGTGGCCGAACGACGTCCTCGTCGACGGTCGCAAGACGAGTGGGATCCTGGTGGAGCTGGGCGCCGAGGCGACCCGGGTGGCCTTCCTGGTGCTCGGCATCGGTGTCAACCTGAACGTCGACCCGGCGTCCTTCCCCGAGGAGTTCCGCTCCCGCGCCACCAGCCTCGCCGCCGCGACCGGACGCACGATCGATCGGGCCGCCTTCACCCGTTCGCTCTACGGTACCCTCGAGCGCGTCCTCGATGCCCACGCGCGGGACGGATTCGACGCCATCCGACCGGGCTTCGAAGCCCGTTTCCGGATGCGGGGCCAGGCGGTGCGCGTGACGGATCTGGGCGGGGCCGAGATCGACGGACGGGTGAGCGGCATCGACGCCGACGGCGCGCTGCTGCTGGAGACCGCCGACGGGCGGCGCGAGCGCGTGGTCGCTGGGGACGTGACCCTCGCGAAGGACGGAGACGCGGCGTGAAGGACCGGGTGCTCCTCGCCATCGACATCGGCAACACCAACTTGACCCTGGGTGCGTTCGACTGGCGCGCCGAGGAGCGGCTGCGCGAGCACTGGCGCCTGGCGACGCACCGGGAGCAGACCTCCGACGAGGTGGCGATCACCCTGCGCGCCCTCTTCGACGCGGCGTCTCTCCCCCCCGACGAGATCACCGACGTGATCATCTCGAGCGTAGTGCCCCCGCTGCTTCCGATCTGGGAGCGGGTCTGCACGAAGCTCTTCGACCGTCCTCCCCTCGTCGTGGGGCCGGGCATCCGCACGGGAATGCCGGTCCTCTACGAGAACCCGCGCGAGGTGGGCGCCGACCGGATCGTGAACGCCGTTGCGGCCTACGAGCTGCACGGCGGCCCCATCGTGGCGGTGGACTTCGGCACGGCCACCACCTTCGACTGCGTGTCCGGGGCGGGCGAGTACCTGGGCGGCGCCATCTTTCCCGGCATCCACATCTCGATGGAGGCCTTGTTCGAGCGGGCGTCCATGCTGCACCGGGTCGAGATCGCGCGTCCCAAGTCCGTGATCGGCAAGACCACGACCGGCTCGCTCCAGTCCGGCCTGCTCTACGGCTACGCGGGCATGGTGGATTCCATGGTGACCCGCATCCGGGACGAGCTCGGCGAAGACACCCGCTGCATCGCGACCGGCGGCCTGGCCCAGCGCATCGCGAGCGAGTCCCGCTGCATCGAGCGCGTGGAGCCCTTCCTCACGTTGGAAGGCCTGCGCATCCTGTTCGAGAAGAACCGCCCCGAGCGCAAGGAGGCGACATGAAGAACGTGAGCGTCGAGAACACCCGCAACTTCGCCCTGATCGGACACTCGGGCGACGGCAAGACGTCTCTCGGAGAGGCGCTGCTCTTCCGGGCGGGAGCCACCCGCGAGCTGGGCAAGGTGGACGACGGCTCGTCGGTCCTGAACTTCCTGCCCGAGGAGAAGGACCGGCACACGGCGACCGTCAGCTCCTCCGTCTACGGGTTCGACTGGAACGACCATCACGCGACCCTCCTCGACACCCCCGGAGATCCCAACTTCAACGCCGACGGTCGCGTCGTGCTGCAGGGCCTCGACGGAGCCGTGCTGCTGGTCTCGGCCGTCGACGGTCCGAAGGTCGGGACCGAGAAGATGCTGAGGGCGGCGCGCGGGTCCGGCGCCGCGTGCCTGGCCTTCGTGAACGGCCTCGACCAGGAGCGCGCCGACTTCGCGGCGGCGGTGGAGGCCCTGCGCAAGCTCGACGCCAACCCGGTGCCCCTCTGTCTCCCGATCGGCGCCGGCGAGGGGCTGTCCGGGGTGGTGGACCTGCTGGCCAACAAGGCGTTCACCGCCGACGGCGAGGCCGAGGTGCCGGCCGAGCTGGCGGACGAGGCCAGCGCCGCCCGCCAGCGGCTGGTGGAGTCCGTGGCCGAGTGCGACGACACCCTGCTCGAGAAGTACCTGGAGGAAGGCGATCTGTCCGAGGAGGAGGTGCGCCAGGGTCTCGTGGCCGGGGTCCACGGCGGCCAGCTCCTGCCCGTGCTGTGCGGGGCGGCGACCCGCCTGGTCGGCGTGGACCCGCTGCTGCGCGGCCTGACCGAGCTGCTCCCGTCCCCGGCCGACCGCCCGCCCTTCCGCACCGTTCCCGAGGGGGAGACCGAGGGTGCCGAGGTGGCCCCGGATCCGACCGGGCCCTTCACGGCCCGGGTCATCAAGACCATGATCGACCGCTATGCGGGCACCCTCTCCATCTTCCGGGTGGTCTCGGGCACGATCCGTCCCGAAACCCCGATCCTGAACGCGACCACGGGCCAGAAGGAGCGGACCGGGAAGCTCCTGGCCATGCGGGGAGGAGACCACGAGGACGTCCCGGAAGCGGGACCGGGGGACGTGGTGGCCGTCGCCAAGCTCAAGGGCGTCCACACCGGCCAGGCCCTGACCCAGGAGAAGGGCGGGCTCCAGCTGCCGGAAATTCCCATTCCCCAGGGTGTGCTTAGCTACGCCATCTCGGCGAAATCCAAGGGGGACGAGGATAAAGTCTACGCGTCCCTCGGCCGATTGGTGGAGGAGGATCCGACGCTTCACCTCGGGCGGGAGGCTTCGACGGGCGAGTTCCTGCTGACGGGCATGGGAGAGCTCCACATCCGTACGACGGCGCACAAGTTGAAGCGCCTGTTCGACGTGGAGGTGGAGCTGAAGACACCCAAGGTGCCCTACCGCGAGACCATCACCCGCAAGGTCGAGAACGTCGAGGGCAAGCTCAAGAAACAGACTGGCGGCAAGGGAATGTTCGGCGTCTGCTACCTCAGCCTCGAGCCCCTGCCTCGCGGAACGGGCTACGAGTTCTCCGACGAGATCGTCGGCGGCGCCATCCCGCGCGGCCTGATCCCGGCGGTGGACAAGGGCTGCCTGGAGGGCATGCAGCACGGCCCGCTGACCGGCTACCCGGTGGTGGACGTCAAGGTGCGCTGCATCGACGGCAAGTTCCACGCGGTGGACTCGAACGAGATGGCGTTCAAGCTGGCCGGCTCCTTCGGCTTCAAGGCCGCCATGGAGCAGGCCAGGCCGACCCTGCTCGAGCCGATGATGAACGTGGAGGTGAGCTGCCCCGACGAGAGCGTGGGCGACATCATGGGCGACCTCTCCAGCCGACGCGGCCGGGTTCAGGCCAGCGAGGCGGCGGGGTCGAACCAGGTGGTCCGCGCCCTGGTGCCGATGTCGGAGATGCTCGAGTACGCCAGCACGCTCACCAGCCTGACCGGAGGCAAGGGCGACTTTCACATGGAGTTCTCGCACTACGACGAAGTGCCGTCGGCGGTGCGTGACAAGATCATCGCGGAGGCGAAGGCGGCCGAGGCCCAGGGAAGCTGACGCGTCGGCGCGTCGTCCCAGGCCTGCCGTCCTCCCCCGCACCGTACGCCCGCCCAGCGGGACGCAGAGGACGATGGCCGAAGCGCAGAAGATCACGCTCAAGCTCTCCCCCCAGGCGCGCAAGTACGCCAGTCGGGAGGCACCGGTGCAGACGCGGCGCCTGGCGGCCCGCGGGGCGCTTCCGCTTCCGCCGCTGGAGCTGGCGACGGTGCTCTTCGCGCTGATGCACGATCCCGACGCCGAGGTGAAGTCCACCGCCCGGGACAGCCTCGAGGGGCTCCCGCGCGACGTGGCCACCACCGTCCTCTCGGCCCCCGGACACCCGGCCCTGCTCTCGCACCTGGGCCACGTCCACCGCGAGGACAACCAGCTGATGGAGGCGCTGGCCCTGAACCCGGCGGTCAGCGACGAGACCTTCGTGTTCCTGGCCGAGCTGCCCTTCAAGCGGGTCGTGGACATCGTGGCCAACAACCAGCAGCGCCTGCTGCGCTGTCCCGCGATCGTCGACACCCTGGGCGCCAACCCGATGACGGGCCGCTCCGTGATCGACCGCATCCTCTCCTTCCTCGGGATCGACCGGCCCGAGGCCGAGGTGGTCGAGGAGACGGACGCCTTCGAGGAGCTGCCGGAGCTCTCCGAGATCACCGACGAGGCGGCGGCCTCGGCCCTGAGGGCCCTGCTGGGAGACGACGCGACCGGCATGGCACGGGAGCTGTTGGAAGAGGTCGAAGACGAGCTGGACGAGGATCAGAAGAACAACCTCTTCGCCCTGGTCCAGACCATGACGGTGATGCAGAAGATCAAGCTGGCGCGGATGGGGAACAAGGAGGCCCGGGGCCTGCTGGTGCGCGACCACAACAAGATCGTCGCCACGGCAGCCATCCGCAGCCCGAAGACCCGCGAGAACGAGGTCGCCCAGTACGCGAAGCTGCGAAACGTCTCCGACGAGATCCTGCGCGTGATCGCGTCCAACCGCGAGTGGACCCGGAGCTATACCGTGAAGCTCTCCCTGGCCACGAATCCCAAGACGCCCCAGTCGTCGGCGATGAAGTTCCTGAACTACCTCCAGGAGCGCGACCTGCGCGCGATCACGAAGAGCAAGGACGTCCCGTCGGCGATCTCCACCCACGCCCGACGGATTCTCACCAAGAAGGGGAAACTCTGATGGCGGAGCTGAGCAGCGAGCGCGCCGAAGTGAACGCCCGCATCCTCTACTGGGGCGCGGAGGGCGCGGGGAAGTCCGCCA
The DNA here is from genome assembly GCA_947259215.1 of uncultured delta proteobacterium. Lineage (GTDB taxonomy): Bacteria > Myxococcota_A > UBA9160 > UBA9160 > JAFDET01 > CAMYLJ01. Next base: position 74,214 of record CAMYLJ010000024.1, read on the forward strand.
ACCTGGCGCACGTCCACCGCAAGCTGCGGACCGACCACCGGGGCGAGCTCCGGCGCACCCCGACGGCCCTCGACCCGACCGTGGAGGTGGAGAGCCTGCCCATCACCCTGGGTGAGCTGGCCGGCAGGCAGGTGAAGCTCCAGATCGTGGCGGTGCCCGGGGCGCCCGAGCACGCGCCCACCCGCAAGCAGCTCCTCGACCGCGCCGACGGCGTGGTGCTGGTGGTGGACGCCTCGCCGGATCGCATCGACGCCAACCTGGAGTCGTTCGACGAGCTCCGGCGCGCCCTGTCGGCGTACGGACGCTCGCTGGACGAGCTGCCGCTGGTGGTGCAGTACAACAAGCGCGACCGCGCCGACGAGCTGATCCTGGAAGAGCTCTACAAGAAGCTCGACCTGCGGGGAGTCGCCGCCTTCGAGGCCGTGGCCAGCGAGGGCAAGGGCGTGCTCCAGGCGCTGACGACCATCTCGAAGCGCGTCATCAAGGCGCTGCGCGAGAGCGGCCTCGGGAGCGTGGAGAGCGCCCCCGGCACGCCGCGCGCGCCCGCGCCCGCGCCGCCGCCCCCGCCCCAGCCCCAGCCCTTGCTCGAGCCGGAGCCGGCGCCCGCGCAGGAGGCCGAGCCCCTGCCCGAGCCGCTGGAGCTCGAGCCCGTGGAGGCCGGGCTGGCCGCCGAGGAGCGCGATCCCGTGGCCGCCGCCCAGGCCGAGGCCGTGGCCCAACAGACCGAGGGCACGTTCGCCGAGTCGTTCGGCGCGCTGACGGCGCCCATGACGGCTCCCGCAGCCGGTCTCCCGCCCGGGTTGCGTCTCGACGCCGTCGGCACGCCGCGGCAGGCGGGCGACCGCGCGCTCGTCGTGCCGCTCGTGCTGCGGGACGCCGACGACCGGCCGCTGCGCGTGGAGCTGGCGATCACCCTCGACCTGCGGCCGGAGCCGGGCGGCGACTGATGCGCAAGCGGATCGGCATCTACGGGGCGACCGACGAGACGCTGGCACTGGTGCCGCTGCTCGAGGCCAACCCCGAGGTCGAGGTCCCGGTGATCTACGATCCGGACCCGGCCGCGGCGCGAACGCGCCTCGTCGGCCTGGGACCGGACCTCGCCTCCCAGGTGGAGGCGCGCCTCACCGACGACCTCGACAAGCTGGCCGCCACGCCGGCCCTGTACGCGGTGATCGACGCGGGAGCGGAGGAAGCCTTCGCCCGTGCCGCCCCCGATGCCGCCGCGGCGGTCCAGGTGGTCGCTCCGTTGACGGCGCGGCTGCTCTGGGGCTACGGCGCGAGTGCCCGTGACCACAAGCTCGAGCTGCTCCAGGCCCTGCACGAGGTGGTCGAGTCGTACAACCTCACGGTCGATCCCGACGAGCTCTTCACGCGCATGCTGGAGATCGCCGTTGGCGTGACCGGCGCGGACCGGGGCTCGCTGATGCTGCTGGACCGCGAGCGCCGCGAGCTCACGGTGCGCGTCGCCATGGGGATCGAGCCGGAGCTCTGGTCCAAGATCCGGGTCCGCCTCGGCGAGGGCATCGCCGGCCGGGCGGTGGAGGAAGGCCGGCCGCTCCACGTGCGCGGCAAGGCCGACCGCGCCAGCTTCCACGTGCTGCGCGAGCGGCTCGACGTGGAGTCCGCGCTCTGCGTGCCGCTGGTCCACGAGGGGGTGGTGCTCGGCGTCCTCAACGTGCACCACACCACCCGACCCGACGCCTTCAGCGAGGACGACTTCGAGTTCGTGCAGCAGCTGGCGACCCTGGACGCCCAGATCATCGCGCGCGCCCAGGAACACGAAACGCTGCGCAGCCAGGCCGCCCGCTACGCGGCGGTGCGCGAGGTGCGCCGCATCCTGGCGGGCAAGAGCCCGCTGATGGAGCGGCTGGGGGAGCTCTGCCACCTGGTCGCGCGCCGCGCGGGGCGCGGGATCGCCACGGTCTACCTGTACGACCTCGACGAGGACGAGCTGCGGCTGGCCGCCACCTCCCTGGCCGGAGGCGGCTTCGGGGGCGAGTACCGCATCGCCATGGGCGAGGGCATCGACGGCCGGGCCGCGGCCGAGCGGCGTCCGACCTTCCTTGCCGGTAGCGACGACGCGCTGGCCTACGCCGCCCTGCCCCTGTGCGCCGAGGAGCGCCTGATGGGCCTGCTCTCCGTCCAGACCGGGAGCGAGGCGCCACGGGGCCGCACCGCGGAGGAGGGCTTCCAGGAGATCGCCGCGGCCGCCGCCGACGCCATCTTCCAGTCGGAGCGCGAGACCCGCATGCACACCCGGGCGACCAAGGTGGGCGCCATCAACGAGATGGGCATCCGCATGCTCTCGGGCAGCGACACCGCCGAGGTCGTCCGCCTCGCCACGTCGAGCGGCGCCATGATCCTGGAGGCAGACCACGCGATCCTGCGCCTCCAGGACGAGGAGACCGGGCGCTACGTGATCCGTTCGTACTTCGGCTCCGCCTCGGGCCGGGATCAGGAGCGCCTCTTCCGCCTGGACAAGGCCGTCTCGGTGGACCTGATCAAGCGGCGCGCTCCCGCTCTCGTGCGCGACGTTCCCGCGGACCCGCGGCTCGGACCCCTCGAGGCGGGCGTTCGGTCCCTGTTGGCCTCCCCCCTGCGCCGTGAGGGTCGCCTGGTGGGGAGCCTCGTCTTCTACGACAAGGTCGCGGCAGACAGCTTCTACGCGTCCGCCTTCAACGAGGACGACTTCCAGATCTTCGCCAAGTTCGTGACCTACGTGGAGCGGGCCGTCGCCAACGCCACGTTCTACTCCCAGGCACGACGCCACAAGAGCTTCGACGAGGACACGGGCCTCCCGAACACCAGCTACCTGACCACGCGCGTGGACGAAGAGCTGGCCCGCGCAGGCGGTCGCCGCAATGCCGGGTTCGCCGTCGCGGTGTGCCGGATCGAGAACTGGAGCAGCCTGCGCGACGGATCGGATCCGGTCCACCAGCGCCGGGTCATCCAGCGCACCGCCGAGGCCCTGCGCGAGCGCGTGCGCGGCTTCGACGTGGTGGCGCGCACCGACGAGGCGGAGTTCGTGCTGCTGCTGCCGGATGCCGCCGAGGACGCCGGCGAGCGGGTGTCGGAGCTGGCCCGGGGCGTGGCGGAAGCCGTGTCCGCCGACGACGCCCTGAACGAGCCCGAGCGCGTGGCACTGGCATTCGGCTACGCCGTGCACCCGGGCGACGGCACGGACGCCGAGGCGCTGCTCGCCGCGGCGCGCAGTCCGCGCATCCGGATGGTGTAGTGCGCGACGGCCCGGGCCCGCTCAGGCCAGCAGCTCGGCCAGCGGCCGGAACGCCAGGCCGAGGGACTCGGCCACGCCCAGGCACGTCACCTCGCCATCCCAGAGGTTCACCCCCAGCGCCAGCGCCGGATCGGCGCTCACCGCATCCTCGATCCCGCGTTCGGCCATGGCCTGGAGGTACGGCAGGGTCGTGTTGGTGAGCGCAAACGTGGAGGTGCGGGGCACCGCGCCCGGCATGTTCGGAACGCCGTAATGGATCACGTCGTGCACGACGTAGGTCGGGTCCGAGTGACTCGTCGGCCGGATCGTCTCGATGCAGCCGCCCTGGTCGACGGCCACGTCGAGGACCACCGCGCCGGGCTCCATCCGCTTCACCATCGCTTCGCTCACCAGGAGCGGGGCGCGGCGACCGCTCACGTAGACGGCGCCGATCACGAGGTCGCTCTCGACCACCGAGCGCGCGATGTTGCTCGGGTTGGAGTAGAGCGTGTTGAGCTCGCCCGAGAAGATGTCGTAGAGGTACGCCAGGCGCTTCAGGTCGACGTCCAGCACGTCCACCTCCGCCCCCAGGGCGTGGGCCACGCGCACGGCGTTGATGCCTACCGTGCCGGCGCCGAGCACCGTCACCCGCCCCCGCGCCACCCCGGGCACACCGCCCAGCAGCAGGCCGCTGCCGCCGCGATCCTTCTGCAGCAGGGAGGCTCCGATCTGCACGGCGAGCCGTCCGGCCACCTCGCTCATGGGCGCCAGCACCGGGAAGGCGCCGTCCGGGCTCTGGATGGTCTCGTAGGCCAGCGCCCGGCAGCCGGTCTCGCACAGGGCATCGGCCAGGTCGGGAGCGCCGGCCAGGTGCAGGTAGCAGAAGAGCCCCTGGCCCGGGCGCAGGCGCGCCACCTCGCTGCGGTTCGGCTCCTTCACCTTGACCACCAGCTCGGGATCGGACCAGGCCTCGGCGGTCTCCACCAGCCGCGCGCCCACCGCCGCGTACGCCTCGTCCGAAAACCCGCTGCCGAGGCCTGCGCCGTGCTCGACCCAGAGCTCGTGGCCCGCGGCCACGAGCTGCGCCACACCGTCCGGGACGACTCCCACCCGGAACTCGCGGTCCTTGGTCTCCCGGGGAACGCCGATCCTCATGAACCCCTTCGCCTGCGCCCCGCCGGGCGCGGGCCCGCGCGAACCTCAGGCCTGACGGTACGACTCGATCAGGATGTCCGCGATCTCGGGCCGCATGATGCGGGGATCGGGCCGCTCGCCTGCGCGCAGCTGCTCGCGCACCTTGGTGCCGCTGATCCCGTAGGGCTTCTCGTCCGGGTGCTGGTCGGTCAGGTCGACCCGGCCGAGCGACTCGTAGAAGGCGGCGAACCCGATCTTGCAGGGCTGGATGCGCAGCTCCCCGTCCAGCGCGTCGAAGATCTCCTGGGCGTCGAAGTCGCCCCAGATCGGCGAGCCGTCCTCGTAGGGTGCATCCGCGTGCTTGCGACCGACCACCAGGTCGCTGAAGCCGTAGTTCTGGCGATAGACCGCGTGCATGATCGCCTCGCGAGGACCGCCGTAGAACATCTTGATGTCGAGCCCGATCAGCTCGAAGACCTCGCTCAGGTCGTAACCCACCGAGGCCCACAGGGCCTCGTCCTTGTCTCCCTCGCCCAGCAGGTCGTCGTCGTGGAGCTTCTTGTAGCAGCGCATGCGGGTGGCGGCGGGAACGTCGTCACCCTTCAGCTCGCCGACCAGCGGGTTCAGGACCACACCCGTGAAGTGGCCCTCGCCGGTCAGACGCTCCGCGCCTGCCACCAGGGCGTACTCGTGGGCGCGGTGCAGCGGATTGCGGGTCTGGAAGGCCAGCGCGCGGCTCCACTTGCGATCGCGGATGAAGGCGCGGGTCAGCCGCGGCGAGAGCATGTACTCGCCGTACTCCTCGTGGTGGCGCTGGGGCAGGGTGCGGATCGTACCCCCCAGCAGCTGGGAACGCGGGTCACCCTCCACCATGCGGCCGCCGGGGTGATCGAAGCGCTCGGTGCCGTAGACGCACTTCACGTACTTCGCCTTGTCCCAGGGGAAGAGCTCGATCCCTTCCACGATGGCCACCGCAGCGCCGCTCTCGTCACGGATCGCCGCCGCACCGCCCGCCGCGAGCGCTCCCGCCTCGTCGTCGGTCAGCGGCAGGGAGATGGGGATGCCCCAGGCGTAGCGGCGCCCCCGGGACAGGATCACGGCCTCGTCCAGGACCCGGTGCCACGCCTCCTCGCCCATGGGACCCGCGAGGGGCGACAGGGCGCCGTCTCCCAGCCGGTGCACGCTGGACAGGTCGGCCCGGCTCACGCGCACCGACGGCAGGCCCTCGGCCTCGCGCAGGAAGTCGGCGCGCGCGCTGAGCGGCACCACCTGGTCCACGAGCTCGGCCAGGCCGCCGTGAATCGGGACCAGATCGGTCGTTTCGTCTCGCTTCGACATCATCCGCAGTCACTCCTGGAACGGCCGCTGCCGGGCGGCGACTACCATACCGGACTCGAGCCATCTCCACCCTCCAGCAGAGGACGGTCGCCCGAGCCGTCGAAGCGCCGGATCCGCAGCTTCTCGCGGCCCAGCCGGCGCGCCACGTACGCCACGTAGACGCCATCGGGGGAGACGGCCGGCTGCAGCTCGTCGGGGCCTCCGAGGACCGAGCCTCTCAGCATCTTCTTCCCGCCGCCGTTGGGCAGCATGCGGTGGAGCCGCCATTCACCCTTCACCCGGCTCGAGTAGATCACCCACTTCCCGTCCGGCGTGAAGACCGGGTCGCGGCCCCGGGCGATCAGGCGCGGCGGCGCCTCGCCGGCGGGATCCGCCGACCCCAGCGCCAGGGCGCCTCCCGGATCCAGGGTGATGAAGAGCAGCCGGGCGCCATCCGGCGACCAGACCGGACGGGAGTCCGAGGGGCCGGGGGTGACGGGCCGCGGCTGCCCTCCGGCCGGACGCACGAAGATCCGGCTCTTGGCCTCCCTGCCCTTCCCCGTCAGCCGCGCGAAGGCAACCCGGCCGTCGTGCGCCACGCTCGCGGCGGGCTCGGAGTAGCGCGCCCCCGCCAGCAGGGCGAGCGTTCCACTCTCCACGTCGTACTCGTTGACCCGATAGCGCCCCTGCTCGATGGCCAGGTAGCGCAGCTTGCGGTGATCGGACGACCACTCCAGGGGCGACGAGCCCGCCCGGGCGACGCCGAGCGGGGTCACCTCCAGGGTCCGGGGATCCAGCAGGGCCAGACGCCCCACGGTCCTCATCAGCTCGCTCTGGGGCGTGGCGCCGAACACGTAGTCGCGGGCGTCCCCCACCCGCATGATGCTGGCGTCGGCACGCTTCTGGGGCCGGGCCTCCGGATCGATCAGCTCGGCGCGCTGCCGCCCCTCCTCCCCGGTGCGGTAGATGAAGGCCACCGGCTCCGGCGGCAGCTGCCCCAGCTCGAAGCCCGCGCAGCCGACGCCCGCGAGGGCAGCCAGGCAGAAGCCGGCGGCTCGCCGCATCACGACCCGTCCGCCCGCAGCAGGCGGCCGGCGAAGCCCGGACCCTCCCGCCGGAACACGCCGGCCTCGAGCTTGCCGTCCACCAGGGACAGCACGATGTGATCCGCCGCCGGAAACGGGAAGAGGCTCTGGGAGGCGTACTCCTGGTCGAGCTCGGAGAAGTAGACGCCGACGTTGACGTGGGAGTGGTAGACCGCCGTCACCTTGCAGTCCGCGTCCTGCGCCCGGCGCCGGACGTCCATGTAATCGTGCTCGTTCATGTGGAACGCCTCCCGGCCATCCCGCGGATAGGCTGCGGCATCGCGCTCGTGAAGCGCGCTCATGTCGTTGCGGCAGCGGAAGACCCGCTGATAGCGCTCGTCGCCCGCCCCCACCACCAGGCCGCAGCACTCCTCGGGAAGCGTGTCGCGTGCATGTGACGCCATCTCGTTCAAGACGAGGGTCGGGACGCGGGTAGGGGGCAGGCTCCGGTCCACCTCGATCCTGCGGAACATGGCCGGGCCTCGCGCTCCTCCAGGCGAAGCCCGGATTCTACGCGAGTCCGCCTCCCCCCGCGAGGCGCTAGAGCAGGGTTCCGTCGAGGAAGGACTCGGCGAAGCGCTCGGCCGACGCGGGCTTCCCGATCAGGAAGCCCTGGATGGCGTCGCAGCCGTGCTCGCGCAGGAAGGCCAGCTGCTCGTGGGTCTCGACCCCCTCGGCCACGATCCGCAGCTGGAGGGTCTGCCCCATGGCGATGATCGCCCGGGTGATCGCGGCGTCGTTCTGCTCCACCGCCACGTCGCGCACGAAGGAGCGGTCGATCTTCAGCGAGTCGACCGGGAAGTTCTTCAGGTAGGCGAGCGACGAGTAGCCCGTGCCGAAGTCGTCCACGGCCACCCGCACGCCGAGCGCCCGCAGGGCCCGCAGGGTCTCCAGGTTCTGGGCGTCGGCCCGCATCAACATGGTCTCCGTGATCTCGAGCGAGAGGAGCCCGGGCCGCAGGCCCGACGTGGTGAGGGCCCGGGCCACGCAGTCGACGAGCTTCTCCTCGCGGAACTGGCGGCCCGACAGGTTGACCGACACCGGCACCTCGCCCCGGCCGTTCCGCGTCCAGCCCATGGCGGTGCGACAGGCGTCCTCCAGGATCCACTCGCCGAGGGGCACGATCAGCCCCATCTCCTCGGCGACCCGGATGAAGACGTCGGGCGTCATCAGACCCAGATCCGGGTGGTTCCAGCGCAGGAGCGCCTCGGCCCCGGCGAGGCGACCGTCCTCCAGCTCGACGATGGGCTGGTAGTAGAGCTCGAACTGCCGGTCGGAGAGCGCCTTGCGCAGCTGGCCCTCCAGGGTGACCCGCTCGACCGCGGCCTCGTTCATGGACTGGGTGTAGAACTGGAAGCGGTTCTTCCCCAGCTCCTTGGCGGCGTGCATGGCCGTGTCCGCGTTCTTCATCAGGGTGCCGGCCTCGTCGCCGTCGAACGGGTACATGGCGATCCCGACGGAGCCCGAGACCACCACCTCGTGGGAGCCCAGGAGAACCGGCTCCACCAGGGTGCGCAGCAGCCGCTCGGCCACGTCGGTGGCTCCCTCCATGCTCCCCACGTCCGGCACCAGCAGGGTGAACTCGTCGCCGCCGAGCCGCGCCAGCTCGTACTCCACGCCGCCGCCCTCCGAGCGGCCCACGTGGTCGCGGACGCGCCGCGCCACCGAGCGCAGCAGCTCGTCGCCGACGCCGTGGCCCATGGTGTCGTTCACCCGCTTGAAGTCGTCCAGGTCGAAGAAGACGACCGCCACCGCCGTGTCGCGGCGGCGCGCGCGCTCCAGGGCCTGGGCCAGGTCCTCGGTGAAGCGCCGCCGGTTCGGAAGCTTCGTGAGCGAGTCGTGGTAGGCCAGGAAGCGCACCCGCTCGAGCATCTGGGCGTTGGAGAACGCCACCGCCACCTGGTCGGCGAGCTGGCTCGCGAGCACCCGGTCCTGCCAGGCCGTGTCCGCCTCCCGGCGCGCCAGGGCCAGCAGCCCCAGCAGCTGGCCGCCGAAGCGGATGGGAAGCACCAGGGCGGAACGCATGCTCCGGTGGGTCAGCGGCTTCAAGTAGTCCGCCACGGGCCCGACCAGGTCGCACTCGAGCTCGGCCCCGGACTCGAGCACCCGCACGGCGTCCAGGTCCACCAGCACGTCGTCGCGCTGGCGGCGCCCGCGCGACTGCGCCTCCGCCAAGTGGCTGCGGGCGCTGGTGGCCGAGGGCCCGTCCAGCACCACCAGGCTCACCGCGTCACAGGGATAGAGCCCCGGGGTCCGCTCCAACACCGTGTCGATGATCGAGCCCAGGTCCATGCTCGAGAGCACGGCCCGATCCAGCTCGCTGCGGGCCTCCAGGCTTCGGAACTGGACTCCGAGCTGCGCCGCCATCGTGTTGAAGGTCTCCGCCAGGTCCTGGAACTCGTCCTCGCTCGAGACCCGCACCCGCGTGTCGAAGTGCTGATCGGCGATGCGCAGTGCCCCCGCGCGCAGGCGGCGCAGTGGCACCAGGCTGCGGCGGATCTGGCCCATTCCGAGCAGCGCCACCACCAGCAGCGAGCCGGCGACGATCAGCCCGAACGAGGCGCTGAACTCGCGCAACGAGGCGAAGATCCGGCTCTCGGCCTCGGCCACCACCACCACCCAGCGCGAGGTGTTGAAGCGCGGCCGCAGGAAGAGCGCCCAGTAGCGCGCGCGGTAGTCCTCGTCCCGCTGGGGCCAGACGAACTCTCCCGACACGCGCCGACTCATCTCGAACGCCAGTGCATCGTCCAGGGGCAGCGGATCTTCGCTCGAGCACGAGACGGCGGCCAGGTGCTCGTCGAGCACGCAGAAGCCCTGGCCGTCCACGTCCACACTGTCCCGCGCGACGGCGAACAGGTAGTCCGGGCTCACCTCGGCCATCAGCAGCTGCTTCCCGGAGGCGGTCACCATCGCGACGCGACCCGGACCGTCGCCGGGGATCGTGGTCACCAGCGTCCCCCCGGAGGCCAGATGCTCCCGGGCCGCGCTGCCGATCTCCGGGTGCCGCACGTCCCCGCCGAAGACCGAGCGTGTCGAACCCCGGGGGTCCGACAGAGCCATCGCCTCGAAGCGATCCCGCAGATGCGGCACCAGCTCGGGCGGCAGCTCGCCCCGCCCGTCGAGTCGGGCCGCGATGGGCCGCAGGGACTCCTCCAGCACGATCAAGCGCTCGTGGATCTGGAGCCCGACGGCCTTGCTCACGTCGCGCAGCCGGCGCTGGCTCTCCTGCTCGAGGCGGCCGCGCACCGTCGTGAACCCGACCACCGCCAGGGCGACCGTCGGCAGCAGCGCGCACGCCACGAACATGCCGAGCAGCCGGCGGCCGAACCGGCTGCGGAGGAAATCGCCGCTCTGGGGAACGGATTCCACGGCTCAGTAGTCCTCGGCGACACCGACGAAGGCTCCGTCGGCCGCTCGGATGATGTCGTCCCGGCTCGCCTTGGCGGTCAGGGGCATCTTGCTGTCCCCGTCCGGACCCATGCTGTAGAGGTCGAAATCGCTGTTGATCGGAACCAGGTTCTTGTCCTTGCGGAGCTCTCCCTTCTTCGGGGGGTTCGGTCCGGAGATCCGCAGGTATTGGTACGGGTTGCCCCAGGTGTCGCGCATGCGGTCGGCCCCGACCGCCGAGAGATCCCCCGGAAGGACCCGGTTCTCCAGCTCGAACGCCGCGACCAGGTCCTCGATCCACCGGATCTGGGCGACCACCCCAGCCATCCGGCTGCGCTCGACGTAGCCCTGGTAGGCCGGCACCGCGATCATCGCCAGAACGCCCGCGATGGCCACGACGAACATCACCTCGATGAGCGTGAAGGCGCTGCCCCGCCGCCATCGGGATCCCGGCCCCTGTGCACGGGCTCGCGTCAATCCACTCTCCCCTGCCCCTCGCTGCGAAAAGGGCGTCTTCGAACCAATCGGCACTCCGCGAGGGTGATGTGACCCCCTTCCGGCCGCGGCACGCGGGCGCCGGGCCCGAACCGCCGTTGTCTGATGCGGAGTTGCCGACGGGCTGCGGGCGGGCTGCCGCCCGACGAGGCCCCTCGGGATTCGGGAGCAGAACGGGCTAGGCTTCCGGCGTCGCCGGGCCTAGTGCAGGGTCATCGGCCCCTTGCGCAGGCGTCCGTCCAGCAGCTCGAAGTAGAGCAGCACCAGGACGTACTGGAGCTCGCGGGGCAGTCCGGCGATGAAGTCCCGCCCCTCTCTGGCGTCGGGGAGCTGGAGCAGATGCTGAACCACGCGTTGGATCGAGTCGATCTCGCGATCGACCACGGAGCGCAGGCACTGCGCCTCCTGCTCGAAGGCGGCGCGCACGGTCCGGATGTCGAAGAGCAGGTGGAGCCCCCGCTCGCTCGCGGCCAGCAGCCCCTGAGTGTCCATGGGGGTCTCATCGGACGGACGCCGCCCCCGATTGACCGCGTCCGATGAACTGGCAACGCACGCGCAGCTTCTTCCCGGTGACCCGCGAGCTCGTCTACCTGAACCACGCAGGGGTAGCGCCCATCTCGACGCGGGTGGACGAGGCGCTGCGCCGCTACGCCGACGAGGCGACCCGCATGGGAGCCTTCCAGTACCCGACCGCCTTCGATGCGGAGGTGGAGCGGGTGCGGGGCCGCGCCGCCGCCCTGCTGCACGCGGAGCCGGACGAGGTCGCCTTCGTCAAGAACACCACCGAGGGACTGGGCCTCATCGCCGCGGGACTGGACTGGCAGCCGGGCGACCAGGTGCTGACCTGCGACCTCGAGTACCCGTCCAACGTCTATCCCTGGTGGAGCCTGCGCGATCGGGGCGTGGAGACCGTGATGCTGCGCAGCCGCGACGGCCGGCTCTCCCTGGAGCACGTGGACGAGGCCCTGAAGAATCCCCGCACGCGCCTGCTGGCGCTGTCGTCGGTGGAGTACGGCTCCGGGTTCCGCAACGACCTGGAAGCGCTCGGCGCGCTGTGCCGCGAGCGCGGGGTGCTCTTCTGCGTCGATGCCATCCAGAGCCTCGGCTGCCTGCCCCTGGATCCCGGCGCCTGGGGCGTGGACTTCCTCGCCGCCGACGGTCACAAGTGGCTCTGCTCCCTGGAGGGCTGCGGCATCTTCTACTGCGCCCGCAGCATGCTGGACCGGCTGGTGCCGCGGATCGTCGGCTGGCGCAGCGTCACCGACAACACCGATTACGACCGCTACCACATGGACCTCCAGCCTTCCGCCGGTCGCTTCGAAGAAGGGACGCCCAACACGGCCGGGATCTTCGGCCTCGGCGCCGCCATCGACCTGGTGCTGGAGCTCGGCATCGACGCCATCGCGGAGCGGGTGCTGGCGCTCACCGACCAGCTGGTGGCGGGCCTCACGGCCGTCGGGGCCGACCTCCGCAGCCCGCGCGCGCCGGGCGAAACCTCGGGCATCGTCTCCTTCAGCCTGGGAGACGAGCCGGCGAAGCGCACGGTGACGCGGCTGCGGCGCGCGAAGGTCTTCACCGTCGCGCGCCGGGACGGCGTGCGCGCATCACCCCACTACTACAACACCGAGGCCGAGCTCGATCGGCTGCTGGAGGCCCTCTAGCGCCGATGTTGCTGCAGCTCGAGCGCGTGGGCCGGAGCTTCGCCGCCCGCCGGCTCTTCGGCGAGGTGACCCTGGACGTCCGCCCGGGCGACCGCATCGCCCTGGTGGGTCCGAACGGCGCCGGCAAGACCACCCTGCTGCGGATCGCGGCCGGGCTCGACGCGCCGGACGAGGGCCGGCTCAAGCGCTCGCGGACCGCGCGCGTCGGCCTGCTGCGCCAGGAGATCGATCCCACCAGCGAGCGGACGGTGCGCGCCGAGGCCGGGCTGGCCCTGGCCCACCTGGACGCCCTGGAGGCGGAGCTGCGCGCGCTGGAGACCGAGATGGCCGGCGCCGACGGCGCCATCCCCGAGGCCCTGGCGACGCGCTACGACACGGCGCGCTCGGCCTTCGAGCTCGGCGGCGGCTTCGAACGCGCCGCCCGGGTGGACCGGGTGCTGGGGGGGCTGGGCTTCGACGAGGCCGACCGCGATCGGCCGCTCTCGTCCTTCAGCGGCGGCTGGCTGATGCGGGTCGAGCTGGCCAAGCTGCTGCTGGCCCAGCCCGACGTCCTGCTGCTGGACGAGCCCACGAACCACCTGGACCTGCCCTCGATCGAGTGGTTCGAGGCGACCCTGGAGGCATTCCGCGGCGCGGTGATCGCCATCTCCCACGACCGGGCCTTCCTGCGCCGCTACGCTCGCCGGGTGGCGGCCCTGGAGCGCGGACGCCTCGACGTCTACGAGGGCGGCTGGGATCGCTACCTGCGCGACCGCGCCGAGCGCCGCGAGCAGCTGCTCGCCGCCAAACGCAACCAGGACCGCAAGCTGGCGGAGACGGAGCGCTTCATCGAACGCTTCCGCTACAAGGCCAGCAAGGCACGCCAGGTGCAGAGCCGGGTGAAGGCCTTGGAGAAGATCGAGCGGGTGGAGGTAGAGCCCGACACCCGCCGCGCCATGCGGCTGCGGATCCCGGCCCCCGAGCGCGCCGGCGACGTGGTCCTCACGCTCGAGGACGTGCACAAGCGCTACGACGACACCGTCGTCTACGCCGGCGCCGAGCTCCAGATCCGCCGCGGCGACCGCGTGGCGCTGGTCGGCCCGAACGGCGCGGGCAAGTCGACCTTGCTGCGGATCGCCGCCGGCGCGCTCGCCTTCGAGAGTGGCGACCGCCGGCTCGGTCACAACGTGCGCGCCGCCTTCTACGCCCAGCACCAGCTCGAGGTGCTGGACGCCGGCCGCAGCGTACTCGAGGAGCTCGAAGCGGTGGCGAAGCTCGACGACGTCCCCCGCCTGCGCGGGCACCTGGGCGCCTTCCTCTTCTCCGGCGACGACGTACAGAAGAAGGTGTCGGTCCTCTCGGGCGGCGAGAAGGCGCGCCTGGCCCTGGCGCGCATGCTGCTGCGGCCCGCCAACTTCCTGATCTTCGACGAGCCGACGAACCACCTGGACCTGGAAGCCTGCGAGGTGCTGGAGGAGGCGCTGCGCGCCTACCGCGGGACGCTGCTCTTCATCTCCCACGACCGGAGCTTCATCGACGCCCTGGCAACGCGCGTGGTGGAGGTGCGGGCCGGCACCCTGCGCGAGTTCCCCGGCAACTACAGCGACTACCTGGGTCGCAGCCGGGCGCCGGACGAGCGCCCGCGCGGCGTGCCCGGACACGGCCGCCCGCATCCGGCGACGACCGCTTCGGCCTCCGGCGCTCCCGCGGAGAGCGCCGCGCCTCCCGTCGAAGCGCGCGCCGGGCGCCGGGAGGCCCGGCGCGAGGAGCGCGAACGCCGCAAGGCCCGGGAACGGACCCAACGCCGCATCGAACGCCTGGAGGCGGAGATCCTCGAGCGCGAGACGGCCCTGGAGGAGCTGGGCTGGAAGCTCGGGGACCCGCAGGTCCACCGGGACCCGGAGCGCATCCGCACGCTCTCTGCCGAGCGCGCCGAGGTGCAGGAGGCGATCGACGCCGGGTACCGCGAATGGGAGAGGCTGGCCGCCGAGCTGGAGAGCCTGGAGCAGGCGGACGGCTCAGGCCAGGCGACGGACCAGTGAGAAGTTGATCCAGGCCTTCACGCGGTCCACCGCGTCCAGCAGCACCCGAAACCGGTCCCCCAGCTGGAAGCGCTCGCGGCTGCCGCGCACCACGAGGGTGTGGGCGCGCTCGTCGAAGACCGCGTAGCCCGGCATCGTCGACACGTGCACCAGGCCGTCGACGAAGATCTCGTCGAGGGTCACGTAGAGCCCGTGCTTGGCCACGCTCGTGACGGTGGCGTCGAACTCCTGGCCCACCCGGCTGGCCATGAAGGCGCACTGCTTCAGATCGACCATCTCGCGCTCGGCCTTCTCGGCCAGGCGCTCGCGCTGGGAGACCCGCGCCGCCACGCCCTCGAGGCCCCCGGCGCGGGCCTCGGCGCGGCGCTGGGCGGCGGCGTCCCCGGCCAGCACGTCGGCCAGGGCCCGGTGCACCACCAGATCGGCGTAGCGGCGGATGGGCGACGTGAAGTGGGTGTAGTGCTCGAAGCCCAGGGCGAAGTGCCCCTGGCCCTGCACGGCATAGCGAGCCTGGCGCATGGCGCGCAGCGCCACCAGGTTGACGAGACGCTCCTCGGGTCGCCCCGCCGCCCGCGCCAGCGCCCGCGCGATGTCGCCCGGCGTGAGCAGCGCGTCCCGGGCGCGGCCTTCGACCAGGTGGAAGCCCCGCAGCACCTCCCGCAGCGTCTCGATGTCGGCGGGGGTCGGGGGCTCGTGGATGCGGTAGAGGGCCGGGGCGGCCGCCGCCGTCAGCGTCTCCGCCACCGCCCGGTTCGCCGCGAGCATGGCCTCCTCGATGGCACGGTGGGCGTCGTTTCGCGGCGCACGCACGATGTCCACCGGGTGCCCGTCGTCGCCCAGCACGATGGAGGCCGAGGGCAGGTCGAAATCGATCGAGCCCGCGGCGAAGCGCCGCTGGCGCAGGCGGGTCGCGACGCCGCCGAGCGCGCCCACCTGGGCCGTCACGGCTCCCGGGGTCCCGGGCGGCGCGCCCTTCCCTTCCAGGATGGCAGCCGCCTCTTCGTAGGCGAGCTTCGCGCGGCTGCGGATCGCGGCCGGGTAGGTGCTGCGGCGCCGGACCTCGCCCCGCGGATCGATCTCCAGCTCCGCGCAGAAGACGAAGCGGTCCACCTCGGGGCGCAGGGAGCAGAGGTCCCCGGACAGGCGCTCGGGGAGCATGGGAATGGCGCGGTCGGGGAAGTAGACGCTGTTGCCCCGGCGCAGGGCCTCGCGATCCAGGGCCGAGCCCTCGGGCACGTAGTAGGAGACGTCGGCGATGGCCACCCACAGGCGCGCGTTCCCATTGGGGAGGGGCTCGACACAGACCGCGTCGTCGTGGTCTCGCGCCGTTTCGGGATCGATGGTCAGGAACGTCCGCTCGCGCAGGTCGACGCGGCGCGCGAGCTCCGTCGGATCGAGCTCCGGCGAGGCCGCCTCGGCCTCGCGCAGGACGTTCTCCGGGAACGCCACCGGGAGCCGGCGGTGCCACACCACCGCGCGAAAGTCCGCCTCCGGCGTGCCGGGCGGCCCCAGCACCTCCACCACCCGCCCCGTCGGCTGTCCACCCCGCCGCCGCCCCGCCGCGGCCACCACCACGTCGCCGTCGCGCGCGTCGCCCAGGTCGTCCCGGGCCACGCGCAGACCCCACTCGACGTCGTCTCGGTAGGGCGTGATGAAGCCGCCCGTGCGCTCGCGGGAGAGGATGCCCACCCACTCGCGGCGCCGGGTCTCGAGCACGTGCACCACGTCGCCTCGTTGCGGGCCCGGCCCTCCGCGCGGGAGCAGCAGCACGCGGTCGCCGTCGCGGGCGTCCGCGGGCTCGACCACCGCGTAGAGCTGGTCGTCCTCCGCGATCACCTGGGGCGGCCGCTCGCGGGCGGCGTGGAAGACGCCCTCCACCAGGCCGTCGCTGCGGCGCGCGCGCCAGCGCCCGTCGACGCGCTCCACGGCGCCCTCGGCGGCCAGGGACCGCAGCACGCCGCGCAGCTCGCCCAGCTGGTTGCGGCGCCCGCCGACCTGGCGCAGCAGCACCTTCACCGTGAGCGCAGGCCGCCCCCGGCGCGAGAGCGCGGCCAATACGTCCGCACGCGAGAGCGCCATCCGGGACGGGTGTACCGAACCCGGCGGCCGCGCGCCCTAGAGCTTGAAGGGGTTGCCTTCGTGGACCTCGCTGGCGTAGCGCTTGTCCTCGTCCTTCACGCGGACGTAGCCGTCGCCCTGCTTCAGGATCACGTGGCAGCGGGTCTTGGCCGTGCCGTCCCAGCGCAAGCAGTGGCGCCCGAGGGGATCCACGAACCAGATGCCGGTCTGCGCCTCGCCACCGTCGACCCCGCTCATGCGGCCGTCCGGGTGGTAGTACGCCTTCCAGCGCGTCTTCTGGCGACTGCTGCTGAAGACCAGCTCGCTGTTCCCCGTGTAGAGCTCCCAGACCTCGTCCACCGACAGCTGGCCGGGCGCGAGCTGGAGCTCGGGTGCCGTCGCGTCGTCCGCCCGGGCCGGGCCGGTTCCGAGCGCCAGCCCCAGGGCCAGCGCGCACGCCATTCCTCGTAAGATCCGCATCACGGTACTCCTCTCCTTCCCCCCGAAACGACACGGCCGACGCGTGAATCTCCGCATCGGCCGCACGCCAGAACGGGTACCACCGCCCCGTGAAGGGTCGCTGAACGCAGCTTCCCCGCGGGGAATTCCGCGTGGAGCAGGTCCGCAGACCTTCGCGACGTTGACGCCGGAGGCAGCGGCTCCTAGGTTTCAACGCCCGTAACCGCGTGCCCGGGTGGCGGAATTGGTAGACGCGCTAGACTCAGAATCTAGTCCTCGCAAGGGGGTGCTGGTTCGACTCCAGTCCCGGGCACCACGCCAACCCTTCCCTGCTAGATCTCCGGCTCCGGCCGGCCGTAGCCCTCGCCGATGACGGCCCGGCAGCGGGCCTCGGCTTCCTCGGGGTCCTCGCCGACCTCCCTCACGAGGGAGGCGTGCAGCTCTGCGAGGAGGGCGGCGTGCTCCGGCCGCCCGGCCCGATTGTGGAACTCGCCGGGATCCGCCGCCAGGTCGTAGAGCTCGCGCTCGGGCGCGTGCCGGGGGCTCGGACGCGTGTGGTAGACGTACTTCCAGCGCCCGCGGCGCAGCATGGCGAAGCCCGACGCCACGTTGTGTCCGAAGTACTCGGCCGCTGCGCGATCCTTCCAGGAGTGCTGCGGGTCGTCGAGCCACGGCAGCAGCGAGTCCCCATCCCAGTCGTCCGGCGTCGCCGCGCCGCCGAGGTCGGCGAAGGTCTGCACCAGGTCGAGAAGCGAGCAGGCGCCGCTGCGCCGCTGGCCGCCCGCCCAGCGCGCGGGCCAGCTCACGACGAGCGGCACCCGCGCAGCGTGCTCGTACATGCAGTTCTTCCACCAGAGGCCGTGCTCGCCCAGGTTCTCCCCGTGGTCGGCCGCGTAGACCACGACCGTGTCGTCGGCGAAGCGGCTGCGGGCCAGGGCGTCGAGGACCGTGCCCACCTGCTCGTCCATCCAGGTCACGAGACCGTGGTAGAGCTCCCGGCCGCGCTGCACCACCTCCGCAGGGACGTCGCTCATGCGGAAGCCGAGCCGCAGGTGCTGGTAGTTCCGGGGCAGTGACGCCAGCTGTCCGTCCGGGATCTCCGGCGCCGGCACCCGCCCCTGATAGGGCGCCCAGTAGGGCTCGGGCACGATCAGCGGGAAGTGCGGCGCCAGGAAGCCCACCAGCAGGAAGAATGGCGCCTCGCCGCGGCGGCGCTTGCGCAGGAAGTCCAGCGCCGAGGCGGCGACCGTCCGGTCGTGGCGCAGGACCGGCGAGTCCTTCCCGACGCGGAAGTTCGAGAAGCGCTTGGAGAGCTCCCGGGGCGGCGCCAGGTCGTCGGGGTCGCGCCGGTTCACGATGCCCGTCTTGTGGTAGCGGTTGCTGCGCAGGTCCGTGATCTCGCGGAAGCCGTAGCGGCGCGTCGCGTCGTAGTGCTGCTTGCCGCAGAGGACGGCGTCGTAGCCGGCCCCGCGCATCACCCGCGCGATGGACGGCACGTCGTCGCCCGGCAGCCAGCTGCGGTTGCCCCAGGCGCCGACCCGCGAGGCGTACTTCCCCGCCGTGAGCGACAGGCGCGAGGGCCCGCAGAGCGGCGAGGAGCAGTAGGCGCTCTCGAAGACGACGCCGCGCTCGGCCAGCCCGTCCAGGTGGGGCGTCCGCGCCAGCGGGCTGCCGTAGGCGCCCATCACACCGGCGTTGTGCTCATCGGAGAAGAGGAAGACGAGGTTCGGCGGCCCCTCGCCGGGCGCACGTCGGCCGCGAAGCGTCTGCCACGAGCGCTGGATCGCCGCGAGGGCCACGGCCCGCACCCTACCCGAGGGGTCCAGGGGTTGCCACGCGGCCGGGCCGCGTGGACGGCCCGGGGGGGCTCCCCTACTCTCCGCGCGCCCCCCACCCCGGCCACTCGTGAAGACCGTTCTCTTCTACCGCAGCTTCAAGAAGTTCCAGGGCGGCCACCTGAAGGTCTGGGACTACTTCAACCACGTGGTCGCCTCCCCGGACCACGACGCGCGGATCTGCTTCACGGAGAGCTCGGCCTGGGACGAGCGCAACCCCTGGCGGAACGCGCGCGAGCGCGTGGTCTTCTCCGACGCCGACGTGAAGCCGGACGTGCTCTTCCTCGCCGGCCGCGACTGGGAGCGGATCCCCGAGGCGCGGCGGCAGAAGTCTCCGGTGCCCGTCATCAATTTCATCCAGCACGTGCGCCACGGCTATCCGGACAACCCGCGCTTCCCCTTCCTCTCCCACCGCGCCATCCGCATCTGCAACAGCGAGGAGACGGCGGAGTCGATCCGCGCCACGGGCCGGGTGGAAGGTCCGATCTACACGATCCCGTACGGGCTCGAGCGGAGCGCCTTTCCGAAGCCGCTGCCGCCGGACCAGAAGGACCTGGACGTGGTCGTGGTCGCCATCAAGCGGCCGGAGCTGGGGCGGCGCCTGCGCTGGCTGCTGTGGCGCCCGGGGCGGCGGGTGCACGTGCTGTCGGAGCCGATCCTGCGCCACGACTTCCTGGGGCTCATGAACCGCGCGCGGGTCAGCGTCTTCCTGCCGAACCCGACCGAGGGCTTCTACATCCCGGCCCTCGAGGCCATGGCGGTGGAGAGCCTGGTGGTGTGCCCCGACGTGGAGGGCAACCGCTCCTTCTGCCGCGACGGCGAGACCTGCTTCCGCCCGCCCTTCCGACTGGGCGCCGTGCGAGCCGCCACGGAGCGCACGCTGCGCCTGGCGCCGCAGCCCGCCGACGCGCTGCGCAGCGGCGCCCGCGCCATGTTCGAGCGCCACGATCTCGCCGGCGAGCGCACGCGCTTCCTGGAGATCCTGAACGATGTCGATCGGCTCTGGTAGCCGCAGCACTCCGGGCCTCGCGCTCGCGGTCGCCCTGGCGCTCGGCCCGGGCTGCGGCGAGGAGCCGTCGCCGCCGGACACCGGCGCCGCAGCGCCCGCCGTCTCCGCCGAGGAGCTCGAGCGGCTGGCGGGCCTCGGCTACGTGGACTTCGCCGACGCGCCGGCGGGAGACGCCAGAGGAGTCGTCGTCCACGATCCCGCCCTCTCCCACCCGGGCTACACGCTCGTCGGTCTCAAGGCGCTCCAGCGGGCGATCCTGCTCGATCCCGAGGGCAACGAGACGTGGCGCTGGGAGTACCCGTTCGCCAGCGGGCGGGTGCGCCTGCTCCCCGACGGCGACCTGCTGGTGGTGGCCTTCGCGAACAAGGAGCGCTCGCTGGCCCGGCTGGACTGGCACGGACGCATCCGCTGGCGCCAGCCCCACGACGTGCACCACGACGTGGCGCCGGCGCCCGGAGGGCGCCTGCTCGCGCTGGCACGGCGGTTCCGGCGCCACCCGGAGCTCGAGGCCCTGCACGAGGACCTGCCGCCGGGCGAGATCCGCGTGCGCGAGGACGGGATCCTCGTCCTCGACGGAGACACCGGCGAGCGCGTCGGCGAGCGCTGGTTCGACGCCCCCCTGCGGGCGCGGCCGGACCTCGTGCGCATCCGGCGCGCCCCCTCGCCCAAGGCGGTGGACGGCGAGGTGCGGCTCGACATCTTCCACGCCAACTCCGTCGTTTGGCTCGGGGACTCGCCCCTGACGAAGCGCGACCCGATCTACGCGGCCGGGAACGTGCTGGTCACGCTGCGCAACCAGGACCTGGTGGCGATCCTCCGCTGGGAGCCATGGGAGCTGCTCTGGGCCTGGGGCCCGGGTGAGCTCCTGATGCCGCACAACGCCACGCTGCTCGAGAACGGCAACATCCTGATCTTCGACAACCGCCGCGGCGAGGGATTCTCGCGCGTCGTGGAGCTCGACCCGCTGCGCCGGGAGATCGTCTGGGAGTACCGCGCTCCGAACCCCGAGGACTTCTACTCCCCGAGCCGGGGCTCCGCCCAGCGGCTGCCGAACGGCAACACCCTGGTGGGCCAGTCCGACGAGGCGCGCGTGTTCGAGATCACGCCCGACGGCAGCATCGTCTGGGAGTGGCGCCCCACCGACGTGGACCCGAACGGCCGGCCCGCCACCTTCGTGCGCGCGATCCGGCACGAGACCGGAGCCATAGACGCCCTGCGCGCGCGCTTCGCGCCGGGCGAGTCCTCCGGCGCGCCGCTGGACTCCCCTCGCAGCGGACCCTAGCCGCGGCGCAGGCGCGCGCGGAGGCGCGCGAGCCACGAGCTTCCGTCGCTGTCGCGGGGCGGCAGCTCGGGGCGCATGCCGGGAGTCTGGTAGAGCGTGCTGTGGCGCTCGCTGCGCTCCTGCTCCGGGCGGCCGGCGGTGTAGTAGTAGAGCGCCAGGGACTTGCGCGCGTTGCCCTCCGGGCACGCCACCGGCTCCGGATGACCGTGGTAGGAGGTGCTGGTGGTGGAGAAGATCACGCAGCGGTTCAGCACCGGCGCCAGCCGCTGGACGCAGTGCTGCATCTCCCGGTCCCACAGCTCGAGCTGTCCGCCCCAGGCGTCGGGCCAGGGATCGTTCAGGTAGAGCAGCAGGTTCAGGCGGCGGTCGAGCCCCAGCGTCTTGTGCACGTTGAAGTCGGCGTGGATGTTGAGGAAGCCGCCAGGCTCGCTCTGGTGGATGCCGCCGCCGTGGAAGTACGGATCCGGCAGCAGGCGCTCGATCCCCGTGAGCTCCTCGAGGAAGCCCAGGAAGGCCGCGGAGTGGAGCTTGTACAGAAAGGCCTGGATCCTGGGATCCATGCTCGTCTCGTCGGGGTTGCCGCGCTTCCGCGCGGTGTCCCGCTCGCGCCGGATCCAGCGGTCGTCCGGTGGCGTGATGCCCGCCGCCACCTCGCGCACCAGCGCCTCCGGAAAGAACCCGTCCATCACGATGTGCGGAAAGGGCTCCGCGCCGGTGTACTCCGCCCGCCGCTTGCGCCCGGCCTCGGCCAGGGGCTCGCTCTGGAAGAACTCCTGAAGCTCGGGTCGGTCCAGCATCACGACACCTCCGTCGGGGTCAGGCCGGCGCGCCAGCGCTCCACCGGTGCGCCGAAGCGCGCGGCAAGCTGCACCAGGTCGGGCTCGTAGCGCCGCTCGAGCGCCTCCCGCACGCTGGCGGGGCAGGCGGGCCCGGCGTCGACGGCGCGCGCCATCGGCACGCCGTCCGGGTCGGGGACGATCACCTCGTCGAGGGCGAAGCGGCCCCAGTCCGGATCGGCGTCCACCCCCAGGTGCGCGAAGACGCGCCGCAGGAGCGCACGGGGCTCCTCGCGGATCTGCTCGAAGAATCCCACCAGCAGCTGCTCCTCCGGAAACACGGCCAGCCAGCGCTCGAGAATCGCCGTGTAGTCCCCTCGGCGCAGCGCGCGCTCGGAAGACGCGAACGTGACCAGCTCGCCCTCCGGCACCTCCTCCGGCTTCCGCCCTTCGCGCTCGATCTCCATGGCCAGCTGCGACCAGGCGCGGTCGATCGGGTTGCGCAACAGCAGCACGAGACGCAGGTCCGGCAGCAGGCGGTGGATGAAGCGGATGCGCTCTTCGGACAGGATGCTGTAGGCTGGCGTGATCTCGCCGCGTACGCGCCCCGCGCCCTCGGCGAAGCGCTCGGCGTAGTAGGCCAGCGGCCGCTCCCACTTGTTGTCCCAGTAGTGGAGCTCCTTGCGCTCGGGCACGAAGACCTGGGGATGTCGGCGCAGGTTCTCCCACAGCCAGGTGGTGCCCGCCTTCTGGGCCCCGATGCCGAGGAAGTCCGGCAGCGGCAACGCCGCCGCGCCCCGGGGCCAGAGGCCGTATCGCCAGCGCTCGAAGCGGGTGGGCACGGCGCCGGATTCTAGCGGTGCGCTCGCGCTCACGGCAGCCCGCGGGTCAGGAGCACGCCGAGGCTGAGCGCCGCCAGCGAGAGCAGGAGCGTCACGCGG
Source organism: uncultured delta proteobacterium (assembly GCA_947259215.1). Taxonomy (GTDB): domain Bacteria; phylum Myxococcota_A; class UBA9160; order UBA9160; family JAFDET01; genus CAMYLJ01. Next base: position 96,888 of record CAMYLJ010000024.1, read on the forward strand.
CCCATCCAGCCGGCGGCGCGGCGCAGCCGCAGCGTCTCGGGCGCGTCGGGGCTCGCCTGCATGGCCTGCGCCGCCCGCGGCCCGATCCGGAAGTCGTGTACCGCCGCCAGCCCGAGCACGCACACCACGGCCGCGAGCTTCGCCGCCAGCAGCCGGCCCCACCAGCCGCTCCAGAAGGCGGGTTCCGCGAGGGCCGGCGCGCCCACGCGGTAGAGCACCTGGAGCGCGCCGGTGACGACGAGCAGCGCCAGCGCGACCCAGGTCACACCGCGCAGGCGGCCGGCCACGTCGGTCAGCAGGCGCGGCGCCAGCGCGCGGTGCTCGGGTCGCCGCAGCACGGGCACCACGGCCGCCACCAGCACGACCATGGCGCCGATCCACGCGCTCGCAGCCAGCACGTGCAGCATCACGGCCGAGAGATACAGGCCCCGCACCCTAGCGGCGGAAGCTCCGCACGTGCGCGCGCAGCGCGGCCAGCTCGTCGGGGTCCAGGTCCGGGTGCGCAGGCATCAATCCGCTCAGCCCGACCGACGGCCCACCCGCAGCGATCACGCGCTCGATGTGCTCGTCGCTGACCGAGTCCTGCCAGGCCGGGTCGCCGAAGTCCCGGGGCGGCGGCTCGAGCGCCATGCCCGTCGGACCCTTGCCGTCACCCGCCGACCCATGGCAGAGGGCGCAACGGGCGGCGAAGAGTGCCGCGCCGTCCACGGAGGCGTCCTCGTCTTCGCCGGCCGGGGACGACCCGGGGCCGGGATCGCCTGCCGTGGCGCCGCCAGCCTGGGCGGCCGCCTCCGCGGCCGGCTCGCCCCCAGTGGGCGGGGAACCCCCCTCCCCGCCACAGGCCAGCAGCGCCGCCACGGCGCAGACCGCGAGCCCCTCTCGTCTCATGGATCCCCCCTTCGGGGAGAGTGTGGATCGGGCGGCCGCCTCGGGCAAGCGCTTGACCGCCCGGCGGCCGTGCTTAACCTCGCCCCCACATGTCGGAAGATCCGTCCAGCCGCAGCCTGCGGGTGGGGGCCGAGCAGCTTGAGATTCCCCTCGAGATGCCGGTGCTTCCCGTCCGCAACGTCGTGGTCTATCCCGGCGTCACCTCGCCGCTCGTCGTGGGGCGCGCGCGCTCCCTCGCGGCATTGGAGCAGGCCGGCCAGGGCGGCTTCCTGCTGGTGGCCACCCAGCGGGATCCGGCCACCGACGATCCCGACCTCTCCGAGCTGCATCCCGTGGCCTGCATCGTGCGCGTGGCGCGCGTCGTCGGTGGGGCCGAGTCGGAGCGCCATGCGATCGTCGTGGGAGCGGCCCGCGCTCGCTTCGGCCCGGCGCTGGTGCGCGAGCCCGCCCTGCGGGTGCGGGTCGATCCGATCGAGGAGCCGCCCACGTCCAGCCCGGGGCTCGACGCCGCCCACCGTCACGTGGTCGAGCTGTCCCACCAGGTGATCGACCTGCGCGACGACCTCCCGGACGAGTGGAAGAGCTTCGTCGCGGGCCTGCCGGTGCCCGGCCTGCTGGCCGACCTGGTCGCCTCCACCCTGCCGCTGACCCTGGAGGAGCGGATCGCGCTGCTGGCAGAGCTCGACCCGGCGCGACGCCTGACGCGGATCGCCTCCCACCTGGAGCGCGAGGTGACCATCGCCCAGGCCCAGCAGGCGCTGCGCGACGAGCGCTCCCAGGACGAGATCGACCCTCGCCGGCGCGAGCGCGTGCTGCGCCGGCGCATGCGCGACATCCAGGCGGAGCTCGGCGAGGCCGACGCCGGACTGCGCGAGGTGGACGAGCTGCGCGACAAGATCGAGGCCGCCGACCTGCCCGACGAGGCCAGCGCCCAGGCCGAGCGCGAGCTGCGGCGCCTGGCCGCCCTTCCCCAGCAGGCGCCCGACCGCCACCTGATCCGCACCTACCTCGAGTGGATGGCCGACCTGCCCTGGTCGCATCTGTCCCAGGACCACCTGGACCTGGCCCAGGCGCGCGCCGTGCTGGACGCCGACCACCACGACCTCGAGAAGGTGAAGGACCGCATCCTCGAGTCCCTGGCGGTGCGCAAGCTGGCGCCGGACGCCAAGTCGCCGATCCTGTGCTTCGTCGGACCGCCCGGGGTCGGCAAGACCTCGCTCGGGCGCTCGATCGCGCGCGCCATGGGGCGCGAGCTGGCCCGCGCGTCCCTGGGCGGCGTGCGCGACGAGGCGGAGATCCGAGGCCACCGCCGCACCTACGTGGGCGCCATGCCGGGCCGCATCCTGCAGAGCCTGCGCCGTGCGGGCACGCGCAATCCGGTGTTCCTGCTCGACGAAGTGGACAAGCTCGGCGCCGATTTCCGGGGCGACCCGTCGTCGGCGCTGCTCGAAGTGCTCGACCCCGAACAGAACCACAGCTTCAGCGACCACTACGTCGAGGTCCCCTTCGACCTCTCGCGGGTGCTCTTCATCACCACCGCCAACAGCTTGTCGACGATTCCTCCGGCGCTGCTCGACCGCATGGAAGTCATCGAGCTGCCGGGCTACACGCCGGCGGACAAGCGCACCATCGCACAACGTCACCTGCTGCCGAAGCAGCTCGAGGGCCACGGCCTGGACCCGGCCCAGCTCAAGGTGAGCGACGACGCGTTGGAGACGATCGTCGACGAGTACACGCGCGAAGCCGGCGTCCGCAACCTGGACCGCTACATCGCGAGCCTGATGCGGAAGGCCGCGCGCCGCGTGGCCGAGCAACGCACGCGCGGCGACGCGGCGGCGCCCGTCGAGGTCGACGCCGCCTTCGTGCGCGAGGCGCTCGGCCCCCCGCCGCACCTGCCGGAGACCGCCGAGCGCACCACCTCGCCCGGCGTCGTGGTCGGCCTGGCCGCCACCGCCCACGGCGGCGACATCCTCTTCATCGAGGCCACGCCGCTCCCGGGTGGCAAGGGCGTCCGCCTGCGCCTCACGGGCCAGCTCGGCGACGTGATGAAGGAGTCGGCGGAAGCGGCGCTGTCCTGGGTGCGCGCCAACGCGGAGCGCGTCGCGCCCGGCGCCTCGGCGCTCCAGGATGGCGAGATCCACCTGCACGTGCCGGCCGGGGCCGTGCCGAAGGATGGACCCTCGGCGGGCGTGGCCCTGGCCACGGCCCTGGTGTCGGCGCTCTCGGGCCGCCGCGCGCGTGGCACGGTCGCCATGACGGGCGAGATCTCGCTGCGGGGCCGCGTCCTGCCCGTCGGCGGCATCAAGGACAAGGTGCTGGCTGCAGCGCGCGCCGGCATCGAGACGGTGATCCTGCCGCGGCGCAACGAGAAGGACCTGGTCGAGGTGCCCGACGAGGTGCGCGACGGGCTCGACATCCAGCTCGTCGACACGATCGACGAGCTGATCGAGCTGGCTCTGGAACCTGCCGCCGCCTGAGCCTGTGGCGTCCGCCTCCGGTGTCCCGCGCGGGGCGCGGGAGCTCTTCATTTATCGTGACTTCGCTCGCCTGCGGCTCGCTGCGCGCGCCGCAGGAGCGGCGCTTGCGACCTCGACCTCCGGTGACGTCTCCGCACACGAGAGGCGAGTGGCGGTCTTTCTCCGTCGCGCGGAGACGGAGGCGTTCGCGGCCTCGTTCCGCGTCGCGAGGGCGGAGCGGGGGCTCGCGGAGCGACGCCTGTGGAGCGCGCTGACCGAATTCGGGTCTGGCGCGTGAGGCCGCTGCGCGCGGAACCGGAGGAGCGCAGCGAGCCCCCGCTCCGCCCCCGCCCCGAGGCCTAGTCGCGGTCGCGCAGGTCGGGGTGCCAGCGCAGGAGATCGTCGACGACGCCCCAGTCGTCGCCCTCCACGTCCAGGCTTCCGCCCTCGCGGAAGAAGCGCTCGACCCGGCGGTCGATCTCCTCCGGGTCCTCCACCTGGCCGTGGCGGGCGAAGCGCTTGCGCAGCGCGATGGCCTGGAGGAGCGCGCGGCCCAGGAGCATCTTGGCGGGGAACTTGACGGACTGCGGGATCAGCCGCTTCAGTCCGTACGCCCGCTCCAACAGACCCGCCCGGCCGTCGTCGTTGGCGAAGGCCACGTCGAAGCTGCGGCCTTTCACGAAGCGCTCCGAGAGCTCCGCGATCGAGAGCTCCGTCTGCACGCGCAGGCTCCGGTCCAGCAGATCCGACACGTCGTCGGGCAGGAAGTTGCTGCGCATGCGCTCGCTCTCGCGGGAGTAGCGCGCCACCAGCTTCTCGTAGATGGCGACGTAGCGGGCCACCTGCCGCTCCAGGTCGAACTCCGCCCGTGCGAAGGCGCCCGCGGCGCGCCCCACGCGCAGGCGCGTCTCGCGATCTCCCAGCGTGCGCAGCGCCGCCGCGATGGCCTTGGGGTCGTGCTCGGGGACGAGGATCCCCGTCTCGCCGTCGCGCACCACTTCGACGATGCCGCCGTGACGGGTCGCGACGACCGGAAGGCCGGTCGCCTCGGCCTCCACCACCACGTTGGGGATGCCTTCCTTGTCCCCATCCCGTCCCGTGACCGAACAGTGGAGCAGCACGTCGGCGGCCGCCATCCGATCGCGCACGCCGGCGTGGTCCGTGGTGCCGATGAACTGGATGCGTTCGCGCACGCCCAGCTCGCGCGCCCGCCGGCGCAGGGCGGCGTAGTCCTCGCCCTCCCCCAGCACGCTGAGCTCCAGCGCGCGCCCCTCGGACGCCAGCTCGGCCAGGGCGGCGAACGCGTCGCGATGGCCCTTCTTTTCGATCAGGCGGCCGACCATCAGCGCGCGCAGCGGCCCGGCGTCGGAGCGGGTGGTACGGTCCACGAAGGCGAAGCGCGCCAGGTCGGTGCCCCGGCGGATCACCTCCACCCGATCCGGCTCGACGCCCTGGTCGAGCAGTCCCTGCCGGAGGTCGTCCGACACGCAGACCAGCTGCTCGCAGGCCTGGAACAGCACCCGGTAGAGCGGTTCGAACTCCGGCTGGGGCAGCTGCACCGCCAGGTCGCGTCCGCCGAAGGTCACCAGCAGGGGAATCCGCAGGTACTGGCGCATGAGCAGCATGCGCAGCCCCGACCAGCCGAAGTGGGCGTGGATCACGTCGGGCCGGTAGCTGCGCTCCAGGTGCGCCGCCGCCAGCAGCGCCAGGCGCGGCTCCGTCGTGTAACGGACCGGGAAGCGCACCACGCGATCCACGGGAAAGCGGTCCAGGTTCTCGGTGCGGTTGCAGACGACGACGTTGTCGACGGAGCGGCCGATCCCCTGGACGAGCTGGTGGATGAACGGCTGGCTCCACGACAGCCAGGCCGCGAACTTGCATTGCAGGACCGAGAGTCGTGCGCCCCCCGCACGCATGGTCCCGGACCCTACCGCACGGCCCCAGGGTCGCCAGGGCGGGCGGCCAGGAGCGTCGCAAGCTCGTCGATGCGCGCGCACCAGTCGTGGGCGCGGGCGGCGCGCGCCCGCCCCTCGGCCGCATCGGGCCCGTCGGCGAGCGCCGCGTCGAGGGCCCGCGCGAATCCGTCGGCTCCGCGCGCGACGTGCACCAGACCCTGCTCGGCCAGGGGCTCGAGATTCGGCAGCGCCGTCGCCACCACGGGCACGCCCGCCGCCAGGTACTCCCACAGCTTGAGCGGCAGGCTGGCCCGGGTGTGGGCGTTGTCGAGGAAGGGGATCAGGGCCACGTCCACGTGCGCCAGCCAGGCGGGCAGCTCGTCCTGCGGGCGCGGCCCGAACGCCTGCACGTTGGGCTCGGCCGCCAGGGCGCCCCAGCCCGCCGGAGCACCGCGCGGGTCGCCCAGCCCCACCGCGCCGACGAAGAGCCACTGGATGTCCCTCCGCGCCCGCGCCAGCCCGCTCAGGAGCGGCAGGTCCACGCGGTAGCCGGCCAGGTTCCCCGCGTAGAGCGCACGCGGTCGCGGCACTCCAGCGAGCTCCGCCGGCTCCGCCAGCGCCCCGCCTCGCGCCCGCGCGAAGAGCTCGACGTCGGCCACGTTCGGGAGCAGCACCACGTCGGGCCGCGTCTTCCCCAGTCGCTCGGCCAGCACCGGGCTGCTGGCGAACACCCGGTCCGCGCCGCGCAGCATGGCGCGCTCCGCCGCATCCACCCGCGCCGCGTCCACCCCGGGGTTGCCGGCGTAGTGGTCCACGCAGTGGTAGACCAGCAGCCGCCCGCCGACGGCGCGCGCCACGGCGAGCCAGGTGGGCAGGAAGGCCCAGACCACCGGCGCCTGCAAGCCGAGCCGCCGCGCCACCCGGACTACCGAGCGTCCGAGCAGCCGGTCGGACAGCGCGCGCAGGCGCGGCGCGGCGCCCCCGGGCAGCGCCAGCGGCGAGTGCACCCACAGGCGCGGCGCGACCTCGCGCAGCGGTCGCCGGGCCCGCTTCAGGCGCTGCGCCACGCGCCGCCAGTCGTGTCCGGATCCGAGCGAGGGCGCCCGCAAGCCCGTCGATTCCACGAACAGCACCTGGTGTCCCCGCGCCGCCATCCGGCGCGCGATCTGGTGCACGTTCACCGGCGCCGGCGTCTCCCAGGGAGCGCTCGCCAGCAGCACCAGGGGGACATCCGGGGAGAGCGCGCTCCCGCTCACGTGTCCAGGTGGTCGTCGGGCGCCGGGCCGCCCATGGCGTCGTCGTAGGCGTCGAGCACGGGCCCCACCTCGCCGAACTGCACCTTGCGTCCCTTCTCCAGCCAGAGGACGTGGGTGCAGAGGCTGCGCAGGAAGTCGCTCGAGTGCGAGACGATCGCGATCAGGCGACAGCGGGCCATCATGGCCTCGAGCCGCTCGCGGCTCTTGCGACGAAACGACGCATCTCCGACGCTGAACACCTCGTCCAGGATCAGGATCTCCGGGTCCAGGGTCGACGCCACCGAGAAGCCGAGGCGCGCGCGCATGCCGCTCGAGTAGTGGCGCATGGGCTCGTCGATGAACTCGCCCAGCTCCGAGAACGCGATGATGTCTTCCAGCTTCTCCTCGATCTCGGCCCGCGGAATCCCCAGGTACGCTGCGTACAGGCGCACGTTGGCGCGCCCGGACAGGTCGTGGTTCAGCCCCGTCGAGAGGCTCACGAGCTGCGAGACCTTGCCCCGCACGACGATCTCGCCCTCGTCGGGCTGCAGGATCTGGGACAGCATCAGGCAGAGCGTGCTCTTGCCCGCGCCGTTCGGCCCCACGATCCCCAGCACCTGCCCCTCCTGGAGCTCCAGGTCCAGATGGCGCAGCGCCCACAGCAGCTCGGGGCGCGAGCGCCACTGCCGGCGCAGGAGGGACTGGCGCAAGTTGACCTTGGCGCGCTTGTGCAGGTGGAAGTACACGCCCACGTCGCGCAGCTCGATGACGGGCTCCGCGGCCCCCGCCTGCCGGGTTCGGTCGCTCACAGGAACTTGATCACCCGCCGGTCGTAGCGCTGGAACGTGCGGTAACCGAACGCGAAGATCGCGACGGAGGTGAAGGTCAGCCAAGCCCAGTGCCGGCCCTCGAGCCAGGTGCCGTAGAAGATGGCGTGGCGGTAGCCCGTGAAGAGCACCGCCAGCGGATTCAGCATGAACAGGTCCGGCAGGTAGGTGACCAGCCCGGAGCCCGCCAACGCGCCCTTGCCGAAGCGCTCCTGCACCAGGTCGATGCCGTAGAGCGTGGGCGACAGGTAGAAGAGGATCCGCTGCGCGTGCCCCATGAAGCCCGAGAGGTCGCGCACCAGCGCACCCCAGGCCGAGACTGCCAGCGCGACGCCGGCGGCCAGCAGGATCTGCAGGGTCATGAGGGCCGGCAGCTGCGCCAGGGCCGGGGTGATCGGACGGCCCCAGATCCAGGCGGCGGACAGCAGCACCATCAGCCCGAACAGGAAGTAGCCGAAGCCCGAGAGCACCTGGGACAGCGGCAGGATCATGGTCGGAAACGGCACCGACTTGATCAGGCCCTCGCGACTGCGCAGCAGCTTGCAGGCCGAGCTCAAGGCGCCGGAGAAATGTTTGAACGGAAGCAGCGCGCACAGGATGAATACCGGATACGGCGCCCACTGCTGCCCGCGCCCGAGGATGCCAACCACGACGAACCAGTAGATCAGCATCGTGACCAGCGGATCGATCAGCCACCACACCCACCCGAGGCGGCTCTCGCTGGCCGAGCTGCGCAGCTCCGAGAGCGTGAGCTCGCGCAGCAGGTCGCGTCGCATCACGATGTTGGCGAAGCTCGACGTCACGCGCGGATTCTCCGCCTCGCCCTCGGGCCTGTCAATCGCGCGCATCGCGCCGCCCGCGCGCGACGGGTATGCTGGCGTGCGTGCGCGTGGCCCTGGTTCACGACTGGCTGACGGGACGCCGCGGCGGCGAGCGCGTGCTCGAGCAGCTGGCGTTGATGCATCCCGACGCCGATCTCTACACCCTGGTGCACGATCCCGGCTCGAGCTTCGAGGCGATCGAGCGCCTGCGCATCCACACCAGCGCGCTCGACCGCATCCCCGGCGCGCAGCGCCACTACCGCAAGTTCCTGCCGCTGATGCCCGCACTGATCGAGCGCTTCCGACCGGCGGGCTACGACCTGGTGATCTCGACCAGCCACGCCGTCGCCAAGGGCGTGCGACCGACCGGCGGAACGCCCCACGTCTGCGTCTGCTTCACGCCCATGCGCTACGTCTGGGACCAGGCCGACGCCTACCTGGGGCGCGGCGGCCGCCGCCTGCTGGCCGCCCCGCTGATCGCCGCCCTGCGCCGCTGGGACGTGCGCTCCAGCACGCCCGAGCGCGTGACCCGCTTCATCGCGATCTCGCGCACGGTGGCCGATCGCATCCGGCGCCACTACGGCCGCGAGTCGGACCTGATCTACCCGGGTGTCGACGTGGAGCGGATCCGACCCTCCGGCGCGCCCGCCGAGGACTTCTACCTGCTGGTGGGCGGCTTCGTGCCCTACAAGCGGGAAGACCTGGCGATCGAAGCCTTCCGCCGGCTCGACCGCGAGCTGGTCGTGGTGGGCGACGGACCCACCCGGGCCCGGCTCGCGGCGGGCGCGCCGGCGAACGTGCGCTTCACGGGCCGCATCGACGACGCCGAGCTGACGGACCTCTACGCGCGATGTCGCGCGCTCGTGTATCCCCAGGACGAGGACTTCGGGATCGTCGCCGTCGAGGCGCAGGCGGCGGGACGCCCGGTGGTCGCCCTGGGTCGCGGCGGCGCCAGTGAGACCGTGGTGCCCCTGGACGATCCGGCCGGTCGCGCCGCCACGGGGGTCTGGTTCTACGAACAGACCCCGGACGCGCTCGCAGCCGCCGTGCGCCAGCTCGAGAAGCAGGAGGCCGCCTTCGACCCGCTGGCGATCCGCCGCCACGCCGAAGGCTTCTCCAACGAGCGATTCCGGCGCGAAATGCGCGAGGCCATCGCGGAGACCCTGCGGTCCGCTTCCCCCCATGCCGATCGGCGCGCCTAGCGCCCGGCGCCCCGGCGCACGGCGTCGGCCACCCGGTCCAGGTCCGCCGCGGACAGCCGCGGGTGGATGGGCAGGCAGAGCACCTCGCGACAGGCCCGCTCCGCCTCGGGGCAGGTGCCCTCGGGAAGCCGCTCCGAGCCCAGCGCCGGCTGGCGGTAGATGGGCTGGGGATAGAAGTGACGCCACTCGACCTCGGCGGCGTCGAGCTCCTTCACCACCGCCGCGCGCAGGGGCTCCGGCCTGCAGCGCACGGCGTACTGGTTCCAGACCAGCCCCTCGTCCTCGCCGGCCGCCGGGAGCTCGAGCCCCGGCAGATCCGCCAGTCGCTCCGCGTAGCCGCGCGCCAGCTCGCTACGCGCCCGCGTCCACGACTCCAGGTAGGGAAGCTTGGCGCGCAGCACGGCGGCCTGCAGGGCGTCGAGGCGCGAGTTGGTCCCGATCTGCTCGTGGTGGTCGCGCTGGCGCGACCCGTGGCTGCGCAGCAACCGCAGCGCCTCCGCGACCTCGGGATCTTCGGTCGTGACTGCCCCGGCGTCGCCCGCCGCCGCCAGGTTCTTGCTCGGGTAGAAGCTGAAGCAGCCCGCCGCGCCCCAGGCGCCGGCGGCGCGACCGGCCCGCCGGGCGTCGATGGACTGGGCCGCGTCCTCCACCACCGGCACGCCCGCGGCATCGCCCAGCGCGCACAGCGGGGCCATGTCGGCGCAGCGCCCGAAGAGGTGGACGGGCAGCAGGGCCGAGGTGCGGGCAGTGACGGCGCGCTCGGCGGACTCCGGGTCGAGGTTGAAGCCGTCGGGCTCGATGTCGGCGTAGACCGCCCGGGCGCCGACGATGTGGATCGCCTCCACCGTCGCGAAGTAGCTGAAGGGCGAGGTCACGACCTCGCTTCCGGGGCCGACCCCCACGGCCCGCAGCGCCAGCACCAGCGCGTCGGTGCCCGACGCGACGCCCACCGCGAAGCGGACGCCCACGCGCTCCGCCAGCTCGCGCTCGAAGGCCTGCGTCTCGGGACCCAGGACGTAGGCGCCCGAACGAAGCACCCGCAGCACCGCCTCCTCGAGGGCGGGACCGATCTCCGCGTACTCGCCGGCCAGGTCGACGCACGGGACGCGGCGGGCCATCAGTAGGCGTTCCCGTGCACGAAGCCGCGCCACAGCGTCATCAGGATGATGCGCACGTCGAGACCCAGGGACCAGTTCTGGATGTAGTAGATGTCGTGCTCGATGCGCTCGTGGAGCGAGGTGTTGCCGCGCCAGCCGTGCACCTGCGCCCAGCCGGTGCAGCCGGCCTTGACCTTGTGGCGCAGCATGTAGCCCGGCACGTCGCGCCGGAAGCGCTCGATGAACACGGGCCGCTCCGGCCGCGGCCCCACCAGGCTCATGTCTCCACGCATCACGTTCCAGAGCTGGGGCAGCTCGTCCAGGCTGGTCGAGCGCAGGAAGGCACCCAGGCGCGTGCGCCGGGGATCCTTCGCCTGCGTCCAGACGGGACCCGAATCGCTCTCGGCGTCCCGCCGCATGGTGCGGAACTTCAGCATGTCGAAGACGCGGCCGTCGAGGCCCATGCGCTGCTGCTTGAAGAGCACCGGGCTGCCCGACGTAACCCGGATCGCCAGGGCGATCAGGGCCAACAGCGGCGCCGTGGCCACCAGCACCGTCGACGTCACCGCCACGTCGAAGACCCGCTTCTGGACCGCGGACCAGCCGACCAGCGGCGTGTCGCGCAGGTTGATGGTCGGCAGTCCGTCCAGGTCCTCGACGGAGCTGCGCAGGGTCATCACGTGCAGGAGATCCGGAACCATGCGCAGGCTCACGACCTCGTCCTCGAGCTCCGCCAGGATCTTCTCCAGGTGGTGGCCCTCGTCGCGCGGCAACGCCAGCACCACCTGGTCCAGCTGGCGCTGGGCCAGCAGCTGCTTCAAGGCGCCGTACTCGCCGAGCACCGGCACGCCCGCCACCCGCTTCCCCACCCGCGAGGCATCGCCCGCCAGGGCTCCCGCCACGCGCAGGCCCGCCTCCGGGTGGCCGTGGAGACGCGCGATCACCTCTTCGGCCAGGTCTCCCGTGCCCACCACGAGCACGTAGCGAAGGTTGTACCCCTTGCGCCGCAGGCGGCGCAGGGTCGAACGCAGGACGCTGCGGAAGCCGATGGTGCCCGCGACCGAGAGCAGTGAGAAGATGCCGATCACGAGCCGCGAGTAGAAGTAGCCGCGCACGAAGAAGCTCGCCGCCACCAGCACGACCACGCCCATGGCCGTGGCGCCGACGACGGCCCCGGCTTCGCGCAGCGGCGAGCCCGTGCGCTGGGGCTCGTAGAGCCCGCGGGCCCGGAAGAGCGAGAACCACACCGGCAGGATCACCGGCAGCACCACCAGATAGGCGTTGAAGGGCGGAATCCCCCGCGGCGCCTCGATCCCGGTGTGGAAGCGCAGCCAGTACGCCCCGAGCCACGCCGCGGACACGATCAGGAGGTCCGCCACCAGCAGCAGCGTGCGGAACACTTCGCTGTAGCGGTGAAGCATCAGTCCCCCTCCGATGCGCCCAGATCGTAGACCAGCGCGATGGTCCCGTTGGCCTCCACCCGGTGGATCACGCGATCGCCGAGCTCGCTCGGATCGGCCAGCTGGGGGTGCCGATCCAGATCGCCCTCGTCCGCGATCACGAACCGCACTCCGTTGGAGCGCAGCAACTCACCCACCCGGACCCGATCCGGGACCTTGCGCAGCGGAAACCACGGCGCGCCCGCATAGTAGGCCACGCGGAGCCGGTCCGCGGCCACGGGCCCCGCGGGGCTCATGGTCCGTCGAAGCCACTCCGCGGCCTCGCGTTCGGCGACGCCCGCGGGGCTGATGGGCCGCATCTGCTTGCCCAGCGCCAGGGCCACCAGCAGCGCCAGCCCCAGGGCCGCCGCCGTGCCGGCCTGGACCGGTCCGGCGTTCGAGCGCAGGCGGGCGAACGCGGCCGCGATCCCCCGACCCACCACCGGCACCCCCAGCGCCGCATAACCCAGGAGGAGGGATGCCGGGGGCAGGACGTGACGCCGGCTGATGTAGCCGTGGGTCGCGGTCAGGGCGAGGAGCGCCGCCGCGTAGACGCCCAGCACCCCGAGCACGAAGACCCCGCGCAGGCCCGGTCGCAGACCCGCGGCGACGATGCCCACCAGCATGAAGACGAGGACCTCGGGTCTCAGCGCGGACGCCGCCGAGTCGAGCACCCGCACCACCGTGCCCCACGCGTAGGAGAGCCGGGACGGCGCCCGGGTCTCGGCCTCGGCGCTGCGGCGCCGGCGCTCCTTGCGGATCTGGCGGTCCACCGGCGCGGTGAACTCCACCTGGGCGCCCGGCTTGAGGTTCTCGTCCCGCGGCCCGAACATGCCGGGGTCGCGCGTTCCGACCAGCGCCGTCAGCGATTTCTTCTGGGTCAGGGTCCAGACCCCGGAGTCGCGGTGGAGGGCCAGCACGTAGGGCGCCACCAGCAGCAGGCTGCCCGCGGTGAGCGCTGCCCCCCATCCGAGCCCGCGCAGCGGCGACCAGCGGCGAGTCAGCACCATCCCCACCCCGACGAGCCCCGCCACGCCGACGACCCCCAGTCCCTCGGGCCGGGTCAGGTAGGCCAGGCCGCCGGCGACGCCACCCAGGGCCGCACGCCCGGCCGACCCGCGCACGAGCCCGGACCAGAGCAGCGCCACCGCGCCGAGCAGGAGCGCGTGATAGAGCCCGTCGCTCTGCACGTCGGACGAGAACTCGACGGTGATCGGATGCACCGCCAACAGCGTCGCGCCGATCCAGCCGGTCTCGGGGCCGAACGCACTGCGCACGAAGAAGTAGAAGGCGACCACGCCACCTGCCCCCGCGACGATCGAGACCGCGGCCGCGGCGTTCTCCCAGTGGGCGGGCTGCGGCTCGGCCGGCCCGAAGAGCGTCATGGCGCTGGCGGTCGCGAGGGCGTAGAGCGGGTGATAGATGTCGCCGATGCCGGCGGTCCAGTCGCCCCGGAAGAAGCTCTCCGCCTGGGCCAGGAAGCGCGGCCCGTCGTTGAACATGGCGGGCGTGCGCTCCCAATGGAGCCAGCGCAGCCCGACAGCGAGCAGGGTCAGCAGCGCCAGGACGCTCCACTCGCGCCGCGCCAGCGGCGGCCGCGCGGCCGCC
>CAMYLJ010000025.1 GCA_947259215.1 uncultured delta proteobacterium
CGGCGGCGGGGCCGCCGCCTCGAGCCCCGGTGCGCGGTCCTTCACGAACTGGATCGTGTGCGCCAGCGTCGGGTAGTCCCGCAGCTTCAGCGTCTCGTCCCGGGGAATGTCGTAGGCCTCGCGGATCGCCGCGAAGGTCTCCGCCTGCTTCACCGTATCGACCCCGAGATCCGCCTCCAGGTCGAGGTCCAGGTCCAGCATATCCGGCGGGTAGCCCGTCTTCTCCGCCACGATGCCGAGCACCCGTTCCTGGATGGCCTCGTCGCCCGTCGGAGCCGCAGGCGGCGGCGGGGCCGCAGCCTGCGGACGGGCGGGCTGGGCGGCCAGGGGCACGCCGGGAGCCTTCACGATCGGAGGCTCGAGCGGCGGCGGCGCGGCCGCCTCTGCCCGGGCGGCGGCTCGGCGCTCCACGACGCGCAGCGTCCGCTGCACGACCTCGACCTCCGCCTGGGGATCCTCGCCGGCCTCGCGCAGCCAGGCGGACCAGCGTGCGGGATCGACGAGCCGCGAGCGGTAGCCCAGCTCGTCGGGGTCCGGTCGTTGCCCGTCGGGGGTCGGCACCCAGCGCAGCAGCGAGAGGCTGATCTGAGAGCCGAAGCCCGCCCCGAGCCGCAGCGCGTAGCGGATCGGATAGGCGCCGCCCTTGGAGAGGTGGAGCGGACCGAGCTCGGGATCCGGCTCGCGGTAGTTCGGCACCGGCGGGACGAGGCCCGTCTCCAGGCTCTTCACCGCCACCGCGTCCTCGATCCCGACCCCCATGGCGTGACCCGTCAGGCCCTTGGTGTTGGCGACGACGATGGCGTCGGCCGCGTCGCCGAAGACCGCGCGCAGGGCGTTCACCTCGGCCGAGGCGCTGCCGCCGCGGGCCGGTGTGTAGGTCTCGTGGGAGACGAACAGCAGCTCGCGGGCCATCGCACGGCGGTCGAGACCGAAGCGCGCCTCGGCCTGGGACACGACCCGCTCCATCACGCCCTGGATGTGCTCCACGTCGAGCCGCGTGCCGTGGAAGGCGCTGTTCGCCGTGACGGTCGAGAGCACCTCGCAGATCGGGCGCAGGCCGCGCTCCCGGGCGCACGCGGGGTCTTCGATCACGAAGCCCGCGGCGCCCATGCCGAGAATCATCCCGTGGCGGCGCCGATCGAAGGGCACGGCGGCGTCCTCGACCACCTCGTCGGTGGCGGCCGCGCCCGTCGACAGGAAGCCCGCGCCGATCCACTCGAGCATCGTGTCGGTGGTGACGTCGTCGCCGGCCACGACGATCACACGCCGGCAGCGGCCGGCGCGGATCCAGTCCTCGGCCAGGGAGAACGCCTGGGTGGTGCTGGCGCAGGCGGAGTTGAGGTGGGTGTTGGGACCCCGTGCGCCCACGTACTCCGCGAACTGGGAGTGGCCCATGGCCAGGATCCGGAACAGGAAACGCCGATCGAATTCGTAGGGATGGGCCTCGATCTCGTCCCGCACGGCGTGGATGCGGTGCTCGATCTCCGCGCGCAGGACGTCGCTGCACCCGGCGCCGTCGTCGAGGCGCGCCCGCAGCGCCTCCAGCCCCTCGAGCTGTCGGCGGCGGCCGTGGTCCTCGTGGTAGCGCGTCAGCTCGTCCGCGAAGGCATCGTAGCCCGGGAAGGCGCCGGCGAAGATCACCCCGGTCTCGTCGCGCAGGGCCTCGGGGAGCATCCAACGCTCCGGGATGCGCGTGCCCTTGTGGGTGATCCGGTCGTGCATCACCAGCGGGATGCCCGCGTCGCGCAGTGCGTCGAGCCCGGCGCCGATGCCCAGGCGCGTCACCACGTCGAGGGCCGGGATGCGCTCGGCCGGGATGCCGAACTCGCGCTCCAGGTCGAACGCGCCCGCGCGCCCGGCAAGCTTGATGGCTTCCTCGGGACCCTCGATGGCCTCGAAGTGCGCGCCTGCCTCGCTCTTCACGAGACGGGTGATGTGCTTGTCAACCATCGCGCGGCGGAAGCGGCCCGGGATGACGTCGATCCCCTGCTCACCGTCGAGGATGCGGCGCACGTGCTCGTCGTCGAAGACGCGCTCGTGGCCCGGCAGGCCGAGCGCGGCGCCGGT
Organism: uncultured delta proteobacterium; assembly: GCA_947259215.1. GTDB lineage: Bacteria > Myxococcota_A > UBA9160 > UBA9160 > JAFDET01 > CAMYLJ01. The sequence goes on from CAMYLJ010000025.1 coordinate 2,068, forward strand.
CACCACCGGCGGCGCGGAGGCGGCGGGTGCCGAGGGTCCGTGGACCAGGCGCGAGCCCCGCTCCAGCACGTCGGCGAAGAGCCGGCCGAGCTCCAGGTAGGCGCCTTCGGAGAGTCCGGCCCCGCCGGACGCCGCGACCGGCGCAGTCGGGGCGTGCACCGCCGCCGGCGCGGGGGTGGAGGCGACGGCCGCCGGCGCAGGACGCGCCGTCGGCTCCGCGCGTCCGACGCCGAGCCCCGCCGCATACAGGCCGCACAGCGCCTGGTTGAAGGAGGCGGCGTCGCCCAGCTTGGGGTGGTTCGTGAAGAGCGGCGCCACGCCCGGGCGCTCGCCCAGCACGTCATTGGCGAAGCCGTGGAGCGCCGACTTCGGGCCCACCTCCACCAGCACCCGCGCGCCCTCGGCGTAGAGCGTCTCCAGGCCCTTCACGAACTGGACCGGGGAAGCCACCTGCGCGGCCAGCAGGTCGAGCATCCGGGGCACCGCGCCGGGGCCGGTCGGGTACAGCTCGCCGTTCACGTTGCCCACGAGCGGCGTCTCCGGGGGCGCCAGACGCAGGCCCTCCAGGACCTCCCGCAACGGCTCGCTGGCGGGCGCCACGATCGAGGTGTGGAAGGCGTGGGAGACCGGCAGCGGCACCGCCTTCAGCTCCCGCTCTTCGAGGGCCGCGACGGCCGCGTCCACCGCGTCACTGGCGCCTCCGATCACGGCCTGACTGCCGCTGTTGATGTTCGCGATCACCACTTCGCCGTCGATCCCGGCCAGCACCTCTTCGACGGCTGCCAGCGGCCCGAAGATCGCGGCCATCTTGCCGTTGTCGGGGATGTCGAGGCTGGCCATCCCGCGGCCCCGCGCGCTCACGGCCAGCAGTGCGTCCTCGAACGGCAGGGCGCCCGCGGCCACCAGCGCCCCGTACTCGCCGAGGCTGTGGCCCATGACCAGGTCGGGCGTGATCCCGTAGCACGCCAGCAGCCGTGTCAGCGCCAGGTCCACCGTCAGCACGGCCGGCTGGGTGATCTCCGTGCGGCGCAGGTCGGCCTCGGCGCGCTTCACCGCCTCGGCGTCGTCGGGATCCACGAAGACGTACTCCGAGAGCGGACGCTCCAGGTGCGACGCCATCACCCGGTCCGCCTCGGCGAAGGTCTCGGCCACCACGGGCTCGGACGCGCGCAGGTCGCGCAGCATGTTGGCGTACTGGGAGCCCTGGCCGGTGTAGAGGAAGGCCACGCGCCCGGGCTCGCCGCTCCCGCGGTGGATGCCCTGGGCCCGGACCGCGCGCCAGAGCGCGGGCTCGTCGCTGGCCAGCGCGCGCTTCGCCCGATCGCCCCGCGCCGCCAGCTCGGCGGCGTCGGCGTAGTCGATCGCCAGGCGTTCCGGCGCGCGCAGGTCCGCCTCCGCGGGCGGCGCCACCGCCGGCGCCCGCCCCGCGGCGGCCTCGGCGACGAGGGCGTCGAGCTTCCCGCGCAGCTCGTCCACGCTGGCGGCGCCGAGCAGCGCGGCCCCGCGCAGCGGGGCCTTCAGCTCCGAGACGTCGAGGGTGAGCGAGGCGACCGTCTCGGGGACCGACACCGAGGCGCCCCCACGTGTGAGGCGTCCGGGCACGTGCTCCTCCAATACCGCATGAAAGTTGGTCCCGCCGAAGCCGAAGGCGCTCACGCATGCCGTGCGCACGCCGCGGGCGGGCGCGTCCCACGGCTTCGCCTCCGTGTTGGGGAAGAACGGGGTCGCGGACCAGTCCACCTTCGGGGTAGGGGTTTCGGCGTTCAGGCTCGGCGGCAGCAGCTTCTCGTGCAGCGCGAGGGTCGCCTTCAGCAGGCCGGCTGCCCCGGCGCCGCCCTTCAGGTGCCCGATGTTGGACTTCACGGAGCCGATCGGCACCGAGCGCGCAGGCAGGCCGGCGGCGCCGAACACCGCGCTCAGGCTCTCCACCTCCACCACATCGCCCACCCGGGTGGAGGTGCCGTGCCCCTCCACGAGCCCCACGTCCGCAGGCGAGAGTCCCGCCATCCGCCAGGCGCGCTCCACCGCCAGACGCTGGCCCACCGGGTTCGGAGCGGTGATGCCCTTGCCGCGGCCGTCGCTCGAACCGCCCATGCCGCGCAGTACGGCGTAGATCCGGTCGCCGTCGCGCTCGGCGTCGGCCAGCCGCTTCAGCAGGAAGAAGGCGGCGCCCTCCCCCATCACGAAGCCGTCGGCGCCGTCGGCGTAGGGCCGGGTGCCGGTCGCGGAGAGCGCTCCGATCTTGCAGAACTTGACGTAGGTGGACGCGCCCATGTTGCGATCCACGCCGCCCGCCAGCACCGCGTCGAACTCGTTCTCCACCAGGCCCTCGGCGGCGGCGTCGATGGCAGCCAGCGCCGAGGCGCAGGCCGCGTCGCAGACGTAGTTGGGCCCGTGGAGGTCGAAGAGGTTGGCCACGCGGCCGGCCATGCAGTTGGCCAGCTCGCCGGGCATGGTGTCTTCGCTGATCTCGGGCAGGGCCTCGCCGATGCGCATGCGCCACTGCTCGCGCACCGCCGCGCGCACGTCGTCGGGCAGCGCCGCGAAGGCGGGCGTCTCGTCCAGGGCCGCGGCGTACTCGGGGAACTGGATGCGCAGCGCGGTCTCGTAGTGCCGCTCGCCCGCCATGGCGTTCCCGATCACGCAGGCGGTGCGCTCCAGGTCGAGGTTCCGGTCCGGGTGGCCGTAGTCGACGAGCGCCGCGCGCGCGCAGGCCACCGCCCACTGCTGGGCCACGTCCATGGCGTCGACCACCTTGGGAGGGAGGGGCAGGCGCCACTTCATGGGGTCCCAATCCCATTCGCGCACCCAGGCGCCGATCTTCGAATAGGTCTTGTCCGGCGCCGCCGGGTCCGGGTCGTAGTAGCGATCGGGATCCCAGCGCGCGGGATCGACCTCGCCGATGCTGTAGCGTCCCTCGACGATGTTGCGCCAGAACGCCTGCACGTCCGGCGCGTCCGGCAGGATCGCGCCGACTCCGACGATCGCGATGGCACGGCGAGCAGCGTCTTCCATGAATTCCCCCCCCCAGGCAGCCGCAACCGGCTGCGCCGCGTCTACGCGCGGCCCCGGTCGTACAGCACGTCCGCGATCCGTCCCATGTCCTCGATCAGCCCCGACTGGGCACGGTAGATGGCCTGGAGCTCCAGGGCCCGCTCCAGGGCCGGAACCTCCGCGTCGCTCGCGCCGCCGGCGCCCACGATCCAGCGCACGCCCGCCTGCGCCACCTGAAGCGCCGCCTCGCGCGCGAACACCCGCGACAGCACCGCCAGCGCCGGGGCGTCGAAACGGCGCTCCGCCTTGGGCGGAAGCGCGCCGTCGGCCGCCGCCGCCGCGCGCCGCGCCAGGCTGCCGGCGCACTCGGCGAGACTCACCCACTCGCCCACGCGCAGCAGGATGTGCTGGTTGCGGGTGAGCCGCGCCAGCCGCGCCCGCTCCAGGGTCTCGGCCAGCGCTCGCGACGCCAGCGCGGCAGCGCCCGCGCCGCAGTCCGGGTGCGAATGCTCCAGCTTCTCGAGCTCGTCCGCGTGGTCGTGGTAGTAACGCCCGCGCGTCTTCAGGTGCTGCTGCCAGCGGTCCCGCGCGATCGTCATCTCCATGATCTCGGAGGTGCCCTCGTAGATCGTGGTGATGCGCACGTCGCGCTTGATCTTCTCCACCACGTACTCGTGGGTGTAGCCGTAGCCGCCGAGGGCCTGGATGGCGGCGTCCGCCGCGCGGTTGCCCGCCTCGCTGGCCACGTACTTCGCGATGGCACCCTCGGTGGTGAGGGCGCCCTCGCCCGCGTCGAGTCGAACCGCCGTCTCCTCGATGTACGCGCGCGCCGCCTCGAGCCAGGCGGCGTGGGGCACGATCAGCTTGTGGGTGTAGCCCTGCTTCTCCGAAAGCGGCCCGCCGGCCTGGATGCGATCCACGGAGTACGGGATGGCGCGGTCGAGCGCCGCCCAGCCGCCACCCAGGCCGAAGGCGGCCACCATCAGCCGCGTGTAGCCGAAGACCGCCTGCGCCTGCTGCAGGCCCTGGCCCTCGACGCCGCCCACCAGCCGGTCCACGTCGACCCGCACGTCGTCGAGGGTGAGCGCGGCGGTGTTGCTGGAGCGGATCCCGTGCTTGTCCTCGGGCTTCTCGGCGTGGAAGCCCTCGGCGCCGCGCTCCACCACGAACCAGCTCGGGCCTCCGGGCGCGTTGGCCAGGATGGTGCACACCTCGGCCACACCCCCGTTGCTGATCCACTGCTTGCGGCCGTTCAGGAGGTAGGCCACGGTGCGGCCTTCCTCTTCGACCGGTGTGGCCGTGGTGCGCAGGTTGGCGAGGTCGCTGCCCGCCTCGGGCTCGGTGGCGCCGTAGGCCATCAGGATGCCGCGCTCGGCGATGGCCCCGAGCCAGGTCTCCTGCTGCTCCAGCGTGCCGCCCACGCGGATCGGATCGCTGCCCAGGAAGGTGGCCAGCAGTCCCGTCGCGATGCCGAGGTCGATGCGCGCGAGCTCTTCGCAGAAGCGGTAGACGTCGAACGCCCCGCCTCCCATGCCGCCGAAGGGCTCGGGCACGAACAGCAGCTGCAGCCCCACCTCGGGTCCGCACATCTCGCGGACCAGGTCCAGCGGCATCTCGTCGCTCGCGTCGAAGCCGAGCAGGGCCTCGTCGGGCAAGCGCTGCTTGGCGAAGTCGTGAAGCGTCTCGATCGCGAGCTCGAGGGACTCGGCGTCCAGGCCGGCCGGCATGCGTCTTCCTCCCCGCGGGACGGCCATCGCGCGCTAGGGTGTCAGGATGTCCCACTCTTTCCCGTCACGGCTGTCGTACGGGCGACAGAGCGGCTTTCTCGTCAGAAGTTAGCAGGGGCCGTCCCAACCGTATCGGACGGCCGCTCCAAAGGATGACCGGAACGGCGTGACGCGGCACGACACCCCGGCCACAATGGTATCCAAATTCGAGAGGGGGTACGCCATGGGCATTTACCGACACGGTTCCGGCCTCGGGCTGCCGCTCCCAGGCCGGACGACGTGCCGCGCCTGCTCGCCGGTCTCGGCGACCACTCGTTGCCGATCACGACCGACGTAGCCGAGGCGCAGCGCTACTTCGACCAGGGGCTGGCGCTCACCTACGGGTTCAATCACGACGCCGCCGTGCGCTCCTTCCGCGAGGCCGCACGCCTCGACCCCGCGTGCGGCATCTGCTTCTGGGGCGTGGCGCTGGCGCTCGGCCCCAACATCAACGCCCCCATGGGCCCGGACGCCGGCCGCGAGGCATGGGCCGCGGCCCAGGAGGCGAAGCGCCGGGCTCTCGCTGCGACCGACAAGGAGCGCGCGCTGATCGAAGCGGTCGCCGTCCGCTACGCCGCCGAGCCGCCCGACGATCGCACGCCCCTCGACCGGGCCTACGCCGACGCCATGCGCGGCGTCCACGAGCTGTGGCCCGAGGATACGGACGTCTCGACGCTCTACGCCGAGTCGCTGATGGATCTGTATCCCTGGAACTACTGGACCTCGGACGCGCAGCCGCGCGAGTTCACCCTCGAGATCCTCGCGCTGCTGGAGGGCGTGCTGGCGGAGCAGGCCGATCACCTGGGCGCGAACCACTACTACATCCACGCCACCGAGGAGTTCTTCCCGGAGAAGGCGGAGCCGGCCGCGGACCGGCTGGGCACCCTGGCCCCCGAAGCGGGACACCTCGTCCACATGCCGTCCCACATCTACTGGCGCGTGGGGCGCTACGAGGATGCGCTCGAGATCAACCAGCGCGCCACCGCCGCCGACGAGGCGTTCTTCGCCACCTGCCGGGCCGGCGCCTTCTACCGCGCGCTCTACTACCCCCACAACATCCATTTCCTGTGGGCCGCGGCGAGCACCGAAGGCCGCAGCCAGATCGCGCTCAGCTCGGCGCGCAAGCTGGCGGCCAAGACCCGCGACGGCATGGCGGAGATGGACTTCCTGCAGGAGTTCGTGGCGATCCCGACCCTGACCCTCGTGCGCTTCGGGAGGTGGGACGCGGTGCTGGGCGAGCCCGCGCCGGACCCCGGGCACGTCTACCTGGTCGGCATGCACCACTACGCCCGGGGCGTCGCCTTCACCCGCACGGGTCGCCGCGACGAAGCCCGTGCCGAGCTGCGCAGCCTGCGAGCCACGGCGGAGAACCCGGCCGCAGCGAGCCTGATCGTGGCGGGCGGTACCGCGCCGTCGCGCGAGCTGCTGGAGATCGCGGCCGCCCATCTCGCCGGCGAGATCGAGGCCAGCGCAGGGAACACCGACGCCGCGGTGGCCTCCCTCGAGCAGGCCGTCGCGCGCCAGGACGCGCTCGTGTACATGGAGCCGCCGCCCTTCTACTTCCCGGTGCGCCAGGCGCTGGGCGCGGTGCTGCTCGACGCCGGCCGCGCCTCCGAGGCGGAGGCCGTCTACCGCCAGGACCTGGCGGCGTACCCGCAGAACGGCTGGTCGCTCTACGGCCTGGCAGCGAGCCTGAGTGACCAGGGGAACCGCGACCAGGCAGACTGGGCGGAGCAGGGCTTCCGCAACGCCTGGGGCCGGGCCGACGTGGAACTCACGGCCTCGCGCTTCTGACGGGACTGCGGGGCGGGGGCGGAGGGGACACCCGCTGCGCTCCTTCGGTTCGCGCAGGTCGGCGCTCCAACCCCAAGCCCTGACCGCTCTCGTTGGACCCGCTGCGGTCTCGGCCGCAAGCGCCGCCGCCTGGGGCGGCGCGCGAAGCGGTCTCAGCGACAGCGCCAAGCCGGCTGGGAAGTCGGCTCCAGCCGACTTCCGATCCTCTCTCTTTCCGCAGGCGAGCGGAGTTCATCCGCCGCGCAGGCCGGCGAGGACCCGGGCCAGCACCACCTGGGCGTTCCGACGCGCCTCGGCCGGGTCCTCGGCATGGGCCAGGTACCCGCGCGAGAGCCCGTTCAGGGTGCCGAGGAGCGCGCTCGCCACCGAGTCCGCATCGAGGTCGGCGTCGTCGCCGAAGAGGTTCCGGAGCTGCGCGCGCGCCAGCTCCAGCAGCGCGGGCCAGGCTTCCTGGTCCAGGGTCAGCACCGCCGGCGCATCCAGCAGGAAGATCCGGCGCACGCCGCGGTCGAGGCAGGCGTCGAGGAAGGCCGAGCAGCCCGCCTCCACCTGCTCCCAGGGGCCGCGGTCCAGCGGGATGGCCGCCAGCATGCCTGCCATCAGCTCGGCCTCGAGCTGCTCCACCACCGCCCGGAAGAGCGCCTCCTTGCTGGGGAAGTGGTGGTAGAGCGCGCCGCGGGCGGCGCCGGTGCGGGCGGTGATCTCCTCGATCGAGGTCCCGGCGTAGCCGCGCTCGGCGAAGAGCTCCCGCGCGGCGCCCAGGATGGCGTCGCGGGTAGCCTCGGCCTGCTGCTGGCGGCGGGTGGGCGTACTCACGCCCCGTGTTTGTACCCGAACTTGACGAACCGACCATTGGTCGGTAAAAGACCGATAGTCGGTCTATAGGAGGGAGCCCCGTGCGTTGGCTGGTCTGGCTGCTCGCCCTTCCGTTCCTGGCGCTGGGGGCGCTGCTCCTGGTTCTCGCCCTGACGCCGCCCCTGGTGCACCCCCGTCGCTTCGAGGCCCCGCCCGCGCCTCCCCTGACCGGGCCCCTGGCACCCAACGACGGGCTCGCCCGCTGCGAGATCGTCGCGGTGGATCGCGTGCCCCACCCCGAGGAGTTCGCGCTGGACCCGGAGGGCCGGCTCTACACGGGCACCAGCGCGGGAGAGATCCTGCGCCTCACGTTCGACGGACCCGGCGAGCCGGAGATCGAGGTGTTCGCGCGGCCCGGCGGGCGCCCGAACGGCCTCGCCTTCGATGCGGACGGACACCTGCTGGTGTCGGACGACTACGACGTACCCGGCTCGCGCATCGATCCGCAGGGGCGCGTCGAGCGCATTCCGTGGCTCAAGGGACAGGCCGCCACCGTGGCGCGCGACGGGCGCGTCTTCTTCCCCAGCGAGGAGGCGTCCTTCGCGCGCAGCGGCAACATCACCTACGACGTGATGCTGCGGCTCGCCGCCATGGACCCCAGCGGGCGGCTGCACGTGCGCGATCCCGTGACCGGGCAGGTCGACACCCTCGTCGAAGGCCTGCTCTGGCCCGACGGCGTAGCGCTCTCCGCCGACGAGGACTTCGTGGCCGTGGTCGAGCTGTCCGCCTACCGCATCACCCGCCACTGGCTGCGCGGGCCGCGGGCGGGGACCAGCGACCGCCTGATCGAGAACCTGCCGGGCATGCCCGACGGCTTCGTGTCCGACGGGGCGGGAACCTTCTACGTCAGCCTGGGGCTGCTGCGCAACGACCTGCTCGACTGGCTCCACCGCCGCCCGGCGCTCCGGGGACGCCTGAGCAACCTCCTGCGCTTTCCCGGAATGGCCGAGCGCATCGCGGCGTCTCCGCCCGGAAGCGAGCGCGGCTACGGCCTGGTGCTGGCCCTCGACGAGCAGGGTCGGGTGCTGCGCTCCTTCCACGCCCCCGGCCTCCCCATCGGTCCCGCCATCAACGCCGCCGAGCCCCACGACGGCCACCTCTACCTCGCCTCCCTCGGCGGCCACGGCATCGCCCGCTGCCCCCTCCCCTGACGCAACGAGCGGGGACGCTCCTCGATTCTTGCGTCCGGGGGCACTCCTGCGCGGACCGGTGACAGGTCTGGCACTCGACGCAAATCTCGAGGAACGTCCCCGCCGTGATCGGACTGAAGCTGGGGCTGCTGGTGGCGATCCTCGCAGCGGGGGGGATCGGGGGGGCCTTGCCGCTGCTTCGCGGTGGGCGGACCCCGGCCGGGCGCATGCTCGGGTGGGGCAACGCGGTGGCGGCGGGCATCCTGCTCGGCGCGGGGCTGATCCACATGCTGCCCGACGCCACCCGGGCCTGGGACGAGCTCGGCGGGCGCTATCCCCTGCCCTTCCTGCTGGCCGCGCTGGCCTTCGTGCTGATGTTCCTGTGCGAGCACGTGCTGCTGCCCGAGGGCGCCCACGCGATGGTGCACGCCCCGTCGGACGAGCGCTTCGCGCCGCTGCGCGCCCCGGGCCGCAGCGGCCTGGCCGCCTACGCAGTCGTGACCGCGCTCTCGGTGCACTCGTTCCTGGCCGGCCTCGCACTCGGCGCGCAGCCGGACGTGGCCGGCGCGCTGGTGATCACCGTGGCGATCCTCGCCCACAAGTCGGCGGCGGGCTTCGCCCTGGGCGTGAGCCTCGTGCGCGCGGGCGCGCCGCGGGCGCGCGCGTGGGGACTGCTGGCGCTCTTCGCCTCCGCGACGCCCGCCGGGATCCTGATCGGCATCGTGCTCGACGAAGCGCTGGAGGGCAGCGCCCGGCTCGGCTTCGAAGCCGCCTTCCTGGCGCTGGCGGCGGGGACCTTCGCCTACGTCGCCGTGGTGGACATCCTGCGCGACGAGCTGGAGGAGCCGGGCGGACGCTTCGCGACCTGGCTGCTGGCCACCCTCGGCATGGGCGCGATGGCGGCCGTCGCCGCCTGGGTGTGACACGCCAGCCCCTCTCCTTGCACCCGCCGCCGACCCCCGAGTAGACTCCGACTCCTGATGCGCGCTGCACGCCCGCACCGCCTGCGCCTGCTCGCGCCGCTGCTCGCCCTGGCCCTGGTGGGCCAGTCGGGCTTCCTGGTGGGGCACGTCCGGAGCACGAGCGACGTCGCCGCCCCTGTCGCCGAGTGGACCGAGAGGGCGGCGATCCTCGACGCGGCCCACGTCGACTGTCCCATCTGTCGGGCGCTGGCCCAGGCACGGACGGCACTCACCGCGGAGAGCGCCCGCGCCGACGTCGCGTTCGCCTCCGTCGCCCGCCTGCCACTCCCCGTGCCCCGGGCGCCGCGATCCGCCCCGATCCTCGACGGCCAGCGCGCCCGCGCTCCGCCCGGCTCCGCCTAGCTCCGAACCCAGATCCGATCGACAACCCGCTCCGGCACGGAACGCGCACGCGCGCGTGCACGGACCGCGCCGGTGCCATGCGCCCGGCCACGGGGCCGGGCGTCGGAGGGAACCCCGATGCGACGATCGCGAACGCACCCCGTGCGCGCGCTGACCTGCGCGTTCGCCCTGGCCCTGATTCCGGCCGCGGCGCACGCCGACGAAGCGGCTCCCACGAGCGACGAGCTGCAAGCCCTGAAGGCCCAGATGCAGCAGCTGATCCAGCAGAACCGCGAGATGAAGCAGACGATCTCGGGCCTGGAGGACGCGGTGCAGGCCGCCCGGGACGAGGCCCGCTCCGCCGAGGACATGGCCCGCCAGGCCTCGCTGCCATCGGTGTCCCAGGACTACCCGGACGGGGCACTCGCCTCGCGCCAGGCGGGGAGCATGACCTTCCAGCTGCTGGACGTCTCCCTCGACGTGCTGTCGAGCTTCGGCTCGTCGACCGCCCAGGACGGCGAGCTGCTCCGCCTCCAGGGCGGCGACCACGAGCCGCGCCAGCGGAACTTCAACCTCCAGGCGCTGGAGCTGTCCTTCATGGGCGCCGTGGACCCCTACCTGAACGGTGAGGTGCACCTCGTCTACTTCTACGACCTCGAGGGCGAATCGCTCTTCGAGATCGAGGAGGCCTTCGTGACCAGCATGCAGCTGCCCTGGGGCCTGCAGGAGCACGGCCTCGAGGTGGAGTTCGGCCTGTTCTTCACGGACTTCGGCCGCGCGAATCCGCAGCACGCCCACTTCTGGGACTGGCAGGACCAGCCGCTCATCCTGACGCGCTTCTTCGGCGAGGACGGCATGCGCGCCCCGGGTGTGCGGGTAGGCTGGCTGACTCCGCTGCCCTGGTACTCGGAGCTGGTCCTGGGCGCCCAGAACGCCAAGGGCGAGACCATGGTGAGCTTCCTCGCCAACGAAGCGGTGTTCGAGGACCGCCCCATCGGCGGACGGCCGTTCGCCGGCCGCCCTGTCTCCGGCGTGGCCGACCTCGTGTACCTGGCCCGCTGGGTCAACGGCTTCGACCTCTCGGACACCTGGAGCACCCAGCTCGGCGTCTCGGGGCTGCTCGGACCGAACGCCACGGGCGGCGATGCCAACACCTGGATCGGCGGCGCCGACGTGGTCTTCAAGTGGCGCCCCCTAAAGACCGACCGGGGCTGGCCCTTCCTGAAGCTCGAGGGCGAGTTCCTGTACCGAGGCTACGAGGCTGACGGCTTCTTCGGCTGCCTGGAGACACGGGACGAGGAGGAGGGCTGCGACGATCCCGTGGCCATCGGCGGCGACACGCTCAGCGACTGGGGGCTCTACGCCCAGATGCTCTGGGGCTTCCGCCGGAACTGGTCGACCGGGATCCGCTACGAGTACGGGACCGGAAGCGGCGCCTCGATCCTGAGGTACCAGGGTCGCAGCGAGGATCCGTTCCGGGACAACCGGCATCGGGTGTCACCGCTGCTGGTCTTTCAGCCGTCGGAGTTCTCGCGCCTGCGGCTCCAGTACAACTACGACAAGGCGGACTTCCTGCGCGACGGAGACGCGCACAGCGTCTGGGCGGGCGTCGAGTTCCTGTTCGGCTCGCACCCGGCGCACCGGTACTAGGAGGCTCGACGTGCAACGTACCACGACGTGGATCGCGGGCGCAGCGCTGCTCTTCGGCCTCGCGGGCGCGGCCGCCGCGAAGCCCCTGGACGTGGTTGCGACCGTCCCCGACCTCGGCGCCCTCACGCGCAGCATCGGCGGCGACCAGGTGGAGGTCACGGTCCTGGCCAAGGGCCCCCAGGATCCGCACTACGTGGAGGCACGGCCGAGCTTCATCCGCGAGCTCCACGACGCCGACCTGTTTCTGGAGGTCGGCATGGAGCTGGAACTCGGCTGGGCGCCGGTACTGTTGCGCAGCGCGCGCAACAGCGACGTCCTGCCCGGGAGCCGCGGCTACCTGAACGCCTCCACGGCCATCCGGCCGCTGGAGGTGCCCAGGATTCCGGTGGACCGCTCCATGGGCGACATCCACCTCTACGGCAATCCCCACTTCCTGGTGGATCCGGTGCGGGGCCTGCGGGTGGCGGCGCTGATCCGGGACCGACTGGTGGAGCTGCGGCCGGCAGAGGCGGCGGGCTTCCGCGCGCGCTACGACGCGCTCGGGAAGGAGCTGATGCAGCGGCTGGTCGGGACCGAGCTGGCCGCTCGACACGGCCCGGACGCGCTCGCCGACGCCATCGAGTCCGGCGGGATCGAGGCGCTGGCGGCCGGGGACGCCGTCGCCCTGGGCGGCTGGCTGGGTGAGGCGCGCGCCCTGGCGGGCATCCGGGCCGTCGAAGACCACCAGGCCTGGGTGTACTTCGCGGACCGCTTCGGGCTCGAGCTCATCGGCACGCTCGAGCCCAAGCCCGGGATCGCGCCGACGGCGGGGCACCTGCGCGAGGTGGTGGCGGCCATGCGGGCGCAAGACGCCCGGGTGATCCTGTCGAGCGCGTACTTCGACCCGCGCCACGCGCGCTGGATCTCGGAGCGCACGGGGGCGGGCGTGGCGGCCATGGCCCACCAGGTGGGCTCGCGCGACGGCGCGGGAGACTACCTGGACATGATCGACTACAACCTGCGCCAGGTGCTCGAGGCCAGCAGAAAGGGTGCGGCGCCGTCATGAGCGAGGACACGCCCGTGCTGCGGGCCCGAAGCCTGGACCTGGGCTACGGCGGGGAGCCGGTGCTGCGAGGCGTGGATCTCGAGGTCCGGCGCGGTGAGCTGTGGTTCCTGATCGGTCCCAACGGCACCGGGAAGACCACCTTCCTGCGCGGCGTGCTGGGAACGCTCGCGCCCCTGGCCGGCCAGCTCGAGCTCGAGCCCGAGCTGCGCGATCGCCGGCGCCTCGGCTACGTCCCCCAACGCTGCGAACTCAACCCGACCCTGCCGACCACCGTGCGCGAGTTCGTGCGACTCGGCTTCGTGCGCTCCACGGTGCCCCGGGGCGAGCGCCGCGCCACACGCGAGCGCGCCCTCGCGCGGGTCGGGCTCGAGAATCGGGCGCGCGCCAGCTACTGGTCGCTCTCCGGCGGTCAGCGCCAGCGGGCGCTCGTGGCCCGTGCCCTGGTGCGCCGTCCGCGGCTGCTGCTGGTGGACGAGCCGACCGAGGGCCTCGACGTGGCCGCCGAGGACGCCTTCCGGCGCACCGTCGTGGAGCTGAACCGGGAGCAGGGGCTCACGCTGCTCTTCGTCACCCACAACCTGCACCTGGCCGCGCGCATCGCCACCCACGTGGCGCTCTTCGAGCTGGATGGCCGGGTCACGACGGGCAGCGCGTCCGAGCTGCTGGAGCACGACGTGATCGAGCGGGCCTTCGGCATCTCACTGGACCTGGCGAGCCGGGAGGGGTCGTGATCGAGAGCTTCCTCGGCTCGTGGGAGCTCTTCGGAACCACCTGGATGGTGGGGCTCCTGATCGCCGGGGTGCTCTCGGTGGTGGGCGTCTGGATCGTCGCCCGCGATCACATCTTCCTGGGCGCGGCGGTCGCGCAGGCGTCCACCCTGGGCGTGGCGGTGGCGCTCTGGCTCGCGGGTGCGGCGGCCGGCCTGCGCTCCCTCGAGTCCGACGCGGGAGCCACGGCGTTCGCGGTCGCCGCGTCGGTGGCCACCGCCTGGCTGGCGGCGCGCGTCGGCGAGGGCCGCAGCGAGAGCCACGAGGCCGTGACCGGCTGGGTGTTCCTGCTGGCGGGGAGCATCCCGGTGCTGATGCTCGCGCACAGCCCCCACGGGCTGGAGGAGGTGCAGCGGCTGCTCTTTTCCACGCTCCTGACGGCGTCCGCCGGCGACCTGGGATTCTTCGCGGCCATCGCCATCGCCACGGTATGGGCCGCGGTCGCCCTCCACGAGCGCCTGCTGCTGGTCACGCTGGATCCGGAGCTGGCGGGCGCACTCGGCCTCTCGCGGCGCGCGTGGGCGGGCGCGCTCGCGGTGTGGCTGGGCCTGGCCGTGGGGCTGTCCATCCGCTCCGCGGGCACGCTCTACACGTTCGGGTGTCTGGTGCTGCCCGCCCTGATCGCCAAGAACGTGTGCCGCGAGGTGTCGCCCATGCTGTGGGTATCGCCGCTCGTGGCCGTGAGCGCCGCGCTGGTGGGCTTCGTGCTCTCCACCGGGCTCGACTGGCCTCCGGCCCACACCAGCGTGGGGCTGCTGGCGGCGGGATTGCCCCTGGCGTGGGGCTGGCGTCGCCTGCGACGCGACTAGCCCGCTGCGGATCCATGCCCGGCGCTACCGGGCATTTTTCGCCACACTCCGGCGGGCCGGCGGGCCGCCCTGCCTCGCTCGACAGGAGGAGCCATGAACGTCAAGGTCGCTGATCTGATGCGCGAGCAGGTGGTGACGGCGCAGCCGCACCAGACGCTGGACCACGTCCGCGGCGTGCTGGAGCGCAACGGCATCTCTGCATTGCCCATCGTGGACACGGACGGGCAGCCGGTGGGAATCGTCTCGAGCACCGACCTGCTCGCCTCCCACCCGGGCGGCACCCCGGTCTCGAAGATCATGACCGAGAAGGTCTACACGGTCCCCAAGTACGACGACGTCAGCGTCGCGGCGCGCGTCATGCGCAACCACGGGATCCACCGCGTGGTCGTGACCGACGAACGCAAGGTGGTGGGGATCCTGAGCGCCTTCGACCTCCTGAGGCTGGTGGAGGACCACCGCTTCCAGATGAAGTCGGCACCCACGCCAGGAAAGCACAAGCGAAACACCCGCACGTGAAGCTCGGCGCCGTGCTGGTGCTGGCCGCGCTGGGACCCGGACTCGCGGCGGGCGCGCGGGCCGATCCAGCCGCGGCGGCAAGCGAGCCGGCGGCGAATTGGAGCCTGCGCCGCCACCTGCGGGAGTCCCCGCAGCTGCTGGGCGGCCCGGACGGTTGGCGAAGCCAGCTCGAGCGCCGGGGGCTCTCGGTCTGGATGTTCTACAACCAGACCCTGAGCTGGAAACCCGCCGGAGGGGCGGAGCCCGGCAGCACGGGCGGGCACAGCGGCAGCTACGACTTCTTCGCCCTAGCGCACGCCGAGGAGAGCATCGGCTGGCCCGGCCTCGACCTGCTGCTGCACGTGAAGGGCTTCTACGACCGCAACGTGAATGCCGACGTGGGCGCTCTCGGCGACCCCATCGACGACGCCGACTTCGACCAGCCGGCCTACGTGAGCGAGCTCTGGGCGCAGCAGGCCATCCTGGACGACCGGGTCCGGCTGCGCGTGGGCTTCCTGGAGCAGCAGACGCTCTTCGACCGGAACCTCTACGCCAACAGTGAAGACCGCCAGTTCCTGAACACGTTCCTCGACAACAACGCGGTGGTGCCGCTGTCGAACGGCCTGGGGGCAGCGCTCCTGCTGGCGCCCGTCCCCTGGGCCGAGCTCGCCCTGGGCGTCGTCGACACCGACAACGTGATCACGCGTTCCGGCTTCGACACCACCTTCGACGGCTTCGACAGCCTGAGCGGCTACGCCGAGCTCGCCCTGCGCGCGAAGCTCCCGGGTCGCGAGGGAGGCCTCTCCGGCAGCTACCGGGTCGGGGTCTTCCTGGACGGGCGCGAGAAACGGGTCTTCGGACGCCCGGCCCGAAGCGAGCGTGGACACGTCGGGGTGTATTTGAACTTCGACCAGCAGGTCCTGCGCGAAGCGGGCGCGTGGGATCAGGGGCTCGGTCTCTTCGGCCGCTTCGGGGCGGCGGACGAGGACGTGAACCGCATCGCCTGGTTCTGGTCCGTCGGCCTGGAGTACCGGGGGCTCCTGCCCGGGCGCGGCGCCGACGTGCTGGGCCTCGGCTCGTACCAGGCCATCGGGTCCGACCGCTTCCGCGACCGCGTGGATCCGGATTTCGACCGCGAGACCGGGATCGAGCTGTACTATCGCATCGCCGTGCTTCCCTGGCTCGACGTCACGCCAGACGCGCAGTTCATCCTGGACCCCGGGGCGCGCGGGACGGCGCGCAACGCCTGGGTGTTCAGCCTGCGGCTGCGGGTGCACTTCTGATGCGACCGGGCATCGCCCGCTCCCTGGTCATCGTCATCGCGCTGGCGACCGGCGGCTGCGGCCCGCTGCGCGCGGAGCGCCCCCGGGAGCAACCGGCCGAGGCACCGCCTGCGGTCGAGCATGCCGTGCAGGGGGAGCGTCTGGAGGCGGTGATGCGCGGCCTCGATCGCCTGTCCAACGAGCGCCTGCCCCGCGCCCTCGGGACGCGCGACGTCCGCGGCCCGCGGGTCGCCGAGGTCGAGCGGATCGCCGCGGTCCTGGCGGACTCGGCGGCAGAGATCCCGGTGGCCGCGAACGACCTCGGGCTGGGCCCGGCCGAGCGCGGCGAGTTCCTAGGCTACGCGGCCCAGCTCGAGCGCGAGGCGCGCGCGCTCTCCCAGGACGCCGAAGCGCTGGCACCCGACGCGCTGGACGCCCGGGTGGCCCAGCTCCGGGACGTCTGCGACACCTGTCACCAGCGCTTTCGCATCTCGCAGGACGACGAGGCATCCGCACCGTGACGGGCGCCGCGACCGCTACGTCCCCCCCGCGACCGGCCGCCCGCATCGGACGCCCGGCGGGGCCGCTCCTGGCCGCCGCCGTCTACGCCGCGCTTCCGGACGCCTACCTGAACGCCGCCGGGGAGGTCGTGCCCTTCGAGCACGCCGGGCGGGCCACCGCCGCCATGGGGGTGTGGATGGCGGTCTGGTGGCTGTCGGAAGCCATCCCGATCTACGCCACCGCGCTGCTCCCGCTGGTGCTCTCGCCGCTGCTCGGGATCCTGCCGATGAAGGCCGCGGCGGCGCCCTACGCCCACGAGCTGATCTTCCTCTTCCTCGGCGGCTTCCTGGTGGCGCTCAGCATGGAGCGCTGGGGACTCCACCGGCGCATTGCCCTGGTGGCGCTGCGGCTGGTGGGCGATCGGCCGGACCACATGGTGGGTGGCTTCATGGGGATCACGGCGCTGCTGAGCATGTGGGTCTCGAACACCGCCACGGCCATCATGCTGCTGCCGGTCGCCCGCAGCGTGATCGACCTGGTGAAGCGCCAGTCCGATCGCGAATCCGACGCCAAGGACGGGCCCGTGCGCGGCTTTGCCGTGGCGCTGCTTCTGGGCGTGGCGTACGGCGCGTCCATCGGAGGGCTGGGCACGCCCATCGGGACGCCTCCGAACCTGTTCCTGCTCTCCTACGCCCGCGAGCACCTCGGCCGCGAGATCAGCTTCGTGCGCTGGATGGGCCTGGCGCTTCCGCTGGTGATCGTGTTCCTGCCCCTCGCCTGGCTGCTCCTCACCCGGGTGCTGCATCCGATCTCGCTCGCGCGCATCGAGGGCGGCCGCGAGCTGATCCGGCGCCGGCTGGCGGAGCTCGGCCCCATGGGCCGCGGCGAACGCGTGACCCTCTGCGTCTTCCTTGCAGCGGCCTGCCTGTGGGTGCTGCGCCCGCTCCTCACGGAGATCGAGCTGGTCGGCCTGCGCCCGCTGGCCGGCCTCACCGACGCCGGCGTCGCCATGCTGGCCGCCCTCGCGCTCTTCGTGACGCCGGTGGACCGGAAGGCGGGCGAGTTCGCGCTCGACTGGAACACGGCCGTGCGACTGCCCTGGGGCATCCTGATCCTGTTCGGGGGCGGCCTCAGCCTGGCCGCGGCGATCGGCGCCCACGGCGTGGGCGAGCTTCTCGGGGCCCAGGTCGGCGCGCTGGCCGGCGTACCCACGCTCCTGGTGGTCCTCGGGATCGTGACGGGCATCGTCTTCCTCACCGAGCTCACCAGCAACACGGCGACCGCGGCCGCCCTGATCCCGATCCTGGCCGGCCTGGCGCCCGGCCTCGGCGCCGAGCCCCTGCTGCTGGTTGTGCCGGCGGCCCTGGCGGCGAGCTGCGCCTTCATGCTGCCCGTGGCCACGCCGCCGAACGCGATCGTGTTCGGCTCCGGCGAGCTCACCATCGCCGACATGAGCCGCGCCGGGCTGTGGCTGAATCTGGTCGGCATCGTCCTGATCACGGCGCTGGCCTACGCCGTGGTGATCCCGATCCTGGGCCTCTGGCCCTGAGCAAGGCAGCGGGGGGCCAACGAAAAGGGCGGCCGGCGTGGAGACGCCGACCGCCCGGAAGCTGCGCGCTCGCGCGCGGGGCTCAGAACTCGAGCGAGATCTGGGTCGTCACCCGCTGGTTGAACACGAACTCGGTGGACGTCATCGGAAGCTCGTAGGCCGCGCTCAGGGTCACGTGCTCGTTGATCGGGATGTGAAGGCCCGCGGCGAAGGTCATGACCTGCTTGCCCGCCATGCCTCGGGAGCCGAGGTTCGCCACGTCGTTGGCCTCGAAGGGCCCCGTGCCGAGCGCGCTCTGCACGGTAGAGAGCGGCAAGGCGCCCAGCTTGGTTCGAATTCTGTAGCTGCCGTCGCCGCCACCCGTCCAGTACTGGCCGTTGAACTGCACGAACGGCGACAGGTACTTGTGGACGTTGTACTCCCCGTACAGGTTGTAGAACAGGAACTGGCTCTGCTCGTCGAAGTCGAAGGGGATGTTCCCTCCGATGCCCCCGATCAGCCGCAGGTCGCCGATCCCCCAGGCCGCCGCCAGGGCCGGCCGGAACTCGCCCGAGCCGTGCCCCTGGTAGAGGTTGCTGGAGCCGGTCGGCACCTCGAACTGCCCGATGGCCGAGAGGATGAAGTTCCGCTCCTTGTCCTGGATGAGCGCGTACTTGAGTCCGAAGCCCAGATTGAACCAGCCGGTGTGGTCGTCCAACAGCGGGTTGTCGGGGTTCAGCCAGCCGTAGCCGTCCTTGCCCGCGATGAAGGCCAGGCGGTCCGTGATGGCCACCTGCGCCTGCAGCGCCACGACGTTGAGGTCGCCACCCTGGAAGGCCGAGTCGTTCGGGAACTCATGCCAGATGTAGACGGGATAGATGCCCGTCGTGATGAACGGATCCTCGAAGAGATACGGCATCACGATCGGACGGTGGAAGCCGTCCCAGCGGCCGTCGCGGTCGCAGCCGGAGTCGAAGTCCGGGAACCAGGTGCGGCACTCGGCGGCGGCCGGGGCCGGCGCGGGAGCCGGCGCCGCCTCGGGAACGGGGCGCCGCGTGCCCTCACCAGGGCCGCCGTCGTCATCGATCACGTCCGCCCTGCCAGCGCCCGGCAGCGCGAGTGCCAGCGCCAACAGCGCAACCGAAGCCATCCAACCGGTAAACACTTTCATGGGTCCCCCCTGCTTGGACGAGTAACCTAGCAACATGCATTCCGGGCGCGAGTGGCGTTCAGCACACCACGAGGGCACAAGAACCCCCAGCGTGTGGCGTTCCGCCCCAGCCCGAGGGCGATCAGCCTCACCACGCGGGTCCTCTTGCCCCCCACGCGGCGACTGGCGAGCATGGACCCATGGCGCACCCCAGGCGTCTCGTCACGAAGCCCACTCTCCTGAAGCGCGTTCGCCGGATCTGCCTCGCGCTCCCGGAAGCGAGCGAGAAGGAGGCCTGGGGCGGCCCCACCTTCCGCGTGCGCGGCCATAAGATGTTCGCCATGCACATGGACAACCACCATGGGGACGGGCGCGTCGCCCTGTGGCTCAACGCTGCGACCGGCGCCCAGGACGAGCGGGTGGAGTCCGACCCCGAGCGCTTCTTCGTACCGCCCTACATGGGGCCGCGCGGCTGGGTTGGCGTGCGCCTGGACCGCAAGCCCGACTGGAGCGCGATCGGCGCGCTGGTGGAAGAGAGCTACCGCCTGGTCGCACCCCGGAAGCTCGTGGCGCTGCTCGACGCGGACTGAGTGCTCTTCAGACCGCGCGGCTGAAGGTCGGGCGCGAGTCCGCGCCCGCCTCCGGCAGGTGGCGGTCGAAGACCGTCGCCAGGTTGCGCACGAGCACCCGCCCCAGGTCCGTCACCCGCACGCTGCCCTCTTCGTCGAGCGTGACCAGCTTGTCCTCGGCCGCGGGCGCCAGACGCCCGAGCTCGTCCGCGTACCCCTCTCGCAGCTCGGCTCCGAAGCGGGCGCGGTACTCCTCGGCCCGGATCTCTCCCAGGCAGATCAGGCTGGAGATCAGCCAGCGGCGTTCCACGTCGTCGCGGGAGAGCCGGAACCCGCGCAGGGTGGCCACCCCCCGCTCCGCCACGGCCGCGTGCCAGCTCGGGAGGTCGCGGTGCGACTGCGCGTAGCTCGCGCGCAGCTCGCTGATGGCGCTGGGTCCGAAGCCGAGCAGGTCCACGCCGGCCTGGGTGGTCTGGCCCATGAAGTTGCGGCGCAGACTGCCGTCGGCCAGGGCCCGGGACAGCTCGTCGTCGGGACGCGCGAAGTGGTCGAGGCCGATGAACAGGTAGCCCGCGTCGAGCAGCCGGCGGATCGCCAGCAGGAAGATGCGCAGCTTCGTGGCCGGTTCCGGCAGGTTCTTGCGCTCGAACCCCCGCTGCTGCTTGGCGACCCAGGTGACGTGGGCGTAGGAGTAGAGGGCCAGGCGATCGGGCTGAAGCGCCAGCACCGAGTCCAGCGTCTCGCGAAAGCTCTCTTCCGTCTGGTACGGCAGGCCGTAGATCAGGTCGAGGTTGACGCTCTCGAACCCGCTGCGGCGCGCGCGCTCGACCAGGGCGGCGGTCATCTCCACCGGCTGGGCCCGGTGGATCGCCTGCTGCACCCGGGGATCGAAGTCCTGCACCCCCATGGAGATGCGATTGAAGCCGCACGCGCGCAGTGCCTCCACGTGGGCCTCGCCGGTGACCCGTGGATCCACCTCGACAGAGACCTCGGCGCCCGGGCGCAGGGGGAAGGCCTGGATGAGCGTCTCGTACAGCCGTCGGATCTGGTCCGGAGAGAGGTGCGTCGGAGTGCCGCCGCCCCAGTGCAGCTGGGTCGCCGTGCGCGCGGCGGGAAGCACCTCCCGGACCGCTTCGATCTCTCGCTGCAGCGTGTCCAGGTAGCGCTCGGGCAGCGCCGGATCGCGGGTGATCACCCGGTTGCAGGCGCAGAAGTGGCACAGGCTGGCGCAGAAGGGGACGTGGACGTAGAGCGAGAGCCCTTCGTCCGGGGCGCCCGCGCCAGCACCCAGGTCCTCCAGGAACGCGTCCGGCCCGTAGTCCTCCCTCCACACCGGAGCCGTCGGATAGCTCGTGTAGCGGGGCACGGGCCGGTCGTAGCGCGGCAGGATGCGCTCGAGCTGGGCGAGGAGGCGCTCGGGGTCCATGGCTACTGGAGGCCCGTGATGCAGCCCTCGCGCAGGTCGATCGACTCGGCCAGCGGCCTGCGCGGAAGCCCCGGCATGCGCAGGATGTCCCCGGTCAGGACCACCAGGAAGCCCGCGCCGGCGTTGATCTGGATCTGGCGCACCGTCACCTCGAAGTCGTCGGGGCGGCCACGGAGCGTGGGGTCGTCCGACAGGGAGGCCGGGGTCTTGGCGATGCAGATCGGCAGCCCCTCGTACCCGAGGCGGCGCACGTCGCGCAGGTCGCGCTCGGCGGCGCGGGTGAAGACCACGTCCCGGGCCCCGTACATGCTGCGGGCCACCGCCAGGACCTTCTCCGGCAGGGGGTCGGCCAGATCGTAGAGCGGGCGCAGCGGCGAGTCGCCGGCGTGCGCCATCACTGCGCGGGCCAGCTCCTCGGCCCCCTCCCCGCCGCGCGCGAAGTGATCCGAGACCGCGAAGGGGACGCCCAGCTCCTGGCAGCGCCGGCGCACCACCTCGATCTCCTGCGCCTCGTCGTCCCCGAAGCGGTTCAGCGCCACGACCGGCGCCTCACCGAAGTGGCGGATGTTCTCGACGTGCTTCTCCAGGTTCGGGAGCCCCCGCTCCACCGCCGCGGGATCGCTGCGCTCGAGCTCACGGCGCGGCACGCCGCCGTGGAGCTTGAGCGCACGCACCGTCGCCACCAGCACGACCGCGGCCGTCACGAGACCGGCGCCGCGGCACTTGATGTCGAAGAACTTCTCGGCCCCGAGGTCGAAGCCGAAGCCCGCCTCGGTCACGGCCCAGTCCGCCAGCTGCAGTGCCGCGCGGGTGGCGATCAGTGAGTTGCAGCCGTGGGCGATGTTGGCGAAGGGGCCGCCGTGCACGATGGCCGGCGTGCCCTCGAGGGTCTGCACCAGGTTGGGCCACAGGGCGTCGCGCAGCAGCGCCAGCATGGCTCCGGAGGCGCCGAGCTTCTCCGCGGTCACCGGCTCGCCGTCGTAGGTGAAGCCCACGAGCAGCCGGTCGATGCGGGCGCGCAGGTCGTTCCCGTCTTCGGCGAGGCAGAGCATGGCCATCACCTCGGAGGCGGCCGTGATGTCGAAGCCGGTCTCGCGCGGCACGCCCTGCTTGGGCCCCCCCAGCCCGACCACGACGTTGCGCAGGGCGCGGTCGTTCATGTCCATGACCCGGCGCCAGAGGATGCGCCGCGGGTCGATGCGAAGCGCGTTGCCGAAGTAGATGTGGTTGTCGAGGAGCGCCGCCAGCAGGTTGTGGGCCGAGGTGATGGCGTGGAAGTCGCCGGTGAAGTGGAGGTTGATCTTCTCCATCGGCAGGATCTGGCTGTAGCCGCCGCCCGTCGCGCCGCCCTTCATCCCGAAGGCCGGACCCAGGGAGGGCTCGCGCAGCGCCAGGCAAGCGGACTCGCCCAGGCGCGCCAGCGCCTGCGCCAGGCCGATGCTGGTGGTGGTCTTGCCCTCGCCCGCCGGCGTGGGCGTGATCGCGGAAACCAGCACCAGGCGGCCGGCCCCGGGACGCCGCCGCGGGCGCGTCAGCACGGCCGGATCGATCTTGGCCACGTGGCGGTCGCAGGGACGCCAGTCGTCGGCGGCCAGCCCGAGCCCCTCGGCGATCTCGGCAATGGGACGCGGCTGGACGGAACGCGCGATCTCGAGGTCGGTCGGCATGGGAGGCCGAGCGTATCGCAGCCGGCCGCCCCCCCGGCCCCGCCCCGTCTGGTAGGCTGCGAGAACCATGCGACATCCCTTCCTCCCGCTGCTGCTCCCGATCCTGCTGCTTCCGGCCTGCGATTCCGCCGTGCCCGGGCTGCCTCCGCCCCTCGGCCAGGAGGATCCGGACTTCCGGCTTCCGGCCCTCCACGCCGAGCTCGACCCCATCGCCGGCGGCCGCATCGTCGACGCCTTCGGCCGCGAGGTGCTGCTGCGTGGGGTCAACGTCAACGCCCACGTGGAGTACTGGGCCTACGACCCGGAACTTCCCACCACCACCCCGTTCGACGGGGCCGAGGCCGACCGCATCGCGTCCATGGGCTGGAACGCCGTGCGGCTCCTGCTGAGCTGGTCGCGCGTGGAGCCCGAGCCCGGCTACTACGACGAGGCGTACCTGGACCAGATCGAGGAGGCCGTGCTGCTCCTTCAGCGGCGGGGCATCTACACGATCCTCGACCTCCACCAGGACGCCTGGGGCCCCACCCTCGTGGCGGCCGAGGACGAGGTCTGCCTGCCGAGCGAGGGGCCAGCGGTCGGCTGGGACGGTGCGCCCGGCTGGGCCACCCTGGACGGCGGCGAGCGGCGTTGTGCGCTCGGCGACGTGCGCGAGCTGTCGCCCGCCGTCGGCGCCGCCTTCGATGCCTTCTGGTCCGACGCCCCGGGGCCCGGTGGCGTCGGAATCCGCACGCGCTACGTGCGCATGCTCGCCCGCCTGGCCGAGCGCTTCGCGCCGCTCGACGCGATCGCCGGGTACGACGTGATGAACGAGCCCAACTCCTTCGTGTTCGTGGGCCCGTTCCTCGAGCTGACCGCCTTCTACGTGGCCGCGCTGGCCGAGATCCGCGCGGCGGAGGCCCGGGTGGGCGCGCCGCGCCGGCTCTTCTTCTTCGAGCCCTCGATCCTGTGGAACGACTTCCAGATCGGCGTGCCGGAGCCCTTCGGCGACGACCAGATGGTGTACTCGCCTCACCTCTACCAGGGCGGGATCAACGACCAGCCCCTGATTCCGCGCTGGTTCCAGCAGGCGCGCGACGAGGCGGCGACCTTCGGCGGCGTTCCGGTCGTTACCACCGAGTGGGGCGGCGACCCACGCCGCGCCTCCGACCCGACCAACGACTTCTTCGAGCGCCACCAGGACCTCCAGGACGAATTCCGGATCGGAGCCACGCTCTGGAGCTGGCGCGAGGAGTGCGGTGACCCCCACAAGGCGAACGACGTGCGCGACGGACGCATTCCCTTCGTGTATGGGCTCTTCGACCGGGACTGCGCCACCAACACCGTGAGCGGCTGGCGCGAGGACTACCGCGACGCCCTCGTGCGGGCCTACGTGCGGGCCGCGCCGGGCCCCCTGGGCGCCGCGGTCTGGGACCCCGCGACGCGCCACTTCGAGGCCCGCGGCGACGCCGCGCCGCCCGGGTCGAGCTTCATCGTCTTCTGGCCCAGCCGCGACCGCACCCCGCCGCGCGTGCAGTCCCAGGGACTGCACGCACTCCTCTCCGTCCCCGCCGACGAGGACTACCACTTCGTGGTGGGCCGGGCGGACGGGGGCGCCTGGGAGCTGCTGCTCGACGACTAGCGCGTCGACGCACCCAGGATGCGGGCGACCTCGCCGAAGACGCTCGGGCGGAAGAGCAGCTCCACGTGACCGAGGTCGTCGAAGCGTCGGGTGTCGCCGAAGGGGCAGCGCGCGGCTTCGGTGGGCTGGACCAGCAGGTCGCGCCCCGCCACCAAGGAGGTCACGTGCACGCCGGCGGGCGCGGGCAACGCGTTCAGGTGTCGGATGAACGGACCGTCGGGCAGGAGCTGACGCACCAGCGCCGAGGGCAGGAAATTCGCGGCGTGGGTGCCGCCGTGGGGCGTGCCCAAGGTGATCAGACGATCCACGCGCCGGGCGCCCCCCAGCTGCTGGAGGTAGTAGCGCGCGACGAGCCCGCCCAGGGAGTGCGCGACCAGGTCGATCCGGCCGCCCTGCACGACGCGGCGCAGCTCGTGCCGGAGCTGGAGCGCCAGCGCCTCCAGCGAGCCCGAGCTGCGGTAGTTGACGGCGTACTGCCGGCGATGGCCGAGCGCGCGCAGGTAGGTCTGGAGCGGCAGGAAGCCGGCGCGGTTGGCGCCGAGCCCGTGCACGAACACGACGGTCCGCGTCTCGCGCCCGGCCGCGGGCGGCACCCCGGCGCGGCGCCGGCCGAGGGGCCAGAGCACGCCGTGGGCCAGGTAGGAGAGGCCCTCGCGCACGATCGCCCGCCGGACGTCGTCCCGATCGTATTCGCTCGACACGGACGCTGCCGCAGCCTACTCCGCGGGCGGGGTTCGCTCGGGCAGCAGCTCCGTCGCCAGCTTCGCCACCTTGTGGTTGACGTCGCGGATCAGGTCGTAGATGGCGCCGATCGACGTCTCCTGAACGCGGCGGACTTCGCTGGTGGTCGCCTCGAAGACGCCGAGGCGCTCGAGCACCGTCAGCGGCATGTCCGCGATCGCGCGATGGATCTCCTCCACCGTGGTGGCGCCCTTGTCCACCGCGTCCTCGACCAGCTCCGTCAGCACCCTCTCGTCGCTCATGGCAGACCTCCCGTTCGGATGAGTTTTTGTAATACATCGGATTACATCGAAACACAAGCAACGGCGGTCGATTCTTTGATTCACTATTAGATTCAAATAGATACAAAGCCTACGCAGCGCCTGGCGAAGCTCCTGAGGCCTGTATTACGCTGTCGTGCATGGGCGACGAGAACGGCCGGACCACGGATGTGCCCCGCAAGGACCGCCTGATCCAGGCGCGGGTGCCGCGGGACCTCGAGACCACCCTCAAGCAGGAGGCGCGCCGGCGTCGCCTGACGGTGTCGCACCTGGTCCGGAGCGTCCTGGAGGACACCTTCCAGCTCGTGGACGGCGTGGTGGCGGGCGTGGACCAGATCGTCAGCGACTCGGTGCACCTGGCACGGGCGGTGGGCCGGGGCGCTCCTCCTGCGGCGCCGCCCGGAGCGGACCTCTCCCACGTCTACGCGTGGAACGAGGTGGTGCTGCACCGGCCGGTGGCGTGCTCGCAGTGCGGCGCCGAGATCGCGCGGGGCGAGCGGGGTCATGCGGGCCTGAGCGACGAACGCCGCGCGCCCCGGGCCTGGCTGTGCGCGCGCTGCGTCGCGTCCCTGCCCGGATCCTGATCGCGACGCCGAGCGGGCGCCCGCTCGTCACTCGCGCGGCACCTCGTCCACGAACGCGCGCAGCGTGCCGAGGGCGCCGGGTGCGTGGCGGAAGAAGCCCATGTGGCTGGCGGGATACCACTCGATCCGGGGGCGTCCCCAGCGCTGCCACATGCGCTCCACGTCGGCGGGGTCGAAGAAGCGGTCGTCGCTGGCGGCCAGCAGCAGGATCCGCTCCGGTGGCAGCTTCGGCAGCAGGGCCTCCCAGCCGATGTCGCGGAAGAACGCCGCGAATTCGTCGTTCCCCCAGCCGAACTCCCGAAGCTCGCGGCGCATGCGCCCCAGCACGGGCGCGTCCCGCAAGAGCGCCCCGAGGTCCATGTGTGCGATCAGCGGGATGGAGAACGCGAACCGCTCCTCGACGCACGTCAGCGCCGCCGAGAGGGACCCGCCCAGGCTGATTCCCGCGATGCCGACCGGTCGCGGGTCCTCCGCCAGCATCCACGAGAGCAGCGTGCGCGCGTCGAGCAGGCTCTGGCGCAGGGCCTCGACACTCCGGACCACGTCGGCGGTCCAGTAGAGCTCGCCGTCGAAGCGTGAGGACCGGGGACGACGCCTCCCGTGGTAGGGCGGCTGCATCTGGATCACCTCCACGTCCAGCGCCCGCGCCAGCCCCGCGACCACCGTCACCTCCTCCAGCAGCGTCTCCGGCTGCATGTAGCCGTGGAGGTAGAGCAGGCGCGGCCGTTGCCGCGATCCCGACGGGCGCAGGCGCCGTGCGTAGACCGTGTGCGTCTCCTTGTACTCGCGCCGGTAGCGCCGGCCGAACGCCCGCTCGAGGGGCTCGTGCTGCGACGGGAAGCTGACGTCCTCGCTCACGATGCCGGGCAGCGCCCAGCGGCGGCGGCGCTCGACGCGGGGCACGGCGCGCGGCGCGGGGAAGAGCGACTCGAAGGGAAGGCCCCGGTAGACCTCGCTGCGCTTCAGCGTGTTCGGGGTCTCGTGGCCGATGCCGTGGATCATCCCGGCGAAGAAGCCGGCCACGTCGTCGAGATGCGGAAGCGTCGTCACGGCGAAGGGCTCCTCGACGGCGGCTCAGCCGGCGACGCGCTCCAGCGCCTCGCACACCGTCTCGAGGACCTGGATGCGCGCATGGCGCTTGTCGTTGGCCGGCACCAGGTGCCAGGGGGCGAGGTCGGTGCTGGTGCGCGCCACCATCTCCTCCACCGCGACCTCGTAGGCGTCCCGCTTCTCGCGGTTGCGGTGGTCCTCGGGCGTGAGCTTGTACTTCTTGTAGGGCGTGTCCTCCCGCGCGCGGAAGCGTTCGAGCTGGGTCTCCGGATCGATCTGCAGCCAGAACTTGACGACCGGCATCCCGTGCTCGACGAGTTGCTCCTCGAAGTCGTTGATCTCCTCGTAGCCGCGCGCCCACTCGGAGGGCGTGGCCAGCCCCTCGACACGCTCGACCAGGACCCGCCCGTACCAGCTGCGATCGCAGATCAGCATGCGGCCCGCGCGGGGCAGGCGGCGCCAGAAGCGCCACAGGTAGTGATGGGCGATCTCCTCGCTCGTGGGAGCGGCCACCGGCAGCACCCGGTAGTCGCGCACGTCCATCGCTTGCGTCATGCGTCGGATCACGCCGCCCTTGCCCGCCGCGTCCGAGCCTTCGAAGACCACGGCGCTCGAGATCCCCTGCTCCCGGCAACGCAGACCGAGCTGCCAGAGCCGGTCCTGGAGCGCGTCGAGACGCTGTCGGTACTCGTCCCGAGGCAGGGAGACGTCGAGATCGAGGGCAGCCAGCATTCCTGGCGCCGTCGGAGCGCGCAGGTCGGGAGGGGTCACCGCCGGCGGCTCCGCGGGCGGCTCGGCCAGGCGCCGGACGAGCGCGTCGCGCACCTCGCGCGCCACCCGCAGGTTCCGGTGGCGCAGGTGGCTGCTCTCGATCAGGATCCAGGGCGCGGCGGCCGTGCTCGTCTTGCGCAGGAAGGCCTCGATCAGCGGCTCCGCCTCGTCGAAGCGCTCGTAGAGCTCGAGCTCGCGGTCCGTGAGCCGCACGGTCTCCGGGTGTTTGCGGGCCCGCTTGAGCCGCTTGCGCCGCTCCGTCGCGGGCAGGTGAAGCCAGAGCTTCAGCAGCAGCGTGCCCTCGTCCACGAGCGTCTGCTCGAGCCGGCGCGCGTGCTCCAGGCGCTGCGCCGCCTCGTGGCCGTCGCTCTCGCCGGTCAGGTGGTCCGCGACGAGCCCCAGCCCGAAGCTCCCGGCGTACACACCGATCTGGCCGCAGCCGGGAAGCACCTGCCAGTAGCGCCAGAAGCGCGGGTAGCCGCGCTCCTCGTCCTTCTGCACGCCGAAGACGTGCGCGTCCAGGTAGCGCGGATCCATCCAGGCGTGGAGCAGGTTCAGCACCTCGCCCAGGCCCTCGAAGTCGTCTCCCGAGAGCACGATCATCATGGGGAAGTCGGCGTTCCGGATCTCGAACTGCGCGTTCAGCAGATCCACGCGGAGGCCCGGCAGCGCCTCCTCGTACTCCTTCTTCCCGACCCGGGCCCCGACTTCGGCGGTCTCGAGCATCTCCCGTACATGGTACACCGCCAGCGGGAACGTTCCTCGATCCTTGCGCGGGGGCTACGACGTGCGCGAGCACAGCAGCCAGAGGGCGGCCAGGACCGCCGCGAGTCCGCAGAGCCCGCCGTACGAGATGCCGCGCCGCGGTCTCCGCTTCGGAACCGGAGGTTCGGTCATCGGCGCTCCCCGGGCTCGCTCAGCTCTCGCGCCCGCGGAGCCGGTCGCGCAGCGCCTCCAGCTGGCCGAGCAGCTTGCGGCCGGTCTCGCCGCCGAGGCGCTCGAGTTCCTCGCCCCAGTCCCGCACCCGCTCCTCCAGCTCCTGCGCGAGGTGGACCGCCTGGGCGCGCCTCTGCGCGGCCCGGATGCCCCGGCGCGCCCCGTCGGCAACGTCGCGCAGCTCCTCGCTCAGGCCCACCAGGAGATCGTCGAGGCTCACGATTCCCACCAGCTCGCCGTCCCGCAACACGGGGACGCGGCGGATCGACTGCGCCGACATGGCGTCGACGATGCGCTCGAGCGGGTCCTCGGGCGTCGCGCTGACCAGCGGCTCGCTCATCACATCGCGCGCGACGACCGTACCCGCGTCACGGCCCTCGCCGATCACCCGGCACAGGAGATCGCGATCCGTGACCATCCCGACCGGTCGACCCGAATCGAGAACCACCAGGCACCCGGTGGCGTCGGCCTTCATCTTCTCCGCCATCTCGCGACAGGTGGCGCCGGCCGGGACGCTGGCGACTTCTTTTTCGTAGTGCTCCACCTGAGGCATCACTCGCTCCCTTCGTGCGGGCTGGCCGCCTGCACCTCGACGGCGGCAGCGAGGCCGGCGAGTTCTCCCACCACCAGCCGCATCATGTCGTCCGCCGTCACGACGCCGACCAGGTGGCCTTTCTCGTCCACCACGGGCAGGCGCCGCACCGCGTGCCGAGCCATGATGCGTCCCGCCTCGGCCACAGGCGCGTCCTCGCGGACGCTGACGAGCCGGCCGGCCGCGATCTCGCCCACCCGTACGGTCGACGCATCGAGGTTGTTGCCCAACACCTCCAGCACCAGATCCCGATCCGTCACGATCGCCGTGGGCAGGTTGTCCGCCACGACCACCAGGCAGCCGACTCCTTCCTGCGCCATGCGCCGGGCCGCCGCGCGCACGGTCTCGTCGGGCCCGATCGTGCGGGCGGGCCGCTCGCAGTAGTTGCCGATCGACATTGGCTCCTTCCCCGGGCGGGATCCTGTGCCGCCCGCGTCGATTCTCCGCCTTGGGAGGAACAGCAGATTCCGTGCCAGCCCGTCGCGCCTCCGCGAGCCCCGGGACGCGGCGCTTCGGCGAGAGCTGTGGCTTCGCGCCCCAGCGGGCGGGAGCGAGGCGCATGCCGCCACACGCTGGGACCGGCCTCGGGGCGCGGCGTCGCGAGGCGTGCGAAACTGGCTTCTGTGGCGCCAACGCCGGAGAGACCCGACCGATGGACCTGAGCGAGGACGCCTTCCGCTTCGCGGACGATCTGGGGCCCGCGAAGATCATCCACGTCCACGAGCCCTCCCTGGGGCTCAAGGGGACCCTGGTCGTCGACAACGTGGCGACCGGGCCCTCCATCGGCGGGCTGCGGATGGCTCCCGACGTCAGCACCGAGGAGTGCTTCCGGCTGGCGCGGGCGATGACCCTGAAGAACGCAGCCGCGGGTCTGGCCCACGGTGGAGGCAAGTCCGTCCTCTACGGTGACCCCGGGATGCCGCTCGAGCGCAAGGAGCAGCTCGTGCGCGCCATGGCCTGTGCCCTGGCCGACGTGCGCGACTACATCTTCGGACCCGACATGGGGACCGACGAGGTCTGCATGGCCTGGGTGAAGGCGGAGATCGGACGCGCGGTGGGGCTGCCGCGGGAGGTCGGCGGGATTCCGCTGGACGAGCTCGGCGCCACCGGCTTCGGCCTGCGCGCGGTCTGCGAGGAGGCGGCACGCTACTGCGACCTCGAGCTCGCGGGGGCACGGGTGGCCGTCCAGGGCTTCGGGTCCGTGGGCATGCACGCGGCCCGCTTCCTGTCGCAACGGGGCGCCGTGCTGGTGGCGGCTTCGGATTCGCGGGGCGCCATCAGCGACCCGAACGGCCTCGACGTGGCCGCGTTGATGGAGCTCAAGGCGAGTGGACGCAGCGTCTCGGAGCATCCGACCGGGAAGCCCCTCGACCGCGAGGCGCTGATCGGCGTCGACTGCGAGATCTGGATCCCGGCGGCGCGCCCGGACGTGATCCACGAGGGCAACATGAAGCACCTCAAGGCGAAGCTCGTCGCCTCGGGTGCCAACATCCCGATGACCGCGGGCGCCGAGCGCCATCTCCACGAGCAGGGCGTGCTCTGCGTGCCGGATTTCATCGCCAACGCCGGCGGCGTCATCTGCGCTGCCATGGAGTACCACGGCGCCAGCCAGGCGGCGGCCTTCGAGGCGATCGAGGAGAAGATCCGGGAGAACACGGATCGCGTGCTCCGAGCCTCGCGCGAGCGCGGCGTCCTGCCGCGACAGGCCGCCGTCGAGCTGAGCACGGAGCGGGTCCGGAGGGCCATGAGCTATCGGCGCTGGTCGATCTTCTGAGATCGGAACCGGCCCGAGCCCGGAGAAGGCGTCATGTATCGGATTCGTCTCCACGGACGGGGCGGACAGGGAATGAAGACCGCGAGCCGCATCCTCGGCTCCGCGTTCTTCGCCGAGGGCTTCGAGGTCCAGGACGCCCCGCGCTACGGAGCCGAGCGGCGCGGCGCACCGATCTTCGCCTACGTGCGGGCGTCCCGCAGCGCGATCCACGAGCGGGGCGTGATCACGCACCCGGATCTGGTCGTCGTGGCCGACGAAACCCTGGTTCCCGTGCCCGCGGCGGGAGTCCTCCTCGGTGCGGGCCCGCGCACGCTGCTCCTCCTGCGGAGCGACGAACCGCCGGCCGTGTGGCGGGAGCGACTGAACCTCTCCGGGCCGGTGGTCAGCCTGCCCTGCGCTGGCGCAGAGCCCTCCGAGCTGCGCTTCGTCGGCGCCGAGTGCGCCGCCGGCGCCGTGCGGCTGCTGGGCTGCATCTCCCGGGACGCCCTGGAGGCGGCCATTCGCGAAGAGCTTTGCGAGCTGGGATCCGCGGTCGTCGAAGCCAACCTGGAGCGCGCTCGCGCCGCCTACGAAGCGCTCGACCCGCCCGCGCCTGCGGTGGTCGAGGGGCCCGACGCCGCACCGGCCTCGGACCAGGGCCTCGACTGGATCGAAGTCCCCTTCGACGAGGCCCGCATCTCGGCGCCGGACATCCATGGCGCGGCCACCAGCGTCGAGGTGCGCACCGGGCTCTGGCGCCACATGCGGCCCGTCATCGATCGGGATCGCTGCCGGAAATGCCACTGGGTGTGCAGCACCCTGTGCCCCGACGGCGCGATCGCGGTCGACGAAGAAGGACGTCCGCAGATCGACTACGACCACTGCAAGGGCTGCATGATCTGCGTGGCCGTGTGCCCCCCGCACGCGATCGCCGCGATTCCCGAGGCCCGGGCCGCGGCGGAAGCTGCGCCGCAGGTCGAGCCGTGACACGCAGGCTGCTGACGGGCAACGGCGCCGCCGCCTGGGGCGCCCGCCTCGCGGGTGTGGACTACGTGCCCGCCTTTCCCATCACGCCCCAGACCGAGATCATCGAGACCCTGGGCCGTTGGATCGCGGCCGGCGAGCTCGATGCGCGCATGGTGACGCTGGACTCCGAACACTCGATGCTGACGGCGGCGGGCGCCGCCGCCGCCACCGGCGTCCGCGTCTTCAGCGCGACCTCCAGCCAGGGCCTGCTCTACGCCATGGAGATGATCTACACGGTGGCAGGCTGGCGCGCGCCCTTCGTGCTGGTGAACGTCTCGCGCGCGCTCGCGGCCCCCGTGACCCTCGAGCCGGATCACAACGACGTCCTTGCCGCGCGCGACAGCGGCTTCCTCCAGATCCACTGCGCCACCTGCCAGGAGGTGGTGGACAGCGTGATCCTGGCGTACCGGCTGGTGGAGGACCGTCGCGTGCGGCTGCCCGTGATCGTCAACCTCGACGGGTTCTACCTCTCCTTCACGCGCGAGCCCGTCGAGCTGCCGGAGCCCGAGGCCGTCGCGCGTTTCCTGCCGGCCTTCGACCCAGAGAACATCCGCTTCCGGGCCAGCAGGCCCATCAGCCAGGCGGTGGCCGTGCTGGGCGGAGGCCCCTACTCCTACTTCCGCTACGAGATGCACCGGGCCGCCCGCAACGCCGTCACGGTCTACGACGAGATCGCCCGGGAGTTCGAAGCGGGCTTCGGCCGCCAGCACGGGGCGCTCGAGGCATACCGCAGCGAGGACGCCGAGGTCGTCTTCTTCATGATGGGCTCGTTCGCCACGAAGGCGAAGGCGGCCGTGGAGAGCCTGCGCGCCGCCGGACAGCGGGTGGGGCTCGTGCGGCCGCGACTGCTGCGACCCTACCCGACACAGGCGGTTCGCAGCGCGCTGGCCGGCGTGCGCGGCGTGGCGGTCGTCGATCAGAACCTCTCGATGGGTCAGGGGGGCGTGCTGCACGCGGAGCTGGCCGCGGCGCTCCAGGGACAGCCCGGTCAGGCGCCGCTCCTGGTCAGCTTCATCGGCGGACTCGGCGGCCGCGACATCCGCCCCGAGGAATTCGACGAGATGGTGGCGGTAACGCGACGCGCCGTGCAAGCGGGGTGCGCACCGGAGCCGAGGCTCCTCTACACCGAGCACGAGCTGCGGGAGGTGCGCAAGCTCCAGGGCATCGGCCTGGCGGAGCGGCACGAGCTCGACGCGGGAGAGACGCCATGAGCGAGTCCGCGTTCCGGCGCATGCAGGACCTTCCCTCCACGCACCTGCTGGGCGGAGGCACGGCCATGTGCGCGGGCTGTGGCGGCCTCCAGGCGCTGCACGAGATCTACGACGTGCTGGGCGAGAAGACCGTCTTCGTGAACGCCGCAGGCTGCATGACCCTGCTCTCGATCTACCCGTTCACTCCCTTTCGGGGCTCGTGGCTCTACACCTCCATGGCGTCGGCGCCGGCCGGCGCCCAGGGCGTGCGCGACGCGCTGGACATCCTGCTGGCCAAGGGCCGCTTGCCCCGAGAAGAAGACCTGGAGGTCGCGGTGCTGACGGGAGACGGCGCGGCCTACGGGATGGGGCTCTCGGCCACCTCGGGCGCCATCGAGCGCGATCTCGACTTCCTCTACGTCTGCTACGACAACGAGGGCTACGGCAACACGGGCCAGCAGGCCTCGGGCGCCACGCCTCACGGCGCGCGAACCGCCACCAGCACCGGGGCGAGCGGGTATCCGGGCTTCAAGAAGGACCTGTTCGGCATCTGGGCAGCGCATCGGCCGACGTATGTGGCGACCGTGATCGGCGCCGAGCCGCTCGACCTGGCTCGCAAGATCGAGAAGGCGAAGAGCCTCCGGGGTCCCCGACTGATCCTGGCGCTGGCACCGTGCCCCACGGGCTGGGAGTACGACCCCGCCGATTCGGTGGAGATCGGCCGGCTGGCGGTGCGCACCGGAGTCTGGCCCCTGAAGGAGTACGTCGACGGGCGCGTGGTGCACACCAAGGTGCGCAAGCCCCGCCTCCCGGTGGAAGAGTACCTGCGCAAGCAGGGGCGCTACGCCCACCTCTTCGAGCCCGAGCGCAACGAAGAGCTGCTGGCCGAGATCCAGGGGCGCGTCGATCGCTACTGGGAGGCGGCCGGGGAATGAGCCAGCCGCCGTCGCGGCGCGAGCGCGTGCTGATCCTCGGCGCCGCGGGCCGCGACTTCCACGACTTCAATCTGCTCTATCGCGACGACCCGGGTGTCGAGGTCGTGGCCTTCACGGCGGCGCAGATCCCGGGCATCCAGGGCCGCCGCTACCCGGCTTCGCTGGCCGGCCCCCTCTATCCCGACGGAATTCCCATCCGAGACGAGGCCGAGCTCGAGGCCCTGATCGCGAGCCACGAGGTGCAGCGCGTGGTCTTCGCCTACAGCGATCTGTCCCACGCGGAGGTGATGCACCGCGCCTCGCGCGCGCTGGCGGCAGGCGCCGACTTCTCGCTCCCGGGACCACGCGCCACCATGCTGCGCTCCTCGCTACCGGTGATCGCGGTATCCGCCGTGCGAACCGGCTGCGGAAAGTCCCAGACCGCGCGCTGGCTCGCCGCGCGCCTGCGCGAGCGCGGCAACCGCGTCTCGGCCGTCCGCCATCCCATGCCCTACGGCGATCTGGAGCGCCAGCGGCTCCAACGCTTCGCGAGCCGCGCGGATCTCGACGCCGCCGCCTGCACCGCGGAGGAACGCGAGGAGTACGAGCCCTACATCGAGGCGGGAGCGGTCATCTTCGCGGGCGTGGACTACGGCGCCGTGCTGGCGGCCGCAGAAGAGGAGGCCGACCTGATCCTCTGGGACGGCGGCAACAACGACTTCCCGTTCTTCGCACCCGACTGGCACGTCGTGCTGGTAGACGCGTTGCGCCCCGATCAGGTGGCGAGCCACCACCCAGGCGAAACCGTGCTCCGGATGGCCGACGTGGTCGTGATCAACAAGGTGTCCTCGGCGGGAAGCGAGGCCGTCGCGCGGGCGCTGGCCGGGGTTCGAGCCCTGCGGCCCGCGACGCCCATCGTGCACGCGTCCTCGCCCGTCACGCTCGACGACCCCGAGGCCGTGCGCGGGCGCCGGGCGCTGGTGGTGGACGACGGTCCCACCCTCACCCACGGCGGCATGGCCTACGGCGCCGCCTGGGTGGCGGCCACGGCCGCCGGCGCCGCCGAGATCGTGGACCCACGCCCGTGGGCGGCACCGCCGCTGCGCCGCGTCCTCGACGCCTACCCGCACCTCGGGCCGGTCCTGCCGGCGCTCGGCTACGGACCGGAGCAGCTCGACGCATTGCGCCGCTCCCTGGACGATGCCGACGCGGACGTCATCGTCAGCGGCACACCGCTCGACCTGGCCCGGCTGATTCCGCTGCGCAAGCCGGTGGTGCGCGCTCGCTACTCCTACGCCGACGGGAAGTCGCCCTCCCTCGCGGCACTCCTGGACGACTTCCTGGACGCGAATCCCGGAGTGTCCCGATGAGGGTGGTGATCGCACTGGGCGGCAACGCCCTGGCGCGCCGGGGCGAAGCCCTGGAGGAGCGTACCCAGCGTGCGCGGGTGCAGGAGGCGGTGTCGGCGCTGGCGGACGTGGCGCGCGCCCACGACGTCGTCGTCACCCACGGCAACGGGCCCCAGGTCGGACTGCTGGCGCTCCAGGCCCAGTCACTGCGGGACCCGGAGCCCTATCCGCTGGATGCGCTCGGGGCCGAGAGCGAGGGGCTCATCGGCTACTGGCTCGAAGTCGAGCTGGCCAACGCGTTTCCGACGAGCGAGGTGGCGACCCTGCTCACCCAGGTGGAGGTGGACGCCGACGACCCGAGCTTCCGCGCGCCGACGAAGCCCATCGGTCCTCGGCTCGAGGCCAAGGAGGCGGCGGCGTTCGAGCAGCGCCTAGGCTGGCGCTTCGTCGAGGAAGACGGCGGCTTCCGGCGAGTGGTGCCTTCGCCCGAGCCCCGACGCATTCGCGAGCTGCGCACCATCGAGCGGCTGGTGGAGGCCGGCGTCCTCGTGGTGTGCGCCGGCGGAGGCGGTATCCCCGTGATCTCCACGCAGCAGATGGGCCTGCGAGGTGTGGAGGCCGTGATCGACAAGGACCTGACGGCAGCCCTGCTGGCGCGGGAACTCGCTGCCGAGCGCCTGCTCCTGCTGACGGACGTCCCGGCGGTGTACGCCGACTGGCCCGCGCGCGAGCGCCCCCTGCGCGAAGCGTCGCCGGCGGAGCTGCGGGCGCTGGCGCTCGATCCCGGCTCGATGGGGCCGAAGGTCGAGGCCGCCTGCCGTTTCGCCGAGGCCGGCGGCGTGGCTGCGATCGGGGCCCTGGCCGAAGCCCGGGCGGTCTTCGCCGGCGAGGCCGGAACCCGGGTCGCCGCGCCCTCCCACGCCCGCTAGGGGCGGCGGGAGAAGGGGGCGACGAGGCGCTCGAGCAGCGGGAGCAGCGCCCGCAGCGGGGCGCGCGTCGTGATCTCGATGAGGTCGTGGAGCGTGATCCGGCTCCGCACGCGCCGGGCGACGCGCTGGTCGAGGTCGCCGGGCGGCTCGGCCTCGTCCTCCCGCAGCAGCGCCAGCAGGCGGGCGGTGGCGCGCGCGTCCTCGTACGGGTCGTCGCCCCGCACGGGCGCCGGACCGCCCGGAGCGGGTCGCTCCGGGCGCGCCACGCTAGTGCTCGACCTTCGGGGGGAGCTGCCGGGCCTGCTCGACCCAGCCGGTCACCACCGCGACGCTGGGCGCGCGCCGGGTGAGCTTCTGCCTCTCGTTCACCTCCGCCAGCGTGGTGGCCAGGTTCTCCGCCTTGCGGGTCGCCAGCTCCCTCACCGTGTCCACGCCGGAGGACTCGAGCAGCTCGGCGAACTGGCCCCCGATGCCCCAGATGCGGAGGAGGTCGGCCATGTTGACCCACTTCAGGATCTGCGAGTCGCCGATTCCCGAGGCGTCGGCGATCTGCCTGCGCCCGCTCGGGGTGCAACCTCGTTCCAGCAGCTCGCCGGTGTTCTTGATGCCGGCCGCGGCCAGCTTCTCGGCGTTGGCGGGACCGATCCCCTCGATCTTCTGGATGGGCTTGCGCATGCCGACGCTTCCTCCTGGATGGCCCGAGGCCCTCGAACCCATCAATGCGGTCGCGCGTGAAACCGGCACAAGCGCCCTCCCGGCTGGCTGCGCCTACTTGATCACCTCGTCGACGAGCTTCGCGTTCGGCACGCGCCAGGTGCGATCCCCGTCACGGAAGACCGTGTGGACGGGACCGATCTCCTCCACCACCCCGCGCTCGCCCACCACCTCCAGCGACGCCTCGCTGGGAAGGGTCTGACGCAGGTAGTGGCCCGCCAGGATCCCGCGAACCACGTCCTTCGCGCCGAGCGCGAAGGCGAGCCCCATGCCGGCCACCAGAGCCGCCACCGTCACCGTGATCACCGTGATCAGGATCTGGGTGTCCACACCGAGCTGCTCGAGGGTGACCACGCCCACCATCACGACGATCGCGGTCCGGGCCACCGCCCCGAGACCCTCCGCGTAGGAGACGTTGGCCGCCGCGGCGCCCGATGTCACGATGTTCCCCACGAAGCGCGCCAGGAAGACGCCGGCCGCCAGCACCAGGGCCGCCGAGATCACGCTCGGGACGTAGCCGAGGACGCGGCGGATGGCGTCGGAGACGGCCTCGAGCCCCAGGATCTGGGAGGCCGCCATGATGAACATGATCATCAGCAGCCAGTAGAGGACGCCGCCCACGATCTCGCTGGGCGTCGTCGTCATGGAGGTGCCCTCGAGCGCCCGGGAGACGCCCGTCCTCTCCAGCAGGGTGTCGAGCCCCGCACGAATCGAGCGCTCGACCACCGCGCGCAGCATGCGGGCGAGGATCCAGCCCAGCAGGAGCACGAAGAGCGCTCCCACCAGCTTGGGCAGGTACTGGATCACGGCCTGGGACGTGTCGGTCAGCATCGAGAGCAGAAGCTCCCGGATCTCGAGGAACTGCTCGGTCATTGTTCGGGTCTCCCGTCGTTGGGTTCGCGGTTGGTCGGTTCGGATTCGCCCCCCAGCATCGCGACGATCAGGTCGACCAGCGGGGCGCAGAAGCGCAGGATGAAGACGAAGGTGGTCAGGTCGATCAGATCCCTCGTCGTGATCAATGCGCGGACCTTCCGGATCGTCTTGTCCGGGAGGTCGGGCGGGGTCTCGGACGCGTCGTCGCGCAGGACCTCCAGGAGCTCCTCCGCGATCTCCTCGTCGGGCCGGGGCTCATTCGCCATCGTCGTTCTCCCCCGCGGAGGCGCGCCGCTGGGCGGCCTCCGCGAGACGCTGTTCGTACAGCTCGCGCAGGCGCTTCGCGCCACGCGAGACGCGCATCTTGACGGCGGGCTCGCTGAGGTCGAGCTCCTGCGCGATGTCGGGAAACGAGTGCCCCTCGACGAAACGCATGAGGAGGGGGATGCGCGTCCCGGGCTCGAGCTCGTCGAGGAGCTCGAGCACGACCTTGCGCAGCGAGGGGTCGGAGGCTTCGGGCGCCGTGGTCCGCGGGGCCTCGTCCGCCACCGCCTCCCGCTTGCGCTCCTGCTGGGCCCGCTGGCGCAGGGCCATGCGACAGGCATTCAGGGTGACGACGTTCAGCCAGTGCCCGAACGGCCGCTCGAAGCGATAGCGCGGCAGGTTGCGGAAGGCGGCCAGGAAGACCTCCTGGGCCGCCTCCTCCGCGTCCGGGCGCGAGCGCAGGATGCGGTAGGCGCGCTGGTAGACGCGCGAGGAGTGGCGCCGTACCAGCTCGTCGAAGGCCCGGGTTCCGTACGGGAGCTCGCCTTGCGCGCGCTCGACGAGCTCCCGATCGGGATCGGTCATGCGCGCGTCAGGAGGACCGCGCTTGCAGGAGGTCGCGGATCTCGGTCAGCAGCACTTCGTCCGCGGGGGGAGGCGCCGGGGCCTCCTCCTCCTTCTTCTTCAGCGAGTTCATGCCCTTCACCAGCATGAAGACGGCGAAGGCCACGATCAGGAAGTCGATCAGGGTGTTGATGAAGGCGCCGTACTGGATCGTCGCCGCGCCGGCCGCCTCGGCTGCCTCGAGGGACTCGAAGCTGGAGCCACCGAGCGCGATGAACAGGTTGCTGAAGTTCACCCCCCCGAGCAGCTCGCCGATGGGAGGCATCATCACGCCGTTGGTGAACGAGGTCACCACGTCCTTGAACGCGGCCCCGATGATGATGCCGACCGCCATGTCGAGGACGTTGCCTCGCATGGCGAACTTCTTGAACTCTTCAAACATGGGGAATCTCTCCCTCCCGGGCTCGAGGTTGCGGCGTGCCCCCCGCAGGGGCGCCCGCCAGGGCTCGACCCTTCTAATGCAGGAGAGCCCGAAAAAGCAACACCGGAGTGACGTCGCCACGCCGGCTGCGCGCGAAGGACGCGGCGCCCGGCCGGCTTGACCGGGATTGACTTCGAGAGTACACCGAACCGACGCTACGCGGAGGCGCCTCTCGGATGAGCTTCCTGGACACGGTACGGCGAGCCAAGGCGTATCTGGAGGACCAGGGTCGCGTCTCCCTGCGGGCCCTGCGGCGCGAGTTCGGCCTCGACGACGAGGCCCTGGACGAGCTGGTGCAGGAGCTGGTGGACGTCCAGCAGGTGGCGGCCCGCGAGGGCAAGTTCCTCAGCTGGGTCGGCCCCGCCGGCGCGGCGGCTTCCGCTGCGCCCGCCTTCGGCGGCGAGGGCGAGCGCCGGCAGCTGACGGTCCTGTTCTGCGATCTCGTCGGGTCGACCCAGCTGGCCGCCGACCTCGATCCGGAAGACTGGCGAGAGGTGGTGCGCGGCTACCAGGATGCCGCCGCCCAGGTGGTCGAGGCGGCTGGCGGCCACGTGGCGCAGTACCTGGGCGACGGACTCCTCGTGTACTTCGGGTACCCGACAGCCCACGAGAACGACGCCGAGCACGCGGTGCGCGCCGGCCTCGGCCTGGTGGCGGCCGTGGCGCAGCGCAACCCGCGGCTCCAGGCGCAGCTCGGGGTCCAGCTGGCCGTGCGCATCGGGATCCACACGGGCCCGGTGGTCGTGGCCGAGATGGGGCGCGGCGCCAGCCGCGAGCGGCTCGCCATGGGAGAGACCACCAACGTCGCTGCCCACCTCCAGGCGGTCGCCGCACCGAACCGCGTCTGCCTCTCCGCGGCGACGTTGCGCCTGATTCACGGCGTCTTCCAGACGCGCGACCTCGGCCTCCGTGAGCTCAAGGCGGGCCGCCAGATCCACGCGCACGAGGCGGAGCGCGTGATCGCCACCCCGACCGGCTTCGACCGCGCCATCCCCGAACGGCCGACGGCGTTCGTGGGTCGCGATCCGGAGCTCGGCGTGCTCCAGCAGTGCTGGGCGCGCACGCGCGAGGGGTACGGCCAGGCGGTGCTGATCTCCGGCGATCCCGGCATCGGGAAGTCCCGCCTCGTCCACGAGTTCCGCGCGGCGATCGCCGAGCAGCCGCACGCCTGGCTCGAGGGACGCTGCTCTCCCTACGCGCAGGAGTCGCCCCTCGACCCGGTCCTCGGGATCCAACGCCGGAGCTTCGGCTTCCGGACCCGGGACACGGCCGAGCAGAAGATCGAGCGCATCGAGGCGACCTTGCGGGCGACGGAGTTCGACTTCCCGGACGCCGTGCCGCTCCTGGCGGATCTCCACTCCCTGCCGGTGCCCGCGGACCGCTACGGATCGCTCGACCTGGAGCCCGAGGGCCGGCGAAGGCGCACCTTGGAGCTGCTCGGCCAGTGGGTGCTCGGGCTCGGGAGGGCCCGGCCCGTGGCGATCGTGCTCGAGGACGTCCACTGGATGGACCCCTCGACGGCCGAGCTGCTGGCCGCGGTACTGGAACGCTCCGCCAACGAGCGGATCCTGCTGCTGCTGACCGGTCGGCCGGAGTTCCACCCGTCCGGCGGCCTGCCGGGTCGCCTGACGACACTCGCCCTCGAGCGCCTGGATCCGGGCCAGGTCGAGGCGATCGTGCGCGACGGTAGCCGCGGCCACGAGCTGCCGGCAGGCTGGAGCGCGCGCATCGCGGAACGCAGCGACGGGATTCCCCTGTTCGCCGAGGAGCTCACGCGAGCCGCCGTCGAGACTGACGCGGCCTGGTCGGAGACGAGCGATTCGACGCTGATTCCCTCCACCTTGCGCGATTCCCTGATGGCGCGCCTGGACCGGCTGGGGCCGGCCCGGGAGCTGGCCCAGCTCGCCGCCGTCGCCGGGCGGGAGCTCTCCCACGAACTGCTCGAGCGCATCGCGTCGCGCGCCGGCCTCCCGCTGGATTCCGCGCTCCAGCGGGTCCTGGACGAAGGCGTCTTCCTGCGCCGCGGCGCGCCGCCCGAAGCCAGCTACAGCTTCCGCCACGCCCTCATCCAGGACACCGCCTACGAATCGCTGCTCCGCACCACCCGGCGGCGGCATCACTCCCTGCTCGCGTCCGTGCTCCGGGAAGATCTCCCGGAGATCGCCGAAAGCCGGCCGGAGCTGGTGGCCCGCCACCTGACGCGCGCGCGCGAAGCGGGGGCAGCGGTCGATTGGTGGCTGCGCGCGGCCGAGCTCGCGCATCGCCGCGCCGCCAACGAAGAGGCGATCGGGCACCTGCGCCGGGGGCTGCGGATCGTGGCCGAGAACGGCGGCGATGAGAGACGGGAGTTCCAGCTCCAGCGGGAGCTCTGCCGGGTCCTGGCGGCCGCCCGCGGCTACTCCCACCGGGAGACCGAGGCCGCCCACTGGCGCGCCGTCGAGCTGCTCGAGCACGCCGACGATCCCAACCAGGCCGGGGTGGTGCTGTGCGGGCACGCCAACGTCGGAGTGGCGGGGGGACGTCTCGACCAGGCCTACGAGCGCTACGAACAGATGATCGACCTGTGCCGGGGGCGCGAGCTGGAGCTGGTCGAGCTGGCCGGACGCCTGGGGCAGGGCATCGTCCTGTTCTTCCGTTCCGAGCTGTCCGCGGCGGTGGAGATCTTCAGCTGGGGCGCGACGCGCTACGACCCCACACGCCATCCGTTCGTGCAGGCCGGCTTCCCCGACAACCCGGGCGTCGAGGCGCACCACTACGGCGGCTGGGCCCTCTGGTACGCGGGCTATCCGGAGCAGGCCCGTCGCAGCTGCGAGCGGGCGATCGAGGTTGCGCCGGATCGCTTCTCGGTGGCGTACTCGTTGGCGTTCCGCAGCGCGTTCGAGAACATGACCCGCGACTACGCGCGGGCCGAGGCGACGGCGCGCGAGGCCCTGCGCCTCGCCGACCGCGACGGCTTCCCCTACGTGCAGTCCCTGGCCGGTCTGATGCGCCTCGCCGCGTACGGGCGTAGGACCCGGGATCCCACAACCGAGGCGGACTTCATCGCCATCGTCCGGAGCGCCACCCAGGGAGGCAGCGCGACGGGTGCACCGCTGATCCTGGGAGATCTCGCCGAGCTCCAGATCCTGCTCGGGCGTCTTGCCGAAGCCCGCTCGACCCTCGAGCTGGCTCGCACCTTCGCCAGCGAGCGCCAGGAGCGTGTCCACGTCCCCGAGCTGCAGCGGCTGGCCGGAGAGCTCGCCCTGGCCGCTGGCGCGCCCGACGCCGCGGCCGCCGAGCGCGCGTTCGTCGAGGCTGCCGAGCTCGCCCGCCGCCAACAGAGTCGCTCCCTGGAGCTGCGCGCCGCCACCTCGCTAGCGCGCCTGTGGCAGCGCCAGGGTCGGAATCGGGAAGCCCACGACGTCCTGGCCCCGGTCTACGCCTGGTTCGAGGAAGGCTTCGATTGCCGGGACCTGGTGGACGCGAGAAACCTGCTGGACCTGCTCGGAGAATCGCAATGAAGAAGCTCCTCGGCTACCTCGGCGTCGGCTTCCACACCAGCGTCAACATCCTCCTGAACGCGCTCAGCGGGGGACGTTTCCTGTGGCTCGAAGGTCGGGTGCAAGGCGGCGTCTTCCACAACTGGGCCCTGGACCACCGCTATCGCCCTCGGCGCGTCGCGCGCCCGGACAGCGAGGAGGCCATCGCAGAAGTCGTCCGCACGTCGCAGCACCTGCGGGCGTTCGGCGCGGGGCACTCCTTCAATCCCGGCGTCGTCAGCGAGGAAAACCTGGTGTCGCTCGATCGCCACGCGGGGATCGTCCGTGCGGACCCGGAAACCGGACGCGTGACGGTGCGGGGCGGCACGCGGGTGCGCGACATCTCTCGTGCACTGCTGGACCGCGGGCTCGCCTTCGGGGGCCTGCCCTCCCACGACGCCCAGAGCATCGGCGGGATCCTCTCCACCGACGTGCACGGCACCGGCCGCGACTGGGGCTTCGTGAGCGAGCACGTCGTGCGCCTGCGGCTGGTGGACGGCGAGGGTCGGAGCCACGACTGCACGCCTGAGGATCCCCTGTTCCAGGCCGCCATCGGCGGGATCGGAGCGGTGGGCATCATCAGCGAAGTGGAGGTGCAGGCGGTGCCGCGCTTCCACGTCGAGCAGAAGGTAGAGATCTCGAACCTCGACTTCGTGGAGCCGAACCTGGATCGCCTGATCGAGGAAAACGACCACCTGAGTCTCTACCTGTTTCCCTTCACGCGACGCTGCCAGATCAACTCCTGGAATCGGACCGAGCGGCCGAAGTCGCGCCTGGGCGAGCTGCGCGAGTTCCTCGCGATCTCCCTCGACGCCAGCACGGCCGCGTGGGCAGGCGGCCTGCTCGCCTACACGAAGCTCCTGCCGACGGCGTCCGGCCTGGCGCACCGTCTCAAGAAGGGGACGAACCTGGTGATGGACAGCCACGCGGCCTACAACCGCACCCTGTACCACCAGCACCAGGAGTACGAGGTGACGGTGCCCTACGAGGACTCTCTCGTGGACATCCGGCGCTTCATCGATCTCTACGAGAAGCTCTACCGCGAAGAGACCCTCCCCTACACCTTGTTCGAGATCCGCTTCACGCCGGCTGGCCACGCGCGCAGCCTGCTCGGAGCCGGTGTCGGGCGGCGCTCCACCTGGATCCACCTGGTCACGAGCCAGTCCGAGGGCTGGGAGCGCTACTTCTCGGCCGCGGAAGAGCTGGCGAAGGAGATCGGCGCACGCCCCCACCTGGGCAAGTTCTGCGAGGCCTGCGATCACCGGGACCTGGAACGCCTCCACGGCGAGCGCTTCGCCACCTTCGTGAAGCTGGTGCACGCGCACGACCCCCAGGGCCGGTTCAGCAACGCCTTCACGCGGCGCGTCTTCGGCACCGGCCAGCCAGATCGCTCGGCAACGGGCTCCGGTGAGCCTTCGAGAGCCGGCAGCGGAGCCGCCTAAAGCCCACAGACCGCAAGGCCGATTTCCGATCCGCACATGCGCGTCTGTACGAACCTCGCGATCCGACGGAACCGACATGG
Source organism: uncultured delta proteobacterium (assembly GCA_947259215.1). Classification (GTDB taxonomy): domain Bacteria; phylum Myxococcota_A; class UBA9160; order UBA9160; family JAFDET01; genus CAMYLJ01. The sequence continues at coordinate 46,429 of CAMYLJ010000025.1, forward strand.
CTGAGCCGGACCCGGCGCAGTCCCCGCTGGAGCAAGACCGCCGCTTCGGACCGGCCGCCCTGGCGGCGCTCCCCTGGATCGATCGGCTGCTTCCGGCGGCGCTCCTCCAGCAGGACCCGGACACCCAGCTTCGCGCCCGACTGATCCTGCTCGCCCCGATCCCCTTCCTGGCCGCGGCGATTCCGGCATCCATCGACTACTACAGCGGCGGATCGCCCCGGGCGGCGGCCTTCATCGCGGTGTTCTCGTTCGTGGCCCTGCTCACGCCGCTGGTCCTCCGCTTCGGGATCGCCGTCGCGGGCCACTTCCAGCTGGCCCTCTACCTGTCGATCATGGCGACGCTCGCCTGGCTCAGCGGTGGACTCGGAACCCCGCCGCTCTACTCCTACGTCCTGCTGCCGATCATCACCGTGGCGCTCCTCGGACGGAAGGCCGCCGTCGCCTGGAGCTTCGTCGCCTGCGGCGTCGTCGCCGGTTTCCTGGCCCTGCATCTCTCCGGTCGCGCGCCGCGGCCGGAGGTGACGCAGGCAGCCCTGCTCCGGGGTCATGCGATCCTCGAGATCATGGGCATCGGCGTGGCCCTGGCGTTTACGCTGTTGCAGGACGTGCAGCGCCGCCGGGCCTTCGGCGAGCTGGACGGCGCACGGGTCCAGGCCGAGGCGGCCAACCGGGCGAAGGGAGCCTTCCTCGCAAACGTGAGCCACGAGTTCCGCACCCCCATGAACGGCGTCCTCGGGATGAGCTCGCTGCTGGAACGCTCGGAGCTCCAACCCCAGCAGCGCGAGATGGTCGAGGTGATCCGCGGCTCGGCCGAGAGCCTGCTCACGCTGCTCGACGACATCCTGGACTACTCCGAGATCGAGGCGGGGCGGCTTCGGCTTCGCGACGAGGCCTTCGACCTGCAGGGACTCGTGGGTGGCGTCCTCAGCCTGCTCGCTCCCCTGGCCGCGGCGAAGAACCTCGAGCTCGTGCACGCGGTGGACGCGGACGCCCCGCAGCGGCTGCGGGGTGACGAGCTGCGCATCCGCCAGATCCTCGTGAACCTGCTGGATAACGCCATCAAGTTCACGGAGCGAGGCCAGGTGGCGCTGCGCGTCAGCGCAGCAGTCGGCGACGGACGTGACACGCTGGTACTGCAGGTCGAGGACACCGGGCCCGGCATTCCCGAGGAGGCCCGCAGCCGGATCTTCGAGCGCTTCGAGCGGCTGGACGACTCCAGCACCCGCCGCCACGCCGGGACGGGTTTGGGGCTGGCGATCTGCGGCGGCCTGGTCCAACTCTTCGGCGGCGAGATCTCGCTGGACAGCGAGGCCGGGGCGGGCTCGCGCTTCGAGGTGCGGCTACCGCTCGCCCTCGCCGAGCCGGCGGGGACCCCCGCGAACGAGGTCGCGGCCCAGCGCAGGCCCGCATGGGGACTTCACGTGCTCGTCGTCGAAGACAACCCGGTGAACCAGCTGGTCGTCGGGCGCATGCTCGAGACGCTGGGGTGCCGGGTCTCCCTGGTCGGAGACGGCGAGCAGGCGCTCGCCCTGCTCCGGCGCGAGCCGTGCGACGCGGTGTTGATGGACTGCCAGCTGCCGGTGCTGGACGGGTTCGCGACGACGCGCGCGATCCGGGCCAGCCCGGCGCTCGCCTCGCTGCCGGTCATCGGCCTGACCGCGAGCGTGACCACCGAGGACCGCCAGCGCTGTCGGGATTCCGGGATGGACGAGGTCCTCGGCAAGCCGTGCACCCTGGAGCAGCTCGAGGACGTGCTCGCGGCCTACGCCGACAAGCCGGCGTAGCCTCAGCCGCGCCCCGGAACCAGCGCGAGGCTCAACGCCGGCCAGTAGGTGATGATCAGCACCGTCACCAGCAGGATCAGGAAGAAGGGCACGGTGGCGCGGTAGACCTCGAGCACCGGCCGGTCGAAGCGGTAGCTCGCGATGAAGAGGTTCATTCCCACCGGTGGCGTGATGTACCCGATCTGCATGTTGGCCAGGAACACGATTCCCAGGTGGACGGGGTGGATCCCGTAGCCCACCGCCACGGGCAGGATGATGGGCACCACGATCACGAGCGCCGAGAAGATGTCGAGCATCATGCCGAGGGCGAGCAGGAAGAGGTTCAGCAGAATCAGGAAGGTGAGTCGGCTGTCGACGTGGGCCCGGATCGCCTCGAACATCCGGGTCGGCACCTCGGTGTCGATCAGGTAGTTCGTGGAAGCCAGCGAGACGCCCAGGATGATGAGGATGGCTCCCACCATGACCATCGACTCGCGCATCACCGCCGGCAGGCGCGCGAGCGGGATCTCGCGCCGGATCCCCACCTCGACCACCAGCACGTAGAGAGCGGTGACGGCAGCCGCCTCCGAGAGGGCGAAGACGCCCCCGTAGATCCCGCCCAGCACGACCAGCGGCAACGGGATCTCCCAGCTCGAGTCGACCAGCGCGGCGGCGATCTCGCGACGCGAGAATTGGCTTTCGCTTCTCGGTATGTGCCGGGCCTGCCACAGGCTCCAACCGGAGAGCGCGGTCAGCATCAGGAGGCCCGGCAGGAGACCGGCGGCGAAGACGTCGTCGATCCGCACCGGCTGCTCGAGCTGCATCTGCTGGGCCACGACGCCGTAGAGGATCAGCGGCAGCGCGGGGGCAAAGAGCAGCCCCAGGCTTCCCGACGTGGTGACGAGCCCGAGGCTGAAGCGCTCGTCGTAGCCGGCGCGCAGCAGCGCGGGATACAGCAGCGCGCCCAGGGCGACGATCGTGACCCCCGAAGCGCCGGTGAAGGCCGTGAAGAGCGCGCAGCTCGCCAGCGCCACCACGGCGAGGCCGCCGCGCCGTCCACCCAGGACGGCGTGACTGAGTCGCACCAGACGTTCCGGCGTGCGGCTCTCGCCCAGCAGGTAGCCCGCGAAGGTGAAGAGCGGGATCGCCACCAGCGCGGGCATCTCGGCCAGCCGGTAGATCTCGATCGCCACGACCGAGAGGTCGATCTCTTCGCGCAGGAAGCCCAGCAGCGCGCTGGTGCCGATCACGGCGAACAGCGGCGCGCCGAGCAGCGCCAGCAACAGCAGCAGCGCGAACACCATCATCCGCCTGCGCCCTTCCCGCCGTCCGCGGACGCATGCCGCGCCGCGCGCAGCTCGTCGAAGGCAAGCCGCCCGTAGCGCAGCGCGATGGCGCCGAACGCCAGGGGAATGATCGACTGGAGCGCCCAGGCGGGGATGCCGGAGAAGGCGGTGCTCCCGAAGGCGAACTCCGAGGCCACGAAGCGTCCCGCGTGCCACGCGATGAGCGCAGACACCGCGGCGGCAAAGAGACTGGTCGCCACGGTCACGGCCGCGCGCATCCGCCCCGGCAGCAGCCGCGAGACCGCATCCACCGTGATGTGGCGTCCGTCGCGACTGGCCGCCACCGCGCCGAGCAGCCCCAGCCACAGGACCAGCACCCGCAGCAGGGGATCGGCCCAGGCGAGGCCGGTGCCGAAGACGCCGCGCAGCACGATCTGGAGCGCGGCCAGGAAGATCAGGGCTCCCAGCAGCAGCGCCAGCAGCCCGTCCTCCAGCCGCTGGAGCATCCCGCTCGCCTGCTCCGCGCGCTCCGGAGGCCGGCCCGTGGTCACGGTCCGCCTGAGGCGTTCCGGTATTCGCGCAGGTGGCGCTGGAGCTCCTCGATCACCGCCTCGGAGTAGATCCGCTTCTCGCGCAGAGCCACCAGGGCCTTGCCCGCAATGTCGTGCCAGCGCTCGACCTCTTCCGGCGTGGTGGCCGTGACGAACTCGATGCCCTGTCCCCGCAGTGCCTGGCGGGCGCCCTCTTCGCCCTCGCGGGTAGCGGCGTCCAGACGGGCTCCCGCATCGCGCACGGCCTCCCGGACGACGCGCTGATCCGCGGGGCCGAGCTTCGCGAACACCTTGCGGTCGATGACGAAGACCCCGGTCAGGTAGCTCAAAGGCACGTCCGTCAGGTACTCGAGCTTGGTGTGCCACTGGAGCGCGATCACGCCCATCGCCGGTCCCGCCACCGTATCCACCAGGCCGGTCTGGAGCGCGGTGTAGACGTCCGCCAGGGGCAGCTGGATGGGGGACACGCCGGCGACCTGGAAGGCCGTCATGCTCATGGCGTCGCCTTCCTGGATCCACACCTTCCTGTCGGCCAGGTCGCCCACCTGGCGCGCCGGCTTCTCGGACATCAGGTAGGCAAAGCCCCCGTCGCTGATGGCCAGCGCGGCGAAGCCGGCCTTCTCGATGCCGGCGGTCATCCCGGCATCCATGCGCTCGCGCACGTAGTCCACCTCGGCGTAGGAGCGGAAGAGCAGCGGGATGCCGTAGAGCTCGAGGTCCGGGTACACGGGCGCCAGCGCGCCGCTGGTGAACGCTCCGCCCTGGAGCTGGCCGGCGCGGATCTTGCGGAGCACCGTCTTGTCGTTGCCCATCACCCCGCCGGGGTAGAACTTGAGGGTGACCCGCCCCTCGGTCTTCGTCGCGATCTCCTTGGCGACCTGGCGCATCTCCTGCATCCAGGCGCTGCCCTCCGGCACGACGGTCGCGATCTTGAGCGTGCGTGCGTGCGCGGCCGTGGGGAGCGCGACGACGCCCGACAGGACCAGGAGCACGAGCAGCCGGAGCAGCGGAACCGGGATCTTCACGGCGCCCTCAGAAGTAGTCGTCGGCATCGGCCAGCAGCTGACGGGCCTCGTCCTGGGCCAGGGTGTTGCTGAGGGTCAGGCGCGGGGCCGCGGGGTCGGCGGCCACCACTTCGTCCAACAGCTGGTCGTGGAGCGGGCGGTCGAACACGAGCCGCGCGTAGTAGCGGGCGAAGAGCACCTTGGCCATCAGGTCCCGCCCCTCCGAGAGCGCCACGGCGCGCTCGAAGTGCTGGCGCCCGGCCTCCGGCTGCCCTCCCAGGCTCGCCGGCCGCTGTGTGAATAGCACGCCCAGGTAGAGATGGGGCCCGCCGTCCTCGTAGGACTCGTCCAGCTCCAGCACGCGTCCCATCAGCGCTTCGACCTTGGGAACCTCGGCGATCGCACCCCAGTCGTCCCCGCGCGACTGGATCCACCCGGCCCAGGCGCGGCCGAATGCGTAGAGCACCGGCACGTCGTCCGTCTCCAGCGGGGCCAGCGTGGCGACGAACGCGTCGAAGGGCTCCCCGAGCGCCGCGCAGACGTCCGGCAGCTCCACGCAGAGCGCCCGCCGCGCGTAGTCGAAGGAGCGCTGCGACAGCCGCTGCTGCCGCACGGGGTCCGCCACGAACGCCGACCCGTACGCGCCGTACATGCTGGAGCCCGCCAGCAGCAGCTCCGTGTCGTCGGGAGCACCCTCGATCAACCCGTCGATGGCCAGGAGATAGGCGGGCGCACCGTCGCGCACGATCGACGGGTCGGTCTGGTTCAGCAGCACCTCGTACAGATTCTCGGCAAAGGGCGTAGCCGCGGTGCGCCCGAGGGCGGCACAGCCGGCCACGGCGAGCAGCAACGGAAGGGACACGGCTGCGGAGCGCCACATGGGGGGCAGAACGTAACGCACGCAGACGGCGCCTCGGCAGGGTGCAGGCCCTGACGATGGCGAACGGGCTTGACCTCTGCCCCGAGGGGAGCGCACGCTCGAATCGGGTCGGCGTTGCGCCTCCCGCTCCGTCCGCGCTATCGCTCCCCGTTGCCAGCCCGGCGCGTCCCGGCGTGGTCGCCTGGGCGACGGCGAGGCCGGCGGCGTGCGCGAGACTCGCGTGCGGGGAGTCCGGGACGATGGGCGACGCAACGCTCGGCAGCGAGCAGAAGATCCGCTTCGTGCTGGATCAGGCGCCGGTCATGGCTTGGACCACGGACCTCGAGGGACGCTGCAGCTTCGTGAACCGCGCCTGGCTCGACTTCACGGGCCGCACACTCGCGGACGAGCTCGGCGAGGGCTGGGTCGAGAACCTGGATCCCGACGATCGCGAGCGGGCAGCCTCCAGCTTCCAGGACGCCGTCCAGGCGCGCAGGCCCTTCGGGATGGAGTACCGGATCCGGCGTCACGACGGCCGGACCCGCATCGTCCTCGATTTCGGCGTCCCGTCGCACTCGGAGGAGGGTGCGTTCACGGGCTACCTGGGTTTCGTGGTGGACATCAGCGAGATGCGGGAGGCCGAACGGGGCGCGCTTCGGGAGCGCCGGCTCTACGAGCGCTTCCTGGATGGGATCTGCGCCCACATCGCCGTCCTCTCCCAGGACGGAACCATCGTCTTCGTGAACCAGACGTGGCGCTCCTTCGCGCAGGAGTGCGGCCTCACCCTTCGCGACGCGGGTCTGGGCGCCAACTACCTGGCTGTGTGCGACGAGGCACAGGGGTCGGACGCGGAGCACGCGCCCCAGATTGCCGAGGCCATCCGCGCCGTGATCGCGGGCCGGCTGCCGTTCTTCGAGCTCGAGTACCCCTGTCACGAGCCTGGCAAGCCGCGCTGGTTCCTGGTGCGCGTCACACCCGTGGGAGACGGCCACGAGGCCGCCGCGGTCGTCCAGCACGTGGACGTGACGGCCCTGCGTCAGGCGGAGCACCACCGGCTCCGGCTCGAGAGCAAGATGCAGGAGTCGCAGCGGTTGGAGAGCCTCGGCACCCTGGCCGGGGGCGTCGCGCATGACTTCAACAACCTGCTGACGGTGATCCTGGGCAACACCCAGCTGACCCTCGAGGACCTCGACGCCCACGCGCCCGCTCCCCTGCGCAGGAAGCTCGAGCGGATCCAGACCGCGGCCGAGACCGCGGCCCGCCTGACGGACCAGATGCTGACCTATGCCGGCAAGGGAACCGTCGAGCTGTCTCCCCAGGATCTCTCGGCCCTGGTCGCCGAGATGCGCGAACTGCTCCAGGTCTCCCAGGGCGGGCGCGGCACCCTGGAGCTGCGGCTCGCGGACGACCTGCCGCCGATTCAGGCCGACCCCAAGCAGATGCAGCAGGTCATCCTGAATCTCGTCACCAATGCCTTCGAAGCCCTGGAGAGCAGCGCGGGGAGCGTACGCGTCGGCACCAGCACGCTCGAGGCGGACGCGGACAGCCTGGCCGACTGCTTCGGCGTCGCGGATCCAGCCCTCGGGCGCTACGTCAGCCTCGAGGTCTGCGACACCGGCGCAGGCGTCGATCCGTCCCAACGCGTGCGCCTGTTCGAGCCCTTCTTCACCACCAAGTTCTCGGGCCGCGGGCTCGGCCTGCCGTCGGTGCTGGGCATCGTGCGGGCGCACGGGGGCGTCATCCAGGTCGACGAGACTCCCGGCGGCGGCACCACCTTCCGGATCCTGCTGCCCGCCGCCGAGCAGGGCGCCCATCCGCGCGCCGGGAACCCCGGCCCCGAGGCGACCGCCGGGCGCGCGCGGACGATCCTGGTGGTGGACGACGAGGAGTCCGTGCTCGACGTCGCCGAAGCCTTCCTGCAGCGAGCGGGCTTCGAGGTGATCACGGCCCGGGGCGGCCAGAAGGGACTCGAGGTGCTGCGCGCCCGCAGCGACGAGATCGGCGCGGTGCTGCTCGACCTGGCGATGCCGGAGCTGAACGGCGAGGAGACCTTCGCCGCCATGCGCCGGCTGCGTCCCGATCTGCCCGTGGTGCTGGTCAGCGGGTTCAGCGAGGAGATGGCCGCCGAACGCTTCCCGCACGAGGGCCTGGCCGGGTTCCTCCACAAGCCCTACCGCCCGGACGCGCTGGTGGCGAAGGTGCGTGCGGCTCTGACCCGGCCCGAAGAGCGCGACTGACCCGCCGGGCGGGCGTTACAGGTAGCCGCCCTGCCCGGGCTTGGCGGGCGGGGTCTCGAGGTCGGTACGGCCCTTCAGGACCTCCTGATAGGTGTCGCCCCCGAACATCTGCTTCAGGCGGTCGTCCCACTCGTCCGCCGTGGAGGCGACGACGTGGATGGCGAATCGCAGCTCTTCGTCGCTGAACTGGTCTCCCAGCAGCGTCTCGTCGAACCAGATCGAGCGATGCTCCGCGTCCAGGGCGAAGCGGCCGAACATGAGTCCGAAGTTGAGGCGCGCCAGGAAGAGTCCGAGCTCGGGAATCACGTTCACGCCCACGTTGGTGATGGCGAAGATGCGCACCACCACGACCCCCCCCGGCGCGATCCGCGGCGCCACGATCACGTGCACGTCGCCGATCGGCAGCACGTAGTCCTGATCGCTGTCCTGCTCCGGCCGCCGCCCGGCGGTCTCTGTCAGCAACTTCTCGATCCGCTCGCGCGCCGCCGCGAGCTTCTGGCGGGCTTCCTGCTCGGCCTTGTGGCTGCCATGGGCGACGTCGATGGCCACGTCGGGCTTCTCTCCGAAGACCTCCACCAGAAGCGTCTGGACCAGATCCACCGCTGCGCTGCCATCGTCGACTCGCCGAACCCAGGGCTTCGTCTGGTCCGCCGGGTCCTCGCAAGCGAAGCCGCGCTCGCGCAGGGCGCTGCGAACCGCCGCGGGTAGATCCGGGAGCAGCCGTGGGCGACCCGGAGCGCGGACCTCGAGGCCCCCGTCCGTCGGCCGCGTCACCTCGACGACGTGGAGCGGGTGCCCCGCGGGCCCCACCGCGACGAAGCCGAAGGGCTCCAGTGCCTCCACCTCGCCGAGAAGGAACGTACGCATCGTCGCGGGGTCGGTCATGCCTTGCTCCGAATAGGACCGGTGTACCAGCTCCGCCCTGGCAGCTCAACCTCGGCGTCCCGTCCGACGCGTTGCGAGGCACATGCGTTTGGTTACGCTCCTGGCCCAGCCGAATCGGCAGCCAGGACGACGATGTACGACACGGCGCCTCTCAGCAGCCCGGTCAGCTCCCACAACGAATGGGACCCGCTCGAGGAGGTCGTCGTCGGCCGGCTCGAGGGGGCCACGGTTCCCTACGCCCACCCCGTCATCACGGCCGGCATTCCGCGCACGGTCGCCGCGATCTATCCCTTCTTCGGAGGTCGCCACTATCCCCGGATCATGACCTCGAAGGGCCAGGAGGAGCTGGACGCGTTCATCCACGTCCTCGAGGCAGAGGGCGTCTGCGTGCGCCGCCCGGACGTGACCGACTCCGCCCGGCGCTACCGGACGCCGGAATGGAAGTCCTCGGGCTACTGCACCACCTGCCCCCGGGACGGCTTCCTGGTGGTGGGCGACGAGATCATCGAGACGCCCATGGCGTGGCGCTGCCGCTACTTCGAAGGCTTCGCCTACCGCTCGCTCTTCAAGGAGTACTTCCAGCAGGGCGCGCGTTGGACCGCCGCTCCCAAGCCGGAGCTCCCGGACGAGCTCTACGACGCGAGCTTCACGGAGCCGAAGCGCGGAGAGCCCCTGCGCTACATCATCAACGAGCATGAGCCCGTCTTCGACGCAGCCGACTTCGTCCGCTGCGGGCGCGACCTCTTCTGCATCAAGAGCAACGTCACCAACGCCTTCGGGATCGAGTGGCTGCGCCGGCATCTCGGCGACGAGTACCGGATCCACGAGATCGAGACGCTCTCCCGCCAGCCCATGCACATCGACTCGAGCTTCCTGCCCCTGGCACCGGGCAAGGTCCTGATCAACCCGGACACCATCGATCCCGACCGGCTGCCGCCGATCCTGAAGTCCTGGGACCTGCTGGTCGCCCCGCGCCCGGACCCGCTGCCCCCGGGCTCCTGGCGCTTCACGGTGTCGATGACGAGCCAGTGGATCAGCATCAACGTGCTCAGCCTCGACGAGCGGCGGGTCGTGGTGGAGCAGAGCCAGGTCTCGCTGATCCAGGCGCTGCAGGACTGGGGGTTCGAGCCGATTCCCTCCCCCTTCCTGAACTACGCGCCGTTCGGGGGCTCCTTCCACTGCGCGACCCTCGACGTGCGGCGGCGGGGCGAGCTCCAGTCCTACTTCTGAGCTTCGCCGCGCAGCACCCCCACCCCCAGGCGTACGGCGTGCACCAGCGCCGTCATCAGCGCCCAGCCCGCACACAGGACGAAGCCCTCCCACGCGAAGCCCGCGAGGAAGGCCACGACCAGGTACCAGACATAGACGTTGCGCCGGCCCGCCACCAGGCGAAAGGCCCCGTCCGCGGGCGTGAGCAGGTCGAGGGACCGGCCCAACAGGGGATTGGCGAAGGTGTACGCGAGCTCGTCGACGAGATTGGCCGCGATGAAGATCCCCCCGGCCCAGAGCGCCGCTTCGTCGTAGCCCGAGGCGTGGAACCAGGCGGCAAGGGCCACGTACCAGGCGTTCTCGACGAAGAAGTCCACGACGGATTCACGATCCCCGACCCAGCCCCCTTTCAGCCGCAGCCGTGCGAGCTTCCCGTCCACCCCGTCGAGCCAGCCCACCAGCAGCATCAAGGGCAGCGCGGACACGAGCCAGCCGTGCCACAGCAGCACCGCAGCGATGATGGCGAGGGCGGCCCCGAACCCGGTCACGCCGTCGGGGCCGACCCGCGTCGGCGCCAGCCAACGCACCAGGGCGTTCTCCACTGGCGGGTCGATCCAACGCGCCGGCCAGTCCATCACCGACTTCTGGGTGCGGTGCACCAGCAGCGTCTCCGCCTCCCGCACAGCCTCGGGCGTCGAAGCGTCGCGGAGCAGAACGTCCTGGTGCCCGCGCATCTTCAGGTCCCAGGTCGGGAGGTCGTCGGGTTCCAGGACGATCCAATCGGCGCCCGCGGACTCGCCGCAGCGCGCGAGCTCCCCGGCGGGCACGCGTGCCAGACGCACGCTGCCAGCCGGCAGGGTCGGCACCCGCGTCGGGGCGGACGCGCGCACGAGGGCAGCGAGCAGCCGTCGGTCCACGACGAGCGCCCCGTCGACGACGAGCACGTCGGCGCCGGCCGAGTCCAGCGCCGCCTCGGAGAGCGGTGCGCCCTTCGCCGCCTGCAAGGTGGAGAGCTGCGTCTGCGAGCGCGTGGCGCCGAGCGCGCTCGCCTCGACGGCGCGGTCCGACACGACCGCGATGCGCTGAACGCCCTCGAGCTCGAAGCTGCGGACCAGGCGCGTGACGAGCGAGATGCCAGCGACGATCCGCCACGGGGGCTCGCCACGGGCGTCGATCAACCCGACGAGCGACGGGGCGGTCGCCGTGTGCGGTGTCTGCGTCACGTCCCCATCCCTCGGGCAGGAGCTGCCCGGCTCGTTGCCGGGGCGCGCATTGCCGCGGCCGCCTTTCTATCCGATCCTCGCCGGCCTGCAAGGAGGCGCTCGCGTGAGGTGGCTCCATCACCTGCTGCTCGCCCTGGGAGGCGCCCTCTTTCTCTGGCTGGTCGCCCACGTCGGACTGGGCACGGTCTGGCAGGAGGCGTCGACCCTCGGCTGGGGCATCGTCGTGATCGTCCTGATCGACGGGATCGGCGATCTGCTCCACACCTGGGGCTGGCAGCGCTGCTTTCACGGGCGGCACCGACCCGGTCTGCTGCCCCTGTGGTGGCCGCACCTGGCCGGCTCGGCCGTGAACTACGTGACCCCCACCGCCAGCTTCGGCGGCGAGGTGGTGAAGGGTGCCCTCGCACCGCGGGGCATCCCCGGCCGCGAGGTGGTGGCTTCGCTCACCATCAACAAGCTCACGGTCACCCTGGCGGACACTGCGCTGGCGCTGGCCGGGGTCTCGATCCTGGTGGTCTCCTCGCCTCTGTCCAGCGAGTGGAAGCTCGGCGCGCTGGCCGGCGGGTGCCTCTTCGCCGCCGGGGTCGCCTCCTTCTTCGTGCTGCAACGACAGGGACGGCTCGCGAGCGTCTTCGGACGCCGCTCCATCCTGCGGCGCCTGCTCGGAAGCGAGCGCGCCGAGCGCGTCGCCCACCTCAGCCAGGACATCGACGAGCGCATCGCCGAGTTCCACGCCGCCGGCTCCGGCGACGCCGTCGCGTCGACCTTGCTCCACCTCGCGGGCAAGGCCATCGGCGCGGTGCAGCTGTGGCTCTTCCTGAGCTGGATGGGCGTGCCGGTGGACGTCTTCGGCATCGCCTCGATCTTCCTGGTCGCGCGCGCCGTCGAGCTGGCGGCGTTCTTCGTGCCGGCGAGCATGGGCACCCAGGAAGGCGGCCTGATGCTGGCCATGTCCCTGGTCGGGATCCCCGTCTCGCTGGGACTCACCTTCTCGCTGGTGCTCCGCATCGAGCAGCTGTTCTGGACCGGAATCGGCTTCGTGGCCTACGCCGGGGTCCTGTGGCGGCGACGCGCCGAGCAGGTCTCGACCCACGGCTGAGCCTGGCATGAGCCCTCCCCCGGGGGCGACCCCTGGGGGGTGGGGCTGCTATCCTCAGCCGCCGGCGCCGGGGCGCCGATGGGGGCGTCGTGTCGGCCGTCATCAAGCACTTCAACCGCTTCGAGCTCAAGTACCTCGTGCCCCACACGCGCGTGCCCGAGCTGGTGGGGGCGCTATCCGACCACGTGCGCCCGGACCCCCATTCCCTGGACGCGGCCGGCTACCCGATCCACTCGGTCTACTGGGACTCGGCCGGGCTCGGCTTCTTCTGGGAGAAGATCGAGGGTCTCAAGTACCGCCGGAAGCTGCGCCTGCGCCGCTACGGCGACAGCGACTCGGTCTTCCTCGAGATCAAGCAGCGCATCGACCGCACGCTCCAGAAGCGCCGGGTGCGCTGGCCGCTCGCGCAGCTGGAGCAGGCCGAGACGCCCGAGGCCCTGGACGCGCTGCTCGCGGACAGCGACGACCGGATCGCCCTGGAGGTGCTCTTCCTGCGGCGCCACCACGAGCTGCGCCCCACCATGGGGATCTCCTATCGCCGGCGCGCCTTCCTGGCCGACACCGGGACGGACCTGCGCGTGACTTTCGACAGCGGCGTCAAGTACCACGACATCGAGCCCAGCGTGACGCGTCCGCCCGACGCCGGGAAGTATATTCTCGATCCCGAGCTGGCGGTCATGGAGATCAAGTTCGGTCACAGCGTGCCCCTGTGGCTGTGCAAGCTGGTCAGCCGCTTCGAGCTCCAGATGGTTCGCCTGTCGAAGTACTGCAGCGCCGTGGACCGCGCGTGGTTCGGGGGCGTACTCACCTGAGCGGCCGCCTGCGCGGCCGGGGAGACGGAGTAGCAACGTGGACGAGCTGATCCGAGAGGCGCTTCGGGGTGGCGCGGTCGGCGACGGCTTCGGCGTGTGGGAGGTGCTGGTCGCCCTCTCGCTCTCCTTCCTCCTGTCGCTGGTGATCGCGTACTTCTACCGCGAGACCCACCGCGGTCTGTCCTACTCGGTGTCCTTCGTCCACACCATCATCCTGATGTCCGTCACGGTGTCGGTGATCATGCTGATCATCGGCAGCAACATCGCGCGCGCTTTCGCGCTGGTGGGCGCCCTCTCCATCATCCGCTTCCGCAACGCCGTCAAGGATTCGCGCGACGTGGCATTCATCTTCATGACCATGGCGGTGGGCATGGCCACGGGCACCGGCTTCTACATGGCGGCGGTGATCTTCACCTTCTTCGTGTCGGGGGCGACCTACGCGCTCGACCGCTTCGACATCGGCGCCGCCACGGTGAGCGAGGTGCTCTTGAAGGTGCACCTGCCCGAGAACCTGGACTACCACGGCGTCTTCGACGAGACGTTCTACCGCTTCCTGGCAGACCACTCCCTGATCAGCGTGGAGACGATTCGCGGCGGCACCTTGCTCGAGCTCGTCTACTCCATCCAGTTCAAGAAGGACGCCGACGAGATCGCCTTCCTGGACGCGCTGCGCGCCATCAACGGCAACGCCAAGGTGGCGCTGATCACCGGCCAGGAGAACGTGAACGTCTGATGCGGGAGCGCCCCCGTCGGCATCCGCGGCCGGGGGAGCGAACGCTCCTCGCCGCGTCCCTGGCGGTGCTGGTGCTGTGCCTCGCGTTCCTGGCCGTGCCCAGCTGCCGGCAGGCGCTGCTGCGGCACAGCCAGGCGACGGCGGACGCCTGGGACGAGCGCTGGACGCGCAGGGTCGAGCGCGGCGAGGCGCTGCTCGCGGCGCAGCGCTTCGACGAAGCGGCGGCGCACCTGGAGGCGGTGGACCGCCGGTTCCCGGCGCCCCTCGTGAAGTACGGCCGCGACGGGGAACGCGAGCGCCTGTTGCGCGCGCTCGGCGCGAGCCACGCCGCGCTGGGGCGCAAGCGGCGCACGCTCGAGACGTACCGGCGGCTCGTGGCCTACGACCCCCTGAACTACCTGAACCACGTGGCCCTGGCCGAGGCGGCGCTGAGCTTCGACGAGCCGGACGAAGCGCTGGCCCACTTCGAGGAGGTCCTTCGCTTCCATCCGGGGCACCTGCCCTCGCTGCGGGCGGTGGTGGGAGCGCGCCTGGACGCCGGCGACTGGCGAGCCGGCGTGGCCGCGTACGAGCGCTATCTCGACGCCTTCCGACTGGAGCGGATCGAGTTCCAGGTCGGGGAACGGCGCGCGCAGGTGCCGGTTCTCGTCGACGGCCGCTGGCACGAGGTCGAGGCCGTCCTGCACAGCGGGGAGCCTGCGGAAGCGGCGCTGGCAGCGCCGGCGCTGCTGCTGCGCCCTGGGCCGCACGCGTTCGAGGTGGCGTCCCTGGTGCTGACGGGACCGCTCGCGGTGGGCGAGGCCGGGCCGCCGCCTCGGCGGGTGCTTCGAGCACCGCTCGTGTGGGAGCTGCAGGCTGCCGAGCCGGCAGCCTCCGCGCCGACTTTCCGCCTCGCGCTCGCTCCCGAGACGCGGGACTGGGTGACCGCTCGCCTGCGCGTGCGGCTCTTCAAGCCCGTGGACGCGGAGCTGTGGCGCCAGGTCGCTGCCGCCTACCGCAACCTGCTCGACTGGGAGGGGCTCGAACGCGCGCAGGGCCGCAGCGATCCGGCCCGCGTTGCGAGCGAAGCCGGAGCGCAGGCATCCCGAGCCGCGGGGGGGAGCGGGTCGTGAAGCGACTCGATCCGCGACGGGCGTCCTTCCTGGGGGCGCGCGCACCGGGCTGGCGTCAGCTGCGCCTGCGCGACGGTCTCTGGCTGGCGCTTCCGCTGCTGGCCCTGGTGGCATTCCTGGTGGCAGCGTCGGTGGCGGACTACCGCGAGGCCCGGCTCTTCGACGACTGGTGGTCGCAGCAGGCCAGCGTGTCGAAGTTCTTCGGCGCCCGCCTCGACGCCGCGCGCGCCCTGCCGGAGCGGATGCGGGTGCGGCGGCGCGTTGACGCCGAGGCGCCGGACCCGGCGCGCTTCCGGCTGCAGGTCCCGCGCCGCAGCTGGGCCGCCTGGCAGCGCGACCCGCTCGCCGCCTGGGGCAGCTGGATCGACGCCGACCTGATCGAAGGCAACGAGTACCTGCCCGTGGAGATCCGCAAGCGGGGCGATACCAGCGTGCACTGGCTGACGGCCAAGAAGTCCTTCACCTTGAAGGCTCCGCGCGGCGCCCTCTACAAGGACTACCGGCGCCTGGCCTTCTCGGCCAAGACGCCCGTCTCGCAGCTGGTGGCCAACGGGCTGGCGAGCGAGTTCGACCTGCTGGCCGCGGACACCCGCATCGCGCCGGTCTTCGTGAACGACCGCTTCTACGGCCTGTTTCGCGTCAACGAGCTGGTCGACGAGTCGTTCCTGCGGCGGCGAGGACGCATGCCCGGGAACATCTTCCGGGCCGACGCCGCCGAGCGGGGCGAGGTGTACAAGGGACTGCCGCGCGAGGTCTTCTACAACCCGTACATCTGGGACCGTGTCGCCGCCAACGACCGGCCCGGGACGGACGCGCAGTCCGTGCTGCCGCGCTTCCTCGAGGACCTGGCGGGAACCACCTTCGACGACCACCTGCGACTGCTCCGCTGGCTCGACCGTGACGAGATCGCCCGCCTGCTCGCCTACCTCTGGACGACCGGTGACCTCTATCACCTGAGCCACGTACACAACCACTACCTCTACCAGGACCCGTCGAGCGGACTCCTGCACCCGATCCCCTGGGACACGCGCCTGCTGTCCGTCGACGCGCCGCCACCCTACCCGCTGAATCAGCTGCTGCGCGCGATGCTGCGCGACCCGTTCGTCTTCGCCGGGACGATGCGCGCGCTGGCGAGCCGGCTGGGTGACGACCGTCTGCCCCGGGCGGCGGAGGCCCTGCTCGAGCCGCTGCGGACCCGCTACGCGGATCACGTCGCCCTCGAACGTCTGCGCGGCGACGAGATCCCGCCGCTCGACGCCGCGGACGAGGCCCTGGTCGTCCTGCGCGCGAACCTCGCGTCCCTGGCCTCGCGCGTGGACGACGCGCGCACGGCCTGGCACGCGGAGCTGCCGACGCGACGCCCTGCCCTGCTCGACTTCCAGGCCCGCGGCCACGTGGGTGCGGAGCTGCTCGCCCTGCGAGTCACGGGCGAGATTCCCGAGGATGCCCGGCTGCAGCTCGTCGCCGACCGCGACCGCGACGGTGGCCGCAGCCAGGCCGATCCGGTGCTCGCGACCCGGCGGGTACGCGAGGGGAGCGAGGTCCGGCTGGTGCTGGAAGCCCCGGTCGCGCTGCTGCCCGGCAGCGACCCGGACGCCTGGGACATCCGCCCGGCGCCGCTGCACTACCGCTTCTTCCTGGAGGCCGAGGGTGGTGCGCGCCTGGCCTCGCTGCAGCCCGAGCTGGTGAACCCCCTGACCGGCGCCGAGGTGACCCCGGAGCCCTGGGAGGCGGGCGCCTCGATTCCATCCGACGTCGCCTGGCACCCGTGGCGCTTCCCGGAGCCGTCCCGCCGCAGCCATCGGCTGGCGGGTCGCGTGCGACTCCGCGAGACGCTCGTGATCGGCCCCGGCGAGACGCTCGTGATCGAGCCCGGTAGCGTGCTGCAGCTCGACCCGGACGTCTCGATCCTCGCACGCGGCAGGATCCTGGCGCGCGGCACGGCCGAACGACCGATCCGCGTCGAAGCGACCGATTCCCGCCAGCCGTGGGGAAGCGTCGCCCTCCAGGGCGACGGCGCCAGCGGCAGCCGCTTCACGCATGCGCACTTCTCCGGTGGGGGTGGGGCCTGGCTGGATCGCGTGGAGTACAAGGGGATGGTCAGTGCCCACTGGGTGCAGGACCTGCATTTCGACCACTGCGGATTCGCGGACAACCTGCGCTCCGACGACATGCTGAACGTCGTACACGGCACGGTGGTGATCGATCACAGCCGCTTCCTGCGCGCGAACGCCGACGCCCTGGACCTCGATTGCGCGCAAGGCCGGATCGTGCGCTCCCGTTTCGAAGACGCCCGCAACGACGGCGTCGATCTGATGGCGTCCTCGCCCGTGATCGCGGACGTGGACGTCCTGCGCTCCGGAGACAAGGGCATCTCGATCGGCGAGGCCAGCGCGCCGCTCGTGCGCGGCGTCCGCATCCAGGACGGCGAGATCGGAATCGAGGTCAAGGACCGCTCGGAGCCCGTGATCCTGGACAGCCTCATCGCCGGCAACCGGATCGGCCTGCGCCAGTACGCCAAGAACTGGCGCTACGGCGCGGGCGGCTGGGCCACCCTGGTGAACTCCGAGATCGCGGACAACGCCACACCGCTGGTCCTGCGGGACGGCTCGCGCCTCACCCGGCCCGGGAGCGGCGACCCCACACCCTGGATCCGGGCGCACTACGGCGCCGGTGAGAACGGAGCGCTCAGCCCCCTCGCCCCCCTCGAGTGGCAACGCGTCGACTGGGATTTCAGGTCGCTGGACGACGGCTGGCGGGCCGAAGGCGGCGTCACGCGCCTGCTCAAGCGCGAGGGCCGGCTGAGCGCCACCCTGCGGCACCGGCCGGGCGCCCTGGTGCGCGAGCTCGACTGGGACCTCGAGGATCCCGCCACCCGCTACCTGGCCGTGGTCGAGTGGAGCGGGCGCGGCGTGACCGGAGGCAGCCTCGGCTTCGAGGGCGCGGGCGCGGCCACGAGCGTTCCGCTCTCCGCCGCCGACGACGTCGGCGACTACCGGCTCGAGACGATCGAGCTGCCGCCCGGACGCTACGACGTGCTGCGCCTCGAGGCCGAGCCGAGCCGCGACGGCGGACGCCTCGACGTGCGCGCGACGCGGCTCTACGCCCTGCCGCGGGCCGGATCCGGCGGGGTCGCGGAGGAGCCGCATGACTAGGTGGCTCGCGCTCGCCCTCCTGCTCGCGGCGGCCGCCGGCCCGGAGGCCGCTGCGGCACCCGGGGCGTCGGAGGACTCCTTCCGCTTCGCCGTGATCGGTCACATCCGCGGCGACCGCAACGGGGAGCTGCTCGGCCACCTGGACGAGGTGCTGACGGAGGTGGGGCGGCTGGAGCCGGACCTGGTCTTCCTGGCGGGCGACCTGATCTGGGGAGACGTGCACGGAGAGGGCGACTCGGACCCGGCGCTCATCCGCGGGGACTGGGAGCTGCTCGACGGCGCGCTCGAGGCGCTCGGCTCGCCCGTCCACCGCGTGCCCGGGAACCACGACGTCAACGACCGCACCACGCGCGACGTCTGGCTCGAGCGCTACGGCCCGCTCCCTCGGATGCTGCGCTTCCGCAACGCTCGCTTCCTGCTGCTGCGAAGCGGCTTCTGGCCCGCCGACGACGACCCGGCCAAGAACCCCTGGCAGTACGTCCGCGGCAAGCCGCTGGACGCGCAGCAGCTCGACTTCGTGCGCAGCGAGCTGGAGCACTCCGGGGAAGAGCACGTCTTCATCCTGATGCACCACATGCTCTGGTGGGACGAGGACGCCCCGTGGTGGACCGAGGTCCACCCGCTGCTCCGCGGAACCCACGTGCGCGCGGTCTTCGCCGGCGACTACGGGCCGATGAAGTTCTCGCACCAACGCCGCGACGGCATCGACTACCTGCAGACGTCGATCGAAGGCGACGTGGGGCTCGAGATGCTGCAGGCTCGCGAGTCTTCGCGCCTGCTCTCGGCGCAGCTCGACAACTTCCTGCTCGTGAGCGTGTCCGGGCCCAAGGTGCGCACGGAGGTGCGGACGCTGGGCGCGTTCAGCACGGGCAAGTTCAGCCCCGACCACTGGCGGGCGGTCCAGCGCGGGACGCCGCCTGCGGGCGCGGGAAAGCGGGACGGCCCCGCACTCGCGGGGCTGCTGCTGGCATTCGCCGCCGGCGCGGGGCTCTGCTGGATCTGGCGTTCGCGCGCCGCGCGACCCGAATCCGGGGAGCCGCGCTGAGCCGGCCATGGCGGATCCTGCGACGCGGCTAGCACGCTTCCTGCCGCCGGCCCTGGCGACCCTCGGGCTCGCGGCCGGTGTGGCCTACACCCGCGCCAGGCCCGACTCCTACGACTATCACTTCGAGCTCCTGCTGGCGCTCGGGGTCTGGGTGCTGACGAGCAGCGTGCTCGCCTTGGGAGCGGCCCCGCGACGGCTGGCGCGGCGGCTGGCCGCGGCCAGCCCCTGGCGGCTCGGCGTCGTCAGCCTCGGCGTGGCCTCGGGAGTGGCCTGCGTCGCGCTGCCGCAGCTCCGGGGCGTGATCCCGACTGCCTGGGTTCCGCTCGGGCTGGCCGCACTCCACGCCGTGGCCTGCGCGCGCGAGCCCTGGGCCGGCTCCCTGCGGGTCGCGCCGGCTTCGTCCTGGCGGTGGCGCTGCTGCTGGAGGGCAGCCTCGCCCTGCTGCCGCGGGTCCCGGGGCTCGGCGCCCCGAGCGCCCCGTCCCTGGTGCGCCAGCTCTATCTGAGCGACGGCCCCAAGCTGCTCGTCTCCTGCGGCCAGGGCGACCCGGATCTCTCCTACGTGCTGCGACCCGGCCGCTGTTCCTTCGGCGGGCTCGAGTTCCAGACCACCCTCGAGAACAACCAGCTCGGCCTGCGGGACGACGCGGCCTCCCTCGACGCACCGGAAGTGATCGTGCTGGGTGACTCGTACGCCATGGGGTGGGGAGTCGAGCAGGACGAGAGCTACGCCAGCCGGCTCGAGGCGCAGGGCGGCTTCCGGGTCCTGAACGCGGGGATCGGTTCGTACGGCACCGCGCGCCAGATCCGGCTGCTCGAGCGGATCGATCTGCGCCGCGCCCGGACGGTCCTGATCCAGTACTGCGCGAACGACTTCGCGGAGAACCGGGAGTGGACCTCGAACGGGGGCACCCTGCCGAGGCGCGATCCCGCCTGGTTCGACGGCGTCGTGGAGCAGCAGCGTGCCTGGAGCGGCTACTGGCCGTTCAAGTACACGCGGGTCGTATGGGACCGCCTGCTGCTGCCACGCGTGCGCCGGAGCTTCTACGCGCTGGGCTGGCCCGGGCCGAGCCTGAACCAGAGCGAGCGGGGACCCGGACGACGCGCCGAGGCGGAGATGGCGGCCCGGATCCTGGCGGCGTCGCCCCAGCTGGCGGGCCTCGACGTGATCGTCTTCGAGCTGAACTTCTACAACGGCCATCCCGGACCGTCGTTCCTCGAGTCCCTGCAAGAGCTGGCCGCGAGCGAGGAGTACCGCGACGCCCTCTCCCGGGTGCGCGTGGTCGACCTGATGTCCCAGCTCGAGCCCGAGCTCTACTTTCGCCCGGACCCGCACCTGAACGCCGCCGGCCACGAGCGCGTCGCCGAGCTGCGCCTGCCGATGCTCGCAGGCTCCGAAGCCGGCTCCGGGGAACGAGTCACGCCGGACGGCCGCCTGCGGTAGCCTGTTCCGCTCAGCAGGGGGGAGCTGAGGGGTGCCGCAACGCAGCGCGCCGTCGTGGGGTGCCGGAGTGGCGGGTGCACTGGCATTGGCGCTCGTGACCCGGCGCTGCGGGAGGCCGACGGCCACCTCGCCAGCCGCGCGGCCTTTCCGCTGGGGCTCGGGCTCGCACTGCTCCTGGCCACGGGGGCGCGGGTCTGGGGGGCGCGCCGGGCCGCGCCTTGGCTCTTCGTGGTGGCCCTGCTCCACGCCGCCTGCCTCCAGCTGCTCGACGCTGGAAGTCGACTCCACTTCGAGCACCTGGCCCTGGCGGGGGGCGAGGCCGCCGGAAACGTGTGGGGCGCCGGCCTGTGGATCGCGATACTCGCGATCTGCGCGATCGCGGTGGCGGGCGGCCTGCGAGCGTACGCACCGGCCCTGCGCCAGGGCACACGCTTCCTGCTCGGGGCGCGACCCGCGCCCGCCGTCGTTGCGCTGGCGCTCGTGCTGCTCGGGACCGCCGTCTATCCCTCGCCCGACCCGAACTACTTCGCGCGCGAGCTCGCACTCGCCATTCCGCTGCGCCTGCTCCAGCTCGCCGCGGCTGCGGTGCTGCTGGCGGCACTCCACGCCGATCTGCGGGAGCGCGCCCCGGGCGCCGGCGGCCTCGACGCGCTCCTCGGCGAGCGCGACGTCCCGGGACGCTGGCTCGATCCCGTGGCCCTGGCGTGCGCCCTCTGGACGGCGGCACTTGCGGTGCTGCTCGTCACCACCGCCTACCAGCGCCACCCCCACGTGACCGACGAGGTGGCGTACCTGTTCCACGCCAGGTCCCTCGCCGCGGGCGGCATCTCGATCCCCGCACCGCGGGTTCCCGAGGCCTTCGAAATCTACCTGATCGCCTGCGAAGCCGGACGCTGCATCGCCCCGGTTCCCACCGGCTGGCCGGCGGTGCTCTCGCTCGGGGTGCGCGCCGGCGCGCCCTGGCTCGTGAATCCGTTGCTGGGAGCGCTCGCGCTGCTGCTCGGGTTCTCCGTGGTCCGGCAGCTCGGCGATCGGCGCTCGGCCCGGCTCACGGCGCTGCTGCTCGCGCTGTCGCCCTGGGCGCTCTTCGTGTCCATGAGCTTCATGACCCACGTGGTGTCGCTGGTCTTCGCCCTCGGCGCCGGCCTGGCGGTGGTGCGGATCCACCGGGGTGGCTCGCTCCTCCAGGTCGTTCCCGCCGGCCTGCTGCTCGGGGCACAGAGCTTCGTGCGTCCGCTCGAGGCGCTCTGCACCTCGCTGGTGCTCGGGCTCGCGACGCTCGCGACCGCCCGCACGAGCGGCGCGGCTCGCGCCCTGGCGGCGGCCGTAGGGCTCGCCCTCTGCGCCGCCGCGGCGGGGCTGCCCAACCTGGCCTACAACCGCGCCGTCACCGGCGACCCGCGCGTCTTCCCCATCATGGAGTACGCCGACGCCGCGCTCGGGCCCGGGCGCAACGCGCTGGGATTCGGCCCGGACAAGGGCGTCGAATGGGGTGGGCTCGACCCCTTCCCGGGGCACGGCCTGCGCGACGTGGTGGTGAACGCACAGGTCAACCTCACCGGGATCGACCGCGAGCTCCTGGGGTGGAGCGTGGGCTCGTTGGGCATGCTGGCCCTGCTGCTGGTGAGCGGTCGCATCCGGCCGCGCAGCGCCGACGGCTGGCTGCTGTTCGCCGCCGCCGTGCCACCGGCGGCGCACAGCTTCTACTGGTATCACGGAGGGCCCGATTTCGCGGCCCGCTACTGGTACCTCTCCATCTTCCCGCTCGTGGCCCTGGTCGCCCGAGGCCTGGTCGGGCTCGCCGACGAGGCGCAGGGATCCGGCGGCCGCACCGCCGCTCGGCTGGCCTGGGCCGGCCCCCTGCTGCTCTCGCTGCTGGCCCTCTGCAGCTACGTGCCCTGGCGGGCCATCGACAAGTACACGCACTTCCGCGGCATGCGGGCCGACGTGAGGGCCCTCACCCAACGCAGCGACCTCGCCGACGCGCTGGTGCTGGTGCGCGGCGAGGAGTACCCGGACGCCGCCTCCGCCCTCAGCTACAACGGCGTCGATCCCGACGCGCCGGCGCCGCTCTTCGTGTGGGCCCGCGACGCGGAGCTCGAGCAGCGTCTGCGCGCCGCCTACCCCGAGCGCCGGGCGTGGGTGCTGGAGGGACCGTCGCTCACCGGGGGCCGCTACCGGCTCGCGCCCGCCCCCTGATCGGCGAGGGCGCCGGCCGGCAAGGTCCACCACAGCCAGGCCAGGGCCGCCGCCGCCGCGACGAGCGGGATCACGGCCCAGGGTCCCGGGGGCGCGTAGCCCATGCGCTGGAGGGTCACGAGCCAGGGCAGCACCGGACCCTCGCGCAGCACCGTCAGCAGCGGATCCAGCAGGCCCAGGCTCTGCTCCACGTCGCGCGCCATGGCGAGGCACCAGGACCAGAGCGTGGCCAGGGCGGCGACGGCGATGGCCAGCCCCCTTGGAATTCGCAGCAACGGGCCCGCCGCCAGCAGGAACAGGAAGGGCGTCGCCGGCACCATGTGGCGCACGCCGCTGTTGAACTGCATCCGCGCGAACTGGTTGGCCGACGTGAAGAGGAACATGCCGGCGCAGAAGAGCAGCGCGAACCGGAGCTCGCGCCGGGCCAGCAGGCCTCCGCGCTCGCGCCTCCAGCCGGGCGCCCACAGCGCCAGCAGCAGCAGGGGCGCCGACGTGAAGATGCCGTAGCGCGGTCCGAAGGCGACCAGGCCGAGCAGCTCCAGGTCCGGCAGTCCCATGCCCCGGTAGCCCGCGCCGCTGTGATCGGTCTCCGGCATGTAGTGCTGCGCCGGCCACAGGGGATTGCCGAAGCAGAGCCACTGGTAGCCCAGCAGCAGCGCGCCGCTCGCCGCCAGGCCGAGCAGCAGCGCCCCGAGCTCGTTCGAGCGCCGCCCGGGCGTTCCGCTCCAGACCGCCACTCCGTACAGCCCCACCGCCGCGGCCGTCACGACGCCGCTGTAGTCGAGCACCACCGCGTAGCCGCCCAGCAGGCCGGCCACGAGGAAACGCAGCGCCCGCCCGCGTGGGTCGGCGTCGGCGCGGAACAACAGGGCGAAGGCGAAGAGGCCGGCGTGGCAGACCAGCAGGTTGTGGTTGAGCTGCGCCGTGCGGTAGAAGACCGGCGTCGCGAAGGCGAAGAGCAGGGCCAGCCCCAGGGACGCGCGCCGCGAGACGCCGAGCGCCCCCAGCAGCCGGAACATGACCACGGCGGCGAGCGCCGAGAGCGGCGCCATCAGCAGCATCTGCATGACCCCGGCGGCGAGCGCGAACTTGACGTCGAAGCCGCGCGCGCGCGACTCGCGCAGGAACTCGCGCGCCATCGGATAGACGGTGTCGTAGTCCTGGACCGGCGCGTCGGACTCCTGCCTGGCGCGCTGCACGCGCGCCACGGTGGGATCGATCAGCGGCCGCGCCAGGACGTACGGCACGGCGGCCAGCAGCGAGGCGCCCGGGTTGTTGTTGATGAAGGCCCCGCGATCCTCCAGCACGAAGATGTCCGGATGCAGGCCCGCGTACTCCGAGACGTCGAAGCTGAAGTGGTCGCCGAGCGAGAGGGCCGGGAAGATCTCGCGCACCGTATTGGTGGCAAAATGGAGGGCGAAGACCACCCAGCAGGTCAGGAAGAGGCGGACCGCGACGGGCCGGTCGGACATGCCGCGCGCGTCAGGCCGGCCGCACGCCGGCGCGGTCCCACCACATCATGTAGTTGAGCAGGCCCCAGAGGGCCCGGCCGTGATCGCGCCGCATGGCCAGATGCTCGTCCACGAGCTGGCGCACGCCCTCGGGGCGCAGCAGGCCCGTCGCCGCGATCCGCTCCGGGCCGAGATGGAGATCGAC
The DNA here is from genome assembly GCA_947259215.1 of uncultured delta proteobacterium. GTDB lineage: Bacteria > Myxococcota_A > UBA9160 > UBA9160 > JAFDET01 > CAMYLJ01. The sequence continues at coordinate 70,700 of CAMYLJ010000025.1, forward strand.
CAGGTCGCGCAGCTCGCGCCGGAGCCAGGTCGAGTACGGCATCTCCAGCCCCACCTTCTTCTTGTCGAGGATGCTCTTCGGCAGCAATCCCTGCAACGCGTCGCGCATCACCGCCTTGCGACGCATGCCTCGCAGCTTCAGCGACGACGGCACCCGCGACAGGTACTCGGTGAGGTCGGGGTCCGTGAAGGGAACCCGCGCCTCGAGCGAGTGAGCCATGCTCATGCGGTCGTTCTTCACCATCAGATCGTCCGGCAGGAAGACCCGGGAGTCGACCCGCAGCAGCCGCGCCAGCTCGTCGGCCGGCCCGTCCTGGTCGTAGACCTCCTGGAAGTGCCGCAGCGGCGGCAGCGCGGGCTCGCGGGCGAGCTGCTCACGCAGCGCATCCGAGTAGAGATCGAGCTTCTGCGCCTCGGTCAGCACGATCCGCCACCACATGTGGGCCGCCGCCGGCGACAGGTCCTGTCCGCCCAGGAAGCGCTTCAGCTTGAACTCGAGGGACAGCTTGCGGTGGGAGACCGGGAGCGCCTCCACCAGCGGCCGGATCAGCCCGCGCCGCAGCCAGCCCGGGACGCGCCGGAACCAGCTCGACGCGCGCCAGGCGCCGTAGGTGTCGTAGCCCGCGAAGGCCTCGTCGCCCCCCTCCCCGGAGAGGACCACCACGACTTCGTCGCGCGCCATCTGGCAGACGTACCAGGTGGGGATCGCCGAGCCGTCGGCGTAGGGCTCGTCGATGTAGTCGAGGTAGCCCGGCAGGAGCTCGCGAACCATCGAGGGCGTGATCACCACCTCGCGCTGCTTCGTGTGACAGGCCTCGGCCACGATCCGGGCGTAGGGCAGCTCGTCGAAGCTGCGGTCCTCGAAGCCCACCGAGTAGGTGTGGACCGGCTCGGATACGTGGCGGTTCATCAGCGCCACCAGCGCGCTCGAGTCCATCCCGCCCGAGAGCATCACACCCACCGGCACGTCGGCGACGAGCTGGCGTTCGACCGCCTGGTCCATCAGCTCCAGCGACCGCCGCGCGGCCGTGGCCGCGTCGATCGAGGGATCCTCGCGCCACGAGCTCTCGCCGAAGCGGTGGCTCTCGCTCGCGCCGCTTGCAGCCACCGTCAGCCACTGGCCGGGCGGGAGCTCGGCGATTCCCTCGAACGCCGTCTGGGCACCGGGCACGTAGTCGAAGGTCAGGAAATCGTGCAGCGCCTGCACGCTCGGCCGCCGCGGCACCCGCGGGTCCTGGAGCAGTGACTTGATCTCCGAAGCGAAGCGCAGGAAGTGGTCGTCGCGTTGGAGGAAGAGGGGCTTCACCCCGTACGGGTCGCGAGCCAGGTGCAGGGCGCCCGAGCGCGCGTCCCAGATCGCGAAGGCGAACATGCCGTTCAGCAGCGACGCCAGCTCCGGCCCGCACTCCTCGTACAGGTAGAGCAGCACCTCGCTGTCGGTGCGCGAACGAAACGGGTACTTCTCCCGAAGCCGGAAGCGCTCGGCCAGCTCGCGAAAGTTGTAGATCTCGCCGTTGTAGGCCAGCTGCACGCTGCCGTCGGCGTTGGCCATGGGCTGGCGCCCGGCCCGGGACAGGTCGATCACCGAGAGCCGCCGGTGCCCCAGCGCCACCCGCCCGTCGCTCCAGGTGCCGCGGTCGTTGGGCCCGCGGTGGGCGAGGACGTCGGTCATGCGGTCGAGGAGACGGCCATCGGGACCGTCAGGGTCGATGGCGCGATCCCCCAACCGCAGGATGCCGCAGAGCCCGCACATGCTTCGTCGTCCGCCTCGCTCGCCCGGCTCTAGCGCCTAGGCGTGCACCCGCACGATGCCACCTTCGAGCGGGTACTCCCGGCCGCAGGCGGTGCAGCGGTGGACCTCGGACCCGCTCTCCAGGGCGCTGCCGCCGCAGCCCACGCAGCGCAGGCGCGTCTCGCCGGTGCCGCCCGCGGGCGCGTCGCCCCGCTTGCGGAAGGACATCACGTTGGCGTAGCCCAGGTAGAAGCGCTTCAGCTTGAGGAACTCGAGCCCCTCCTCGGCGCCCCAGCGCTTGATCTCGGCCACCGAGTGGAACGTGGCCTGGGGCGTCCAGAGCTTGTCGCCCAGCAGCCGCCGCAGCTGCCCGTCGTCCAGCGTCTGGCCCAGGTGCGTCCGGGCGAAGGGCTGCATCGTCCGCACCATCCACTTCGGCACCTTCTCCAGCGGCCAGATCGCGCGCAGCGGCTTGAAGGCCTGGAAGACCAGGTTGTAGAGGCTCCAGTAGTTGTAGAGGAAGATCACCACCGTGCCGCCGGCCGCCGTCACCCGCGCGACCTCGTGAAAGCCGCGGCGGCAGTCCGGCGTGTGGTGCAGCACGCCGATCGAGATCGCGTGATCGAAGCTGGCGTCCTCGAAGGGCAGCTCGAGCGCGCTCGCGTGGAAGATCTCCGCCTCGGGGTTGATCTCCCGGCAACGCCGCAGGGAGCCCAGGCTGATGTCCACGCAGGTCATCTGCGCGCCGCGGTCGATCAGCCCCCGGCTGATCTCGCCCACGCTGGAGCCGACGTCCACCATGCGGCTTCCCCGCACTAGGCCGTCGGGCAGGAACTCCACCAGGTAGTCGCGCCACCAGTCGATGCGATTCGAGCCGCCCTCGATGAAGGGGTACTCGTCGTAATGGCTCCGCGTCTGGTCGAGAAGCGGTTGCGCCTGATCGGGTGCGGCCATGTTCACTTCCTTCTCCGGGTTGTTCATGGGACTCGCACGAGCTCCTTGCCGCCGGTGTCCCGAACGACGATCAAGGCGCCGTCTCCGACGGTGCCATCGAAGCGTCGCATCAGCTCGAAATCGCGGTCGATCACGTCCAGCAGGTCGGCGTGCTCGGCCGCCATGTGCTCCGCGAAGGTGTAGACCACCCAGGTGTGCTCGCTGCGCCTGCGGATGGCGTCGAGCTCGCCCGCCTCGTGCACCACAGTCCAGTGCGGCGCGTAGACACGCCCGTAGGGATACTGGGCGAGCCCCACCACCACCACGCTGTCGCCCGAGCCGCGCTGCGCTTCGACGTAGCGCTCCGCGCCCGCGAAGTCCTGCTTGGGGTGCCAGGCGCGGGGCACGCTGGCGGCGGACACGGCGATCGCCAGGCACGCCGCCGCGGTCGCCAGGCGCTGCGCACCCGCCTCTGGAAGGCCGACCCGTTGGGCGGCCCACTCGGCCGTCGCGATCCCGCCGCGCATGGCCAGCAGCACGACGAAGCCGGTGACCACGAAGAACGAGCGGGGCCAGAGGTGGTGTCCCAGCGCGAGGGCGCTCGCCGCCACCAGCAGCGCCGGCACCACCACCAGCACCGGCAGCTCCGGCGCATCGCGCAGGCTGCGCACGGCTCCCACGCCGAGCACCGCCAGCACCGCGACGCCCGCCAGCATTCCCGCGGCCGCGGGGCCCCCGCGGCCGAGGCCCGCGAGGGTCTCACGCAGGGTCCACAGCGGGTCCTTCCAGGTTCCCACCACCGAGGGCTCCGCCAGGGCCGAGCCCAGGAACTGGGGCAGCCCCCACGCGTAGAGGGCGAAGGTCAGCAGCGCGGCCAGGCCGAAGCCATCCACCAGGGGCAGCCAGCGCTCGGCGGCCGAACGCGGGCCGCGCACGAGCCGCGGCGCGTACACCACGGCGTGACCGAAGGCCACGAACACCGCGGTGAGGTGCGACCAGGCTCCCAGCGCCGCCGCCGCGGCGTAGGCCAGCCACAGCGGCGTGCGCTCCGGGCCGTCCGCGTCGCGCGCGCGCAGGAAGAACCCGGTCGCGACGAGCGAGAAGAACAGCGCCGCGGTGTAGCCGCGCGCGTTCTGGCTGAACCAGATGTGGTGGTACGAGACCGCCATCAGCGCCGTGGCCAGGAGCGCCTCGCGCCGGCCGAGCCAGCGGTTGCCCAGCCACCACAGCGCCCACAACGACGCCACCCCGTAGAGTGCGGCCGGCAGGCGCAGCGCCCAGGCGGTCTCCCCGAAGGCCACGAGCGACAGGTGCGCCGGCACGGTGAAGGCGAAGTGCTGGTTCTCCGAATCGAGGGTGGTCAGGAGCTCGCCCAGGGGCAGGCGCGCGTACTGGGTCAGGGTCAGGACCTCGTCCAGCCAGAGTCCGCTTCCCAGCCCCCACAGCCGCAGCACCGCCGCGAGGGCCAGGATGGCCCACAGCACCGGTCCGCCCGCCTCGGCGACCGCGAGGCGCGCCTCGCCCGCCGCGCTTCCGCGCGGGGCGCTCCCGAAGAGCCCCAGGCGGACCACCCCGAAGAGGCCGACCCCGGCCAGCGCCAGGCGCCACAGCGCGGCGCCGCTGACGAGCTCCGGCGGCCAGCCCGCTGCCGGCGCCGCACCGCGCAGCGCGCCGAGCCACACCGCCGACGGCACGAGGGCCGCGACGGCGAGCAGCAGAACGCCCGCGGTGGGGGCCCGCCGCAGCCGGGAGCTCACCGGCTCGCTCGACGCCTCCGTGGTCGCCTCAGACGAGGCACCGATAGATCCCATCGACCGGCTCGAAGGTTTCCGCGCACGGGTCGCAGCGGTAGGCGCCGTTCGTCGGCTTGATCGGCTGCTCACCGCACTTCGGGCACCGGAACAGGACCTCCTGCCGGGGCTCTTCGCTCATGGTGCCCTGCTTCCGGAACGTCAGCATGTGGGCGTAGTGGTGGTAGAAGAGCTTGTGGTGCACGGGCTCGAGGCCGAACTCGCGGCCCCAGCGCTCCAGCTCGCCGCGGGTATGGAAGGTGGCGTGCGGCGTCCAGAGCTTGTCGCCGAGCAGCCGGCGCAGCACGGGCTCGCTCACCTCGGTCCCCAGGTGGTTGCGGACGAAGGGCTGCATGCCCTTCACCATCCAACCCGGAGCCTTCTCGAGCGGGATCAGCTTCCGGATCGGCGCCCAGAGCTTGTACATCAGGTTCAGGTAGCTCCAGGTGTTGTAGATGAAGAGGACCACGGTGCCGCCGGGCGCCGTGACACGCGCCACCTCCGAAATGCCCTTCTTGCAGTCCGGGGTCACCATCAGCACGCCGATCGAGATGGTGTGGTCGAACGCGCCGTCGGCGAAGGGCAGGTTGAGCGCGCTCCCGTTGAAGCGCACGGCCTCGGGGTTGATCTCGCCGTTGCGCTTCAGGGCCCTGAGCGTCAGGTCCAGGCACACCGGCCGCGCGCCGCGGTTGGCGATCCCGCGCGAGATCTCCCCGATGCTCGACCCGATGTCGCCGACGAGCCGGCCCTTCAGGTGCTCGTCCTCGGGAAGGAACTCGCGCAGATAGTCCTGCCACCAGGCGATCCGCTCCGCCCCGCCCTCGATGAACGGGTAATCCTCGTAGTAGGCCTTGGTCTCGGTCACTGCCGCTTCGGGCATGGCACGTCTCCTTCCCCGCGGGGCCGGGCTGCGACCCCGCCTCCGATTCTCTGGCTTGGTTCCCATCGGTCGAACGGCTCGGTCCGCTCGACCCTCATCAGCACCAGCGTGGCGTCCCGGCCCCCCCGGCGGGTGGCCTGGTAGGCGCCCTCACTTGCTGGGAAATCCGGCGACGACGTTCCCCCGACCGCGGCCACGAGCCCACCGCGGGCGGCGACTCCGCTGCCGCGCTCCCAGCTGCTTCCGCCGAAGTAGGTGGCTAAAAGCGGGACGCCGGTGACGCTATCGAATAGGGCGAAATACGCATCCCTTTCGCCCTGGCGGGAAAGCGATGCGGCTCCGGCCGTCACCGGCAGGTCCTGCGACCCCGTGGTGCCGTAGAGGATGAGCAGCTTCGCCTCGGGATCGAGGGCGCTGCCGTGGGACCCCTCCTCCCCGCTGCCGCCGAAGAACGTCAGGAATTCGAGCTCCAGGTCGGCATCCAGCCGGGCCAGGAAGTTGTCGAAGGGGCCACCCCGGTTGGAGGCGGGACGCCCCGGGCCACAGGCGACCAGGTCGAGGGAGCTGGAGCTTCCCGTGACGAACAGGCCTGCCGTCCCCGGCATGGGGGCGAGCGGCCGTTGCGCGTAGTCGTCCCCACTTCCGCCCAGGTGGCGAGCGGCGCGCAGCGCGCCGTCAGCGGCCGCGAGCCGGGCCAGGTACACGTCGCTGTCACCGCCGCCGTAGGCCGCGGCGCCCGGCGGCGCCACGGGCGCCCCCGGCCCCCGAAGGATCCCCACCACCACGAGCGCTTCCGGCGACGGGCCGGCGCCCTCGAAGACGGCTCCACGCGTGAGCTCCTCGGGCCGGTCGTCGTGCGGGCTTCCGAGGGTGCGCGCCGCCTGGACGCGCGCGCCGTCGGGAGCGAGCCGCAGCCAGAACATGTCGGACCAGCCGCCGATGGGAGCGACCGCGCGCACGCCGGTCGAGGCCAGGAAGTCGTGGGAGCGGGTGAACCCGAACACGTGCACGCCGCCCGCGGCGTCCACCTGCGCGCCTCCCCGGGCCGCCTCGTCCCGGCGACCGCCGAGGAAGCTGGCCCACTCCAGGCGACCGGTCTCGCCGCCCAACCGCGCCGCCCAGGCGTCTCCGTACTCGCCGCCCTGGCCTCCTGCGTAGGTCCGCTGGACCGCGCCCGGCGTGGTGGGGAAGTCCGGCGAGCCCGTGCCGCCCGCCAGCAGCACGTCTCCCCGGGCGTCGAGATCGAAGCCGGTCACGTAATCGCGCCCCGAACCTCCGACGAGCGTCAGCCAGAGGAGCCGGCCGTCGGGAGCGAAGCGAGCCACCAGCGCGTCCATGTTTCCGCCCAGCGGACCCAAGCGGGTGGCGTCGGGAAGATCCCCGGCCGGCGAGCGCGTGTAGCCCGCGGCCACGATCGAGCCGTCGGGCGCGAAGCGCACGTCGCGGAACTGGTCCTCGCGGCTGCCGCCGACGATGGCGGCGAAGAGCAGCTCGGCGCGAGCGCCGGCCGGCAGGATCGCGCGCGGCGTCTCGGGCTGCCGGTCCGCGGGCCCGCAGGCGGCCAGAACGCTCCCCAGCAAGACCACGAGCGCGAGCCCCCGCACTGCGGCTCACCCGCCGTCGCGCAGCACCCAGACCGTGTAGCGTCCGAAGCGGCGCGACTCCTGGTAGTGCGCGGCGATGAAACGGTCGAGCTCGGTGGCGCCGATGTCCAGGTGCTCCGCGTGTCGCCGCTTCACCTCATCGAGCACGTCGTCGGGGAACCTGTTCCAGAGGACCAGCAGCGGGACCTCCTGCTCGCGCAGCTCTGCCACGATCTCCCGCTGTCCAGCCGCGGTATCCGCGATTCCCGGATGCAGCTCGTGGTAGCGGGTGGCGGGAGGGCGATCGAGCCAGAAATAGAGCACGACGTCGTTGAGGATCACGATGTCGTGACGGTCCAGTCCCGAATAGATCGGGGTTCCCGGCGGGACGCGCTCGTGCACGTAGGCGGCCAGCTCCTCGAGCTGGGCCGCGCTGCCGGGCGAGAGCCGGACCCCCGAGAGCTTGGGCAGCGCCAAGGCGACCCGTTCCTGCCCCAGGGTCCGCGCGAGACGCACGCTCGGCTGGAGCACGAGCGCGCCGGCCCAGCCGACCGCGAGCGCGGCGGCGAGGATCCGGAACCGGCGCGCGCGCTCCGGCAGTCCCTGGAGCAGAAGCAGCGCGAGGCCCAGGGCGTAGAGGGTCATGCTGACGACGTGGGTGTTGATCTGCGTGTGGGCGGCGAACCAGTGGCCGGCGAAGCCGACGGCGAACGCCACCAGCAGTCCCGCGCGCGCGGCGTCCCGGGCCGCCAGGGCTCGCAGCCCGGCCGCGATGCCGGCCAGCCAGATCGCGAAGGGGAGCGCGAACGCGAGCCAGTTGCCGGCGTTGAACGCCACTTGCCGCTTCAGGGCACCGGGCGGAGCCCAGCCCCCGGGGAGCAGGCTCGGGAAGGACTCGGGTCGCGCGTGGCGGAAGTCGGTGGCCGGGAACACGATCAGGCTCTCGAGCAGCTCGCGCCCGGCCAGCGCCAGCAGGACCGCCGCCACGGGCACGAAGGGCAGCGCCGTTGCTCCCGCCAGCCGCAGGAGCCGTGCGAGGCCGCGGCCGTCGCGCACCAGGGCGGCGTGGGTGACGAGCCCGGCCGTCGCCGCGAGGCCGGTGTAGGCGCCCACGTCGTGCTTGAACAGGGCCGCCGTCCCGATGGCGAGCCCCGCCAGCACGAGCGCGCGCTCGCGGGCCGTGCGGAAGAACGCGACCAGCGCGAGCCAGGCCAGCAGCAGGCAGCACAACACGGGAGGATAGGTTCCCAGGTAGCGTGTGAAGGGCGTGGAGAAGAGCGCGGCTGCGAACACGACCGCGGCGAGCAGCGCCAGCCCGGGCCGCGAGAGGTGCAGGAAGAGCCGGTGTGCCAATCCGACACCCGCAGCGCACAGTAGCGATCCGGCGACGGCTCCCACGGCGAGCTGCGTTCCGAAGAGCGCGAACAGGCCGGCCAGCAGGTAGTACGAGCCCGGCGCGTAGAGGGTCCAGAAGTCGCGGTAGGGGAACTCACCGGCCAGCACGCGCTCGGCGCCCACCAGCGAGACGCCGCCCTTCAGCCCATCTCCCCAGTACAGCGAGAAGCACGCCAGGGCCGCCGCCGCCAGAGCCGCGCTGGTCCAGCGGCTCGCGAGCGGACCATTCCTCACCTCGCCCTTCGCGGTCACCCGATCGTCCCCCGGTCGGCGCGGAAGCTAGCATCGCGACGATTGCAAGGTCGAGCAGCAGCGCGCATACCGCGCGCGACGCGATCGCGAGCCCGTGCCGGCTGGACCGCAGTGTAACCGGCGATTAGACTCTCGCGGGCATGGCGATCAGCGCGCAGAGTCGTCCCGCTCTCGCCGCGGGCGCGATCGCGGCGCTGCTGCTCGCGGCAGCCTGTCGCGAAGTCGAGTCCCCGGAAGTGGTGACGCTGATCGGAGGCTCCGGCACGACCGATCTGGCACAGGCCTGCTTCGTCGACAGCGCCGGATTCCTCTACCTGGCCGGGAACACAGGGTCCGACGACTTTCCCACCACACCCGGTGTGCTCCAGCCCGCGCACCATCCGGAGGCCAGCAAGAGCCGCCAGGACGGGTTCGTGGCGAAGCTCACGCCCGACGGCCGCTCGCTGGTCTGGTCCACCTACCTGGGCGGGAGCGGCCGAGATCACGTCATGGGGCTCCGCGTCGATGCCGAGGGCCACGTCTACGCGGTCGGCTGGACCCTTTCTCCGGACTTCCCCGCCACGCCGGGCGCCCTGCACCGCAGCAGTCCGGCCGGCGCCGACATCTTCGTCGCCAAGCTGGCACCCGACGCCTCGCAGCTCGAGTACGTGGCGCGGGTCGACGGCTCGGCCTGGGCGGAGACCCGCGGCAGCTTCGAGCTGGACCCGGAAGGCCGCGTCTGGGTGCTCGGCGCGACGACCTCTTCCGACTTCCCGACGACGGAGGACGCGCTGCAGCGGGTCTACGGCGGCGTCAACGACGGGGTGCTCTTCGCGCTCTCCCCCGACGGGGCACGCCTCGAGTACTCGACGTTCCTCGGTGGCGCCGAGCACGACACCGCCTTCGGCCTGGCGCGGCACGCCGACGGAACCCTCTACGCCGCCGGCTGGACCCGCTCGCCGGACTTCCCGGTCACCCCGGGCGCCGTGCAGGAGCGCTTCGCGGGTGCCGAAGGCGGCGTACCGAACTGGGGCGGCGACGTCTGGCTGGCGCGCTTTTCCGCCGACGGCCGCCGCCGGCTGTTCTCGACCTTCTTCGGGGGCCCGGCCTCCGACGCGTCGGCCGGCAACCAGCCCCTCGCCGTCAGCCCCGAGGGCAACGCGGTCCTGATCGGCCGCACCTGGGGACGCGTACCCACGACCGCCGGGGCCTTCCGCAGCGAGCCCGAGGCGGACACCCCCAACCCCTTCGTACTGGTGTTGGCTCCGGATGGGTCGCGGGTCGTCGCGAGCACGCTGACGAGCAGCCGCGGTGAGATGTCGGGCCTGGCCGTGGACGGCGCCGGACGCGTCTACCACGCCGGTCGCAGCGGACCCGGCCTCGTCACGACGCGCAACGCCTTCCAGCCCGAGTTCGGCGGCGGCGGCACGGACACCTTCCTCTCCATCTTCTCCCCGGACCTCACGACGCTGCTCTACTCGAGCTACCTGGGCGGCTCCGGGGACGCCCAGGAGTCGACCCGCTGCTTGTGGCTCGGGCCCCGCGGACAGCTGCTGATGAGCGGCGACAGCGGCTCCCGGGACTTCCCCACCACGCCCGGGGCCTTCCAGGAGCGCAACGCCGGCAGGACGAGCGGCTTCGGAGCCGTCTGGCCGCCATCGCTCACCGCGGGCGTCGGCGAGCGCGGATGACGACGCCGAGCCCCGCCGCGCTCGCGCCCGGGCCGAAGGTCGCGATCGTGGTCCCCTGTTACGACGAGGCGGAGCGGCTCGATCTCGCCGCCTTCGAGCGCTTCCTGCAGGCGGAGCCGGCGGTCGAGCTGCTCTTCGTCGACGACGGTAGCCGCGATCGCACGCGCGAGGTGCTCGAGCAGCTGCGTGAGGCGGGCGGGTTCAGGTCCTCGTGCTGGAGCGCAACTCCGGCAAGGCCGAAGCGGTCCGGCACGGCATGCTCCAGCTTCTCGAGGGAAGCGCGCGCTACGTCGGCTACTGGGACGCGGATCTCGCGACCCCGCTGGACGAGATCCCGCGCTTCGCCCGGCACCTTGACGAGCACGCGGACGTCGAGATCGTCTTCGGATCGCGCGTCAAGCTCCTCGGCCGCACGGTGGAGCGCAACGCCTGGCGACACTACTCCGGGCGGGTCTTCGCCACCCTGGTGTCGCTGATGCTGAGACTTCCCGTCTACGACACCCAGTGCGGGGCGAAGCTCTTCCGCGCCACACCGGACCTGAAGGCGCTCTTCGAGACTCCGTTCCTCTCCCGCTGGGTCTTCGACGTCGAGATCCTCGCGCGGCTGATCGCCACGCGCGGCGGCGAGGGGACTCGCTCCGCGCAGCGGGTCGTCCACGAGTACCCACTGGCCCAGTGGGTGGACGTGAGCGGGTCGAAGCTGCGGGCCAGCGACTTCCCGAGGGCGATCCTCGACCTCGCGCGAATCTACGCGGCCTACCTGCGCTGACGCAGAGGCCCTCCGGCGCTACGCGCTGCCGGGACGGCCGCGAGCGCGCCCAAGTGCCGCCAGGCCGAGCCCGAGCAGGGCGAGCGTAGCGGGCTCGGGCACCCTCGAGAGCACGTAGATCTTGCCGGGCCGGAAGGGCAGGTTCGGATCGATGCTGTTGCCTCGCTCCGTCACGATCAGCCGATCGCCCAGGGTCGAGAAAGCCAGGCCGGAGGCTTCGATCGGGCCCGTGATGTTGTCGCCGAAGTCGGCGTCCGCGAGGAGGGTGGCCGTCCCCGTGAGCACGCCGCCCGGCCCCTCCAGCACCGAAACGCGCCAGATCTTGTCCTCGAAGGCGTCGGCCACGATCACGTCACCCGTCAGCGGGTCGACCGCGACAGCCATCGGGCTCGACAGATCGAAGGGCACGGGGGTCGGGTCCATGGGGTTCATCGACGGTTGTTCGACATCGATCTCGGTCACGAACGTTCCCATGGACATGTCGAAGTCGACCCGCAGGAGGGCGCCGGGAGTGTTGAAAGGGGCGTCGAAGAGGGCCTGGTCTGCCACGTAGATCGAATCGCTGCCGATCCCAACGTCGACGGGCTTGACGATGCTCCCGTCGTCGGGAAAGACCAGCCCGAAATCCAATCCGTCCTCCGAGTTCCAGCGCCAGACCTCCGCGGGTCCGCCGGTGCCCTCGTCGGCGAAGAGGGCGTCGCCCGGCTGCATCGGCAGCACGTCACCGCTGTAGTCGATCGGCGCGATCGCCAGCCCGATCGGGTCGGAGTCCCCACCCCCGTGGAAGCCGCTCGCCCAGGTCCCGGGCGGGTCGAGGGGATCGACCACCAACGGAATGCGGCCGATGTTTCCGTTGCCGCCGTCGGCGTAGTAGATGTCGCCGCTGACGGGGTCGATGGCCAGGCCCCGGGGCCTG
>CAMYLJ010000026.1 GCA_947259215.1 uncultured delta proteobacterium
TGGCCGCCCACATCCCGAACACGTGAGCGATCGGATCGGGGGAGCCGTCCTTCTCGCCATCGACCGTGGCGTAAGGGCCGAACTCGTGGACGAAGGTCTGCTTCCAGATGGGGTAGAGCCGCTCCGACCACTCCGGCCGGATCGGGCGCAGGAAGGTGATGATCCAGGCGTTGTTGTAGCCGAGGAGCCGCGTGTCCACGACGTCGTGGCTCGGGTGATACTGCCGGTAGAAGAGTCCGGTCTCCGGATCGACCATGCGCGCCTGGATGAAGTCGAGCGTCCAGGCGACCTCGTTGTCGCCGTAGCTCGTGCCGAAGAGCCGGTCGTAGAGGTGCAGGCTCAGCATGCCGATCGTGTTGCACTCGACGAACCAGTGGTCCGGCTCGCAGGTGGTGCCCTCGTAGACGCCCCGGTGGTGGAGGCGCATCTCCTCGACGATCTGGTTCGTGAGCCACGTGTACTCGCGGGCGTAGCGGGTGTCGCCCGTGGTCAGCTGGTAGAGGCCGAACATCAGGTTCAGGTGGCCCTTGTACATGATGTTCTGGAACGAGATCGGGTCCTCGCCGAAGCCCAGCTCCGTGAAGTCGCCCCACACGAGCCGCGACTTCATCTTCTGGATCATCATGAAGAAGAGGTGCCCCAGGGCCGGCTGCTTCTCCGGAGCGATCAGCATGGCCGAGGGGAGCCCGTACGACGAGAAGGCGATCGTGTACTTCCAGAAGAGCCGCTGCTCCCGGTTCCAGCCGTCGAAGAGATCCCCGCTGGTGCTGAGGCTCCGGTACTCGTTCAGCACGTCCGTGAGCTGGCCGAGCTCGTCGGGCTGGAGCCGGCGCTCACCCGGCGGGTCGAAGTAGCGCTGCGCGTCGGTGAGGCCCAGCGGCAGGTAGCGCGTACCGGCCCAGACCAGACCGCCGAGGGCGAGCAGGGCGATCAGCGCGAGGAGGCGCCGGCGGCTTCGCATGGCGTCCAATCTACACTGCCTGGCCGACCCACGTCAGTCCGGGGGCGTGGGTGTCACGGCGACTCGCCCGCCAAGTCCGCGGGTGGCGCGGACCCCCCGCGGTAGCGCAGCACCCGGCGGTTTCCCCGCAGCGGCAGGCCGTACAGCGTGGCCACCTCCTCGAAGAGGTCCTCCCGGTTCACGAACTTCACCAGCTCCGGCCGGCGCTGGCGGGCGAGCCTCGGGCGTCCGTAGTTCACGAAGAGGGGCCGGCCGCTGGCGTCGGCCTCGGCCAGCAGGGCCCGCAGCTCGTCCACCGTGCTGAACCGCCGCAGCGCCGGGTCGTAGTACGTGGCCGGCATGTAGAACGAGGTGGTGAGCACGCGCTCATTCTCGGGCGCCAGGGGATCGAGGGTCGGCCGCGTCAGCTCCACGCTGTCGCGCCAGGGCTGGAGCGGGATGGCCTGTAGCTGGAAGCGGGGCGCCTGGGTGGCCACGGCGAAGCCCGCCAGCGCGACGCATGCTACCGCCGCCGCCGCGCCCCGCCCCAGCCGGGCGACTCCGCCCTCGAGACCGAGCGCCAGCAGCAGGGCCCAGGTGGGCAGCGCGAGGACCAGGTAGTGCGGATGCACCTTCGCGCTGGTGGACGCTGCGAGCGCCACGGTCAGCAGCGGGGGCAGGACCAGGACCGGGAGCAGCAGCCCCCGCGGCATCCCGCCACGCGCCAGACGCCAGGCGCCCGTGATCGCGAGCGCGACTGCGACGCTGGCTCCGGCGCGAAGCAGGAAGGGCCGGCGCGACGCGGCGTCCGAGAGCTCCCAGAAGTGCGGGTTGGGGTGGAGGCCGCCCCAGGGCAGGCCCACCAGGAAGTAGGCCCCGAGGTCCCGGTACCAGCGCCCCTTCACGTTGCCGATCTCGTTCTCCAGGTAGAGGGCGAACTGGGCCACGTTGGGAGCCATGAGGATGATCCACGCCAGCCCGGCGAGGAGGCACACCGCCGCCCAGCGACGGAGCTGGGGCCGCAAGGAGGGCCGGCCCGCGTGCAGTCGCACGAGCGCGACGAAGGTGGCCAGCCCCAGCAGCGCGACCAGGTAGACGGCGCCCATATAGTTCCAGAGCAGGAGCAGCTGGAGCGCCCCCACCCACGCCCAGCGGCGCCAGCTGCCGTGCTCCAGCGCCCGCAGCCAGCCCCACAGCAGCAGGCCGATGAAGAGAAGCGCCAGGGTGTAGCCCCGCGCCTCGCTCGCGTACCGCAGATGCCACGGATGCAACGCCAGGATCCAGGCGGCGACGACACCGGCCCAGGGGTGGCCGAGGCGCCAGGCCAGGCCGGCGAGCACGGCGATCCCGGCGAGACCCGCGAGGAGCGCGGGCAGGCGCACGACGCGTTCGTCCACGAGCCGCGACTGCGGGCTCGCCAGCGTGCGCCAGACGGCGAGGGAGGCCCGGGCCAGCCAGGTGTGGGGAACGTGGTTGTTGGGCCAGTCGTAGTACCAGAGCGCCGCGCGCCAGTCGGCCTCCAGGAAGCGGAGCTCGCCCGCGTCGTCCTGGTAGTAGAAGCCGTCGATCGACCATTGGACGTTGTAGCGCTCGTCCTCGAAGAGACTCTGGGACATGCGCGGCCACGCCAGGACGGCGGCCGCCAGGACCGCGGCCGCCACGAGGCCCGCCCACGCGACACCCGGCCGGGGCGGCGCGGCCAGGGCGGGAAGCTCCGGCGCGGGCTCGAAGCGGAGCCAGCGCCGCAGCGTGACCAGCAGCACGGCCACCACGGGCGCCGTCGCCGCCGCGGCCCACCAGCCCCAGGTGGAGACGTAGTCGATGAAGCGGAGCGACTGGCCCTCGCGCAGGCGCTCGGCGATGCCGTCCTGCCACGGGTTGTGACCGAAGATCACGCGCACCAGCAGCAGCACCAGCACCAGCGCCAGCAGCGCCCGCACCCAGCTCAGCGCGGCGGGCGGATCCGCCCCTGCGGCATCCGGGTGGTCCCCTCCCGATGCGTCCTCGACCGGTGCCATCCGGCGCGGCATGCCCGGAGGCTACCAGCCCGGCGAGCTAGCGGAAGTTCGAAGCGAAGCCGGAGCCCGGAAGCGAGAAACCCCGCCGATGCACGGCATCGACGGGGCTCGAAATCCTGGCGCGCCCGGCACGACTCGAACGTGCGGCCTCCAGGTCCGCAACCTGGCGCTCTATCCAACTGAGCTACGGGCGCGTGCAAACGGTCGCCGAAGCTAGCGAATCCCCGCGGCTTGCGAAGCTGGCGGAGAGGGTGGGATTCGAACCCACGGTACCCTTCCGGGTACACGCGCTCTCCAGGCGCGTGCCTTCAACCGCTCGGCCACCTCTCCGCGCATGCTTCCGAGTGCGCCGGCCCGGCCGCCCGGGCGGGCTCGCGGCGCGCATCATTCTTCTGGCGGAGAGGGAGGGATTCGAACCCTCGATACCCGTTAAGGTATGCAGGTTTAGCAAACCTGTGCCTTCAGCCACTCGGCCACCTCTCCGCGAGGGCCCCGAACATAACCCGCGTTCGCGCCGTCCGGGAGGCGTTCCCCGGGACCCGGATTCCTTTTCAGGCCCGGAGGGTTGCGCCGCCGATGCCGGCTGGCATCCTCGCTCCCGGCGACGACGGTGGGAGGGACGCGGCATGCGGATCGGACGCAGAAGCGGATGGCGGGTCGGGGCCGGTGTGGGCCTCGCAATCTCGGCGGCGTGCGCCGACGCGCCGGCCGAGGAGGCGCAGGTCGAGGGCGAGCTCGTGTCGATCCAGGAGCTGCTGGACAGCGCCTGGCTGGTCGAGGAGATCGAGGACCGCGGCTCCGCGGAGGGGGTGCGCTCGACCCTCGGCTTCCGCGTCCAGACGATCTACGGCAGCGGCGGCTGCAACCGCTTCACCGGCAAGGCCGGTGAGCGCGAGGGCGTGCTCGAGGTCGGGCCCCTGGCCAGCACCCGGCGCATGTGCGAGCCGCCCGCGATGGACCAGGAGCAGAGCTACCTCTCGGCCCTGGGTCGCGTGGCGCGCTTCCGGCTCGACCGCGGCCGGGGCCTGCTCTTCGGGCTGGATGCCGCGGGCGCCCCGCTGCTGCGGCTCGCGCGGCTCGAGGGCCAGGCCTAGCGGTTCGCCTTCGCGCGCGGCTGGCGGAGAGGGAGGGATTCGAACCCCCGGACCCTTTCGGGTCTGCGGTTTTCAAGACCGCCGCCTTCGACCGCTCGGCCACCTCTCCAGCGACCGAGGATGCGTCAACTGGGCGCCGGCGCAAACGCCTGCCCGGGGACGCGGCCTAGAGGAAGCGGCCGCAGTCTTCGATGGTGTGGACCCCGCCCTCGGCGCCGCGGGCGAGCTGCTGGAGGCCGAGGGTGTCCTTGCGCACGCGGATGCGGTCGATCCGCAGGCGGCAGGTGAGACCGTCGAGGGTGCCGTAGGCGATCACCTCGATGGTGTGGCCCACGATCATGGGGCTCCCGATCGGGGGCACCACCCGGTGGTGGTTCTCGAGATGGGCCTCGGCCACCACCCGGTAGCGCCCTGCGCCGATGGGCTCCACTTCGACGCGGTCGAGGACGCCCTTGCGGCGGTTGCCCTGGCAGTACTGGCGGCAGGCCTCGTCGATCCGCTCGTCCAGCTCGGTCTGCTCGATCACGCGCTGGGTGACGTCGTTGGGGGCGTCCGCGCCCGACGGTCCGGTCAGGGCGAGCAGGGCGGCTGCGAGGAGAAGAACGAGCCCTCGGTGTGTCCTACACATATCGCTTTCCCTTCCGCCAGCGCCACGCCACGAGCTCGTGCAGCGCGCTCGGGAACAGGCGCTTCGCCACGTCGCCGAGGACCGCGTCCGCACCGACCCGCACGCGCCGCTTCTTGCGCTCGACGGCGCGCAGGATGATCTCCGCTGCGCGCTCCGGGGGCATGCCCCGGCGCTCGAAGGTCTCGATCACCTGCCGGTGCGAGTCGGCGTCGGAGCGCGGGCCCATGCGGGCCTGACGCACGATGTCCGTGGCAATCATGCCGGGATGCACGCTCGTGACGCCGACGTTCGTGTGGGAGAGCTCCACGGAGAGCGCCTCGCTGATGGCCTTCACGCCCGCCTTGGAGGCGCAGTAGGCGCTCTGCGACGGCAGGCCCAGGAAGCCGAAGACGCTGGAGATGTTGACGATGTGGGCCTCGTCCTGCTCCAGCAGATGCGGCAGGAAGAACTTGCAGCCGTAGACGACGCCCCAGAGGTTGACGCCCAGCAGCCACTCGAAGTCCTCGAGGCGGTGCTCCTCCAGCGTGGAGCTCACGGCCACGCCGGCGTTGTTCACCAGCAGGTGCACGCCGCCGTGCTCCGCCACCACCGCGTCCGGAAGGGCCGCCATGGCGTCGCGGTCGGCCACGTCGATCGCGTGGCTGGAGACCGCCGGGCCGAGCTCGCGGGCCGCCTTGGCGCTGGCCGCGAGGCCCTCGGCGTTCACGTCGGCCAGCGCCAGCCGGGTCCCGCGGCGCGCGAGGTTCAGGGCCAGGCCCCGCCCGATGCCGCCGGCGGCCCCGGTGATCACGGCCACCCGGCCTTCGAAGCGCTTCAAGGCTGCCCCCTCTCACTCCCCGTGCGTCAGGATGGCAGCCTGGCGCGACGGCGCCAGGCCCGGGGCTGGCGTAGGATCGCGCCCGTGGAGACCACCCGGAGCTACGCCGCCCAGGCCGGGCACTACTTCGACCGGCCCCACACGGCCCCGGCGCGCGCTCCCCTGGACGGACCGGCGGCGTGGCGCGGCCCGGAGGTCGCCGGCCGCGACGACTGGCGGGCCGTGCTCGGGCCCGCGGAGGCCGACGAGCTGCGGCAGGCGCTGGCGGCGGCGCGTGCGACCGGCCAGCCGACGGAGGCGCTCCGGGCCGGGGACTTTCCGCTCCCGACCCTCGCTGCGGAGGTCGCGCGCTGGCGCGAGGCCATCGTCGCGGGGCGGGGCTTTCAGGTGGTCTCCGGCGTGCCGGTGGCGGACTGGTCCCAGGAGGAGGCGGAGGTGGCCTTCTGGTGCATCGGCCAGCACATGGGACAGCCGGGTGCCCAGAATCCCCAGGGCGATCTGCTGGGTCACGTGGTCGACACCGGCGACGACGTGGAAGACCCGTACGTGCGGCTCTACCGGACCGCGTCGAACATCGCCTACCACTGCGACGCCGCGGACGGGGTGGGGCTCCTGTGCCTGCGCGCCGCGAAGAAGGGCGGCGCCAGCCGCATCGTGAGCTCGGTCAGCGTCTACAACGAGGTCCTGCGCCGCCGGCCCGAGCTGGTGGAGCGGCTCTACGAGCCCTTCGCTCTCGACGTGCGCAACGAGGACGAGAGCGGCGTGCTCCAGCACCTGCCGATCCCGCCCTGCCGCTTCGCCGACGGGCGCCTGCGCACCTTCTACCACAGCGACTACTTCCGCTCGGCCCAGCGCCACGCCGACGTGGCGCCCTTCACGCCGGACGAGCAGGAGCTGCTGGACCTGTACGAGGAGATCGCCGCGAGCCCGGATCTCTACCTGGACATGGATCTCGCGCCGGGCGACATCCAGTGGCTCTCGAACCACACGATCCTGCACGCGCGCACGGCCTACGAGGACCACGAGGATCCGGCGCGCAAGCGCCACCTCCTGCGGCTCTGGCTGTCGCTCGGCGAGGAGGGCGACTCGAGAGTCGCCTGACGCGCAGCGAGCCGCAGGCGAGCGAAGCTCAGCAGTCGGGCGCGGTCAGGCCCGTTTCCGCCGCTGGCCAGGCTGCGTTCGGGCGCCTAGCTGACGGAGCCCAAAGGGCTCCGTTTGCGGCGCAGGCCGACCCAAGACAGAGTCTTGGGCCGGCCTGCTAGCATCGGCCCATGCTGGATCCCCGCATCCTGTCCGAGCGCCGCGCCGAGGTGGTGGAGAGCTGTCGCAAGCGGGGGGTCGAGGGGAACGTGGACGAGGCGATCGCGCACCAGGAGCGCGCGACCGCCCTCCAGACCGAGCTGAACGAGGCCAACCGCGTTCGCAACGAGCACCAGAAGGCGGGCAAGCGCCCACTGTCCCAGGAGGAGCGGGAGACCCACGTCGAGGAGGGGCGGCGCCTGAAGGCGCGCGTCGCCGAGATCGAGGGCCAGTACGCCGAGGCGCGCGAGGCGCTGTTCTCCCTGCTGGCGGAGCTCCCCAACCTGATCCACCCCGACGTGCCCGTGGGCGGAGAGAATGACTTCCGCGAGATCCGCCGCTGGGGCGAGCCGCGCCGCTTCGACTTCGCGCCGCGCGATCACCTGCAGATCGGCGAGGACCTGGACCTGCTCGACTTCGAGGCCGGCGCCCGGGTGGCGGGGCAGAAGTGGTACTTCCTGAAGAACGAGGCGGTGCTACTCGAGCTGGGCCTCCAGCGCTTCGCCCTGGACGTGCTGCTCGACGAGGGCTTCACGCCCTACGTCACGCCCGACGTGGCGCGCCCCGAGATCGTGGACGGCCTCGGCTACAACCCGCGCGGGCCGGAGACGCAGATCTACTCGATCGCGAACCACGACCTCTGCCTGGTCGGGACGGCGGAGATCACGCTCGGCGGAATGCTGGCGGACACGATCGTCGAGGAGGAGGCCCTGCCGCTCAAGCTGGCCGGCATCTCCCACTGCTTCCGCACCGAGGCTGGCGCCCACGGGCGCGAGAGCAAGGGGCTCTACCGCGTGCACCAGTTCACGAAGGTCGAGATGTTCGTCTTCAGCCGCCCCGAGGATTCCGAGGCCATGCACGAAGAGCTGCTCCGGATCGAGGAGCGGATCTTCCAGGCGCTGGAGATCCCGTACCGGGTGATCGACATCGCGTCGGGTGACCTGGGCGCGCCGGCGTGGCGCAAGTACGACATCGAGGCCTGGATGCCCGGGCGCGGCGAGGGCGGGGAGTGGGGCGAGGTGACGAGCACCTCCAACTGCACCGACTACCAGACCCGCCGCCTGCGCGCGCGCTTCCGGCGCGCGGCCACGCGCAAGAACGAGCTGCTGCACTCCGTGAACGGGACCGCGGTGGCCAACTCGCGCGCACCGGTGGCGCTGCTCGAGAACCACCAGCAGGCCGACGGCTCGGTGCGCGTGCCGAAGGCGCTCCAGCCGTACGTCGGGCGCGACGCGATCGGGCCGCGCGCGGGCTGAGCCTTGGTCTCGCGCGAGCAGCGTGGCGGCGGGGAGGGGCATCGCCTCGCCCTCGGCACGGCGGGCCACATCGACCACGGCAAGACGGCGCTCGTGCGCGCGCTGACCGGCGTGGACACGGACCGCCTGCCCGAGGAGCAGGCGCGCGGCATCACCATCGAGCTGGGCTTCGCGCCCCTCGATCTGGGCGACGGGCTCTCGCTCTCGCTGGTGGACGTGCCCGGGCACGAGGGCCTGGTGCGCACCATGGTGGCGGGCGCCAGCGGGATCGACCTGCTGCTGCTGGTGGTGGCGGCAGACGAAGGCGTGATGCCCCAGACCCGCGAGCACGTCGCCATCTGCGGGCTCCTCGGTGTGGATCGCGGCGTGGTAGCGCTCAGCAAGAGCGATCTGGTGGATGACGAGATGCGCGCGCTGGCGGAGGCGGACGTGACCGAGCTGCTGGCGCCGACGCCGCTGGCGGACGCGCCGGTGGTCGCGGTGTCGTCGCTGTCCGGCGAGGGGATCGAGGCCCTGCGGGCCGCCCTGCGCGAGGTGGCCGCGTCGGCGCCGCCGCGCACGGGACGCGGCGGCGCGCCGCGCCTGTGGATCGATCGCGTCTTCGCGATGCGCGGGTTCGGCACCGTCGTGACCGGCACGCTCGTGGGCGGCGCACTCGCCGTCGGCGAGGAGGTGGAGCTGCGTCCGTCGGGGCGGCGTGCGCGGGTGCGCGGGCTCCAGAGCTTCGGTGCTCCGGTGGAGCGCGCGCAGCCCGGAATCCGCTGCGCGCTGAATCTCCAGGGGATCGAGGTCGCCGACGCGCCGCGGGGCCAGGTGGTCGCGCGCCCGGGCGCGCTGCTCGCGACGGGGGCCGCCGACGTGGCGCTCGGCTGGCTGGCGGAGTCGCCGCGTCTCGACGCTCCCGCCTCGGTGGAACTGCTGGTCGGCACCACGGAGCGGCGCGCGCGCCTGGCGCCGATCGGCGCCAGCGTGGAGCCCGGGGCCGAGGGCTTTGCCCGCCTGCACGTGGAGGGGGAGCCGCTGCCGCTCCTGCCCGGGGATCGCTTCGTGGTGCGCGGCTTCGCGCGCACGGCCCTCGGCGGCGCCACCCTGGGTGGCGGCACGGTCCTCGACGCCGCTCCGCCGCGCCGGCGCCTCTCGGACCCCGCCCTGATGCGGGACCTCGCGCGCCTCGCGCGGCGCGAGCCGGAGACCGACGTGCGCGTCCGGATCGAGCGCGCCGGGCTCGCCGGCGCGTCTCGGGACGCCCTCGTGCGCGAGACCGGGCTCGGCGCCGCGGCGGTGGATGCGGCCCTGGCCTCGCTCGAGGCGGCCGCTGCGGTAGTGACCGCGGACAGCGGACTCCGACTGGGCGGGCCGGCGGTCGAACGGCTCGAAGTGGCGCTGCTGGCGGCGCTCGACGCCTTCCACCGCGAGGAGCCGCTGCGGCCCGGCATGTCCGCCAGCGCGCTACGCGGTCGGCTGCCGGAGAACGTGCCCGTCCCCGCGGCCGAGCTGGCGCTGGCGCGGCTCGCCGAGCGCGGCGCCCTGGTGCGCGAGGCCGATCTCGTGCGCCGCGCCGACCACCGGGCCGAGCTCTCCGGCGAGGACCGCACGCTGGCCGATCGCATCCGCAGTGACGCCCGTGCGGCCGGGCTCGAGCCGCCGCTGCTGCGGGAGTGGAGCGAGCGCCTCGGCGTTCCGGCGGAGCAGCTGCGCGACGTGCTGGCATTCCTCGAGCGCGCCGGCGACCTGGTGCGCGCGCCCGGCGACGTCTGGTTCGACCGCGCCGCGGTGGACGCGCTGCGGGCCCAGGTGACCGCACACCTCGAGGCCCACGGCTCCCTCGGGACGCCGACCTACAAGAAGCTCATCGGCACCACGCGCAAGTGGGCCGTCCCGCTGATGGAGCTCTTCGACGAAGAGAAGCTCACCCTCCGCAAGGGCGAAGCCCGAATCCTCCGCCGCCGCTAGCGGGAACGTCCCCGCAGGTCAGCGGAGGAGGGCGACGGAGTCGCGGGCCCAGGAGAGGGCGGAGAGGGGCAAGCGGTCGATGCCGTCGGGGAAGAAGCCGAAGAAGAGCACGCCGAAAACGCAGGTCAGCAGCACCAAGCCCTCGGTGGTGTCCATTCCCGTGCGCGGCGACACCTCGCCCGGCTCGCGCATGTACATATGGACGGGGACGCGCAGGTAGTAGTAGATCGAGATCACGCTGCCGAGGACGGCGATCACCGTCAGCCAGACGTGGCCGGCCTTCACGGCCGCGGCGAAGATCTGGAACTTCGCCACGAAGCCCACGGTTCCCGGGATGCCCGCCAGCGAGATCATGAAGAGCGTCATCACGGCGGCCAGGCCCGGGCGCGTGCGGGCCAGGCCGGAGTAGTCCTCGATGCGGTCCCAGTCGCGGCCCCGGTCCGCCAGGGCCACGATCACGCCGAAGGCACCCACGTTCATGAACAGGTAGGCGAAGAGGTAGAAGAGCACGGCGGAGTAGCCCTCGGGGCTGGCTGCCACGAAGCCGATCAGGATGAAGCCGGCGTGGCCGATGCTCGAGTAGGCGAGCATGCGCTTCACGTTGTCCTGCACCACCGCGGTGATGTTCCCGACCGCGATGGTGGCGACCGCCAGCACCCACAGCACCTGGGTCAGGTTCTCGGGAACCGTGGCGAAGCCCGCCGCGGCGAAGCGCAGCAGGGTCACGAAGGCCGCGGCCTTCACGGTGACGGACATGTAGGCCGTGACCGAGGTCGGCGCGCCCTCGTAGACGTCCGGCGTCCACTGGTGGAAGGGCACCGAGGACACTTTGAAGGCGAAGCCCACGATCACGAGGCCCAGACCGCCCACCGTGAGCGGGTTCCCCGCATCGAAGGCGGCGCGGATGCCCGCCAGGTCCGTGTGGCCCGTGGTGCCGTAGAGGAGCGCCATCCCGTAGAGCAGCAGCCCGCTCGCGAACGAGCCCGTCAGGAAGTACTTCATGGCCGACTCGTTGCTGTCGAGCTTGCGCCGGTCGAAGCCCGCCAGCACGTAGATTGGGATCGACAGGATCTCCAGGCCCAGGAAGACGCTGATCAGGTCCACGGCCGAGACCATCAGCATCATGCCCGAGGTCGAGAGCAGCAGCAGCGCGTAGTACTCGCCGTAGTTGATGCGCAGCTCCACCAGGTAGTGGATGGAGAGCCAGACGGCGAGGAGCGCGCCCACGCCGACCACGCCGATCCCGAAGGCCGCGAAGCGGTCGAGCTGGACCATCGGGTGCTCGGGATTGAAGACCGCGGTGCCACCGGAGAGGAACGCCTGGGCGGCGGTGGTGATGGCGGCCACCAGGGTGAAGGTCGCCGCCAGTCCCAGCACGCCGCTCACGTAGCTGGGGCCGATCGGCTTGAACAGGAACGTCTTGCGCCGGGCCAGGAAGACCTCGAGCAGCAGCACGGCCATGGCGCCGATGCCGGAGATGGCGATCGGCGCCACGGCGCGAAAGTCGAGGGCGATCTCCACGGGGGGCGGGTTCACGGCGCGTCCTCCGCCGCGGGCGCCGCCGCCACCTGGGGCGCCGAGCCCTCCTTGACCACCTGCACCAGCTCGGAGACCGAGGCGTGGAGGCGGCTCAGGAAGGGCTTGGGGTACACGCCGATCCAGACGATGGGCACGAGCAGCGCCACCAGGATCGCCTTCTCGCGCAGGTTCAGGTCGATCAGGCCGCGGTTCTCCGCGTGCTCCACGGGGCCGAAGAAGATGCGCCGGTAGGCCCACAGCAGGTAGGCGGCGGCCAGGATCACGCCCAGGGTGGCGAACACCGCCACCGCGGGATTCGCGTCGTAGGCGCCGACCAGGATCAGGAACTCGCCCACGAAACCGTTCAAGGCCGGCAGCCCGATGCTCGACATCACGACGATCCCGAAGAGCGCGGCGAAGACGGGCATGGGCTTGGCGATGCCGCCGAACTGGGCGATCTCACGGGTGTGGCGGCGCTCGTACAGCATGCCCACCAGCAGGAAGAGTGCCCCGGTCGAGAGCCCGTGGTTCACCATCTGCAGCACGCCGCCCGAGAGCCCCTCGGAGTTCAGGGCGAAGACGCCGAGCATCACGAAGCCGAGGTGCGCGACCGACGAGTACGCCACCAGCTTCTTGATGTCCGACTGCACCATCGCCACCAGCGAGCCGTAGAGGATGCCGACGAGCGAGAGCCCGAAGAAGAGGGGCACGAAGCTGACGGTCCCGTCCGGAAAGAGGGGCAGGGCGAAGCGCACGAAGCCGTAGGTGCCCATCTTCAGCAGCACGCCGGCCAGGATCACCGAGCCGGCGGTGGGCGCCTCCACATGGGCGTCCGGCAGCCAGGTGTGGAAGGGCACCATCGGCACCTTGATGGCGAAGGCCAGGGCGAAGGCCGCGAAGAGCCAGGTCTGGGTCTGCCACCAGACGGCCTCGCCGCCGCGCGGAATGGTCGTGTCCAGCAGCCCCGGCCCGGCGGCACCCGCCACCTGCACGAAGTCCAGGTTCAGGACGCCGAACTCCTGGAAATGCAGGTAGTAGACCGCCAGCATCGCCACCAGCATCAGGAGCGAGCCGAACATGGTGTAGAGGAAGAACTTCACCGCCGCGTAGATGCGCCGCGGGCCGCCCCAGATCCCGATGATGAAGTACATCGGGATCAGCATCACCTCCCAGAACACGTAGAACTGGAACAGGTTGAGCGACACGAAGGCGCCGAGCATGCCCGTTTCGAGCAGGAGCATGTGGAAGAGGAAGCTGCGGACCGACTTCTGGATGTCGTTCCAGGCGCCGAGGATCGTGAGGGGCACCAGGAACGTGGTCATCAGCACCAGCAGCAGACTGATGCCGTCGATGCCGACGAAGTAGTAGATGCCGTAATCCGGCAGCCACGGCGCCCGCTCCACCAGCTGGAAGCCGGTTTCGGTGGGGTCGAAGCGCGCCCAGAGCCGCAGCGACACCACGAAGGTCAGGCTCGAGCCCGCGAGTGCGACGACCCGCGCCGCCGCGGCCGGCAGCCGGGTGTTCAGGAGCAGCAGTCCCAGCGCCGTGGCCAGGGGCAGGAAGGTCACGACCGTCAGCAGGTGTGCGTCGAGTCCCGCCACGCCTACGCCACCAGCCAGCCGACGACCGCGATGGCGCCGACGATCATGAGGAAGAGGTAGCTCTGGGCCAGGCCGGACTGGATGCGGCGGAAGAAGCCGCTCGCGGCCACGCTCACCACGCGCGCGGTGCCCTCCACGCCGCCGCGATCGATCAGGCCGGCGTCGATGGTCCGGTAGAGCAGCCGATCGGAGACCGTCACCAGCGGCCGCACCACGGTCGCGTCCACGGCCTCGTCCACGTAGAACTTGTTCGCCACCAGCTGCCAGGGGGCGCGCGCGGCCTCGCGGATCCGTGCCGGCCACTCGGGGCGCTGCACGTAGAGCACGTACGCGGTGGCGGTGCCGAGACCCGCGACCGCCACGGCGGCCAGCGCCAGCCACAGCTCCGTCGAGTGCTCCACCTCGTGGGCGGCCTCGCCCACGATCGGGATCAGGAACTCGGCCAGGCTGTTGGAGTCCGGGATGCGGAACCAGTCGCCGTACACCTGGGGAATGCCGATGATGCCCCCGACGAAGGACAGGACCGCGAGCACGTAGAGCGGGTACATGACCGTGTCGGCCGGCGTGTGGATCTTCTCCTGTACCTCCCGCGGCGCGCGGCACTCGCCGGCGAAGGTCCGGAAGTAGAGCCGCCACATGTAGAAGGCGGTGATCCCCGCGGTGACGAGGCCGATGGCGTAGATCCACTGGTGTCCCGGGATGTGGGAGAGGTAGGGCGAGAGCAGCACCTCGTCCTTGGAGAAGAAGCCCGATGCCGGCGGGAAGCCGGAGATGGCGAAGACGCCGACGAAGAAGACCCCGGCCACCAGCGGAATCCGCTTCCAGAGGCCGCCCATCTGGTCCGTGTCCTGCTCGTGGTGCATGGCCAGGATCACGGCGCCGCTGCCGAGGAAGAGCAGCGCCTTGAAGAAGGCATGGGTCACCAGGTGGAACATGGCGGCGGTGTAACCGCCGCAGCCCGCGGCCACGAACATGTAGCCGAGCTGGCTCACCGTGGAGTACGCCAGCACCTTCTTGATGTCGGTCTGGGCGATGGCGATGGTGGCCGCGAAGAGCGCCGTCAGCGCCCCCACCCAGGCGACCAGCGCCGACGCCTCCGGCGAGGCCGCGTACAGGAAGTTCAGGCGGCACACCATGTAGACGCCCGCGGTCACCATGGTGGCGGCGTGGATCAGCGCGGAAACGGGCGTGGGGCCGGCCATCGCGTCGGGCAGCCAGACGTAGAGGGGGATCTGGGCGCTCTTGCCGCAGGCGCCGACGAAGAGGCAGATCGCGGCGAAGGTCACCAGCCGGACCGAGCCCAGGAAGGGCAGCTGCACGCTCTGCTCCGTCAGGGCGCCGAGGTTGGCGGCCAGGTCGCGGAAGGCCAGCGACGGCGTTCCCGCCGCGTTCATGGCCCAGAAGAGCGCGAAGATGCCCACCAGGAAGCCGAAGTCGCCGATCCGGTTCACGATGAACGCCTTCGAGCCGCAGTAGGCGTTGTAGCGGTCGCTGTACCAGAACCCGATCAGCAGGTAGGAGCAGAGGCCGACCCCCTCCCAGCCAGGTAGGAGCAGAGGCCGACCCCCTCCCAGCCGAGAAACACGAACAGGAGGTTGTCCCCGAGCACCAGCACCAGCATCGCGGCGGTGAAGAGATTCAGGTAGCAGAAGAAGCGCTGGAACCCCTTGTCGTCCCGGTGGTCGTCGTCCATGTAGCCGATGGAATAGACGTGGATCATGGAGCCCACCCCGGTCACCACCAGGGCCATGATCGCGGAGAGGGGATCGAGCTGGAACGCCAGCTCGGCGCTGAAGCGCCCGGCGCCGATCCAGGTGTAGAGCTCGTCGGCCAGCACCCGCGACTCGGCGGGCAGCTGCAGGAGGTCGAACAGCGCCCAGAGCGAGATGCCGAACGACGCCCCGACTGCGCCGCAGGAGATCAGCACCACCAGCGGCCGGGGCGACTCGCGGCGCACCAGCGCCAGCATGATCCCATGGAAGAGGGCCGCGGCCAGGGGCAGGCCCGGGATCCAGCGCAGGAGCTCCGTCTGCTCGAGCGTCCCTACCATTTCAGCAGACTCACGTCCTCGATGTTCACGGAGTCGCGGTTGCGGAACATCGCGATCACGATCCCCAGGCCCACCGCCACCTCGGCCGCCGCCACGGTGATGACCATCAGCACCATGATCTGGCCGCCCAGGTCGCCCCAGGCCCGCGCGAAGCCCACGAACGCCAGGTTGACGGCGTTCAGCATCAGCTCGATCGACATCAGGATCACGATCAGGTTGCGGCGGGTCAGCGCCCCGAGCGTGCCGACGGTGAACAGGATCGCGGAGAGCCCGATGACGTGCTCGATCGGAATCACGTGTCGAGCCTCCGCTTGGCCAGGATCACGGCCCCGACGATGGCCGCCAGCAGCAGCAGCGAGGTCGCCTCGAAGGCGAGCAGGTAGTCGGTGAAGAGCGCCATGCCCAGGTGCCGGTAGCCGCCGAAGCCCTCTTCCAGTGCGACGGTCTGGGGCAGGTACTCCGCCTGGGTGGCGAGGAAGCGGGCCAGGAACCAGAGGCCCGCCAGCGAGCCCAGGAACTTGAGGCCGCGCATGCGCCCGGGCGGGAAGCTGTCCTGGCGCAGGTTGAGCAGCATCACCACGAAGATGAAGAGCACCACGATGGCGCCCGCGTAGACCATGATCTGGACCACGGCGATCAGGTGCGCTTCGAGCACCACATAGATGCCCGCCAGCGAGACCATGCAGATCACCAGCGACATGGCGGCCGCCACGGTGTTGCGCACGTTCACCACCATGGCCACGGCGCTGGCGGTGGCCATGGCCGCGAACAGGTAGAAGAGCGCCACGTCCACGCTCACGATCCGTAGCTCCGCACCAGCAGGATGATCGTGCCCGTCACGAAGGCGTTGGCGATGGAGAGCGGCAGCAGGATCTTCCAGCACAGGTCCATCATCTGGTCGTAGCGGAAGCGCGGCTGGGTCCAGCGCAGCACCATCTGGAACCAGATCATGAAGACGACCTTCAGCAGGAAGGTCGACACGTGGGCCACCATGCACAGCAGGTTGGCCATGCCGCTGCCGAAGAGCGGTTCGAGGGCGCCGATGATGCGCTCCTGGGGCAGGTAGGGGATCGACCAACCGCCCAGGAAGATCGCGGTCATGAGCCCCGCGATCACGATCACCTCGATGAACTCGGCCATGAAGAACAGGCCGAAGCGCATGCCCGAGTACTCGGTGTGGTAGCCGGCCACGATCTCCGACTCGCCCTCGGGGATGTCGAAGGGCGGGCGCTTGTTCTCCGCCATGATGGCGGTCAGGAACATGATGAAGCCGAGTGGCTGGAGGAAGACGCCCCACATGGGCAGCTGGATCCAGGCGAGCCAGCGCGGCAGGTGATCCACCACGCCGAACACCTCGAGGAAGCCCAGCAGCCGGAACGTCGCGTCCTGCGCGAAGGCCATGTCGGTGAGCTTGAGCGTCCCGAACACCATGAAGACGCCCACCACCGACAGCCCCATGGTGACCTCGTAGGAGATCATCTGGGCCGAGGCGCGGATCCCGCCGAGGAGCGACCAGTTGCTGTTGCTGGCCCAGCCGGCCAGGATCGTGCCGTAGGCGGCCAGCGAGCCCACCGCGAAGATGTAGAGCAGCCCCCAGTCGATGTCGGCAGCCACCAGGTTGACGGTGCTGTCGCCGAACTGGTACGTGGCGCCGTACGGGATCACCGCGAACGAGATGATCGCCGCTACCGCGGCGATCAGCGGCGCCACCAGGTGCATCACGCGGTTCGCACCGATGGGAACCACGTCCTCCTTGAAGATCAGCTTGAGGACGTCGGCCGCCGGGTGCAGCAGGCCGAGCAGCCGGATCCCGAACAGGTCGGCGCGGTTGGCACCGATGCGGTCCTGCATGACCGCGCTCTGCTTGCGCTCCACCCAGGTCACCACCGGCGCCAGCGCGGCCACTGCCACCACCAGGATGAAGAGCGACTTCGCGACCACGTCCCAGGGCATCTAGGCGCCGCCCTGCTTCAGCGGCAGGCCTTCGTCGCCCACCGAATCCCAGTCGACGC
Organism: uncultured delta proteobacterium; assembly: GCA_947259215.1. Lineage (GTDB taxonomy): Bacteria > Myxococcota_A > UBA9160 > UBA9160 > JAFDET01 > CAMYLJ01. The sequence goes on from CAMYLJ010000026.1 coordinate 17,187, forward strand.
CGTCGAAGGCCGGCGCCCGCTCGCCGAGCGCCCGGGAGACCGCGCGCGGGTCGAACTTGCCGTCGAAGTCGGGCAGCCCGAGCGCCGCGCCCAGCCGGGCCAGCAGCTCGCCCTCGGACCAGGCGGCCCAGGCCGGCTCCACCGCGGGCCGCACGCGCTGCACGCGGCCGGCGTGGTTCGTGAGCGTTCCGAACTTCTCCGCCGCGTGCCGCGTGGGCAGCACCACGTGTGCCGCGCGTTCGAGGGGGGAGTGGTGGCTGTCCAGCAGGATCACGCTGCCCACGCCGTCGAGAGCATCGCCTTCGCCCAGCAGCGCGGGGTCGAGCAGGTCGTGGCCCAGCACCAGCAGGGCCTCGAGCGCGCCGCCGCGCAGGCGCTCGAGCAACGCTGCCGGGTCGCCGAAGCCGAGGGCGCGGGCGCCGGTGGCGTTGGCCGCCTTCTCGGCCTGCACCAGGATCTCGTCGGAGTCGCCCTGGCGCACGGCCAGCGCGGCGCCCTCGACCGCGAGGGCGTCCACGAGGCTCCGCAGGACCGCCAGGTCCTCATTGCTGGCATGGGGCGAGGCCACGACGCCCAGCGCGCCCGGCCCCGTGGCGTCCAGCACCCGCCGCAGCCGCGCCGCGGCCTCCGCCAGCGCGTCGTCCAGCGAGGCCGCGCGCAGGATGCCGTCTTCGCCGCGCAGGGCCGGGTGCGCGATGCGATCCGCGGAGCCGATCTGCTGGTAGGTCATGCGCCCGTGGTCGCAGATCCAGGTCTCGTTCACGGCATCGTTCCGCCGCGGCACGTAGCGGTAGACTTTGTTGTTGGCGGTGCCGAGCCAGACGTTGCAGCCCGCCGCGCAGCCGGTGCAGACGCCCGGCACGTCCTCCAGGAACCAGACCCGGATCTTGAAGCGGAAGTCCTTCGTGGTGAGCGCGCCCACTGGGCAGATGTCCGCCACGTTCATGGAGTAGGGGTTGTCGAGCTCGCTGCCCGGGAAGGTTTCGATGACGGACTGGTCGCCGCGGTTGAAGACGCCGAGCTCGCCGGTCTTCGGCACCTCGCGGCAGAAGCGCACGCAGCGCCGGCACAGGATGCAGCGCTCCTGGTCGAAGACGATCGTGGGCCCCAGGTCGACACTCTTCTTCAGCGCCCGGCGCGGCTCGCGCGTGCGCGACTGGCCCACGCCGTATTCGAAGGCGTAGTCCTGGAGCTTGCACTCGCCGGCCTGGTCGCAGATGGGGCAGTCGAGGGGATGGTTGATGAGCAGCAGCTCCATCACCCCTTCGCGCGCCCGGCGCACCGCCTCGGTCTGGGTGCGCACCACCATCCCGTCCTTCACCGGCGTGTTGCAGGCGATCTGGAGCTTGGGGAAGCCCTCGATCTCCACCTGGCAGAGCCGGCAGGAGCCGTCGATCGCCAGCTTGGGATGCCAGCAGTAGTGCGGGACGTCGACGCCGTTCATCAGCAGGCCCGCGTCGTCGAGGGCCTGGAGCAGGGTGCGCCCCTCCTCGACCTCGAGTTCGTGGTCGTCCACGCGGATGCTGGCCATCAGAGTTCGAAGCTCTCCGGGAAGGGGCACTTGCGCTGGCGTACGTGCTCCTCGAAGTCCTCGCGGAAGTGGCGCATCAGGCCCTGCACCGGCCAGGCCGCGGCGTCGGCGAAGGCGCAGATGGTCTGGCCCTCCATCTTGCCCGCCACGTCGAGCAGGATGTCGAGGTCGTCCGGGGTCCCAGCACCGCGCTCGATCCGCTCCATGATCTTGTGGAGCCAGCCCGTGCCCTCGCGGCACTGGGTGCACTGGCCGCACGACTCGTCGCGGAAGAAGTACGTGATCACGCAGCCCGCGCGCACCATGCAGGTGGTCTCGTCCATGACCATCACGCCGCCGGTTCCGAGCATGGTCTTGCGCTCGCGCAGGTGCTCGTTGGCCATGGGCACGTCGAGCTGGGACGCCGGCAGGATGGGCATGCTCATGCCGCCGGGGATCACGCCCTTCACCGTTCGCCCGTTCGGGACACCCTGGGCGTGCTCGAAGACGATCTCTTCCAGTGGCGTTCCCAGGGGCAGCTCGTAGAGGCCGGGCCGCACCACGTGTCCCGAGACGCCGAAGATCGTGGTGCCGGGGCTCTTCTCCGTGCCGAAGCCGCGGAACCACTCGGAGCCGTTCGCCACGATGTGGGGCACGTGGCAGAAGGTCTCCACGTTGTTCACCGTCGAGGGCATGCCGAAGGCGCCGTACTGGGCGGGGAAGGGCGGCTTCTTGCGCGGCTGGCCCTTCCTGCCCTCGAGCGACTCCAGCAGGCCCGTCTCCTCGCCGCAGATGTAGGCGCCGGCCCCGCGCATGATGACGACGTCGTGGGCGAAGTCGCTTCCGAGCACCTTCGCGCCCAGGATCCCGGCCGCGTAGGCCTCGTCGACGGCGCGTTGGAGCTGGCGCGCGGGGAAGGCGTACTCGCCGCGCACGTAGATGAAGGTCTTCTCCGACCCGGTGGCCCAGGCGCCGATCAGGATGCCTTCGAGCACCTTGTGGGGCGCGCGCTCCAGCAGGATGCGGTCCTTGAACGACCCGGGCTCCGACTCGTCGGCGTTGCAGACCAGGTACTTGGGCTTGCCGCCGTCCGTGGGCATGAAGGACCACTTCAGGCCCGTGGAGAAGCCGGCGCCGCCGCGTCCCTGGAGCCCCGACTCCTTCACCAGCTCGATCAGGTCTTCGGGGCTGGTGCGCAGGGCCTGCTGGGCGGCCTCGTAGCCGCCGCGCGCCCGGTAGCCGTCGAGGGTGGCGTAGGCGTCGTCGGCGAAGTGCTCGCTCAGGTAGCTCGTGACGTAGGGGACCGTGAGACCCACGCGCTACTCCAGCCCGTCCAGCAGCCGCTTCGCCTGCTCCGCGTCCAGGTTCTCGTGGTAGGTCTCGCCGATGCGCAGCATCGGCGCGTAGGCGCAGGCGCCGAGGCACTCCTCGTGGCCCAGGCTGATGCGTCCGTCGGCGGTGGTCTCGCCGGCGTGGATGCCCAGGTGCGACTCGAGCTGGCGCATGAGCCCGCGCGCGCCGCGCAGCGAGCAGGGGAGGTTCGTGCACACGTGCACCTGGTGCCGGCCGCGCGGCCGGTCGTGGAACATGTTGTAGAAGTGCACGACCTCCATCACCTCGACGGGCAGGAGCTCGAAGATCCCGGCGAGCTCGCGCATGGAGTCGGGCGAGACGAAGCCGTGCTCCTGCTGCACCAGGTGCAGCGCGGGCAGCAGGGCGCCGCGGCGCTGGGGGTACTTCCCGATCTCGCGCTCGATGGCCGCGCGGGTGTCCTCGGAGATCACCATTCGAGCGCGCCCTTCATCCACTCGTAGAGCAGCCCGACCACCAGCGGGATCGTGAACACCACCATCGCCCAGTAGCCGTGCCAGCCGAGCTCGCCGAAGAGCGCGCCCCACGGATAGAAGAAGAGCGCCTCGACGTCGAAGACGACGAAGAGGATCGCCACCAGGTAGAACTTCACGGCGAAGCGCTGGCGCGGCGAGACGATCTGGCGCTCGCCGCACTCGAAGGGCTCGAGCTTCTCCTGGAAGCGGCGCTTCGGTCCCACGAAGACGTGGATGGTCAGCAGGGCGCCGGCGATGATGAGCGCGACGACGAGGGTGATCAGGACGCCGCTGTACTCGGCGAGCATCTCGGATTCGCCCCTCCGGCGCTTCCGGCCGCGATCGAGAGAGCCGGGAAACGCGGAACCCACCGTTCCGCCTCGAAAAACCGCGCGAACGGTAGCTGCGCCCCTCGGAGGCGTCAAGAAATCCGGGCGCCGAGAGCGGCCGAATCCCGGCGCTACACTGCCGCGCATGCCGGTACCGGTGGCGGTCCTCGGCGCGGGCAGTTTCGGCACCTGCCTGGCCATGCTGTGCGGTCGCGAGAACGACGTCGCCCTGTGGGCGCGCGATCCCGCGACGGCCGACGCGATCAACCGCGAGCGCCGGAACCCCCGCTACCTGACGCAGGTGGTGCTGCCGGAACGCGTGACCGCCACCGCCGACCTGGCCGAGGCGCTGCGGGAGCGCGAGCTCGTGATCTGCGCGGTTCCGAGCCAGGGGCTCCGGGAGCTGCTCGAGCGGGCGCGCCTTCACCTGCATCCCGGGGCGATCCTGGTCTCCACCATCAAGGGCATCGAGCCGGAGACGGGCTTCACCATGCACCGGGTGATGCAGGACGTGCTCGACCCCGGTCACCACCCCCGGATCGTGGTGCTCTCGGGGCCGTCCTTCGCCAAGGAGGTCGCCGAGCGCAAGCCGACGATGGTGACCCTGGCGAGCGCGGAAGAGGCCTTCGCCATCTCGGTCCAGGCAACCCTCTCCTGCTCGTGGTTTCGCTGCTACTCCCACACCGACGTCGTCGGGGTCGAGCTGGGCGGCGCCCTGAAGAACGTGATCGCGCTGGCGGTGGGCACCTGCGACGGGCTCGGTCTGGGGCTGAACGCCCGGGCGGCTCTGATGACCCGGGGCCTGGCCGAGATCACTCGCCTGGGTGTCGCGATGGGGGCGAAAGCCATCACTTTTCAAGGGCTGTCCGGCATGGGCGACCTGGTCCTCACCTGCACCGGCGACCTCTCCCGCAATCGACGGGTGGGGATCGAGCTCGGCAGGGGCCGCGCGCTCTCGGAGATCCTGGACGGGATGAGCGAGGTGGCCGAGGGAGTCCGGACCACCCGGGCCGCGGTGGCGCTGGCCCGGCGCATGGGCGTGGAGATGCCGATCGCCGAGATCGTGAACGAGGTGCTCGACGAGCGGCTCGAGGTGGCCCGGGTGGCCGAGCGTCTCATGACCCGTCAGCTCCGCGGGGAGCACGACTAGGCGAACATGTTCCCCCGGCTCCTCAAGCTACCGATCCACCTCTGCATTCTGGCGACCCTCGCGCTCGGCTGCGGCACCCGGGTGATCCGGACGCCGGTCTTCGAGAAGGGGGTCATCGAGTCCTACCTGCGGAGCTACCAGAGCGGGGGCCAGACCCTGGAGCGCGGCTTCGAGCACCCCGCCGTGATCGCCCCCGTCCGCCTGACCCACGTGCTGTCCTTCATCGACGTGGAGCTCCCGAAGAGCAAGAAGAAGACCGATCGGCGCCCGGCCATCCCGCCGGAGCTCCTCTACGGGGTGGGGGACGCGCTCGGCGCCGCCCTCGAGCAGGCCGGGCCCGACGACGAGGTGGTGGTGCGCCTGCTGCGCCAGGACAAGCGGCTGGGGATCTTCAGCCAGGATTTCCTGACGGCGTTCGTGGCCTATGTGAAGGACGGCAGCCTCACCCTCTTCTTCAGCCACTCGGACTGGGAGCTCCCGAAATTCGGCGCGGGGCAGGAGCGGGAGGAGCTGCCCGAGCCGCGGGAGGGCGTCGAGCAGCAGCGCTTCCGGGTCCTTCCGAGCGACGCCTTCATCACCTTGGGGCCCCGGACCCTGGCGGTGGACTGGCGCAACAAGCGATTCGCCGAGCCCGAGCGGATCGAGGTCTCGCCGCTCGGCCAGGTCCGCCGCCGCGAGATCCTGCTGGAGGAGGTGATCGAGCCGGTGGAAGAGGCAGCTCCCGAGCCGGTGGCGCCCCCCGAGAGCCTCTCCCCGGCGGCCCTGCGCGACCTGGCGGACCTGGAAGAGGCCCGGCGCTCGGGCAAGATCACGGAGGGGGAGTACCAGCAGCGCCGCGCCCGGATCCTCGGGGCTGGCAGCGACTAGCGAGCCGCGGCCCGGGGGCGCCGGACGGTCGGCTTGACGACGTCCCCGCGGGTGCCCTATTTTTTCCCACTTCGGGTTCGACAGCCGGGCGATTTCCGGCGCTTGCAGGCCCTGGACCCCGACCTTGGGTTCCTACCCGAGCTGCTAAGCGCCCATTGAAGGCGACAGCGGTATGGCGAAGCGCCCCTCGCAGAAGGGCGACTCCACGCGCGCGGTGCACGGCGGCGAGCGCGAGCGCCGCTACGGCGACGCGGTCACGACGCCCATCTTCCAGACCTCGACCTTCGTCTTCCAGGACACCGAGGAGCTCTGCGCCTACCAGGAGGGGCGTCTCGAGCGCGACGAGTACGGCCGCTACGGGAATCCGACCTGGCGGGCGGTGGAGGAGAAGATCGCCGAGCTCGAGGGGGCGGAATCGGCGGTGCTCTTCGCGTCCGGCATGGCGGCCGCGACCACCACCTTCCTGGCCCTGCTGCCGAAGGGCGGGCACCTGGTCACCACCAGCGACTGCTATCGCCGGACGCGCCAGTTCTGCGAGGAGTACCTGACCAAGCTCGACGTCGAGACCACGGTGATCGAGCCGGCCAACACCGAGAAGCTGGCCGAGGCGCTGCGCGACGACACGACGCTCTTCTTCACGGAGTCGCCGACGAACCCGTACCTGCGGGTCATCGACGTGGCCGAGGCGGCGCGGGTCGCGCGCGCCCGCGGCGCCCGCGTGATGATCGACTCCACCTTCGCGACGCCCGTGAACCAGTGCCCCCTGGAGGACGGCGCGGATCTCGTGATCCACAGCGCCACCAAGTACCTGGGCGGGCACAACGATCTGCTGGCCGGCGTGGTGGCCGGGCCGAAGGCCGTGGTGGACCCGATCCGCGAGGCGGTGGGCGTGCTCGGCGCGATCCTCGACGCCCACCCCGCGTGGCTGCTCCTGCGCGGTCTGAAGACCCTGGCCCTGCGCATGGAGCGGCACAACGCCACAGCCCAGCGCGTGGCCGAGTGGCTCGAGGCGCATCCCCGGGTGCGCCGGGTCTGGTACCCGGGCCTCGCGAGCCACCCCGACCACGCGATGGCGGCGCGCCAGATGCGCGGGTTCGGCGGCGTGGTGACCTTCGAGCTCGACGCGGATTTCGACGCGACGGTGCGCTTCGTCGACGGCTGCCGGCTGCCGCACCTGGCGCCGAGCCTGGGCGGCGTGGAGTCCCTGATCGAGATGCCCGCCACCATGTCCTACTGGGACAAGACCCCGCAGCAGCGGGCGGCCTACGGCATCACCGACTCGCTGGTGCGCTTCTCCTGCGGAATCGAAGACGCCGACGACCTCCTCGCCGACCTCTCCCAATCCCTCGACGCAGCCTGAGGGAACGGCCCCTCAGAGGAGGTCGCCGGGGGCGGGGGCGCGGTGCTCCATGGCGAGGAGGCGCTTCTTCAGCGGCAGGCCGCCGCCGTAGCCGCCGAGCTTGCCGCCGGTCTGGACCACCCGGTGGCAGGGGATCACCAGGGGCAGCGGGTTGGCGCCGTTGGCGGCGCCTACCGCGCGCACCGCGCGGGGCTGGCCGATGGCCCGCGCCACCTCGGCGTAGGCCCGGACCTCGCCGTAGGGGATGCTGGCCACCTCGGCGTAGACCGCCTGCTGGAAGTCGGTGGCGCGCAGGTCCAGGGGCAGGTCGAACGCGCGCCGCTTGCCCTCCAGGAACTCGAGCAGCTGGCGCGCGGCGGCGCGGTTCGGCGCCCAGGCCTCGCGGCAGCGTGCGTCCGGGGCATGGCGGCGGAGCCAGCCCTGGAAGCCGCGGCCGCTCTCGCGCGGCAGCGCCACGTAGACGAGCCCGTTCGTCGTGGAAGCCAGCTGAAGCGGCCCCACCGGCGTGTCCAGCGCTGCGGTGTGGACGATTTCCATCCCCCAGACAACAATACCACTGCGATCGGGTGACGGGGTCGCAAAAGGAGATGCAGTGGCCCACCTGCTCGTGACCGGCGGGGCTGGATACATCGGCAGCCATTGCCTGCGCGGACTGCTGCGCGCCGGGCACACGGGGGTCGTGATCGACGACCTGCGCGCCGGCGGCAGCGTCCCGGAGCGCGTCCGCGGCGCTCCCCTGGTGAAGCGCGACGTGGGCGATCCCGCCGCGCTCGAGGAGCTCTTCGGCCGCTACGGCCCCTTCGATGGCGTGCTGCACTTCGCCGCCTACCTGTCGGTGCCGGAGTCGGTGGCGCACCCGCTGCGCTACTACCGCAACAACGTCGCCGCCACGGCCCTGCTCCTCGACGTGGCCCTGGCCCACGGCGTGCGCGCCTTCGTGCTCTCGTCCACCGCGGCCGTCTACGGCCAGCCGGAGGTGCAGCCGATCTCCGAGGACACGCCGCTCGCGCCCATCAATCCCTACGGGGCGTCCAAGGCCATGGTCGAGAGGCAGCTGGCGGACGTGGAGGTCGCCCACGGCCTGCGTTGGGCCGCCCTGCGCTACTTCAACGCGGCGGGGGCCGATCCCGAAGGCGACCTGGGCGAGTGCCACGACCCGGAGACCCACCTCGTGCCCGCGGCGCTCGAGGCAGTGGCCGGGCTGCGCCCCGCCCTCGATCTCTTCGGCACCGACTACGACACGCCCGACGGCACCTGTATCCGCGACTACGTTCACGTGACGGATCTGGGCGAAGCCCACGTGCGCGCGATCGAGGACCTGCTGGCCGGCCACGCCAGCGGCTGCTGGAACCTCGGCAGCGGGCGCGGTGCGTCCAACCGCGAGGTGCTGGCCGCGGTGGAGCGCGTCACGGGGCGGCCGGTTCCGCTGCGCGAGGCCCCGCGGCGTCCCGGCGACCCGCCCGTGCTGGTAGCCGATCCCGCCCGCTTCTGCGCCGACTTCACCTGGCAGCCCCGGCACTCGGACCTCGACACCGTGGTGGCGACGGCCTGGGACTGGCTCCGCCACTGGAAGCAGGTCTAGCGGGGACGTTGGTTCAGAAGTTCAGAAACTGCCGCAGTTTCTGAACTTCTGAACCAACGTCCCCTCACTCGGTCAGGGCGAGGCGTTTCATCATCTTCTGGAGGGACTGGCGGGGGATGCCGAGCCGCTGGGCGGCCTGGCTCTTGCTGCCGGTCTCGCGGATGGCCTCGCGGATCAGGTGGCGCTTCAGGTCGTCGACGGCACGGTTCAGGTCCCAGTCCACCGGCAGCGGCGCGGCCTGGCTGGGCTCCGGAGAGGCGCCGCGGATGTGCTCGGACAGCATGTCGGCCGCGACGGTGTCCGCCTCGCCCGCCAGGGCCACCACGCGCTCGATCTCGTTCTCCAGCTCGCGCACGTTGCCGCTCCACTCGTGGGACACGAAGCGCTCCATGGCGGCCTGGGTGAAGCCCCGCATCCGGCGTCCCATGCGCTCGTTGGCCACGTCGAGGAAGTGCTGGGCCAGCATCGGGATGTCCTCGCGCCGCTCCCGCAGGGGGGGCAGCCCGATCTCCACCACCCGCAGCCGGTAGAAGAGGTCCTCGCGGAAGAGCCCCTCCTGCACCAGGCTGCGCAGGTCGCGGTTCGTGGCCGCCATGATGCGCACGTCCACCTTGCGCGTGTCGGCGCCGCCCACGGGGCGGATCTCGTTGTCCTGGAGCACCCGCAGCAGCCGCACCTGCATGCCCGGCGTCATCTCGCCCACCTCGTCCAGGAAGATGGTGCCGCCGTCGCAGATCTCGAACAGGCCCTTCTTGTCCGCGTGGGCGCCGGTGAAGGCGCCGCGCTTGTGCCCGAAGAGCTCGCTCTCGAGCAGGGTCTCGGGCAGGGCTCCGCAGTTCTGGGCCAGGAAGCGCCGCTTGGCCCGGGCGCCGGCGTAGTGGATGGCCCGGGCCACCAGGTCCTTTCCGGTGCCGGTCTCGCCGGTGATGAGCACGGTGGCGTCGGTCTCGGCCACCTTCTCCATCACCTCGAAGACACGGTGCATGGCGGCGCTCTCGCCCAGCAGCTGGTCGAACGCGTAGCGGCGCTCGACTTCGCGGCGCAGGTAGAGGTTCTCGCTCCGCAGCCGGTCGTTGGCCTCCTTCAAGGCGGCGGCCAGCTGCGTGTTCTCGTGGCTGAGCTCGTACGCCTCGAGGGCGCGCTTCACGTTGAGGCGCAGCTCGTCGGGCTCCCAGGGCTTCGTCACGTAGCGATAGATGTGTCCCGTGTTGATGGCGCGCACCAGGGAATGGATGTCCGCGTAGCCCGTCAGCATCATGCGGATGGCGCGCGGGTTCTTCTCGATGGCCTTCTCGAGGAACTCGACGCCGGTCATGCCGGGCATGACCTGGTCCGCGATGATGAGCGCGATCTCCTCGCGCTCCAGGATCTCGAGGCCCTTCGGGCCCGTGTTCGCCGCGAACACGCGGTAGTCGCCCTCGAGGGTCAGCTCCAGGGACTCGAGGATCGCCTCCTCGTCGTCGACGAGCAGCACGGCGTAGCGCGGGGATCCGGAGTCGGGACTCGGGCGGGCGCCCTCGATCCCCGTCTTCGCTCCGGACTGGCTCTCGCCCGCCGCTGCACCCGCGTCGCGGGCGGACCTCTCGTCGGCGTCACTCACCGGCGGCAGGATACCGGGGCGACCCGGGCCGGGCAAAGGCGCGAAGGCGGACGCCGGCGGGTGCGGCTGCACCCGCCGGCGTGCCAAGGCCTCTAGGCCTTCTTGCGCCGCGCGGTCTTGCGCCGCGTCGTCTTGCGACGTGCGGGCTTCTTGCGCGCGGCCTTCTTGCGGGTCGTCTTCTTCCGCGCCGTCTTGCGCCGTGCGGTCTTCTTGCGACCCGTCTTCTTGCGGGCGGTCTTCTTGCGCGCCGTCTTTCGGCGTGCCGTCTTCTTCCGCATCGTCTTGCGCCGTGCGGTCTTCTTGCGACCCGTCTTCTTGCGCGTCGTCTTCCGCCGTGCCGTCTTCCGGCGAGCGGTCTTCTTGCGCGCCGGCTTCCTGCGCCGGCTGCCGGCCCGCGCCATCTTGACGCGGGCGACGTGGCCCTTCTTGTCGATGAAGTAGAGGAACCCGTCCTCCCGCTTCACCCCGGCCTTCGTCACCACCTGGGGCTTGCCCTTCTGCTTTCGACCTCCGCCGCGCGCCATGCGGGCGCGGCTGACGTTTCCGCGCTTGTCGAGGTAGTAGAGCCACCCCTTCTCGCGGCGAACGCCCGTCTTTGCGACGACAGTTGCCATGGTCGTCTCCTTCGGTTGTTGAACATACGCGGAGGAGATCCCGTCGGTGGGTGGGTGCCTCGACGGGGGACAGCCAGAGAATCCCGCCCTTCTCCGACGGTGTCAACGCTTTTTCCGACGGAAAATCGCCCCGAAAGGGCCTCGGGCCGGGAGCGGCTCCGTCGGAGGAGGCCCGATCAGGCGCCCGCCAGGGCCTCCACCCGCTCGATCACCGGGGTGCAGAGGTTCTCGCCGGCGAGCCGGCCGGCCTCCTGGATCCCCGTCGGGGAGGTGACGTTGATCTCGGTCAGGCGCCCCCCGATCACGTCGATCCCGACGAAGAAGAAGCCCTCCGCGCGCAGGCGCGGGGCGATGCGCTCGACGATCCGACGGTCGTCGGCGTCCAGGTCCGTCGGGGCCGCGCGGCCCCCCACGTGGAGGTTGGCCCGCACCTCTCCCTCGGCGGGCACCCGCAGCAGGCTCCCCAGGACCTCGCCCTCGAGCAGCAGGATGCGCTTGTCGCCCTTCCGGACGTCGGGGAGGTAGCGCTGGGCCATGGTCCAGCGGGTCCCGAAGGCCGTGGCCTGCTCCAGGATCGAGAACAGGTTCCGATCGTCGTTGCGGACGTGGAAGATCCCCTCGCCCCCCTTGCCCTCGAGGGGCTTCACGATCATCTCGCCCCCGCAGCCGGCCATGAAGTCGATCAGCTCCGGGATGTGACGGGTGACCCGGGTCTCCGCCATGAGATCCGGGAAGTTCAGAGCGTAGAGCTTCTCGTTGGCCGCCAGGATGCTCTCGGGCTGGTTCAGGACCCGGGCCTTGCGGCAGAGGGACAGGATCTGGGTGGCCCGGGTGTACTCCTCGTCCACGGGCGGGTCCTTGCGCTGGAAGACCACGTCCGTGTCGTCGTCGAGCACCCTCAGGTGGGTTTCGCCCGGGTCCACGTGGCGGCCTGGCTCCCGGCGCAGGGTCACTGCCCGCAGGCGCCCGAGCGGCCGGCCCGCGTCGACTCCCAGGTCGCCCTGCTCGGCCGTGAAGATGCGGTGCCCCCGCTCCTGGGCTTCCAGCATCAGGGCGAAGGTGGTGTCGGCCTCGATGTCGACGGACTCGATCGGGTCCATGACGAACGCCAGGCGCAGGGAGCGGGAGGGGGTGCTCAAGGGACCTCCGGACGACGGACTCGGTAGCGCAGTCGGCGAGCCGTCGGCTAGCTTCCCCGGACCCCCGCTCGGAGCGCCCGGTCCCGATGGCCCTTGCCCGATCTCGCGCCGCCCGGATCCTCCTCGCGCTCGGCGGACTCGCCGCCCTGGCCGCGCTGGTGGGCGGATTCCTGTTCTACACCACCTTCTTGCGCGATCTGCCGGACCTGCGCAGCCTGGAGGACTACCGGCCGTGGCTCACCAGCCGCGTGCTCGACCGCGAGGGCCGCCTGATCGGCGAGTTCTACGACGAGCGGCGCTTCCTGGTCAGCCTGGACGAGATTCCCCGCCACGCCGTGATGGCCTTCGTGGCCGCCGAGGACGACACCTTCTACGAGCACCAGGGACTCGACTACCAGGCCATCCTGCGCGCGGCCTGGAAGAACCTGGCGGCCGGCGGCGAGATCCGGCAGGGCGGGAGCACCATCACCCAGCAGGTGGCCAAGAGCCTCTTGCTCTCCCCGGAGCGCCGCTACACGCGCAAGGTGAAGGACATGCTCCTGGCCCGGCGCATCGAGCAGCAGCTCAGCAAGGACGAGATCCTCTTCCTCTACCTGAACCAGATCTACTTCGGCCGGGGCGCCTACGGGATCGGCGAGGCGGCCCGGTCCTACTTCGGGGTCGCGCCCGCGGAGCTCACGGTCTCGCAGTCGGCCCTGCTGGCCGGGCTGCCGAAGGCGCCCTCCGCCTACTCCCCCCACCGCAACCCGGAGGCCGCCGAGCGGCGCCGCCAGTACGTGCTGGGCCGGATGTACGAGGAGGGCTATCTGAACGAGTCCGGTTACGAGGAGGCCCTCGCTGCCCCGCCGGAGCTGGCCGAGGCCCCCGAGGCCGAGAGCCTGGCGGCGTCCGCCTACTTCGTGGAGGAGGTGCGCCGCACCCTCTTCGACGTCCTCGGCGGCGAGCGCGTGCGCCGCGACGGGCTGGTGGTCGAGACCACCCTCGATCTGGACACGCAGCTGGCCGCCGTGGGCGCGCTGCGGCGCGGGCTCGAGGCGCTGGACCATCGCCAGGGCTACCGCGGCCCGGTGCGCCGCGTCCCGCCGAAGGAGGTGGGGCAGGCCCTGGCCGGGCTGGCAGCGGAGAACGGGCTGGTCGCGCTCGAGGGCGAAGAGGCTGCGCCCCTGACCCTGCCGGCCGACCGCCCGCTGCTCGGCGTCGTGACGGCAGTGGACCCGAAGTCGGACACGGCCGAGGTGGCCTTCGCGCCCGGGCTCAGCGGCCGCGTCTCGCTGAAGGACGTGAACTGGGCGCGTGAGCCCGACCCGTCGAGATATCCCTACTCGATGCGCAACATCGAGAGCATCTTCCAGGTGGGTGACGTGGCGCGCTTCGACGCGCCGGCGAGCGGCGTCTCCGACGGCGACGCGGTCCGCGACGCGCCGGCGCGACTGCTGCTGCACCAGGAGCCGGAGGTCGAGGGTGCGCTCTTCGCCACCGAGCTCGAGACGGGCGACGTGCTGGCGCTGGTCGGCGGCTACGACTTCGAGCGCAGCGAGTTCGACCGCGTCACCCAGGCGCGCCGGCAGCCCGGCTCGGCCTTCAAGCCCATCATCTACGGCGCCGCCATGGCCCACGGCTGGACGCCGGCCTCGATCGTGGTGGACCGGCCGCTCGTCTACGAGGACCCCGAGTCGGGCTTCACCTGGCGGCCCGGCAACTACAAGGGGGTCTTCCACGGCAAGCTGACCCTGCGCCAGGCGCTGGCGCGCTCGGTCAACAACGCCACGATCCACCTGCTGAACGAGCTCGGGGTGGACAACGCGATGGAGTTCGCCCGGCGGGTCGGGATCGAGTCGCCGCTGGATCGCAACCTGTCGCTCGCCCTCGGCTCGAGCAGCGTGTCCTTGCTGGAGCTGGTGCGCGCCTACACGGTCTTCCCCAACGAGGGTCGCCTGGTGGAGCCGCGCTTCGTCCTGCGCGTCCTCGACCGCGACGGGAACGTGCTGCTCGAGAACCTGGTGCTCGGCGCCGCGCCCGTGCCCGAGGAGGAAGCCGAGCCGGGGACCCGGCCGCTCGCGCCCGAGGCGTCGGCCCCGCCGGAGCGTCGCAGGCTCGAGGCCGACGATCTCTTCGAGCCGCCCGAGGGCCACGTGCTGTCTCCGGTGCAGGCCTACCTGGGCACCGACCTCCTGCGCGCCGTGGTGACCGAGAAGCAGGGCACCGGCAAGACCGCCCGCGTGCTGAAGCGGACCGTCGCCGGCAAGACCGGCACCACCAACGAGCAGGGCGACGCCTGGTTCGTGGGGTTCTCGCCGGACGTGGCCAGCGGAGTCTGGGTCGGCTTCGACGAGCGCCGCGTGCTCGGCAGGCGCGAGACCGGCGGGGGCGCGGCGCTCCCGATCTGGATCGACTTCATGCGCTTCGCCCTGGCGGGTCGTCCGGACCGGGACTTCGCGGTGCCCGAAGGCATCGTCTTCGCGCGGGTCGACCGCCAGACCGGGCTGCCGGCGGGCCCCGCGAGCGGCGACACCTACTTCCAGGCCTTCGCCACGGGCACCGAGCCGGGCGAAGACGAGGCCGGGCGTCCGGTCACGGCCCAGGAGTCGGATCGCCTGCTGCGCCGCGACGCGTTCTAGCGGAGGAGCGCCACCAGCGCGGCCGGCTGCTCCACCAGGTGGTCCACGCCGGCGCGGCGCAGCTCCTCCACACTCCCGATGCCCCAGGTGACCCCCACCGCCACCAGGCCGTGGGCCCGGGCGGCGATCGCGTCGTGCTCGCGGTCGCCCACCATGGCGGTGGGCCCCTCGGCCCCGAGCGCCGCGAGGGCGCGGCCCACCGTGACCGTCTTGGGCTCCGAGCGTGCGTCGAGGGATGGGCCGACGATCGCCCGGAAGTACGCCGCCAGCTCGAGCGCTTCCAGGATCGGCTCGGCGAAGGCGGCGGGCTTGGAGGTGGCCACGGCCAGGGGCAGCCGCTTCGCCAGCTCGCGCACCGTCTCGCGCATCCCGTCCATGGGGAGCGTCTCCTCGACGCAGGCCGTGCGGTAGCGCTCGCGGTAGTGGCCGACGCAGGCGTCGACCAGCGCCGGGTCGGCTTCGCGGTCGCCGAGCAGCGTGTCGAAGGCATCGTGCAGCGGAGGGCCGATCAGGGGATGGAGGCGCGCCTCGGCCTCGGGCGCGAGCTCCACCTGCACCAAGGCGTGGTTCATCGAGCGCGCGATGGCGGCGCGCGAGTCGGCGAGAACGCCGTCCAGGTCGAAGAGGGCCGAGCGGATGCGCATGTCGGTTGACGAGGTCGGCGGGGCAGGGTAGCAACGTCGCGAGGTGGGGGAGATCCGAACACGACCCGGCGGAGAGGCCCCGGGGCGGCGCGCCGAGGCCGAGCCGCCCGCCAGCCCCGATCTCGACCTGGTGGTGGCGCGCGCCGCCGAGGGTCTGGGGCAGGCCGTCGGCGCGCGCGCCGTGGTGGCCCTCGGACGCGCCGCGGCGGGCGGCGCGCGGGTGGTGGCGCAGGTGGCCCGCGGCGTCACGCCGGACGCGCCGCCGCTCGGGCTGCTGGACGCGCTGGCCGCCGACCTCGGTCCGGTCGATCTGGGGCGTCCGGACGCGTCGGCCGTCGAGCGCGAAGCGGCCGCGGCCGGCTGGGGAGCGGCAGCGTCGGTCGGGCGCGGCAGCGAGTCGCCGTGGGCGCTGCTGGTGGTGGCCGCCGCGGAAGACCCGCCGGGCCGCGTGCGTCCGCGCAGCCTCGCGGCGGTGGGCGCCGCGGCCCGTCGTCTGGAGGGACCGGTCTCGGCCGCCGCCGCGGGCGCCCGCCTCGCGCGCCTCGACGCCGACGTGCAGCGGCTCGGTCGCCTGGCCGCCCTCGGCGACCTGGTCGCCGAGATCGCCCACGAGGTGCGCAACCCGCTGGTGTCGGTGAAGACCTTCCTCCAGCTCCTGCCCGACCGGATCGACGATCCCGAGTTCCGCACGCGCTTCCACGAGGTGGTGGCCGACGAGCTGCGACGGATCGAGCGCCTGCTCGACGTGGTGATCGCCCACGCGCGGCCGGGGCCCGCGGCGCCCGGCAGCCGCACCGCGGCGGGACCGGTCTTCGACGCCGTGGCGCGGCTGCTCGAGCATCGGGCCCTCGAGTCGGGCGTGCGCATCGAGGTGGACCCGGCCGGCGCCGAAGTCGAGGCGCCGCTCGGCGAGGACGCCCTGCGCCAGGTGGTGCTGAACCTGACCCTGAACGCCTTCGAAGCGACGCCGGAGGGCGGCGACGTCCGGCTCTCGGCCCGCCGGCTCGCCGAGGGCGCCGAGCTCCGCGTCGAGGACCGCGGCCCCGGCGTCCCGCCCGAGGCGCGCGAGCGCATCTTCGAGCCCTTCCACACCACGCGGCCCGATCGCCCCGGCGGCCTCGGCCTGGCCATCTCCCGTCGGCTCGTGGAGCAGGCGGGCGGCGAGCTTGTGGTCGGCGATCGCGAAGGCGGCGGCGCCTCCTTCCGCATCCGCTTCGGGGACGTTGGTTAAGAAGTTCACTTCTTTCCCACAGAGTGGAGACGGGCGGGTCGAGCGACTCTTCGGGCTGAGGTAGGCTGAGGGCACCCCGGTTGGTCCTGCGGGAGATGGCCGATGCCGCGCGGGCCGCGGCTCGATGCGCCGAGCTGCCTTCACCACGTGATGCTGCGCGGGATCGAGCGCCGTCGCATCTTCTACGACGACCGCGACCGACGAGACCTGCTGGAGCGCCTGAGTCGGATCCTCCCGGAAGCGGGGATGCCCTGCTTCGCCTGGACGCTGATGCCGAATCACGTGCATCTCGTCCTGCGCACCGGAGCGATCCCGCTCGCGCGGGTGATGGCGCGCGTGAACACGGGTTACGCTCTTGCCTTCAATCTGCGTCACGCACGGGTCGGGCATCTTTTCCAGGGCCGCTACAAGTCGATCCTCGTCGAGCAGGAGGCGCAGCTCCTCGCGCTGGTGCGTTACGTGCATCTGAACCCGCTGCGCGCGGGACTCGTGGATTCTCTCGAGGCGCTCGGCGGCCATCGCTGGACCGGCCATGCCACGCTGCTGGGTCGCGGCGAGGCCTCCTTCCAGGACGCGCAGGCGATCCTGGAGCGGTTCGGGAGAACCAGAGCCGAGGCGCGCCGCCGGTTGCTCGAGTGGATGCAGGCCGAGATC
Organism: uncultured delta proteobacterium; assembly: GCA_947259215.1. GTDB lineage: Bacteria > Myxococcota_A > UBA9160 > UBA9160 > JAFDET01 > CAMYLJ01. The sequence continues at coordinate 34,311 of CAMYLJ010000026.1, forward strand.
GATCCGGAGGTCGACGCGCCGGAGCGGGCGCTGGCGCCAGAGGCCGAGTGGTGCGGCGCCCCAGGCGCGCGAAGGGAAGGCGCAGCGCCGACCGAGCGCTCACCGCAGCCGGGGCGCGCCCGCGCGAGGACCGCGCCCTCGGTGGAGCCGGAGCGGAACCTGCCGGCCCTGATCGCGCGAGTCTGCGCGGAGCGCGATGTGCCGGAGGGGGAGCTCCTGGGAGGCGCGCGGACCCGGGTGGTGGCCGACGCACGGGCAGAGATCGTATACCGCGCCTGCGTCGAGCTCGGGCTTCCGGGCGTCGCCGTCGCAAGAGCCCTCGGCCTCTCGAAAGCCGGCGTGAGCCAAGCCCGTGCCCGAGGGCGGGCTCTGCTCGCTTCGGAGCGCGAGGGGGCCTGCCGAAGACAACTGAACTTCTGAACCAACGTCCCCTACTCTCACCGCCATGAGACTTGGCTGGGCTCTCGCGCTGGCGGTGCTGCTCGTCAGCTGCTCGTCGCCCGAGGAGAAGGCCGAGCGCGCGCGCGAGGCGTTCGTACAGGCCCTCGAGCAGGGCGACCGCGCAGCCGCGCTGGCTGCCGTCGACGACCTGCGCGCGAGCCTGCCCGAGACGGCGGACGCGTTGATCGAGGTGGCGCAGCTCCGGGTCCGGGCGGGGAATGCGCCCGACGCCGGCTGGCTACTCGAAGAGGGCGTACGGCGCTACCCGGAGCGCGACGACCTGCGCCTGGCCCTGGGGCGCGTGGCGCTCTTGCTCGGGAACCCGAGCCTCGCCCGCGAGGCGGTGGCGCCGGTGGCGCCGGGCTCCGAGGAGCACGCGGCGGCGCTGGTCACCCGCGCCCAGGCGGAGCTCAACCTGGGCGACCTGGAGCAGGCGCTCGAGACGCTGGCGGACGCGGAGCGCCTCTACCCGGATCGCCCCGAGGCCCGGCTGGTGCGCATCTCGACCCTGCTCTCCGAGCGGCGCCAGGAGGAGGCGCGCGCCGCGATCGAGGAGACGCGCGCGGCCATCGCCGAGGACGACCAGGAGATGCAGGCGCTGCGCCGGCGTCTCGACGTGGCGCTGGCCCAGATCCAGGCGCAGCAGGGCGATCCCGAGGCCGCCGCCGCGACGCTGACAGCCATGGTCGAGGCCGACCCCGCCGACCTGCTCGCCTGGCAGGCGCTGGTTCAGGTCCTCGCCCAGCAGGGGCTCGCTGAGGAGGCGCTCTCCCGGCTCGAGGGCGCGCTCGGGGCGGAGGAGCCGCCCGTCGGTCTCTTCCCCTTGGCCGCGCAGGTGCAGACGGCGCTCGGGAACGACGCCGAGGCCGAGGCGGCCCTGCGTGGCTACGTAGAGCGCTCGGACTCGGCCGCCGCGTACCTCCCGCTCGTGGATTTCTACTCCGCCCAGGACGACGCCGAGGCCACCCTGGCCGTGCTGGAGGAGGCCGTCGACCGCTTCCCCGAGGAGCCGACCCTGCTCCTCTTGCAGGTCGAGGCCCTGCTCGCGACGAATCGCTCGCAAGAGGCCCGCACCGCCCTCGCGCGCTTCCGCAACGCGACCTTCGACGGCGATCCCCAGGTCGACTACCTGCGCGCGCGCCTCGAGCTGGCCGAAGGCAATCCCGCCGCCGCGGCCGAGCGGCTCACGAAGCTCGCGCCCCGCCTGGACCGCGCCGCCACCCAGTTCTGGCTGGGCCGCGCGCTGGAGGAGGCCGGCGACAGCGAGGGGGCCCGCCGTCGCTACGGCCTCGCGCAGCAGCGCGACCGCGCCTGGCTCGCGCCTGCCGCGGCACTCGTGAACCTCGAGGCGCGCCGCGGCGACTGGCGCGCCGTGGCCGCCAGCGCGCGGCTGCTGATCCAGCGCGCGCCCCGTCAGCTGGACGGCTGGGTCGCGTTGGTGGACGCCCTGGTCCAGCTCGGCGAGGGCGCCGCCGCCGCCGAGGTGGCGGAGCAGAGCCTCGAGCGCTTCCCGGAACGGGCCGAGCCGCAGCTCCTGCTCGCCAGGGCGCGCCGTGCCCAGGGACGCTACGAAGAGGCGCTGGCCGCGCTCGATGCGGCGCAGGCCGCGGACCCGGACCTGGATCTTTCCGCCGAGCGCGTCTTCACCCTGGGCATGGCCGGACGCGTCGACGAGGGGATCGCGCTGGCGCGCGAGGCGCTGGCCCGGGAGCCCGACGCGGCAGAGCTTCACGCGGCGCTGGCGGCCCTGCTCTTCGCGGCCGGTGCCGCCGACGAGGGCGCGCAGGCGACCGATCGCGCGCTGGAGCTCGCGCCCGACGAGCCTCGGCCGCTGCGCGTGCGCTGCGAGTTCCGGGCCTCCGCCGGGCTCTGGTCCGGCGCGCGCGACGACTGCACCCGCTACCTCGCTGCCCGGCCCGACGATGCGGGCGCGCACTTCATGCTCGGCCTGGCGCGGCAGCAGCTCGGCGAGTCCCAGGCGGCGGCCGCGGCCTACCGGCGCGCCGCCGCCCTCGACGAGCGCGACGTGCGGCCCCGCAACAACCTGGCGGAGCTGCTGGCTGCCGGGGGCGACCTCGACGGTGCCCTGGCCGCCGCCCAGGAGGCGTACCGCCTCGACGAGACGAACCCCTACGTGATGGATACGCTCGGTGCCCTCTACCTCCGCAAGGGCCTCGCGGACCGCGCCGTCTCGCTGCTGGAGGAGGCCCACGCCGGGCTGCCCGAGATGCAGGCGGTGACGCTCAACCTGGCACTGGCCTACCGCGACGCGGGTCGCAGCGGCGACGCGCGCGTGCTGCTGGCCGGGCTGCGGGAGAGCGAGGGGCTGGACCCGGCACTGCGGGCGCAAGCGGAGGAGGCGTTCGATTCGCTGCCGTGAACTCGCTTCGCGTCTGACCGCGCTCTCGCTCGTGCCGGCGCTGCTCACCTGCGGGCGCGCGGCGCCCCCGGCCGAGATCCCGGAGCGCCTGGCCGCGCTGGGCCCGCCCAACATCGTCCTCGTCCTCTGCGACACCCTGCGCGCCGACTTCACCTCGCCCTACGGCTTCGAGCAGGACACCTCGCCCGAGCTGGCCGCCTGGGCCGCACGCGGGGCGCTCTTCGAGCGCGTCCGCTCCCAGTCGTCGTGGACCAAGATGTCCATGGCTTCGCTCCTGACCTCGCTCTGGCCGCGCAGCCACGGCATCCGCGAGGCGCAGGACGGGCTCGACCAGAGCGCCGTCACCCTGGCCGAGGCGCTCCGCGACGCCGGCTACGCCACCTACGGCGTGCAGACCAACGGCTGGCTCCACCAGAGCTTCGGCTTCCACCAGGGCTTCGACCGCTACATGTTTCCCAAGGGCGGCGGCCACCCGGGGCTCGGGCAGCCCTCGCTCTGGCCCCACGCCGACCGCGTCTACGAAGAGGCGGTGCGCCTCCTCGACGCCCACGACCGCGAGCGCCCGTTCTTCTTGTACCTCCACTTCATGGACGTGCACGAGTACGCGGCGCCGCCCGAGTTCAAGACCTTCGGCACCGACAGCAAGGGCGCCTACCTCGCCGCCATCCGCTGGGTGGACGACGCCGTGCGCCGCGTGCGCGAGAAGCTCGCCGCCGCCGGCTACGGCGAGCGCACCGTGATGGTCTTCGCCGCCGACCACGGCGAGACCTTCGGCGAGCACGGCGTGCACGGCCACGCGCGCAACGTGCTGACGCCGGTCGTCTGGGTGCCGCTGATCTTCCGCTTCCCGTTCGCGGTGGAGCCCGTGCGCATCGCCGCCCAGGTGCCGGGCGTGGACCTGGCGCCGACCCTGCTCGAGCTGGCCGGTGTCCCGATCCCGCCGAGCTTCGAGGGCCGCTCGCTCGTTCCGCTGCTCGTCGGCGCCGAAGCCGAGGCCGACCGTGCGACCTATGCGGCGCTCGGCGTGCCGCTCTTCCCCGACGCCTCGATCCAGTCGGCCGTCTCCGACGGCGCCTGGACCTACGCTCGCAACGCGACCCCGGATGAGGACGACCCGGAGGCCTACGAGGGCAAGGCGGTGGCGCCGGGCGCCGAGTTCCTGTTCGACCGCAGCGTCGACCCGGTGGAGAACGTGAACCTCGTTGCGCGCGAGACGGCCGAGGCGGAACGCATGCGCGGCCTGCTCGACGCCCACCAGACGGCAGAGGGCGCCGGTGTGGTGGAGAAGGGCGTGCGCATCGACCCGGGCATCGCCGAACGCCTGCGGGCGATGGGCTACCTGCGCTGAGTCGCGCTTCAGTCCGCCAGCGCGTCGAGAACGCCGCGCCGGATCGCGCCCAGGCCGACCCCGAAGAAGTGGTCGGCGTCGGGGATCACGATCAGCTCCGACTTCGGGACGCCGGCCAGCACGTCGCGCACCCCCTCCGGCGGCGCGAGCGTGTCCGCCTCACCCACCAGCGCCAGCACCCGGCCACCGCACGTGGCCAGCGCCTTCGCGTCCAGGAGCGCGGGGGGCGGCGCGACCAGCACGAGACGGCGCACGCGCGGATCCGCGGCCGCCCGCACGGCTGCCGCCGCGCCGAAGGAGTAGCCACACGCGACCACGGGGCCTTCGATGCCTGCCGCCAGGTGCTCGAGCGCCGCCCGGTAGTCGGCGTCGGCATCCGCCGTCCGCCCGCTCGGCTCCCCCTCGCTCGCGCCGATCCCTCGCCAGTTGAAGCGCAACGACGCCAGCCCCGCCGCCGAGCACGCGTACGCCACCTCGGCCACCACCGGATGATCCATGCTCCCGCCATACAACGGATGCGGCGCCGCCACCACGGCCCCGCCCCCCGCGTCGCCTCCCTCGCCCGCTAGAAAGATCGCATCGAGCGTAGGCTGCCCGGCAGAAGAAACCGCCACGAACTTCTCAACCGGTCCCGCCAAGGACGGAGCCTCCGCCTCACGAAGAACCACAGGAGGCCGCCGCCCGCAAGCGCCGCCGTCTGCGGCGGCGCGCGCAGCGAGCCGAAGGCGAGCGAAGTCATGCTATGAAGAGCCACCCGATTCCGTCGAATCCACCGGAGCCCGCGGCCCATGCCCCACAAACTCCTCCACAAAGGCCCCGCCTTCAGCCTCTACGCCGAAGACGCCACCATGCCCGACGGCCGCACCGTCACCCTCGACGTGGTGCGCCACCCGGGCGCGGCCGCCGTCGTGCCCTTCCGCTCCGAAGACGAGGTGCTCCTGCTCCGCCAGTTCCGTCACGCGGCGGGCGGCGTCATCTGGGAGATCCCGGCCGGCAAGCTGGACGGCGAGGCGCCCGAGATCTGCGCCGCGCGGGAGCTGGAGGAGGAGGCCGGGGTGCGCGCGGGGCGGCTCGACCCGCTCGGCGCCGTCTGGACGACCCCCGGCTTCACCGATGAGCGCATCCACCTCTTCGCGGCCTGGGACCTGACGCCCTGCCCCCAGCAGCTCGAGCACGACGAGTACCTGGAGGTGGTGCCCACCCCCTTCGACGAGGCGCTCGAGATGGTCTTCCGGGGAGAGATCTCCGACGGCAAGAGCGCCCTGGCGCTGGTGCTGGCCGCGCGGCGTCTCGGCCGGCTCGGGGGATCGCCGGACGAAGCTGCGTGACGCGCCGCGTCACCCTGAAGCACCGGAGTGCGACGCATTCTTCACGAATTCGTTGACCCGAAAACCCAGGATTCGTACGCTCTTACGGTCCCTGTGGGAGTCCGCGCGCCCATCCCACGGGTTCGATGCAAACCGACGATCGAGACCGTCTCCGCCGCAGCGGCGGGGGAGGTGCGTCGTGCTCGTGAACGGGAGGCGCAGTGTACGGACGCGGTGGCTATCAGGGCGGGGGCGGCGGCATTGGCTTCGGGCCGCCTCAGACCCCGCAGATCATCAAGCAGCTGCTGATCGCCAACGCGGCGATCTTCCTCCTGAGCCTGCCGCCCGCCTTCTACGCGTTCGCGCGCCTGGGCGCCGCGACGCCGATCCTGTTCTGGCAGCAGGGCTTCCTGTGGCAGCCCTTCACCTACATGTGGTTCCACGGCGGTCTGATGCACATCGCCATGAACATGTTCGTGCTGTGGATGTTCGGCTCGCCGCTGGCCATGGTGTGGGGCCCGCGGCGCTTCATCCGCTTCTATCTGGCGTGCGGCGTGGGGGCGGGCTTCCTGATCGTGACCTTCCCGTACCTGGCCGTGTACCTGCTGGGCTATCCGGCGCTGCAGCTCCAGATCCCCACCGTCGGTGCATCGGGCGCCGTCTACGGGGTGGTGCTGGCCTACTCGCTCACCTGGCCCAACCGCACCATCATGCTGATCTTCCCGCCGGTCGCCTTCCGGGCCATCTGGATCATCCCGGTGATGTTCTTCATGACCCTGATCGGCGATCGCTCCGGCACCGTCAGCCACATCGGGCACCTGGGCGGCGTCGCGGTGGCCTGGATCTACCTGCGCCGATCCGGCGAGGGCGGTCGCCTCCTGCCCACCCGCGAGCAGCTTCGCTATCGGCTTCACCGTTGGCGCATGCGCCGCCGCCTGCGCGCCGTGCAACGCGATGAGAGGTCGTCCCGCGGCCGCCACGACGATCGGACCCTGCACTAGCCATGAGGGTCGAGACGCCGGACTTCGAGCTCACCGAGACGCTGGACGCCGACATCCGGCGCGCCGCGGATCGGATCCGGGAGGCGCGTCACCTGCTGGTGCTGACCGGCGCCGGGCTCTCGGTCGAGAGCGGGATCCCGCCCTTCCGCGGCAAGGGCGGCCTGTGGACGAAGTACGGCGAGCCGCCCCTCGACGGCTACCAGCGCTTCGTGGCGGATCCGGCCGGCGCCTGGCGCACGCTGCTGAACCCGACCGAGCCCTGGATGACCGCCCTGCGCGAGACCGTGGCGGCCGCCAAGCCGAACGCCGGCCACCGGGCCCTGGCTGAGCTCGAAGCGCTCGGCCACCTGCGCTGCCTCATCACCCAGAACATCGACGATCTCCACCGCCAGGCGGGAACCCGCGCGCTGGCCGAGATCCACGGCAACGCCACCCTCTATCGCTGTCTGGGGTGCTGCCGTCGCTTCGCACGCGACGAGCTGGCCATCGACCCCGAAGACCTCCCGCCGCGCTGCCCGGACTGCCGCGGCATCGTGAAGGCCGACACGGTGTCCTTCGGCGAGCCGATCCCCGAGGACGTGCTCTCCCGCTGCTTCGCCGAGGTGGCGCGCTGCGACTGCATGCTGGTCGCGGGGACCTCCGCCACGGTGTACCCGGCGGCGGGCTTTCCGGTGGAGGTGGCCCGCTCCGGCGGCGTGCTGCTGGAGGTGAATCCCGAGCCGACGGAGCTGACGCCCCTGGCGACGGTGAGCCTCCAGGGCCCGGCCGGCGCCATCCTCTCACGCCTGCTCCACTGGGTGCGGGACGCGAGCGGGGAGGGCGGCTCGTGACGCCGCCGCGCCGGCGCGGCCTGGACGAGGAGAACGGCGGTCGCTTCGGCGGCTTCCTGCGCAGCCTGCTCTCGGGCATCCCCTGGAGCGAGCTGGCCGAGCGCGTCGACAGCATGCGCTACAAGGCGCCGCGGGGGGGCTTGCTGCGCGTGCGCAACGCCAACGGGCGCATCGAGGTGGTGGGCGAGGACCGCGACGACATCCTGGTGGAGTCGTCCAAGCGGGCCCGCGCCGAGTCCGAGGAAGAGGCGGAGCGCCTGCTGGGCTCGATCCGCGTGAACGAGCAGGAGACCGCCGAGAGCCTCGACTTCGAGGTCGAGATGCCGCGGCGCTGGAACCGCCACGGCCACGTGAATCTCGAGGTGCGGGTGCCCCGGCACCTGCGCGTCATGTGCGAATCGGTGAACGGCAAGGTCTCGGTCAGCGGCACCCGGGCATCCGTAGCGGCGCGCTCCAGCAACGGCGCGGTGCTGGTGGAGGACGTGATCGGCGACGTGGACGTCTACACGGCCAACAACAAGGTCTCGTGCAGCTGCATCTCGGGCGCCCTGGTGGCGCGCTCGAGCAACGGCAAGATCGAGGTGTCCGAGCAGCGCGGCTCGGTGGACGCTTCCACCTCCAACGGCCTGATCCGCTGTCAGGTGGAGGAGCTCGGCTCCGAGGGCGTGCGCCTCGCCACCAGCAACGGCCGCATCGTGCTCGACTTGCCGCGGGACGTGGACGCCGACGTGGACGTGCGGGTGGACAACGGCGTGATCCGCAACGAGCGCCAGCTCCAGCCGGACACCCGATCCAGCGACGGCCGCCTGCGCGGCAGCCTCGGCGCCGGCGGCGTGCCCATCAAGCTGCGCACGTCCAACGGCTCGATCAGCCTGCGCTAGGAGTCAGGAAAGAGGCCGAGCCGCCGCGGCCCGCGAACGACACCGGATCCAGACGCCGGCAAGCGCCGCTGCGGCGCGCGCAGCAAGCCGCAGGCGAGCGAAGCTCATCAGACTAGGGCTGCTCGCCGACCCGCCGTCGCAGCTCCACGTCCCCCAACAGGAAGACCACGCCCGAGGGCTGGATCTCGCGCACCACGAGCGAGCCGACTGCGTCTCCCTCGCGCAGCTCGAGGGCGTCGGCGCGTCCCTCCAGCTCGACGGTCGCCGTGCGGCGGTCGGCGCGCGGATGCCAGCTGGTGCCCGCGACCACGAGCTTCGGGAGCGAGGCGCGCACGGCCGGCTCCGCCGGCGCCACGGCCGCGGGCGGCGCCGGCTCCGGCGCTGCCGCGGGGGCCGCCGGCTGCGGCTTCACGGTGGGCTTCGGAATCGGGTCGGGGAGAGCGGGCTCGGCGACGGGCTCCGGCGTTGGCGCCGCAGCGGGCACGGCCACGGCGACGGCGACGGGTTCGGGCTCCGGGACCGGTGCCGGCGGAGCGGCGGGCTCGGGGGCCGGGCGGGCGGCGACGCGCGGGGGCTGCGAGTCGGCGGGCACGGGTGCCGGCGCCGGTTCGCTGCGGACGGGTTGCGCCGGGACCGGCTGCGGGGGGACCGGCTCGCGTCGCGAGTCGAACGGCACCGGCTCCGCCGTGGGCGGCGGCACGGGCTCCGACGCGGGCGCCGGCGCGGTCTCCGCGGCGGCGACCCTGGGCTCGGCCACGGCGGCCGGGGCCGCGCGCGGAGGCGGCGCCGCCGGCGCCGGTTCGGGTGCCGGCGCGGGCTGCGCGGTTCGGCGCATCGCTTCGGCGCGCGCTCGTGCGCGCGCCGCGCGTTCACTCGGGCTCGGGCGCAGCTCCTCCACGCTCCGCACCGCCGGGCGGGCGGTTGCCACTTCGGGCTCGCTCGAGTCGGGCCACAGGCGCCAGCCCACGACCGCGAGCCCGCCGACGATTCCCACCAGCAGCGCGCCGAGCCACAGGCCGCGGCGGGAGCGGCGGGGCAGCGGCTCGCCGGGCGTCGCGGCCGTCGTCACCTCGTCGCGCAGCGGCCGGTCCGAGGCCGGACGCTTCTCGTCCTCGATCCGCCGCAACGCCTTCAGGATGGTGCTCATCCCCGCGGCTCCGGCGTCAGGTGCGCCACGGGGTAACCGCCGAGTGCGTCGTAGAGGGCCATCTTCGTCACGGGGCCGAGCACGCCGTCGGGCGTGAGGTGCCGCGTGCGCTGGAACGCCACGACCGCGGCCTGGGTCGTGGCGTCGAAGCGTCCCGTCGTCGGGCCCGCGTAGAGGCCGAGGCGCGTGAGCGCTCCCTGGAGCCAGGCCACCTTGGGGCCGCTCGCGCCGAGGGCGACGCGGCCCGTCAGCGCCTCGAAGTCGCGCCAGACCACGCGCAGCGCGCCGGTCCAGTGCGCGCCGAGCTCGTCCAGCCCGGCCTCGTAGCCCTCGCCGTCGCCCTCGCCGGGGGCGAAGCGCGCCCGGTCGCCCGCCAGCTCGCGCAGCACCACGTGCCGCACGGACCCGTCGGGTGCGGCCATGGCCAGGACCGCGGGTCGGTTCAGCACGCGCAGCACCACCAGGTTGGAGCCGTCGCTTCCGAACACGTGGGCGCGCGGCTCGTCGGCCCCGAGTCCGGCAAGCGCCGCCTCGAAGGAGCCCCCGGGCTGGGCGTCGAGCCAGGCGCCGAGGTCGGGGGGCGGCAGCGCCTCGGGCCGCTCCGCCGGCTCGGACTCCGCGGGCAGCGGCACCGGTGTGGCGATGGCGCTCGGCGCCGGCTCCGGCGCCGAGGAGACCGACGGGGCGCTGGCGTCGGGCGGGGCTGCCGCCGGACGCGCGAACGGCAGGTCGACGCCCGGTCCGAGCTGCTGCCAGGCGACGCCCACCGCCGCGCCGGCCACCAGCACCAGCAGCGCTGCGGCCCAGGGCCGCCAGCGCGCGCGCGTCGCGCGTCCGGCGCTGGGCGGCGCGGGATTCACCTCGCGGTCCGCCTGCTTCACCAGCCGCGCGCCGATCTCTCGCGCGCGGTCCGCGTAGCCGGCCAGCAGGGCCCGGTCGCACAGCACGTTCACCACCCGCGGCACGCCCCGCGCCCGGCGGTGAAGCTCGCGCAGCGCGGCCTGGCTGAAGATCTCCCGCTCCGCGCCGGCGGCGATGCGCAGGCGGTGGAGCACGTAGTCGCGGGTCTCGCCGGGCGAGAGCGGATCCAGCCGCCAGTGGACGCTGATCCGCTGCCGCAGCTGCCGCAGGTCCGGCGACGCCAGCTTCGCCTCCAGCTCCGGCTGCCCGATCAGCACGATCTGGAGCAGCTTCTGGGTCTCGGTCTCCAGGTTCGAGAGCAGGCGCACCTGCTCCAGGGTCTCGGGCGCCAGGTTCTGCGCCTCGTCGATGATGAGCAGCACGCGCCGGCCCTCGCGCTTGCGGGCCAGCAGGAACTCGTTCAGCTGCGCGTGCAGGTCGCGCAGGGAGCGGCCCGCCAGGGGCAGGCCGAACTCGGCATTCACGGCCTGCATCAGCTCCAGGCTCGAGAGCGTCGGGTTGAAGAGGAACGCCACTTCGGTGGCGTGGCCCAGGCGCTGGAGCAGCGTCCGGCACAGGGTGGTCTTCCCCGTGCCCACCTCGCCGGTGATGGCGATGAACCCCTCGCCCTCGTCGATCCCGTAGAGCAGGTGGGCGAGGGCCTCGCGATGGGCCTCGGCCAGGAACAGGTACCGGGGATCCGGGCTGAGCGCGAAGGGCTTCTCCCGGAGCCCGTAGAACGCGGTATACATCGGCCCTAATCCATCGCCATCGCTGGGATGCTTTGCGCAGCGTACACGATCGCTCCAGCCGGGGGGAGGGAACCGCAGTCGGCGTCGACGTCGGCGCCACCCTCACCAAGTGCGCCCTCCGCGAGGGCGACGCGTCTCCCCGCTTCACGCTCCTCGCTTCGGACTCCCTGGACCAAGCGGCCCGCTGGGTGGCCGAGGCCGCACCCGACAGTGTGGGGCTCACCGGCTGTGGCGCGCCCACCCTGGCCCGTCTCCTGTCTTTGGACACCGCCCCCGTGTCCGAGTTCGACGCCTGGCGCTCGGGGGCCGCGGAGCTACTCGGCCCGGAGGTCAGCGACCGCTACCTGCTCGTATCGGTCGGAACCGGCACCTCCATGATGCTCGTTGACGGCGCGGCCTCGAACCGGCTCGGGGGGACCGCCCTCGGCGGCGGCACGCTCCTGGGCCTGGGCCGCGCGCTGCTGGGGATCGACGACTTCGAGGCGCTCTGCGAGCAGGCCGCCCGCGGCGACCGCTGGCGGGTGGACCTCTCGCTGGCCGACATCTACCCGCGCCCGAACGAGTCGCCCTTGCCCGCCGACCTGAGCGCCTCGCTCTTCGCGCGCCTGGGACGACCCGGGTCCGGGCCGTTCGCGCCCGAGGACGTGGCGGCGGCGCTGATGGCCCTGGTGGGCGAGAACGTGGCCATCATCGCGCGCACCCTGGCGGCGGCGGCGCGGGTCGAGCGCCTCGTCTTCTGCGGCTCCACCCTGCGCGGCAACCCCGCGCTGCGGGCGGTGCTCGGGAAGATCATCGGCCTCACGGGGAGGCCGCCCGAGTTCCTCGAGAACGGCGAGTACGCTGGTGCCCTGGGTGCCCTGCTCGTCGCTGCGTCAGCGCGGCCCTAGCCCGCGCGGGGCTCCGACCGATCGGCGCTGCTCTGCTGGGCTCTGCCCTTAGGGCGCCACCAAACCCGCGCGAATCGCAAACCGGACGAGGCCCGACACCTTGTGGATGTCGAGCTTGTCCATCAGGTTGGCCCGGTGGCTCTCGATGGTCTTGAGCGAGACGCCGAGCTTCTCGGCGATCTGCTTGCTCGACAGACCGTCGGCGATCAGGGTCAGGACCTCGCGCTCGCGGCCGGTGAGCTGCGAGGCGGCGACGGCGGGGCGGTCTTCGGGACGGGCCAGAGCCTCCACCACGTGGTGGGTCACGCTCGGCGACAGGAAGGAGTCGCCGCTGCGCACCGCCTCGATGGCCTGCATCAGGTCCGCGGCCGCGGCGTCCTTCAGCACGTAGCCCAACGCGCCGGCCCGCAGGACCTCTTCGACGTAGCTCTGGTTGGCGTGCATCGAGAGGATCAGGACCTTGGTGTCCGAGCCGATCTTGGAGATCTTGCGGGTGGCGTCGATCCCCGAGAGCCGAGGCATCGAGATGTCCAGGATCGCCACATCCGGGCGCAGCGTCTTCACCAACTCCACGGCTTCCTCGCCGTTCGTGGCTTCGCCGATGACCCGGAAGTCCTCGCGCTCCTCGATCAGGCGGCGCAGACCCTCGCGCACCAGGCGGTGGTCGTCGGCCAGCAGAATCGTCGTTTTCATCGTCTCCCCGTCTGGAGTCCTCATTGCCGCAGGGAAAACACCCCCGAAGCGGGACTCACTGTACGGCTCAGGCCGCAGCTGGGAAAGGCCCGGGAATTGGGGAAAACCCTGATTTAGCGGAAGAATTTGCTCTGTGGCCAGGTGACTAGCGGCCCGGGCCTCTCCCCGGGTCGCGCGGAACCGGCTCGCTGGGCTCGTCGGGCCGGGCCAGCGTGCGCAGCACGCGCTGGGCGCGGGCGATGGCCGAGCGCTGGACCCGGAGCTCCTCGGTATGGGCGGCGAGCTGGCGCTCCGCCCGCTCGCGGGCGTCGGCCATCTCCTCCAGCCGGGTCTCCAGGTGGCGCAGCCGCCGCTCCATCTCTCCCGTGTCGCGGGGGCCCGGTGCGGGCTCCTCGTCCGTAGCCGCCGCTGCAGCCGCCGCGGCGGCTCCTGCGCCCAGCGCGGCGGCACCCAGGGGCATCTGCTGCGGACTGCCGGCTCCCGCGGGCTCCGGCTCCGGGGCCGGTACCGCAAATCCGGTGTCCGGCTCCGGCTCGGCGATCGGCGGGGGCTGGACGTCGTGGGCGCCGACGTTCGGCTCGGCAGGCAGGTCCGAGTCCGGCCCTGCCGGTTCCGCCACCACCTCGGGCTCGTCGCCGATGCCGTCGACGGGCGGCAGCGGCGGGTAGGCGTCGGCATCGAGGCCGGCGTCCTCGCGGGATCTTCGGCGGAGGAGGCGCCAGGCCACGAAGAGCACGGCGATCAGTGCCGCGATCAGGTAGCCGCTCCAGCCACCCGAGTCGCCCGGCTCCTCGACGTCCGCCTCGGCGATGACTTCCTCTCCGATCGGGGGACGCTTTGGCGCACGCGCCGGCGGCGCCGCCGGGGGCGGCCGGCGGCCGCCGGTCTCGGCGCCCAGCGGGTCGCGGGCTCCCGGTCGCTCGCCCGCGGCGCCCGGCCGCGGCTCCTCGGCCCCGGGGGGCGAAAGTCCGGCACCCCGCAACGCCCCGGGCCGCGGCGGCGGAGGCTCGGCGTCGGCCAGGCCTCGCGGCGGGGCGGGGGGTGTCACGTCGGTCGGCGGGCGCGGTGCCGCCCCGGGGCTCGAGTCCAGGATGGGCGGGGGCTCGGCCCCGGGCGCCGGCTCGGCCCTCGGTGCCGGCACGGGGGGCGGCGGGGCAACGGGCTTCGGCGCCGGCCTGGCCTCGGCCTTCTTGGGCGGCGGCTTCGCGGCGGCCGCCCCGGCGGGGCTCACGTCGATCACGATCCGCGGCGGGTTCGTCAGCACCATGTCCGCGATGCGGGGCCGGGCGATCGTGAGCCGCACCCGCGCCACACCGCCGGCACCCTCCGGCTTCACCCGCACCGACTCGACCAGCCCCTTGCGCCGCCCGAAGGCGAAGGCGCCCGTCGCCTCGAGCTTCACCACCAGCTCGGTGACGGAGCCGCTGCTCGTCGGTAGCTCGGCTTGCCCGATCGCGTAGCCGGCGGGCTCGGTGAGCTCGAAGACGATGCGGGTGTAGTCGGGGTGGACGCCGAGCCGGACATCGACGACCCGGGCGGCCGGGTCGTCGGCGGCGGCTCCGGCGGCGGTGAAGGCGAGCGAGAGAAGCGCGGCGATCCCGGCGCGATGCATGAGCTGGGTCACTCCCGAGGGTGGTCGGATCCTGCGTCGCGACGATCGACGGCGGGTCACGCAGCGAGCAGGGAGCACAAACGTTCGATCGCGGGGAGGATGCGCGGACCGTACCACGACACCAGGGTGCCGTCGACGAGATGGATGCGGCCGCTGCGGGCCGCCGGGAGCTCCAGTCGGGCCAGCTCGGCGGCGTCCCCGGGGCCGAAGCGGTAGGGCTCGTCGGGCAGGAGGATCACCTCCGGGGCCGCGGCGACCACCTCCTCGAGGACGACCCGCGGATAGCGGCGGTCGCCGTGCTCGGCGAAGACGTTCTCGCCCCCGCAGAGCTGGAGGAGATCGTGGATGTAGGTGTCGGCTCCCACGGCGAGCCACGGGTCGCGCCAGACCGGGCAGAAGACCCGGACGCTCCGGGCCGGGCGTCGCGCCTCGGCCTCCGCCACGGCCGCCTCCACGGGCTCCACCACCCGGGACCGCGTCTCCCGGTCGGCGCCCAGGTCCGCCAGCTCGCCCAGCAGTCGGGCGCCCTCGCGCACGCTGCGGGGGTAGGTCACCCAGACGCGCAGGCCGGCCGCGCGCAGGCGCTCGACCGTGCGGCGGGTGTTCTCCTCGTGGTTCGCGAGCACCAGGTCGGGCGCCAGGGCGACGACCGCCTCGGCATCCGTGTCCTTGGTGCCGCCCACCTTCGGCAGCGCGGCCACCGCGTCGGCCGGGTGGACGCACCACTCGGTCACGCCGACCACCCGCTCGCCGAGCCCCAGGGCGAAGAGCGACTCGGTCAGGCTGGGAACGAGCGAGACGATGCGGCGCGCCTCGCTCACCCCCCGAAGACCAGCTCGAGCACGCCCCCCTCGAGCCGCGCCTCTTCGATCGGCCGTCCCGCCACCGAGCCCGGCAGCGACAGGATCCGCTCGGCGTCGCGCACCCGCACGCACAGCCGGTCGCCGTGCAGCGCCACGTCGAGCTCCTCCTTGCTGGCGCCGGGCAGCTCGATCTCGAGCACGGTACGACCCGCGCGCTTGCGCAGGCGGATCGGGCGGGCGCGCGTGAAGATCCCGGCCGGGTCGCGCTCGCCGTAGATCGCCGTGCCGAGGCGGCGCAGGGCGTCCGCGCCCACGACCTCGTGGGGGTAGAGGGGCGCCTGCAGGATCGGAACCGGAAAGGAGGCCTCGATCTCGCCCAGCTCGTGGGCCTCGCGCTCCGCCCAGCGCGCGAAGTAGCCGTGGGCGGCGTCCGGCGGCAGCACCCGGTTCACCAGCACCGCGTCGGTGGCCACCCCGTAGAGCGACAGGTACGCGAACGAGCGGCGGGTCTCCTCCACCACGACGCGCGCCGGGTTCACCACCAGGCGCGCGCTGGTGCGGTCGGCGTCGAGCAGGATCTGGCGGACGTCGTCGACCTCTCGGTAGAGACGCTCGAAGGCGTCGAAGAACTGCTCCTCGGGGATCAGCTTCCCCGGTACCAGGCGGTTCACGATCGGTCGTGCCACGCGCGCGCTCTTCCGCTTGAGTTCCCAGAAGTTCTCCATGAAGAGATGCAGGGCGTCGGGGAAGCGCAGCATGCGCAGGGTGTCGCCGGTGGGCGCGCAGTCGACGATGCAGAGGTCGTAGTCGCCGGTGGCCTCCACCTGGCGCACGCTGCGGAGCGACACCAGCTCCTCCATGCCCGGGAATACGAGCAGCTCCTCGGCCACGACCTCCGCCGTCTCCTCGCGCAGGAGCTCGCGCAGCCACTCCTGGATCTCGGACCAGGCCCGGTCGAGCTCGTCGAGAACGCCCACCTCCTGGGCGGTCACCCGGGGCGCCACCTCGACGGCACGGCCGCCGATGGTGTGTCCGAAGGAGTCGCCCAGGCTGTGGGCCGCGTCGGTGGAGAGCAGGAACACGCGATGCCCGTGCTCCGCGGCGGCCAGCGCCGAGGCTGCGGCCAGGCTGGTCTTGCCGACGCCGCCCTTGCCGGTCAGCAGCAGCACCCTCATGCGTCCGCCTCCGGGCGGGCGAAGCGCACCACGAGGCGCTCGTCGCGCACGCGCGCGCTCGCCAGCTCGAGCGGCGCGATCCGGCGCGGCAGGCGCAGGCTCCGGCGCAGCGGCCCGGCCCGCACCACCAGCTCGTCGTCCACCTTGACCACGTCCAGGGTGGCCGGGTCTGCGTGGGGGAGCGGGAGCGCGACCGTGTAGCCGTCGGCGTCGCGGCTGTACTCGATGCGCGGCGCGCTCGAGAGCACCGCGCCGGGCTCGGCTTCGGCGAAGAGCTCCTCGCCGTGGGCCGCCAGCCGTCGCAGTCCGGTGACCTCGTCGTCCTGGAGCGCGGCCGGCAGCACGCGCAGCGGCGCGAAGAGCTTCTCCACCTCGCGACGGCGCTCTTCCTGGAGCCGGCCCCAGTCTCGGAAGAAGTTCTCGGACACCGCGGCCTCGGGCAGGAGCCGGTTCATCACCACCGCGTCGCATGGCACCTCGAACAGGCAGAGGTCGGTCCAGGCCCGGCGCGCCTCGTCGATTACCATGCGTTCGGGGGTCACCACCAGCCGCACGCTGGTTGCGGGGTCGAGCAGCCGCTGGCGAAGCTGGCGCAGGCGCCGGTAGATCAGCCGGTCGGCGTCGCGGAAGACGTGGCGATCCGGCAGCGGCACGGGCACGATCTCCCGTGCGATCGGCACCACGACCGACGCCAGCATGCCCTGGATCCGGAGCACCACGCGTAGCGCACTGTGGACCACGTCGGGAAGCGTCACGAGCCGCAGGCTCGAGCCCGTGGGCGCGCAGTCGAGCACCACCAGGTCGTAGTCTCCCGAGCGCGCGAGGTCCTCGACGCCCAGCAGGGTGGTCAGCTCCTCGGCCCCGGGCAGGAGCGCGAGCTCCTCCGCGACCATGTCCTCGATCCCCTGGTAGCGGAAGAGCGACACCAGGTAGTCGCGGATGCGGCCCCAGTGGCGGGTCATCTCCACCCGGGCGTCGATCTCGACGGCGTCGAGGTTCGGCGCCACGCGCACGGGCTCGGGCCCGAGCGCGATCTCGAGGACGTCGCCCAGACTGTGGGCGGCGTCGGTGGACGCCACCAGGGTGCGCTGCCCGCGGCCGGCGGCGCACACCGCCGTGGCGGCGGCGCTGGTGGTCTTTCCGACGCCCCCCTTGCCCGTATACAGCACGAGGCGCACGCCGCGACGGTATCACGCCGCGTGGGGGCGGCCCTCCATGAGGCGGATGCGGGCGGGTCGCCGGCTCGCAGCCGACGCCCCGCCGAGGGGGCTGGTCCAGCGATGCTGGCAGCGCGGACACTCGGCGAGCAGAACGAGTCCGCGCTGGGCGGCGTCTACCTCGTCCGTGCGGATCTCGGTGAAGCCGCACACCAGGCAGCGGGTCGCCGTTCGGGGGGACGGGAGCATGGCTTGCCTCCTCCGTGGGGGACCGGGTGGGGTCCGGATGCAGCCTCAGGAAAGCGCGGCTCCGTGACGGATCCGGTCACGGGAGGTGCCGCCTGCTCATCGCGGCTCGGAGCCCCTGCATCGTCAGCTAGCATGGCGGTCCGGCGAGGCGGGCCGGTGACGAGACGGAGACTTTCGTGGAGCGTGGACTGATCCTGACCGGCGGCTCGGCCGCCGGCGACGTGGCGCTGGCCCGGCGCGCCGAAGCCGCCGGCTTCGACGCCGTCCTGACCGTCGAGTTCTTCAACCGCCACGGCTACGTCCCCCTGGGCGCCATCTCCCAGGTGACGAGCCGGGTGCGGCTCGGGACCGGCATCGCCAACGCCTTCACCCGCACGCCGCTCCTGCACGCGAGCGCGGCGCTCGACCTGGACGAGCTGTCGGGGGGCCGCGTCATCCTCGGGCTGGGAAGTGCGACCCGGCGCATGAACGAGGACTGGTACGACGTGCGCTTCTCGAAGCCCGCGCCCTGGATGGTGGAGCTCGTGAAGCTCCTGCGGACGGCCATCGAGCACGAGGGCATGGGCTTCCGCTGGGAAGGCGAGCACTGGAACCTGAACGTGCCGATGTACTCGCACCCGAAGCCCGTGGGCGAGATCCCGATCTGGGTGGCCGCGGTGAACCGCGGCATGATCGCCGCCGCGGGCCGTGCTGCCGGCGGCCTGGTGGGTCACCCGATCGCGACGCGGCGCTGGCACCGGGAGGTGACGTTGCCGGGGCTGCGCGAGGCGGAAGCGAAGGAGGGCAGGTCCGAGGGCGCATGCCGGCTCTACCCCTACCTGCTCGTCAGCATCGCCGACGACCGGGAGACGGCGCTGCGCGACTGCAAGGGCCAGATCGGTTTCTACTACACCACCGCGCTCTATCACTCGATCCTCGAGCTCCACGGCTGGCGCGACGTGGGGGACGCCTGCCGCGCCGCCTTCCGCAAGGGCGACTTCGCCTCGCTCGGCGAGGCGGTGCCCGACGCGCTCGTCGACGAGATCGCCATCGCCTGCACGCCCGACGAGGCGGCGGACCGTCTCGCCCAGTGGAAGGACCTGACGACCCTGCCGTTCTTCTACGCGCCGAGCGTGGGCGTGTCCGAGGGCCGCCGGCGCGAGATCGCCGACGCGATCCTCGACGTCTTCGGTCGGGCGAGCGCGTGAGCGACGGCTCCGAGCAGCGTCGGCGGGTCACGAGCCACTGGGACGCCTCCGCGATGGAGGCGAAGGGGGGGAAGTGGGCGGAGCGCCGGCGGCTGGCGGAGGCCATGCGCGAGGTGATCCGGCTGCTGGTGCGCAGTGACGCGCCCGAAGAGGAGCTGCGCGTCGCGGCCGACCGACTGGAGCAGTACGCCGCCCACCTGCGCACCCACCCCAAGAACCCGCGCTACGAGGGCTTCGCCGAGGCCTCGCCCTCCGGCGACGTGGCCGCCTTCTTCGACCAGAGCCCGATCATCGGCCGCGCCAACCCGCTGGCGCCGCCGCTCAGCCTGCGGGCGACCGACGACGGCACGCGCGTGGTCGGCGAGGTGCACTTCGGCTCGCCCTACGAGGGTGCGCCGGGCTGCGTGCACGGCGGCTGGGTGGCCGCGGCCTTCGACGAGGCGCTGGGCTTCGCCCAGTCGCTCTCGGCCTCGCCGGGCATGACCGGCACGCTCGTCGTCCGCTACCGCAACCCCACGCCGCTGAACACGGACCTGCGGCTCGAGGCCTGGGTGGATCGGGTCGAGGGCCGCAAGGTCTTCGCCGCGGGAACGCTCCACGCCGGCGACACCCTCGCCGCGGAGGCCGAGGGCATCTTCGTCTCCATCGACCCGAGCCGCTTCCAGCGGCTCCTCGAGGCGCGCGCCGAGCGCGAGCGGGAGGGCTGAGCCCCCACGGGGCAAGTCGTCCAGCCCGGGGGATTCCCCCTTGTCTCAGGGGGCTTGGACGTGGTAAACGAACGTTCGTTTGCCCCCCATGAATGCCTCCACGCCCCATCCCACCGGGCCCGCCCGCAGCGAGCCGCGCACCGCCGACCGCATCCTCGACGTGGCGGAGGAGCTGTTCGCCGAGCGCGGCTTCGCCGGCACCGCGGTGCGCGACATCGCGACCCGCGCCGGTCTGAACCCCGCGAGCCTCTACAACCACTTCGAGAACAAGCAGGCGCTCTACGACGCCGTGGTGGAGCGCGGCGTGCGGCCCATCTACGCGATCCTCGACCGCATCCTGCTGGACGACGGCGGTCCCGACCGCGACGCCATCGCCGAGCTGATGGCGCACCTCTCGGCGGCGCCCGGCCTGGCGCGGCTGATCCAGCACGAGGCGCTGGCCGGCGGCGAGCACGCGCTGCGCCTGGCGGGGCGCTGGCTCGAGCCCATGTACGCGCGCGCCAGCGCGGCGCTCGCGAAGAGCCCGGCCCTCGGGCAGTGGGAGCCGCACGAGCTTCCGCTGCTGCTGATGACCTACCACCACCTGATCTTCGGCCACTTCGCCATGGCCGGCGCGCTGGGCGAGCTGCTCGGCGTGGACCTGCTGTCCCCGGACGCCGTGGAGCGCCAGACGCGCTTTGTGGAGAAGCTCTCCGAGCGCCTGCTCGGCGCCGACGCAGACGCACGACGAGGAGATTCCGCATGAGCGAACCGCAGCCCCTCTCCGCGGGGCACGTGCTCGAGTACACCTACAAGCGCAGCGTGGGCCCGGTGCTGGGCCGCTTCTTCACGTCGCTGCGCGACGGGAAGATCGAGGGCGTGAAGACCCGCGCCGGCCGCGTGCTGGTCCCGCCCATGGAGCACGATCCCGAGACCGGCGAGGCCACGAGCGACGACTGGGTCGAGGTCGGACCGGGCGGCACCGTCACCACCTGGGCCTGGGTCGCCGAGCCGCGGGACCAGCACCCGCTGGACCGCCCCTTCGCCTTCGCGCTGGTGAGGCTCGACGGGGCCGACACGGCCATGCTGCACGCCGTCGACGCAGGCAGCGAGTCCGCGATGCGCACGGGCATGCGCGTGCGGGCGCGCTTCGCCGACGCGCCGACGGGAGGAATCAAGGACCTCGCCTGCTTCACGCCGGAGGACGCGGAATGAGCGAAGAGCAGAAGACGGTGAAGGCGATCGACGGGCCGACGCGGCTCGAGTACCGCTACTCGCCGGGGCGCGCCAGCACGCGCTTCCTGCGCGGGATGGAGCAGAAGAAGATCCTGGGCCAGAAGTGCGTCGGCTGCGGCCGCGTCTACGTGCCGCCCCGCGGCGCCTGCGCCCGCTGCGGCCTCCCCACCGAGGAAGAGGTGGAGGTGCAGGACACGGGAACCATCGTGACCTTCACCATCGTGCGCGTGCCGTCGCAGAACATCGAGATCGAGCTCCCGTACTGCGCGGCCTCGATCCTGCTGGACGGGGCCGACATCCCCTTCACCGCCCTCCTGCGCGACGTCCCCGTCGAGACCGTTCGCCTCGGCATGCGGGTGCAGGGCGTCTGGAAGCCGGACGCGGAGCTGGGCCCCAGCTTCGACAACATCGATCACTTCACCGCTCTCGACGAGCCGGACGTGCCGTTCGAGAAGTTTCAGGAGCACCTCTGATGCGGGACGTGGCCATCGTCTCCTACGCCCAGACGCCCTACGTGGCGAGCGAGACGAAGCGAAACGAAGTCGAGATGCTGATGCCCGTCCTCTCGGAGGCGGTGGACAAGTCCGGCATCCCGCGCCGCGAGATCGGCTTCACCTGCTCGGGCAGCACCGACTACCTGGCGGGCCAGTCCTTCTCCTTCGTGGCGGCGGTGGACGCCATCGGGGCCTGGCCGCCGATCTGCGAGTCCCACGTGGAGATGGACGGCGCCTGGGCGTTCTACGAGGCCTGGATCAAGATCCAGTGCGGCGAGGCGGACTCGGCGCTGGTCTTCTCCTTCGGACGCGCCTCCATGGGCGACCTGCCCTCGGTGCTGACGCTCCAGCTCGACCCCTATGTGCTCCAGCCGCTCCACCCGGACGCCATCAGCCTGGCGGCGCTCCAGGCGCGGGCGCTGCTCGACGCGGGCCTCGGGAGCGAGCGCGAGTGGGCGGAGGTCGCGGCGCGCTGCCGGCGCGACGCCAAGGACAACCCCGACGCGCTCGTCAAGGGCGACGTGGACGTGGAGGCGCTGCTGGCCGAGCCGAACGTGGTCTCGCCGCTGCGCGAGCACACGCTCCCGCCCGTCACCGACGGGGCCGCGGCCATGGTGATCGCCGCGGGCGACGTGGCCCGCAAGGTGTGCGAGAAGCCGGTCTGGGTGCGCGGCCTCGACCACCGCGTCGACCCCCACAGCCCCGGCCTGCGCGACCTCACGCTCGCCCCCTCGGCGAAGCTCGCCGGCGAGAAGGCGGGCGCGGCGTCGAAGCCCCTGGACCTGGCGGAGCTGCACACGCCCTTCGCGCCCCAGGAGGGAATCCTGCGGCGCGCGCTCGCTCTGGGCGATGACGTGCGCATCAATCCCTCGGGCGGACCGCTGGCGGCGAACCCGATGATGGTGGCCGGCCTCGCGCGCCTCGGTGAGGCGGCGCGGCAGCTCTGGACGGGCAAGGGCGAGCGCGCGCTGGCCCACGCCACCCAGGGACCGTGCCTGCAACAGAACCTGGTCTGCATCTTGGAGGTGGCGTGATGGCGGAGCGCTGTGCGGTGGTCGGCGTGGGGCAGACGAAGCACGACGCCCGGCGCATCGACGTATCCCAGGTGGGTCTCGTGCGCGAGGCCGCTGAGCGCGCGCTCGAGAACGCCGAGCTCGGCTGGCAGGACATCGACGCCGTGGTGATCGGGAAGGCGCCGGACCTCTTCGAAGGCGTGATGATGCCGGAGCTCTTCCTGGCGGACGCGCTCGGCGGCGCGGGCAAGCCCATGCTGCGGGTGCACACGGCGGGCTCGGTGGGCGGCTCTACGGCCGTCGTGGCGGCGAGCCTGGTGCAGGCGGGCGTCCACCAGCGCGTCCTTACGGTGGCCTACGAGAAGCAGTCCGAGAGCAACGCCATGTGGGCGCTCTCGATCAAGATCCCCTTCAGCCAGACCATCGTCGCTGGCGCGGGCGGCTACTTCGCGCCGCTGATCCGCGGCTACATGCGCCGCTCCGGCGCACCCGAGGACACCGGCATCCGGGTGGCGGTGAAGGACCGCCTGAATGCGCTCAAGAATCCCTACGCGCATCTGAAGTTCCCGGACGTGGACTTCGACCAGGTGGCGAACTCGCCCATGCTGTGGGACCCGATCCGATTCCTTGAGACCTGCCCGTCTTCCGACGGCGCCTGCGCGCTGGTGCTGGCGGCCGAGGATGCGGTGGGGGCTTCGCCGGGCAAGCCCGCCTGGGTGCACGCCACCAGCATGCGCAGCGAGCCCACCATGTTCTCGGGCCGCGACCAGGTGAACCCCCAGGCCGGCAAGGACGCCGCCGCCGACCTCTACAAGAAGGCGGGGATCACGAACCCGCGCGAAGAGATCGACTGCGCCGAGATCTACGTGCCCTTCAGCTGGTTCGAGCCCATGTGGATGGAGAACCTGGGCTTCGCGCCCGAGGGCGAGGGCTGGAAGATGACGTACGAAGGCGCCACGGCCCTGGACGGTGACCTGCCCGTCAACATGTCCGGAGGCGTGCTGTCGTCGAACCCGATCGGCGCGTCGGGCATGCTGCGCTTCGCCGAGGCGGCGCTCCAGGTGCGGGGCGAGGCGGGCGAGCACCAGGTGGACGGTGCGCGCCGGGCCCTGGGCCACGCCTACGGCGGCGGCTCCCAGTACTTCTCCATGTGGATCGTCGGCGAAGCCCGGCCGTAGGAGACCTCCATGCATTTCAATATGGCCGACCTCTTCGAGTCCGTGGCGGATGCGATCCCCGAGCGCGAGGCGGTGGTCTGCGGCGACACCCGCCTCACGTACCGCCAGCTCGACGGGCGTGCCACGCGCGTGGCCCACGCCCTGGCCGAGCGCGGCGTTGGCGCGGGAGACCACGTCGGCTTCTACCTCCACAACGGGACCGAGTACCTGGAGTCGATGCTCGGCTGCTTCAAGCTGCGCGCGGTGCCGATCAACGTGAACTTCCGCTACGTGGAGGACGAGCTCCGCTACGTCTTCCGCGACGCGGACCTGGTAGGCGTGATCCACGACCGCGGCTTCTCCTCGCGGGTGGCGGCGGTGCGCGACGCCATGAAGGCGCAGCGGGCCCTGCTGGCGGTGGACGACGGCAGCGGCGCCGACAGCGACTCGGACGACTACGAATCCGCGCTGGCTGCCGCTTCGCCCGAGCGCGACTTCGAGGAGCGCTCGCCCGACGACCTCTACATCATCTACACCGGTGGCACGACGGGCATGCCCAAGGGCGTGATGTGGCGCCACGAGGATCTCTTCTTCGCCGGCATGGGCGGGGGCAACCCGACGGGCGAGCCCGCCAAACGGCCCGAGGACGTGGCAGAGATGGCCCGGGGCGGCCCGGGGATCACCATGATGGCCGCGGCCCCGCTGATCCACGGCGCGGCCCAGCTGGCGAGCTTCATCTCCTTCTGGATGGGCAACAAGCTGGTGCTGGCGCCGCGCTTCGACCCCGACGAGATCTGGGAGCTGGTGGAGCGCGAGAAGGTGCTCAGCCTCTCGGTGGTGGGCGACGCCATGGCGCGCCCGCTGGCCGAGGCCCTGGACGGTCCCTCGGGTGAGCGTGAGATCACGTCGCTGCTCGTGCTCGGCTCCGCCGGCGCCATCCTTTCCGACGCGGTGCGCGAGAAGCTGAAGGCGCGGCTCCCCAACCTGGGCATCGTGGACGCCTGGGGCGCCTCCGAGACCGGCTACCAGGGCAGCGCCGCCGAGGGCTCGTCGCCCGACAAGGGCCTGCGCTTCGCGATGAACGAGCGCAACAGCGTGCTGGGCGAGGACGGGAAGCCCCTGGCGCCGGGCTCCGGCGAGACGGGCATGCTGGCCCAGCGGGGCCACATCCCGCTCGGCTACTACAACGACCCGGAGAAGACCGCGAAGACCTTCGTCGAGGTGGACGGCGAGCGCTGGGTGCTGCCGGGGGACATGGCGACCGTCGACGAGGACGGCACGATCCGGGTCTTCGGCCGCGGCTCGGTCTGCATCAACTCCGGCGGCGAGAAGATCTTCCCGGAAGAGGTGGAGGCCGCGCTGAAGAGCCACGCCGGGGTCTTCGACGCGGTGGTGGTGGGCGTCCCCGACGAGCGCTGGGGCAGCCGCGTGGCCGCCGTGGTCCAGCTCCGGGAGGGCGCATCGCTCTCGCTCGAAGAGCTGGGCTCCCACTGCCGCGCGAAGCTGGCGGGCTACAAGGTGCCCCGGGAGCTGCATCTCGTCGATCACATGCGCCGCTCTCCCAGCGGCAAGGCGGATTACCCCTGGGCCAGGAAGCTCGCCGAATCTGGCGAGCACAAGGCCACCTGATTCCGCGGAGGAGCTCATGAAGCTGCACGACGTCGACATTTCCGATCCCGATGCCTTCAACGACGGCTTTCCGCACGAGTACTTCGAGTTCCTGCGCCGCGAGCACCCGCTCGCCTGGCACCCGGAGACCGAGAAGAGCGTGGGCATGCATCTGGGCGAGCCCGGCCCGGGCTTCTACGCAGTGACCCGACATGCCGACGCGATCCAGGTGTCGAAGCAGCCGAAGCTCTTCTCGTCCTGGGTCGGGGGGACGAACATCGCGACCCCGCCCGAGGACCAGTTGGCCGGGCTGCGCCTGATCATGCTGAACATGGACCCGCCCCAGCACGTGAAGTTCCGCCAGATCGTCCGCAGCGGCTTCACGCCGCGCAAGATCAAGCAGCTCCACCACGACGTGCACACCCTGGCGAGTCACATCGTGGACAAGGTGTCCCACAAGGGTGAGGCCGAGTTCGTGAGCGACCTGGCCTGCGAGCTCCCGCTCCAGGTGATCGCAGAGCTGATGGGCGTGCCCCAGAAGGACCGCCACAAGGTCTTCGACTGGAGCAACCAGCTGATCGGCTTCGACGACCCGGAATTCCGGACCAGCCCGGCGACAGGCAGGCTCGCGTCGACCCAGATGTGGGCCTACGCGAACGAGCTGGCCCAGGACCGGATCCGCAATCCGGGCGACGACCTGGTCTCGAAGCTCATGAAGGGCGAGGTGGACGGCACGGGGCTCACCGAGATGGAGTTCGACTCGTTCTTCCTGCTGCTCACCGTGGCGGGGAACGAGACCACGCGCAACCTCACCAGCCAGGGCATGCTGGCCCTCTTCGAGCACCCGGATCAGTTCGAGCGCCTGAAGAACGACCTTTCGCTGCTGCGCCCGGCGGTGGAGGAGATGCTGCGCTGGGCGCCGGCGGTGATCTACTTCCGTCGCACCGTGACCGAGGACACGCTGCTGGGCGACGTCGAGCTCAAGCGCGGCGACAAGGTCTGCGTCTATTACCCGTCGATCAACCGCGACGAGGACGTGTTCGAGAACCCGAACACGTTCGACGTCGGTCGGAATCCGAACCCGCACCTGGCCTTCGGGATCGGCGAGCACTTCTGCCTGGGCTCGCACCTGGCGCGGATGGAGCTCCAGATCATCTTCGAGGAGATCGTCACGCGCTTGAAGGACATCCGGCTGACGGGTGAGGTGCGCCGGCTGCGCTCCAACTTCATCGACGGCATCAAGGAGATGCCGGTCAGCTTCACGCCCGAGGCGGCCTGAACGGCCCAGCGGAGGCTTCACGACATGTCCGAGCTCGGATTCTGGAACTTCGCCCAGCGCGAGCCGGACACGCTCGCGCTGGTGGCGCCCGACGGACGCGAGTGGACCCGCGGCGAGCTGCTGGCCGAGGCCAATCGCATCGCCCACGGGCTCCGCGCACTCGGGCTCGAGAAGGGCGACTGCGTGGCGCTCGTGTTGCCCAACTGCGCCGAGTTCATCGCCATCAACCTGGCGGTGACCCAGATCGGCCTCTACATGACGCCGATCAACAACCACCTGACGGGCCCGGAGATCGCCTACATCGTGCAGGACTCGGACGCCAAGGTGTTCTTCGGCTCCGAGAAGTTCGCCGACGCCTGCCGCGCGGCTCGCGAAGAGCTCGACTTTCCGACGGAACGTGCTTTCAGCGTCGGCTCCGTCGAGGGCTTCCGCCCGCTCGCCGAGCTGACCCAGGGCCAGCCGGCCAGCCTCCCCGAGGATCGCAGCGCCGGCGCCGTCATGAACTACACCTCGGGCACCACGGGCAAGCCCAAGGGCGTGCGGCGGCCGCTGGCGGACTTGTCGCCGGACCTGGTCTTCAGCCTGATGACGGCCTTCCTGGGCATGTTCGACCTCACCGCCGAGGACGACAACGTCCACATCTGCGGCTCGCCGCTCTACCACACGGCCGTGCTGGTCTTCGCCAGCTCGGCGCTCCACTTCGGGCACGCCGTCGTCTTGATGGACAGATGGGCCCCGGAGGAGATGCTGCGGCTGATCGACCGGTACAAGGTGACCAACAGCCACATGGTGCCGACCCAGTTCCACCGGCTGCTCGGCGTTCCGGAGGACGTGCGCGCGAAGTACGACGTCTCGTCGCTGCGCGCCATGGTGCACGCCGCGGCACCCTGCCCGGTGGACACCAAGTGGCAGATGTTCGAGTGGTGGGGCGACAGCATCTACGAGTACTACGCCGCCACCGAGGGCGGCGGCACGTTGGCCAAGCCCGACGAGTGGAAGCAGAAGCCCGGCACCGTGGGCAAGGCCTGGGCCACTTCCGAGATCAAGATCTACGACGACGAAGGCAAGGAGCTGGGTCCGAACCAGGTCGGCACCGTCTACATGCTTCTCGGCCAGGCCAAGTTCGAGTACAAGGACGCCCCGGAAAAGACCCGCAAGGACCGGATCGGGAGCTACTTCACCGTGGGCGACATCGGGCTGCTGGACGAGGACGGCTACCTCTTCCTGCGCGACCGCAAGAACGACATGATCATCTCCGGCGGCGCCAACATCTACCCCGCCGAAATCGAGGCCGAGATGATCCAGCACCCGAAGGTCGTGGACGTGGCCGTCTTCGGCATTCCGCACGACGACTGGGGCGAGGAGGTGAAGGCGGCGGTGGAGCTGGTGGACGGGGCCGCCCCGGACGACGCCACCCGGGACGAGATCTTCGAGTTCCTCGAGCCGAGGCTGGCGAAGATGAAGACGCCCCGTACCATCGACTTCATCGACGAGATGCCCCGCGACCCGAACGGCAAGCTCTACAAGCGCAAGCTCCGCGACCCCTACTGGGAAGGCCGCGACCGACAGATCTGAAAACCATGGATTTTGCTTTCAGTGAAGAGCAGGACGAGTACCGGGAGACCCTGAGGCGCTTCCTCGAGGAGAAGTGCCCGACCGCCGAGGTGTTCCGGCTGCTCGAGACCGACCTGGGCTACGACCCCGGCCTCTGGAAGCAGATGGCCGAGGAGCTGGGCCTCCAGGGCGTGGCGATCCCCGAGGTCTACGGCGGCCAGGGCTTCTCCTTCCTGGAACTCGGCATCGCGCTGGAGGAGATGGGCCGCGTGCTGCTGCCGTCGCCCTTCTACGCCAGCACCTGCCTGGCGGCGAGCGCCATCCTGGCCGCCGGCAGCGAGGACCAGAAGGCGGAGCTGCTGTCGGGAATCGCCGGCGGCACGTGCATCGCCAGCCTGGCCGTGGCCGAGCCGGGCGCCGGCTGGGACGTGGGGGCTCTCGCCGCGGAGGCCCGGCGCGACGGCGACGCCTACCGGCTGGCCGGCAGCAAGGCCTGGGTGCCGGACGGCGCCGCCGCGGACCTGCTGGTGGTGGCGGCGCGCCTGGACGGCGCCCCCGAGCTCTTCGCGCTGCCCAGCGATGCCGACGGCGTGAGCGTCACGGCCGTTGCCAGCCTGGACCCGACCCGCCGCCAGGCGCAGGTCGAGCTGGCCGCTGCGCCCGCGCGCCTGCTGGGCGAGCCGGGCGCGGGGGCCGAGGCGCTGGCGGAGACCCTGGAGCACGCAGCCATCGGGCTCGCCGCCGAGATGGCCGGTGGCGCGGCCCGCTGCCTGGAGATGGCCGTGGCCTACGCCAGCGAGCGGCGCCAGTTCGGTCGCGTGATCGGCTCGTTCCAGGCCATCAAGCACAAGGCCGCCGAGGTGCTGCTCGAGGTGGAGTCGGCGCGCTCCGCTGCCTGGTGGGCGTGCTGGACCGCGGCCGAGCGCAGCCCCGAGCGCCGCGAGGCCGCGCACCTGGCCAAGGCCGTCTGCGCCGACGCCTACCGGCGGGCCGCCGGCGAGAACGTCCAGATCCACGGGGGCATCGGCTTTACCTGGGAAGCCGCGCCCCATCTCTACTATCGTCGGGCCCAGGTGAGCGAAACCCTCTTCGGCGATTCGGTCCGGCACCGCGCGCTGCTGGCCCAGGAGCTCGGAATTCCGGCACGGTGAGCGGCGAGACCTACGCCCAGCAGCACCATCATTACCATCGCCTCCGCGTCGCGCGCGTCGTGGAGGAGACGGCCGACGCGCGCTCCTTCGTGATCGAGATCCCGGACGACAAGAAGGAGCTCTTCGCCTACCTCGCGGGGCAGTATCTGACGTTCCGGGTGCCCTTCGAGGGGCGCGAGCTCGTGCGCTGCTACTCGCTCGCGAGCTCCCCGGTCTGCGACGACGAGCACAAGGTCACCGTCAAGCGGATCGCCGACGGCCGCATCTCCAACTGGATGAACGACCGCCTCACGGCAGGCTCCGAGGTGGACGTGCTGCCGCCGGCCGGACGCTTCGTGCTGCGCGAGGGCGAGACCGAGCTGCCCATGCTGCTCTTCGCCGGCGGCAGCGGGATCACGCCGGTGATCTCGCTGATCAAGACGGCGCTCGCCACCACGGGCCGGCGCGTGAAGCTCGTCTACGCCAACCGCGACGAGGCGTCGATCATCTTCCGGGACGAGCTGGAGGCGTTGCGCCAGGCGAATCCGGAGCGCCTGGAGATCGTCCACAGCCTGGACGACCGGGACGGCTTCCTCGACAGCGAGCGCGCTGCCCGCTTCGCGGCCGAGACCCGGGAGGCGGAGTTCTATCTGTGCGGCCCCGGCGCCTTCATGGAGGTGGTGGAGCGCGGTCTGGAGGCGGCCGACGTGCCGCGTCCGCGCGTCTTCAAGGAGGTCTTCGTCTCGCCCGAAGAGGACGAGCCCGACGAGGAGGACCTGGCCCGCGCCGCCGCGGCCGACGCCGGCTCGACGGGCTGCCAGACCCTGGTGGTGACCCTCGAGGGCAAGACGGTCGAGATCGCCTACGAGCCCGGCAAGACGGTGCTCGAGTCGGCGCGCGGCGCCGGGCTGGAGCCGCCCTTCTCCTGCGAGGACGGCTACTGCTCCTGCTGCATGGCGAAGCTCGTCGAAGGGCAGGTGGAGATGCGCAAGAACGACTGCCTTACCGATCGCGACCTCGGGGACGACTGGCGGCTCACCTGTCAGTCCGTGCCCCAGTCCCGGGTCGTGAAGGTGGACTGGGACGCCAGCTGACGGTGTCGTCCACGTGGGGCGCCGCGCTCGTCGCCCTGGCCCTGGGCTGCGCCGCGCTCGCTGCGCCTGCGACCGATCCCCACACGATCCGCGGCGAGCGCAACTTCGTCTCGGGCTACCCGGCGTTGCGCGCCGACGGTCACCTGAACGCGGTGATCGAGATTCCGGCCGGCAGCAACGCCAAGTGGGAGACCGCCAGCTCCGGCGAGGTCATGCGCTGGGAGCGCCAGGACGGAGCGCTGCGCTTGGTGCGCTACCTGCCGTACCCTGCCAACTACGGGATGATTCCAGGAACGCTGCTTCCCGAGAGTGCCGGGGGCGACGGCGACCCGCTGGACGTGCTGGTGCTCGGTCCTTCCCTGGCGCGGGGGAGTGTGGTGGTGGCGAGACCCGTGGGCGTGCTGCGCCTCACGGACGACGGCGAGCGTGACGACAAGATCCTGGCGGTGGTCGCCGGGGGGCCGCTCGCCGACGCCGACGACGTGCCCGACCTCGACGACCACTACCCAGGTGTGACGGCGATCCTGGAGACCTGGTTCACGGGCTACAAGGGAGCGGGAAGGATCGAGTCGCGCGGCTTCGGCGACCGCGCCGAGGCACTGCGGGTGCTGGAGCAGGCCGCGGGCTTCTACGCCCAGGCGCCGTGAGCGCGGCCGGCCGCCGAGCTCGCGCGCTACCCTGAAGCCGGTGGACGCGTTGTCTCCGTTCCTCGTATGGGCCCTCGCCGCCGCGCTGGTGGTGGTCGGGGTGGTGGGCACGGTGATGCCGGCCCTGCCCGGCGCGCTGCTGGTCTTCGCGGGCCTCTTCCTGCTGGCGTGGGTCGACGGCTTCGCCCACGTCGGGACCGGCAGCCTGGTGCTCCTCGGCGTGCTGACGGCGTTGGTCTACGTGGTCGACTTCGCCGCCACGGCCCTCGGCGCCAAGCGCATGGGCGCGAGCCCGCGGGCGATCGTGGGCGCGGCGCTCGGCGCCCTGGTCGGGCTCTTCTTCGGCCTCCCGGGTATCCTGCTCGGCCCCTTCGCCGGCGCCGTCGTGGCCGAGTACACGGTGCGGCGCGATCTCGAGCACGCGAGCCGCGTGGGCATCGGCACCTGGATCGGCATGGTCTTCGGCGCCGCGGTGAAGCTGGCGCTGATCTTCACCATGCTCGGCGTCTTCGCCCTGGCGCGCTTCCTGTGAGCGCGGGGCCCGAGCGGAGCTGCGGCGCGTGCTCGCTCTGCTGCGTGGTGCTGCGGGTGGACGAGCTGGCGAAGCTCGGCGGCGAGCCGTGCCGGAACCTGCGCGCGGGCGGCGGCTGCGGGATCCACGAGCGCCGACCCAGCATCTGTCGCGCCTACCATTGCCTGTGGCTCGGGGGAGGCCTGGAGGACGCGGACCGGCCCGACCGCCTGGGCGCCGTGCTCGACGTGGTGGCGCTGGGCGAGACCCATCGGCTCGAGATCCGCGAGGCCGAGCCCGGCGCCTGCGACCGCTCGCCGCGCCTGCGCGCCATCGCGGAGCGCTACCGCGCGTCCATGCCCGTCCGCATCAGCGACGTGGCGGCGCCTCTCGACCCGGACGCGCCCTTCCGGGTGTTGCTCCCGGACGGGGAGGAGCAGCGCGTGCGCGGCGAGCGCGTGACGGTCTGGCGCGACGGGCGGCAGGTGTCCGAGCGGCGCCTGCCGTGGCTCGAGCGTCAGGTGCGCAGGCTCGCGCTGGCCTGGCGCCGGCGTCGGCTGGCCCGGCGGCGCGCCGCCGCCTAGGAGGATCTCCATATGCTTCGCCGGGTCGGAATCGGACTCGTCGGGGTCGTGGCGGCGCTCGGGGTCGTCAGCCTGGGGGCGCGCCGCTGTGACGGGCCGCTCGGCCCCATCCCGGGCGGCGTGCTGCGCTCCGGCGAGGAGGCGGCTGCGCCCGGGGACTGGTCGTTCGCGTCGGAGCTGCGCGAGATCGAGCTCCAGCTGGAGTCGCCTCCGCGCTCGCGCATCGTCTGGCTGTTGGTGCACGCCGGCGAGCTCTACATCCCCTGCGGCTTCCTGGCGGTCCCCGGTCTCAAGCAGTGGCCGTACCAGGTGGAAGCGGACGACCGGGTCGTCGTGCGCGCGCAGGGCAAGCGCTACGCTGGGCGCCTAGCGCGGGTGCGCGACCCGGAGCTCCAGGCGGCCCTCGCTCGGGCGGGCGCGGAGAAGTACGGCTTCGGCAGCAGTGAGCCGGACCCCGAGGGCACCTGGTACTTTCGCTTCCGCGGGCGCTGAGGGCTCAAGCAGCGGCGCCAATTCGTCGAAGCGCCGGGAGTCACCCGGAGGATTCTCATGCGCGTCGTACCGCTCGCCTTCTCGTTCCTGATGCTGGCTGGCTCTCCCCCGGCGGCCGAACCCGAGGAGAGCGATCTCGGTGCGGCGCTCGTGGAGGTGCCGAACGTCGGCGAAGCCGTGGTGGTCTATCCGGGTGAGTGGGAGGCGAAGACGGTCCAGCCTTCGAAGGATCTGCCGCCGACGGTCCGACTGCGCTCCGGCTCGGCCGGGAAGCCGGTGAGTCTCCAGATCACCCTGATCCCCGATCCGACCCGCAAGCTCAGCGACGAGAAGGAGCTGGCCCGGGCGGTCCTCGGCGCCGGCGAGCACTTCAAGGCCGGCTCCGTGGAGGGGAAGACGCAGCTGGTGCGTCTTCCCTCACGTTCGGGCGGCAAGGGCCTCTTCGCCAGCTTCACCGACGCGCGCTGGCAGGGCCAGCCGCCGCCGGCCGGCGAGTACCGGCACGCGACGGTGGGTGCGGTCTCGCTCGGCGACACCGTCGCTTCCTTTACCCTGCTCTCGAACGACCTCGAGAGCCAGAACTACCAGCTGGCGCTGATCGTGCTGGCGGACGGGCTTCAGCGCGCCCCGCCGGCCGCCCCGGAGCGCTGATCCGCGGCGGTTCGCTGCGCTCCCCTCAGATGGGGGGCTGCGAGGCGGTCGGGTCGAGCGGCATGACGCCGGACTCCTCGAACTCCACCTTGCGCTTGCTGAAGCCCTTCAGGTAGACGGTGCCCTTCAGCTCGTAGGGCATGCGGCCGTCCTTGGGTGCGTTCACGAACTGCTTGATCAGCGCCACCGAGCTGGTGGTCGTCGTCACCGGCACCACGCCGTCGCCGAGGCGCGGGATCTTCACGGACTCGTCGCTCACGCCGCGCGCGACCACCTGGTCCTGGAGCCGCAGCTCGAAGCGCAGCCCGTCGATGGGCAGGTCGAAGTCGTTCGGGTTCGAGACGCGCAGGTCGAGGCGCATGCGCTGCTCGAAGACGGTGGCTTCGAGCAGCGCCAGGTTCGAGACGTGCACGTCCGGCGGGATCACGTCCTGGCGGTTCATGCTGGCGCAACCGAGGCCGGCCGTAGCGAGGACCAATGCGGGGATCAGGCTTCGCACGCGAATCTCCTTCCGGGGGCCCTTCACGGTACCGACCCCGGCGGCCGGGCGCGCCCCCGTGACCCCCATCACCCCGAAGATACGCAGCTCAAGGCCCTGATCTCGAAGGAGTTTCAGTTTCCCCGCGGGCTGCCGATACGGCCGTCATGCCTCAGGCCCATCCCGCGACGCCCGGGGCCGGGGAGGGGGGCTCCGACGAGATCCGGCCGCCCCTGTCCCTGGCCGAGCTGTGTGATCTGCTGGTCGGGCGCGAGCTGCTGACCCCCGAGCAGGCCGCGGACGTCTTGGCCCGCACCGCCACCCTGCGCAGCCACGTGCTGAAGGAGCGCGTCGGCTCCGTGCGCTCCCAGGCGGCGGCGCGCTACGAGGCCACACCGGCCGAGATCGTGGCGGCCGCGAACGTCGCGCATCCGACCAAGCAGAATCGTCGCGTCGACGAGGACGCCATCGCCGAGGGCCTCGCCCAGGCCGCCGACCTTCCCTACCGCAAGATCGACCCGGTGAAGATCGAGACCGACCTCGTGGCCCGGACCCTCTCGCGGCCCTTCGCCATGCGTCACGTGGTGATTCCGCTGGCCGAGAAGGGCGACGAGCTCGAGATCGCCATCGCCGACCCCTTCGACGGCACCCTGCGCGAGAGCCTCGAGAGCCTGCTCCAGCGCCCACTCACCTTCGTGGTGGCCGCGAAACGCGACATCCTGGCGATCCTCGAGCGGGTCTACGGCTTCGCGTCCAGCGTCTCGCGTGCCGAGAAAGAGCTAGGCGCCGGCAGTCAGAGCGCGCTGGTGCAGCTGGTCGAGCTGAAGAGCGGCGAGGAGCTCACCTCCACCAACGACGAGTACGTGATCGCCGCCGTCGACTACCTGCTGACCTACGCCTTCGACCAGCGCGCCTCGGACATCCACCTGGAGCCGAAGGACACCTACGCGCTGGTGCGCTTCCGCATCGACGGCATCCTGCACGACATCGAGAAGCTGCCCCTCTCGGTGCACGGAGCGGTGACCTCGCGCATCAAGGTGCTGGCGCGCATGAACATCGCCGAGCGCCGGCGACCCCAGGACGGGCGCATCAAGACCTACCGCGACAAGCGCGAGGTCGAGCTCCGGGTCTCGAGCATGGCCACGGCCTTCGGCGAGAAGATCGTGATCCGCATCTTCGACCCGAACGTGCTGTTGGCGGAGCTTCACGAGCTGGGCTTCAGCCCGGCCGAGCGCGAGCAGTACGAGCGTTGGATCACCTCGCCGAGCGGCCTGATCCTGGTGACGGGCCCCACCGGCTCGGGCAAGACCACCACCCTCTACTCGACCCTGCGTTATCTCTCGGGCCCCGAGATCAACATCACCACCGTCGAGGATCCGATCGAGATGGTGGACCCGCACTTCAGCCAGGTGCAGGTGCAGGGCCAGATCGATGTCACCTTCGCCAGTGCGCTGCGCACCATCCTGCGCCAGGATCCGGACATCATCATGGTGGGCGAGGTGCGCGACGGCGAGACCGCCGCGATGGCGGTGCAGGCCGCGCTGACCGGCCACCTGGTCTTCTCCACCGTGCACACCCGCGACGCCTCCGGCGCCATCACGCGCCTGGTGGAGCTGGGGGTCGAGCCGTTCCTGCTCTCCAGCGTGCTGCGCGGTGTCCTGGCCCAGCGCCTGCTGCGCAAGATCTGCAGCTACTGCGCCTCCGACGGCCACCTGACGCCGGACCAGGTGGGGGCGCTCGGCATCAAGGTGCCCGTGGAGCGGCGCGAGCAGCTCCCGGCGCGCTGGGGCGAAGGCTGCGTCGAGTGTCGCCACACGGGCCTCTACGGCCGAAGCGGCGTCTTCGAGATGCTCGACATCGGCCGCCGCGTCCGCGGCCTCATCAACCAGGGCCGCGACGCCGCCGAGATCGCAAACGCCGCGCGCATCGAAGGCATGGAGACCCTGCGCGAGGCCGCCATCCGCAAGCTGGCCGACGGTATCAGCACCTTCGAGGAGGTGATGCGCGTGACGGCGGACGGCGAATGAGCAAGGAGGCCGCGCGCGAGCTCGAGGTGCTGGTGCGCTCCGGCTGGCGCCTGGTGGCCTTCGAGACCTTCGAGGAAGACCGCGCGCTGCGCGTGGTGGAACGCACCGCCGAGTCCACCGAGCGCCAGGTTCTGCCCTGGTCCGTGTCCGCCGGGCTGGCGCCGAAAGGGGAGGGCGCCGGGTCGCTGGACGCGGGCCTGCGCGCCATGGCGGCGGTGGCGGAGCCCGCGCTCTTCGTGCTGCTCGACGCCCAGAGCGAGCTGGGCGACGCCCGCGCGGTGCGCCGCCTGCGCGACCTGATGCCCCACGTGGCGAGGAAGCGTCAGACCTTCGTGCTGGTGGGCCCGGTACTCGACCTGCCGCTCGAGCTGCAGCGAGAAGCGGGCCGCGTGGCGCTGCCGCTGCCGAAGGCTGCGGAGCTCGACCCCCTCTTTCGCAAGCTGGCCGGCGACAAGGCGGAGGCCGCGAGCCTGGACGGCTGCGTGCGCGCGGCCCTGGGCCTCACGGCCAGCGAGGCCGTGCGCGTCTTCCGCAAGGCCAGCCACCTGGCGGGCGGCCACGGCGACGAAGCGGCGGCCTGGATCGTGCGCGAGAAGCGCGAGGCCCTGCGCCGCACCCCGGCGCTCACCTTCCACGATACCGAGACCGCCATGGACGAGGTGGGCGGCCTGGGCGAGCTGAAGCGCTGGCTGGGCGAGCGCCGCCGCGCCTTCGGCGACGAGGCCCGGCAGTTCGGCCTGCCGACGCCCCGCGGCCTGCTGCTGCTCGGCGTCCAGGGCTGCGGCAAGTCGCTCTCCGCCAAGGCCGTGGCGCGCGAGTGGCACTTCCCGCTGCTACGCCTCGACCTGGCCAGCGCCTTCGGCGACACGGACCGCGGCCCCGAGGTCACCATGCGCGAGGCCGTGTCGGTGGCGGAGAGCATCGCCCCGGCGGTCCTCTGGATCGACGAGATCGAGAAGGGCTTCTCCGCCTCGGGCAGCGACCCGCGCGCGAGCCGCGTCTTCGGTGCCTTCCTGACCTGGCTCTCCGAGAAGACCGCCCCCGTCTTCGTCGTCGCTACCGCCAACGACGTCACCCAGCTCCCCCCGGAGCTGCTGCGCCGCGGCCGCTTCGACGAGCTCTTCTTCGTGGACCTCCCCACCCACGAGGAGCGCGTGGAGATCCTCTCCATCCACCTGGCCAAGCGCAGCCGCGACCCGCGGCAGTTCTCGCTGGACCAGCTGGCCGGCGAGGCCGAGCGTCTCTCCGGCGCCGAGCTGGAGCAGGTGGTCGCCGCCGGCCTCTACACCGCCTTCTCCGCCGGCCGCGACCTGGCCGACAACGACCTCGCCAACGCCATCACCGAGACCGTCCCGCTCTACGAGACCTACGAAGAGCGGATCAAGGAGCTGCGCGACTGGGCCCGCACCCGCGCCCGCCCGGCGACCCTCGACGCGAAGATGGTGGACCTGTTCCAGCAAGGCTGATCCGAAGCGCCGAGCCCCGCGCGCGTCCCCTGCTCGACAGGCAGCGCCCGCAAGCTGCGTTTTCACACGAACGCCGTTCGCCCCTTCCGAAGGCAAGAGCGAAGACACCTACTTACAGCCCTGCGGGCCGGACCCCAATGTGCAGAGACTGCGTAGCTCGCTGGCTTCGCAGCAGGCGGGGTATGATTGGATGCTGTTCATTACTTGTCAGGCGCCAGCACGAGTGGCAACGCAGAAAGCGCCGTTGCAGATTGAGGACGTCAGCGCCGCGGGCGTTGTGCTCACTCCATTCGTCGCCCTATATGTTCTTCTCCTTGTGACCCGCCCGCCGACGAGCGTACAGCTGGCCGCTGCAGATCCGCTCATCCAGCTTCCGTTCGTGGCCCTTGGTCACGCCGGAATTCCGCTGCTTTCCCTGGGCGTGATCGCGGCGTGGTGCTGGGCGGTCCGTCCGTCTGCCGCCGCTCTCCGCAGAGCGGTGAGCCTTGCACTTCTGGCGCTGCTTTTCGTCGCCGTCGCGGTCCCGCTCGCCCGTCTCGTGCTTGGACCCACGCTCCCCGCGTTCGTCCCGCCCGAGGAAAGCGCCCGACCCGGCATGCTGGGCTTGGGCGCTGGCATTCTGGAGGAGACGCTCTTCCGATTGGTCCTCTTTCCTGCGCTTCTATGGGGCGCCTCGCGCGCATTGCCACGGCACTTCGCTGCGGCGACGGCGATGGTTCTTACCGGTTTCTCGTTCGCTTTCCTGCACGAGGTTGGCCCGGGGGCGCGTCCCTTCGAACTTCCCTACTTCCTCGACCGCGCGGTGTTCGCAGGGTTGACGTCCGCGCTGGCACTCTGGCCGGGCTTCTCCTTCGTTGTGGCCGCTCATTGCGGGGCTCATGTGCTTCTTCCGCTTCTATTCCGATAGATCGCCGTGGGCTGGCGCCTAGCTTCACATTTGAAGCGCAACGTTCTCTAGGCTGCATGGAAGCGCTCCTCCGGGGTGTCGTAGTCATACCTCTTTCGGGGCCGGGTGTTCAGCTTCTAGTCCCGCTGCGTGCGCCCCGGCTCGCTTCAAGCAGGTCGCTTCATCCCTGGTGTAGACTGGCCGCGTTCCTTCGGGCTTGGCGCGCTCCTGCCGGGTGGCCGGCCGCTGAGCGCCGATCCGTCAGCCGGCGAGAGTTGCGCACGTCCTGGGAGAAACGACGATCGACGAGTCCGAGTAGAGTTCAATCGCTAGAGCTGGTACCTACATCGTCGTCAAGAGGTACCTGCTGTACTGGGACTTCAACAAGAACCAGGGCACGATCGAACTCACGTTCAAGAAGCACGACAATGTGGCCTTGGTCGTATCCGATCCCGCTGAGTTTCGAGCAGCGGTTCACATCGCCCAGAGCAACTCATGGGTAGCGTACCGCCCGGACCTCAACTGGATCTTTACCGAGCGCGCCAAGCCGGGAGCCTGAGGTTCCTTGGTGATCCAGGCGTCTCAGCGCCACTACCTGGTCGTTCAGGCTCGTCAGCACAGCACACCCATTGGGTTTTCAAAGTAAATGGCTCTCGTGACCTCTGGTGATACGCCTGCCACCGGGGTGAACATCACCGTCCCTCTCGTAGGCCGTTTGATCACTGCGCAATTTCCGCAATGGGCAGATCTCGCTATCAAGCCCGTCGAGTTCGACGGGTGGGACAACCGGACGTTCCGTCTCGGCGAGGACATGTCCGTGCGACTGCCGAGCGCCGAGTGGTACGCCGGGCAAGTGGAAAAGGAACAGCGGTGGCTGCCGAGACTTGCTTCGCGCCTACCGCTTCCCATTCCGGTCCCGCTCGCGATGGGAGTCCCCGCCGACGGGTATCCCTGGCATTGGTCCGTCTACCGGTGGCTCGAAGGCGAGAACGCGACCATTGAGCGCATCGACGATTTGCGCACGTTCGCGACCACGCTGGCCCACTTCCTCGTTGCGTTGCAGCAGATCGATTCCGCCGGCGGGCCGCCACCTGGGCAGCACAACTTCTTCCGCGGCGGGCCGTTGTCGATCTACGACACTGAAACCCGGCAGGCGATTGCAGCCTTGCACGGCAAGCTTGATA
This sequence comes from uncultured delta proteobacterium, assembly GCA_947259215.1. Lineage (GTDB taxonomy): Bacteria > Myxococcota_A > UBA9160 > UBA9160 > JAFDET01 > CAMYLJ01. Next base: position 73,238 of record CAMYLJ010000026.1, read on the forward strand.
CCAACGCAGTGACCGCGGTGTGGGAGGCAGCCCTTCGAGCAACGTGGCTCGGCGCACCCGTCTGGCTCCATGGGGACGTCAGTGCGGGAAACCTGCTAGTGCAGGATGGTCACTTGAGTGCCGTGATCGACTTCGGGTGTTCGGGCGTGGGCGATCCTGCATGCGATCTCACCATTGCCTGGACGCTCTTCTCAGGGGGAAGTCGGGAAGCGTTTCGCGCAGCTCTTCCGGCCGGTGATGCAACCTGGGCGCGAGGTCGCGGCTGGGCACTGTGGAAGGGCCTGATTACACTTGCCGAACGCCTGGACACCAACCCATTGGAAGCCGCTAGCGCCCGATGCACAATCGATGAAGTGCTTGCCGATCACGGGGGTGCGGCTTGACGAAGCGCGGGTTCGGAATCCGCCGGATGGAGGTTGGACGAATGCGATCAATGTTGGTGTTCGCGATCTGCTGGCTCACGCTCGTTCCGTTGAGTGTGAGCTGTTCGAGCGAGGCGCCTTCAGAACCCCAGGTGGGTCGGGTCAAGCTGACAGCGGCCGGGCAGATCTTCTACGAGAATGAGCGAGTTACCTTGCCTCAGCTGGAGGAGCGTCTCCGAACGCTCGCGCAGCAGAACGGAGTCGTGATGTACTATCGAGCCGACCCGGCTGGAGAACCGCCTGCAGGCGCGCAGGAAGTGTTCGAGACGCTGATGGCTGCAAGACTTCCGATATCCCTGTCGAGCAAGCCCGATTTCTCGGACTACATCGACGAGGACGGAAACTCGAGGCCGCGGGAGTGAGCGGTGTCACCCGGGCTCGCCCGGCTCCGCCAGGAAGCGGTAGATCATCTCACGCGTCGCTCGCTTCACGCCACGGTTGCCGGCGCCGGGATGCAGCGCGGACCAGATCGCGAGGGTCTCGACCAGCATGTCGAGCACCCGGGCCGCGGCGAGCGGGGAGGGGACCCGACTTCTCGAGATCGCCTTCGCGATCACCCGGGCGATGGCCTGCTGCTCGTAACGGTCGTATTGGCCTCGCAGGGCAGCGAAGGTCTCGTCCTGGTAGCTCATGGCCATGTAGGTGCGGAGCAGGTCCGGTGGGGCTCCGTGGGTCTCGCTCCAGGTCCAGTCGACCAGGCTGTCCACCACCTGGCGCAAGTCGATGGCACCGGCGTCCCAGGCCGCCTCGAACTCCGCGATCATCGCGTCCTGATGCAGGCGGTTCTGCTCGAGAAGGCGGTGCATCAGCTCGACGAAGATCTGGTGCTTGTCGCGGAAGTAGCGGTAGAGGCCGCCCACGCTCATGCCAGCCCGCTCCGCGATGTGGTAGCCCCGCTCGGCGTATAGCTCGAGGGCCGCCTCCAGGAGCTTCTCGTAGGAGGCCTGGGCGCGTGCCTGCGGAAAGCTGCGGGGGGCCGGCGGGGGCGGCGCGGAGCGGGGCCGGCGGGGCGGGGACTGGGCGCGGGTCTCGGACACGCTCCGCAGGCTAGCGCTGGACACCAGAAAAGCGAATTTTTATTCGTTTTTGGCTTGACCTTGCCATGAAAGCGAATGTATCTTCGCTTTCATGGTGGCCGGCAACCCCACGGCGCGCCAGAGCCGTCGCGCGCTGCTCCGCTTCCTGCTCGGGAGCCCGCTCTTCCTCGCCGCGCGTCCCGTCCGGGCGCTGGAGGATCTGCTCGCCGCCGCCGCGGAATGCGCACCCGGGCTGGCCGACGCGGTGGAGGTGATCGCGTCCCCGGCCGACGCGATCAACGTCTTCGACTTCCGCGCTGCGGCCGAGGAGCGCCTGTCGCCCGCACATTGGGCCTTCCTGGCCACGGGCGTGGACCACGAGGTGGGGCTCCGCGCCAACCGCGCGGGGTTTGCCAGGTTCGGTCTGCGGCCACGGCGCCTCGTCGACGTCCGGGATCTCGATACCCGGACGGAGATCCTGGGCACGAAGCTCGCGTGCCCCATCGCGCTGGCACCTGCTGGCGGCCAGCGCGCCTTCCATCCCCAGGGAGAAGTCGCGGTCGCGCGCGCGGCGAAGGCTCGCGACCATCTCATGATCCTCTCCACGGGCTCCCATCAGCCGCTGCACGACGTGGTGGAGGCGCGCGGGGCGCCGATCTGGTTCCAGCTCTACACACCGGGCGCGTGGCCCATCACGCGCTGGCAGCTCCGGCGGGCGGAGGAGGCCGGGTGCCCGGTCGTCGTGCTGACCGTGGACCTGCCGGGCTTCGGCAGCCAGGATCGGCTGCGCCGCTTCCGCGGGCCGGGCAACCCCTTCCGCAGCCGGGACGATCCCGCCTGCTATGCCTGCCACGGCTCGACCCGGAGGGTCGCGCAGGGGTTGCGCCTGATGACGTCCCTGGGGCTCGACCCGCTCGAGCTGGCCTCCGATGCGTTCACCCTCGACTGGGACTACGTGGATCGCATCCGCGACGCCACCTCCATGAAGCTCGTGCTGAAGGGGATCCTGACCCACGAGGACGCCCGCCTCTGCGTCGAGCACGGCGTCGACGGGCTCGTCGTCTCGAACCACGGTGCGCGCCAGATGGACAACGCCCTCTCCACGGTGGAGGTGCTGCCGGGGATCGTTCGGGCCGTCGACGGCCGGATCCCGATCCTGATCGACGGCGGCTTCCGACGCGGCACGGACTTCTTCACCGCCCTCGCGCTCGGCGCGTCCGCGGTCTGCGTGGGGCGCCCCTACCTATGGGGGCTCTCCGCCTTCGGACAGGAGGGGGTCGAGGCGGTGCTCGCGCTGCTGCGCACCGAGCTCGAGACCGTGATGCGCCACATGGGCACCCGCGACCGGACGTCCATCACAGCCGCGCACGTCCAGGCGCTGGCGCCGGGGCTCTTGCCGATCCCGTGATACCGTCTCGCAGCGAAGCCCGTGACGCGGCCGGCCCGGCGGCGTCGCTCGCCAGGCAGAGGGGGATCAGTGCTTCAAGCTACGATCGGGCGGATCGACCACGACGACGTTTCGGAGCTGCGCGACTGGCTCGCCTCGTTGTCCGCTCGTCGCGCCGAGCTCCAGGAGAGCTACCGCACCCACGGGACACGGCACGAGCTCTTCCTGCTGATCCGGACCCGTCAGCGGCCGATCCTGGTCGTGGTCGCCGAGGTGGAGGACGACGAGCAGGCCAAGGAATCGTTCCTGCGCTCGAACCTCCCGATCGACGTGGAGTTCAAGACGCTGGTCCAGCAGATCTCGCCCGAGGAGGCGGAGGTGGAGCTCCTGTACGATTCGTCCCTCTACGTGGGCGGCCCTGTCGACGCATGAAGTACGGAAATCCGCCTCCGGTCGGGCTTCGGATCCCGGCCCGGGTGGTAGAGTCTGGCAGGGCTCACGGAGCCCGGCGGCGAGGAGCCATGCCCATGGAGTTCGCGATCAAGGCCATCGTCTCCGGAGTCGTCATCGCCTTCGCCTCCTGGCTGTCGGGTCGTTCGCCGCTGCTGGCCGGCTTCTTCGTGGCGCTCCCCATCTCGACGGCCATCGTGCTGCCCATGTCCTACATCGAGCACGGGAGCCTGACCAATACGGTGCTCCTCGCGAAGAGCATCGCGGTCGCCGTGCCCCTGACGCTCGCCTTCTTCCTGCCCTTCGTGGTCGGAGACCGGTTCGGCCTCGCGTTCTGGCCGGCCTACGCGCTGGCATTCGTCTGCCTCGGCGGGGCCTACGGTCTGCATCGCCTGGCCATGCACGTGCTGTTCCAGGCCTCCGCCTGACGAAGCGCACCGGACGGAGGCCAGCATGGACTCTCCTTCGGTTCCGTTCCTGGTCGCGGCCGTCTTCGGCCTCTGCATCGCTGCCGTCCGCCGCGCCCGGGTGCACGCGGCGATCGCGGGCTCCGAGGAGCGCGCCTGCTGGATCGTGATCGGCGTGCTTGCGGGCTGGGTGCTCGCCTCGGCGGTCTTCGCGGCGCGGGGCGGGTATCTGGACCCGCGCGCACTCCGCTTCCTCCCACTTCTCTGCGGCTTCCTGATCCCGACGGGCTTCGTGGCGGGCGGCCTGTGGGGCTGGCCCCGCTTTCGGAGCGCGATCGCCCGTGTGCTGGCGTCGATTCCGCTGGCCTGGCTCGTGGCGGTGCAGGCGATCCGCATCACCGCCATCGGGACGATCCTCCAGTACGCCTCCGGCAAGCTCCCGGCGCACTTCATCTTCACGGTCGCCGTACCGGACTTCCTCGTCGGTGCGACGGCGCTGCCGATGGCGGTTCTCGCAGCCCGCAGCCCGGAGCGCGTCCGCCGAGGGCTCGTTGCCTGGAATCTCGCCGGCAGCGCGATCTTCCTGCTGGCGGGGCTGCTGCTCCACGTCTCGATGCCGGGTCCCATCCACTTCTTCACCTCCGGTCCGACGACGGAGCCCATCTTCCGCTTCCCGCTGGCGCTCGTGCCCACGTTCCTGGTGCCGTTCTTCGTGGGCGTGCACTGCGCCTGCCTCTGGCGCCTCTCCCGGGGTGCCGCCTGAGCGAAGCCGGGTGATAGACTGCCTGGGGCGCTCGGGAGGCGCCGGCTTCCATGGCGAGCTGGTCCGAGTTCGAAGGCGCCGCGCCCGACTTCGCGGCGGCGGCCCGTCGCCTGCTGGTCGGCGCGGACGGGGTCGCCATCGGCTTCCTGGCCACGGCGGGCGCCGGAACGCCGCACCTCTCGCCCGTGTGTCCCATCCTCTGCGGGGATCACCTGTACCTGATCGCGAGTGCTCGGACTCCGAAGGTCCGCGACCTGCGCGCCGGGGGCGGTTTCGCGCTGCACGCATTCCTGGGCGGGGCCGACGAGGAGTTCCAGGTCGCCGGGTCGTCCTCCGAGGTGGTGGATCCGGCGGAGCGCTCGGCGGTGCACGAGGTCGTCCCGTATCCTTCGTTTCGCACGCACGACCCGATCTTCCGCCTGCGCGTGGAGCGCGCGCTCTGGGTCCACTGGGAAGGTCTCGGGACGCCGGATGCCCGGGCGGTCCGCAGGCGCTGGCCGCCGAGGCAGGCGGGCGCCGGAGGTCGGAGCTGGAACGGCCCGCCACGGGCGAACCCGGGCGTGGTACCGTGAGGTGTCGGATCTGGGAGTCTCATTGGGGCTCGGAGAGGCCGGGCCGCGCAGCGGGAGCCCGGTCCGCGAGGCGGGCGCCGTGCCGGGCGAAGACGACCGGACCCCGAGTCCCACAGAACGGAGCGCCTCCCAGCTCGAGCGGCTGCTCTTCTGGCTCCCGGCCGTGCTCGCTGCGGCGGCCTTCGTGCTGACGGCGACCGGACTCTGGGGCAGCATGCTGGGAGGCGAGTGCGCGGGCGTGCTGGGGATGGTCTTGCGGGCGGGGCTGATCCTCCTCCTGGCCTTCACCGCCGCGGGGTTCGCCGCGGCCCTGGGCTTCGCGGTCGTGTTCGGGATCAGCCAGCTGGCGGAACGCGGCGAGGACGACCGCTGAGCTCATCCCGGATGTCGCACGGGTGCGCTCGGGCGCAGGAGGAGCAGGAATGGGATGCGTGGAGCCGAGCCGGGAGCAGCTGCGGTCGTTCATCGAAGCGGACGGCGACGACGGGCCCGTCGTGATGATCAACCTGCTGCGCTACCGGGAGCGCGCTGACTACCCGCCCGGCTTCGACGCGGAGCCGTGCTCCGGGCGCGAGGCGTACCAGCGCTACGGCGCCCTGGTGGGTTCGCACCTGGCGTCCGTCGGCGGACGCATGCTCTGGCTGGGAAGTGTGCAGGCCAGCGTGATCGCTCCGGATCAGGAGCGCTGGGACGATGCGATCCTGGTGGAGTACCCCTCGCGCAAGGCGTTCCTCCAGATGGCGACCAACCCCGAGTACCTCCAGGTGGCGCGCCATCGCACGGCGGCCCTCGACGACTCGAGGCTCATCGCCACCACCACGGCGGTCAGCCTGCTCGGCACCGACGGCGACTGATGGGAAGGAGACGCGCAGCATGCCCACCGTCCACTTCGCGGGAAAGTCCGTCGAGGCTCCCCTCGGCGCCAACCTCCGGCTGGTGCTGATCCGGGCGCGCCTGCCGCTCTACAACAGCGCCGCCCGGGCGCTGAACTGCCGTGGCCGGGGCACCTGCGGCACCTGCGCCGTGCGGATCGAGGGCAAGGTGTCCGAGCCGACCCGCGCCGAGCGCTGGCGCCTGCGCTTTCCGCCGCACACGCCCGACTCCGGTCTGCGGCTCGCGTGCCAGTGCGCGATCCAGGGCGACCTCAGCGTCACGAAGCAGCCCGGCATGTGGGGACAGCACGAAGGCGACGACGCCGAAACCCCCGGCGACACCCGCTAGCCCGTGGCGCTGGGTGGCCTCGAGTGGGCGCGGGCCTCCTCCGGCCGGCTCTCGGCGTCGGAGCGCCGCGCGCTCCTCGCGCCGATTCTGGCCACCACGCTTCGCTACACCCGCGATCGACTGCGTCTGGACCTGGGCCTGAGGCGGGATGCGATCCCGGGCCTGGATCCGGATGCGATCGCCATCCCCGACTCGCGTCTGGTGCAGGAGGCGGAGCGCGAGTGCCGGGAGACCCTCACGCCCGCGACGGCGAACCACTCGTACCGCACCTTTCTCTTCGGGCTGGCGCTCGCGAGCCTGGATCGGGTCGAGCTCGACGTGGAGCACCTGTATACCGCCTGCCTGCTGCACGACATCGCGCTCGAATCTCCGAGCTCCGAGCGCTGCTTCGCCGTCGCCGGAGCCGAGCGCGTGCTCGAGGTGGCGGGGCTGGATGCGAAGACCGGCGAGTCGCTGGCCGAGGCGGTGGCCCTGCACATCACGCCCGGAATCGGCTACGAGCGCGGTCCGCTCGCTCCCACCATCGCCGCCGGTGCCATGGTCGACCTGCTCGGCCTGCGCCTCTGCGACGTGCCGGCGGACTACGTGGAGCGCGCGCTCGCCCGGCATCCCCGGCGCGGCTGTACGCGCCAGCTGGCGGCGTGCTGGCGGCGCGAGACGGAGACCTTCCCGGCCGGCCGTGCGGCATTCGTCGAGCGCTACGCGGGCTTCAGCTTCTTTCTGCTGCTCTCTCCGTTCCCCGAATAGGCAGCGGACGCCGCAAGCCCCGGCCGCGCGCCGTGATACCCTGCGCAGGATGAAGCGCCACAACGCCTGGATCTTTGCCGCGATGCTCGTCGGCTGCGCGGGTTGCGATCACGCGACGAAACAGATCGCCCAGGACGCCCTCTCAGGCTCGTCCCCGATCTCGCTGGCGGGCGACACGCTGCGGCTCGAGCTCGCCTCGAACCCTGGCGGCTTCCTCAGCCTCGGTGCCGGGCTTCCGGCGGGCGTGCGCGGCGTCCTCTTCTTCGTCCTGGTCCCGCTGGGGCTCGCCGTGCTGTGCGGGCTGGTGCTGCGTGCGAGCGTCGGCTCCGCCGCGTCGCTCCTCGGGCTCGGCATGCTGGCGGGCGGTGGCGTCGGAAACTGGCTCGACCGGCTGGCCCACGACGGCGCGGTGACGGACTTCGTGAGTCTCGGCTGGGGTCCGCTCCAAACGGGCATCTTCAACCTCGCCGACGTGACCATCGTGGCCGGCGTAGCCCTGCTCCTCCTCGGCGAGCGGGGACGTTCCTCGAGATTTGCGTCAAGGGACACTCCTTGAATCGCGGAAGGAGATCGCGATGGCCGAGAATGCGACCGAGACGCGCGCGGGCGTGATCCCCACCCTGCGCTACCGGGACGGGGCCGCCGCCGTCGACTGGCTGTGCCGGGCCTTCGGGTTCGAGCGCCACCGGGTGGTGCCGGACGAAGCGGGCGGCGTCGTCCACGCACAGCGGTCCTTCGGCAACGGGATGGTGATGCTCGGCACGGCCCGCGACGACGCGTTCGACGCGCTCGTGAAACCGCCGGGCGACGTCGGCGGGGTCGGCACCCAGAGCCCGTACGTCGTCGTCGAGGACGCCGACAAGCACCATGCGCGGGCCGTCGAAGCCGGCGCCGAGATCGTGATGCCGCTCGAGGACGCGGACTACGGCGGGCGCGGCTACTCGTGCCGCGATCCCGAAGGCCACGTCTGGAACTTCGGCAGCTACGATCCGTGGGTGGACCGCTAGGGTCGGGACGCCCGGCCGGGGATCTTCGAGGAGGTGACCGTCTTCTTCCTCGACCGGCCCGACGCGGATCCCCAGCCCGCTGGGCCAGCCGACGGGGGAGCCGGGCCCGACTGAGCGCCCTCTTCAAGACCGCTCGGCGTCCTGCCGATCGGACGCCGGGAGGTGCCAGCATGGCGGCGTGCAATACCTGCGGCTCGACGATCCTCTTCGGCGGTGAGCGCCACGGGAATCTGCGCTTCTGCAACGCGGCTTGTCTCGAGAAGGGCGCTGCCCTCACGGTGGCCGAGCAGATCGCGCCGGAGACCGTGCTCCAGGCAGCCCGGGAAGTGCACCAGGGGCTCTGCCCCCTCTGCGGCGGGAGCGGTCCGGTGGACGTCCACACCGGCTACAAGGTCTGGTCGCTGCTGGTCTTCACTTCCTGGCGGAACGTCCCGCGCATCTCGTGCCGCTCGTGCGGCCTGCGGCACCAGTTCGAGGGGCTCTTCTTCTCGCTCTTCTGCGGCTGGTGGGGCTTTCCGTGGGGGATCGTGATGACGCCGGTCCAGGTGGCCCGGAACCTGACGGCGATGGTGCGACCGCCGGATCCGATGCACCCGTCCGACGAGCTCCGGACCTTCATGCGCATCGCCCTGGCCGAGGGCGCCCTCGACGAAGAGGCCTAGCGGGGCCTCGCTCGCGGCGCGCTTGTGCCGCCGGCCTGGAGCGGCCATCCTGCTGCGTGCGCCCACGAGGAGGAGTCCCGATGCTCCCGATTCGCGGCGTCTACGAGGTGGTGATCCGGGTGCGGGATCTGCGCCGCGCCGAGGCCTTCTACTGCGATGTCCTGGGCCTCGAAGAGGGCCTGCGCGTGGAAGAACGCGGCATGCTCTTCCTGCGCGCCGGCGGCGATGCGGGCATGCTCGTGCTCCAGCGCGACGACGGCGGGTTCCCCAAGCAGCACTTCGCCTTCTCGGTCGCCGCCTCCGAGATCGACGCCGCGGCCGAGAAGCTCCGCAGCCACGGCGTGGAGATCCGCGGCCCGGTGGTCCACGACTGGATGCCCGCGAAGTCCGTCTACTTCTCCGACCCGGACGGCCACGACGCCGAGCTCTGCGCGCCTCTCCCCCGCCACTGAGAAGTCGCAGGGCGGGAGTTCCCCCGCAGTGGGCCCCGAGGGGCCTAATCGTGTTTGTGCGGCCGATCCGGCCTGCGCTAGCCTGCTCGGCGAGAGGCCCCTAGTACGATCGAATCGAGCCTCGGTCACAACACGCCCAAGTCTTGCGTTCCTCGTCACAGAGCGCCTTTCCCGTCGATCCGTCGCAGCAGTGGCGGTGGCGGTGTTTGTTGCATGGGACTCCCGCGTTCGCACGGTGCGGAGTGGGAGCCCGCGCAGACCGCAGCCGGCCGGATGGGTCCGGGGGCGGACGAGGTAATGGATAGTGGGCAAGCGCCTGTACGTTGGAAATATCTCTTTCTCGACCACCGAGGAAGACTTGCGCGAGATGTTCGAGCGCCACGGTACGGTCAGCTCGGTGAGCGTGATCACCGATCGGGAGACCGGTCGCTCGCGCGGCTTCGCGTTCGTCGAGCTCGAAGACCCGGGCGCTGCGGATGAGGCGATCCGCAGCCTGGACGGGAGCGAAATGGATGGCCGCAGCCTGCGCGTGAACGAGGCGCAGGAGCGCCGCCCCCGCGGCGGCGGTGGCGGCGGCGGCGGCCGCTACTAGCGGTCCGCACGGCACCCCAGCGATCGGCGGGGGCTCGGGGGAGACCCCGGGCCCCCGCGCTTCGCGCGCCGCCTCCCGGCGCGCCCCCAACTTCCCACCCCCTGCGTCCCCTCGCCGTGTAGACTGGGCGCGAGGAGACGACCATGGCGAAGTTCACCCCCGAAGAGCTCGAGCGCGCGTTCCGCACCTACTGGGAGACGGGCGCCGTCGGCGAGCGCTGGGAGGAGTGGAGCGGCCTCTTCACCGAGGACGCCGCCTACCACGAGCGCATCCTCGGCAGCATGCAGGGACGCCAGGCCATCCGGGACTGGATCGTTCCGATCATGGCTGAGTACGGCGAGCTCTACACCGGCTACGAGTGGCACAGCGTCGACGCCGGGCTCGGCAAGGTGATGGTCTACATGCAGAACCGCCGCGACCACCCGAGCGGCGAGGGGACCATCGACTTCCCCGGCATCACGATCCTGGACTACGCCGGCGACGGTCGCTGGAGCCAGGAAGAGGACTACTGGGCCCTTCCGGCGGCGCGCCGCGCGCAGAAGGAGTACGAGCAGGCGTGCGAGAAGTTCGATCCGGAGCACCCGGCGAAGCGCACGCGGCACCACTGGGGAAACGGCCCGGACTGGACCCGGGGCGCCCGGACGTACTTCGACCGCCCGTGATTTCGGCGACGCGGGCCAGGAGCTGGCGGCGGTCTTCCTCCCACAGCTGAAATCCGCTTCCGCTCGCCGCGTAGCCCGTGGCCGTGCGTCGGATGATCACGTCCATGCGCCGGGAAGGATCGGCGCGACCTGTGCCGGCGCGGTGACGTGCCGGTGGGAATCCGGCGAAATCGACGCCGGGTCCCTGACGCGTCAGAGCTTCGGGTCGGACTGGAACCAGCGCTCGACCCGGTCGGCCACGGCGCCCGGACCGCGGCGCGCGTCGCCCAGCCAGAACTCGAGCACCTCCCGGGCCGCGGGGTCCACTACCAGCCCTCGGTTCCCGGCTCGCCCTTGAAGGGACCGACCACGTCGTCGGTGACCCAGCCCCCGTAGAAGCCACCCGGCTGGGGCCGCACGCGCTCGTCGCCGAGGAAGCAGGCGTCGACCCGGCCCACGAAGAAGGCCAGGTGATCGCGCAGGCCGGCGAACGCGGGCGTCGGATCCGGATAGCTCCAGGCGGCGTCCGGTACGGTCCTCCCGTCCAGGTCGAGCGTCCAGTAGCGGGCGCTGCCCTTCCATTCGCAGAAGCTGCGGCTGCGGCTCGGGGTGAGCAGCTCGCGGCGCACGTCCTCCGGCGGCAAGTAGTAGGTCGGCGGGCTCGCCGTCTCGCATACGCGCAGCGCGCGGGCGCTCTCGGCGACGACCTGACCGGCGTGCTCCACTCGCACCGGCCGGCGCGCCGGCTCGAGGAGCGGCGGTCGCGGGTAGTCCCACACGGACTCCTGGCCCGCCGACGGCACGACCGTGCGCGCCGGGCGCCCTCGCGGCAGGGAGCGCCAGAGCGCGGGGTCGAGCAGGTCGAGGACCAGGGTGGCGTCGCCGTCGTCGCGGGCGTGCTCGCGGTAGCCGGCACGCTCGTAGAGGCGGCGCGCCGGGTTGGCGTGCTCCACGGAGAGCGAGAGCCGCGGGTGCCCGTCCTCGGATGCCACCACGGCCAGCGCCCGCAGCAGCTGCAGCCCGATGCCCTGGCCGCGCAGCTCCGGCAGCACACCGATGGCGAGCTCGGGCGTCTGCGCGTCGACGAACCCGTAGGAGTGCTCGGCGGGTGTCCACAGCCGGCACCAGGCGGCACCGGCGGGACGCCCGTCGCGTTCGGCGACGACGCCCAGGTCGCCCGTCCGTTTGCCGAAGCCGCGCAGGAGCTTCGCCAGGTCCGGGCGCGCCAGCCCCTCGTCCTGCGGCGGCCGAGGCTCGCCGGGGCGCCAGAACGCGGCCTCGAAGAGCATGGCGCGCAGGAAGGGCAGGTCTTCCGGAGCGCTGCGGCGCACGCGGCTGGAATCGCTCATCGGGTCCGCAGGAGCGTAGACTACGGGGGTGAGCGCTGCCTCGCTGGCCCTGCCGCCGTCGACCCCGTGGAGCCTGCGGCTGATCGAACGCGCGCGCCTGGCGCCCATCTGGACCGGGCTGCTGGTGTCGGCGGCCTGGTTCGGTCTGTACCTCGTCTACAGCGCCCTCTTCGGCGCCGGGCCCGGCCGCTTCGACCAGCTCGGTGGCGCGACCTGGCAGTGGGAGATCTTCTGGTCGCTCCTGATCGGCATGCCGCCCGTCGTGACGGCCTACACGTTGCGCGGTGGGGCGCGCGATCTGGAGGACCTGGCGCCCGCCCTGGGGGCCGGGCCTGCGGAGATCGCGCAGCTGCGGCGCGAGATCGCGACGGTGCCGCGCGCGTGGGTAACCGGCGTGGGCGTCGGGGCCCTCTGCTTCTCGTTCGTGGCCAACGCCTTCAATCCCTCGCTCTGGCCCGACGGCCGCATCCCGGAGCCGGGCGATCCTGCGCTCACCTGGCTCGTGGCACGCAACCTGCTGAACGCCTGGTTGATCGCGCGGGCGGTGATGCTCGAGCTGCTGCTGGCGCGCGCGTTCTCCCGCCTGGGCGATCGCCTGGTGGAGATCGACCTGCTGGACCGAGCGCCGCTCGCCCCGTTCGGACGCCGCGGACTCCGCAGCGTGCTGCTCTCGATGCTGCTGCTGTCGCTCTTCGCGCCGCTCTGGGCCACCGGGGCCGCGGAGCCGGTGCTGCTGGTGGCGCTCCTGGGTGCGGTGGGGTTCGCGCTGGCGGCCTTCCTGCTGCCGGTCTGGGGTGCACACCGCCGGATCCGCGCCGCCAAGGAGGCGGAGCTGGCCCGGGTGCGCGGCGTTCTCGGCGGAGCCCGTGAGCGCGCCCTCGCGGCGCCCGGCGACGACCCGCGCGGCGGCCGCGTCGCGGACCTCGTGGCCTGGGAAGGGCGCGTCGCGGCCGCCAGCGAGTGGCCCTTCGGCGCCACCACCGTCGCGCGCTTCGGGCTCTACCTCGCGATCGGCCTGGGCTCCTGGATCGGCGCCGCGCTGGTGGAGCGCGCACTCGAGACGGCCTTCCGCTAGGAGGGCGACCCGCGAGTTGCCCTCCGCGCAGCGAGCCAAAGGCGAGCGAAGTGCATCGGGTTAGTCGCGGCGAAACGCGAAGAAGAGTCTCGCCTCCTGCTCCACGGCGATCTCGCCGCCGTGCGCCTCGATGGCCCGGCGCACCTCAGCGAGCAGCGCCTCGCGCGTCGCCTCGGGCAGGGACGCGTGATCCGAGTGGGTGCGGAGCAGTCGCGTGTACGCGTCGGCGCTGCGCCGGTCCGTCCACGGGTGCACGCTCTCGACCCGATCCCGGAAGCAGCCGGAAGCCTCGATCCGCTCCTCGAGCGGCCAATCCTCGAAGCGGGCGATCTCGATCTGGACCGCGGGCCAGGCCCGGCAGTGCTTGGCCGCGAGTGTGGCCATGCGCGGGCCCGGCTCGACGGCGGTGATGCGGTGGCCGCGGGCGGCGAAGAGCCGCGTGGCCTTGCCGGTGCCGCAGCCGACCTCGAGGATCGCAGCGGGTGCGAGGAGCCGCGCGCGCTCGTGGATCTCGTCCACCAGGCTCGCCGGGTAGCTCGGGCGCACCTCGTCGTAGAGCTCGGCCAGGCCGTCGAAGATCTCCGCGCGGCCGGGCGGCGCCGCGGACACGCTCAGCCTCCGGCGGCGAACACCAGGAAGCTCTGGCGATCGAGGAAGTCGTGCTCGGCCGCCAGCCGGTAGCCGGCCGACTCCATCTCACTCCGGATCACGTCCGCATCGGTGTAGTGCCCGAACCAGCGCCGGAACCAGCTGCCGTCGTCGAGCTCGATGATCGCGACCCGGCCGCCCGGGCGCAGGGATCCGGCCAGCTGGCGGAAGTACACGGGGCGGTCGGAGATGTGGTGGTAGGTGTTTACTGTGAGCACGAGGTCGGCGCCGCTCTCGGGAATCCGCGCGTCGTCGTAGGCCGCCTCGACCACCTTCACGTTGGCGATGCCCTCGTCGCGCACGCGCTCCTCCAGGTACTCGAGCATGTTCGGGTCCACGTCGATGGCGAAGACCAGGCCGTCGGGGCCGACCGCGTCGGCCAGGCGGAAGGTGAAGTAGCCGCCGCCCGCGCCGAGGTCCGCCACCCGTGCGCCGGGCGCCACGGCCAGCGCCTCCACCACGCGGTCCGGCTGCTGCCAGCCGTCGCGCCCGGGGCCCGCGTACAGGAAGCGGCGGAAGCTGCCGCCGCACGAGACGATCGCGATCGTCGAGACGAGCAGGAGTGCGAGCGCGACATGTCGCCGCATGCGTTCCTCCGACGCTACCCCACGGCCAGCCTACCACGCCGCGGCGCAGGAGATCCCCTGCACGGGACGATCGGCGCTAGACTCTGCGGCCGTGGCTGAACCCCGACGCGCGCTGCGCCAGGCCCTCGACGCCGGCGAGTTCGTACTGGCCCCGTTCGTGTACGACGGGCTCCAGGCGAAGCTCGCCGAGGCGGTGGGCTTCGATGCCGTCTACATGACCGGCTTCGGGACCGCCGCCGCCCGCGGGCTGCCGGACCTGGGCCTGCTCGGCATGCGCGAGATGGCCGACAACGTGGGCGCGCTCGCCCGCGCGGTGTCGATCCCGGTGATCGCCGACGCCGACACCGGCTACGGGAACGCCCTGAACGTGATCCGCACCGTGCAGAGCTACGAGGACGCCGGCGCTGCGGCGCTCCACATCGAGGACCAGGTCTGGCCGAAGCGCTGCGGATTCATGGCGGGCAAGCAGGTGATCCCGGACGAGGAGATGCTCCCCAAGGTCCGCGCGGCCTGCGAGGCGCGCCGGGATCCGGACCTGGTGCTGATCGCTCGGACCGACGCGCTGGGCGTCGAAGGCTGGGACGGCGCCGAACGGCGCGCGCGCGCCTACCGCGAGGCGGGCGCGGACGTCGTCTTCGTGGACGGCATCCGCACCCTCGAGGACCTGGACGCCTGCGGCGAGCGCCTGGGCGATCTGCCGCTCCTCTACAACGGACAGCTCGTGCGCCCCGACGAGGCGGCGCGGCGCGGCTTCCGCATCCACATCCACACCGCCACCCTCGCGGTGGCCTTCCGCGCCTTCCGCGACGCCCTGGACGAGCTGCACGAGACCGGCGCCATCGCGTCGGCCGAGGACCCCCGCACCTTCGGCGAGCTGCTCGAGCTGCTGGGCGTGGAACAGGCTCTCGCCCGCGCCAAGCGCTACGAGGACTAGGCGGAGGATCGCCCCGACGCCCTCACAGACCGAGGCCGGTCGCCCAGGCGTCGACCGACTCCGCCAGCTCGTCCAGAGCCTCGGCGTCCGTTCGGCCCGAGCGCTTGAGCACGTGGAACGAGTGGTCGCCGCCTTCCACCACGTGGAGCGTCGCCTCGTCGAGCTTGGAGACGAGCGGGCCGAGCAGGCTCAGGTCCGCCAGGGAGTCGCGGGTGCCCTGGAGGAAGAGCATGGGGAGTCCCACGTCCGCCAGGTGCTCGCCGCGCTCGTTGCCCGGCTTGCCGGCGGCGTGGAGCGGGAAGCCCAGGAAGACCAGCCCGCGCACGCCGGGCAGCGCTTCCTGCGAGGCCAGCAGCGAGGTCATGCGGCCGCCCATGGACTTGCCGTCCGCTACCAGTGGCAGGCCGCGGGTCGCCTCGCCGGCGGCGTGGACGGCGGCGCGCACGCTCGCCAGCAGGACCGGTCGCGGACTCGGCGCACGCCGCCCCTGCTGCATGTAGGGGAACTGGAAGCGGAAGCTCGCCAGCTTGCGCTCGGTGAGGCGCTCGCAGATCGCGTCCATGAAGGCGTGGCGCATACCGGCGCCGGCGCCGTGGGCGAGCACCAGGCAGGCGCGGGCGCCGCGAGGGGAGAGGAGGAGCGCGTCCACCCCGCCGGTCCGCTCGCCCACCGGCACGCGGAGCTCCCGGGGAGCGGCCATCTAGGGGATCCGCACGGCGTCGCCGCGCACCACCAGGCAGAAGTTCTGGAAGGTGAAGGTGGCGTTCACGAGCGCGTTGGCGCCGGGAGCGCTGGCGATGGCCTCCTCCACGGCTTCGGACTGGCGGCGGTCAAGCCACTCGTCGCAGTCGCGGCCCTCGACGCCCTCGGCGATGAGCTCGCTCTCCAGCGCGGGCATCACGTGGGAGGCCATGCCCAGGGTGCCGCGCGGGTAGGTGACGCACGCGCTGGTGGAGAGCGCCAGGGCCACGAGCAGGATGACGCGGCTCACGGGAGCTTCCCTGCGTCGCCCACCACCTGGGCGCAGATGCGCTGGAAGAGCCCGTACTGCTCGACGCGCACGTAGGTGTCCACGTTCAGCAGGACGTCGGCGCCCGGGACCCGGTCGATGGCCAGCCCGATGGCCCTGCCGTGGTCCGCCAGCCGCGCGCGCCAGGGGGGGCGCAGGGTCACGGAGATCAGGTTCTCCGTGAAGCACCACGCGGCCTCGACGTCGTGGGCCAGGATCTCGGCTCGAACGGTCGGGCGGACGCTCACCAGGGCCAGCCGGGCCATGGGGGGCGGCTTGCCACACCCAACGGCGAGCACGAGAAGCAGGGCGGCGGACGGGCGTCGCATGCGGCCGCAGATGGTACCTTCTGCCGCCGTGAGGCGCGCCCGTTCCATCCTCGTCCTCGTCGCGGCCCTGGCCTGCGCAAAGCCCGACGTCGTACAGACCTCGCTTCCCATCCTTTCCGGACTGGGTGGCGACGGGTTCGAGTCGCCGCCGGTGGAGCGCGCGGCGGACCTGTTGCCGCCGGAGCTGCTGGCGGGCGAGCACCATCGCGTCGCCGACGACGTGAAGAGCGACGGCTTCCGCCGCGTCTACCGCATCGAGTCCGACTTCGGGGAGTTCGAGGCGGTGGGCGACGACATGGTGGCCGAGCGGGTGCGTGAGGTCGAAGCGCTGGTCGCGCTGGAGGCCATGAGCGGCTCGGCGGAGTTCGCCCAGTCCACCGCCAAGGGGCTGGCGGTGCCGTTCGTGGCGGCCTGGAACCTGGTCCGGCACCCGGTGGACACGCTCACGGGGCTGCCGGTGGCGGCCTGGGAGCAGGTGAAGCGCATCGACTCCATCTCCAGCAACGAGCGCAGCGAGTACGAGGAGAACGCCTGGCGGGCCTTCATCGGCTTCGCGGGCAAGAAGCGCGAGCTGGCGGCGGGGCTGGGCGTCGATCCCTACAGCTCGAACCCGGTGCTCCAGCGCGAGCTGAACCGCGCGGCCTGGGCGGAGTTCTCGGGCGGCGCGGTCTTCCAGCTGATCCCGTTCCAGACCCGCCTCAGCGAGCGTGACGATCAGGCACCGGACCTGAGCCTGGTGGCGCCCGATCGCCTCGACGAACTGCTGCTGAGCTACCCGCCCCAGGACCTGGAGCGCTTCAACCGCATCGAGCTGGCCGTGATGGGGATCTCCGAGGAGCAGCGCAAGAGCTTCCTCGGCCACCGCTGGTACTCGCCGCGTCACGAGACGATCCTGATCCTCTCGCTGGCGGCGCTGGATCCCGCCCTCCAGCGGGGCGAGTTCCTGGAGGTGGCCGCCACGGCCGTGTCCGAGGGGGACGCCCGCTACTACCAGCACGCGGCCCAGCTCCTGCGCGCCTATCACGAGGGCGCCGCGCCCATCGAGCGCATCTTCGTCGTCGACGACTGGGTGGCTGGCTACAGCTATGAGGGCACGCTGGTGATTCCCCTGCCTGCGGACTACGCGGTGTGGACGCGGCCCGTCTCCGAGGCGGCCGACGCCATCGTGGGGGCCGTGGTGGACTCCCCCGAGGCCGGCGAAGCCGAGCTGGTGGTGTCGGGCAGTCTGTCCGAGCGGGCGCGCGAGGGCTTCCGCAGCCGCGAGATCGCCGTCGTCGAGAACGCCTTCGAGCGCCTGCGCCCCGAGCCGGTGGCGACCCGGTGAGCCGAGTCCTCGCCTGCCTGCTGGCTCTCTGCTTCAGCGTCGCCGTGGCGCTCGGATCCGTCCGCGCCCGGGCGGCGGACGACGAGAAGCCGGCGCAGGAGACCTCGGAGCCGAAGGACGAGGACCCCAAGGAGAAGGAAGAGAAGGAGAAGCAGGCAGAGGAGGAGCGGAGCCGCAAGCAGCCGCGGCTCTCGACCCCCTACGACGACACGCGCGTGGGCAAGGAGGCCGCCGAGCAGGCCCGGGCCGCGATGGGCCTGATCGAAGACGAGGAGATGGTCGAGTACGTGCGGGAGATCGGTGCGCGCCTCGCGCGGCACGCGCCCGGCCCCCGCTTCGACTACGAGTTCGATGTCGTCGATCAGGAGGTGCCGAACGCCTTCGCGCTCCCGGGCGGATCCATCTTCATCTCGCGCGGGCTGCTCCAGCTGGCCAACTCCGAGGACGAGCTGGCCTGCGTGATCGGGCACGAAATCGTGCACGCCGCCTCGCGCCACGCGGCCGCGCGCCAGCAGATGGTCCAGCAGGTGCCTGGCATCTTCCAGTTCATGCAGCAACCGAGCCTGGCCGCCTACGGGCGCGACCAGGAGCGCGCCGCCGACCGCCTGGGCCAGGGGCTGGCGGGCCTGTCCGGCTACGACCCCAAGGGCATGGCCACCTTCCTGAAGCAGCTCGAGTTCATGGAGCGGCTGCGCCGGGGGGCGTCACGGATTCCGGGCTTCATGGACACCCACCCGGGTACACGCGAGCGCGTCTCCCTGGCGTCGACGCGCGCCTCGAACATCTCGTGGACGCCCCAGCCCTCGATCGCGGGCAGCCCCGACGCCTACCTGCGCATGCTGGACGGCATGCCCCTCGGCGTCCCCGCCCGGGAGGGCGTGTTCCGGCGCGACCGCTTCCTGCACGCGGACCTGGGCTTCAGCCTGCGCTTTCCCACGGGCTGGGAGACCATGAACAGCCATACCGCCGTGGCCGCGATCTCCCGCGAGCGGGACGCTCAGCTGGTGCTCGAGGGAAGCGGTGGCGGCGAGGACGCGCGCGCGGCCGCGGAGGAGTTCCTGGAGGGGCCCGAGATGCGTCCCCTGAACGTCGAGCGCCAGGAGCCGGTGCAGGTGGCTGGAGAGCAGGCCTGGCGCGTGACGGGTCACGTCAGCTCGGGTCGCGGAGGCATGCACGTCATGATCACCTTCATCCCCTGGCGCGGCTCGGTCTTCCGGCTCACGGGCATCGCGCTCAACAAGCGCTACGAGGGCGTCTTCGTGCAGGCGGCGCGGAGCTTCCGGCCCATGACGCCCGCGCTGCTGGCCCAGGTGACCGAGCGCAAGCTGCGGGTGGTGGAGGCCGAGCCGGGGGAGACCCTGGAGGCGCTCTCCCGGCGCACCCAGAACCAGTGGAAGCCCAACGAGACGGCCGTGATGAACGCCCTGTTCACCAACGCCACCCTGGAAGGCGGCCAGCTGGTCAAGATCATGCGCGAGGAGAAGTACGTGCCCCAGGCCGCGGACGGCTGAGCCGCTCCCGGGCCCGGGGTCGCGTATAATGCCCCGAGGAGGCCCCCATGTTCAACGGCACCCGCCTCGTGATCGACGCCTTCGTGGACCAGCTCATGCAGGCCTACCACCGCAACTACGGCACCTTCGAGCCCGCGTACGGCGAGATCCTGGGCTGGGCCGGGCGCATGGCGCTGGAGCGCATCGCACAGACCACCGCCCTCTATCACGACGTCGAGCACACCATCATGGTCACCCTCGTCGGGCAGGAGATCCTGCGCGGCAAGCACATCCGCGAGGGTGGCGTCACGCCCAGCGACTGGCTGCACTTCGTGATCGCGCTGCTGTGCCATGACATCGGCTACGTGCGCGGCGTCTGCCGCGCGGACCGTGGGGACGTGTGCAGCACCGGCAAGGGCGACGAGGTGGTGAGGGTGCCGCCCGGCGCGACCGATGCCTTCCTCACGCCCTACCACGTGGACCGGGGCATGCTCTTCATCCAGGAGCGCTTCGGCGGGCACCAGGTGCTCGACACGGACCTCATCAACCAGAGCATCTCGTTGACCCGCTTCCCGGTTCCGGAAACGGGGGACGCTCCGGAGACCACCGACTTCCGGGGCCTCGTGCGCGCCGCGGACCTGATCGGGCAGCTCGCGGATCCGGACTACCTGCGCAAGCAGCCCCGGCTCTTCTGGGAGTTCGAGGAGACCGGAATCAACCAGAAGCTCGGCTACAAGACGCCGGCGGACCTGCGCGCCGGCTACCCGAGCTTCTTCTGGGACACCGTCCATCCCTACATCGAGGAGGGGCTCCTATACCTGCGGGTGACCCAGGAGGGGCGCGCCTGGATCGCGAACCTGCATGCCCACGTCTTCGCAACGGAGCACGAGCACAGCTGAGGTTCGTCCGCGCTGCGGATCAGCCGCGGGGGAGCTGATCGAAGGGCAGGTCGCGGTCGGGACCCGGCTCGCGCGGCAGGCCCAGCACCCGCTCGGCGGCCTGGTTCTTCTGGATCTCGTCGGTGCCGCCGGCGATGTGGAAGGACGGCGCCATCAGGAAGATGTCCTGCCACATGCCGTCCTTGCCGGCGGCGTCGGCGCCGAGGAGACGCAGCCCGGCTTCGCCGCCCCCGGTCACGATCCGCGCCATGGCGAGCTTCATGACCGACGCTTCGGCGGCGGGCATCTCGCCGCGGCCGAGCTTCGTGATCATGCGCGCGTTCAGCAGCTCGAGGCTCTTCACCCAGGTGTAGAGCCGCGCCACGTCGTCGCGCAGCACGTCGTCCAGGCGCTCGGCGTTCTGGCGCACGTGGGCCAGGAAGTCCTCCCAGCGGAAGGACATCAGCTCGATCCCACCGATCGCCATGCGCTCGTGCATCAAGGTCGTCTTGGCCACCGCCCAGCCCCCACCCTCGGGACCCAGCCGGCAGTGATCGGGGATGCGCACTTCGTTCAGGAAGATCTCGTTGAAGTGCTCGCTGCCCGTCATCTGGCGCAGGGGGCGCACCTCGACGCCCGGTGTCTTCATGTCGAGCAGGAAGAAGCTGATGCCCTGGTGCTTGGGCAGGCTTGGATCGCTGCGCGCCAGCAGGATGCCCCAGTCGCCGTAGTGTCCGCCGGAGCACCAGGTCTTCTGGCCCGAGAGCACCCAGTCGTCGCCGTCGCGATCCGCGCGGCAGGCGACCCCCGCCAGGTCCGAGCCGGCGCCGGGCTCGCTGAAGAGCTGGCACCAGATCTCCTCGCCGCGCAGCATGGGCGCGAGGAAGCGCGCCTTCTGGGCATCGCTTCCGTGGGCGATGATCGTCGGGCCCGCCATCCCGATCCCCACCACGAACACCGACTCGCCGAGGCCGGCCCGGGCCAGCTCCTGGTTCCAGACGATCTGCTCGATGGGGCCGAGGCCGCGGCCGCCGAACTCGCGCGGCCAGGTGAGGGCGGCCCAGCCGTGTTCGTAGAGGGTGCGCTGCCAGGCCCGGTTGCTGCGCACCAGGGCCTCGTCGTCCACGTTCTGGGCGAAGGCGTGGACGTACTCCTTGGGCCCGTGCGCCTCTAGGAACGCACGCGCCTCGCTGCGAAAGGCCGCTTCCTGGGGAGAGTCTCGAAAGTCCACTACCGGGCCCTTGACCGCGGGAGTAGAACACGTTTCACTCTAGCAGGCAACCCCCGCCCCTGGGCGGGGGCGTGGGAGAAGCCGGAGCCGTGGACCTACTCCTCGATGGAGATCGCCTGCTTGGGGCAGAGGCGCACCGCCTCTTCGACCTTGGCGCGCATGTCCGCGGGCGGATTCTCCTGAAGAATGGTGAGAGTGTCGTCTTCCTCGACGCGGAAGATCTCGGGGGCGACGCCCATGCAGACGGCGTTTGCCTCGCACAGGTCCCAGTCGACGACGACCTTCATCGCACGCTCCTTGGCTGAGTGGGGCTCAAGGCATAGCACGCCGAAGGGAGAGCGGCAGCATGTACGTGGACCTGACCTCCGAACAGAAGCGCTTCCGCGACGAGCTGCGCGAGTACTTCGGCGCCATGATGACTCCGGAGCTCGTGGACGAGATCCGGGGTAGCGAGGGCGGTGGCCCGCTGTACCGCGCGGCGCTGAAGCAGATGGGGAAGGACGGCCTGCTCGGCGTCGGCTGGCCGAAGGAGTACGGCGGGCGCGGCCTGACCTCGGTCGAGCAGTTCATCTACTCCGACGAGGTGCAGCGGGCGGGCTACCCCCTGCCGTTCCTGACCCTGAACACCGTCGGTCCCACGCTCATGCACTTCGGGACCGACGACCAGAAGCAGGAGTTCCTGCCCCGGATCCTGGCCGGCGACGTCCACTTCTGCATCGGCTACTCGGAGCCCAGCGCGGGGACCGACCTGGCGTCGCTCCAGACGCGGGCCGTGCGCGAGGGCGACGAGTGGGTGATCAACGGCCAGAAGATCTGGACCAGCCTCGCCGACTTCGCGGACTACGTCTGGCTGGCCGCCCGCACCGACCCGGACGCCAAGAAGCACCGCGGCATCTCCATGTTCATCGTGCCGACCTCGTCGGAAGGCTTCAAGCTGACCCCGATCACCACCATGAGCGGGGTCCGCACCAACGCCACCTACTACGAGGACGTGCGCGTCCCGCATGCGGCGCTGGTCGGCGGCGAGAACCAGGGCTGGGGCCTGATCGTGAGCCAGCTCAACCACGAGCGCGTCTCGCTCGTGAACATCGGTCCCTCGGAGCGCCTCTACGACGAGGTGGTGGCCTGGGCGCGGGACGCCAAGATGGCCGACGGCGGCCGCGTGATCGACGAGGCCTGGGTGAAGCTCAACCTGGCGCGCTTCAAGGCCAAGCTCGAGGCGCTGCGGCTCATGAACTGGAAGCAGGCCTGGTGCATGACCCAGGGTGCGCTGCATCCCGCCGACTCGTCCGCCGCCAAGGTGTTCGGCAGCGAGTTCTACATCGAGGGCTACAACCTGCTGCTCGAGGTGCTCGGCGCCCGCGGCATGCTCAAGGGCGATTCGCCGGAGGTCGCGCTCCGTGGCCAGCTCGAGATGCGGTACCTGTCGTCGCTGATCCTGACCTTCGGCGGCGGCACCAACGAAGTGCAGCGGGACATCATCGCCATGGCCGGGCTGCAGCTCCCCCACTACAAGGACTGAGCCATGGACTTCAGCTTCACCGAAGAGCAGGAGGCGCTGCGCGAGCTGGCGCGAAAGATCCTGGGCGATTTGGCCTCCCCGGAGCGCCTGCGCGAGATCGAGGGCAGCGACGAGTTCTTCGACCGCAATCTCTGGAGCGAGCTCGCCAAGGCCAACCTGCTCGGCGCTTCCCTGCCCGAGGCGCACGGCGGAAGCGACCAGGGCTTCTTCGAAGTGTGCCTGCTGCTCCAGGAGCAGGGCCGCAGCGTGGCGCCGCTTCCGCTGCACGGCACCCTGATCGCGGCCCAGGCCCTGGCGCGCTTCGGAAGCGACGCCCAGCAGGCCGCGTGGTTGCCCAAGGTGGTGAGCGGCGACGCAGTGCTGGCGCTGGCCCTCGAGGAGGAGGGCAACGACGACCTGCTGGCGCCCACCACCAGCGCCCGCCGCGACGGCGATGCCTGGCGCCTGGACGGCACCAAGGTGGCCGTGGCCGCGGCCGGTGTCGCCGACCGCCTGCTGGTCACCGCCGGCGACGGCGCCTTCCTGGTGGATCCGGCGGGCGCCGGCGTGAGCCTCTCGAAGCAGACCGGAACCAGCCGCGAGCCCGTCTGGTGGCTGACGCTCGAAGGCGCGGCGGGCGAGCGG
Organism: uncultured delta proteobacterium; assembly: GCA_947259215.1. Classification (GTDB taxonomy): domain Bacteria; phylum Myxococcota_A; class UBA9160; order UBA9160; family JAFDET01; genus CAMYLJ01. Next base: position 96,577 of record CAMYLJ010000026.1, read on the forward strand.
CTCGAGGGTGCAGAGCTCGCCTGGATCACGCACCGCGCGGTCACGGGCCTGTGCGCGATCCAGCTCGGCGTCTCCGAGCGCGCCCTCGAGATGACGGCTCAGTACGGGCGGGAGCGCGAGCAGTTCGATCGGCCCATCGGGAGCTTCCAGGCCTTCCACCAGCGCGCCGCCGACGCCTTCATCAACGTGGAGGCCATCCGCCTCACCGTGTGGGAGACGGCGTTCCTGCTCGACGAGGGCCGCGACGCCAGCCAGGCCGTGGACGTCGCCAAGTACTGGGCCTGCGAGGGCGGCCAGTCCGCGGGCTACGCCTGCCAGCACCTGCACGGCGGCATCGGCATGGACGTGGACTACCCGCTGCACCGCTACTACATGTGGGCCAAGCAGCTGGAGCTCTCGCTCGGCTCCGCGCACCGCGCCCTCACGCGCCTGGGCGCCGCCGAAGCGCGTCCCTAGCCGTCGCCGTTCTTCAGCAGCAGCCCGTAAGAAACGGGGACGGTCCTTAGAAACGCTTCCTGCGGGGGAGCGCCATCCGTTTGCGCTTTAGCGCTTGGCTCAGGGCAGCTGGCGTGACGCCGAGGGTGGGTGCGATCGACTCCAGGCTCAGGCCGCGCGCGACGGCGGCTGCGCATATCCGAACCCGCGCTTCGCAGACCGCAGATCGTCGGCTGCCCGCCGCGAGCTGCCGCGCCTCGACGCGGAGCTCGTCGCAGATCTTGCGCACCAGCGCGGGTAGCTCGCCGTTGCCGATGCGTACATCGCTTCGGCATCGCGAGATGGCAGGGTTGCTGGGGTTGAACTCCAGCTCCGGCGGCTCGTCATCAACGACTGCCAATAGCCCGCGCCGCAGCGTCGCCCGAACTCGCGCCGGATCCGAACCCATCAGTGCCAGCGCATCGCGCGTCGTGTGGAAGCTGCGCGCCGGCTGGTGCCCGAGCAGTGCTCCGTGCCCAACCCATGGGAACCGCTCCAACGCGGCCAGGTCGCTCACGACGCCGTGCTTCCACGGGTTCCGGTGCACGTACAGGATCGTGCCGAGAAGGTCTGCATCGTCGTCGAGGGGACGGGAGCGGTAGCGGCTCTGGAAGAGATGGCCGACCCGTCCATGTCGGCGGTTGAAATGCATCGCGTAGCTTGTGTTCAGCGACGCCATCACCCGGTCGAGTGGGATCTGGCGCGTCTGCACGACCAAGTGCACGTGATTCGGGATCAGCGCCCAGGCGAAGCACGGCATTCCGGCTGCCGGGAACGTGCGGTCGAGCCGGGACAGCAGCTCTTCTCGATCCCGATCGTCCGCAAAGATGCGCCGCCTCTCGACGCCGCGAAGGATGATGTGGTGGATCATCCCCGGCTCGTCGATCCGAGGTCCTCGGGGCATTTGTTCACTCCGCGGGACCTGCGGGGCACTCGAAGGGTAGCGCGTCGGCCGCGACCTCGAAGCGTTTCTTAGGACCGTCCCCGTTTCTTAGGTGGGCGCGGCGGAAGCGCGTCCCTAGCGGTCGCCGTTCTTCAGCAGCAGCCCGGCGGTCGACTTCATCTGGTCGATGATGCCGGCCTGCGTGTGCAGCCCGCCGGACCAGCCGACCAGGCACGAGAACCAGACGTGCTCCAGCACCAGGGCCAGGGCGCGCTCGTCCTCGCTCGGCGGACGCTCGCTGGCGTCGCGCTCGCCGCGGATGGCGGCGGTGATGAGCCGCGCCATGCGGTCGTGGAAGCTCGACACCTTCTCGGCGATCTCGGGATCGCCGGACGTCATGGCGCGCAGCACGGCGCGTGTCAGGTTGGGGCGCCGGCACAGCCCGCGGGTGCCGGCGGCGAAGAAAGCGGTGAGCCGTTCCGCCGCGCTGTCGCCCCGCGGCGGGCGCGCCAGGCTCCGGCGCTCCAGCTCCTCGGCCTCCTGCTCCAGGGCCGCCACCAGCAGGTCTTCCTTGCTGCGGAAGCGTCGGTAGAGGGTCCCGAGGGCGACGCCGGCCTGGTCCGCCACGTCGCGGAGGCGGACCGCCTCGAAGCCACCCTGCTCGGCCAGCTCCACGGCCGTCTCGACGATGCGGCGGGCGCGCTCCTCCATGCCGCTGGAATTGAAACACGTTTCAGTTTGGGGGTCCAGTCCGTCTGAGCCCGGGCTTCAGGGCTACTCGAGTGCCTAGCTTCCCTGGTAGACGGGATCGCGGCGCTCCACCATGGCGGCGATCCCTTCCATTGCATCCTTGCTGTTGAAGAGAAGGGCGCCGTCGGCGCGGAGGCGTGCCGCCGCGGCGTCGCGTGCGGGGCGCTCCGCGGCGCGCTGGCCCGCCAGGGCCGACTGGACTGCGAGCGGTGCGTTCGCGGCGATGGCTTGCGCCACGCCGAGGGCGCGTTCGAGCTGCTCGCCGGCAGGGACCACCTCGGAGACCAGCCCGGCAGCAAGCGCCTGCTCGGCGTCGAAGGTCTCTGCGCCCAGGAGCCAGCGCGTTCCGCGCGCGCCGAGGCGAGCCCCGAGACGGAAGGTCGCTCCGCCGAGGGGAACGATCCCCCGTGCGACCTCGAGCTGAGCGAACGTCGTGTTCGCAGATGCGATGACGGCTTGCGAAGCCAGCGCCAGCTCGATGCCGAGCGTGAAGCAGCGGCCCTGCACGGCCACGACGATCGGCTTCGGGCACGGTTCTCCCACGAAGTCCCAGGGATCGCAGAGGTCTGCGGGAAGGATCGAGGTCGCGTCGCCCTGGGCCAGGGCCGGTGCCACGTTCATCAGGTCGAGACCTGCCGTGAAGTCGGGCCCGTGCCCGAACACCAGACCGACCCGAAGGGTTGGATCGTTGGCGAGATCCGTGTACGCCTGGGCGACGGCCTGGATGATCTCGATGTTCCAGGCGTTGCGCTTCTCCGGGCGGTTGACGCCGATCCGCAGAACGGCTCCTTCACGGTCGATGGTCACGAGGTCTGAAATCGCTGGATGCTCTCCTGGATTGACAGCTACTTCTTGAGCTCCCGCTTCAGGATCTTGCCCGTCGGCCCCTTGGGCAGCTCGTCGAGGAACTCGACGATGCGGGGGTACTTGTAGGCGGCCAGGCGCTGCTTGGCCCAGGTGATCAGCTCCTCGGCGGTGACGCTCTTGCCGGCGCCCAGGGCCACGATGGCCTTCACCTCTTCGCCGTGGCTCTCGTGCTCCACGCCGATCACCGCGGCCTCGATCACGGCTTCGTGCTCGTAGAGCACCTCTTCGATCTCGCGCGGATAGACGTTGAAGCCGCCGCGCAGGATCATGTCCTTCTTGCGGTCCACGATCGTGTAGCAGCCGTCCTCGTCGCGCACGCCGACGTCTCCGCTGTGGAACCAGCCGTCGCGGAGGGTTTCGGCGTTGGCCTCGGGGCGCTTCCAGTAGCCCTTCATGATGTTGTGGCCGCGGATGCAGATCTCGCCGGGCTCGCCGTCGGGGAGCGGGTTGTCGTCGGCGTCGAGGATCGCCATCTCGACGCCCCAGACCGGGTAGCCGATGGAGCCCACCTTGCGCGGGCGGTCCAGCATGTTGAAGCTCGCCACCGGCGAGGTCTCCGAGAGGCCGTAGCCCTCCAGGATCGGGACGGCGTACTTCTCCTCGAAGGACTTCATCACCTCCACCGGCATGGGCGCGCCACCGCACATGCAGAAGCGCAGGCTCGAGAGGTCGAAAGCGTCGCCGCCCTCGTGGTGGAGCAGGGCGAAGTACATGGTGGGGACGCCGGCGAAGAGGGTCACCTGGTCGCGCTGCATGATCTCGAAGGCCAGCTCCGGGGTGAAGCGCGGCAGCAGGGTGAAGGTGCCGCCGGCCGCGATGGTGGCGTTCTGGATGCAGGTCTGTCCGAAGGAGTGGAAGAGAGGCAGGGTGGCGAGCGCCACCTGGTCGCCGTCTACGGGCAGGAGCTTCGGGACGACGATGGCGCAGTTGATCAGCAGGTTGGAGTGGCTGAGCTCGGCGCCCTTGGGCTTGCCGGTGGTGCCGGAGGTGTAGAGGATCACCGCGGTGTCGTCGGGACTCGTCGGGTGCAGCGCCTCGATCGGGTCCGCGGCCGCCAGGTCCCAGACGGTCTCGCCCTCTCCGCCGCCGGCCCACACGACGGGCACGCCCGCCGCCGCGGCGCCTTCCGTCGCCGGCTGGGCGAAGAGCGGGTGCGCGAAGAGCAGCGTCGCCTCGGAGTCCTGGAGGTGGTAGGTCACCTCCGGCGCCGAGAGCAGCACGTTCAGCGGCACCGCGGCGCCACCGGCGTAGAGGATCCCGAAGTAGGCGATGGTGAAGTCCGGGACGTTCGGGATCATGATCCCGACCTTCTGCCCGGGCTCGAGCCCGCGCTGGCGCAGGGCGCTGGCCACGCCGCGGGCGGCGCGGTCGAGCTGCGCGTAGGTCAGCGCGAAGTCGTTGATCTTGACGGCCACATGCTCGGGCCGCTGGCTGGCGCTGCCCTGGAGGATCGTGCCGAGGTTCAGGCTCATGGGGTCTCTCCTCTTGCGAGCGATCAGGTTACCTCGCAGGCGTCCTGGTCGGGTAGCTCCGGAAACGGGGCGGTGGGGAGGGTCTGGTACCAGAAGGCCACCGACGCCAGGTCGTCGCGCAGGGGCAGGTAGCGGCGGCCGCTGCGCCAGCCGAGGGCCTGGATCGTGACCCGCAGGTCCTGCCCGAAGCGCACGGGGTCGGTGACGTGCCAGCGGTAGAGGCCGAAGCGCTGCTGGGAGCGGTAGAGGCCGTCGGGCCGCAGCACCTGGTGCAGCCCGGCGTAAGGCGTGCAGAACTCCTCGTAGCGCTTCGTCTGCTGGTTCTCGAAGTTGTACGAGCCGCAGAAATAGTCCTCGGTGCCGGTGCCGCAGATGGTCGGGTACTCGCCGTCGCCGTCGAGGAAGAACTTGATCTCGCCCTCGCCCCACCAGCCGCTCGAGTTGGAGCCCCAGGCCATGCTGGTGCCGGCGTAGTGGCCGCGCCCGCGCACGCCGTCGAGCAGGGTGAAGACCTCCTTCTCGGGCAGCGGATTCACGCGCCGGAACTGGGCGTGCAGGTAGGCGGCGTCGTCGGGGACGGCGCCCAGGGCGTAGTCGATCTGGAAGAAGAGGATCTTGGGCTTCTCGCCCCGATTCTCCAGCGTGATCCGGCAGCGGCGCCGGAACGGCATCGGCCAGTAGCAGTTGAAGGCGTTGCCGGGGTTGACGCAGACCGCCAGGGACGAGAGCGGCGCGTACTCGCCCCAGCCCATGCCGAAGAAGTCGCCCGCCGGGCACTCGACGCTCGGCTGCTCCTGGTCGTCCCAGTAGATGCGCAGGATGCAGGAGCGCCAGCGCGGCGTCAGGGTCATCCAGATGTGCTGGATCGCGCCGGGGCCCTCGATGTCCGCCAGGGTCGCCGTCTCACCGGGCTGGATCGGGATCCAGGGGTTGATCTTCCAGCCCGGTCCGAGGTCGCGCGCGGGCCCGGCGCCGGTGCCCTCGGTCGCCATGCCGCCGCGGCCCTTCTCGCCGCTGGGGTTCTCCGGGCTGATCGAGCGCGACTGCGCGTCGGACAGCAGGTGGAGATTGCCAAAGTGCGAGAACATCAGACGGGCAGGTCGTCCCGGGTGTAGAGGGCCTCGAGTTGGATGCCGCGCGCGCGGAAGGCCTCGGCCGCCCCCTCGCCGCGATCGACGATGCAGAGCACGCGCGCCACCTTGCCGCCCGCCTCTTGCACCCGATCGAGCGCTTCGAGGGTGGAGCCGCCGGTGGTGGTGGTGTCTTCGACCAGCGCCACCGTCTGCCCCGGGGAGAACCCGCCCTCGATCTGGCGACCCAGGCCGTGGGCCTTGGCTTGCTTGCGTACGAAGAAGCCGAGCAGCGCCGACGGCGGCTCCGCCTGGGCGGCGGCCGCCAGCACGGCCGTGACGAGCGGGACGGCGCCCACCGCCATGCCGCCGACGGCCTCGACCGCGGGCCCGGCCACCAGGGCGTCGTGCACCAGCCGCCCGGCCAGCGCCACGCCCCGCGGCCGCATCAGGGTGGTGCGCAGGTCCAGGTAGAAGTCGCTCTCGCGCCCGCTCGAGAGCGTGACCCGGCGGCGCTCGAACGAGTGCTCGACGATCAGGTCCAGCAGCTCCCGGCGCGGGTCGCTCACTGCTTGCGGATCCCGAGCGCGAACTCGGCGATGAGCTTGCGGTGCAGCTCGCTCGTGCCCTCGCCGAACTCGAGCGCCTTGGCCTCGAGCAGCAGGCGGCCCACCTCGTACTCGGCGGACAGGCCGTAGCCGCCGTGGATCTGGATCGCGTCGAGCGCGTTCTGGGTGGCGGCCTCGCTGGCGCTGAGCTTGGCCAGGGACGATTCCAGGGAGGCGCGCCCCGCGTCGGCATCCAGCATGCGCCCGAGGCGGTAGACCACGGCCCGCGCCTGCTCGGTGCGCGCCACCATGTCGGCGATCTTCTGCTGGATCATCTGGAACTCGCCGATCTTCTGGCCGAAGGCCTCGCGCTCGGTGGCGTACGGGATCGCCAAGTCGAGGCAGCGCTGCGCCTGGCCGACGCAGCGGATCGCCACCGAGAAGCGGCCCATGTCGAGTGCGGCGCCGAGCACCGGGAATCCCTTGCCCGGCTCGCCCAGCAGGGCCGCGTCCGGCACGAAGGCGTCCTGGAAGTGCACCTCGGCCAGGTTGTCGCGCTTGAGGGTGCGCATGGGGAACTCGCCGATCGTGATGCCGTCGGTCGTGTGCGGGTCCACCACGAAGGCGGTCACGCCCTTGTGCTTCTGGGCGCGATCGACGCTCGCCACCACCAGGAAGACGCCGGCATGGGCGGCGTGGGAGATGAAGACCTTGGTGCCGTTCAGGCGCCAGCCGCCGTCGGCCCGGCTGGCGGTGGTCTGCATGTTGCCCAGGTCGGTGCCGCCGCCCGGCTCGGTCAGGCAGGCGGAGGAGAGGCATTCGCCCCGCGCCATCCGCGGCAGCCAGTGCTCCTTCTGGGCCTCGCTCCCGAAGCGCAGCAGCGACTTCGCCACCAGCGAGTTCGTCACCGAGACCACCGACGCCACCACCCAGTCCACCCGCGCCAGCTCCTCGCAGATGATCCCGTAGGTCATGACGTCCAGGAACGAGCCCCCGTACTCCTCGGGGATCATGGGCGCGAAGAACCCCAGCGGGACGAGCTTCTGGATCAGCTCCAGCGGGTAGCGCTCCTCCCGCTCGTAGCGCTCCACGTGGGGCAGGATCTCCTTCTCGGCGAACTCGCGCACGGTCCGGCGCACCAGCCGCTGCTCCGGGGTGAGGTCGAAATCGGCCATCCGCAGGAGGGCGTCGCTCATGGTTTTCAGGGTAGCGAAGGGGCCCCGGCGGGCCGGAAGGGCGGGCGTGGACGGGGGCCCCCGGCTCCTCTAGATTCCCGCCCCGACCCGGGGAGACGCCATGAAGAAGGCCAAGCCGCTGCCGCATCGCAATCGAGGGCGTTCCGCACGCCTCCGCGCGCGCCTCAAGGCCAAGATCCGCCGGGTCCGCCTGCGGCGGAGCCGCGGCGGGCGCAAGACCTATCGCTAGTCCAGGCCCGCCCGGCCACCCATGCCCATCCGCTTCGAGGTGCAGGCCCGCTCGGGCCGCGCCCGCGCCGGCCGGCTGGAGACGCCCCACGGCCCCGTCGACACCCCGGCCTTCATGCCGGTGGGAACCCAGGGTGCCGTGCGCGCCCTCACCCCGGCCCAGGTGCGCGCCACCGGGGCCCAGATGGTGCTCGGCAACACCTACCACCTCTCGCTCCGCCCGGGCGAGGGCCTGGTGTCCAAGCTCGGCGGCCTGCACCGCTTCATGCGCTGGGAGGGGCCGCTGCTGACCGACAGCGGCGGCTTCCAGGTCTTCTCTCTCCCCAACAAGCGCATCGACGACCGCGGCGTGCGCTTCAAGAACGAGCTCGACGGCTCGGAGGTGGACCTCACGCCCGAGCGCTCGATCCAGATCCAGAACGCGCTCGGCGCGGACGTCATCATGGCCTTCGACGAGTGCACGCCGTACCCGGCGGAGCGGAAGCTGGCGGAGACCGGCGTGCGCCGCACGCTCTCCTGGATGGAGCGCTGCGTCCAGGCCCACGTCCGCCCAAACGACCAGGCGCTTTTCGGGATCGTGCAGGGCAGCACGTACCTCGACCTGCGCGAGTCCTGCGCGAGGACCCTCGTGGACCTCGACCTGCCCGGCTACGCGATCGGCGGCGTCTCGGTGGGCGAGGGGTACGAAGAGATGTGCCGCATCACCGAGCACACGGCGCCCCTCCTGCCCGAGGAGAAGCCCCGCTACCTGATGGGCGTGGGTATGCCGGAGGACCTGCTGGCGGCCATCGACTACGGCATGGATCTCTTCGACTGCGTGATCCCCACTCGCTACGCGCGCTCGGCCAGCGTCTTCACCGCCCGCGGGCGTATCCGCCTCACGAACCGCCGCTACCGCCGGGACGCCTACCCGATCGACCCGTCCTGCGACTGCGAGGCCTGCCTCGGTGGCTTCACCCGCGCGTACCTGCACCATCTCTTCCAGGCCAACGAGATCCTCTCGGCGGTGCTCGCGTCGGTGCACAACCTGCGCTTCTACCAGCGCCTGGTGGCCGGGGCGCGCGAGGCCGTGCGCGCTGGCGCCTACGCCGAGTACCGCCGCGGCTTCCTGGAGGAATTCGGGCGGGGCCGCTAGCTTCCGGTCCCCATGGCACTCCGCTGCGGCATCGTCGGCCTGCCCAACGTGGGCAAGAGCACGATCTTCAACGCGCTGACCGCGGCGGAGATCGCGGCCGAGAACTATCCGTTCTGCACCGTGGATCCCAACACGGGTGTGGTGGCGGTGCCGGACCCGCGGCTCGCGGCCCTCGATGCGTTCGTCGGCGCGGCCCAGGTGATCCCCACCGCGGTGGAGCTGGTGGACATCGCGGGTCTCGTGCGCGGGGCGTCCAAGGGCGAGGGCCTGGGCAACCAGTTCCTGGCGCACATCCGAGAGGTCCACGCGATCTGCCACGTGGTGCGCTGCTTCGACGACACGGGCGTGGTGCACGTGGACGGCGCGGTCGAGCCGCTCCGCGACGTCGAGACCATCGACGTCGAGCTCGGCCTGGCGGACCTCGAGACCGTGGGCCGCCGGCTCGAGCGCGCGCAAAAGGCCGCCAAGAGCGGCGACAAGGACGCGCGGGCCGAGGCGGAGTTCTTCGCCGCGCTGGAGGCCCACCTGGGCGACGGGAAGCCCGCGCGCTCGTTCGACGTGCCCGACGAGCTGGCGGCCGCCTACCGCGGCTCGCACCTGCTCACCGCCAAGCCCGTCCTCTACGTGGCCAACGTGGACGAGGCGGGCCTCGGCGAGGGCAACGAGCACAGCCGCGCCGTCGAGGCGCGCGCCTCCGAGCAGGGGGCCGAGGCCATCGTGCTCTGCGGCAAGATCGAGTCCGAGCTGGCGCAGCTCGACCCCGAGGAGCGCCTGGCCTTCCTGGAGGAGCTCGGCCTGAAGGAGCCGGGCCTGAACCGGCTGGTGCGCTCGGTCTACCGGCTGCTCGACCTGGTCACCTTCTTCACGGTCGGTCCGAAGGAGACCCGCGCCTGGACCACGCAGCGGGGCTCCCGCGCGCCGGAAGCCGCCGGCGAGATCCACAGCGACTTCGAGAAGCACTTCATTCGCGCCGAGGTGATCGCCTTCGACGACTTCGTCGCCGCTGGGGGCGAGGCCGCCGCCAAGGCCGAGGGCAAGCTGCGGATCGAGGGCAAGGACTACGTGGTTGCCGACGGCGACGTGATGCACTTCCGGGTGGGCGCGTGAGCCGAGGCGGCAGCCGCGCGACGGTGCTCACTCCTGACGAGGTCCTGGCCAGGTTCCGGGACGGTCCCAAGACCGGCGTCTTCACCGACGGCTCGTGCGAGGGCAACCCGGGGCCCGGCGGCTGGGCCTTCGTGTGGGTGGAGGACGACCGGATCGTGGCCGAGGAGCGCGGCACGGATCCGGAGACCACCAACAACCGCATGGAGCTCACCGCGCTGATCCACGCCTTCCGGCACCTGCCGGAGGACGCGCGGGTCGAGGTCTTCTCGGACAGCCAGCTCTGCGTGAAGACGGTGAACGAGTGGGCGGCGGGCTGGGAGGCGCGGGGCTGGCGCCGCAAGTCGGGCCCGATCGCCAACCTGGAGCTGGTGCAGGAGCTGTGGCGGCTGGCTCAAGCGCGGCCCGGCGTGCGACTGACCTGGATCCGCGCCCACGACGGCTCGCGCTGGAACGAGTACGTGGACGCCGTCGCGACCACCTACCTGCGCGAGTCCGCCGCCGCGTCGTAGCGCTCCCAAAAGAGGCACTCGTCCACCGAGCGCCGCGGCGGCCGGCCGTAGCGGCCCACCGGCCAGCCGAGCGGTAGCAGCGCGCAGCTCGGCGTCTCCGGGGAGAGGCCGAGGTACGCGTCGATCTCGTCGCCGAAGGCGCGGTGCACGGTGGTGAGCGAGGCGCCGAGCCCGACGGCGCGACAGGCGAGCAGCAGGTTCTGGATGCACGGGAAGAGCGCCTGGAGCTGGGGCTCGCTGCGCCGCGTCCAGCCCGCGACGAACAGATGTACGGGCGCTTCGTGCAGGTGGTCGGCCAGGTGCAGCGCGCCGCGGATGTTGCGGACCGTGGCGTCGGGGAGTTCGCCGCGCTCGGCCCGCTCGCGGGCCGGCGCGATGTAGTCGCGAAAGGCGCGCCGGTAGCGCTCGGCCACGAAGGCGCGGCGCTCGGGCTCGCTCACCGCCACGAAGATCCAGGGCTGGCGGTTTCCGCCGCTCGGCGCGAAGGTGCCGGCCTCGCACACCTTGCGCACCAGCTCCGGCGGCACCGGGTCCGGGCGCAGGCGCCGGATCGCGCGGCACGTGCGGATCCCTTCCAGGAGCGGGACGTCCTCGCCCAGCGTCGCCACGTCGCTCACAGCATCTCCCCGGGCGCGGCGGGCCGCCAGTCGGCGCGGGTGACGCGCCAGGTGTCGTCGTCCTCGAGCGCCACGTCGATCTCGAAGCGATAGAGATCGGCGGCCAATCCGGCCAGCTCGCCGGGGTCCGCCACCGGGGCGCCCGTCAGCGCCGACACCGCCACCAGCGTCGCGCTCGTTCCGGATGGGTCGAGCTCGAGGGAGCGGATGCGCGAGATGACGTAGATGGCCTCGTTGCGCAGGAAGTAGCCGGCCACCAGGCCCTTCACGGCCTGCCGGTCTCGACCGCTGCTGTCGCGATAGGACTCGGACACGAGGTCGAGCGCCATGCCGATGTCGCGGCGCGCCGCCGCCTCTTCGAACTGGGCCACCACGGCGCGGACCTGCTCCTCGGGGCTCAGCGGATCGCCGCCGCAGGCCAGCGCTGCGGCCAGCGCCAGCAGGGCCAGGCCGCAGCGCGTCCTCACGCCTTCCCGCGCGGCGGGCGGATCAGCCCTTCCTGGGCTACGGACACCACGAGCCGGCCGTCCTGCGTGTAGAAGCGTCCAGTGGCGAAGCCCCGGGCGCCGGACGCCGACGGGCTCTCCATGGCGTAGAGCAGCCACTCGTCGGCCCGGAAGTCGCGGTGGAACCACATGGCGTGGTCGAGGCTCGCCAGCATGCCGCCGTGGTCCGCCACCGACGACGTGTGGGGCCGCAACGCCGTGTCGAGCAGCATCATGTCCGACGCGTAGGCGACCATCACGTCGTGCAGCATCGGGTCGTCGGGCAGCTTGCCGAGGGCGCGGATCCAGACCATCCGCCATGGGTCGAGGGCCCGCCGGTCGGTCCAGTCGGGCTTGCCCACGAAGCGCATGTCGAAGGGACGCTCGCGCAGCACCCACTTGCGCAGGCCCTCGGGCGCATCCTCCAGCAGCGGCGCCATGCTCTCGCTCCAGGTGGGCAGGCCCTCCGGGTCCGGCGCCTCGGGCATCGGAAGCTGGTGCTCGTAGCCCGGCTCGCGTCTGTGGAACGAGGCCGAGAGCGTGAAGATGATCTTGCCGTGCTGGATCGCCGTCACGCGGCGGGTGGTGAAGCTGCGGCCGTCCCGGGTGCGGTCCACCTGGTAGAGGATCGGGACCGTCACGTCGCCCGGGCGCAGGAAGTACGCGTGCAGCGAGTGCACGCCGCGCTCCTCGTCTTCGATCGTGCGCACGGCCGCCACCAGCGCCTGGGCGGCGACCTGACCGCCGAAGGCGCGCTGGCGGTCCTCCTTCGGGCTGCGGCCGCGGAAGAGGTTCACCTCCAGGGATTCGAGATCGAGGATCTCGAGCAGCTCGTCGAACGGAGTGGCCACGCTCAGGCCTTTTTCGGGAGCGTGGTCCCGCCCAGCTTCAGAATGCGGTCGAACGCCTTCTTGTCCAGAGGCATCACCGAGAGGCGCGACTGGCGCACGAGCGGGATCTCCGCCAGCGCGGCGTCGGCCTTGATCTCGGCCAGGCCGACCGGCTGCTTCAGCGCCTTCACGGGCTTCAGGTCCACCACCAGCCAACGCTCGTCGTCGCTGGTGGGGTCGGGGTAGTGCTCGCGGGTCACCCGGGCGACGCCCACTACCTCCTTGCCCTCGTTCGAGTGGTAGTAGAACACCAGGTCGCCCTTCTGCATGGCGCGCAGGTTGTTGCGCGCCAGCGCGTTGCGGACGCCGTCCCAGTAGGTAGAGCCGTCGCGGACGAACTGGTCCCACGAGTACTTGAACGGCTCGGACTTCACGAGCCAGTGGCGGCGCGGCATGGGCCGAGCTTACCGGCTGCGGGCCAGGGCCGCCGCCCGGTCGAAGCCGACGACGTCGCCCGGCGCCAGGCCCAGCTCGTCCAGCACGCCGCCGCTCACCTCGATGGCGAAGCGGGCGGGTGCGCCGCTCGGGTAGCGCGGCAGTCGTTGCTCGTAGGCGAGCCGCGATTCGTCGGCGCGTCGTGGCGGCTCGAGCGTCATCGCGTGCACCGCCAGCACCCGGCCCGCGTGGTCGAGGTAGGCGATGTCGATGGGCACCAGGCAGTCGCGCATCACGAAGTTCTGCGGCGCCGACTCGGGGAAGGCGAAGAGCATGCCCGAGTTCCCGGGGATGTGGGCGCGATTGCTGAGGCCGCGGTAGCGGGTGGCCGGATCGGCGACCAGCTCCAGGTGGAAGCGCCGGCCGGCCATCTCCACGGGCACCGAGATCGGCGCGCGCGCTTCCGCCGGCGGCGCCGCCGACGCCGCGGGCGGCGGCTCGGAGCGGTCGCAGGCGAACGCCGCCGCGACGAGCGCGGCGGCTAGGAGGCGGCGCGCGGTCTCGCCCGCCACAGGCTCACGGAGAGGGCGGCGAAGATCGCAAAGGCGCCGAGCCCCATGATCCAGCCGCCGCCGTCCTCCTCGCGCAGGTTCCAGACCAGCATGGCGACCGCGACCTGCGCCACGTAGATCGTGGCCAGGGGCCAGACCCACGTGCGCTCCTTCCAGAAGCCCCAGGCCAGCACCGCGTAGACCGCCCAGTGCAGCGGCTCGGTGAGCTTGGCCTGCATGCCGCGCAGCTCGAAGCCGAACCAGACGTCCTCCGCCAGCGCGATGTCCTGGTAGAGCGGCTTGATCAGGATATCGAAGGGCGAGTAGATGAGCGCCATGAAGGCGCAGAAGAGGAAGGTGGCGCCCACGTACCAGGGGTGCCGGCCGAGCCACGCGCGCAGGCTGTCGATCATGCAGCCAGTCTACCCGAACGGGCTCGGCTCAGGCGTCGCCCGTCCAGCGCGCGCGGGGCCGCACCAGGAAGCCGGCCTCGAGCTGCTCCAGCACGTGGGCGATCCAGCCCGCGCAACGGCCCACGGCGAAGAGGCCCGCCGCCGCGCCGGGCGCGAGCCCGAGGGACGCGCAGACGGCCACCAGGCCGACGTCGATGTTGGGGGACGGCCGGCCCGCCCGGGCCGCGGCGTCCACCAGCCCGAGCAGCGCGCGGGCCGAGCGGGTGCGCGAGTCGCGGGCGCAGGCGAGGAGGGGCGGCGTGCGCGGGTCGCCGCCTCCCCGGTAGAGGGGATGACCGAAGCCGGGAATGAGCTCGCCGCGCCGCAGGCGCTCGTGCATCACCCGCTCGGCCTGCTCGGGGCTACCGATCTCCTCGACGATGGCCTCGACCTGCTCCGTCCCGCCGCCGTGGAGCGGTCCGGAGAGTGCGCCCAGCGCCGCACTGACGCAGGCGTAGAGGTCGGCGCGCGTCGAGGCCGTCACCCGGGCGGCGAACGTCGACGCGTTCAGCTCGTGATCTGCGCAGGCGACGAGGGCGACCTCCAGGGCCTCGAGGGTGCGCGGGCCCGGACGCGCACCGAGCGCGACCGCCACCGCGTGGGCGGTGCTCGGCGCGCCGAGCGCGTCGGCCACCCGCCCCGGGTCGAGGGGCAGCGCCAGGGCCGCGGCCAGACGTCGGACGAGCGTGCGGCCGCGGGGAAGCAGCGCTTCCGGTCGCACGTCGTAGCGGCCCGCGTCGGCCAGGGCGAGGGCCGGGACCGCCAGGCGCAGGGCGGCCAGGGGGCGCGAGCCCGGGGGCAGGAGGCGCAGCAGGTCGGCTTGGCGAACCCCGAGGTCTACCGGGTCCCAGCCGGGCGCCGGCGGGGCGTCGCGCTCCGGGAGGCTCCCCGTCCAGAGCAGCTCCGCCACGGGCTCGAACCCGTAGCCGTCCTCCAGCAGGTCGCCCAGCGGGAGGCCGCGGTACTCCGGGCCCCGCTCGCCGATCCGCGTCACCGACGACTCGAGGACCGGCTCGCCGAAACGGAGCGCGGAGCCCGGGCCGGTCGCCGCGCGGCCCCGGCGCCGGGCCAGCAGGCGCTCCACCTCGCTGCGCGGGTAGCGCCGCGCGCGTCCGCCCTCGCCCGGCGCGCTCTGGAGCAGGCCGCGGCTCACGTAGGCGTAGAGGGTGGGGAGCTTCACGCCCAGCAGGCGGGCGGCCTCGGCGGCGCTCAGGGTCTCGGCGAGGGCAGGCATGGATTGATTACTATCAACATTGATACATTTTGTAAAGTCATATAGCATCCGCGCCGACCCGAGACCCCGAAGGAGGGACCCATGGCGAGCGGAGGACTCGAGGGCGTGGTGGTGGCCGAGACCCGGCTGTCCCAGCTGGACGGTGCGGCCGGCCGGCTGGTGATCCGCGGGCGGTCGATCGAGGAGCTGACCGGCCGCATCGGCTACGAGGAGATGTGTGCCCTGCTGTGGCACGAAGACCTGGCTGCGGCCGAGGCGCTGCGACATCGGCTGGGCGGCGCGCGCCGGCGGGCCTACGCGCGCCTCGGCGACCTGGGCCAGGCGCTGGCCACGCCGAGCGGCATGGACGCCCTGCGGGCCGCCATGGCCCACCTCTCCGGCGCTGCCGCCGAGGACCCGGTGGAGATCACCGCGGCGGTGGGGGTCTTCGCGGCCGCCTGGGTGCGCCGGGCGCGCGGCTTCGAGCCGCTCCCGCCGGACCCGGCGCGGGGCCACGCCGAGGACGTCCTGCGCATGATCCACGCGCGCGTGGTCGAGCCCGCGCGGGTGGCGGCCCTGGACGCCTACCTGGTCACCGCCGCCGAGCACGGCATGAACGCCTCCACCTTCACCGCCCGGGTGGTGGCCTCCACCGGCTCCGACAGGGCCTCCGCCGTAGTCGCCGCCATCGGCGCCCTCAAGGGCCCGCTCCACGGCGGCGCGCCGGGCCCAGTGCTCGACATGCTCGACGCGATCGGCGCTCCGGAGCACGCGGAGGCGTGGCTGTTGGAGGAGCTGGCCGCGGGCCGGCGGGTCATGGGCCTCGGCCACCGCGTCTACCGGGTGCGCGATCCGCGCGCGGCGGTCTTCGAGCGGGCGGTCGAGCGCCTTCGCAAGGAGGGCGTGCACTCGGAACGCTTGGAGCTGGCGCAGGCCGTGGAACGGATCGCCGTCGACGTGCTGCGCAAGCGCCATCCCGGCCGGAACCTCGACGCGAACGTCGAGTTCTACACCGCGGTTCTGCTGGATGCGGTCGGGCTCCCCCGCGCGCTCTTCACGCCCATCTTCGCGGTGGCTCGGGTGGCGGGCTGGCTGGCGCACGTCGCCGAGCAGCGCGAGAGCGGGCGGCTCATCCGGCCGACCTGCCGCTACGTGGGTCCGCTTCCCCCTACGCGCGA
Source organism: uncultured delta proteobacterium (assembly GCA_947259215.1). GTDB lineage: Bacteria > Myxococcota_A > UBA9160 > UBA9160 > JAFDET01 > CAMYLJ01. Next base: position 112,577 of record CAMYLJ010000026.1, read on the forward strand.
GGTGGCCTGATGGACCCGGGCGCCCTCGGCGTACTCGCCGTGGGCGCCCTCGTCACCTCCGCCTTCACGGCGGCCGTCGGGCTCGGCGGCGGCATCGTCCTGCTGGCGCTGATGCTGCTCTACCTGGAGCCGCTGGTCGCGATCCCGATCCACGGCGCGGTGCAGCTGGCGTCGAACGCGACCCGCACCGCGATCCAGCGCGAGCACGTGCGCTGGCCGCTGGTGGCGCGCTTCGCGCCCGGCCTGGTTCCGGCCGGCGTGCTCGGGATCTGGCTGCTCCAGGACGTGCCCCCGACCGCCGCGCGCGCGGTCATCGGCGTCTTCGTGCTGGCGGCGCTGTGGGCGCCGCGCCTGCTGTTCCTGGGACTCGATCCGGCGGAGGCACACCCGACCCGGCGCTTCGTGTGGCTCGGGTTCGGTGTCGGGTTCCTGAACACCACCGTCGGTGCCACGGGTCCCGTGCAGGGGCCCTTCTATCGCGGCATCGGGCTCTCGCGCCCTGGGCGCTGCCCCTCGCGGTGCTGGTCGTCTGCGTGTGGGCCGGGACCTGGCTCGGGAGCCACCTGCTGGAGCGTCTCGACGAGCGGACCTTTCAGTGGCTCTACCGGATCACGCTCACCGCGGTGGCCCTGCGGCTCGCGGTCTGGGAACCGTGGCTCGCGCTGCGCTGAGAGCGCGAGGCGGCTAGCAGGCCGACCCAAGACGAAGTCTTGAGTCGGCTTGCGCCGCAAACGGAGTCCTTCGGGCTCCGTCAGCTAGCTGTTCTGGAGGGCGGGAGCGCCGTCGGAGCGGAGCTGCTCGTAGGTGTCCACGGGCTCGACACGCAGGCGTCGTCGCACCTCTTCCAACGGAAGCGGAAGCAGCGCCTCCCAGTCGGCGGCGGGCAGGAAGGCCGCGCCGCGACCGCGCCGGTAGCCGCCGCGCACCGTTGCCACCGCCTCGTGGGCGCCGCCGCGCCAGAGACGGTAGAGCCCGTAGGCCACGATCAGACCGATGCCCCGGTTGCGGGTCTGCGCGTAGGTGAAGGCGAGGAGCGCCGCCTCGCCGATGAGATCGCGCTGGTAGCCGGTCACCACGTGCCAGAGGTCGTGCATGTCGCGCAGGCGCTCGGACAGGACCGTGGCCTCGGGTCCCAGGGGATGGACCTCTTCGCGTGCGCTCTCGTCGCTGGCCTCCACCAGGCCGTCCGCCGAGATCTTCTCCGCATCCATGAAGCCTGCGTAGCTCCAGCCGAGGCTGCCCTCGGGGAGCGCGCGCAGGCCGTCGCGGTCGCCGAGCACGGGCAGCAGGCTGCGGCGCTCGCGCAGGATGCGGGCCCCCTCCGGATCGGCCTGGACGCGGCGCAGAACGCCGCGAAACGACGTGCCCGAGGCCGCGCGGATCACCTGGAACACCTGCCCCGTGTCGTCGGGGTTGGCCGACAGGGCGCGCAGCGCGCGGATCGCCTCGAGCGGGCGGAAGCGATCCGGGGGAGGGGCGTCGGGGCTCGGGTTCACGACCCGAAAGGTGACACACGGCTCGGGAGCCCGCCCGTTGACAGCAGCCGGGGCGGGGGCTTTGCTCGGATGCATGCGGCGCGCGCTCGCAGCACCCTTCCTGCTGGTCGCCGTCGGCTGCTCCCCGCCGGCGTGGACGCCGCCCGCCCCGCCGGCCTTCGATCCCACCACCCTGTACGCGCCCCACGAGCGCGACGGCCGCTTCTTCACCCCCTGGGCGGCCTTCCCGGTGCGCTTCGGCGACGGCCTGCGCTGGTGGCTCTCCCGCAACCCCTACGACAAGTCGAAGACCCCCGAGGCCCCGCGCGTCGTCGCCAACGACGGCACCAGCCTGGCGGGCCGCGAGGCCTCCGCGTCCGTCACCTGGGTGGGCCACGCCACCCTGGCCGTCCACGACGACGACGACGTCTTCCTCACCGATCCGCACTGGGGCAAGCGCGCCTTCTGGCCCCGCCGCCAGGTCCCGCCGGGCATCCCGATCGAGGCGGTGCCCGACGACGCCTTCGCGGTCATCTCTCACAACCACTACGACCACCTGGACGAGTGGACCGTGGAGCACCTGCCGCCGACCATGACCTGGTTCGTGCCCCTGGGCTACGCGGAGTGGTTCCGCGACCGCGGCCAGGAGAACGTGGTCGAGCTCGACTGGTGGCAGAGCGCGCAGCACGGCCGCTGGACGGTGACCTGCCTGCCGTCCCAGCACTGGACCCGCCGCGTCGGGATGGGACACAACGAGGTGCTCTGGTGCTCGTGGCTCATCGACTCCGGCGAGCGCCGCTACTACTTCGCCGGTGACACCGGCTACTTCCACGGTTTCAAGGAGTTCGGCCGCCGCTACGGCCCGATCGACGTGGCCATGCTCCCGATCGGCGCCTACGAGCCCCGCTGGTTCATGCACTACCAGCACGTGGACCCGGCCGACGCCTGGCGCGCCTTCCAGGACCTCGACGCCCGCTGGATGCTGCCCATGCACTGGGGGACCTTCGACCTGACCGACGAGCCGCTGGATCTTCCGCCGCGGGAGCTGCGTGAGGCGGTCGAAGCGGCCGGTGGCGATCAGGAGCGCGTGCGCGTGCTCGACATCGGTGAGAGATGGCACGTGCCGGAGCCGGAGGTTGCTGACCGCATCCCGTGAGGACGGTTCCGTCTCGCGAGATCACGCCTGTCGTCGATGCCGAGGACCGGCGAGCACGAACAGCGCGATGCTCAATGCGAGTAGCGGTACGCTGCTGGGTTCGGGAATCACGGCCGCGGTGTGGAAGAACCCGAGCGTCCGGAAGATCGATTGCACGTTGGAGTCGGAGGGATCGATCACGACGGCTTCGCTGAACCCGGGCGTCTTGGCGATCGCTGCGAGTAGCCGGCCGTCCGGCAGGAAATCGACGTCCATCCCCTCGCAGAGCGAGGTCGCCCCCTGGCAGTCGGCGGGGAATTCGTCCACGAAGGATCCGGCATCGTCGAAGAGCGCCACCCCGCCGTCGACGGCTCCAGCGATGCGGCCTGCGGCGTCGACGTCGAAGGCCAGGACTCCCCGATCGAGAAGGATGGTCTCGGAGAAGGCCAGGCTGGATGCGTCGTAGACATCCACGAACGTGGATGGCAGGGAGAACCCACCCGCGTCCTCGACGAGACGCAGCCCGAAGACCCGCCCGTCCGATGTCACCGCCGCGTCGGTATAGCCTATAGGCACCGCCGGAGAGCTACCCGGAAGCGTTTCCGCGAAACGCTCGGAGAAATCGTCACTCCGACGGATGCGGATGAGCCCGCTGCCCATCGCCGGCCGGTTCGTCTCCTGATCGGGCGCGAAGATGTAGGTGTCGTTGACCGCTATGCCGCCGTGCGAGGCTACCGCCCGGCTCGTCCAACCGGGATGCGTTGAGTGGCTCCACTGATCGGTTGCGGGGTCGTAGGTGCTGGCCCAGGCGGGGGAGACTTCGTTGAACACGGTCATCCTCCCGGAGCCGTCCACGGCGGCGTCGTATCCGGACGGGAAGAACTCTCCAGGAGGGGGATCGATCGGGATCTGCTGCACGAAGGAGCCGTTGGCGAGGGTGATCTCCATGATCGTGTCCCATTCCACGATGAGGACGTTGCCCGGTGTGAGAGGAGCAGCGCTGGCGCCGAGAGGCAGCGCCACCGCGACGCAAGACAGCAAGCAGAATCGCACGTTCACGTTCTTTCCTTGCAAGCGCCGACGTTGATTCGAAGGGCGTTGGGCAGGAGGTGGGCGCAATGCGGGCACGCGTGGCGGATGCACGCTCAGGCGCGGAATTTCCCCCAGGGGGCTCCGGGCGCACCGAGGACAGTGAAGGCTGATCAAGACCAAGGCATGATTGTCAGAACCAGCGCAGCCCAGCCAGCGCGAACCCTACGCCCACCACCAGCAGCAGTCCCCCCGCCGCCGCCCGCGGCGCGTCGAAGGACTGCCGCCGCAGGCGCGCCACGAGGCCGCCGCCGAAGGCGCCGGCCAGGAAGACGAGCAGCGTGTAGCCGAGCGCGAAGGCGACCATGGAGACTACGGACAGGCCCGGGATGGCGGGCGCCGCAGACGCCGCCAGCACCGCGGCCAGCAGCGGGCTCGCGCACGGCGTGGTCACCACCGAGAACGCCGCGCCGGCGCCGACGGGTCCGAGGCGTCGGCCTCCACCGGCCGTGCGCCCGGCGAAGGGCACCGGCGCCAGCTCCAGGGACGCGAGCCCGAAGTAGACGAGTGCGATGCCCACCGCGAGGAGCATCGGCCCGCGCTGCTCGATCAGCACGAAGCCGGCCAGGTCGCCGACCAGGCCGAGCACCGCCAGCGCCAGCGCCGCGCCCAGCACGAAGCGTCCCGAGATCGCCAGCGCGCGCGAGCCGCTCGCGTCGGCCGCGCCGATGTAGGCCACGTTGAGCGGCACCAGCGGCAGGATGCAGGGCGAGAGGCTCGCCAACAGTCCCGCGGCGAAGCCGATCCCCGGCAGCAGGAACCAGGCGGCGCCCGCGATGGTGTCCTCGGGCCGGACCCCGGCGACGGCGAACTCGCGGCGGGTGAGACCCGCCGAGAGCGGCTCCCACCAGAGCGCCGCCGTCGCCGCCCCCAGCCCCGCCACTAGCAGCGTCCAGCGGAAGGCCGCGTGGCGCCACGGGGGGACGGGGCCGGCAGGGGCGGCGGTGGGGCTCTCGGCGGAGGCGCTCACGACTTCTCTGCCAGCGCCTCGTTCAGTGCCTGCTCGTACTTGCTGATGTCGGTCTCGCCCTTCAGGACGGCGACCGGCTCGCGCTTGGCGTCGAGGACCCCGATGGTGCCGGTCTGCGACTTGTACTCCTCGAAGAAGGGCATGAGGCCCATCTTCTCGGCGGTGGCGCGGGCCGCGGTGATGGTGTCCTTGTTGGTCACGTCCAGGACCACCAGGTCGGCGCGGCCGTCGAACTCGCTCTCGAGCTGCTTCCAGGTGGGGTTCAGGCGTGTGCAGGTTCCGCACCAGTCGGCGTGGACCTTCACGACGACGGGCTTGGCGTCCGAGGCCGCGCGGCCGCTGGACGCTGCGACGCCCAGGGTGAAGGCGGCCGCCAGCGCGACCATCAGGAACGTTCGGGTGGACCGGTGGCCCATGGGTTCTCCTCCTCTGCGGATTGAAGCTCGGATGTCGGGTCTGCCCCGAAGGATACGCGTCCGCGACGGGCTCGGTTACCCCGCCCCGGCGGGCAGCAAGAGGCCGGCAACGCAGCCCGTCATGAGGGTGGCGAGGGTGCCCGCCAGGATGGAGCGCAGCCCCAGCTCGGCCAGGTCGGGGCGCCGCTCGGGGGCGATGGAGCCCACGCCGCCCAGCAGGATGGCGAGGGAGCCGAAGTTCGCGAAGCCGCAGAGGGCGTAGCTGGCGACGACGGCCGAGCGCGGCGCCACGGCGCCGGCGTCCATCAGGCCGCGCAGCTCCTGGTAGGCCAGGAACTCGTTCAGCACGGTCTTTACCCCCAGCACGGGACCGATCTGGGTGGCGTCCTCCCAGGGCACGCCCATCAGCCACGCCAGCGGCACGAAGGGCAGGCCGAGGACGCTCTGGATCGTCAGGCCCTCCAGGCCCACCCAGCCGCCGACGATGCCGAACCAGTCGTTCAGCATCGCCACCAGCGCCACGAAGGCCACCAGCATGGCGCCCACGTAGGCGGCGAGCCGCATTCCGTCGGCGGCGCCGCGGGCGGCGGCGTCGATCACGTTGACCGACGTGCGCTCCACCACCGCGTGGCCCGCGGTCGCGGTGTCCGGCTCCTCGGTCTCCGGGACCATCACCTTCGCCAGCAGCACGGCGGCCGGGGCCGAGAGGAGGCTCGCCGTCACCAGGTGTCCGGCGAAGTCCCCGCCGCCGAGGATCAGCACGTAGGTCACCAGCACCGAGCCGGCGACGGTGGCCATGCCCGTCGTCATCAGGGTGAAGAGCTCGGAGCGGGTCATGTGCGCGACGAAAGGCTTCACGACCAGCGCGGCCTCGGTCATGCCGATGAAGACGTTGGCCACGGCCGCCAGGCTCTCCGCGCCCGAGGTCTTCATGGTGCGCGCGAGCCCGAGGGCCAGCACGTCCACGACCCGTTGCATGATGCCCATGTGGTAGAGGACGGCGAAGACGCTCCCCATGAAGACGAGGATCGGGAGCACGTCCACGACGAAGGAGAACTCGGTCTCGGCCAGGCCGCCGAAGACGAAGCGGACGCCCGCCTGGGTGTAGCCGATGAAGGCGGCGACGGCGGCGTTCAGGCCCACGAAGAAGCCGCGCCCGATCGGGCTCCGCAGAAGCACCAGGCCGAGCGCGAGCTGGACGCCGACGCCCCACGCCACCGTGCGCCAGGGCATGCGGCTGCGATCCGACGAGCAGGCCCAGGCGATCGCGACCATCGTCACCAGTCCGACGAGCGAGATGGCGCGGGCTGCGGCGTCGCTCACGCGCCGGCCTCCAGGGTGGCCACCAGCTCGCGCACCGCGGCCACGGCGTCGTCGGCCGCCGCCACCGCGGAGACGACGGCCCCGCCGGCGGCACCGGCGCTGGCCACCTGCGCGGCCCCCGCGGCATCGATGCCGCCGATGGCGATCAGCGGGCGCGGCGACGCCAGCGCCACCGCCTCGCCCAGGGCCTCGAGGCCGCGGGCCGCGTAGGCGGAGGCCTTCGAGGTGGTGCCGAAGACCGGCCCGAACGCCAGGTAGTCGATTGGCTCCTGCTGCGCGGCACGGACCTGCTCCAGGGTGTGGGTCGAGCGGCCGACCGCCAGCTCGCTCCGCCAGCGTGCGGGGATGCGATCCGGCGGCAGGTCCTCCTGGCCCAGGTGCACCGCGTCCGCCTCGGCCAGCAGCGCCAGGTCGAAGCGGTCGTTCACCACGAAGGCGATGCCGGCCGCGCGGGTGAGGGAGCGGATCTCGCGCGCCCAGTCCAGCGTCTCGCGGTCCGTGGCGTGCTTCGCGCGCAGCTGCACCACGGCGGCGCCGCCCTCGCAGGCCGCGCGGGCCTGTTCCAGCGGGTCGCGCTTCCAGCGCGGGTGGTCGTCGGCCAGGACGTGGAGCCCGCGGAAGCGTTCGCCCGACGCGGGGCTCACGCGCGCCCCGGAAGCCGGATTCCGAGCTCGCTGATCTTCTTGCGCAGGGTGTTGCGATTGATCCCGAGCCGGGCGGCGGCGCGGATCTGGTTGCCGTCGGTCTCGCGCAGCACGCTCTCCAGCAGCGGTCGCTCCACGCGCTCCAGGATGCGGCGGTGGATCTCCTCCGCGTCGCCCTTGGCCAGCAGGCTGGCCACCTCCGCCTCGACGACGCGCTCCAGGTCCGCCGGCGCCTCGCGGGCCGCCGCTTCGCCCTCGAGGAAGGCGAAGTCCTCGGGCGCCAGCACCTCTCCCGAGGCGAGCACCAGGGCGCGCTTGATGGCGTTCTCCAGCTCGCGCACGTTCCCGGGCCAGGCGTAGCGGCCCAGGCGCTCCAGCGTCTCGTCGGCCAGGTAGCGCGCGCTGGTGGAGAGCTCCTGGGCGTAGCGCTCCACGAAGTGGCGGGTGAGGACCGGGATGTCCGCAGGGCGCTCGCGCAGCGGCGGCAGGTGCACCGGCACGACGCGCAGCCGGTAGAGCAGGTCTTCGCGCATGCTCCCGTCGGCGACCGACGTGTCGAGGTCGCGGTGGGTGGCGGCGATGATGCGCACGTCCACGTGCTCCGGGCGCTGGGCGCCGACGGCGGTGACCTCGCCGCTCTGGAGCACGCGCAGCAGCTTGGCCTGGAGCTCGACCGGCATGTCGCCGATCTCGTCGAGGAAGAGGGTCCCGCCCTGCGCATCGCGGAAGCGTCCGGCCCGGGCCTGCACCGCGCCGGTGAAGGCGCCGCGTTCGTGTCCGAAGAGCTCGCTCTCAAGCAGCTCGCGTGGAATGGCGGCGGAGTTCACCGCTACGAAGGGCCCCTCGCTGCGCGCACTGGCGTTGTGGATGGCGCGCGCCACCAGCTCCTTGCCGGTCCCGCTCTCACCGGTGACCAGCACCGCCACGTCGCTGGCCGCCATCTTGCCCACGGTCTTGAAGACCTCGAGCATGGCCGGGCTGGTGCCGACCAGGCGCTCCCCGAGCGTCGCTTGACCGGATACCTCGCGGCGAAGCTCGCGCACCTCGTGCTGCAGGCTGCGGGTGCGCCGGGCCTTCTCCACCAGGCCGAGCACGTCCGCCACCGCGAAGGGCTTCACCAGGTAGTCGAGGGCGCCGCGCTTCATGGCCTCGACGGCGTTCTCGAAGGTGTTCTGGGCGGTGATGATCACGACCGCCGTGTCGGCGCCGAGGGCCCGCACGTGGTCCAGCACCTCCAGCCCCGACGGGCCGGGCATGCGGATGTCCACGAAGGCCAGGTCGAACGGCCGCGCCGCCAGGGCCTCGATGGCCGCGTCGCCCGAGGCCACCTCCGTCACCTCGTGGCCCGCTTCCTCGAGCGTCTCGCGCAGGACGAAGCGGATGGACTGCTCGTCGTCGGCCACGAGCACACGGGTCGGCGCCGTGGTCACTCGATCCTCCGCAGGGGCAGGTAGACGCGGGCCGCGGTCCCGCCGGTCGCGGCATTCTTCAGGCGCAGGCGCCCGCCGTGTCGGGTCACCCAGTGATCCGCCAGCGGCAGGCCGAGGCCCGTGCCCTCCTTGCGCGTCGTGAAGAAGGGCGTCGCCACCTTGTCCATCACCTCGTCGGCGATTCCCGGACCGGCGTCCAGGAACTCCACGCACAGGGTCGGGATGGGGCTGCCGTCGGGGGTGGTGATGCGCTGCTCCAGGCTCATGCGCGTGGTGACGGTGAGCTGGCCGCCCTCGGGCGCCATGGACTCGAGCGCGTTCCGCGCCAGGTTCAGGAACACCTGGAGCAGGCGCGGAGGATCGGCGGGCAGGTTCGGGATCGAGGGATCGAAGACCCGCTTCACCGTCGAGGGCTGGCTCATGGCGTCGTGGGCCAGCACGTCGAGCGCCTCGTCGAGCACCTGGTGGATGTTGGTGTCCTGGAGTTGGAGCTCCTCGTCCCGGGCCAGGACCATGAAGTCGTCCACCAGCCGGGCGATGCGGTCCACCTCGCGCACGATCAGCTCGGCCGTGGTGCGGGTCTTCTCGGTCGTGGCGCGGCGGGCGATCAGCTCGCCGGCCCCGCGGATGCCGCCGAGCGGGTTCTTCACCTCGTGGGCGATGCCGAGCGCGATGCGTCCGGACCAGTCGAGGCGCTCGCGCTCCGCCGCGTCCTCCTCGATGGCGCTGCGCAGGGTGCGGTCGCGCAGGACCACGAGCACATTCTCCACGTTGCCCTGCTCGTCGAAGACCGGCGCCGCGGACAGGTCCACGGCCACGTCGGACTCGAGGCGGCGCTCGATCTTCACGTCGGACTGGATCGCCGCGCGGGCGGTGTTCAGCGCCTTGCGGGTCAGACGGGCCAGGGCGTGGTCCTCGCCGTGGATCTGCTCCACGGGCTGGTCCACCAGGGCGTCCGGCGAGGACTCGAGGATGCGGCAGGCCTCGTCGTTTATCCGGCGCACGATCCCCCACTCGTCCAGCACCAGCACGCCGTCGAGGAGGGCGTCGAGGATGGCGGCGACGTCGCGGACCACGGCTCAGGCCGCCGCCTGTGCGCCGTCGAAGAAGCGACGGGTGCGGTCGAGAAGGATGCCGAGCTCGTCCGTCTCCACCACCTCGCGCCGAAAGCGCGCGCTCCCCGGCAGACCCTTGGCGTAGGCGACGACGTACTTCTTCAGGTTGTTCGCGAGCGCCCCGTCGTCGTCGAAGCAGCGGCGCATCAGCTCGATGTGGCGCTGCACGGTGTTCCAGCGCTGCCCGTGGCTCGGTCGCTGCGCCGGGCTGCCCTGCGCCAGCGCCAGGGTCTCGGCGAAGATCCACGGGTTGCCCATGGCGCCGCGGCCGATCATCACGCCCGCGGCGCCCGTCTCGTGCAGCACGTCGAAGACGTCGGCCGGCTGGGTGACGTCGCCGTTGCCGAGGACGGGGGTCCCGGGCACCGCCTCCACCACGCGCCGGATGACGTCCCGATCGGAGCGCCCGGTGTACTGCTGGCTGCGGGTGCGGCCGTGCACGGACAGCAGGTCCGCGCCCTCGGCCACGGCCACGCGGGCCACCTCGGGGGCGTTCACGCTCTGGTCGTCCCAGCCGCTGCGCATCTTCACGGACAGCACGCCCGCGAAGGCCGCGCGCATGGCGCGCACGATCGCCGCCACGCGCCGGGGCTCGCGCAGCAGGGCGGAGCCCGCGCCGTTGCGGATGAACTTCTTGACCGGGCAGCCCAGGTTCAGGTCGATCCACACCGCGCCGTCGTCCGCCACCAGCCGACACGCCTCGGCCAGGAACTCCGGCTCGGCGCCGAAGAGCTGGAAGGCCACCGGGGCCTCCCGGGCGCTGGTGCGGAGCAGGCGGCGGCTCTTGGCGCCACCGTTCACGAGGCCCTTCGCGGAAACGGTCTCCGTGAAGGCCAGACCGGCGCCCGCCTCGCGCGCGATGAGGCGGAAGGGCAGGTTCGAGACCCCCGCCATGGGGGCCACCACCAGGTTGTTGGCCAGCGTCTCCCCGGCCACCGAAAGCGGCCGGATCGCTCCGGGATCCACCCGGGCGGGGAGTCGCCCCTCGGAGCCGAACTCCCCGGAGCCAAAGACGTTCTTGCCCATGAAGCCCCGCGGACTGCCCAATTGTTGGGCACCGTAGCGGGCGGGCTCGGCCGCGTCGAGGCGGAGCCTCCTGCGGTACCGTCGGCGGCATGCGGACGGGACTCAGCGTGGCCGAGGCCCTGGCCGTGGTTCTGGACGCCGCCGGACGCCTGGCCCCGGAGACGGCGCCCGCCGCGGACGCGCTCGGTCGGGTGCTGGCCGAGCCGGTGGCCTCGGACCGGGCGCTTCCGCCGGCCGACAACTCCGCCATGGACGGCTACGCGGTGCGCGCGCGCGACTGCGCCGGCGCCCGCTCCGGATCCCCGGTATCGCTCGCGCTGGCCTTCGAGGTGGCGGCGGGCGGGAGTGCGGAGCGCGCGCTCGCCGCCGGCGAGGCCGCGCGCATCTTCACCGGTGCGCCGATCCCGCCCGGCGCCGATGCGGTGGTGCGGCAGGAGGACACGGATCGCGACGGCGACGCAGTGCGGGTGAACGTCACGCCCGGCGAGGGCGAGCACATCCGCCGCCGTGGCGAAGACGTGGACGAGGGCGAGACCGTGCTGGTCCCGGGTACGTGCCTCGGCCCCGCGCACCTCGGGATGCTGGCGTCCCTGGGGCGGACGGGGGTGTCGGTCGTGCAGCGTCCCCGCGTGGCGATCCTCTCCGGGGGCGACGAACTGGTGGAGCCCGACGCCGACGTGGCCGGCGGCCGGATCGTGGCCTCCAACTCCTACTCGCTGGCCGCCCAGTGCCGCGAGGTGGGGGCGGAGCCTACCTACCTGGGGATCGCCCGGGACACGCCCGCGGACATCGAGGCGCGCTTCCGCGCAGGCCTCGCGGCCGACGTGCTGGTGAGCTCGGCGGGCGTGTCGGTGGGCGACCGCGACCACGTACGCGGCGTGCTCGCGAAGCTCGGCGCGGGCATGGTCTTCTGGGGCGTGCAGATGAAGCCCGGCTACCCGCTCGTCTTCGCGCGCTTCGATCCGGGGCCGCTGGTCTTCGGGCTGCCGGGGAACCCGGTCTCCGCCATGGTGACCTTCGAACAGTTCGTGCGGCCCGTGCTGCTCAAGCTGGCCGGTCGCACGCGCCTCTTCCGCCCGCGGGTGCGGGCGCGGCTGGCGACGCCGCTGCGCAAGCAGCCCGGCCGGCTGCACTTCGTGCGCGTGGTGCTCGAGCGGGGCGACGCAGGGCTCGTGGCCCGGGAGACGGGGAACCAGAGCTCGGGGGTGCTGCGTTCCATGTGCGAGGCCCAGGGCCTGCTGATCTTCCCCGCCGAGGCCAGCGAGCTTCCGGCAGGGAGCGAGGCGGAGGTGCAGGTGCTCGACGAGAGCATCCTCCGCGAGGAGGCGTCGGGCCTCGAGGCGTGAGCGGCTCTTCCCCCCACGAAGGCCGGCTGGCGGACGTGGTCGGCGCACTGCTCCTCGGTGGCGCCTCCCAGCGCATGGGCCGGGACAAGGCGTCGCTGCGCTTCGGTCCGGCGAGCCTGGCGGAGCGCGCCGCGGCGCTGCTCGGGTCGCTGTGCGAGGAGGTGCTGCTGGTGGGCGGCGAGCCGCCGGACGGGACGCTCGGGCGTCGCGTGCCGGACGTGGAGGGGCCGCAGTCGGCGTTGCGCGGCCTGGTCTCGGCGCTCGACGCGACGCAGGTTTCCCAGCTGTTGGTCCTGGCCACCGACCTGCCGCTCGTGACGCCCGACCTGCTCTGCGCCCTGCTGGCCTGGCCGGCGTGCGACGCCGTGATCCCGCGCACGCCCGACGGCGCCCATCCTCTCTGTGCGCGTTACCGGCGCGAGCCCGTGCTCACCGCGGCGCGCGCCAACCTCGCGGCCGGACGCCTCAAGCTGACGGACTGCCTGGAGGGTCTCGACGTCGCCTGGCTCGAGGGTGCTGCCTTGCGCGCCATCGATCCGGAAGGGATGGCGCTCACCAACGTGAACAGCGAGGCCGAGCTGGCGCGGGCGCTGGAGCGGATCCCCTAGCAGGCCGACCCAAGACGAAGTCTTGGGTCGGCTTGCGCCGCAAACGGAGCCCTTCGGGCTCCGTCAGCTAGGCGTCGCGCCGATCCGCGCAGCGCACGGTCTCGGCGCCCACCTGGAGCATGCGCAGGTCGCCGAAGGGCGTGCCCGCCACCCGGTTCACCACCAGGGCCACCGCCAGCTCGCGGCTGGGATCGGCCCAGGCGCCGGACCCGCCGTAGCCGAAGTGGCCGAAGCCCTCGGGCAGGATGCCGCGGGTGGTGCCTGCCATGTGGTAGCCGAGCCGCCAGCGCATCGGGAGCGGCACCACCAGGTCCAGGCGCCGGTTCTGGATGGTCGTGGCGCGCTCCAGGGTGGCGCGCGAGAGGAGCCGGACGCCGTCGAGCTCGCCGCCGCCCGCGAGCGCGGCGTACAGCCGCGCCAGGGAGCGCGCCGTGAAGACGCCGTTCACCGCGGGCATGGGTGCGTCGTGCACGCGCTCGGAGAAGAGCACCTCGAAGATGCCCCTCGGCATGAGCGCGTTGGCGATGTGGTCCGGGTCGATCGGGAGCCGGAAGGTGCGGGTCAGGTTGCGCGCCAGGCGCGCCAGCGGCTCGAGGGCCTCGGGCGGCGGCGACGGGGGCGACAGCAGCTCGGCCACGCGCGAGCGCACCTCCGGCGGCGCGCCGACGAAGACCCCGTCCAGCTCCAGGGGCTTCACCAGCTCCTCCTCCAGCACCTGGTGCAACGGACGGCCGGCGATGCACTGGATGAGCTCGCCCACCAGCCAGCCGAAGCTGAGCCCGTGATAGGCGTTGTGGTTTCCCGGCCGGTGCGCCGGGATCATGTCCTCCATGACCTCGCGCATGTACTCCCAGTCGAGCATGCGCTCGGCGTGGTCCAGGTGCTCGCGCACGCCGTGGAGACCGGCCTCGTGGCAGAGCAGGTGCCGGATCGTGATGACGTCCTTGCCGGACTGGCCGAACGCCGGCCAGTACTCGGCCACGGGGTCGTCGTAGTCGGCCAGACCGCGGTCCACGAGCACGTGAAGAGCGGTGGCGACGACGCCCTTGGTGGTGGAGAAGGACATCGCCATGGTGTCCTCTTCCCAGGGTCGGTCTTCCCCGTCGCGCTGGCCGGCCCACATGTCCACGACCTTCTCGCCACGGTGGTAGACGCAGACCGCCGCTCCGCCGCGCCGTCGGCGAAGCTGCCGCTCGACGACCCTGGCGACGCCCCAGAAGTCGGGATGCAGGAAGCCCTGGATCAAAGCCGGTCTCTCACCCTTCCCCAGGCCCGAGAATAGCAGCTCCGATCCGCTTTCGTGTCGGGTATTCCGGGGGCGATCTCAGCGACGGCCCGTCAGATGGTCCGCAATCCAGCGGGCCGCGAGATCGTGACCTCGCTGGTTCCAGTGGGTGTCGTAGGGATAGAACAGCTCCGAACCGGTCCCCGCTTGCGCCTGGAAGTGAGGTGTGAGGTCGAGCAGCGTGATCCCGTGGGTCGCCGCGAAGTCCGCCAGCGCCCCGGCCTGAGCGTTCATGTGACGTCGGACGAGCTCCGGGCTTGCCGGCCGCTTCGAGAAGTCGAGCTGGCCGGCCTCGCTCAACGCCACCGGGTGTGCGTCCGCCAAGACCCGTCCCCACAGCTTGGGATCGTTCAGGTACGGCAGATAGACGTGAGGCTTCGACGGGATGTAGACGAGCACGAAGCGGGCCCCGGCGGCTGCGCTCCGCTCCCGCGTCTGCAGGATGGCTTCTGTCGCGAGCTGGAAGTTCGTCGAGGCTTCGATGGCCTGGCGGGGGATCGACAGCCAGCTCACGTAGTGCGAGAAGAAGGCCATCTCCAGCCGGGAATCCCCGATCGTCAGCGCGATCGGATAGCGGTAGGCCCTTTGCGTCGCTGGAGCGGTCGATTCGCCCGCTCCGTCACGCTTCCAGCGGGCCTTGCCGCGTCGCAGAAGATGCTCGACCAGACGCACCACGATCAACGGCTGGAGTTGCGTGTAGACCTGCGCGTCGTGCAGGTCGTTTCCTCCGAACCAGGCCATGACCACCCATTGCGGCCGTTTCCCGGCTCCGTATTCCTGCAACAGGCGGAGCTGCTGCTGGGGTCCGGCACCGCCCTCGCCGAGGTTGAGCGTCTCCAGCGCCGTGTACTCGGCGAGCCGCTGCGGCCAGGGAGTCGCCACGTTCCGGGCTCGCGTGAACGAATCGCCCAGGGTGACGATGTCGTAGGTCGGCTTGTCCGGGGGCGCGTTGCGGAAGCCATGTGCGTCGGTGACGAGGTGCACGCGGGCGAGGACTTCGTCCTGATCGGGCTGGAGGGGACGGATGTCGTCGCGCATCCAGTAGAACAGATCGCCGTGCGACACCTGCACGTCGTAGGTCCGGTCTTGATGGGCCTCGATCCGGCGCACCGGAGGATCCACCCGCACCGTCTTCGGAACCCAGTTCGGGTGCGCCCGCAACACGGCTTCGGCCAGGCCGAGCCCTGCGCCGGTCCCGAGGGCGACCAGTACGAGGGGTGCGAGGACGGTCCCGAGCGACGGGAATCGCGCGCTCAAGTCAGGAGCCGCCTTTTCCGGGGGATGGTTCGTCGGCCTAGCCGAGCGCCGACACGACCCGATGCGTAGCGAAGCTGGCCGCGTACGCCACCGCCAGCAGGTACCCGAAGGCGAAGAGCGGCCAGCGCCACGAGTTCGTCTCCCGGCGCATGATCGCCAGGGTGGACATGCACTGGAGCGCGAACACGAAGAAGACCAGCAGGGCCGCCACCGTCGCTGGCGTGAAGACCGGGTCGGCGCGCACGGCGTCGCGCAGGGAGGTGCCGTTCTCGCTGCCGACGGCGTAGATCTGGGCCAGCGTCGCCACGATCACCTCGCGCGCCGCCAGGCTTGCGACCAGGCCCACGCCGATCTTCCAGTCGAAGCCGAGCGGTGCGATGGCCGGCTCCACCGCGTGCCCGATCCGCCCGGCCAGGCTCTGCTCGAGCTGCATGCGCGCCGCCTCGGGGGGCGAGAGATCGGGCGGCGTCTCCACGCGCGGGAAGGTCAGCAGCGCCCAGAGGACGATGGAGACCGCGAGGATGATCGTCCCCGCGCGGCGCAGGAAGGCGCTGGCCGCGCCCCAGACCTGGCTCATCACGAGACGCACCGGGGGGAGGCGGTACGGCGGGAGCTCCAGGTAGAAGGGCAGGTCCTCGCCGCGCAGGAGCGTCCGCTTCAGCACGGCCGCCACCGCGAGCGCGGCGCTCGCACCGAGCACGTAGAGGCCCAGCAGCACCAGACCCTGGAGGCCGACGGGACCCCAGACGCGTTCGGCGGGCACGAAGGCCGCGATCAGCAGCGCGTAGACTGGCAGCCGCGCCGAGCAGGTCATGAGCGGCGCCACCAGGATCGTGACCAGCCGGTTGCGCGGCGAGGGGATGCTGCGGGTGGCCATGATGCCCGGCACCGCACAGGCGTAGGAGGAGAGCAGCGCCACGAAGGCGCGGCCCTCGAGTCCGATGCGACCCATGGCGCGGTCCACCACGAAGGCGGCGCGCGCCATGTAGCCCAGGTCCTCCAACACGTAGAGCACCGTGAAGAGCAGCAGGATCTGCGGCAGGAAGATCACCACCGAGCCGACCCCGGCGATGATTCCGTCGGCCAGGAAGTCGGTCACGATGCCGGGGCCGAGCCCGGCGTGCACGCGGGTGGCGAGCCAGCCCACGCCCGCGTCGATGGCGTCCATGGCCGGGGTGGCCCAGGCGAAGATCAGCTGGAAGAAGAGCACCATCACGCTGGCGAAGAGCAGCGTGCCCGCGATGGGGTGCAGCACCACCTGGTCCACCGCGTCGGTCAGGCGGCTGCGCCCCGGGCGCTGGTGCTGCACCGCGCCCAGCACGGACTCGACCCAGCCGCCCAGCTCCGCGTGCTCTGCGGGCGGGAGGATCGCGGGGCGGCTCCAGCCCTGGGGATCGCCCAGCAGGGCGCGCAGCCGCCCGATTCCGATCCCGCGGTGCCCCACCACGCCCACCACGGGGATGCCGAGCGCCGCCGAGAGTCGCTCCAGGTCGAGCTCTCCGCCGCGCGCCCGCAGCTCGTCCACCATCGTGACGACGAGGCATGCCGGGAGGCCCAGGCGCAGCGCCTGGGCCACCAGCAGGAGCGAGCGGTCCAGGGTGCAGGCGTCGGCGGTGATCGCGAGGGCATCCGGCGGCGGTACGTCGGCCACGTGTCCGGCCAGCACCTCCGCCACCACCGCCTCGTCCGGCGAGATCGGAGACAGGCTGTAGGTGCCCGGGAGATCGATCACCACGACCCGCCGGTCGCCGACCCGGGTCTGGCCCTCGCGCCGCTCCACGGTGACCCCTGGGTAGTTCCCCACCCGCGCGCGCAGCCCGGTCAGCGCGTTGAAGAGCGTGGTCTTGCCGGAGTTGGGGCTTCCCAGCAGGCCCAGGCGCAGGGGCGCGGCCGCCGCCTGCTGGCTCACGCGGTGCCCTCCGCGCTGTCGGCGGGCCGCACCCGGACGCGCTCGGCCTCCGTGCGGCGCAGGCAGAGGCGCGTGCCGCGCACCTCGTAGACGCAGGGGTCGCCGAGCGGCGCCCGCCGCACCATCCGCACGGGCGTGCCCGGCAGGAAGCCCAGGTCGAGCAGGCGATCCGCCAGCGGGCCCGAGGCCTCTACGCCCTCCACGATGGCGGGGGTGTCGCGGGGCAGGTCGGCGAGGCAGCTCGGGCGGTACACGCGGTGTATCCTACTGGAATCGAAGGAGAAATCTCGACCCTGGGAGCCCGCCCGCGGCGGGCGGATTCCGGAACGACGGTTGACAGAGGGTCGGTCGGGGCGTTAGCGTTAAGTCGAAATTGAAAACCGTTTTCAATTTCAACACAGGATACTGGCCCCCACGGGCCCCGCCAGCAAGGTCTCGCCAGCCGCCGTGACGCTCTCCGCCGCTGCGCCCGTCCCGCGTCCCCACGATTGCCGATGCACCTGCGGCAGCCTGCTGGCGCGCCTGGTCCCCGACGGCGTCGAGCTCAAGTGCCGGCGCTGCAAGCGGACCGTCCTGCTCGGGTGGTCCGAGCTTTCCCAAGCCCAGCGACCAGCGGCCTCGAGCCCCGAGTCCCGCCGCCGCGCCCGCGCGCGGCCGAGGACGACGCAATGGCTCGAGGTGTGCGACGAGGGATCGTGATGCTGGGTCTGCTGGCGCTGACGCCCGGCGCGTGGGCGGACGACGCGCCGACCACGACCGCGCAGGCGAGCGCGAGCGATCAGGTCTGGCAAGACAGGGTCCAGGCCCGCGACGATCGCATCGACGATCTGGAGCGCAAGGTCGACGTGCTGGTGGAGGAGCTCGCGAGCCTGCGCACCCAGGTGGCGGTCCCCGACGAGCCCGGGCTCAAGAGCCGCTACGGCCTCGGCCCCGCCGCCTCCAAGATCTACGGCGTCGAGCGCGGCCTCTCCATCGGCGGCTACGGCGAGTGGAACTACACGAACTTCGTGGGCGACCTGCGCTCCGGCGGCGAGTCCATGGCGCGCACGTTCTCCAACACTCAGCTCGACCGCGCCGACGCCCTGCGGCTCGTGATGTACACGGGGTACAAGTTCAGCGACCGCATCATCTTCAACTCCGAGATCGAGTTCGAGCACGGCAGCACGGGCGGGAGCACCGCCAGCTCGGGCTCCGGGAGCGTGTCCGTCGAGTTCGCGGCTCTCGACTTCATGTTCAACGACCGCATCAACGCCCGCGGCGGCCTGCTGCTCCTGCCCATGGGCTTCATCAACGAGATCCACGAGCCGCCCTTCTTCCACGGCGTGCGGCGCCCGGAGACCGAGCGGCGGATCATCCCCACCACCTGGCGCGAGATGGGCGCGGGCGTCTTCGGGCGCCTGCACGAGGACGTGGAGTATCGGGCCTACGTGACCAGCGGCTTCAACGCGGCCGGCTTCAGCGACTCGGGCATCCGCGGCGGCCGCCAGCAGGGCAACCGCGCGCTGTCCGAGGACCTGGCCGCGGTGGCCCGCATGGACTGGACGCCCGGCCAGGCGTGGCTCCTCGGCGGCTCGTTCTACATCGGGAACTCCGGCCAGAACCAGCGCGCCGACGCCACCGGGGAGAAGCTGCCCGGGAACCGGCTCATCGTGTGGGAGGCGCACGCCCAGTACCGCAAGAACCAGCTCGAGGCCCGGGCGCTCGTGAGCATGAACCTGCTGGCCGACGCGGGCGACCTGAACCGGGCGCTGGACCTCCCCAGAGACCGTCCGATCGCCGATCAGATGCTGGGCGGCTACGGCGAGGTCGCCTACGACCTCTGGCCGACGATCTTCGGCAACGGCGAGAAGTACCTGGCCCCGTTCCTCCGCGTCGAGTACGTGGACACGCAGCTCTCGGTGCCGCGCGGGTACATCGCGAACGACCGCAACCGCTACTGGCTGTACACGCCCGGAGTCACCTTCAAGCCGCACCCGAACGTGGTGCTGAAGCTCGAGTACCGGAACTTCGCGCCGAAGGGCTCGGCGGAGCGACCGGACGAGCTCTCGCTGGGGATGGGATTTGCCTTCTAGAGCACTCACCGCGCTGTTCGTCGCACTCCTGGGCCTGGGCGTCGCTGCCGCCGACGCCGGAGCCAAGGTCTACAAGAGCAAGTCCGAGGCCCTGGCCGAGGCCTTCCCGGACGTGGACCGGATCGACACCAAGACCCATGTCCTGGACGAGAACCAGGTGCGCGCCGTGGAGTCGCGGGCCCGCGCCCGCCTGGAGACCCGGCTCGTCACCGTGCACACGGGGATCCGCGACGGGCAGGTCGTGGGCCACGCCATGATCGACGTGCACACGGTGCGCACCCTGCCCGAGGCCTTCCTGGTCCTGATCTCGCCCGAGGGCGAGGTGAAGAGCGTCCGCATGCTGGCGTTCTACGAGCCCGAGGAGTATCGGCCGCCCGACCGCTGGCTCGGACAGTTCGAGGAGGAGCGGCTTTCTCCCAAGATGGCGCTGGGGCAGCGCATCCACGGGATCGCCGGCTCGACCCTCTCGTCCCGGGCGGTCACCGGTGGGGTGCGCCGCGCGCTGGCGGTCTACCAGGTGGTGCTCGAGGGGGAGGCCGGCTCGGCCGCGGCCGCCCCCGCACGCCCCGCCGCGTCGCTGGTCGGCAGCGGCCCGCCGACCGCGAGGGCCGGTGGCGGCCCGTCGACCGGGACGGTCGGCACCGCGCGCTAGCGCGTGCGCTTCGTCGTCACCGGCGAGTGGAGCCGCAACCGGCTGCTGCAGACGATCGTGGTGCTCTACGTCGTCTACGTGGCCGGGCTCTGGCTGACGAACGCGCTGCTCTACTTCCACAAGATGGGGCTCACGCCCGGCTCGGTCACGGACTACTACCTGGGCAACGAGGAGCGCTTCCTGTCGCCGCGCAGCTACCAGGGGCTCCTCGAGGTGAGTCACTTCCACCTCTTCGCCATGGGGATGCTCTTGCTGGTTCTGACCCACCTGATGCTCTTCGTCCCGGTGGCGAACGGGACGAAGGCCTGGCTGATCGCGCTGCCCTTCCTGGCGGCCGCGGTGGACGAGGGCGCCGGCTGGGGCGTGCGCTTCGTGCACCCGCTCTTCGCGTACGTGAAGATCGCGGGGTTCCTGCTCCTCCAGGGGAGCCTCCTCGCCCTGATGGGGATCGCGCTGTGGGCCGTCTTCCGCGGCAGCACGCAGGCCTACCGAAGCGGCGAGCCCTCCTCGCCGTAGGCGTCGCGCTGGTCGCGGCCTGTGCGCGATCCGAGGCCCCGCCCGTGGCGGTGGCCGACGGGCGCTACGTCATGGGCACGGTCCTCGAGCTCACGCTCGTGGGGTCGGATCCGGAGGCGACCCGCGGCGTGCTGGCGGACTGCCTCGACCGGGCGGAAGAGCTGGATCCGGTCTTCAGCGACTACCGGCCCGGCGGTCCCCTGGACCTTCTGAACCGGGCGGCGGGGCAGGGGCTCCAGCCGGTGGATCCGCGCCTGGCGCGCATCCTCACTGACGCCAAGGCCTACGGCGTCGCGACGGGCGGCGCCTTCGACGTGAGCGTCGGTCCGCTGGTGGACCTGTGGATCGCCGCGGCGCGCAACGACCGCGTGCCCGATGACGCCGCGCTGACCGCGGCCCGCGGCCGGGTGGGCAGCCAGCGCATCCGCGTCGAGGGCGACCGCGTGGCGCTGGACGCCGGCATGCGGATCGACCTCGGCGCCATCGCCAAGGGCTGGACGCTCGATCGTCTGCGCGAGCGGCTCGCGGAGACGGGGGTTCACGGCGCGCTGCTGGACTTCGGACGCAGCAGCCTCGTGGCGCTCGGTCGTCCCCTCGACGCGCCGGACTGGACCGTGGCCCTGCGCGGCGGCCGCGGCGAGATCGTGGGACTCGTGCACCTGCGCGACCGCGCCTTCTCGGTCTCGGGC
>CAMYLJ010000027.1 GCA_947259215.1 uncultured delta proteobacterium
GAGCGAGCTCCCAGAGGCCCTCGCGGCCTCTGGGCTGCGATTCTACTGCGACGCGGGTCAGCAGATGAAGGAAAAGCGTTCGGGCCTCCCGCTCGCGGCCGGCCGTGTTCGTGCCGCGGGGGTTGCCGGACTGCCCCGCTGCCCCTTGGAGCCTACTTGCAGGCGGAAAGAGAAACGCCTGAGAGCGATGCCCCCGGGCGTTTCATGCGTGTGGTAGCGGGGGAGGGATTCGAACCCCCGACCTCCGGGTTATGAGGGCGGACCCGAGGTCGGAGATTCTCTTTGATTCTAGTGATGTTGCGGACTTAGGTCCGACTTCTGTTTGAGCTGGATTGAGCTCGTCCGAGCAAATCCCCCACAGAGTCCCCACACGTCCATCGGGGTCGTCGTCGCTGGCGCGGTTGTCCGCCGCGCCACCGGCCAGATGCGCGCGAAGAGGCCGCGCAGGATCACCGGATCGCCCTCGCAGCCGGCCCGGAGGACGGCCTTGGCGAAGTGGTCAACTCCAAACGACCACGCCCCGCCGAAGCGGGACGCGTCGAAGGTTGAATGATGACGTGGAGAGGCGCCGTCAGGTGCTACGGAACGGCGCGGACTTTCTCGGCGAAGGCGTCCGCCATCTGCTCGACCTTGTCTCCGATCATCTGGGGATCCATGCCCGGATCCGGCACGCCCTTCTTGGCCGCCTTCTGGAGCGCCTTGGCCACCTGGGCCTCGAACTGCTCACGGGCCTTCTTCCGGCGCGCCTCCAGCCGTTCAAGCTTCGGCTTGCCCGCATGTCCGCTGTCCGCCTGGAGCCGCTTCGCACACAGCTTGGCCGCTGCGGCCAGGATGGCGGCACGGAGTTTGTTCTCATGCGGTCCCGCCTGGCCCGGCATCCAGCCGCCAAGGATGTCGTCGCGAATCCCCTGCATCGGCTGGAGGAAGGCCGCGTCGAGGAAGTCCGGAACTGGGTCCTCCAAGCGGCAGCTCTGGCCTCTGCGAAGGGCCTTCTGGATCGCCTTGTCGTGGCTCGAGGCGAGCTTCGATTCGTGCTTCGCCAGGCACGCATTGAGCCAGTCCTGGGCCGGATCCTTCGCCGGATTCTTGACGTAGCTCCTCCAGCAGCGGAAGGCGGCATTGCCGAACTCCGCACCCCGCTTCATCTGCTCGGCCGCACAGCGGGATTCCGAGGCGAGAAGGGCGACCCCTTCGGAGGCGTCCGCCGGGTCGCTACAGCCTGGATCGGCCGTGTCCACCAACGCGTTGTTGTTGTTGTCGACGCCGTCGTCACAGGCGACGGTGGCATTGGTCTCGGTCGAATCCGTCGGACCCGCGCAGCCGGGGTCGGCCGCGTCGATGAGGCTGTCGCTGTCGTTATCCGCACCGTCATCGCAGACCAGGGCGGGATCGGTCTCGGTAGGATCGCTCGGACCCGAGCAGCCCGGATCCGCGGCGTCCATGAAGCCGTCGCCGTCGTTGTCGATGCCGTCGTCGCACTCGGGGGAGCCGCCCCCGCAGCTCCCGGGGGGCGTGGCGGGCCCGGCGTCCTTGCCGAAGTCCGCTGTCCAGAATTGGGGCTGCACGGCGACACCATATGGGTCGAGGACGCAGAGGTCGGGGCCGATCGCATGGCCGATCCCGACGTGTCGGGCAGTGGCGTTGAGCAGGATGCCCCGATGGGGCGTGGAGGCCATCCAAGCGCTCACGATCTGGCTCGGGCTGACCTGGCCCGCTCCCACGGCCTCCTGGCCCGGATTCGGGTAGCCCGCGTCGAGCATCCGCTGGTTCTTGCTGGAGCCGTCCGATCCCGTGTGACTCAGGAAGCAGCCGTCCCGCATGTCGTCGCTGTGACGCACTGCGGACTCCATCAGGCGCCCATCGAGCTCGACCGGTGCGAGGTTGTTCGCGGCGCGCTGCTGGTTGATCAGATCGAGGACCTCCAGCTCCTCGTTCGTCGGCAGCGGGCACGGGGTCTGGCCCTGGGCGGGCGCGGCGAGAAGCGCCAACCCCAGCAGCGCGATCGCGACTCGCGGTCGGGGAATCCTCGCGAAGCGCCCGCAAGGCGCGCCAGGCGCCTGTGATCGATGCTCAGCCCGACCCATGCCCTCGCCTCGACGCAAAGCCCTTCCCCCCGGGAGGGCTCCGGTGTCTCGGAACACCGCGATATCTCGAGGGTTTCATCGATCCGAGCCGCGTGGGATTCTGTGACCTAGACCACCAACAGGCCGGACGGCAGCGCGCCAGCGCATCGGGACGCCCCGGCCCCGGGGGGGCCTTCTCCGGTTTCGCCCCGCCACCCCTCCTTGCTGCTCCCCCGTCGGCCGGGGTGCGCCACAGAAGTGAGCCAGAGCATGACTGGCCGATCTCCCGTGAACCTCTATAACGACTTCGACATCGCGCCGGAAGTTCGGGACCGCATCCGCAAGACCTACGACGGCCCGTTGGCGCTCGCCCAGGACTACATGGTCTTCAACGTCACGAAGGGCGACGTGCGGGTCCGGACGTCCGCGGTGGACGAGGACATCCTTCCGCCGCCGGCGCTCAAGAAGAAGAACGCCCCGGATACGTCGAAGATGATCCTGTTCTCCGACTTCACGTCATCGGGCAATGTCGACTTCAAGGACATCGTCCAGGGTGTCTACGACGAGGTCAACGAGAGGTACGGAACGGACTACCAACCGAGGTTCCAGGACTAGGCCAGCCCCGACGCACGAAGCCCCCGGAGCCTGCGCGGCCCCGGGGGCTTCTGATTGGTAGCGGGGGAGGGATTCGAACCCCCGACCTCCGGGTTATGAGCCCGACGAGCTACCAGACTGCTCTACCCCGCAACAAAATCGGTGCCGAGCGGGGGCGAACCTATTTCCTCGCCGGGGCGCTGTCAAGGAGCGTTTCCTGCGCGGGACTTGCCGGTGTAAGTACTTGTTTTAGTGACATTTTTTGTCACTGGAGGCCACTTCCTGACATGGGACGGAAGGGAGGCTTCACGATGAACCGGATTCACTACTCGGGCGCCCTGGTCGGCGCCGCACTCGCCCTGGCCCTGGCCGCGCCGGCAGAGGCGGGAAAAGTCTACTCCTGGCGCACGGACGACGGGGGCTATGCCTTCGCCGACGACCTGCGTCGCGTGCCCGAGCGCTACCGCGATCGCGTGGAGATGCGCGAGACCCGCTCGGTGCGGGAGTTCGAGCGCTTCACGCCCACGGACGACGTCGCGACGGACGCCTACGCGGCCGGGCTCGAGAAGCGGCTCGAGGGCCTGCGCGCGCGGCAGGAGCACCTGCGCCGGGTGCTGGCGGCGCCCACCGGTCAGCGCGCCGCGGACGACACGGTGACGGTGCGCCTCTCCAGCAACGGGGAGCCCATCATCGACATCCCGCAGGGTGCGACCGGCGGTGCGGACCCGGTGGTGATCGAAAAGATCATCGCCAAGCCCGACAACGACATCCGCACGCGCAGCAACACGGTGATCCGCCAGGGCGACGAGACCATCGCGATCGTCCGGCCCTACGACGCGGTCCCGACCCTGCGCTACCCGACGGAGTCGGAGCTCGAGGGCGACGACTTCTAGGCAACTCGCGGCGAGAGCCAGATACGACGGGGCGTCGGGAGCATGGCTCCCGGCGCCTCGTGTCGTTTCGGGGCTGGGCGCTGCGGGCTACTCGCGCAGCCAGCCGGGCAGGGCGCCGGCCTGGCGCGCCTCCTCCGGCAGCCCTTCCTCGAGGTAGGCGATGGCCTCCTCCAGGGCGCGGTGGGCGGCGTCGCGCTCGGCGGCGATGCCGCTGCGGGGCTCGCCGCGGGCCCGTCGCCGCTGGCGCAGGTTCTGGTACTCGTGCTCCGCCTCGGCGACGCGCTCCTGGGCCAGGTCCACGCGCTCGCGCGCGGCCTTCGCCTTGGCGCGCCAGTAGGCCTCGCGCTTCTCCGCGGGCGCTCCCGAGCCCGGGGGCTGTCCCAGCGCGTCCACCGGGTCCTGCTTGGCCGGAAGCGCGTCCTCGGCACCCGCGCCGGGCACCCACGCCAGCAGGCCGAGCGCCACCAGTCCCGCCGTGAGTGCTCCACCGATCCACGTCCTCATCCCACTGCCTCCACCGGCGGAAGCGCCGCGCGCTCGTGGACCCAGTCGTCCAGGTAGCGGGCGCTCTTGCCGTCCAATCCCAGAAACCGCAGGCCGACTCCCTGCGTCTCGCCGCCATCGTCGCGGTCGAGCCAGACCACCTCGGCCGTCGGGCGCACCGAGAGGCTCGTGTCCGGCAGGTCGAACTCGAGGCTCACCTCGTGGGAGAGCGCCAGCTCCTTGTGCGCCTCGATGAAGATCCCGCCCCGGGACACGTTGCGCGCGACGCCGTACCAGTCGGCGTGCCCGTCGTCGATCCGGACCCGGGCGCGGAAGGGCGCCCGCGGCAGGCCGCGCACCGCGGCGAAGCGCAGGAAGCGCTGCACGGCCTCGATCAGGCTCGTGCGGTTGATGGGCTTCCCGATCACGTCGTCCGCGCCCGCGCGCAGGGCCTTGGCGCGGTCGTCGCCCCGGTCGCTCGAACAGAGCACCACCACGGGCGTCGGCGCCAGCTCCGGGTCGGCCTTCAGGGCGCGGCAGAGCGCCAGCCCGTCCATGTCCGGCATGAACTGGTCCACCAGGACCAGGTCGGGCCGCTCCCGCCGTGCCGTCCGGAGGCCCTCCTCGCCGCCCGCGGCGGTGATGACCCGCCCCGAACGCGCCAGGAAGAGCGACTCCAGCTCGCGGAACATGGGCGCGTCGTCCACGATCAGAATCTTGCGTTGGCTCTCCACCCGCTTCCCCCCTCGGATGGCTCCCGTGGTCGCCCTAGCGGGCGGCTTGGGAGGGCGCCATGACGACCAGGGCGCTGCGCAGCTTCTCCAGATCCGGTGTCACGGTCCAGGCGCCGGTGGTGATGTCTCGCTTCCAGACCTGCCGTTCGCTCCAGCCGTAGGTGACCAGACGCGCCAGGTGGTACGCCTCGTACTTGACCAGGATCTCGGCCTCGGTCTGGAGCTCGTTGATGTCGGTGTCGATCACGTCGTAGTCGGCGAAGCGCACCTCGCTGAAGCCCTTGACCTCTTCCAGCCACTCCTCGCGCAGGTCCTCGGACACGAGGTACGCCGCGGAGCCGTACTCGCCCCAGCGCAGGAGGCGCACGTACTTCTTCTGCGAGTTCTCGAGCCGAGCCTTGTGACCGCGCACGTCGAGCCAGTCGCGGAATCCCAGGACCTGTGCGCAGCCGCTGGTGGCGAGCAGGGCCACGACGGCAAGACCGACGAGGATCGAACGAGGACGAACCATGCTTCCCTCCCAGGGCTCAGCCGGCGGCAAGCGGCCAGCAAAGCCCGCACGTGGCGTCCGCTTTCTCTATCGGCGCGGCCGGCCCGCGGCCTGAGGGCGCTGTGATACACTCGCGGTCGACCGCCCCAAGGGGTTGCTTCAAAAGGGGTTTTCCATTCGTCCGGCACTCGGGATCGACATCGGGGGAACCAAGGTGGCCTACTGCCTGGGTCGCCCCGACGGAACGCTCCTGGCCAGGCACCGGCGGCCCACCGAGCCGAGCGGCGACCCGGACCAGGACATCGCGCGCATGGGCGCGGACGCGCGCGCGCTGCTCGACGAGGCCGGCCTGGCGCCGGGCGATCTAGCGGGGGTGGGTGTGGCCGTGCCGGGCCCGCTGGATCCCGCGCGCGACCGCGTGATCGACCCGCCCAACATGCCCGGCTGGCACGACGTGAACGTGGTCGCGCGGCTGCGCGACGCGCTGCCGGGGGTGCCCATGGTGCTGGAGAACGACGCCAACGCCGCAGCCCTGGCCGAGGCGCGCTTCGGCGCAGGCAAGGGCTTCCGCAGCCTGGTCTACCTCACCATGTCGACGGGCGTCGGCGGCGGCATCGTGATGGACGGCAAGGTGCGGCACGGGCGCACGGTGAGCGCCGGCGAGGTGGGGCACATCCCGCTCGTCTGGGAGGGCGAGTCGTGCTTCTGCGGGCTCCGCGGCTGCGCCGAGGCGTACCTCGGTGGGCGCGCCTGGGCGCGACGTCTGGCCGGGGTGGCGCCGCCCGACGGGCGCGTGGCCGAGCTCGCGGGGGGGCGCGAGCACGCGACCCCGGTGCAGGTGGTCGAGGCCGCGAAGGAGGGCGACGCCTTCGCCCTGGCGGAGATCGAGCGCTTCAACCGCTACCTGGCCCAGACGCTCGTGGTGCTGACCTTCGTGCTCGACCCGGACGCGATCGTGCTCGGTACCATCGTGGCCGCGGCGGGGGACGAGCTGGTGCTGGATCCGGTGCGGAGCCTGGTGCGGGAGCACGCCTGGGGGCGGATCGCGGAGGGGCTCGAGCTGCGCGCCGCCTCGCTGGGGGAGGAGCTGCCGTACTACGCGGGCCTCTGCGTGGCGCTGGCGGCGTCGGATTCGTCCTCGACCAGCTGAGCGTCTTCGACGGCGAAGCGGTCCTGGTCGCCGTGCCGGAAGCGGCTGATCTCGGTCTCGAGCGCGTGGGCGTCTCGCTGCAGCTGTCCGAAGATCGTCACGATCTCGGGCACGCGCCCGCCGGTCTTCCGCGCCACCTCGAGCACGCGCTCCAGCGCCTCGACCACGGCCTCGCTGGCGCCCTGCTGGGTGCCCATGTTCTGGTGGATGGCGCGCATCATCTCGCCGATGGACGAGATCCCCTCGCTGATGAACGAGCTGGTCTCGCGCTGCTCTTCGGTCGAGCGCGCCACCTGACGGCAGACGCCGAGGGCCGTCTCGGAGGTGTGGAGCATCTGCTCGCTGGCCCGGGACTGCTCGGACATGGCGTTGGAGATCTTCTGCACCATGGCGGAGGTGCGGTTGGCCGCCTCGGCCACGTGGTTGGAGTTCCGGCCCTGCTCGTGGGCGGCGCGCGTGATCTCGGAGACCCGCGCGTTGGCCTCGGCCGCCAGGCTGCGGATCCGCGACAGGGCGTCGCCGGCCTTCTGGGAGCGGTCGACCCCGTTCTCGACGGCGTTGATCCCCGCGGCCATCGCCTTCATGGCGTTGCGCGACTCCTCCTGCACGCTCGAGATGAGTCGCTCGATCTCCTGGGTGCTCATGGCGGTGCGCCGGGCCAGGGTCTTCACGTGGGTCGCGACCACGGCGAAGGCCTTGCCCTGCTCGCCGGCCTGGGCGGCGATGATGGCGGCGTTCAGCGACAGCAGGTTGGTCTCGTCGTTGATCTCGCCGATCACGGTCAGGATCTCGCCGATCTCCCCGATCCGCTGCACCAGCTGCTCCAGCACCTGGCGCGCGTCGTCGGTGAGGGTGCGGATCTCCTCGATGCCGTCGATCGTGGAGGCGACCGCCTCGGATCCCTCCTCGGCGCCCTGGGAGACGCGCTCGGTGAGCTCCGAGGCCTGGCGGACGTGGTCACCCACCTCCTGGATGGCGCGGTCCATCTGGGTCATGGAGGCGGCGGTCTCCTCTGCCATCCGCTGCACCTCGTCGGCGCTCTCGGCCACCTGGCGGATGCTCGCGCCCATCTCCTGGCTCGAGGAGCTGGCCGACTCGACGGCGTCGTTCAGCGAGCCGACGCTGCGCGCCACCTCGTCAACGGAGCTGGAGAGCTCGAGGGTGGACGACGACGCCTCCTCGGTGCTGCGGGAGAGGGTCTCGATCTCGCTGTTCACGGTGCGGATGGAGGAGTTCACCTTGGCCAGCAGGCTGGCAGTGTCCTCGGCGGACTCGACCTGGCTCTCGCTGCCCTCCTCGATCTCGTGCATGGCGGCGCCCAGGCGCTCGGTCACCGCATGCAGGCGGCCGGTGATGTCGACCACCCGGCCCGCCAGGCTGCCGAAGTTGCCCCACATGGTGTTGAGCGCCTCGCCGAGCGCCTCGAACGCGCCCATGCCTTCGGGATCGACCCGGGCCGAGAGGTCGCCCGCGCCCATGCGTTCGAGCGCTCTCAGGATGCGTGCAATGGGCCGCAGCCCCTGGCGCAGCAGGAAGAAGTAGGCGATGCCGCCGGAGATCCCGGTGAAGATCAGCACCAGGAAGCTCGAGATCAGCATCTGGCGGAAGAGGGCCTGGTCCATGCGCGCGGTCGAGTAGCGCATGGCCAGGGTCGCCAGGAGCGGCGTCTCGCCGGTCTCCTCGTCGGTCTCGCCGAGGACCGGCCACACCAGCAGCAGGCTGGCGTTGCCCGCGAGCTCGTCGCCCGCGCTGTAGTGCCCCTGGCTGCGGCTCTCGGCGGCCACGCGGTGGTACTGGCCCGCCGTGGTGCCCACGCTGGCGGCGTCGCTCGCCACCAGGATGCGACCCTCCGCGTCGGCGACCTCGATCTGCTGCAGGTCCGGGAGCTCGGCCGCGGACTTCACCAGACGCTCCGCCGTGCGCGCGTGTCCGCGCTGGAGCGCGGCCGAGAGCGAGACGGCCAGCGCGCGCGTGTCGGACATGGCGCGTCCGGCCAGCTCGTCGGTCAGGAGCTGGGTGGCGCCCTTGCCGAGGGTGTAGATCGCGACCGCCGCGGTGAGGAGGACGCCGCCCACGATGCCGATCACGATGTTGCGTCGGAACTCTTCCGCGGCGTTGGTGTTTCGGCCCACGAGCACCCCTCCCCGGGCCCGGTGCTGGGAAACCCCGGGTACCCCGGCGCATCGGTCGCGGGCCGACCGCCCTTGAGGCGAAAGCCGTTGCCGACCGGGCGGTTCGGAGGGAGAGGCGCGCGGGGCTAGAGGCGCGTGGCCGCAGGCGCCAGGGCGACGCGCAGCTCGCCGAGCCGGCCCGTCGCGATGGCGTCCCGGGCCCGCCCCAGAAGCCGCAAGTAGAACCGCAGGTTGTGCACGCTAGCCAGGCGCGCCCCCAGGGCTTCTCCGGTCCGGAGCAGGTGCCGCAGGTAGCCCCGGGAGTGGACGGCACAGGTGGGACAGTCACACGCGGGGTCGGGAGGCCCTGAGTCCTCGGCGAAGCGGGCGCCCTTGATGGGCAGCACCCCCGCCTCGGTGTACAGCAGGCCGTGTCGGGCGTGGCGCGTCGGCACCACGCAGTCGAAGAGGTCCACCCCCGCGGCCACTCCGGCCAGGATGTCCTGGGGCAGGCCCAGGCCCATGAGGTAGCGGGGCGTGTCCGCGGGCAGCGCCTCGTGGGTTGCCGCCAGCAGCTCCTCGCGCAGCTCCGGCGGCTCGCCGAGGCCGAGGCCGCCGTGGGCGTAGCCGTCGAAGCCGATGGAAACGGTGCCGGCCGCGCTCTCGCGCCGCAGCTCGGGCACGGCGCCACCCTGCACGATTCCGAAGACCGCCTGGTCGTCGCGGCTGCGGGCCGCGGCGCTCCGCTCGGCCCAGCGCAACGTGCGCTCCAGCGCCCCGCGTGCCCGCAGCGGATCGGAGGCCGAACGCTCGCCGCCGGCGCGCGCCTTCGAGGGCAGGCACTCGTCGAGCACCATGGCGACGTCGGACCCGAGGGCCTGCTGGATCTCGATCGCGCCCTCGGGCGTGAGGGTGCGGTGGCGCCCGTCGAGCGCGGACGCGAACTCGACGCCGTGCTCCTCCACCCGCACGCGCTCCGACAGGGACGTCACCTGGTAGCCGCCGCTGTCGGTCAGCCACGGCCCCGACCAGCCCGTGAAGCCGTGGAGGCCGCCGAGGGACTCCACCACCTCCTCACCCGGGCGCTCGTGCAGGTGATAGGTGTTGGCCAGCAGGATCTGGGCGCCCAGGCTGCGCAGCTCTTCGCCCGAGACGCCGCGCACAGCGCCGTAGGTGGCCACGGGCATGAAGGCCGGCGTCTCGATCGTCCCGTGCGGCGTCTGCAAGCGCCCGCGGCGTGCGGCGCCGTCGCGGGCGTCCACCCCGAAGCGGAAGCCGGCGGCCTTCACGCGAGCAACATGGCGTCGCCGTAGGAGTAGAAGCGGTAACCCGCGCGCACGGCTTCGGCGTAGGCGTCGAGCACGCGGCGCCGGCCGGCGAAGGCGCACACGAGCATCAGCAGCGACGAGCGGGGCAGGTGGAAGTTCGTGAGCAGCCCGTCCACGCAGCGGAAGGGCAGGGGGGCGGCGTCGGGCGAACCGGGGCGCAGGAAGAGTCCCGTGCTGCCGGCGCCCGGCTCGACGCTGCGGTCGTCGCGCGCGCGCGCCTCGAGCACCCGGGTTGCCGTGGTGCCCACCGCCACCACGCGGCCGCCGCGGGCGCGGGTGCGCGCCACGCCGGCCGCCGTCGCCGCCGGCAGCTCGTAGCGTTCCTCGTGCAGGCGTCCCCGGGCCAGATCGTCCGCGCGCAGCGGTTGGAACGTGCCGAGGCCGACGTGCAGGATCACCTCCGCCACCTCCGCGCCGGCGGCGCGCGCGGCGTCGAGGAGCCGCGGCGAGAGGTGCAGGCCCGCCGTCGGCGCCGCCACCGAGCCCGGGACGCGCGCGAAGACGGTCTGGTAGCGCTCGGCGTCCGCGGGGTTCGCCGCGCCGCGCCGGATGTACGGGGGCAGCGGGGTCTCGCCGACCGCGTAGGGATCGCTCCCCTCCGGAAAGACGAGCCGGGCCTCGCCCCCAGCGGCGATCTCCGTGACCTCCGCGTCGAGCCCGCCGAGCACGAGCTTCACGCCGGGACGCAGGCGCCCGGACGCGCGCACCAGGGCGCGGAAGCCACCGGCCTCCGGTCCGAGGAGCAGCGCCTCGGCGGCGCCGCCCGTGGTCTTGCGGCCGCGCAGGCGCGCGGGCAGCACCCGCGTCGCGTTCACGACCAGCAGGTCGCCGGGGCCGAGCTGGCTCGGCAGGTCGCGTACCTGGCGGTGGGCGAGGGTGCCGTCGGCGCGATCCAGCACCAGGAGCCGGGCGCCGTCGCGCTCGGGGGTCGGCTCCTGGGCGATCTGTTCCGGGGGCAGCGCGAAGTCGTAGGCGTCGAGCTCATCCGCCACCGGGTTCGCTCCCGGCGAGGGCCCCGCGCAGGGCCGGGGCGTCGGCGATCGAGTCCCAGGAGAAGAACGCCAGGCCCGCCGGCCGCGCCGCCCGGGCGGTCTCGAGCTGGGCCAGCGCCCGCTCGGGGCGGCGGGCGAAGAGCCAGGACCCGAGCCCGAGCCAGACCCGCTCGCCGCCAACGCCGCCCGTGTAGGCGCGGGATTCGTAGTGCAGCAGCGCGTCGTCGCGCGTGTAGAGCATGACCACGGCGAAGTCGAGCAGCCCGTCCTCGAGCCAGCCGCGCCAGTCCTGGAAGAGCGACAGGTAGGCCCGCTCGGGATACGCCGTCACCGCTGCCGAGAGCCACAGATCGGGGTCGGAGGCGCGCGCGGCCTCGCCGATCCGCCGCAGCAGGCCGTTCACCTGCTCGCGCCGCCACTCGTCCCAGGCGTCGCCGTCGCCCTTGCCGGCGGCGTCCGGCACACGGCGGCCGGTTTCGGCCTCGAAGCGCGCCCGGGACGCCGCGCCGTAGCCGAAGTCGATCCCGACCCCGAAGCGGGAGCCCGGCGAGAAGGGCAGCACGTCCGGGTAGCGGATGTAGTCGAAGTGCAGTCCGTCGAGCTCCGGGTAGCGCGCGCTGAGCTCGGCGAAGGTGGCTACCAGCCGATCGGCTACGGCCGGTACCGCGGGATCGAGCCACACGGCGGGCGTGCCCATGCGCACGAGCCGGCGCTCCGGCTGCGGGACGTCGAGCTTCGGGTAGTCGAGCAGCGAGCGGCCCTGGCGATCGACGTGCACCGCGTCGCGGCCGAGCTCGCGCAGCAGGCGCGCGTCGCGGTTGGCGGCGAGGGACAGCACGTTCACCCACGCGTGCAGCCGCAATCCCTCCGCGTGGGCGCGCGCCACCAGGGCCCGGAGCGGATCGCCGCCCCAGGCCTCGCTGGCGGCGCGGTAGGGCGCGGCGTCGGCGTGGCTCGAGTCGAACCAGGCGCGACCGCCGCGGTAGACCTGCACGAAGAGGTCGCTCGCGCCGATCGCAGCCGCGTCCCGGAAGAGGGCGTCCGCCCGCTCCGGGTGCTCGAGCACCCGCTGGGAGCCCTCGGCCAGCACCCACAGGCCGAGGGGCAGTCGGCGCGGAGCCTCGGGTGCGGGAGCCGCGGGCGCCGCCGCTTCGGGCTTGCTGGCGACGTCCGGGGTCGCAGGCTCGTCAGCGCCGCACCCGAGGACCAGGGCGGCGGCCGCGAACGCGACGGCGATGCCGGGGAAGTGCGACAAGCGCGCCGAAGCTAGCAGCCGCCCCGCAGCTCTCGCACACTAGGCACCAGGGGGAGAGGAGTGACGCGACGGCTGCGCAAAGGGGCCGCGGGCATCGCTCTCGGCGTGGGCGTTCTCGCGTGCGAAGGCGCCGCGGCGCGTCCGGCGCCGGAGGTGGCGGCGGCCGCCGAGGCGCTGCGGGGGGCGTGGACCGAGGCGGAGGCGGAGCGCGCCGCGGAACGGCTGGCCGTCGTGGCCGAGCGCTATCCGGTGATCGGGGACCACGCCGCGCTGCTGGCGGGGCGGCGGCTGCTGGCCGCCGAGAAGCCCGGCAAGTCTGCGGCCGCGGTCCGCGCCGGCCTGCGCCGGCACCCGGACTCGCCGCTCCTCGCGCGACTCCACCAGCTCGAGGCCGAGGCCCGCGCTGCGGGCGGCGACGAGGCCGGCGCGCGCGCGGCCTGGGAGCAGGCGCTGGCGGCGGAGCCGCCCCCGGAGCTGCGCGCCAGCCTGTCCCTGGAGCTCGCGGCATCCCTCGAGCGCGCCGGTCTGGCGCGCGAGGCGGTGCCGCACTACCGCGCCGTCTGGATCGAGGCCGGCGAGCGCGAGCCCAGCCAGCGCGCGGGCGAGCGGCTGGCGGCGCTGGAGGAGGAGCTCGGGGAGCCGCTGCGCGACGCGCCCGGGCGGGTGGCCCGCGCGGACGCGCTCTTCGACGCCCGCCGGAGCGAAGACGCGCTGGGCGAGTACGAGATCGCCCTCACGGACGTGACCTTGCCCGCCCGCGCCGCGCGCCACGCGCGCCGCCGGCGGGCCGACTGCCTCTTCCGCCTGCGCCGCTACCCGGAGGCCGCCGAGGCCTACGGCGAGCTGGCCGGGGTGGATCCCGTGGCACGGGTCGAGCGCGCCCGCTCCGTGGCCCGGGCGGGAGACGTCGAGGCCGCGATCGTGCAGCTCGAAGCCATCGCGGCGGAGCCCGGGAATCCCCAACGCCGCCGAGCGCGCTACCTGGCGGCGCTGCTGCTGGAGGACGACCACCCGGAGCGCGCGCGTGCGCAGTTCGCCGAGCTCGCGCGCAGCGCCGGGCGGACCGGCATGGGCCGCGATGCGCGCTGGAAGCTCGGCTGGGACGCCTACCGGGCGGGCCGGGACGAGGAAGCGAAGCGTCAGCTCGGGCGGCTGGCCGAGGAGCAGCCCGACCCGATCGGCGCCCTCCGCGCCCGCTACTGGCTGGCGCGGCTGGCCGAGCGCAGCGACGCCGAGCTCGGGCAGCGCCAGCTCACGGAGATCGCAGGCACGTACCCGCTCAGCTACTACGGCTGGCGGGCGCGCGGCCGGCTGTCCGCGGTCGGGGCGCCCGCGGCGCCCGGCGACGCGCTCCCCGAAGAGGCCACGCGCTTCAAGCCCCGCGCGCTGGCGCGGCCGCGCATCCTGTTCGAGGCGGGCCTGCTGGACGAGGCGCGCTGGGAGCTCGACCGGCTCGCGCCCATGACGCGGATGTCGTCGGACCGCCTGGCGCTGGCGAGTCTGTACCGCGACGTCGGCGCCTTCCACGAGGCGCAGAAGCTGATCGTCGGCCCCTACGCCGAGACCCTGGCGCGAGGACCGGCCGCAGGCGCCGAGCGGGGGCCCTGGCGCCTGGCCTGGCCCCGCGCCTACGACGAGCTCGTGCGGCGCGAGAGCGCGGCCTCGGAAGGCCGGGTCACGCCCGAGCTGGTGTACGCGATCATGCGCGAGGAGAGCGGCTACCGGCCCGAGGTGGTGTCTACCGTCGGCGCCCGCGGGCTGCTCCAGATCATGCCCGACACCGGAGAGCGGGTGGCCCGCGACCTGGGCTTCGCCCTCGCGCCCGACGATCTCTTCCGTCCGGGCGTGAACATCCGGCTCGGGACCGCCTACCTGGACCAGCTCGGCCTGCGCTTCGCGGGCCGCGCCTCGGCGGCCATCGGGAGCTACAACGCCGGGCCCGAGGCCGTCGATCGCTGGCTCGCGCGCGACGGCGGTGTCGACGACGACGTCTGGGTCGAGGCGATCCCCTACGACCAGACGCGCGGCTACGTGAAGCGCGTGCTGCGCAGCCGGTTCGCCTACCAGGTGCTGTATTGAGCGGGGCGGCGGGGGAGGGGCCCCTGCTGGAGCCGGGGCCGCCGCGGGAGCTCGACGTCGTCGGGCTCGGCGAGATCTCCCTCGACCTGGTCTCGCGCGTGTCTTCGCTTCCCGCCCCGGGCGGGAAGGCACACGCCCTCGAGACGGAACGGCTGCCGGGGGGGCAGGTGGCCAGCGCGCTCCTGGGCTGCGCGCGGCTCGGCCTGCGCTGCGCCTACGTCGGGAGCGTGGGCGACGACCCGGCGGGCTGCGAAGCCCTGGCGCCGCTGGCCGCGGCCGGGGTCGATCTCTCCGGCGTCGTCGTCCGGCCCGGAGCCCCGAGCCGCACGGCGCAGATCTGGGTGGAGCGCACGAGCGGGGAGCGCTCGATCGTGGCCTGCCGCGACCCGCGCCTGGCCCTCGCGCCGGACGAGCTGCCGCTCGAGCGCATCCGCGCTGCGCGGCTGCTGCACCTGGACGCGACGGACCTGGCCGCCTCGCTGGCGGCGGCCGCCGCGGCGCGCGAGGCGGGGATCCCGGTCGTGCTCGACGCGGACGACGACGCGCTCGCGGACGGCGTGGAGGAGCTGCTCCAGCGGGTCGATTTCCCTGTGGTGGCCGCCACGTTCGCCGAAACGCTCTACGGGACCACGCGGCGCGAGGAGGCGCTGGAGAGGCTGCTGGCCGCCGGAGCCCGCATGGCGGTGCTCACGGCGGGCCTCGAGGGAGCCCTGGCGGGCGACGGAGAGCGCGTGTGGCGTGCGCCGGCCTTTCCGGTCGCCGCCCGCGACACCACCGGTGCCGGGGACGCCTTCCACGCCGGGTTCATCTGGGGCCTGCTCGAGGGCCTCCCCGCCCACGGGGTCCTGGCCGCTGCGGCAGCGGCGGCCGCGATCAACTGCCGGGCGCCTGGCGCCCAGACGGGACTTCCCGAGCGGGCGGAGCTCGAAGCCTTCCTGGCGCGGGCCGAGCAGGGGGGGTCGCGGCACTAGGAGGACGCGAGATGGCCAAAGGGACCGGAGGAGGGGGGAGCCGGGTCTTCCCGCTGCTCGTGCTGCTGGCGCTGCTCGGGGGCGGTGGGGCCTGGAACTACCAGCGCAACCTGGCTGCCGAGGAGGCGATGCCGCGCCCCTACAAGGGCTATTCGGACTCGGATCTCGAAGCCATGGCCGGGGCTTACGAGCAGGAGATCGAGCAGTACACGAAGCGTTGGGAGCGGGCCCGCGGCCAGCGCATGCAGGCGTCGACGCAGGGCCTGGTGGGCGACGCCGCCCAGGAGTTCGAGCGCGTCCAGGGCCACACCAGCGAGGTGCGGGCGCTGAAGCGTGATCTGGCGGAGCGGCAGGTGACGCTGGACCAGATCGCCGAGGAGCTCGAGTACCGGCGCAGCCTCGGAAAGGGCTGGCAGCTGCATCTGCGGCGCCTGACGACGTTCTAGTCGTCTTCCTCGACGACCTCTTCGGTGTCGTCTTCGATGTCGATGGCGGGGTCGACGTCTTCGTCCGCGGCGATCCCCGCGATCCCGACGTCCAGCTCATCGCCGGTGACGGAGGCGTCGCGCCGGGTGGCGTCGTCGTCGTCGTCCAGGTAGGGCGCCAGCGGCCGGGCCTCTTTCTTGGCCTTCGGCGCCGGGGGCGGGGACGGGGCCTTGGTGGGGGGCTTGGCCCGCTGGTCCGCACCGCACTTCGGGCACAGGGGCTCCGGCTGGTTCAGGTCGTAGAACTTGGCCCCACACGAGAAGCAGGCCCACTTCTGGCCGAGACGGGTCTGGCGCGGGCCCGGCGGCGGCTGGCCGGGGATGACCGGGCCGCGCGCGCTGGAAGCGCGGGACCGGCGCGCCCGGGCCTTGCTGCGGGCCTTGCTGCGGGCCGAGCTGACGGCGGGCGCCTTGCGCCCCGACGCCTTCTGGCCGGCCTTCTCCGGGGCCTTGGCGGCGGGGCCCTTCGGAGCCTGCTTGGCGGCCTTCTTGGCCGGCTTCGCAGCCTTCTTGGACGGCTTGGCAGCCGGCTTCCGGGCGACCTTCTTGGAGGCCGCCTTCTTCTTCGGCTTGGCAGCCGAGGCCGTCTTCCGGGCCTTCTGCTTCCGTGATTTCCCGCTCTTTGCGGTCTTCTTCGTCGCCTTCCGGGCGGTCATGCGGCCACTCCGCGGGGGGGTCCGCGTTTCGTTGGCGCGCTGTAGCACAGACGAAAAGAAGGGGGAAGGCCGGAGTCCGGAGCGGCCTGGGTCGGCATCGGTCTCGGGACTCAATTTGACATAATCATTCTTATCGGACGTTAGAGGGGAGGCCGGGGAAAGGCTCAGCGGGGAGCCGCCTCCAGCTCCCGGAGCCGCGCTGCCAGGTGATCCGGCAGCCGGGTTTCAGGGGATTCCGCGCGGATGCGCTTGTACAGCGCCAGGGCGCGTTCGATCTCGCCGGCGTCCGCCCGGAGCCGCGCCGCCTGGGCCAACGCCGGATAGCGCAGCGGATAGCCGCTCGTGTCTCCTGCGCCTTCATAGGCCGTTGCCGCCTCGGACGGCTGGCCGGCGACCTCGTAGGCCTGACCCAGGCGCTCCAACAGGACGCCGCGCAGCTGGGGCCGGTCTGCCGCGGCGTCGGCGGCCGCACGCCAGGCCTCGAGGGCGGCGTCGGTCTCTCCCAGCTGGAGCCGCAGCTCCGCGACCTGGGCCAGCGCCAGGGCCGCCGCGGGCGTCCCGGCGTGCTCCTCCGCCAGCACGGTGAAGCGGTCGGCGAAGTCCGTGCGGATGCTGCGCGCCGTCTCGGGGTTGGCGGGCTCGGGCACCTCGAGCGAGCCCGGGCTGCCGCCCATGGCGGCGACGAACTCGCTACGCAGGTCCTCCAGCGCCTCGGTGGCGGCCTCGCTGCGGGCCTGGCGCCACTGGAGCACGCCGCCCCCGATGGCGGCCAGCAGCACGATTCCCCCCAGCAGGGCCAGGATCGGCCGCGGGTTGGCGGAGACCCGCTCCACCAGCCGGTCGGTGAAATGCTGGATCTCCTCCAGGGTGTCGCCGGGGGCGTGGGGATTGCGGGTGCGGGCCACGGGCTTCTCCTTCGCGGGCGCGAAGTGTATCGGACCGCCGCGGCTTCTCTACGCGGGAGCGCGCCGGGCGCGCAGCCGCAGGCGCAGGGGCACCCCCGCCAGGTCGAAGTGCTCGCGCAGGCGGTTTTCCAGGTAGCGTCGGTAGCCCGGCTTGACGGCGCCCGGATCGGTGCAGAAGAGCGTGAACGTCGGGGGGTGGACCCCGGTCTGGGTCGCGTAGAAGAAGCGGATGGGCCGCCGACGGGTGCCCTTCTCGCCCAACGCCGGCTGGTGTCGTCCGACGGCGTCCTCGAGCCAGCGATTGAGCTCGGCCGTCGGGATCTCCCGGCCGGCGCGCGCGTGGAGCCGCGTGACCCAGGGAAAGATCCGCTCCAGCTGGGAGCCCGTGCGCGCGGAGACGGCCTGCACCGGCGCGTCTCCCATGAAGCGCAGGCGCCGCGCGATCTCGTCGCGCACGCGGGTCGGGTCCGGGCCGTCCTCGCCGCCGACCCGGTCCCACTGGTTGGCCAGCACCAGCACCGGACGACCGCGCCCACGGGCCAGGCCCGCCACGCGGACGTCCTGGTCGGTCACCCCCTCGCCGGCGTCGATCACCACCAGGGCGACGTCGGCGCGCTCGAGCGAGCGCAGTGCCATCAGCGCCCCGCCCCGCTCCGACTGGGAGTGCCGCCGCCCGGGCCGCCGCAGCCCGGCGGTGTCCACCAGCACGTAGCGCTGGGAGTCGCGCACCAGCACGCTGTCGACCGCGTCCCGGGTCGTCCCGGGCTCATTGGAAACCACCACCCGCTCCTCCCCGAGGAGCGCGTTCACGAGGGAGCTCTTGCCCACGTTGGGGCGGCCGATCACGGCCAGCCGGATCCCGGCCTCTTCCTCGACCGGGGCCGGCGCCGGCAGGCGCTCCACCAGCGTCTCCAACAGGTCCCAGGCGCCGTGGCCGTGGGCAGCGGAGATCCCGGCCGTCGGCTCGAGCCCGAGGCGATGGAAGTCGAGCACGCGCTCGGCGTGCTTCGGGTGGTCGAGCTTGTTGACCGCCAGGGCCACGGGCTTGTCGGTGCGCCGGAGCTCGGCGACGATGCGCTCGTCCTCGGGCAGCAGGCCGGCCCGGCCGTCCACGACGAAGAGCACCGCGTCGGCCTCCGCCACGGCCACCCGCGCCTGGGCCTGGACGGCGGCGGGCAAGCCCGCCTCGGCGTCCGGATCGAGGCCCGCCGTGTCCACCAGCAGGATCCGGCGGCCGGCCGCCTCCACGGCCTGGACGATCCGGTCCCGCGTCAGCCCGGGCGTGTCGTGCACCAGCGCCCGGTTGGCGCCGGCGTAGCGGTTGAAGAGCGTGGACTTTCCGACGTTGGGGCGCCCCACGATGGCGACGATGGGCGGGGCGGCGGCAGGCGACATGGGGGGTCCGAGGCGGGCCCGCAGAGTACCCCGCCCCTCCCCTTCTGCAACAAACCCCCCAAGCTCCCGTGGCAACGCCGCTTTGCTTGACAACGCCGTGCGTACGCCCTTACGCTGAGCGTGTTCCGGCCCATGGGGGAGGTCGGCACTACATGGGGGGAAGACCACCGTGAACCTTGTCACGTCTGCGCGCCCGCGGTGTGCGCTCGCCGGGTTGGCGCTCGCCGCCCTCCTGCTGGCGCCGACCTCGGCCGGCGCTGGAACCGAGACCCTGAGTCGCTCGTTCTCGAACATGATCGGTGGCCCGGTCGACATGGGGCTCTCGCCGATCACCGCGGGCATGGTGCAGTACCGCAACATGAAGAACGTCGAAGACAGCCCCGGCGTGCGCGTCTTCTACGCCGTTCCCGGCTACGTCTGGCTCTTCGCCCTGCACCTCGGGGCGTCGGCGCTGCGCACGACCTCGGGCCTGCTGGAACTCATCCCGGGGCTCGTGCTGCTGCCCTTCAAGGACACCGAGCTGGACCCGCTCTTCGCCCCGGCGGATCGCGGCGAGGCCATCATCTGGGACTTCCCGAACGCGGTGATGGACGTCCGCCTCGGGATCGACTACACCGCCGCGCCCTTCTAGCGGCGTCCGTCGAGAAACGCCTCGACGCTCTTGGCGATGCCCGCCTCGTCGCCGGGGTGCATCCAGACCACGTCCGCCACCCCGCGCAGCCAGGTGCGCTGGCGGCGCGCGAAGCGGCGCGTGTCGCGCTCCATCGCAGCGGCGGCGTTCACGAGCGTGTCGGCACCGTCCACCACGGGGGCCATGTGGCGATAGCCGATGGCCTGCATGGAACGGAGCTCCGGCCCGTAGCCGCGCTCCCGCAGGTCGCGCACCTCTTGCAGCAGGCCGCCCTCGATCATGCCCCGGGTCCGCTCCGCGATGCGCGCGTCCAGCTCCGCGACGCCGGGATCGAGGGCCAGGTACAGCCAGCGGTAGGGTGAGTCGGCGCGCTCCTGCTCTCCCCGCACCCGCGACGCCGGACGCCCCGCGCCGGCCGCGATCTCGAGAGCGCGCACGATCCGTCGCAGGTCGTTCGGATGCACCCGCTCGGCGGTCTCGGGGTCGGCCTCCGCCAGTCTTCGGTGCAGACGGGCCGGATCGCCGGCTGCCACGGCCTCGGCGTGATCGCGCTCGAGCTGCCCGCGCAGCTCCGGATCGGCCGCGCCCCCCTCGTCCACCAGCCCGTGGAGGAACGCGCGTACGTACAGCCCGGTCCCGCCCACCAGGAACGGCGTGTGGCCGCGCCCGCGCACGGCGGCGGCCGCCGCCCGCGCCTCGCGCGCGTAGCGTCCGGCGCTGTAGACCACGTCCGGGGTCACCACGTCCAGCATGTGGTGCGGCACGCGCGCGCGCTCCGCCGGGCCGGGCTTGGCGGTCCCGATGTCCATGTAGCGGTAGACCTGCATCGAGTCGGCGTTCACGATCTCGCCGTCGAAGCGCTCCGCCAGCGTGAGGGCCAGGCCCGACTTGCCGGCGGCCGTCGGGCCGGCCACCACCACGACGGGGGGACACTCGGGGTCGGGGGGCGCCATGGCGGCGGAGCGTAGCCGTTAGCGGCGTCCGAAGCGCCGCTCGATCTCGCCGCGCTCGAGCGGCACGGCCACGGGACGGCCGTGGGGACAGGTGGGCGCCCAGGGAATCGTGTCGAGGGCCTCGAGGATCGCGCGCTGCTCGCCCGCCGGAAGCACCTCACCGGCGCGCCGCGAGGAATGGCAGGCCAGGGTGGCGAGGATGTGGTCCGCCTCGGGGAGCATGCGAGAGCGGGCGCGTGTGTCGTCGCCGGCACCTTCCCGCAGCTCGTCGGCCAGACTGCGCACGAGGCTCGCCGGACTCAGGCCGGCCAGCAGGGCCGGCACCGCACGGACCGCCACGGCGCCCTCGCCGAAGGCCTCGATCTCGAAGCCGAGACGCAACGCCAGCTCCGCGGACTCGACCAGCGCCGCCACGGCGCCCGGCTCGAGCTCCACCGTCTCGGTCAGCAGCAGCGCCTGGCGCTCGACCCCGCCCTCCAGTGGGCCGCGTGCTGGTCCACCATCAGCACGGCGTCCTTGCCCTCGACGATCAGGTAGGTGCCGAGCACCTGCCCCACCAGCTGGAGATCGGAGAAGCGCAGCGGTGCCGTCGCGGGCGGTGCGTCGAGCGATTCCGGGACGGGCTCCCGGGCGCCCTGGGCGAAGAGCCAGTCGCCCGCGGGAGCGTCCGCCACCCGCGCCTCCCCGGGCGGACCCGTGCCGAAGCCCGAGGAATCGCGCGCCGGCGGGTGCGGCGCGGCGGCGGCCGCCCCGCCCAGCCAGCGGCGCTCACCCAGCGCGCCCCGGACCGCCTCGCGCAGGGCGCGGTGCGCCGCGCGCGGATCCGCGAAGCGCACCTCCCATTTGGCAGGATGTACGTTCACGTCGACGGCGCCGGTCGGCAGCTCGACGAACAGGATCGCCGTGGGGAAGCGGCCTCGCGGAAGCACGTCGCGGTACACGTCGAGCAACGCGTGGCGCAGCAGCCGGTCGCGCACCGGTCGGCCGTTCACGTAGAGGTGGATCCCGGCGGCCGTGCCCCGGTGGTGATCCGGGCGCGAGACGTGCCCCGCGACCCGCACGCCGCCCGCAGCCGCCGAGACCGGAACCAGCGACGCCGCCTGCTCTTCGGAGAGCACCGCGGCGACGCGGTCGACCGGGTTCTCGACGGCCGGCCAGGCGAGCGACGGACGCCCGTCGCGCTGGACGTCGAAGTGGACGTCGGGCCGCGCCAGCGCCACCCGGGCCAGCCAGTCGGCCACGTGGCTCCACTCCGTGGCGTCCGTCTTCAGGAACTTCCGCCGCGCGGGCACGTGGGCGAAGAGCTCGGCCACCTCGATCCGCGTCCCTTCGGGCCCCGCGGCGGCCCGGTCCAGCTCGCGGCGCCCGCCGTCGACCTGGATCTCCCACGCCTCCTCGCGCCCGCGTGCGCGGGTGCGCAGACGCAGCTTCGACACCGAGGCGATGGCCGGGAGCGCCTCGCCGCGGAAGCCGAAGCTCGTGATCGCGCGCAGGTCGTCGCTCGAAGCCAGCTTGCTGGTCGCGTGGCGCTCCAGCGCCAGCCGCGCCTCCTCCGGGGTCATGCCGCAGCCGTCGTCCGTCACGGCCAGGAAGCTCCGGCCCCCGTCGCGCAGCTCCACCCGCAGCCGCTCGGCGCCCGCGTCCAGGGCGTTCTCCACCAGCTCCTTCACCACCGACGCGGGGCGCTCCACCACCTCGCCGGCCGCGATCTGGTCGATCAGGGTGGGATCCAGGCGGCGGATGCGGGGGGCCTCGGAATTTGTGAGGGGGCGCCGAGGCGGCAATTCGGGCATGATTCCTCCCCAGGTGCGGGGGTTTACACGCGAGCTGGCCGGCCAAAATGGACTTCCAGTTGGCAAGGTATCCGCAATTGCATTGACAAGCACCCCGGTTTCTCAATAGTTTTCCACGTTGGGCGGTCAGGGGGGCCTTGCCACCATGAGTGCACGCGAAGAAGCAGTCGAGAGTGTGGCGGGAGCGGCGGGAGCCGAGCCGCGACAATTGGGACGGCGACGCAGTGATCGACTGGTGGGGGTGAGCCGCGGTGCGGGCCGGGCCCTCGACCAGGCGACCGCTGCGGCGCGATCGGATCTGGCGGTCTTGATCCGCGGACCCGACGGCGCCGGCAAGACCTACGTCGCACGCGCAATCCATTCCTGGGGCGATCGCGCCGAGGGACCGTTCGTCGAACGCTCCTGTGCGGCGCTCCCCGAAGCGCTCCAGGCGCGCGAGATCTTCGGCTGCGCCGCGGGCGTGCACTCCATGGTGCCGGGGGAGTACGAGGGAGCCCTCGCCCAGGCGGCCGGAGGCAGCCTGGTGCTGTCCGAGGTGGAGCGTCTGCGTCCCGAAGTGCGCACGGCGTTGGTGCAGGCCATCGCCCAGGGCACCTTCCGGCGCGAGGGCGACAGCGCGCGCCAGGCGTTGCGGGTGCGGATCATCGCCACCGACGAATCCCAGGCCGGCG
The DNA here is from genome assembly GCA_947259215.1 of uncultured delta proteobacterium. Classification (GTDB taxonomy): domain Bacteria; phylum Myxococcota_A; class UBA9160; order UBA9160; family JAFDET01; genus CAMYLJ01. The sequence goes on from CAMYLJ010000027.1 coordinate 22,633, forward strand.
GCGACCCGCTCGGCGACCTGCCCCACCACGAGGTGGAGATCCAGGGCCTCGAGGATCGGACGGAGGACATCCTGCCGCTCGCGGCGCACTTCCTGGCCGAGTTCGCGGACCGCGAGGGCGTCGCCGTCGTGGGCTTCAGCGAGGACGCCCGCGCCGCACTCGTGGGCGCGAGCTGGCCCGGCAACGTGCGCGAGCTGCGCGAGCGTGTGCGTCAGGCAGTGCGCCTGGCGCGCGGCGGCGCGGTCACGGCGGAGGCCTTGATGCTGGCCGGCGAGACCGCCGAGGTGCCGTCGTTCAAGGAGGCCAAGCGCGCCTTCGAGACGCGTTACGTCGAGGGCCTGCTGCGTCGCTGCGGCGGCAACATCAGCCGCGCTGCGCGCCTGGCCAAGAAGGACCGCAAGGACTTCTACGACGTGATCCGGCGGACGGGCGTCGATCCGCAGCGCTTCCGCGGCTGAGCCCAGCCCGCGCCACGTCGGGTATCGTCTGCGGCGTGCGTGCGGCCGTCGTCCAGATGACCTCCAGCGACGACGTGGAGGCAAACCTCGACGCCGCGGCCCAGCTGCTGGAGGAGGCGGCCGCCCGCGGCGCCGAGCTGGTGGCCCTGCCCGAGAACTTCGCCTACCTGCGGCGCGAGGGGCTGCCCGTCCCGTGTGCCCAGGGCCTGGACGGGCCCTTCGTCGCCTTCCTGCGCGAGCAGGCGCGCCGCCACCGCATCTGGCTCGTCGGGGGCACCCTGCCCGAGGCGGTGCCCGGCGAGACCCGGGTGCACAACACGTGCGTCACCCTCGATCCCGAGGGCGAGCTGATCGCCGTCTACCGCAAGATCCACCTGTTCGACGTGGACCTCGGCACGGCCGGCGGCGACGTCTTCAGCGAGTCGGCCACGGTCGCGCCCGGAGAAGAGGTCGTGGTGGCCGAGACCGCCTTCGGCGGCGTGGGTCTGTCGGTCTGCTACGACGTGCGCTTCCCCGAGCTCTATCGGGCGCACGCCGCGCGCGGGGCCCGCTTCCTCTGCGTGCCGGCCGCCTTCGCCCGGGAGACCGGCAAGGACCACTGGGAGGTCCTGCTGCGGGCGCGCGCCATCGAGAACCAGGCCTTTGTGCTGGCGCCAGCCCAGTGCGGACGGCACAGCCCGGAGCGCGCCAGCTACGGCCGCTCGCTGATCGCGGACCCCTGGGGCCTGGTGCTGGCCCGGGCCGGGGACCGGCCCGGCGTGGTGGTGGCCGAGTGCGATTTCGAGGAGCAGGACCGGGTGCGGGCCGCCCTGCCCGCCCTGCGTCACCGGCGCCTGAAGCCCGCCTAAAGCGCCCGCTCAGACAGGCCGATAGCGCCCCCGAGATGCCCTGTGGGGCGTCCGGAGGGGCCATGGCGCAGCTCAGGATCCAGAACGGCGGATTCGAGGGCATGACCTACGACCTGGGCGAGGAGCCCACGGTCATCGGCCGCAACCCCAACACCGACATCACCCTGCTCGACGAGGGCATCAGCCGCGAGCACGCCATCATCGAGCTCGACGCGGAGAGCGGCGGCTTCACGATCGAGGATCTGCAGTCCACCAACGGCACCAAGGTGAACGGCAAGCGCGTGCGTTCGTGCGAGCTGTCCGAGGGCGACGAGATCCTGATCGGTCAGACCCTGTTCCAGTTCACGACCGCCGCCTGAACGGCGCCTCAGGCGGCGAGGCGGCGACGCAGATACGGGCCCAGCCAGGAGGCGAGCGGCACCGGCAGCCGGGTCCACGCGCGCGAGAAGGCGCGCAGGACGGCGCTGTCGCCCGGTGCGTCCGGCGGCAGCGGGCGCCGGTCGGGCGCCAGGCGCAGCCAGGCCAGGGGCTCCTCGCGGGCGCCCCAGCCGCGCTTGAAGCGGTGGGTTCCGCCGTCCCGGGGCGAGCGGCCGAAGTCGAAGACGCCGGCGCCCTGCTCCACCGCCCAGCGCAGCGCCTCCCAGTAGATCAGGTTGTTCGGACAGCGCGCGCGCTCGGAGCGCAGGGTCGAGGCCCACGGCACGCTGACCGCACCGGCGTAGCGGATGGCGACCAGCCCCCCCACGCTGCGCTCGCCGTCCCCCGCCACCACGAAGCGCAGGCGCGGACCGAAGGCGCGGGCCATGGCCTCGAAGAAGCGCGGCGCGTGCACGGGGGAGCCCAGATCGCGCATGTTGCGGCAGAAGGGGGTCCAGAAGCCCTCGAACGTGTCGGCGGCCAACGTCAGGCCCGTGCGGCTCGCCTTGCGGGTCTGGTTGCGCACCTTGGCCGGGAGGGCCCGCCACTGGGCCTCCTCGTCCGCCTGGAGGTCGAGCACCAGGTCGACGCGGTCCAGCTCGCTGGCCGGCCCCTCCCGCAGCGGATGCCGCTGGCGCAGCTCGAGGTCCGCGACGCCCGTGCGCGCGGCCGCCTCCACGGCCGCGTCGAGGAGCGCCGCCTCGGCCTCCGGGCTCCGGACCAGGATGCCGGCGGCGTCGTGGAACGGAAGTGACACCAGGCTGCGTCTGCCCTGGAGACCCCGGAAGTGCACCAGCGGGAGCACACCCGCGAGCGCGCCGTCGTGCTCGCGCGCCGCCAGGTAGAGCGGCGTCAGGCCGTAGGCATCCCGCAGGATCTCCGCCCAGGCCGAGGCATGGCCCACCACGGCGCCCGGCGTCGCCTCGACGAAGGCGTCCCACTCGGCGCCCGGATCCGTGACGGCCTCGACCCGCATGGCCGCGGAGTATAGGGCCCGTCCGCCCGGCGTCGGTCAAGTCGGCTGCGAGAAACGCCGAAGCAGGTGTACCCTAGTGGCTCGACTTGCGCATGATCGAAAGGGTCCACGCCATGACGATCTCCGTCCACACTCCCGTGGTCGCCGCGCTCCTGCTGGCGCTGGCGCCGTCGCCCGGATGCCGCGCCACGTACGGAAACCCGACCGTCTCGGATCCCACCACGGTCTACCGCGTGGGCCCGCCCGATTCGCTGCTCATCACCGTCCTTCCCGAGCCGCTCATCAGCCGCAGCGTGATGGTGCGCCCGGACGGCATGATCTCCTTCGACCTCGTGGGCGACGTGCCCGCCGCCGGCCGCACGCCGACCGAGATCGCCAAGGACGTGGAGCAGCGCATCGCGCGCTACAAGCGCGACGCCAGCGTCACCGTCTTCCTGGCCGGAAGCGCCAGCACGACCGTCACCATCCTCGGCGAGGTACCGCGGCAGACGACCTTCCCGCTGCCGCGGGAGACACGCCTGATCGAGGTCATCGGGGCCGTCGGGGGTTGGCGGCCCAGTGCCGCGGCGAGCCGCATCCGGATCATCCGCACCAAGGGCGGGGAGCCCGAGGTCTTCGGCGCCAACCTGGACGCCATCATTCGGGGCGACATGCGGACCAACCACCTGCTGCGCGGCGGCGACATCATCTACGTACCCATGAACATCTCGGCCGCCATCGGCCGCGCCGTGGCGAAGGCACTCTCTCCGGTCACCGCGCTCTTCTCCCTGGGCCGGGCCGGGAACCAGGCGGCGGTCATGGTGCAGGGCGGCGGGTTCTCGGGCAACCAGCCGTGACGATCCGCGTCCGCACGCTGGCGGCGGCCGCGCTGCTCCTGGTGCTGGCGCCCTGTCTCGGCTGCCGCACCACCTACCCAAGCCCGGCTGACTCGGGTCCGACCGGCGTCTACCGCGTGGGCCCGCCCGATTCGCTGCTCATCACCGTCCTTCCCGAGCCGCTCATCAGCCGCAGCGTGAAGGTGCGCCCGGACGGCATGATCTCCTTCGACCTGGTGGGCGACGTCCCCGTCGCCGGCCGTACCGTGACCGAGATCGCCGAGGACATGGAGCGGCGCATCGCGCGCTACAAGCGCGACGCCAGTGTCACCGTCTTCCTCGCGGGCAGCTCCAGCACGACCGTCACCATCCTCGGCCAGGCGGGGCGTCAGACGACCTTCGCGCTGCCGCGGGACACGCGCCTGATCGAGGTCATCGGGGCCGTCGGCGGTTGGAGCCCCACCACTGCCGCGGCGAGCCGCATCCGGATCATCCGGCTCACGGACGGGGAGCCCGAGGTCTTCGGTGCCGACCTGAACGCCATCGTGAAGGGCGACCTGCGGACCAACTACCTGCTGCGTGGCGGGGACATCATCTTCATCCCCCGGAACGTCTCGGCCACCATCGGCCTGGCGGTGGCCAAGGCCCTGTTCCCCCTGAGCAGCATCATCAGCCTGAGCATCCAGGGGGGCCGGATTGCGATCATGGTGCAGAGCGGCGGGACCGCGGCCCTGGCGAGCAAGGCCTTCGGGGGCGTGCCCCTGGCTGGGCTGGCGGGCGGGCTCTGAGGCTGGCGGGCGGAGGCCCCAAGGGGGCTGGAGTTCAGGGGAACGCCCCAGCAGATTCGAAGGCATTTACCTACGGGCGAATACTTGATAAAAACGATCCGCTGGGTGGAGAATTGCCTTTTGTTTGCCTTCCCATCCGGGGTTCGATCGGCATAGGATGATTCCACCCCCCGAAGGGGGTTTTTGTCGCGTCGACACCAAAACGTGGTTTGACGGCACCAACCCGGGAACGGGAACCGATTCTGACGGGGGTCGGAAGGGGCGATGCGGTACTACCTGCTGAACCTGTACCTGAGCCGGGTGGCGATCGTCGTCCTGCTCGACCTCTTCTGCTTCGCGCTGGCCGCCACCCTCACCTGGTTCGCCCTCGAGCCGCCCGTCGCGCCCACGAGCTTCGCCCTCGGTGCCGCTGTGGCCGGAGTCGGTCTCTTCGTCCTGCTGCACTACACCGACGCCTACGGGCTCATGGTGATCGGCAGCGGGCGCCGCACCTTCATGTGCATCTCCGCCACCGCGGGCATCCTGCTCATCGGCTCGCTCGCGGCGTGGTGGGTCGGGTCGCCCGAGCTCTGGCAGATCGAAACGGTCGCCCACACCGCCGGGCTCACCTTCGCATTCCTGCTGGTGGGGCGGCTGGGCTTCCGCGTGATCTCGGCGCGGCCCCGCTTCAGCCAGCGCGTGCTCATCGTCGGAGCCAGCGACCTCGGGCTCGCGATCGCCCGCGCCGTGCGCGATCGCCGCAACCTGGGTGCCGACATCGCAGGCTTCCTGTCCGACGACTTCGAGGACCAGGGGGCCTGGCTGGAGGGCTATCCGGTGCTCGGCCGCGGGCACGAGATCGAGAAGGTGCTCGACCGCGAGGAGATCGGCCGCGTGGTGGTGGCCTCGAAGCGGCGGGAGGAGTACTTCCCCGCCCAGGAGCTGCTGCAGGCCAAGCTCGAGGGCCGCAGTGTCGAGTCCGGCGTCGCCTTCTACGAGCGCGTGACCGGCCGCATCTACCTGCGCGACCTCCGTGCCAGCTACCTGATCTTCTCCCCCGGCTTCCGCAACGGCCGCCTGTCGCTCCTCGCCAAGCGCGCCCTCGACGTGGTGGTGGCGGGAGCCGCCCTGGCGCTGCTGTGGCCGCTGCTCGGGCTGGCCGCGCTGGCGGTGAAGCTCGACTCGCCCGGCGCGGCGTTCTTCAGCCAGGAGCGGGTCGGCCGCTTCGGGCGCACCTATCGCCTCTACAAGCTGCGCTCGATGCGCGAGGGCGCCGAGGCCCAGTGCGGTCCTGCCTGGGCCGACAAGGACGACGCACGCACCACGCGCGTCGGCCGCATCCTGCGCAAGGCCCGGCTCGACGAGATCCCGCAGCTGTGGAACGTGCTGCGCGGGGAGATGAGCCTCGTGGGCCCGCGTCCCGAGCGGCCCGAGTTCGTCCAGGGGCTGTCCGAGCGATACCCCTACTTCCGGGCGCGCTTCGCCCTGCCCCCGGGCATCACCGGCTGGGCGCAGATCCGCCAGGGCTACGTCAACGAAGTGTCGGGGTGGGAAGAGAAGCTGGCGCTCGACCTGTACTACATGAAGTACCGCTCGCTCTCGATGGATCTGCTGATTCTCTGGAAGACGGTAAAGACCGTCTTCCTGATGAGCGGCGTCTAGTCACTTGAGCGCCAACGCCCTGTCCGTCGACCTGGAGGAGTACTTCCAGGTCTCCAACTTCGATGGCGTGATCGAGCGCGAACGCTGGGACAGCCTGCCCTCGCGCGTGGCCGACCAGACCGAGCGCCTGCTGGATCTGTTCGACGCCTGCGCCTGCCGGGCGACCTTCTTCGCGCTCGGCTGGGTGGCCGAGCGACACCCGCAGCTCCTGCGTCGGATCGCGGAGCGCGGCCACGAGATCGCCTGCCACGGCTTCGGACACGAGCTCGTCTACACGCTCGGTCCCGATCGCTTCCGGGATGACGTGCGGCGCGCGCGGGCAGCGCTCGCGGACGCGGTGGGCGCCCCGATCAGCGGCTACCGCGCGCCCAGCTACTCCATCACCCGCGACTCGCTCTGGGCGCTGCCGATCCTGGTCGAGGAGGGCTTCGCCTACGACTCCTCGATCTTCCCGGTCCGCCACCCGCGCTACGGCATTCCGGGCTTCGCCCGCCGCCCGGTCCGGATCGAGCTGGCGAACGGCACCTCGATCCGAGAGTTCCCCCTCACCACCGCGCGCGTGGGCCCCGTGTGGCTGCCCATCGCCGGAGGCGCCTACCTGCGCTTCCTGCCGGGACCGCTGCATCGCTGGGCGTTCCGGCGCCTGGTCCGGGCCGGCGAGCCCACCCTGCTCTACGTGCATCCCTGGGAGATCGACCCGGAGCAGCCGCGGCAGCGGGTCGGGTGGCAGGTGCGGGTGAACCACTATCACAACCTGGGCCGCACGGAGCGCCGCTTGGAGGCGCTGCTGCGGGAGCACCGCTTCGCACCCCTGGGCGAGGTCCTGGAGGGGCTCGAGGCGGCCTCGGGGCTTCCCCGGGTGCCGCTGGAGGCGATGGCCGCCTGACCCGCGGGGAAGCGCGTCCGAGTAACTTCGGGATCGTTCGTCACCTTTCGCCGGGTGAGGGATACTCCTCAAGCACCTGGCTGCCCGGGCAAGGGACGGAACCGCACCTGGCATGATGAGCGTCTTCGCCGACTTCCAGCTCGAGGACATCTTCGAGCTCATCGATCGCCGCAAGTGGTGGCTCGCGATGGCGCTCGTCGTGGGTCTGGCCTTCGGGGTGCTGGCCTACGTGGTGCTGCCGGCGACCTACGTGTCCAGCACGACCATCCTGGTGGAGCCCCAGGAGATCCCCAGTGAGTTCGTCAAGTCCACGGTCACCCTCGGCGTGAAGCAGCGCCTGCGCACGCTCAGCGAGCGCGTGACGAGCTTCGCCAACCTGACGTTGCTGATCGAGGCCGTGGGGGAGGACGTGCTCGATCCCGAGGGCGGCATGGGTCGCGAGGCGATCATGAACGTGATCCGAGGGAAGCTGGACGTCGAGCTCCAGGGTGGCACGGGCTCGTCGGTGTTCCAGATCAGCTATCGCGACAAAGATCCGGAGCGGGCGGCCGCCGTGACGCGCCAGGTCGCCGACCTGTTCGTCGCGGAGAACATCAAGGACCGCGCCGCCCAGGCGACCACGACGGCGGAGTTCCTCGACCGCGAGCTCGCGAAGCTGTCCGTGGAGCTCGAGCGGATGGAGACCGAGTTCGCCAACTTCCGGAAGCAGCAGTCGGGGGCGCTACCGGACCAGCTCGACGCGAACCTGCACAGCCTCGAGCGGCTGGACGATGCGGTGCAGGCGAACCGGGAGTCCCAGACCCAGATCCAGGAGCGGATCGCCCTGCTGGAGGACAGGATGACGTCGCCGCTGTTCGCAGGCGACGACGAGGCCTTGCCCGCGAATTCGCCGGCCGCCCAGCTGATCGGCCTGCGCGCCAGCCTCAGGAACGCCGAGCGGGTCTACACCGCGGAGCATCCGAACGTGGTGCGGCTCCGCAACGAGATCGCGGTGGTCGAGAAGGAGGTCGAGGAGGCCGCCGCCGCGGCCGACGCGGGAGACCTCTCGCGGCTCGACCCCACCACGCGCCGGTTCGTGGTGCAGATCGAACGGGAGAAGCTGCAGCTCGTCTCCCTGCAGCGCAAGGAGGCGACCCTGCGCGCGCGCATCCAGGAGGTGGAGCGCCGCGTGGACGAGACGCCAGACCTCGCCCACGACATGCAGGCGATGCTGCGCCAGATCGGCAGCCTGCGCGCCACCTACAGCAGGCTGCTCGCCAAGAAGCGGGACGCTTCCCTGGCTCGCAATCTGGAGATGGCGCAGAAAGGAGAGCGCTTCAAGGTGTTGCGGCCCGCCCGCGCGCCCCGCTACCCGGCCTCTCCGAGCCTGTGGATCACCCTGCCGGCAGGCGTGGCGCTCAGCCTCGCGATCGTCGTCGTGCTGATCCTGGTGGCCGAGACGCGCAACCCCTCCTTCCGCTCGGTGGCCCGCCTGACGCGATCCCTCGGCCTGCCGGTGCTGGCGTCGGTACCGCGGATCGACGACGACCGCATCTTCGAGGACGGACCGCCCGACGACGTGGACCCGAGGTTGGTGGTGCACACAGCGCCCGAGTCGGCGCCGGCCGAGCAGTACCGGAGCTTCGTGCCGGTCTTCCTGGAGGACGAGAAGCGCCGGGTCGTCCTGGTGACGAGTGCCGCCCGCGGCGACGGCAAGTCGCTGACCTGCATGAACCTGGCGCTCACGGTGGCACGCGACGTCAATCGCCGCGTCCTGGTGATCGATGCGGACCTGCGTCGCCCGACGGCGCACCGGCTCCTGCGCGTGCGCGCCCCGGCGGGTCTCACGGAGGTGCTCGGGGGCAGCGCAAGCTTCGAGGAGACGGTCATCACGACCCAGGTCCCGAACCTGTCCCTGCTGGCGGCGGGTCGGGCGACCAAGAACCCCCTGACCCTCCTCACCGACAAGTCCTTCCTCGAGCTGCTGGAGCACGCACGCAACGACTACGACGCCATCTTCATCGACTCGCCGCCGCTCATGCCCGTGGTGGACACGAAGCTGCTGCGCAAGCTGGCCGACATGGTCGTGTTCGTGGTGCGCGCGGACGCGACGCCGCGCGAGGCCGTGCTCCGCTCGCTCAAGGAGATGCGCGAGGTCGCCGGCGTGGTGTTCAACCAGGTCAGCGCGGGCTCGTTCCGCCGCTACTACTACTACGACGCCTACTCCCGCTACGCCTACGGCGAGCCCGGCGAGGGAGGCTCCGATGAAGATGTCTGAGCACGAGTTCCTCACGACCGCCCAGGTCCTCGGTCTGTTGCAGATCGGGCGCACCAAGCTGTGGGAGCTGGTGCGGGACGGGGCCTTTCCTGCGTACCGCATCGGCGAGGGGGCGAACGCCCCGCTCCGCTATCGACGCCTCGACGTCGTGGGCTGGCTCGAGAGCCGGCGCGTCGGCGCCAGCGACACCCAACAACCCGTCGCCGAATGAGCCCGCCGCTGGCGCGCCCGCTGCCACCGCGACCGCGAGCGTGGGAGTGGTGGGTCGCCGGAGCCGGCGCCGGGATCCTGCTGGGCGTGGCCGAGTCGGCGCTGGCGCAGCTCGCCGGCGCCCCGCTGCCGCCGCGCCTCACCTTCGCCTACGTGGGCATTGCCGGCGTCTTCTGCGCCGCCGGGGCGGGGCTGGTGGGTGCGACCGTCGGCCGTCGCGAGGGGCGGTCAGCGCTCGCGGGCTGGGTGCTGGCGCCCGTGGTCGCCCTGCCCGCGCTGGCTGGAGCCGCCCGACTGACCGTGGCGGACGAGCCGCGGACGGCGGCCCTGCTGGCCGCGCTGGCCCTGACGGGCGGCGGCATCCTGGGCTGGGTCGCCTCCCGAGCCGCCACCCGCCTGGAGGCGGCGGGCGTCCCGATTGCGGGCTGGGGGCTGTGGACCGGGGCGGCGCTCCTCGTGGCCGGCGCCGAGCAGGCGACCGGCCCGACCGCCGGCCTCGGCGTCGCGGTGGGCGCCCTGTTGGCCGCCTTCGCAGCCACGGCCGGGGCCGCCTGGCTCGCGGCGCGACCCCGCCGGATACGCACCTCCTGGGGCGTCGCCATGGTCGTGCTGGCGCTGCTCACCTGCGCCGTGGCCTGGCTCGAGCCCCTGCGTCGCCTGGCGGTGGATCCCGGCGCTCAGCGGCCGGTGGTGCGCGCGCCCGCCAGCCTCCTGGCCGTCTCCCTGCCGCCCGAGGGCGACGAGACGGAGGACCTCGCCTCCTGGGGGGTCGCGACCTCCCAGGCGCTGGCGTTCGACGAGCTGATCGAGGGGGTTGCCCCCGCCGATCTGCCGGACGTGCTGCAGCTCAGCTCCGGAGAGCCGCTCGTCGCCGTGCTCGCAGCGAGCGGCTACGCCACGGCCACCATCCTGCGCGATCCCCTGCGCGAGGCCCCGGCCGGCGCTCGTGAGCTCGACGAACGCCTCGCCGCCGGCGGGATGCTGCGCCGTCACGGCGGCCGCGCCGCGGGAGGTCAGCTGCTGCTGGCGTTGGCGCCGGAACAACGCCAGGCGGTCGGCCTCGACGAGACCCTGCGCGGGCCCGAAGCTTTGACGTCGTCCGCGCTGCTCTGGCTGGCGGGCTGGCGCTGGCAGCGCTCGAGCAACCCCTTCGCGCTGGTCGTGGACTACGGCGCCCGGGGCGAGCGGCGAGCGCCCCCTGAAACGGGGGCCCAGCTGGCGGAGCTGCTCGAGGCGCTCTATCTGCTCGAGGCCGATGCCAGCACCTTCGTGCTGGTGCTGCGGCCCGAGCCCGGCGGCCCCACCCGGCTCGCACTGCGGGTGCCCCCGCTTTGGCGAGACGCCCCGCGCGGCGCGGTTGCGCGGGAACCCGTCGCCGCCGGCGCCTGGGCGGACGGGCTCTTCCGCAGTCTCGCCAGCCCGCCGGCCGCTCCCGTCTGGATGCCGGGGATGACCTTCGAGCCGCTGCTCGCGGACTAGCGACGGGCCGCGACGCCGCGCGACCCGCCAGTCACCCTTCTCGCCGAAGCAGCTGGTAGGATCCGGCGCCATGCGCGTGGCCCTGGCCCTGGAGTCGAGCGGACCCGGTGGCGCCGAGAAGGTGCTGATCGAGCTGGCGGAGGGCCTGCGGGCGGCGGGCGATGAGCCCGTGATCTTCAGCCTGCGCCCGGGCTGGATGATCGAGGGCGCCCGCGCCCGCGGCCTTCCCGTCGAGCTGGTGCCGCAGCGGGCGGGCCTCGATCCGCTGTGGGTACCCGCGTTCGCCCGCCGGCTGCGGCGCGGCGGGTTCGAGCTGCTGCACAGCCACGAGTTCCTGATGAACGTCTACGGCGGCGCCGCGGCGCGCCTGGCAGGACTCCCGACCCTGGCCACGGTGCACGGCCACACCTGGATCGCCGATCACCCGCGCCGGCCGCTGGCCTACCGGCTGCTGCGGCGCTCGGGCATGCGGGTCGCCACCGTCTCCCACGAGCTCGCCCGCTACCTGGGCTCCGTCTTGCGGATCGCCAGCGACGAGATCGACGTCGTGCACAACGGAATCCCCGTGCCGCCCCGGCCGCCGGAAACGGCGCGGGCCGAGGCGCGACGCGCGCTCCCCCTGCCCGCCGACGGGCCGCTGGTGCTGGCGGTCGGCAACCTCTACCCGGTGAAGGACCACGCGACACTCCTGCGCGCCGCGGCGCGCCTGCCCTCGGCGCAGGTCGCGATCGCCGGGCGCGGCGCCGAGGAGGCGTCGCTTCGGGCCCTCGCGGCCGAGCTGCGGATCCACGCTCGGGTCCATCTGCTCGGCCTGCGCGACGACGTGGGGCGCATGCTCGTCGCGGCCGACGTGCTGGCGCACCCCTCGCGCCAGGAAGGGCTCCCCATGGCGATCCTCGAGGCCATGGCGGCGGGGCGTCCGGTCGTCGCGTCGGCCGTGGGGGGGATCGGCGAGGCCGTGATCGACGGAGCCACGGGACTCCTCGTTCCCCCGCAGGACCCCCAGGCGCTGAGCACGGCGCTCGCGCGCGTGCTCGAGTCCCCGGAGCTCCGGGAACGCCTGGGCGCAGCCGGCCACGCGCGGGCGCAGGCCGAGTTCTCCCGCCAGCAGATGACCGCGCGCTACCGCGCCCTCTTTGCCCACCTGCGGGCCGGCCGGGCGGACGCCTCGGCCAGCACCTCGCGGTAGAGCGCCGCCGTTTCGCGGGCCGCGCGCGCGGCGGTGAACGCCTCGCAGTAGCGCACACGCGCCGCCGCAGAGGCGCGCCCGCCCGCAGCCGGGTCCGCCGTCACGTGCAGCAGGGCCGCCGCCCAGGCGTCGGCGTCCCGGTCGCGCTGCAGCCAGCCGGCCGGCCGATCCCCCAGGATCTCCGCCACCCCGGGCAGATCGGCCGCCAGCACCGGCGTCCCGAGGGCCAGCGACTCGATCACGCCGATCGGATTTCCTTCGTGCAGGCTCGGGACGAGCAGCGCCCGCCATTGCGCGAGTCTCGGCAGGGGATCGGCTTCGAAGCCGACGAAGCGGATGCGTGCGGCGGCCCCGCTCGCGGCGGCCCGCTGTTCCAGCACCGCGCGCAGCGGACCGTCACCCACCACCTCCAGCTCCAGCTCGGGGCAGCGCGCCACCGCGTCGACAGCGAGGTCGATGCCCTTCACCGGGTCGAGCCGCCCGAGCACGCCCACGCGGCGCGGGCGCTGCGCCCAGTCCGGGGGTGCCACGCGGGGGGCCGGATCGACGATGCCGTTCCAGATGCGGGTCACCCGGGACGCGCCCACCCGGCGCGCGAGCCAGGCCTCGACCTCGGTGGAGACGGCGATCACCCGCCGCGCGGCCCTGCGCTTCGTCCAGAGGTCGACGCCCGTGTAGGCGACCATCCGCATGCCGGCCAGGCCCGGGAAGCGCTCCGGCCGGCCGTGCTGGGTGGCCAGCCACGGGCGGCTCGAGCGGGCCGCGAGCAGGTTCTCCTTGTAGCGGTGTGCGTGCACCAGGTCGGCGTCGGCCAGCAGCGGGCGTACCTCGGCCAGCAGCGACCGGAAGCGACGGCCCGCCTCCGGCACCACGCGCACCTCCACGCCTGCGTCGGCGAGCCGCTCCGCCAGCTCGCCGGGGTTCAGCACCAGCGCGCCGACCCGGCACTCTCCGCTCGCCGCGAGGGCCGAGAGCAGGTGCCAGGTGGCCACCTCGGCGCCAGCCCAGCGATCGCCCGACGCCAGGTGCACGACCCGCGGCTCGCTCATCCGAGGCGCTCCCGCAGCTCGCGCCAGAAGGGGCGCGGGTCGTCGCGGCGCCAGACCTCGAGGCGGGTCCCGTCGAAGAAGCTGGCGAAGAACCCGGCCAGCACGGCCCAGACACCGCGACCCAGCGCCCGGCGCTCGGCCGGTCGCCGCAGGGCGATCCAGGTGTGATCCACGTCCCCGAGCAGCCAGCGTGTGCGCACCCCGAGCCGCGGCGCGGGCGCCTGGATCGGCACGCCCCGGGCGAGGTCCACCAGCAGGCCCGGGAAGTCCACCCCCGCGTCGATCGCGAGCTGCACCGAGCCCCAGAGCCGCGGGTTCAGCTCCATCAGCATCGCACGCCCGTCGGGTGTGCGGCGGAATTCGAGCATCGCCAGCCCATGCCACCCGAGCTCGCCGACGAGGCGCTCGCAAGCGGCGAGCTCGGCGGGCTCCATGTCCCGCGACTCGGACACCACGCTGGCGCCGCCGGAGGGGGGCTTCTCGCGCAGCCGGCGGTGTGCGAAGCGCGCGCGCACCACGCCGTGATCCACCAGCAGGAAGACGCCCTCGCCGTGCCCCGGCACGAACTCCTGGATCAGCGCGCCGCCGGCCATGCCGGGCTGGCGGATCGCTTCGGCGAGCTCGCCCGGTGTATTCACGCGCACCGGATGACCTCCCTCGGCCCAGCCAAGCCCGTTGCGCCAGCGCGAGCGCCGCGGCTTCAGGACCACCGGGTAGTCGAGCCCCGACGGGAGCGTGGCGAGCGTGGACGGATCCTCCGCCAGGGCGCCGCGCGGCGTCGCGATCCCGACGCGTGCGGCAGCCTCGAGGAGCGCATGCTTGTCCACCGCCACGGCGTACGCCTCGCGCGGCGGAGCGGCCAATACGCAGCCCGACGGCAGGCAGGTGTCGAGCAGGTTCGCCGTCGCCACCTCGCTGACCGGCAGGACCAGCGTCTCGCCCAGGGACGCCGCCAGCCGCGCGAGACCTGCGCTCCACTCCTCGGGCGCCCGCTCGGGATCGGGCAACACGTGCTCGGCCGCCGCGTGGCGCGACGCGGCCGCGAGGCAGCCGGCGCGGCGCGCCAGGACGTGGACCGCCAGGCCGCGGGCTCCGAGGGCGCGGGTGGCCGCCAGCGCCGGACGGGACTCGCCGTCGGTCACGAGAACGCTGACTTCGGGGCCGGGCCGGCTCACGCCGCGTCTCCGAGCGCCCGCACGATGCATTCGACGTAACGTTCCGCGTCGGCGTGAGTGGGCAGGGTCAGGATGCGGGCCGCCAGCGCGCGCGCGCCCGCACACGACCGACGCTCCACCAGATGCGGGGCGAGCGGGGTCACGCGATCCAACGCGTCGGGATACGAGGGACTCGCCCCGAACGAGGCCAACGCCTCGAGGGCACGCACGCGGGCACCGGCATTGGGCGCGCGCACGGCCAGGCGCGGATAGACCCCGCGCTCGCCGGGAGCCGCGACGAGCGGCTCGAAGCGCGACTCCGCAGCCACCCGTTCGGCCAGGGCCAGCGCCCGTTCCGCCCGGCGCGCGGCGGCGGCCGCCACGTCTGCCACGCCCGCTGCCGCCAGCGCGAGCGACGCCGGGGCAATGGGTCCCCTCGGAAAGACCGGGTCGTAGATCGTCGCGCCCACGTGCAACGCCGGCACGGCGGCCAGCCAGCCGAAGACGCGCGGCGAGAGGGCCGCGTTTGCGGCCAGCGCGCGCAGCAGCGCGCCCCAGCGCGCGGGCGCCGGCGGAACCTCCGCGCTGGCCCCGGCGGCCCGCCACACGAGCGCCCCCCCGCCGAGCCCGGAGAGTGGCTTGCCGCGGGCGAAGGAGAGGAGCGCCACGTCGCCGCGACCACCCACGGGCCCGTCGCCGGCGCCGGCGGCCAGGCTCTGCGCCGCGTCGTCCACCACGGCCGCGCCCGCCGCCGCGGCGAGCGCGTGCACGGGCGCCACGGGCTCCGGCACGCCGTACAGGTTGCACACCACCACGGCCGCGGTTCGCTCCAGGGGCTGGCGCCTCAGGTCCTGGAGATCGATGCGGCCGGCTGCGTCCACGTCCACGAGTCGCACGCGCAGACCGGCCGCCACCACCGACGCCGGCACCGACCAGCAGGTGTAGGCCGGCACGACCACCTCCTGCCGGCCGCGTTCCGCGGCCAGGCGCACGAGCGCAGCCCGCAGGGCGTCGCGCCCCGACACGTGCAGCTCGACCGGTCCGGCCAGGCCGACGAGCTCGGCCAGGGCGCCGGCCAGACGGTTCGCCGCATCCCCCGGTGCGAGCAGCGAGGCCAGACGAGCGAGGGGCACGGGCTCCCCCGCCGGCGGAACCCGGAACCTGCGGTTCATCGGCGGGTCGGCGCCCAGGTCACCGCGCGGCGGCCGGACACGTGGTACGCCCACGCCACCAGCATGGAGGCGTTCACGAGCAGGAAGTAGCCCGCCAGGCGCGGCAGGCGACCGGCTCCGTCGGACGGTCGCGCCAGGGCCCAGAGACCCGCCGCGTAGGCTGCGAGCTGGGCAGCCAGCAGGGCCGCTGCCGGGGCGCTCGTCGCTGCGGCGGCGGCGCTCGCGACGAGCAGCGCCACCAGGGCGAAGGGCGACGTGAAGCGCGCCAGCTTGTGGCCCCACACCGCCAGCGCGAGACGACCCCGGCGCGGATCGAGCAGCGCCCGGTAGCGGAACAGCACCGCGAGACCGCGCCTCACGGTGCGCACCTTCCGGGCCCACTCCGCCGCGGCGTCTTCCGTGACGCCGAAGCGCGCCCGGGCGGCCGGCTCGGAGACCGCCCGCAGGCCGCGGCGGCCGGCTTCGAGGGCCGTGCGGAAATCGCTCGCCAGATCGTCGGGCCACGGATCTCCGAGCTCGCGGCGCGCGGCGAAGAACGAGCCCGAGAGCCCCACCAGGCTGGCGGCCTCGCTCTCCCACTGGCGCAGGGCCATCTCCAGGCGCACGTAGGCGCCCTCGCCGGACCCACCCTCGACCACGTCCTCGCTGCTCACGCAGCCGACCGCGGGATCGGCGAAGGGACGCACGATCGCCGTCAGGGCGTCCGGCTCGAGTCGCGCCGACAGGTCGCTGAAGACCAGGATCTCCCCGGTGGCGCGTGCGATGGCCGCCGCCTGCGCGGCTTCCTTGCCACGGCGCTCGGGGAGCGCCACGAGCTCCACGCCCCGGTTCGCGTACGCGCGTGCCAGTGCCTCGGTGCCGTCGCTGGAGCCGTCGGAGGCGACGATCACCTGACGCGCGCCCGCGTACGTGCACGCCAGGGTGTTGTCGAGCTTGGCGGCCAGCTCGTCGGCTCCGTCGTGGACGGCGAGGATCAGCGAGAGCGGCGGCGTCACGTCACCGCGCCGCAGCGGGCGCGGCGCGAAGCGCGCCAGCAGGTAGAGCGTTAGCGGATAGCCGACGTACGCGAAGCCCAGCCACGCAGCCGCGATGCCCGCGACTCCCCACGCCACACTCACGGCGCAACTCTCTCGATGCGCTGGGCGAGCCGCGCCACGGCCGCCTCCAGGCGCACGAACACCGCCTCGAAGAAGGCATCGTCGCGGCCCCAGGGGTCGGCGATCGCGAACGGGGGCTCCGGCAGGAAGTCACCGAGCAGCCGGACCCGGGCCTCGCACGCCGGCCAGCGCCGGACCAGCTCGGCGGCGTGACGGCCCTGCATACCGAGGATCAGATCCGCGTCGGCGACGTCCTGGTCCGACACCGGACGCGTGCGATGGGGCCCGAGGTCGACGCCCCGGCGCGTCGCCGCGCGCACGGCGGCCTCCGGGGCGGGATCGTCGCCGGAGGCTGCGAGTCCGGCGGACCGCACCCGGAGCGCCGGCAGACACTGGGCCATGCGCGCGCCCGCGAACGGGCTGCGGCACAGGTTTCCGTGGCACACGACGAGCACCCGCTGCACGGAGCCCGGCAGGCCCGGCTCGCCGACCAGGCGCCGCCGCCACTCGTGCCACGCGTCTTCGCGTGCCTGCGACGAGACCAGCACCCGAGCTAGCGCGCGGGCGCCGCCCCAGGGGCGCGGCGCAACGTCAACCACCGTGTCTCCCGCCCCGCTCGACCCGAGCCGCTACCATCACGCGTCCACCGTGCGAGCCTTCGGGCTGCCATCGGGGCAGCTTGAGTGCGCAGCCGTCCCGAAGCGAGGCACCCCCGGCACCCCGATGCAAGGGCCTCGAACCGCCGCGAGGGAGACGGCCGTCTGGTTGGCACTGGCCGTGGGCTTCTCCCCGGTTCTGGTGGATCTCGCTCGCAATTTGCTCGCCTTCCCCCACGATCATTGCACCCTGGTCGCCCCCGTGCTGCTCGCCCTGGCGCTGCGTCCCGGCGCGCCCCGCCAGCGGCCGCGGCCCGGCCTGGGCGCGGGACTGCTCGCCTGCGGCGCTGGCCTCCAGCTCGCCGGGATCGCCATCGACGGCTGGAGCGTGTCCCGGCTGGGGCTGCCGGTCGCAGCCCTCGGCGTGGCGGCCTGGCTGGGGCGCCCGCCTCTGGCGGCGACCGCCCTGCTCTTCTGGCTCGTGCCGGTTCCGGACTCCATCCTGGACGCCGTCAGCCCGAGCGGTGAGTCGCTGCTCAGCCAGCTGGGTGTCGCGCTGATCCGGCCTCTGGCCGCCGGGCTCGAGGCTGTGGGCCCGCTCGTGCGTGCGGGCGACGCCTACCTGCCGCTGGAGGCCGGCGACTGGGGTCACGCCCCGATCGCGGCCCTCTCGGCGACGGGCTGGTTCGCTTCGGTCCGGCTGGGACGCAACGTGGCCACCGGGATGCTGTGGGCCGCGCTCGGCGGGGCCGCCGGGGTCGCGGCCCAGCTGGTCTTCGGGGTCCTCGGCATCGCCTGGTTCGCGCTGGGGGATCCGGCGGGCCTGGCCTTCGTCTGGATCCGGCAGCTGGCCTGGCTGCTGCCGACCCTCGCCGCCACGTTCGCGATCGAGCAGCGAGCCCGGTCCGCGAAACTGGATGCAGAAGCAGGCGCAACTCGCTACGGAAACTGACGATTTCAGATCCGTCACCGGCGTAACCCCGAGGGCCACTCACCTCGGATGGCTGCGGTATGCTGCCGCATCCCACCGGCGGGTCCCGCCGGTGGCGCGGCGGGCCGCACTGCTTCGGGGGGAGGATCGGCACCCGCAATGAGTCGCGTCGTGATCCTCGGTGGCGGGCCGGCCGGGCTCGGGGCCGCCTACTGGCTGGCCTCGCGCGGCCTGGCGCCCGTCGTGATCGAGCAACGCGAGAGCGTCGGCGGCAACGCCGGCAGCTTCGAGCTGGCGGGGCTGCGCGTCGACTACGGCAGCCACCGCCTGCACCCGGCCGCCGACCCCGGGGTGCTGGCCACCCTGCGCGAGCTCCTGGGCGACGACCTGCTGGAGCGGCCGCGCCACGGCCGCATCCGTCTGCTGGATCGCTGGCTCCACTTTCCCCTGCGTCCCCTCGACCTGGTGCGTCGGGCTCCGCCGCGCTTCGTCGCGGGGGTCGCCACGGACGTGCTCCGCAAGCTGGTCCCGAGCAGCGCCAACGGACCGGAGACCTTCGCCAGCGTCCTCGAGCGCGGCCTCGGCCGCACGATCTGCCGCGACTTCTACTTCCCCTACGCGCGCAAGATCTGGGGCCTCGACCCGGAAGCCATCTCCCCGACCCAGGCGTACAAGCGTGTCTCGTCGGGAACCCTCGGCAAGCTGGTGCGCCGGCTGCTGCCGGGCGGCACCGGGCCCGGCGCCGGCCAGCGCCGCGGTGTCTTCTACTACCCGCGCAAGGGCTACGGGCAGATCAGCGAGGCCCTGTGCGAGGCAGCCGCGGAGCGCGGCGCGGACATCCGTCTGGGCACGAAGGTGGCCCGCGTGGGACTGGCCGAGGGCGGCGCGCGGGTCGAGGTGATTCGCGGCGCCGAGGACGAGGAGCTCGTCGCGGATCACGTGTGGTCGACGATCCCCATGGGCGTCCTCGTGCGCCTGCTCGACCCGAAAGCCCCCACCGCCGTGGAGTCGGCGGCCCGCGAGCTCGAGCTGCGCGCGATGCTGCTGGTCTACCTGGTGCTGGAGGAAGATCGCTTCAGCGAGTACGACGCCCACTACTTCCCGGGCCTGGACATCCCATTCACTCGCCTGTCCGAGCCGAAGAACTACGCGGCCCGCTTCGAACCGCCGGGACGCACGGTGCTCTGCGCCGAGATCCCCTGCTCCAGCGACGACCCCGTGTGGCTGTTCGACGAGGCCGCGCTCGGCGACCTGGTGCGCGAAGGCCTGGCCCGCGCGGGCCTGCCCGTCCGCAGCCGCGTCGCCGAGGTGGCGGTACGCCGCCTGCCCGCCGCGTATCCGATCTACAGCCACGGCTACGAGGAACGCTTCGAGCGGGTGGACGCCTGGCTCGGCGTGCAGCCGCGCTTGCTCTCCTTCGGCCGTCAGGGTCTCTACGCCCACGACAACACCCACCACGCCCTCTACATGGCCCGCTGCGCGGCGGACTGCCTGGGGAGCGGGGGCGACTTCGACGCCGACCGCTGGGCGGGGTACCGCCGGGAATTCGAATCGCATGTGGTCGAGGACTGAGGAGCCGGGTGACTCGCGATCGACTGACGCTGGCCGCCCTGTGCGTTGTGCTCGTCGCCCTCGGCGCTTTGGCCTGGGTCCTGAGCCTGCGGCCGGCGCTTCAGCCCCAGGCCGAGACGCTGCAGCAGCTGCCGCGTTCGATCGGCGGCTGGGAGGGAAGCAATGTTCCCCTCGAGAACAACGTGGAGTCGGTCCTGCAAGCCGACTTCAATCTCCAGCGCGCCTACCAGCACCCCACCGGCGCCACCATCTGGCTCTACATCGGCTACTACGGTACCGCGCGAGGCGGGCGCCCCGAGCACACGCCTCGCAGCTGCTACACGTCGGCGGGCTGGGGGATCGCCCGCTCCCGCACGATCCCCGTCGCGGGCCAGCTGCGGGTCCGCGAGTTGCTGGTGGAGCAGCCCGGCCAGCGCCGACTCGTCCACTACTGGCTGCGGTCATGGCGTCGCACGGGGATGGTGAGCGGGTTCGAGCAGAACCTGGATCGCCTGCGCGGGCGGCTCGGGGGAGGCCGGGCCGACGGCGCCCTGGTGCGACTCTCGACGCCCCTGGACGTGGACGAGGAGGCAGCGCGCAGCCGCCTGATCGCCTTCGCGACCGAGCTGGATCCGTTGCTGGCGCAGCGCTGGCCCGAGGAAGTGGCGTCATCGCGCTGATCAGGGCATGTCGCGACCCTCGCCGGCGCGAGGGCCCAGCTCCTCCTGGCGGCTGGCGAAGTCGCTCTGAATGATGTCCACGAGCTCGTCCACCGAGTCGGTCAGATGCACCAGCTCGAGGTCCGAGTCCGAGATCATGCGCTCGCGCAGGGGCTGCTTGCGCAGCCAGTCGAAGAGCCCGTTCCAGAAGTCCCGACCGTAGAGCACGACCGGAAACTGGTGGATCTTGCCGGTCTGCTTCAGGGTCAGCGCCTCGAAGATCTCGTCCAGGGTTCCGAAGCCCCCGGGCATGCAGACCAGCGCGCAGGAGTACTTCACGAACATCACCTTGCGCGCAAAGAAGTACTGGAAGTGGACGAGTGTCTGCGAGTACGGGTTCGCGTCCTGCTCGAAGGGCAGCCGGATGTTCAGGCCAATGGACCGGCTCGGACCCTCCGCCGCGCCGCGATTGGCCGCCTCCATGATTCCCGGGCCGCCGCCGGTGATGACCGCGAAACCCGCCTCCGACAGGGCCTCGGCCACCCGCTGGGCGTCGCGGTAGTACGGATGGTCCTCCGGCACCCGTGCGCTCCCGAAGACGGTGACCGCCGGCCAGACCGGTCGCAGGGTCTCGAAGCCCTCCACGAACTCGGCCATGATCTTGAAGAGGGCCCAGGTGTCCTTCGCGCGGCGATCAAGTGCGTCCGGCATGCCTCCCCCATCGGTAGCACGCAGACGCGACTTGAACCGCTTCGCCGCGCTACGGTTTCTTGAAGAGCGAGTCGAGGCCGGCGCGGGCGTCCTGCTGCTCGCGAGCCACCGCGCCGCTCCCCTCTCCCGCTCCCGCCCGGAACCAGTCGCAGCGGTTGGCCCGCTCGCGGTCGCGGACCATCTCGGCCTGGGACTCCCGGCACTCGTTGTGGGCCGACGGATCGTGGTGGGCGCAGTTGCGACAGACGTGGAGGTCGGCGCCGCAGCCCGAGCACTCGTCGCGGAAGCCGATCCGCTCGCCGGCGGCGAGCGCCTCCTCCCGCCCGCAGGCGAAGCACTGCATGGGGCCGACGGTGCGACCGCGGCCGGGGCGTGTCAAGCGGAAACCCGGTAGCCTGCTCCTCCATGCCCCTCGCCGCGCTCCGTCCCTTCGCCGTCGCGGCGCTGCTGGCAGGCCTCGCCACGCCGGCCAGAGCCCAGGGAGGTGGCGGCGAGCCCACCCTCCAGGAGATGGCCCTGGCCTGGTCCATGGGGATCTACAAGGGGCCGGTGCTGTGTCCCCTGCCGGAGGGGCCGCGCCGGGTCGCGCGCACGGTCTCGATCCAGCCGCCCCGGCGCGAGGGCCACCGTCTGATGTTCGATGCGAAGATCGAGTCCCTGGACGTCCCGGGCGTGAGTTGCACCAACGACCTCGGCGGGGCGGAGCCGGACGTCGTGGGCGCCTTCCGGATCGGGCTCCACGGCCACGCCCGGCCCGACGTGGCCCGCAAGGACTTCCAGGCGGCCATGAAGCGCGACGGCGGCTTCACCTTCGAGGTGCCGTCGGGATTCGTCGAGATCCGCGAGCCCGACGGCGCCGCCCGCCGGGTCCCCATGGGCGGAGGCACGGCACGGCTGACGCGCATCCCGCCGGGCAGCGACGCCGCCCGCATGATCGGCGACGTCGGCGGCAAGCCGCGGCGGACCCTGACGCTGGAGGCGCCCGACGGCACGCGCCTGGTCTTCCCGCTGGTTCTCGTCCGCCCCCGCTGATGGACGGCCCGCGTTTCGCTGCGGACGGCGTGCGTTGGCGGCTGGCGAGTGGAGGGGACGTCGAAGGCGCCCGACGGCTGGCCGAGCGGTCCCTCGCGGCGCTCCGCGCGGGCCGCCTGTCCGATCGCAAGAGTGGGCGGCGCAAGGCGCTCTATCCCGTGCCGCCCGAGACGCCCGGCGAGGCCGAGCATCTGCTGAAGGTCACTCGCTACGCGGGCTCGCAAGCCTGGTGGCGCAGCCTGCGGGGCTCGAAGGCGCGGCACGAGCTGGCCCTGGCCGAGGCGCTGCAGCAGCGCGGGTTGCCCGCCCCGGTCCCCGTCGCCGCGGGCGAGGAGCGTCGCGCCGGGCGGCTGCGCGCCTGCTACCTGCTGGTGCGCGTCCTGCCCGGTGCCAGCGATCTCGCGCAGCGCTGGCCGACGCTCTCGACCGCCGAGCGCCGCCGCGCCGCGGCGGCGCTCGGCGCCCTGGTGCGCGAACTCCAGGCCGCCGGACTCGACCAGGACGATCTCGCCCCGAACAACATCCTGGTGGACGGCCGGGAGCTGCTGGCGATCGACTTCGAGCGCGCGCGCCTCCGCGCGGGCGCGGTCGGCGAGCGGGCCCGCCTGCGGGCGCTCGCCAAGCTCGACCGCCGCGTGGGCCCGGAGGTCGGAGCCTGCCAGCGGATGCGCTTCCTCCGGGCCTACGCGGGCGGTGACCGGCCCACGGCCCGCTCCTGGTGGCGCCGACTCGCGGCCGAGCGGGCCCGCGCAGCGCGACGCGACACCCGGCGCTGGGCCCGCAGCGCGGGGCGTCCGGGCCGACGCATCCAGCGCGTGGCCTTCGACGGCTGGCGGGGGCTGGCCCGGCGCGACGCCGACGTTGCGGCCCTGCGGGCCCAGGCGGACCACCCCGTCACCGGCGTTACGGCGGGCGACGGCGTCTTTGCGCTGGCCTGCGACGACCTCGGGACGCGGGCGGCGCGCGGCCTCTGGGCGCGCGCACACGCGCTCTGGGACGGACGCGGTCTCGGGCCGCGGCCCCTGGCGCTGTTGCGCCGCAACGGCGCCACCCTGCTCTTGCTCGAGCGCAGTCCGGACGCGCGGGTCTCGCGGCCCGAGGACGCCGCCGCGATCCGGGTGCTTCAGCATCGGCTGGCCGCCGCCGGCCGGATCCACGGCGAGCTTCCCGGCGCCGCCGTGGCGATCCTGGAACACCCCGCCGCGCCGCGGGCCTTGCTGCTCGACGGCCGCTGCTGGCGCCCGCGCGGCTAGGAGCCCAGCCGATGCTCGAGGCTGCAGCCGACGAACGTGGCCGTCGCGTAGAGGAAGTAGAGCTGGTGGAAGAGGATCGCGGCGAGGGCGAAGCCCAGGCCGCGGCGGCGTCGGAAGAGCTCGAAGAGCGGCCGGTTGGCCGCCACCACCGCCACCACGCCGAGCGCCGGAAGCCACAGCGGCACGAGACCCACGACCGCGGCCAGCAGGATCAGGCTGAAGACGCCCGCCAGGACCGCCCTGCCGCGCTCGCCCGCCGTCACGTTCAGATCGGCGGTCGCCTCGGGCTGCGACAGCAGCAGCCGGGCCCACGGTATCGCGCGCCGGAAGATGTCCGTCTCGAGCAGCTCGCGGAGACGCCAGCGCTTCAGGTGGGTGGCCTGGATCGAGGGATCCAGCCGGATGTGTCCGCCCGCCGCGCGCAGCCGGTAGCCGAGCTCGATGTCCTCGATGCTCGGGCGCGGAAAGCGCTCCAGGTCGAACCCCCCGGCCGCCAGGAAGGCGTCGCGGCGGACGGCGCCGCAGCCCGCCCAGAAGGTGGTGGCGTCGTCGCTGGCGTTCTGGTGGTGGGTGAAGTGATGACGCAGGTTCGTGTACTGGCTCACGAAGCCCGGGTCCGGCGGGCGGTCGTCGTAGCTTCCGAAGACCGCCACCCGCGCCGGATCGTCGAAGGCCTCGCGCATGCGCCGCGGCACGTCGGGATGGATCACCACGTCGGCGTCCACGAACAGCAGCACGTCGCCCCGCGCCTCCTGCGCCGCCCCGTTGCGGGCGCCACCCGGGCCGAGCCGCCCTCCGGAGGGCAGCACGCGGGCGCCCTGGGCCTCGGCGAAGGCCGCGGAGCCGTCGGTCGAGCTGTCGTCGACCACGATCACCTCGAGCAGGTCGATGCCTACCCGGGCCATCAGCGGCGGCAGCGAGCGCTCCAGATAGCCGAGCCCGTTGTACACGGGCATCACCGCACTCAGGCTCGGAAGCTCTCCCACCCCTATGCGCCTCCTCGCAAGCGCCGCGCCATCGCGCGCAGCGTCAGCCACGCGTTGGCGGGGACGCTGCCGAAGCGGCGCTGCAACCACGCGCCGCGCAGATAGTAACTGTCGAGGCGCGGCAGACACAGCGGATCGCAGGCGTTCCCGTCGAGTCGGGCCAGGCGCGTCGTCACGGCGCACGCGACGTGGTGTCCCACGCAGGCGACGACCGCGGGATCCAGGAAGCCGTAGGGATACGCGAACGCCCGGGGGCGGGTTCCGAGCCGCCGCTCGATCGCTTCACAGGAGCCCCCCACCTCGTCTTCCCGCTCGGCTTCGGAGCACGCCCGCAGGTCCGGGTGGTTCACGCTGTGGGCCTCGATGGCCCAGCCCTCACGGGCCAGGGCTTCGACGCCGTCCCAGTCCAGCATGGCAAGCTGGGCGATCCCGGGCGGCTGTCCGGGCCAGCCGTTGTCGCGCCCGACGTAGCCCGTGGTGAGGAAGAGCGTCGCGGGCGCCTCGAACTCGCGCAGCAGGGGGAGCGCGTGCTCGGCCACGGAGGCCAGCCCGTCGTCGAAGGTCAGCGCCACGCGGTCCGGCGCCGGCGATGCCGTCAGCTCCGCCAGCGATACGATCGCGTGGCCCGACGCGCGGATTCCGGTCACCAGCCCGCGCAGGCTCTCGGGCGTCAGCGCCAGCAGAGACTCCCGGGGCTCGACCGCGTGGAAGGTCAGGATCGCCCTCACGGGGCCGCCTCCCCCAGCGCGCGGCGAAAGCACGCCTCCGCCTCGCGCGCGCCGCGCTCCCAGCTGAAGGACGCCGCCCGGCGCCGCGCCGCGCCGGCCAGCTCCTGGCGCCGCGCCGGCTCGAGCGCCAGCGCGTCGATCACGCGGGCGATCGCGTCGGGTTGCTCGGGGTCGAAGAAGAGCCCCGCCTCGCCGACCACCTCCGGCAGGCTGCCCCGGTCGCTGGCCAGGACGGGAAGCCCGCACGCCATGGCTTCCAGCGCCGGCAGGCCGAAGCCTTCCCCGAGCGACGGGGACACGAAGGCCAGGGCGCCGTTGTAGAGCGCCACCAGGTCGGCGTCGGGCACGAAGCCGGTGAAGACCACGCGCCGCGCCAGCTCCGGCCGGGCGTCCACGAACGCGCGCAGCTCCGCGACGTTGTCGTAGAAGCCCTGGCCACTCGTGTCGCCCACGACGGCCAGCGCCAGCTCCTCCGCCTTGGCGACCAGCAACGCCCGCAGCAGACCCAGGAGATTCTTGTGGGGGTTCAGCCCGCCCACGTAGACCAGGTACGGACGCTCGGCGCCGAGGCCGTAGCGCCCCACGACCGACGCCACGGCGTCCCGCTCCTCCAGGCGCCGGAAGCGCACGTCGGCCCCCTCGGAGACCACGTCGATGCGCTCCCGCGACACCCCCAGCAGGGCCGCGATGTCCCGGGCGGACGCCTCGGAGACCGTCATCACGCGCGTCGCCTGGCGCAGGGCCAGCGTCATCTTCGCACGCCACAGCATCCGATTGCGGCGGGTCGGGAAGACGAGCTCCGGATGCCGCTCGGGAATCGCGTCGTGGATCGCCAGCACGCAGGCTCCGCGCCGCGGCACGGGGTAGTACGAGTAGACCGAGGGGAAGAAGAGCAGGTCCCACCGCATGCGCGCCACGCCGCGACCGAGCGCCAGCAGGTCGAGCGGCGAGCGGGCGCCCTCGCCCACGGCGGACTGCTCGAGCGTGCGGCGCGTGGGAATCACCTGCACCTCCACACCGGGAGGCAGGCTCGCGTCCGGCTCGCGATCGGCGAACAGCACGTAGCGGAAGCCTTCATCGCGGGCCGCCAGGGCGCTGACGATCTCGCGCGTGAAGCGGCCGTAGCCGCGGTCGTTCCACCAGGTGGTGGCGTCGATGCCGACGATGCGGGGGGCGGCCACCGTCAGGCGGTGTGGCGCAGGTCCACGACCCGGTTGTAGATCCAGGCCAACGTCCAGCCGAGCAGGCCTCCCAGCAGGGCCCCGTAGACCAGCCCGGCCAGCGAGCCCGGCCAGGTAACGGAATAGCCCGGGAAGTAGTTCGACAGCAGGTTCAGGTGCAGGCCCACGTTGGGGCCGCCCCGCAGCAGCAGCCAGACGGTGGCGAGGAACAGGCCCGTGCCCCCCACCATGCCGAACACGACCGCCATCACGTTCGCGCGCAGCCGCGCCACGGCGCGCGCGATCAGCTGCGCTTCCTGCTCTTCCAGGGTGCGTACCGTCACGAGTCGACCTCCGTCGGATCCATGGTCCGGGCCAGCTCGAGCCGCCGGATCAGCGCGGTCTCGTGGATGCCCACGACGGCGTTGATGGTGCGGGCCAGCAGCCAGCCGAACGCGAAGCCGCCCAGGGCGGCCTCGCCGAGGCCGATGAGGGCACCTACCCAGGTCACGTCGTAGCCCAGGAAGTAGTTCGCCAGCAGCGAGAGGTTGTTCCCCACCAGGATGCCGCCCCGCAGCAGCAGGATCGCCGTGGCCAGGAACAGGCCGAAGCCCGCCACCGCGCCCACCGCGGCGCCGAGGGCCACGGGGTCGTAGCGGGCGAAGGCCGACAGCACCTGCTCCTCGGGGGTCGGCAGCTCGGCCCGGCCGGGCACCAGGCGATCGCCGGACGCGGGCTGCGCCGACTCCTCGCGGACCTCCTCGTGGTACTCGTCGTCCACGTTCACCGACCAGACGTCGTGGCTGGCCCCGACGATGTTCTCCACCGCCAGCACCGCCGTCATCATCGAGTGGTCCTGATTGTTGTAGCGGTGCTGGCCGTTGCGCCCGATCAGCTGGAGGTTCTCGATCGGGTCGAGCCAGCCGCGCAGCACCTGGAGCGCCTCCTGGTAGCCTCCGTCGTACACCGGGTACGCCTTGGGGATGCGGATCACGCAGCCGTCCCGCACCTCCTCGGCTCGGATCAGGCCGAGCGCCGCGCACTCCCGGGTGCCGAGCTCGATCAGGTCGTCGTCGGGGGCGGCCCAGAGCTCGTCGCCCTCCTGCACGAAGTACTCGAGGCCGAGGCAGGTCCGCTGCGGGTCGGCCACCATGTGGGGGCTCCAGTTCTTGAAGTTCTGGATGCGTCCCATCTTCACGTCGGGCGAATGGATGTAGATCCAGTTGTCCGGGAAGACCTCGTCCCGGTCCACGATCAGGCCCACGGTCAGGAAGTCCCGGTACCGCAGGCGGTCCGCAGCGGCGAGGATCTCGGGGGGCGGCGCCGGCTCGAAGGCGTGCAGGAGCTCGCGGATCGGCATCGAGGAGAGCACGTGCTCGGCCTCCACGTCGCGCTCCTGGCCGCCGGCCTCGCGCACCGTCACCTTCCGCACGCGGCCGTCGGCGTGGTGAAGCCGAACCACCCCCGCGCCCAGCACGACGTCCGTCCCGCGCTCCACCAGCTGGTCCTGGGCGGACTCCCACATCTGCCCGGGTCCGTGGCGCGGGTAGTGGAACTCGTCGATGAGGGTGGCCACGATCTCGCCCCGGGTCGCCAGCGAGCCCAGCAGCGCGTTGCGCACCGCCGTCACCAGGTCGAGGTTCTTGATCCGCTGCGCGGCCCAGTCGGCGCCGATCTCCGAGCACGGCATGCCCCACACCTTCTCCGTGTAGGTCTCGAAGAAGATCTCGAACAGGCGCCGCCCGAAGCGGTTCGTCACCCACTGCTCGAAGGTGCGCTCGTCCGCGTGGGGCAGGATCTGGGCCTTCACGTAGGAGAGGCCGATCCGGATCGCCTCGATCGGACCCAGACCCAGCAGGGCGTTCATGGGCTTCAGCGGGTAGTCGAAGAAGCGCTCGCCGTAGAAGATGCGGGACAGCCGCGGGCGCACCAGGAACTCGTCGCCGAGGATCTCACGCCAGAGCGCGTTCACCCGCTCCACCTTGGTGAAGAAGCGGTGGCCGCCGATGTCGAAGCGGTAGCCCTTGTACTCGACCGTGCGGCTGATGCCGCCCACCAGCTCGTCGGCCTCGAAGACCACGCAGCGGCGGCCCAGGCGCGCGAGCTCCCAGGCAGCCGTCAGGCCAGCCGGCCCCGCGCCGATGACGACGGTCTCGGACATGCGGCGAGCGATCCTCCCTCCCGACTCCGGGGGCTCCCGGAGGGGCACGGGTGAGTGTCCGTCAGAGAGGGAAAGGGTACGGCAAAACCCGCACGAAGCTGTAGGACCGGCAGCGGAGCGGCAGGTGTGGGCTCAGAACCGCGCGCGATCCAGGAAGTCGAGCCGGTAGACGCTCTGCTCGGTCTCGACCTGCAGCGTCTCGGGGCCGAGGTGGGACAGATCCACGACCTCGCCCGTGACGAGGACCGGGCCCCCGTCGACCGCCAGGCGAGCCGGCTCGCCGAGGGCGATCGGGTCCAGGATCCGCCCCTCGCCGAGGAGCGTGGGCCCCAGGGCCTGGGAGCTGCGGTTCTCCACGAGGGTGATCCGCACCGGGGCGTCCGGCTGGTGGGCCGGCAGCGGCGTCTCGAGGCGCGCGGCGCTTGCCATGCAGTCTCCCCTGCTCCTGGCGGACACCTCCGTTTTCGGCCGGCCGGGACGACGCCTTGAAGCCGGCCCCCGGCGGGCCTGCGTCGGAGCTGCCGCTGGAAGCGGGGGTCCTGCCGGCTAGAGAAAATACTCGAGCCCTCGCCCCCAAGGGCCCATCACCAGGGCGTAAATCGCCGCATTGCTGACGGCGTGAGCCAGCACGCAGGCCCCGATGTGGCCGCGCCGATAGAGCCACAGGGTGTAGATCGCGCCGGTCGCGAAGGCGACCGGCCACTCCCAGGTCTGATGGGACACGCCGAAGTAGACGACGCTGATCCAGAAGCTCCAGGCCGAGTAGCGGGCCATCGGGAGATCGCGGAAGTCGCGACTCGCGTCGATCTCGAGCCGCCCGCCGCGCCACGACACCAGCTCGGCGCCGCGCAGCAGGAAGCTCCGCACGAAGAGCTCTTCCACGAAGGGCGTGACCCCGACGAAGCCCACGAGCCGCAGCAGCCGTCCCGCATCGGCCCAGCCCGGACCGAGCGCGTCGGCGTCGAAGCCCGCCTCCGGGCCGGGGTGCCCGAGCACCCCGAGCGCATACGGGACCACCCACAGCGCCGCCACGCCGAGCCCGAGGGCCGCGTCGGCGAGCAGGCCCCCCGGCGAGAGCCGCATTCCACGCAGCTCCGGGAAGCACCCGCGCGCCGCGTAGGCGACGAAGAGGCTCCCGGGAACGACGACCTGGAGCACGAGGACGAACGCCGCGGCGCGGTGTGGCAGCCAGGCGCCGACGCTCACGATGGCCAGGAACGCCGCGTACGGAACCACGTACGGCTCCCAGCCCCGCGCCCGTCGCGTCCCCTCGCCACTGCTCACGTAACCGGCCCCCCCGCCCCCATTCAATAGGCTGCCCCGGCTTTCTCGCGCAAGGCGCGTGCCCTACCGTTCGACTCCGGGTCTGACGGCCCGTCAGACCCGGAGTCCCCCGTTGCTCCCTCCCCGACTCGCCGCGCTCGTCCTGACCGGCGTCCTGTCGGCGGCCTGCGGCGGCAGCTCCCCGGCCCTGGATCTCTCCGGCCCCACCGCGGGCTGGGACGTGACCGGCGGCGACCCGGGCGCCACCCGCTACTCCCCGCTGACCCAGATCGATCGCGAGAACGTGCGCTTCCTCGCGCCCGCCTGGACCTTCCACACGGGCGACGTGGGCGGGAAGGACGCCGCGGTGCCGAAGACGACCTTCCAGGCCACCGCGATCCTGGACGAGGGCACGCTCTATCTCTGCTCGCCCCTGAACCGGATCTTCGCCCTCGATCCCGCGACCGGCGCGCAGCGCTGGGTCCACGATGCGGCGCCCCAGATCACCACTCGCTGGGCGGCGACATGCCGTGGCGTCGCCGCCTGGCGCGATCCGCGGGCCGCACCCGACGCCGCCTGCGCCCGCCGGATCTTCATGGGCACCATGGACGCGCGTCTGGTGGCGGTCGACGCCGCGAGCGGCCGCGCCTGCGAGGACTTCGGAAGCGGGGGCAGCGTGGACCTGACTGCGGGCCTCGGCGACCTGCTGCCGGGCGAGTACTACCCGACGTCCGCACCGGCGGTCGTGGACGATGTGGTGACGCTCGGCGCCCTGGTGGCCGACAACCGGCGCGTGGAGCCGCCGGGCGGGGTCGTGCGCGGCTTCGACGCGCGGACCGGAGCCTTGCGCTGGGCCTTCGAGCCCGTCCCGCCCGGCACCGAGCCGCTGGCGCCCGCCCCCGACGGCAGCCCCCGCCATCACCGCGGCACGCCCAACGCCTGGAGTCAGTTCGCGGTGGACCCGGAGCGCGGCCTGGTCTTCGTGCCCTTCGGTGGCCCGAGCCCCGACTTCTTCGGAGGGCACCGGCGCGGCTTCGATCACTACGGGAGCTCGCTCGTGGCCCTCGACGGCACGACGGGTCGCGCCGTCTGGCGCTTCCAGACGGTGCACCACGACGTCTGGGACTACGACGTGGCGTCGCAGCCGAGCCTGCTCGAGCTCGCCGTCGACGGGCACCCGCGGTCCGTGGTGGTGCAACCGACGAAGACGGGTCACCTCTTCGTGCTGGACCGCGAGACGGGCGAGCCCGTCTTCCCCGTCGAGGAGCGGCCCGTCCCCCAGAGCGACGTGCCGGGGGAGACCACCTCGCCGACGCAGCCCTTTCCCACCCACCCCCCGCCCCTGCACCCGACGGGGCCGATTTCGCCGGACGACGCCTGGGGCCTCACGCCATGGGATCGCGGGCACTGTCGGCGGCAGATCGAGGCGCTCCGCAACGAGGGCATCTTCACGCCGCCGAGCCTGAAGGGAAGCGTGCAGTACCCGGGTACGGCCGGCGGCTTCAACTGGGGCGGCGGCGCCTGGGATCCGGAGCGCGGCCTCTTCGTGCTGAACCAGAATCGCATCGCCCAGGTACAGACCCTGATCCCTCGCGAACGCGTTCCCGACGCGCCCTACCCCCAGATCGGTCCTCAGCGGGGGCTGCCCTACGCCATCGCGAGCCGCGTGCTCGTCTCGCCGCTCGGGATTCCGTGCACCCCGCCGCCGTGGGGGACCCTGCTGGCCGTGGACCTGCGCCGCGGCCGCGAGCGCTGGCAGGTGCCCTTCGGCACCGTTCGCGAGATGACGCCGCTGCCCGTGCCGCTGCGCTTCGGGATGCCGAGCATGGGTGGCCCGATCGTGACCGCCAGCGGGCTCGTCTTCATCGGCGCCGCCATGGATGACTCCCTGCGCGCCTTCGACGTGGAGACCGGTGAGGAGCTCTGGCGCGCGGACCTTCCCGCCGGCGGCCAGGCCACTCCGATGACCTACCGCCTCGACCGCGATGCCCGCCAGTTCGTGGTGATCGCCGCCGGCGGTCACGCGAGCCTGCGCACTCGTCTCGGCGACGCGCTGGTCGCCTTCGCACTCCCGGCGCCATGAAAACGCTCCACCTGTTGCGCCACGCCAAGTCGAGCTGGGAGGACGCGCGCCTCAGCGACCACGAGCGCCCGCTCGACGCCCGCGGCGAGCGGGCGGCCACGCTCATCGGCGTCCACCTGGCCCAGTGCGGGGTAGCGCCCGACCTGGTGCTGGTGTCGAGCGCACGCCGCGCGGTCCAGACCGCAGAGCGGATCGCCGTCCACCTGCCCGACGGGACTCCGGTCGTGCACGAGCGCGGGCTCTACGAGGCCGACGACGACGCCCTGCTCCGCCGCCTCCGCCAGCTCGGGCCGGAGCTCGCCTGCGTGCTCCTCGTCGGTCACAACCCGGGGCTGCACGGGCTGGGGCTGCAGCTCGTCGGCGCGGGCGCTGCCGACACCCGTGCGCAGCTGGCACGCAAGTTCCCGACGGCGGCCTGGCTCGAGCTGGCCCTGCCCGGAGAGCCCTGGGGCGGCCTGGCCCCGGGCTGTGCCTCGCTGCGGCGCTTCGTCGTCCCGAAGGATCTCGTCTAACGTGTACGGGTGCCGATGGACACGGGCACCCCCCGCGAGATCGAGCTCAAGCTCCTGGTGGCGGAGGCAGACGTCCCCCGTCTGCGGCGCCACCCGCGGCTCCACGAGCTGGGCCGCAGTCGCCCGGTCACCCGCACCCTCGAGTCCGTCTACTGGGACACGCCGGAGCTCGCCCTCCACCGGGCCGGGGTGGCACTGCGGGTGCGCCGCGCCGGCGGACGCTTCACCCAGACGCTGAAGACCCGCGGCGAGGCCCGGGCGGGCCTGTTCGATCGCGGCGAATGGGAGGCGCCCGTCGGCGATGCGCACCCGGACCTCGACGCCGTGTCCGATCCCGAGCTCCGGGACCGCCTCCGCCAGCTCGTCGCCGGCGTCCCCCTGGAGCCGGTGGTCACCACCGTCGTTCGCCGCACCCGGCGTCTGCTCGGCGAGGCCGGCTGGCAGGTCCTGTGCGAGATCGACGTGGGCGAGGTGCGCGTACGCGGCCGCAGCGCGCGCATCTGCGAGCTCGAGCTCGAGCTCCTGGAGGGCGAGCCGGTCGCCCTCTACGACCTGGCCCTCGCCTTGTCGGAAGCGGTGGCCCTGCGACCCGCCGTGCGCGACAAGGCCGAGCAGGGCTTCGATCTGCTGCTCGGGCGTGGCCCCGTGCCCCAGCGCGCGCGCACGCCGCGACTTTCCCCCGATGCGACCCTGGACGAGGCGATGGCGGCCATCTTCGCCGGCGGGCTCGAGCAGGTGCTCGGCAACGAGGAGCCCACCCGAACGGGTGTGGATCCGGAAGGCGTCCACCAGATGCGCGTGGGTGCGCGTCGGCTGCGCTCGGCGCTCTCGATCTTCCGCGAGGGCGTGCCCCCGGAGCACGCCGAGCCGCTCAAGGAGGGTCTGCGCTGGCTCGGATCGCAGCTCGGCGATGCGCGCGACCTGGACGTGTTCCTCGAGGAGACCCTGGCCGACCTGCGCCGCCACTACCCGGACGATCCCGACCTGAAGCGGCTGCGCGAGGTGGCCAGCGAGCTTCGCGACCAGGCCTACGACCGGGCGCGCGAGGCCCTGGCGTCCCAGCGTTACGCCGCTCTAGTGCTCGGACTGTCCGCCTGGATCAACGCGCGCGGCTGGCGCGATCAGCCCCTGACGTCGCATTCGGCCCGGCTCTTCGCCCCCGCGCGGGCCCATGCCGACCAGAGCCTGCGGCGCCGCCAGCGCAAGGCCCGCCGACTCGGTCGCAACCTGGCACAGCGCACCCTCGCCGAGAAGCACGCACTTCGGATCGAGCTGAAGAAGCTCCGCTACGCGGCGGAGTTCTTCCGCAGCCTCTACCCCGAGGCGCAGTCCAACCCCACCTTGAAGCGCCTGTCCCGGCTGCAGGACGTGCTCGGCCACCTGAACGACCAGGCGACGGCGGACCGCCTGCTGGCCCGCATCCTCGAGCGCCTGGGGAGCGAGGCCACCCCGGCCCACCACCGGGCCGCAGGCCTCGTCTCGGGCTGGACCGCCCGGGGCGCCGAGGACGAGCTGGCGCGACTGGGCCGGCGCTGGCGGCGCTACCGCCGCAACCGGCCCTTCTGGGCCCGGGACTGAGCCCAGACTTCACGCAAGCGACTCCGGCCCGCCAGCGTCCCGTACCGATCCACCCCCGCAGGGTCACGCGGGACGCCCAAGCACCCGATAGGATCCCCCCATGGCCTCCGCCCCGGAACGCAGCGCATCCCAGCCGGACCTCCCGGGCCTGCGCGGCCCCTACCTGAACCGCGAGCTCTCGTGGCTGGACTTCAACGAGCGGGTGCTGGCCCTGGCCGCCGATCCGGCCCTGCCGCTGCTCGAGCGCATGAAGTTCCTCGCCATCTTCAACAGCAACCTGGACGAGTTCTTCCAGGTCCGGGTGGCGCTGCTCCACGCCGAGGTCGAGTCGGGTGTCTCCGTGACACCCCCGGACGGGATGTCGCCGGCCGATCAGCTGCGGGCGATCCGGGCCCGGGTGCTCGAGCTGGCGGCCCGCGAGCAGGCGATCTTCCGGGGCGAGCTGCGCCCCGGCCTGGCCCGCGAGGGAATGCACCTCTGCGAGTGGGGGCAGCTGGACGATCCGGACCGCAAGCGGCTTTCGGAGTTCTTCGAGAAGCGGATCTTCCCGGTGCTGACGCCGCTGTCCGTGGACCCGGCCCACCCCTTCCCCTACGTGTCGAACCTCTCCTTCAACCTGGCGGTCCAGGTTCGCGACCCGCGCAGCGGGCTCGCGCGCTTCGCCCGCATCAAGGTCCCGAGCCTGCTCGATCGCTTCGTCGCCCTGGAAGACGAGGACCGCTTCGTCCCCATCGAGCAGGTGATCGGCGCGCACCTGGAGCGGCTCTTCCCGGGCATGGACATCGAGTCCACCTGCAGCTTCCGGGTGACCCGGGACGCCGACCTGGACATCGAGGAGGAGGACGCGGACGACCTGCTCCAGGCCATCGAGGCCGGGCTGCTGCGCAAGAAGCGCCTCTCGGACGCGGTGCGGCTCGAGGTCGACCACAGCATGCCGGACGAAACGCTGGCCATCCTGCTGGAGGAGCTGGAGCTCGATGACGAGGACGTCTACATCCGCGACACGCTGATCGACCTGGGCGACCTCTGGGGGCTCTACGCGCGGGGCCGCGCCGGGCTGAAGGAGCGTCCCTGGGTCCCGCGCACCGAGCCCCACTTCACGAGCCTCAGCGACGATTCGAAGCCCCGCGACATCTTCGCCCTGCTGCGCGAGGGCGACATCCTGGTCCACCACCCCTACGACTCGTTCCAGACATCGGTCGAGGCGTTCCTCTCCCAGGCCGCCGCGGACCCGAAGGTCCTGGCCATCAAGCACACCATCTACCGCACCTCGGAGCGCGAGAATCCGATCGGCAGCACGTTGATCCGGGCCGCCGAGTCGGGCAAGCAGGTCGTGACCCTGGTCGAGCTGAAGGCGCGCTTCGACGAGCAGACCAACATCGAGTGGGCCCGAAAACTCGAGGCCTCGGGCGTGCACGTCGTCTACGGCCTGGTCGGGCTGAAGACCCACGCCAAGGCCGTCCTGGTGGTCCGCCAGGAGCGGGACGGGATCCGGCGCTACTGCCACATCGGCACCGGCAACTACAACCCGGTGACGGCGCGCCTCTACGAGGACTGCGGGATGTTCACGGCGGACCCCGACATCTGCGCGGACCTCTCCGACCTCTTCAACCACCTCACGGGCTTCAGCCACGAGGGTCCCTACCGGCGCCTACTGGTGGCCCCGGTCCACCTCCGCAACGGCCTGCTGGCGGAGCTGCGCGAGGAGATGCAGCACCCCGACGGGCGTGTGCTGATGAAGGTGAACAACCTCTCCGACGCGCGCATGATCGATGCGCTCTACGAGGCCTCCCAGGCCGGCGTCGAGATCGACCTGCTGGTGCGCTCGATCTGCTGCCTGCGGGCCGGCGTGCCCGGGCTGTCGGAGCGGATCCGCGCGCGCTCGGTCCTGGGGCGCTTCCTGGAGCACTCGCGCATCTGCCGCTTCGGAAGCGAGAGCCGGGGCTATCGCTACTTCATGGGATCGGCGGACCTGATGCCCCGGAACCTGGACCACCGGGTCGAGGTGCTGACGCCGGTGCGAGATCCCGCCCTCCAGGAACGGCTCCAGCACGCGCTCGACCTGCTCCTGCGCGCGGACGTCGGGGCCTGGGTCCTGGACGACGCCACGTGGCGTCGCGCCTCGGGCGGCGATGACCTGTGCGCCCACGAAGAACTGATGAAGCGAGCCGTGGAACGCGCGAAGACCGAGTGAGTTCTGGTATGCTCGCACTCCCCCCTGCGAGCCGACGCCCCGCACCTGCGCGGGCGGAGCGGAGGGAAGACCTCTCTTGAAGCTCTATCTGGTCCGGCACGCGCGCGCGATCCCGCGCGCCGAGTGGGAGGGTGAAGATCTCCTGCGGCCGCTCTCCGAGCGCGGTCGCTCGGAGTCCGAGGCCCTGCTCGACCTGATGCTCGCCGACCCGCCGACGCGGATCGTGAGCGCGCCCTCGCTGCGCTGCCAGCAGACCGTCGAACCCGTGGCGGTGGCGACGGATCTCGACGTGGTGGCGGACGAGCGGCTCGGCGAGGGCGAGAGCACCGAGCGCGCTCTCGAGCTGCTCCCGACCGACGACACGGGCCCGGTGCTCTTCTGCAGCCACGCCGACGTGATCGAGGGATTGCTCCAGGTGCTCGAGCTGGCCGAGCCCGAGCGCGGCCAGCGCATCCCGGTCAAGAAGGGCTCGGTCTGGGTGCTCGAGGGCAGCGGCTACACGCCGAGCCGCGCCAGCTACCTGGAGCCCGTGCGCCGTTCGAAGCGCGGGCGCCGCGTCCGCTACTCCGAGCGCGAGGTGGCGACGCCGCGCCCGGTGCGGGCGGGCGTCCTCGACATGGGAAGCACGTCCTTCACCCTGCTGATCGCCGACAGCACGCCGGCCGGCGAGATCCGCCCTGTGGTGAGCGAGCGGGTGATGCTGCGCCTGGGAGCGGTGGTCGCGAGCGGCGGCTCGATCCCGCAGGACGCCTTCGCGCGCGCGGTTCGCGTGGCACACGAGCTGCGGGCGGTGGCGGAGCAGGAGAAGACGCAGCGCTTCCTGCCCGTAGCCACGGCGGCCCTGCGCGAAGCCGACAACGGACGCGAGCTGGCCGCAGCGATCAGCGAGGCCCTCGGCGAGCCGATCCGGATTCTCTCCGGCGAGGAGGAGGCGCGGGTCATCTTCCGGGCCTTCCAGGCGCGCCTCGCTCTCGGTGAGCGTCAGGTCCTCGGCCTCGATCTCGGCGGTGGGAGTCTGGAGCTGGCCGCGGGCCGCGGCGCCAACGTGGATGCCGAGGTCACGCTGCCGCTCGGTGCGGTCCGGCTGCACGGCAAGCTGGTGAAGAGCGACCCCATGCGCCCGGAGGAGGCCGCAGCGATCCGTACCCGGGTGCGGGAGGCGCTGGCTCCTCAGCGGGGCCGGCTGGTTCGACCCGCGCCGGAGATCGCGGTGGCCGCGGGCGGGACCGCCCGCTCCCTGGCCCGGCTCGTGGTGGAGCAGCGCGATCACCGGGCGCAGCTGGCCGAGGGCGTGGTGCTGTCCGGCGAACAGCTGGCGAGCCTCGTCTCGCAGCTCGAGACGTCCTCCCACGCCGAACGGCTGCGCATGCGCGGGATCCGTCGGCGTCGTGCCGACTTGCTGCCGACCGGCGCCCTGGTCCTCCAGACCGTGAGCGAGGAGCTCGGCCTGGACGGCTTCACGGTCTGCGACTGGGGCCTCCGCGAAGGGATCCTGCTGAACGACCTGGTTCGCGATCGCCGGCTGGACTCCTGAGCCGACTCCTAGTCCCGGCTGTTTGATTCAGAGAAACGACGTTTTGGCTCCATGCCCCTCGAGCGTCACGCGAAGGGGATGGCGTCCCGGCGAGAGCTAGATTCCGCCGCGCGTGACCGACACCCTGCCCAACCCGACCCGGATGACCCGGACCGCGCCCGAGATCGCCGCCCTGCTGCCCCCCGGCGTCGAGGCGGCCGTGCTCGTGGGCCCTGGACACGAGGCCGATCTCCTGGCGGAGGAGCGCGACGCGATCCGGCGGGCGGCGCCCGCGCGACGGCGGGAGTTCGCCGCGGGTCGTGCCTGCGCACGCCACGCCCTGGCCGCCCTCGGCATCGGGGAGGTACCGGTGCCGCAGGCCCCGGATCGTGCCCCGTGCTGGCCGGACGGCGTGGTCGGGAGCATCACCCACACCGGTGACTTCGCCGCCGCCGCCGTGGCGCACCGGCGCGAGCTCGTCAGCCTCGGGATCGACGCCGAGCGGCGTGACCGCGCCGCGCCCCGCCTGTGGCCGCGGATCTGCACGCCGGCCGAGCTGGCCTGGCTGGAGTCGCTTCCCGAAGGCGAGCGGGTCGCCCTGGCGACGGCCCTCTTCAGCGCGAAGGAGGCCTTCTACAAGTGCCAGCACCCGCTGACGGATACCTTCCTCGCCTACCGGGACGTGGAGGTTCGGATCGCGGAGAGCGCCTTCACGCTGGAGGTGCTTCGCGACGTTCCCGCCCTGGAGCCCTACCTCGACGGAGCGGCGGCGGGCCGGATCCTCCACGACGACGACGTCGTCGTCACCGCGATCGCACTCGCCGCACCATCTTCCGGCTAGCCCTCCTCCCAGTCGAAGGGCTCCGCCCGCGCCAGCCCGCGCACCAGGTTCCGGAGCGACACGACGCCGCGCACGCCGTGGCTGGCGGCGAACGCCGCGACCCGGGGGCCGCTCCCGAGCAGCAGGCGCACGTACCCGCGCCGGGCCAGCCGCGCGAAGGGCGCGGTGATGCGAAAGCCGATCTGGCGCTCCTCGTCGGGATCGATCATCAGCTCGAAGAGCCGCACCGCGAACTCGCCGACCTCGCGCCCGGCGGCGGCCAGCTCGTGGATCGACGCGGGCGCGAACAGG
The DNA here is from genome assembly GCA_947259215.1 of uncultured delta proteobacterium. Lineage (GTDB taxonomy): Bacteria > Myxococcota_A > UBA9160 > UBA9160 > JAFDET01 > CAMYLJ01. The sequence goes on from CAMYLJ010000027.1 coordinate 61,112, forward strand.
AACACGAAGTCCGGGTCCGGCGGGCGACCGGGACGCAAGCGGGTCTCGCCGCCCTCGCGCACCAGATGCCACGGCTCCCCGGGCCGGTGCCGGAACCAGACCGCGCTCGTCGAGTGGTCGCTCAGGCGCGCCGCGGCCTGGCGCCAGGCGGGATGCTCGCGATACAGCCGGGCCAGCGCCGCCACGTGCTCGTCGGGAAAGCGGATCTCGGACTCGGACGGACGGCCTCGCGACGCCACGGCCCCCATCGTCGCACAGCGGGGACGTTCCTCGAGCATTGCGTCGGGGGACAGTCCTCGAGCCGACCGGGGGTGGGGCGGGCCGCCCCATCGGTGAGGCGCCGCACCCCGGCGGCACACCTCTGCCCCACCCAAAACGCCCGGTTGCTGGCGCGCCCCTTGCAATCGAAGTCCCCGATGGAGCCCACCGTCAAGCCCTGGATGACCGGCGACCCCGTATCCGTGGAGCCGGACGCCTCCGCGCTCGAGGCTCTCGATCTGATGGTCGATCGCGGCATCCGCCACCTGCCGGTGCTCGACGCGCAGCGCCGCGTGGTCGGCGTGCTGGCGGTGGACGACCTGCGGGCGGCGCTTCCCATGTCCGTCCACACGCGCGAGCCCCTGCCCGCCGCCGATCGCGACGTAGCCCGCGAGTGGCGGGTTGGCGACATCATGACCCACGCCCCGGAGACGATCGGCGAGGATGCGAGCCTGGCGGAAGCGGCCGAGCGCATGGCCGACGCGCACATCGGATGCCTCCCGGTCGTCGACGCGAGCGACCGGCTGGCCGCCATCCTGACCGAGACGGACCTCCTGCACGCGCTCGCCACGGCCCTCTGGTCCGAGCGCGTGCGCGGGCCGCGAGACGCGACCCCCCTGGTGGATCTCGTGATCGCGCTCCAGCGCGAGCGGGATCGTCTGCGCGAGCGCGTCGCCGAGGACCGCCGCGCGGAGGACGCCCTCGGACGCGAGCTGCACGAGGTGCCCCTCGACCTCGCCGAGCGCGGGACGGACGAGAGCGAGATCCAACGCATCGAAGCGCTCTACGTCCTGACCCGCCGGCGCCTCGAAGCCATCGAGCGCGCGTTGGAGCGCGCCGAAGCCGGGTGCCTCGACGTGTGCGAGCGTTGCGGGGGCACGATCGCACTCACGCGGCTGCGCGCGCTCCCGGGCGCCAGCCTGTGCGTCGGCTGCGCCCGCAGCGGGGAGGAGACATGAACGAGAGAGCTCGCCCGGGGCAGCCCCGACGCCGCGACCGCCTGGTGCAGCCCCACGACCACGACCCGTACCGGCCCAAGGGAAAGCTCTCCGACCCGACGGGCTGCCCGACCTGCGGTGCCGCCTTCCGCGAGGGCCGTTGGACCTGGCGCACCGCGCCGGCGGGCTCTCCCGAGGCGGTATGCCCGGCCTGCCGCCGCATCCAGGACGACTACCCGGCGGGCTACCTCCGCCTGGAGGGCGACTTCCTGGGCGAGCACGAGGCGGACCTGCGCGGCCTGATCGAGCACGTGGAGGAGCGGGAGCGTCGCGAGCACCCGCTGAAGCGCGTGATGGCGATCCGGGAGGAGGAGGGAGGACTCCTCGTGACCACCACCGACGCGCAGCTCGCCCACGCGATCGCCAGCGCCCTGCACAAGGCCTACCGGGGCGACCTCGAGAGCCGCTGGGCCGACGACGAGAACCTGCTGCGCGCCACCTGGCGCCGCTGACCCGCGCCCATCACGACGTCCGCGACGCCCGTGACTCCGATCCTGCGCTTCCTCGGCGCGACCGGCACCGTGACCGGCAGCCGCTTCCTGCTGGAGACCGACCGCGCGCGGGTGCTGCTCGAGTGCGGGCTCTTCCAGGGCCTGAAGGAGCTGCGCCTGCGCAACTGGGCGCCCCTCCCCGTCGAGGCGTCCTCGATCGACGCCGTGGTGCTGAGTCACGCGCACCTCGACCATGCCGGCTACCTGCCCTCGCTGGTGAAGCAGGGCTTCGCCGGCCCGGTCTTCACCACGCCGCGCACCGCGGACCTCTGTCGCATCCTGCTGCCCGACAGCGGCCGCATCCAGGAGGAGGACGCCGCGTACGCCAACCGGCGCGGCTTCTCCAAGCACACGCCCGCCCTCCCCCTCTACAGCGAGGAGGACGCCGAGCGCGCCCTGGGGCGGATCCGGCACGCGGGCGCCGAGCCGCAGGAGGTCGCGCCGGGCGTGCGGGTGGGCTTCCGGAACGCCGGCCACATCCTCGGGTCCGCGTCGCTCCACGTGAGCTTCGACGACGGCGAGGCCGGCGATCTCCTCTTGAGCGGGGACCTCGGACGCCCGCGGCACCCGGTGCTCGAGCCGCCCGAGCCTCCGCCCGCCGTGCGCACGCTGCTGATCGAGTCCACCTACGGAGACCGCTGCCACGACGACAGCGCCGCGCTCGCGGCGTTCGTGGAGGCGATCGTGCGCACCGCGGCGCGCGGCGGTCTCGTCCTGATCCCGGCCTTCGCCGTCGACCGCACGGAGGTCGTGCTCTACCACCTGCGCCAGCTCACCGCCGAAGGCAAGATCCCGGAGCTTCCCGTCTACGTGGACAGCCCCATGGCGCTGGCGGCGCTGCGCGTCTACCGGGAGGCCGTCGCGGCGGGCGAGCCCGAGATCCGCTCCGAGCTGCGCGGCCACCCCGAGCCGTTCGATCCCGGCGGACTGGTCGAGGCCCGCGCCGTCGAGGACTCCAAGGCCATCCACGACGCCGCCCTGCCGGCCATCGTGGTCTCGGCCTCGGGCATGCTCACCGGCGGGCGTGTCCTGCACCACCTGGCGCGGCGCCTGCCCGACCCCACCACGACCGTCATCCTGGTGGGCTTCCAGGCGGAAGGCACCCGAGGCCGGCGGCTGCTCGAGGGCGCCGAGACCATCAAGCTGCTCGGGCGCTACGTGCCCGTGCGCGCCGACGTGGTGGAGGCGCCGGTCTTCTCGGTCCATGCGGACGCGGCCGAGCTCGCCGCCTGGGTGGCCAGCGCGCCTCGCCCGCCGGACACCACCTACGTGGTGCACGGCGAGAAGGCCGCCGCCGCAGCCCTGCGCGACCGCCTGGCGTCCGGCGCCTCGGCGGGGAACGTGGTCGTGCCGAGCCCGGGCGAACGGGTACGCCTCGACTGAACCCGCCACGCCCGTGTGGGGCCTCGTCGCGCCTAGGCCGCCTCCGGCGCAGGAACGCTCAGCACGGGACAGGGTGCAATCCGGTGCGTGCGCTCGGCCACGCTGCCCAGGAGCAGGTGCTTCAGGCCCGTGTGCCCGCGCGTTCCCATCACGATCAGGTCGGCGCCGAGCCGCTCGGCCTCGTCGGCGATGCGGCGCGCCGGGTCGCCCTCGCGCAGGTGGGACTCGCCCCTCAGTCCGGCGGCCCGCAGCTCCGCGAGGATGGGCTCGAGCTTGCGGTGTGCCTCCTGCTGGAACTCGCGGATCAGGGGCTCGGGGAGCTTCAGCTCGTAGGGCGAGAGCAACTCCAGGCGCCGGGGCAGGACGTGCACCACGTGCACCTCGGCTCCGAACGCCTGGGCGACCTCTAGCGCGGCCGCCAGGGCGGCCCCGGCCGGCTGCGAGAAGTCGTGCGCCAGCAGGACCTTCGCGAGAGCGCTCATCTGGGCTCGTCCGAGTACCGCGGTCTCGCCATCGGAACCTCCGCCTGGGCGTCGAGGAAGCGGTCGATCACGTTGCGCGTGATGCGCGAGACGGCCGGATCCTCCAGGCCAAAGGCCCAGTCGGTGCAGCCGGTGGTGAAGACGGCGCCGCGGCCGCGCTCGAAGCTTCCCATCACCGCGGTGCCGTGGGCGAACTTCTCGCGGTTCTCGGGCGTGTCCGCTCCCCCGAGGCGCTCGGCCACCCAGTTGAGCTCGCCGACCCCGACGAGCGGCAACGCGGCCGGCCGCTCGGCGGTCTCCCACAGGTGCGCCGGCGCGGTCGCCAGGACCTGGAAGGTCTTCGGTGTCCCGTCCGCGCCGGTCGGCACCGGCAGGCCGTCCGCGAGCTGAAGCTCGCAGCCGTCGCACTCGTAGCCGACCACGACCGGCCCGGCGCCGACGACGTCCCCCGCCCACAGGCCGAGGCCCTCGAAGGCCCAGTGGCCGGGACGCCAGACCGTGTAGCCCCCCGTGCCCTGGGGCGCGTTCTCCAGGTGCGCGTAGCCGCCGCGGGTGAAGCTCACGCCGGTCAGCTGGTTCTCGGGCCGGCCCACCGCGGGATCGGACCACATGCTGGAGAGCTCGTGGCGACGCCCGGAGCTCCAGGCGGGATCCGCCTCGATGTCCATCTTGTACGCGACCTGCCGGCGGTGGTCGTCCTCGTAGCGGATCTGCCAGAAGGCGGTGTTCCCGGAGAAGAAGGCGGCGCGACCGCCGGCGTCCACGAATCCCTCCACCGCATCGCGCATGCCCGCCGACCAGTACTCGTCGTGCCCGACGCTCAGGTAGAGGCGGTAGGGGTCGAGCAGCCCGGGGACGGTCTCGAGGTCGCTGCTGACGGCGTAGTCGAGCGCCAGGCCCTGCCCCTCCGCCCAGCGCACGAACAGGTGCTCCCACGCCGACCAGCCCGCCGACACGGTCCAGAGCGAGTAGCCCTCCCCCAGGTAGGCGGCGATCTCGCGCGGCTCGAGCTCGCCCACCCGGGCGGCGCGCAGGCGCAAGGGATCCGGGCGTGCCAGGAAGCCCTTGGGGAGCGGTCGCTCCAGGGACGAGGTGTGTCCCCCCGTGTAGTAGCTGGGACCGCCCCAGTCGTTGTAGGCCGCCCAGGTGGACGTCGAGAGCACCAGCAGGGAACGCCCCGGCTGCGCCGCCCGGACCACGAAGAAGGCGTCCGCGCGCTCGCCTCCCTCGGCGGTCAGGCGCACCAGGTAGAAGCCGGACCGCCACGACGCAGGCACGTCGATCGTGGCCGCGCGGGGCCAGCGGCAGCCGCGCTCCGCCGCGTCGTCCGGCAGCGGATGCTCGACGCCCCCGAGCCCCTCCGCCGACCAGACGGGCTCCTCGTGCAGGCCCTGGCGCACGACCTCTACGTCGAAACGCCCGGCAGCAGTGGAGCAGAAGAGCGCGACGCTCTCGCTCACCGCGACGCTCTGGGGCCAGCAGTAGCCCGCGATCATCGCTCCTCCGCCAGCCCTCCCCTGCGCCGGCCGGGAGCAGGGACGTCTCGCCATCCTACCACGGCGATCCGCGGCGCAATTCGCTGGAGTGCCCGTGAGGCCTCAGGTAGGCTCGACGCTCGGCATGCAGGAGGAGCCCATGGCGACCTCGACGGAATCGGGCGCTCTCGGCCGGCAGACGAGGCCGCACGACGCCGCCGCCCGGCGGGGTGGCAGCCCGGCGGTCGCCTCGCGGCTGCGCGCCATGGTGCGCGACACGCTCGCGGACTTCCCGTGGCCGGTGCGCTTCAGCGACTGGACGGGCGAGAGCGTCGAGATCCACGGGACCGAGACCCACTGGAGCGGCAGGCCGCTCGACATCCGCGTGCACACCGAAGCCGCGGCGCGCAGGCTTCTTCGCTACGACATCCTGGGCTTCCTCGAGAAGTACCTGGAGGGAGCCGTCGATTTCGAGGGCAACCTCTACCTGATCTCGGACGTGCGCCGCTTCGCCCGCTTCCGGCTGAAGGCGCTCCAGGCCATTCCGCATCTGCTCGTCAGCGGCGCCTTCCAGAACGCGTCCCGGGCCTCCGTCAACGTGAAGAGCCACTACGACATCCCCCAGGAGGCACTCAACGTCTACCTGGATCGGGTCTACATGTCCTATTCCTGCGGCATGTTCGAGCATCCCGACCGCCTCGATCTCGACGACGTGCTGACGATCGGGCGCGGGCGCGAGGACGACTTCGACAGCCTCGAGAAGGCCCAGTGGCGGAAGTTCCAGGACGCCGTGGACTTCATCGCGCCGCGCGAGGGCGAGTCGCTGCTCGACGTCGGCTGCGGCTACGGCGGTCAGCTCCAGGTCGCCCTGGAGAGCCATCCCTTCGGAAGGGTCGTCGGCTGGACGCACTCGGCCAACCAGGCGCGCCAGGGCCAGCAGCGGCTCGCCGGCTTCGAGCAGGAACGCTGGGAGCTCAACGAGGGCGACTATCGCCAGGACGACCGGGTCTTCGACCACATCACCTCGACCGGCATGGTGAGCCACGTCGGTCCCCGGGGTCTGGTGCCGTACGTGCGCCAGGTCCGTCGACGGATCAAGCCGGGGGGGCGCTACCTGCACCACGCCTTGATGACGGCCTACAACCGCGCTCCCCTCGATCTCCAGCTTGGCCCGGTCTTCCACAAGAAGTACGTCTGGCCCGGATTCCACTGGTTCACGGTCGGCCAGCACGTGCGCGCCCTGGAGAAGAACGGCTTCCAGGTGCAGCGCATGACGAATCTCTCCCGTCACTACGCCAAGACCACGGCCGCGTGGTACGAGCGGCTGATGTCCCGCCGGGAGGAGATGGTGGAGAACCTGGGAGAGCCGACGGTGCGCGCCTGGCAGGTCTTCCTGGCCGGCATCACCGGCGCCTACCTGAACCGCGGCGTCCACGTCTACCGCCTGTACTGCGACGCGGTCTAGGGGCGAGCTCCCGCCTCGAGCGTCACCCGCGCAGCACGTGATAGATCGTCACGGGCTCGTCGGCGCCCTCCAGGGCGTGCTCGCCCAGGTCGCGCATGACGAACAGACCCTGGACCAGGCTCCTGGTGGAGCCGCTGATCACCACGCCGTTCTCGGGGGCCGCACCCTGGAGCCGGGCAGCCAGGTTGACGCTCTCGCCTACGGCCAGCGGCTCGCGACGCCCGCCGCTTCCCATCTCGCCCACCACCGCCATGCCGCGGTGGATCCCCACCCGCGCCGAGATCCCTTCGCCGAGGCGGCGCTGGAACTCGGGCGAGAGCGCGCGCAGCTCCTCGACGATCGCGAGTCCGGCCCGGATGGAGCGCTCGGCCGAGTCCTCCTGGGCCTGGGGAAAGCCGAAGTAGGCCAGGATGCCGTCGCCCAGAAGCTGCGCCACGCGGCCTTCGAAGCGGTACACGGCGCGGGTGCAGGCGGTCTGGTAGGCGCGCACCAGCTCCTGGAAGTCCTCCGCGTCCAACCGGTTCGCGATCTCGGTGGAAGCGACCATGTCGCAGAAGAGGACGCTCAGGTCGCGCCGCCCTCCCCGGACGGCCAGCCGCCCGGCCTCCCCTGCCGCGCCGGACGCAGCCTCCTGGCGCGCCCCGCACGAGCGACAGAACCGGGCGCCGGGGGTGACGTCGCTGCCACAGCGGTGGCACCAGGCTCGCTGCTCTCCGCCGCACTCCTCGCAGAAGCGGGAGTCGGGCGGGTTGTCGCGATCGCACCCCTCACAACGCAAAGCCGGCCCTTCTCCCTCACCAGCCGCTTCCCCTGATTCGGTAGCTGAGTTCGCGGCAGGCCTCCGCGGCGCCTTCGGGCAGGCGAAAGTAGGACGAATCAGAGTCGCGGGCTGTTTCCGGGCGGATCCGGCAGACTCCGCGCCCATGGCTGATCCCAACGAGTTCGAGAAGTTCGGAGGCACCGAGGGCTACATCGCGTCGCCGGCCCTGGTGGACGCCGTCAACGCGGCCATCGCCCTGGAGCGGCCGCTGCTGCTGAAGGGCGAGCCCGGCACGGGCAAGACCCTGCTGGCCGAGCACGTGGCGGAGGGCATCGGGCTCCCGATCGAGCGCTGGCACATCAAGTCCACCACCAAGGCCCAGGACGGGCTCTATGTGTACGACACCGTGCAGCGCCTGAACGACGCCCGCTTCGGCGACGGCGACGTGACCGACATCCGGGCCTACATCCGGCTCGGGCCCGTCGGCCGCTGCTTCTCCGCGGAGGACCGCCACGTCCTCCTGATCGACGAGGTGGACAAGGCGGACCTCGAGTTCCCGAACGACCTGCTGCGCGAGCTGGACGAGATGCGCTTCAGCGTGGTGGAGACCGGAGACGAGGTGGTGGCGCGCCAGCGCCCCGTGGTGATCATCACCTCCAACAACGAGAAGGAGCTGCCGGACGCCTTCCTGCGCCGCTGCGTCTTCCACTTCATCGACTTCCCCGAGCGGGAGCTGATGCAGCGGATCGTGGCGGTCCACCACCCGCACCTGGACGCCCAACTCCTGGATCAGGTGCTGATCAAGTTCTACTGGCTGCGTGAGCAGGACGAGCTGCGCAAGAAGCCCTCCACCTCGGAGCTGATCGACTGGATCGCGGTGCTCCTGCGCTCGGGCATGAGCGCCGACGACATCGAGCACCACATCCCCTTCCTCGGCGCGCTGCTCAAGAACGAGCGCGACACCGAGGCCCTGGACCAGTTCGCCGAGCGCGGCGGCACGTACCCCCGCGAGTGGGGGCAGCTCGGTCCGCGGTACAACAACTAGGCCCGTGTTTCTCGACTTCTTCTACGCGCTGCGGGGCGAAGGCATCTCGGTCGGGCTCCAGGAGTGGCTCGTCCTGATGGACGCCCTCGGCCGCGGCCTGCACGGCTCGAGCCTGGGCCGCTTCTACAACCTCTCCCGGGCCTGCCTGGTGAAGAGCGAGACCGACTTCGACGCCTTCGACCGGGCCTTCCTGCGTGTCTTCCAGGGCGTGGAGGGCTCCCTCGACGAGCTGGAGGACGAGATCCTCCAGTGGCTGGAGGACCCGAAGGCCTTCGAGGGACTCAGCGACGAGCAGCGCGCGCAGCTCGAGCACCTGGCCAGCGACGAGCTGCTCCAGCGCTTCCTGGAGACCCTGGCCGAGCAGACCGAGCGCCACGACGGCGGCGGTCGCTGGGTGGGAACCGGCGGGCACTCGCCCTACGGCCACGGCGGCGAGCACCCGACCGGCATCCGCGTGGGCGGCCCGGGCCGGAACCGCTCCGCCATGAAGGTGGCGGAGCAGCGCCGCTACAAGGACTACCGCAGCGACCAGACCCTGGACCTGCGCCAGACCAAGGTGGCGCTGCGCCGCTTGCGCAACCTGACCCGCAGCGGGCCCCTCAGCGAGCTCGACCTGGACGAGACCGTGGACGAGACCTGCCGCAACGCGGGGGAGATCGAGCTGGTCTTCCGCCCCGAGCGCCGCAACGACGTCCGGCTGCTGCTGCTGATGGACGTGGGCGGCACCATGGACCCCTACTACGAGCCGGTGAGCCGCCTCCTCAGCGCGCTCCACGAGGAGCGCGGCCTGCGCGAGTTCCGCCCCTACTACTTCCACAACTGCCCCTACGACCTGCTGGGAACGAGCGCGCGGCTCTTGCGCCGGGAGGCGCTGCCCACGGCCGAGCTCTTCCGGCGCTTCGACGCGCGCTGGAAGGTGCTGATCGTGGGTGACGCGGCCATGCACCCGGCCGAGCTGCTCCAGCCGCACGGCAACATCGACCCGCGCGAGATGACGGAGACCCGGGGTCTCGACTGGCTGCGCCGGATCCAGGACCACTTCGAGCGCACGGTCTGGGTCAACCCCGACGACCCGGACGTGTGGGACCGCAGCCAGACCTGCCAGGTGATCCAGCGCCTCTTCCCGATGTTCCACCTGAGCCCGGACGGGCTGGCGCTGGCGGTGCAGGCGCTGGTGGGGGCGCGCACGCCCCACTGAGCGGGACTCCGCGCAGGGCTAGCGCCGCCAGAATTGCGGCTGTAGCAGCGCCAGCAGTGCAAAGCATTCCAGGCGTCCGAACCACATCAGCACCACCATCACGAGCTTCTGCCAAGGTGCGAAGAAGGCGAAGCTCTCGTTCGGGCCCACCGAGGCCAGCCCTGGACCGATGTTCGACAACGTCGCGAGGGAGCCCGTGGCAGCCGTCACCACGCCCGTGTCGCCCACCGACAGCAGGAGCGTCCCCGTCCCCCACGCCACCATCCAGAGCAGGAGGAGGGCCACGACGCTGCGCACCGACTCCTCGGGAACCGCCCTTCCGCCCACGAAGACGGCGATGACCGAGCTGGGATTGAAGGTCAGGCGCACCTCGCGCATCGCCGCCCTCCAGCCGATCAGCAGCCGGATGATCTTGGCGCCCCCCGCCGTGGACCCCGCGCAGCCGCCGAAGACCATCAGCGCCACCAGGGTCGCGCGGGAGAGGCTGGGCCACTCGGCGAAGTCCGCGGTCGCGAATCCCGTCGTCGTCAGGATGGAGACCACCTGGAACGCCGCATCGAAAGCCGCCCGTGCGCTGGGACCGTCCGGACCCCGAGCGAGATCGACACCGACCACCAACCCGGCCGCAGCCAGAAGCAACAGGTAGAAGCGCAGCTCCGCATCCCGAAGCGACTGAAGGTTCCTGCGGCGCACGAGGGCGTAGTAGATCGCGAAGTTGACCCCGGCCGCGACCATGAACAGCATGACGGTCAGCCGGACCGCCGTGGAGAAGTGGGCAAGCGACTCGTAGTACGGCGAGAACCCGCCCGTCGAGACGGTGGAGAACGTGTGCGTGACCGCGTCGTACAGCCCGACCCCGAACAGCAGCATCAGCGCGACCTGCAGCACGGTCATGGCCAGGTAGATCCGCAACAGGGCAGCCGCCGTCTGGCGAACCCGGGCATGCAGGATCTCGGCCTTCGGCCCGGGAACCTCCAGCTTGAAGAGGAAGCGGGCACCCGGTCCCAGCTCCGAGAGCAGCGAGACCAGGAGGACGACGATGCCGATGCCGCCGAGCCACTGCGTGAAGCTGCGCCAGAAGAGCACCGGCCGTCCTGCGGCCTCGATCTCCACCAGGATCGAAGCCCCCGTGGTCGTGAAGCCGGAGGCCGATTCGAACAGCGCGTCGATCGGGCTCTGAATCGCGCCCGTGGCCAGGTACGGGATCGCGCCGCTGATCGAGGCCAGCACCCAGGCGCCGACGACGATGAGGACGCCTTCCCTGCGATAGAGATCGCCCGCGGCGCTTCCGAGGCGGCGAAACGCCGCGCCCAGGAGGGCGGTGACCGCAGCGCCCATGAGGAATCCCGCCGCCGTCTCGGGCGCGGCGGGAGAGATGCACCATGCCAGCGGCACCAGCTGGGCTCCGGCCAGGATCAGCAGGAGCAGCCCCAGGATGTGGAGGACGCGGTGCAGGTTCATCGCAGCCTGCCTACTCGCTGTCGGGCCCGGGGAAGAGCAGGTGCGCGAGCGCTGCTTCGGAGCGGCGCACGAAGATGATCACGTCGTCGCCCGCCTCGAGCCGGTCGTCTCCGCCGGGGATGACGGCCCTTCCCTTGCGCAGGATCGCGGCCACGATCAGCCCCTGCGGGATCTCGATGTCCGCGAGCCTGGCGCCCGCCGCCGCGCTCTCCTGCACGATGCGGCGCTGTACGAACTGCGCCTCCCCACCCTCGAACGAGAGGATGTGCGCCTCGTAGTTGCTCTCGATGTAGTTGCGGATGCGCTCGGCCGCCACGATCCGGGGCGACACGACGTCGAGCAACCCCACCTTGCGCCACAAGGTCGAGGTGTCGCTTTTCTGCACGAGGGCGGTCAGGTGCCGGACGCCGAGCTCCTGGGCCAGGAGGCAGGCCATCAGGTTCGTCTCGTCGTGACCCGTGCCCCGTGGACGATCTCGCAGTCCGGAAGGCTCGCCGCGAGCTCTTCGGCGCGCTGGCGGTCGGATTCGATGATCCGCAGCGTCTTGGCCTCGCGCTTCAGGGAGCTCGCCACCGTGAGCGCCGTAGCGCCACCGCCCGCGATCACCACGAGTCCAAGGCGCCTGGAACGCCCACTGATCCGCCGCTCGACCTCGTCGATGATGTCGCTGGTCCCGAGCACCAGCACATCGTCGCCGGGCTGCGCCCGGTCCTCTCCGGTTGGGACGACCAGCCGGCTGCCGGAGATGAAGGCCAGCACGAGGCAGTCCTTGGGAAGCTCGACGTCCGCCAGGCGCTTCTGGTGCAGCACCGAGCCCGGCTCGACGTGGGTCCGACGCACCTGAAGGGCCCCGCGAGCGAGGTATTCGATCTCGAGCGTGTTGTACCCCGCCACGTTGTTCAGGATCCGGGTCGTCGTGAGCAGCTGGGTGGAGAGGAGCAGGTCGGCCTCGAACGTCCGCTCGTAGCGGTTCCCGTACTTGGTGACGTCCTCGGAGGTCGCGACGCGAACCACCGTGCGCGGTGCGCCCAGGCGTTTCGCCAGCAGCGAGGCCGCCAGGTTCGCTTCATCGGAGGAGCTGGCAGCGACGAACAGGTCGCAGTCTCCGACCTCGGCCGACTCCAGCACGGGCACGTGCGCCCCGTTGCCGAGCACGAACCGGACGTCGAGCTGCTCTTCGACGATCTGGCGCTTGCCGGGATCGTCGTCGACGAGCGTGACGGCGTGGCCTTCCGCAGACAGGGTGCGGGCCAGGTAGCACCCGACCTCGCCGGCACCCATCACGACGTAGCGCTTCGTGTCCATTCGCTTCCCAACGCCTGGCACCCGAGCCGAAGCTGGCGGTCGGCGCGAACGTCGCGCTGCGGCTCGAGGGTCGCCGAGCAGAGACTCATCGGCGCAAGGGGGGGAGCTGCGCGAGCCAGACCAGGGTCGGCCTTCCGCCTGGGTTTGTCCAGGAGCGGCATCGCGCCGGCTGCGGACTTCAGTCTCGACCTTCGGGTCTGCGTCCAAGCGCTCGCCAAGAAACGGCTTTTGCGAGTGGGAGGAGATCGGGAGCCGAGTGCGGTTACTACCCCACTGTGGGGAACCTCGCCCGACATGCCGGAGCGTTCGACCTGCCGGCGCGCGTCAGTGAAGTACCTTCGCAGGGCGAACGTCGGGGGGGGGCGTCGCGGAGCTGAACCTTGGGCGATGTGTCCTGCGTCGTGTGTGCGCCGTTGGTCGCCGAGGTGCGCGCACGCGGGCTTGCCCCCGAAATGCTCGTCGACGGACTCGGCCTCGAGGTGGACGAGCTCGAGAACCTGCGCGGCCGCATTCCCTGGGACGCCTTCACCCTGTTCGCGCGCCGCGCGTCGGAGCTCCTGGGCGGCGCCGACCAGGTGGAGCAGGTGGCGGCGCTCTCGGCCGCCGAGTCGGTGCCCCGCGTCATCCGCAAGCTGCTGCCGCGGCTCGGGAGCGCCAAGCCCCTGTACCTGGTGGGGGCGCGCTGGTGGGGGCCCTGGGTGTTCCGCGGCACGCGGGCCACCTGCGAGGAGCTGGCCGACGGCCGCCTGCGCGAGGTGATCGAGATCCTGCCGCAGTACCGGGCGTGCCCGGAATTCTTCCAGGGCCTGCGCGGGGTGCTCCGCGCCATGCCGCGCCTCTTCGGGCAGCCCGAGGCCGTGGTGGAGATGCGCCAGGACGGCCGCCGCGGCGAGTTCGTGATCAGCGCGCCGCCGGCGCGTCGGCACCGGAAGCGCTGGTGGCACCGACAGCGCAGCGTGTCGGCCACGCTCGAGGAGCTGGAGGAGCTGGGCTTTCGGCAGGAGCAGCTCCGCGAGAGCCTGCAACTCACCCGCGCGGTGACGGGGCGCCTGGCCAACAAGTCGCGCCGGCTCGAGACCCTGGGGACGCTCGGGCGCGAGCTGGCGCGCCAGCGCGACCCGCGCGAGCTGGCCGAGGCGGTGGTGGGACTGCTGGCCGAGCGCCTGCGGGTCGGCGGACTCCGCCTCTCGCGCTGCGAGGGCGAGACGCTCTTCCCCCTGGCCGAGACCGGCGCGACCGCCGGCCCGCCGAGCGAGACCCTGGCCCTCGAGGCTGCTGGCCGCAGCGTCGGGGCGCTCGCGCTCTGGGGCCTCGAGGGCGAAGACTCCGCCGACGACGCGGCGCTGCTCTGCGAGGTGACGCCGTGGCTCGGGGTGGCGCTGGCCAACGCCCGGGCGGGTGAGGAGGTCGCGCAGCTCACCCGGCTCGTCGAGGACGAGATCGACGATTGGCGCCGGGTCGAGGAGTGCCTGAAGCAGGTGCTCGAAGGCGACTCGCTGCATCAGCTCCAGCTCCAGGAGGCCGAGGAGCCCGACCCCCAGCGCAGCGCCTTCGGGCCCTCGGAGACGGTCCTGCTGGTGGAGGCGGACGACGCGAGCCGCCGCATGGGGCGCCGGCTCCTCGAGGCCCACGGCCACCGGGTCTTCGAGGCCGCGAGCGCGCCCGAGGCGCTGGCCCTCTGCGAGCGCAAGAGCGATCCGATCGACCTGCTCGTGACCGACGCCTCCGCGCCCTCCTTCGGCCCCGACGCCACGCGCGACGCCATGAAGCTCCGCCCGGAGCTGCGCGCGGTGGTGATGTTGCGCCTGCGAGAGCACTGAAGCGTGCGCGGGCGCACACCCCGCGCCCGCAAGCCCGCCGATCCATGGAAAGCCCGGTGCAAGGAAATGCGTGGCTCCGGAGGGGGCCCCCTGGCCCGGCGCGACCGCGAGGCCGATGGGCGCGTTCTCGGATCTGCTGGACGCCTGCGACGTCCTGGGCAACCTGGCTACGGAGCTGGGCGTGGGACTCCTCCAGGCGGAGGACGAGGCGCTCGACGGGCGCAGCGTCCGCGTCGGCGGCCAGCCGCGCCTGAACTTCACGTCCTGCAGCTACCTGGGCCTCGAGCTCGACCCGCGCCTCGTCGCGGGCGCGGTCGATGCCGCCCGCCGCTTCGGCACCCAGTTCTCGGTGTCGCGCGCGTTCCTCTCGGCGCCGCCGTACGCGGAGCTGGAGACGCTGCTCGGCGAGATCGCGGGCGGCCCCGCGCTGGTGACGCCCAACACGACCCTCGCTTCGGCCGCCGCCCTGCCCTCGCTGGTGGGGGAAGAGGACGCCGTGCTCCTGGATCACCAGGTGCACATGACCGTGCAGCTCGTGCTGCCGCTCCTCCAGCGCCTCGGGATTCCGGTGGAGTTCGTGCGCCACGGGCGGCTCGACCGACTGGAGGCGAGGATCCGCGCCCTGCGCGAGCGCCACCGCCGGGTCTGGCTGCTGATCGACGGCGTCTACAGCATGCACGGCGACCTGGCGCCCCTCGACGCCCTGGCCTGGCTGCTGGCCCGCCACGAGTCGCTGCACCTCTACGTCGACGATGCCCACGGCATGAGCTGGACCGGCCGCCACGGCCGCGGCTACGCGCTCGATCACCTGTCCGAGCGCGAGCGCGTGGTGGTGGCGCTGTCGCTCAACAAGGCCTTCGCGGCGGGGGGCGGCGCGCTGATCTTCCCCGACGAGGAGACCCGGCGACACGTGCGCCACACCGCCCCGGCGGTCACCTTCACGGGTCCGCTGCAGCCTCCGATGCTGGGCGCTGCCGTGGCTTCGGCGCGGATCCACCTCTCGGGCGAGATCGAGACGCTCCAGGAGGAGCTCCGCGAGCGCATCCGCCACGCGAGCCGTCGCGCGGGCGAGCTGGGCCTGCCGCTCCTGCGCCGCAAGGACTGCGTCCCGATCCGCTTCGTGGGCCTGGGGCCGCGGCCGGCCTCCACCGCCATGGCCGTGCACCTGATGGAGCGGGGACTCCTGGCAAGCTGCGCCCTCTTCCCTGCGGTGCCCGCCCACCAGACGGGGATCCGCTTCACCCTGACCCGCCACCACACGCTGGAGGACATCGATCGCCTGCTGGAGGAGATGGCCGCCTTCCTGCCCCGGGCGCTGGCGGCCGGCGGTGTCACGCGCGCGGAGCTGGACCGCGCCTTCGACCTGGAGGACCCGGGCTGGGCGGCGCCGCGCCGCGGCCCCGCGCGGCCCCGCGCGCTCCGCATCGAGCACGCGGCGTCGATCGACGGACTGGACCCCGAAGAGTGGGACGGGCTGCTCGGCGCGCGGGGGAGCTTCGACGCTGGCGGCCTGCGCTACCTGGAGGCCAGCTTCGGGCCGCACCAGAAGCCCGAGAGCCACTGGCGCTTCCACTACTACACGGTGCGCGATCGCGCGGGTGAGCCGGTGCTCGCAACCTTCCTGACCGAGGCCTGGATGAAGGACGACATGTTCGCCGACGCGGCCGTCTCCCGGGAGGTGGAGCGCCGCCGCCGCGGCGATCCGCACTTCCTGACCTCGCGGGTCCTCACCCTGGGATCGCCGCTCACCGAAGGCGACCACCTCTACCTGCGGCGCGACGGCCCCTGGCGCCAGGCGCTCTCGCTGCTGGCGACCCACGTCTCGGAGCTGGCGGAGGCGCGCGAGGCGCGGCTCGTGGCCCTGCGCGACCTGCCCGAAGGCGACGCCGAGCTCGACGACGCGCTCCACGAGCTGGGCTTCGTACGGCTACCCGCGCCCGACTCCATGCTGCTCGACCTCGACTGGACCGACGAGGACGCGTACCTGGCGCGCCTCACCAAGCGTGCACGCCGCTTCCAGCGCGAGGAGGTGTCACCGCGGCGCGACGACTGGGACGCGAAGGTCCTTGGTTTCGGCGACCCGTCCCTGTCACCGGCGGACTGGGCCCATCTCCACGGCCTCTACCGGAACGTCCAGGCGCGAAGCTTCCACATGAACACCTTCCCGCTTCCGGAGGACTTCCTCCCGCGCATGCTCGAGCACCCGGGGTGGGAGATCGTGACCCTCAGCCTGCGCCCGGACGCCGGCGGCCAGGCGGACGCGCTCCCGCAGGCCTTCTTCGCGGCTCGCGTGGGCCCCGAGCAGTACGTCCCCCTCGTGGTGGGGCTCGACTACCGCTACGTGCGCCACCACGGCGCCTACCGCCAGAGCCTGGCCTGGATGGTCCAGCGCGCCCGCGCACTCGGGCGCCGACGCCTGCTGCTCGGCATGGGGTCCGAGCTGGAGAAGCGCCGCTTCGGCGCCACACCGGTGCGTCGCAACGTCTGGGTCCAGACGCGCGACGCCTTCCACGCCGACGTGCTGGCCCTGCTCACCGGCGAGGTTCACACCGGCCGGTCTCCGGAGGAGTAGACCACGGGTGCACGCCGCAGCCTGGCGCCCCCGGGAGGACTCGAACCTCCGACAACCGGTTTAGGAATCCCCGCCGGCCCGAATCGCACCGTCAGAGGCGCTCGGAATCTCGCAGCAAAGACGCTGTGGTGGGTAACTGCACCGGGCGGCGCTGGCTGACCTTGGGGCGGCACAGAGCGGCGTCCAGGGACCTGCCAACGTCAACAGGCGTCAACGCGCGCCTCCCGCCAACGATGGAGGCGGCTTCCGGCGGGGTCGAACCCGCGACCCTCGGCTTGGGAAACCAAGACTCGGAATCACGTAAGTCATTGCTTTTAGGCCCCTTTCGACGCTTCGTGTTCCAGGTGGGATGTCGCAAGACGTCGCAGGAGGTTGCAGGACGTTGCAGACTCGGGCAGCCCGAAGTCATCGATTCCCCCGGTCGAGACCCTGCAGCCTGCGCCGTAGCGCTTCTCCCACCGCCGAACCTTCTCGGTGAAACGCCGCAGGGGTTCCGATCGGTGCGGCCACCTTCACGTACCGCCCCTGTTTCGCATCGCCGTGAACCTTCCCCGTGAACAAGTGCACCCAGCGACCCGCAGGCAGGTAGACCTCGACCTCCTCGCGGCCCGGGTCGAGCACTGGCGCCACCAGCAACTCGCTCCCCACCAGGAACTGTTGGTAGGTCAGCTTCCGCACCTCCGGGTCGTCCGGGTAGTGCAGGTAGAGGTGGCGAAGCACCGGCGCTCCGGTCTCCGCCGCCTCGCGGATGAGCGCGCGCCGGTAGTCGAACCAGGCGGCGTGCACACGCGCCATCCGCACGAAGTGCTCGAGGGTCTCTTCGTCACTGTCGAACTGATGATTGATGTCCGGCACGTTGCCTTCATGGGTGCGGAAGACGACGCCGAAGGCGGTCAGCTCGCTCCAGCGTTGCATCAGTTCCTTGCTGCGTCGCTGGCCCACCACGGGCAGGTCGATCGTGGTGTAGCCGCCGATGTCCGAATGGTTGAGAGAAATACCCGAGATCCCGCCCGAAAGAATTCCCGTCACGGCGCTCTTGAGCCCGTCGTGGCGATCCCACGTGACGAGCTGGTCGCCGAGCCAGAAGAGCGTCGACCAACGCGGGCTGCGCGTGAAGCCCGAGCGCGTGAAGAACACCGCGTCGTCGCCGACACCGGCCTCCTCGATCACCCGTCGGTTCAGCTCCGCCCATGCTTCTGGGTAGTGGTTGTGCCAGGCCGTGGGCGATTCGCCGCCGAACAACTCGACGTCGTAGGGCAGCGCTTCGCCGAAGTCAGCCATCCAGCCGGACGCCCCGATGTCGATCATCTCGTTCCGGATCACGTTCGCCAGCCAGTCGCGTGCGGCGGGATTGGCGAGGTCGACGATTGCGGCCGAGAAGCTCGTATTGGGAATTTCGTAGGGTGCGCCGGCTTCATTGCGCACCAGGAAACCCGCCTGCTGGGCTTCCCGGTAGAGGTTGCGCCGATGGGACGTCTGGCCTTCCACGTCCACCAGGAAGGGGTTCACGTAGAGCATCACGCGGACTCCTCGGGCGTGAAGGTCCGTCACCAGCTCTTCCCAATCGGGGTAGCGCTCGCGGTCGAGTTCCCAGTTCCACCAGAGCTGTTCTCCGAAATCGGTCGTGCGTTGCCCCACCCAGTCCTGGAGCCAGAAGGCTGCCAGCGGCGCTCCGCGGGCCTCGAGCCGGCTCAACGCATCGCGGACGCGCGCGGTTCCGCCCTGCATCCCGACGATGATTCCGCGGTGCGCCCATTCGGGCAGCTCTCGCATGCGCCCGGCGTACTCCGTGTACTCGCGGATCAGCGCCAGCGGCGAGGCACCGTGCACGATGCGTCCAGTCATCTCGCCGGAGAAGACCTCCACCTGTACGCGGTCGTCGTGGCGAAGATCGAAGACCGAGAACTCCGTGTTCTCGAGGAAGAGAGAGCGATTGTGGGTGGTCAGATAGTGGGGCACCGGCGCATAGCTCGTGTGCCAATCTCCGCCGGAGTCGGCCACGAGGTCGACGAGAAACGTCGTCGGCTGACGCCCGCGCCCGACGCCTTGCTCCATGACGAAGATGGGAACGCGTCGTCCCTTCAGGTCGAAATGCGTGAACTGTTCGCCGAAGCCGAAGAAGCGCTCGCCCGCGCTGCTCTCGTACGTGAGGTAGGTGCGGTCGAAGGTGGGGTCGTCGATGCGAAGGTGGAAGCGGAGCTGGTTCGCACCGTGGGCACCAGGAAGAGTTCCCACGCTCGATCCTTCAAGCCACAGCGGAGTTGCCCGCGAAGCCTCAACGCGTAGGCAGCAGACTCGATGACGTCGACGGTCTGATCCATGCAGCGTTCGAGAATCTCGTCTTCGACGAAGAACGATCCGCGCGCCTCGCGCACAATTTCATTTCCGCGCGCGCCGGACACGAATGCCACGCCGGGAACGGTGGCCCAGAGCGGATCGTCGGGGCGCTCGCGGTGGAAGACTGCCAGCCGGGCGTCGCTCCAATTGCTGCCCTCGAGTCGCACCTCGAACGGACCCACCGGATGGCGACCGGGTGCAAAGGCAAGCGCTCCGGGCAGCCAACGACCCGTCGCCTGGGGCGGCTCTCCGCCACAGCCGCTGAGGACGAGCAGGCTCACGAGGATCAGGAGGCGCAGCGTGCCGGCCATGGGTGTGCCTCCCGAAAACTCGATCCTACCGAAAGCCTTGAGGATTCTCGCACGCCCGCTACACCCGCCTCACGATGGGTTCGGCCCTCCGCGCGCTCCTGCTGACGCTGCCCAGCCTGCTTCGAAGCAACGCTGCCCTCCAAGCCGAGGTCTTGGCCCTCCGCCACCAAGTCACCGTCCTTCAGCGCCAGCACGGGGGACGCCGCGTCCGGCTCAAGCGCGCGGATCGGATCCTCTGGGTGTGGCTCCTCCGCCTGTGGAGCGACTGGCGCAGCCCGCTCGTGATCGTCCAACCCGAGACGGTCCTCCGCTGGCACCGCCGGGGATTCCGCCTCTATTGGCGCTGGAGAAGCCGTTCTCGTCGGCCCGGACGCCCGAAGATCTCGGGGGAGATCCGGGCCCTCATCCGGAAGATGGCCGACGCGAACCCGACCTGGGGCGCGCCCCGGATCCACGGCGAGCTCCTCAAGCTCGGGTTTCGAGTCTCGGAGTCCACGGTCTCCAAGTACCTGAACCGCCCCCAGAAGCCGCCCTCCCAGCGCTGGCGGACGTTCCTCGCCAACCACCTCGGCGAGGCGATCGCCGTGGACTACGCGGTCGTATCGACCCTCACCTTCCAGCTCCTCTTCGTCTTCGTCGTGCTGAGCCTCGAGAGGCGGCGGGTGCTCCACCTGAATGTGACCGCCCATCCGACCGCGGCATGGACCGCCCAACAGGTCGTGGAAGCCTGTGGCTGGAACCCGGCGCCGAGCTACCTCATCCGGGACCGGGACGGAATCTACGGCGACGCCTTCCGACGCCGAGTCGCCTCTCTCGGCGTCGAAGAGATCCTGATCGCGCCACGTGCCCCCTGGCAGAACGCCTATGCCGAACGCTTCCTCGGCTCGTTGCGCCGGGAGTGCTTGGATCAGGTGCTCGTCCTGAACGAGCAGCACTGTCGGAAGGTTCTCTCGCGCTACGCCCGGTACTACAACCGCTCACGCACCCATCTGGCGCTCGCGAAGGATGCGCCCGAGCCTCGCGCGATCCAGCGATCTGAGCTCGGGGAGGTCGTCGCGTTCCCCGAGGTGGGCGGTTTCCACCACCGCTACGAGCGGAGGGCGGCTTGAGGAGAGACGGATTGGATTCTCGGGAGGGACAGGGCAGGCCCGCCTAGAACTCCGGCTCGAGGACCGCGAGGCGTGCGTCGGACGCCAGCGCCTCGGCGTGCTGCCGCATGGTGCCGACCGTGAAGTGCCGCTCGAGCTGGTCGAGGAAGTCGGCCACCCAGGCGCGCTTCCGTGCGCCCTCGAGATTCATGCCGGGGAAGAACGAGAGGGCATCAACGTCGCCCCGGCCGAGGAAGTCGAGGGGATGGAGCAGGAGAGATGGCGCCACGCCCGTCCAGCGACAGAAGGCCAAGGCGGTGGCGAAGTACGCCCGCGCCAGCGCCGGGGAATAGCCGGCGAGGTAGATCAGGTAGCTCAGGTGGATCGGCGTCTTCACGATGGGCAGCGTGGTGACCGGGATCTCGAGCAGCGTGTTCCCGTCGATCCGCCAGCGATAGGGACCCACCGGACGGCGCCCTTCGGTCCAGGTGCCGAACAGATCGCCGCGCTCTTCCTTCTCCTCTTCGCTGAGCTTCGCCGTCATGAAGTAGAAGGCGCGCGCCAGGGGCCCGATGTAGGTCGGGAACGTGCTCGCGTCGTAGAGATAGCACCGTCGCGAGAGCACCCGCAGGACCGGCTCGGAGAGGCTGAAGCCGGGCCCCCGGAAGCCCACCGGACGCACGCCGGTGACGGCTTCGATGGCGTCTTCGGCCTCGACGATCTCGCGTTCGACCTCGGCTTCCGTGTACTTGTGCAGCCAGGACTCGTGGTGGAACGAGTGGTTGCCGATCTCGTGTCCGGACGCCCCGAGTACGGCGAGCGCCTCGGCATTCTTGTCGAGCGCCGCATCCTGTCCCACCACGAACACGCTGATGGTGAGATCGCGGGAGCACAGGAAGTCCAGCACCAGCGGCACGAGCACGTCGAGGTAGCTCGGATGGGACTCCCAACCGGTGTCCCCGTGGATCTTCATGTAGGACCACTGGTTGTCGAGGTCCAACGACAAGCTGGCCAGGGGGCGTCCGTTGGCCGCGCTCACGCGTCGCTCCCGAGCAGCGCCTCATCGAGGGCGCGCTCCGCGAGTTGAACGGTCTCGTTCACGTTCAAGGTACCGTTCACGATCTGCGCCGATCCGGTCAGATACAGGCCGGGCACCGACGTGCGGAACCCGGGCACCCCGTCCGAGTATCCGAGTGTCGAGAGAGGAAACACCTGACGCACGCGCGAGACCCGGAACGCCACCACGTCCTGCCGGGTGAAGTCGGGGATCATGCGTTCGAGAGCCGCCACGAAGCGGTCCTCCACCTGGGCGTCGGTCAGCCGGAAGACCGGATCGTCGGCGTCGGCGTATCGCGGCAGATAGACGAGACCGTGCCCGCCGAAGTGGAGCGGATCGACGAGCGCCGACATCTCGATCACGCCGGTGAAGGGAAGCCCCGAGTCGAGGATGTTCGTGACGTAGTAGCCCGACAGGGGCTTGCGTGTGAGCAGCGAGGCGCAGACGATGCCCTGGTAGCGGATCCCGGCGAGGCGCTCGCGTTCCTCGTCGGAGAGCGCGCTGCAGATGCGCGCGGCCAGCGGGGCCGTCATGGTGACCACCGTGCGATCGAAGCGTCCCACATCGCCCTCGGCGAAGCGGATCGCCAGCGTGTCGCCGTCGCGCTCCACGCTCTCCACGCGTCGCCCCAGCTCGATCTTCACGCCCTCCGCCTTCAGGATCTCGGCGAAGCGTTCGAGAATGCGCGCATAGCCTCCGCGCACGTAGCCGAACATCTCCCGCTTGAGACCGCTGCGGCGGGCGGCGTAGAGCCGCGCGATAGTCGCCCAGATGAACGCGGCCGAGGTCTCACGCCAGGCTTCACCCAGCTTGGAGCGCAGCAGGGGAAGCCAGAAGCGGTCGAAGGTGCGGCGGCCGGACCAGCGCACGAGCCAATCCTCGATGGGGATGTTCTCGAGCTTTTTCCAGTCGCGCATGCGGGAGGCGGCGAAGATCGTGGCGCCGAGGCGCAACGTGTCCACCAGCCCGAGCGGCGGGAAGCGCAGCAGCTCGAAGGCGTTGCTCACGCTGTAGAGCTGACCGCCCGCGTAGCAGCCCGTGCGCGTCTCGACCCAGTTCATTTCGGATTCGACGCCGATCTCCCGGAGCACGCCGCGCAGACGGTCGTCCGAGAGCAGCGTGACGTGGTAATGGCGATCCCAGACCACGTCGCCGAGCTGCCAGGCGCCGGCCAGCCCACCGAGGCTGGGCGCCGCCTCGATCAGCGTCACCGCGTGTCCGGCGCGGCGCAGGCGATGGGCCAGGGTCATCCCCAGCATGCCGCCCCCGACCACCGCCCAGTGCTTCGAGCGGGAGGTGTCGGCGCTCATGCCGGCGGCCGCAGCTCCAGGACCTCCCCGTCGCGCACGGCGTAGGGAAGGCTGCAGGCCTTGCAGACGAGGGATTCCTGGTCCGGCGGGCCCTCGTCGCTCAACCGCATGAGCGGCTCGCCGCAGCGGCAGACGATCGCCACCGAACGGGCCGGCTGTCCCACCACCAGGTGGAAGTCGGGAACGGGCCTCGTCACCACCGCGCCCATGCCCACCATGGCGAAGCGCCCGATCTCGAGGCCCGGTCCGATCGTGCAGGCGGCGCCGAGGCTGGCGCCGGTCCGCACCCGCGTGCGCGGCGAATCGTCGCCGGGCTCCGAGGGACGCAACTCCCGCAGGTCCGATGTGGCTGCCCGGGGGAAGCGGTCGTTGGTGAAGGTGGTCCGCGCCGCCACCATCACGCCGTCCTCTAGGGTCACGCCGGTGCACAGGTAGACGAAGCCGTTGATCTTGACGCGATCCCCGATCTCGACGCCGTAGGCGACGTAGGACTTGCCGCCGACGATGCAATCGCGCCCGATTCGCGCCGGGCCGCGCACGTGCACGTTGTCCCAGATGGAAGTGCCGTCGCCGATCTCGACCCCGTCCTCGACAATCGCCGTGGGGTGGATGCGCGCCGTCACGCCCGCGCCAGGTTGGGCACCGCGGCGGGGCCGCCGGCCACGGGCATCCAGCGGCTGCGCGCCAGGGATTCGTAGGCCGCTTCGATCACCTCCACCGAGGCGATGGCGTCGGCGGCGGAAATGCGCAGCGTCTCCTCGCCTCGCAGCGCGGCGGCGAAGTTGCGGATCTCGTTGCGGAAGGCCGCCACCTTGTCGTAGCCCGAGCCGAACACCACCCAGTCGGCGCTGCCGGCTTGGCGGTACTTGGACTCGGCCCAGCCCACGCGCACGGCGCCGTGGGAGCCGTAGATGTCGATGTAGCTGTCGACCTCCTTGTGCAGGCTCCAGGAGAGGTCGATGCTGCACATCACGTCGGACTCGCTGCGCACGAAGATCCGCGCTGTGTCCTCCACGGGGAGATCCTGGATGCGCTTGCCTTCCACGGCGTGCACCTCGGCCACCGGGCCGAGGAAGTACCGCACCAGGTCCACCGAGTGGGTGCCGTTGTCGATCAGCACACCCCCGCCGCTCACCGACGGATCGGCGTTCCAGCGGCCGGCCATGTCCACGCGCGACGTGAAGACGTTCTCGAACAGGATGATGTCGCCCAGAATGCCGGACTCGAGGATGCTGCGGGCCCGCACCACGTCGTCGGCGTAGCGGAACTTGCTGGCCATGGTGAACAGCACGCCGTTCTGCTCGGCGGCCGCCACCATCTTGCGGGCGCTCGCGGCGTCGAGCGCCAGGGGCTTCTCGCAGAGCACGGGGATCCGGCGCGCGAGCAGATCGAGACAGATCGGCGCATGGGTGACCGGCGGAGTGCACACGATCACCGCCTGGCAGTCGGCCTCGTCCGCCAACGCCTGGTGGGAATCGTAGGCGGCGCATCCGGCGCCTTCGGCCAGGGCGGCGGCGGCATCGGGTCGGACGTCGGCCACGCCCACGAGACGTGCTTCGTAGCTGGTTCCCTCGCTCAACGTCCGGAAGGCCTCGAGATAGGACTGGGCGATGGCGCCCGCGCCCACCAGTCCGAAGCGGATCGCCTGGCCGCTCATCGCACCAGCCCCCGGACCGACTCGCGGATAGCCTGGGCCACCTGCTCCACGTGCTCCTCGGTATAGGCCTCGTTCCAGGGCAGGACCAGGATGTCCGCCAGGCCCTGATAGGAGCCGGGGTAGCGCTCGGGTGCCCAGTCCAGGGCCTCCGGGCGCGCCAGCGTGAAGGGCCAGCGGCTGTTCCCGAAGGTGCGCTGCTCGCGGAAGACCTCGCACTCGAAGGCGGGCTTCTGGATGTAGCGCGGCGCGCAGGCGATGCCGCGCTCGGCGAGCGCGGCGCCGAGACCCGGGGAGCCTCCCTCGATCACCTCGGAATCCACCCGCAGGCAGTACTTCCAGAAGGTGTGCAGGTTGTCGGGATGCACCCAGGGCGTTTCGATGCCGGGGACGCCGTCGAGCTGCTTGGTGAGATGCGCGGCGGCTTCGCGCCGGTGGCGCACTACCTCGGCGTGCTTCTCGAGCTGCGCCAACGCCACCGCGCCCTGGAGCTCGCTCATGCGATAATTGAGCGCCAGGAAATAATGGTCGGGCTTCTCGTCGCCATAGCCCCAGGCCTTGTTCACCATCAGGAACACGCGACGGGCAAGGTCGTCGTCGTCGGTCACCACCAGACCACCCTCGCCGGTGGTGATGTGCTTGCCCTGCTGCAGGCTGAAGCAGCCGAGTGCGCCCAGCGAGCCGACAAAGGCGCCGCCGCTCCGGGCCAGGAAAGCCTGGGCGCAGTCCTCGATGATCGGGATCTCCCGTTCGTCGGCGAGCTGCTGGATCTCCCGCATCCCGCAGGGATTTCCGAACAGGTGCGTCACCACGATGGCGCGGGTGCGATGGGACAGCGCGGCCTCGATGGTCTCGGCGGTCACGTTGCAGGTGCGCGGATCCACGTCCGCGAACACCGGGATCGCGCCCTGGTAGACGATGGGCGTGAGCGCGCCCATGTCGGTGATGGGCGTGGTCACGATCTCGTCGCCGGGCTCCGGATCGACGGCGGTCACGGCGCAGTGGATGGCCGCGGTGCCGGAGCTGCAGGCGATGGCGTGGCGCATGCCGAGGGTCCGCGCGAAGCGCTCCTCGAGCTGCTTCACGAAGCGTCCCTTGGTGGAAGTGAGCGTGCCGGTCCCGATGGCTTCGGCGAGTCGACCGAGCTCCGCCTCGCCGAGGGTCCGGCCGGAGGCATCCTGGTCTGAGGGCAGATGGCGTTTCTGGGTCGCGATGGTCCCCATTCTAGGGGTAATCGGGTGCCTATGTGGGTGGACCCGCAAGGGACTCAGGTGACGGCCGATCGGGATCCTTGGGAAGACCTCCTCCCGGCGCGCCTCGGCCCTTCAACCCCCTGAAAAGCTTGAGCTTCCA
Source organism: uncultured delta proteobacterium (assembly GCA_947259215.1). Taxonomy (GTDB): domain Bacteria; phylum Myxococcota_A; class UBA9160; order UBA9160; family JAFDET01; genus CAMYLJ01. Next base: position 86,935 of record CAMYLJ010000027.1, read on the forward strand.
GAGCTTCGCGAGCAGTCGGAGATGACCTCCGATGGTGCCCAGGGTCTTCATTTTCGAGCGCCCCAGCATGCGCACCTCGAGCACCGCGGGGCACTCCACCACGCGCGAGCCGGCCAGGTCGAGGCGGCCGACCATCTCGGCCACGCCCAGGAAGCCCCCCTCCTCGAGCTCGAGATCCACGATGGCGCTGCGGCGGTAGACGCGGAAGCAGCTCGTATAGGTGGCCAGCTTCTGGCGCAGGGTCGCGCGGTAGAGCCGGGACAGGCCCTTGGACAGGAAGAGCCGCCAGCCGGGCACGTTCATCACGGCGCCGAGCGGGTGGTAGGGCGAGGCGGTCACCAGGTCGACACCGGCTTCGAGCCGGGGAATCAGCGCGCCGAGCTGGTGGGGGTTGTAGGTGCAGTCGCAGTCGATGGAGCAGACCACCTCGGTGCGGGCCGCGCGGATCCCGGTCAGGATCGCCGCCGCCACGCCCTGGTTGCGCGTGTGGCGCACGATCTCGCAGTCGGGGTGTTCGCCGAAGATCCGGCGCAGCTCGCCGAGGGTGTCGTCGGCGCTGCAGTCGTCCACGAACACGAAGGAGAGCTCGTAGCTCCCGGCAAGCTCCGCCTTCACCTCGTCGAGCGTGTTCGACAGGTAGGAAAGCACCTCCTCCTCGTTGAAGCAGGGCACCACCACCGTGACCGGCGTACGCTCCGAAGGCGGGCCGCTCCGCAGCTCGATGGGCGCGGCGGACTGCACCGCCTCCTCCACCAGCGTGGTGGTCGCCCCGGGCCGCGCACCGGGAGCGGGGGCCTGGAGCGGGATCTTCAGATAATCGGCCACGCGGCCGAAGCGATGGCGCGCGAAGTAGTCCGGCAGGACCCAGGAGAGCTTGCTGAGATTGCGGTAGTGCCGGACGCGCGTCATCCACGGCACGTTCAGCTGGGGCTGCTCCTCGTCGAGCTCCCAGACGTGGAAGTACATCACGTAGGGCGCGTCGGTGGTGCGCTCCCAATGGGCCACCAGCTGCCTCATCAGCGAGTGAGGGAACTGCCGGAAGTAGTTGCCGCCGCAGATCGGGAAGTGAAGTCCCATGAACTGCAGTGACGAGAACGGAATCTCCACCAGGGAGCGGCCGTCGTGGCGGTGGGTGTGGACAAAGCGGCGCCACGGCTCGTGGGAGTAGCGGCGCAGCAGCGGGCCCACGCTCGAGTCGTAGGCGAAGCCCTCCTCCACCAGCACGTCGAGCGCCCACAGGTCGCCGGCTCGGAACCATTCGTCCGCCACGCGGTAGCCCTGCACCTTCACGCCGGCGGCGTTCTCGATGGCGTCCCGCGAACGATGCAGATCCTCGCGGAACTCGTCGGGGGTCATGCGCTGGATACCGCGGTGGTAGTAGCCCTTGCTGGCGATCTCGTGACCGCGGCACACCACCTCCCGGATCACCTCGGGCATGCGGTCGGCGATCCAGCCGAGGGCGAAGAAGGTCGCCTTTACGCCGCTCTCGTCGAGCAGGTCGAGAGTGCGCAGCGTGGAGCGCTCGACGCGGTTCTCGAAGCGGTACCACTGGCCGCGTTGGATTCGCGAGTTGAAGGCGCCGACCTGGAAGTAGTCCTCGATGGCGCAGGTGACGATGTGCTGTCGGGTTGTGACCTCGTCGCTCACGACATGCCCCCCTTGCCTTGCTCCGAACCTTGCTCGAAGAAACGATCGATCGCATCCACGATGCGACGGCCGGAGTCACCGCGGCCGAAGGGATTGGGCACCTCGCGCACGCGCTCGATCCAGGAGCTCGGCCGACACGCTTCCTCGAGAAGACTCTCGAGCCGCTCGGCGGAGCCGCCCACCAGCCGCGCGACTCCGGCCTCGATGGCTTCCGGGCGCTCGGTGTTGTCGCGCAGCACCAGCACCGGTTTGCCCAGCGTCGGCGCCTCCTCCTGCACGCCGCCGGAGTCGGAGACGATCAGCCAGGCCCGGGACATGAGGTAGATGAAGTCGAAGTAGTCGAGCGGGTCGAGCCGCACGACTCGCTCCGCGCCGGCCAGGATCTCGTCGGCGGCCTCGCGCACGGCGGGATTGGGGTGCACCGGGAACACCAGGGCCACCTCCGGATGTCGCTCGACGAAGCGCCGCAGTACGCGCAGATTCGCCGCCATGGCGGGCCCAAAGCTCTCCCGGCGGTGGGTGGTGAGCAGCACCAGGCGTTTGTCGTCGAGCCCGGCGAGCAGCTTCGCCACGGGCGCGGAAGGCGACAGATCCTGAATCACGTCCTGGAGCGAGTCCACCACCGGATTCCCGGTGAGCTCGATCGCGGCCAAGGGCACATGCTCGGCGCGCAGCATCTCCACGTTGTGCCGCGTGGGGGCGAAGTGAAGGGTCGCCAGCCGGCTCACGAGCCGGCGGTTCATCTCCTCGGGAAAGGGGCTGGTCGGATCCCCGGTGCGCAGCCCGGCCTCCACGTGGCCCACGGGAATCTCGCGATGGAAGGCCGCCAGGGCGCCGGCCAACGTGGTGGTGGTGTCACCCTGGACCAGCACGAGGTCCGGCCGCTCGTCGACCAGGATGGGATCGAGGGCCGTGACCACCCGGGCCAGCACCTGGCTCGGGGTCTGCCCGGGATCCATCACCTTGAGGTCGTGGTCCAGCCGCAGCCGGAACAGACGCAGGAAGGGCTCGAGCAGGTCGCTGTGCTGGGAGGAGGAGACCTGGAGGCTGCGGTAGGACGCCCGGCTCCCGAGCTCCCGCATCACGGCCGCGAGCTTGATGATCTCGGGTCGCGTCCCGAACAGTGTGAGTATCGTCTTCATCCCCGAGCCATTTCCCACGCACTCCCCCGTGCTGGTGCGACCGCGTTGGAAGTGTACCCAGAGGTGGCCACCCCGGGCGCCTCAGGTGTCGCCCCCTGGAGGGAAGGGTATCCTCGTCGCCATGTCTGGAGGGCTCCGAGCCCGGCTCCACGGGTTCGTCCCGGCCCACTTCCAGGACCCCTTCGGCCTGGCGGGCCGGCTCCTGCGTTCGGGAAGTCCCGAGGCCTTCTGGGCCCTGGGCCAGGCCGCCGCGGGCCCCCTGGCCTGGCCCGTCGACCGCCTGCTCGAGCCCTTCGAACGCCGGCTCTACGCCCGGGCGGAAGCGCCGAAGAAGCCGATCGTCTTCGTGTGCGGCCCTCCGCGCAGCGGCACCACGCTGGTGAGCCAGACGCTGATCGCCGTGCTGCCGGTGGCCTACCTGAACAACCGCGCCGCGCTGTTCTCGCGCGCCCCCATCACCGCCAACCGTCTGGCCCTGCGCCCCTTCGGCAACGACCGCATCCGCTTCCGCAGCCACTACGGCCGCACCCTGCACCTGTACGGACCCAACGACGGCCTGCCGCTCTGGGATCGCTGGCTCGGCTCCGACCGCGCGCACATTCCCGAGTCGCTGCCGGATGCCGCCGCCGACGACATGCGCCGCTTCTTCGGCGCCTTCGAGGAGATCTTCGATCGGCCGCTGCTGAACAAGAACAACAACCTGAACACCTTCGCCTCACTGGTGGCGCGTGCGCTGCCCACCGCCCACTTCCTGTGTCTGCACCGGGATCCCCTCTTCCTGGCGCAGTCGCTCCTGCTGGCGCGGCGCTACATCCACGGTCGCGACGATGCGACCTACGGCATCGACCGGCCGTCGGTGGCGCGGGGCAGCGGCGATCCGATCGAGGACGTGTGCCGGCAGGTGCTCTTCCACGAACGCATCCAGGCGCGCCAGGCGGCCGAAGTCGGACCGGAGCGCCTTCACACTGTGTCCTACGAGCGCTTCTGCGAGCGTCCACTGGCGCTGGCCGCGCAGGTGTCCCGGGAGATCCTGGACCAGCCGTTCGACGAGAAGCGCTGGGCCGGGCGTGTGCCGCCCTTCGCGGTGTCGCGAAGCCGTCGCCTGCCGGGGGTGGAATTCGAGCGACTGTCCGCGACGCTCGAGGATCTGCGCTCGGGTCACTGACGCGCGTCGGACTCCGCGCTCGGCCGCCGCCATTCGGCGCCGCGCCACAGCAGCAGGACGCCGCCGAGCGCAGCCATCAGGACCATCATCAGGGTCCAGGCCAGGGACAGGGCGATGGCCGCATCGTTCGCCACGCCCACCTTCGCGTACAGATGCACGTAGAGCCCCTCCCGGAGGCCGACGCCGTTGAACGAGACGGGCAGCAGCGTGACCACGATGACGAGGGGCACCGCGAGAAAGTGGAAGACGGCGGGGACATCGAGCCCGAGACCGAGCGCGAGCACCCAGATAGGCCCGATGGTGCCGACCAGCTGGACCACCACCGCCAGCGCCAGCACGCGCGCCAGCATGGAGCCCCGGGCGGCGTAGCGGCGCAGCGCCTCGAAGGCCTGCGTGAGAGGAACGGCCAGGACGTCGGGCAGCCAGCGGAGCAGCACGCGCAGCAGGCCGGCCATCGCGTCGGAGCGAAGTGCGACGAGCAGCACCACGCTCATGACCGAGAGTCCGGCGCTCAGCCACAGGACGTCGGCGTCGTCCCAGCCATAGACGACGCGGCCTCCGAGCACCGCCAGCATGCCGATGGCCACCACCGCCATGAAGGCGACGAAGCGGTCGAAGAGCACGCCGGTGTAGGCATCCACGCGGCTGGCGAGGCGCGCTTGCACCACTTCGGCGCGCACCACGTCTCCGCCCACGGTGGAGGGCAGGAAGAAGTTGAAGAACATGCCGACGAACAGGAGTCCCATGAGATAGGGGACCCGGGGCGCCGCGTCGCCGCCGCTCTCGAGGACGATCCGCCAGCGCAGCGCGCCCACGGCCTGGGAGGTGGCGAACAGCGCCAGGGCGCCGACCATGGCCCACGGTTCGAGCCACGCCAGCCTGCCGAGCACTCGGCCGACGCCCGCCTGCCAGAGCAACAGCGCCATCAGGCCCGCGCTGAAGCCGATGCGCATGATGAGGAGAAGTCCGCGTCCCATCGATGGGTCGAGTTGGTACCCCAGCACTGGCGCGAGCGCGAGCAGCCATGCGACACTGCGAATCTTCGTGAGCTCCGAATCCACCGCGCGGCGCCGCGCCCTTGCGGCCATGGGAGAGAGCATTCCGCTCCAGCTCGGGATTCTGCTCGGCTACGCGGCGATCCTCAATCCCATCTCCGTCGACGTTCCGAGTGGAAACGAGTGGCTCTACCTCGCCCGCCTGGCGCGACGATGGGATCCCGAGTTCGCCATCGGGGACTGGACCCTCGACGGATCCGACCCCGGTCACGCGTTCTTCAATCTGGTCTTCGGATGGCTGGCGCTGATCCTGCCCCTGGAGGGCGTGGCCTGGGTCGGGCGCGTAGGCGCCTGGACCGCCTGTTTCGCGGGCCTGCTGCGGCTGGGGCGCACCTTCGGACTGCCGCTCTGGATGGCGACCGTCTCGATCCTGCTCTGGTGCGTCGGCGGGCAATCGTTGGTGGGCGAGGAGTGGGTGATCGGGAATTTCGAGGGCAAGTGCGTGGCGTGGGCGCTGCTGTTCTTTGCACTCGACGGATTCGCCCGCGGCGGCACCCTGGCGCCCGCGGTCATGCTCGGGCTCTCCTTCAGCCTACATCCCCTGGTGGGCTTGTGGGGCGGGCTGGCCATGAGCGTCACCGCCGGCGCCACGGGCTGGGCTCCCACGCGCATGCTGAAGGCGGGCGGCGTGGTGTTGCTGGTGTCCCTGCCGGGGCTGTTGCCCTTCGCGATGGCGGAGAGCGTGATCGCCGGCGCCGAGTTCCTGCGTTTCCGCGCGCTCGTGCACATCCCCTTCCACATCGATCCGGCGAGCTTCGTTCAGCGCGGCGTGGCGACGCTGTTCGTGCTCTTCCTGTTCAACCAGCTCGCCTTCTGGCGCCGGGGCGGCAACGACGCCCTGCGTTTCCTGGTGGTATTCCAGGCGGTGCTCGCCGCCTTCTTCCTCGTGGGCGTCGCGGCGCGGGCCTTCGAAGCCTGGCGCTTCCTGAACACCATGCCCTTCCGGCACTTCCCGCTGATCATCCCGCTCTTCTTCTGGTTCCATCTCTTCGGTGTGCTGCGAACGGCGCGCAGCGCGCCCCTGTCGCCGGCGCTGGTGGGCCTCGGGATGCTGGGCCTGCTCTGTCTGCCGAACCCCATCGGAGGCGTGTACGACCACATCCACCACATCTGGAACCCGCCCATCGATCAGGACGCCGAGGACCTCGGCGCCGTACTCGATTGGATCGCCACCGGAACGCCCGCCGACGCCAGGCTGATCCTGCCCCCGTGGCGCTCCGATGCGTACCTGCGCACGGGACGGGCCCAGGTGGCGAGCTGGCGCCTCATGCGACCGGATCGCCCGGACGAATGGCGCTGGCGCCTGGAGATCCTCGCCGGCCCCATCGAGGCGTCGACGCGGCTCGACGAGTACGCCAGCATGCGGGCCCAATACAACGGGCGCAGTACCGAGACGGTGAAGATCATCGGCGAAGCCTTCGGCGCCGGTTACCTCGTGACCGCCGGATCCCATCCCTACGAGGTGTTGTTCGAGCAGGGTCGCTGGCGCGTCTACGCCCTGCCGGGTCCCTCTTGACCCCGGCCTCGGATCGCGGTGCGGCCACCGCACGTTTCGACCGTGTGGCCGCGGTGCTGGTCTTCGGCCTCGCCACGCTTCCCTTCGCGTGGGTGCTCGATCTTCCATTCACGGGCATCGACACGCTGCCGACCCTCGCCGCCGCGCGCGTGGACGAGCCCAGCGACTGGCTCGCTCTCCTCCACAGCGAGCTGCGTGGGGGCCGTGGCGAGGGGGGCGTGCCCTACTACCGCCCGGTCACGCTCTTCACCCACGCGATCGACCGGACGTTGTGGGGCTGGGACGCATTCGGGCATCACGCAATGGACCTGCTGTTCCACGGTCTGTTCGCGCTGGGCGCGTGGGCGGTCGCCCGGTGGGCCTTCGACCGGGGGCCGCGCGAGGCGCTGCTGGCGGCGATGCTGTTCGCACTGCATCCCACGGCCATCGAGGTGGTGCCGGCCATCTCGCGCCGCTCAGAGGCGCTGCTGGGAATCGGCACGTGTCTGATGCTGCTCGCTGCGCGGCGCCTACCCGCGCCGCGCAGCCGCTACCTGACCCTGGTGGGCGTCGCCTTCGGCGCGGCGGTCATCGAGAGGGGACTCGTGCTGCCGGCGGTGCTCGCGTCCTACCTGTTCTTCTGGCGCTTGCGGGACCAGACCTGGGGGGAGCGGCTGGCGCGGACGGCGGCCTGGGTCTGGCCGTCGGCGCTGCTGGTGATGTTCTTCTTCGCGATCCACCTGCTGGTGGTGAGCGGCAGCGCCGTCCAGTTCTCGCCCGCCAACCTGCGTTCGATCCCTCCCCGCTTCCTGCATTGGCTGATCTATCCGCAACAGACGCTCGATCTGCACGCACCGGACACCGTCGTCGAGACGGTCGGGCTGGCGGTGCTCGCCCTCGGCCTCGGCACGCTGGTGGGCCTGGCGCTGCTGCGCCCGGAGCGCCGCGGGCTTCACCTGGCGGCGCTCGGCTGGATCGGCGCGGTCGCGCTGCCGCCGACGGTCGGCGGGCAGATGAACAGCTGGTACCCCTACACCGCCGGCGTCCCCCTCGGCCTGATCGTGGCGTCGCTGATCACGCAGGGTGTGGAGGCGCGCGCACGAAGCCCCGTCGCCATCGCCGCCGCGGGCGTCGCGACGATCTACGCGCTGCTCGCGGTGGTCATCCCGTCGCCGGTGTTTCGCGACTACCCCGCCTGGAACGCCGCCGGCGCCCACACCGCCGCCCTGAACCGTGCGGTGCTCGAGCTCGCGCGAAGCGCTCCCGACGGCGACGTCCCGGTGCTGGTCAACGTCCCGAGCCATCTCCGCGAATCCGATGGCGACTTCCTGATCACGCGATCCGCCGCCATCCATTGGCCGTACTCGCTGCGCGCCTGGTTGCGGGAGAACGGAATCGAGCGACCGGTCTCCGTCCTCGGCACATCCCTGCAGGTCGGCGCCTTCGCCGTCCCACGCATGAGCCTGGCGGAGCCCTCCCGGGTCCGGATCCTGTTCCCGCCGGGATCGCCTACCCGCTACGTGGACGCGAGTCGGCCGCGCCGGGACGGGAGGCCGCTGGAGACCACCGTCGGCGACGGCTACGAGTTCGCCTGGCCGCCCGCGGAGGCCATGGATCGCCGACCCGTGATCTGGATGTTCGTCGGGGACCGCTTCGAGTCGGTTTCGCTGCGGTGAGAACCGCGCTCTCCCTGTCCGCGTTCTGGTTCTTCTATCTCAGCGGCCTCGGCGTCTTCTTTCCCTACCGGAGTCTCTACCTGACGGACCGAGGTCGGCCTGGTGCTCGCACTGCTGCCGGCGGTGGGACTCGCCGCGCAACCCTTCTGGGGTCTGCGGATCGCACAGGTCCGCGCGCGCGCGTGCTCGTGTTCCTCGCGGCCGAGCCTCGCGCGATCCACCGATCTGAGCTCGGGGAGGTCGTCGCGTTCCCCGAGGTGGGCGGCCTCCACCACCGCTACGAGCGCAGGGCGGCTTGAGGAGAGACGGATGGGATTCTCGGGAGGGACAGGGCTCTCAACGGGTCCCAGGACGCCTGAGGGCAGGCGAATGGCGTTGCTCAACCTGAAGCAGTTTCGCCCGGGCTAGGGAGCGAGCATCGGGAAGCCGTGCTCATGGAGGAACACGTATAGATCGGCGTGGAGTTCGCGGATCTTTGCCGTGAATCTACGCAATTCCTCGAGCGTAACCGGCTCGAGCTCTGGATCGGTCCGATAGCGCTTGAACGACTCTCTATGGGGAGCCCTTCGTTGATCATCCGGAGTCCACCAAACCGCGTGGCCGATCTTGTTGCGGAAATCACGTGTCGCTCGCAGCCCGCTCAGGATCTTGTCCTTGAACAACGCGAAATCCGATTCCGACAGCTTATACTTCGCCAACGCGCCCAAGGTCTCGATAGCTGCTGACGCACTTAGGTTGAGCGTCAAGAGGCGGCCTAGCTCGGATTCCGACACACCGGCAAGCGAGCGCATAGCAGCGTGGATTCCCTGCTCCAACTGGCCCCAAGCCACGATAAGCTGGCCAATAGCCGAATAGAACTCGGGAGGGACGACCCCGATTTCGGCGCGAAGATCAGTTCCCTTACCCATTGCGCGGACGCAGGTTGCAGATACAAGAGACACCTGTACTCGACGCCGCGGGTCACCTGAATAGGGCGCCTCAAGCGGTAGCCATCGCAAGCTTCCGCGAGAACCGCGCCTCCATGCGGTCCCACTCTACCCCGCTGCGCACGAAGGCAAACATGGTCACCTCACCGGTGTCTACCTTCTCGAAGCCCGCATCCACGGCATCGAAAGCATGGTCGAAGAACGCGGCCCAAGCCTCGTTGAAAGCCTTCTCAGATCGAGAGAGTCTCCTTGCCTCGGCCTCTGAGTACTGCTTTCGCACGAATTCGCCTGCCAAGGCGAGAAGATGGAAGCGAAGGCGCCGCAGGTACTTCAGCGCTGCGTCCTTCTTCCCGGCTTCCGTGGCTCGCTTGACGATCGCGAGGTAAAAGGTGACGGCGACGAGCGTGTCCTCAAATGTCGCATCCGATCAACTATCAAGCAGCTGCCCATTTACCCCAAACGCCTTTTCATACAAGCCGCCATCTTCCTCATGCGTCCACAACGACTTCGGCGCGGCGTGAATCGAAGTAGGTTCGTAGAGAAACGCGTATCGGATCTTCGCGAGCTCCTCTAGGCGAACTCTCGTGCCCAGCGAACCCCGGCCGACCGACCGTCGTCGGAGGTACCGGATCTTCGGAAGAGGTCCGCGAGCCTTGGTCGCATCGAACTTTTCCTGTAGCCACACCTGAATCGGATCGTTGGACCGGAAGTCTGAAATTTTGATCACGTTCTGGGTGTTATTGTACTTGATGATGTCTCTGTTGAATCCCTTGATTGTCTTAACATTTTCCGTCTTTGTCAGCCTGAAAAGAACCTCTAGCTTCGGCTGAGCCTTCGCCTTACGCAGCGAACCAATGGTCTGAGCTCCGTTGATGATCTGGAAGTCCTTCGCAACTACTGTGCCGTTCTCGATCTCGAAATCGGTGCAGACGGCGGACACGCCGTTGTTGAAATAGAAGAACGTTTCCGGGTCTTGATCCGCTGTCTCGCGGATGCTCTTGTTCACGCCAACCCCACCGAGATATCCGCGGATGTTGTAGGCGAGGAAAGACTCCTTGTGGCGGTTGTAGAGGTCGCGCAGGGTATTCCCCTTGACGGATGCGATCAGGGTCGGGTACGGGGACTCACGATAGAAATATCCTCCCGACTGCACCGGGAACTCGACCTGATCGGGTATCGACAATTCCAGCGAAGACGCTCGTACATAGAAATCCTTCAGCGCTGGGAAGTCCAGGAGCTCACACGTGATCGATGGACCTACTTCGGCGTATTGGGCGTTGAGGTTCCGCTCGAGCTCTCTGACCCGCTCTGAAGCATACGATGTGGTGGCGAAGCGGTAGACGACCGAGTAACCGGATTCGATCTTCTCTGAATAGTCGGAGAGGAGTGCTGCCGCGCGCTCGGAGGCATTGGCTACCACCCAATCCCGATCCATGAATAATCTGTGGCGTGCGAAGAAGTCGTGGACCTGGCCCTCGTCGGTGGAAACCTTCTTGGCCAAGGACGCGAACTTGCATTGGCAGATCAAGAGTTGGCCCGAATTGGAATCCTCGAAAAACGAACGCCCGAAGCGTTACGGCCGTGAGCGCTTGCGGGGATGCTTATCCCTCCTGACCTGGCTAGCCCTCGTTGGGTCGCACCCCTGTTTGTTCCGCTAATTGGTAGGTCCCGTTGCACCCATTACAAGCGCGATGCCGGCCGGTGTCGGGCGCCTGACAGGGACAACGCGGCGTTGTGTCGCAGGAGCCAAGGACTGAGGAAGTTCGCCCTAGTCTGATGGCCCTAGCCCGTCGGTGGGGGATCGAGACCGCGGTGTCGGTGAGCCGACTTCGGCTGGGCGTCGCGGAGCTTCTCGGGTTCAGATTCCAACCGCCAAAGGCATCGCCCGGCCCACGAACCTCGACAGCGCTGTGCCTGGGCACCGGATCATGTCGTCTCGCCGCCGGGGCCCCGAGTCCCCCCTGCCTTGTCGGCCGTCTCTGACGCTCCATGGTCATGCACCCGAAGTGGCCGGGCAAACCACCCGACCAACCCGCCACATCGCCTCTGGCTGACTGTGGCTGCACGCGAGCGACCAATCCCGCAGCGCTCCCGGCGGCGCACTCTCGTAAGCCCGCGGAACTCGGTGGTTCCCGCCGCCCGGGGTCGCTTGGCACGCTCGTTGCTTTATTCGGCGTGCGTAGGGACCCGGCGTCCCTCGCACGACGAGCAGACGGAGCACGACCATGACAGGGTGACGAGAGCGTGCGGACGGCATTCCCGGGCGAACGGGAACGAACCGGGACCATCTGGAACGCCGCCGCCCGAAAAGCAAAGGGCCGACAGGCCAACCACACGGCGAGCCTCGCGATTCCTGGAGCGGGAGACGGGGGTCGAACCCGCGACCCTCGGCTTGGGAAGAACCCGCGACCCTCGGCTTGGGAAGGGGTGAGGGGGCCAAGAAGGGACGCGCGCTTGGGCCTCTGCGCTTGCGAGCGCGTGCAAGGGGCGGCACGGAGGCGGCCCTATACGGTCCCTTCGCTAGCCCGACGCCAGGGAAAACAGCTCGGCAGGCCCCGCGCCCTCGAAGGTCGCCAAGGAGATCGTGCGCGGCGCCTTGCGCAGCGGGGACGCTCCCTCCGGTCGATCGCCGAGCAGCTTGGCGTCAGCAAGAGCATTCCAGGGCCGAACGACGGGGGCGCCCGCCTGCCGGCGAGCGCCTCCTGGGGTCGTGGGAGCACGGAGCCGCGCTACTTTTTGGCGAGCTTGGGCTTCGACTCCTTCTTGATCGAGATCATCGTGAGCTCCCTGGCCATGTCCCCGCCAGCGGCGGCATCGACCACTGTGGCGCGGCAGATGACCTTGGCCTTCTTTTCATTGACGAGAACTCGTCCGACGAGTTCGGGGCCAGGATTGGCGACCGCGACGAGATTGCCGAAGTTTGCGAAGTTTGCTGATTCGATGGACTCGAGGGACCTGGCCCCGCCGGCGGGGATGAACATATCTCCCTCCATGTCGGGCGACGCAGGCACTGAGCCCCCTGTGTCGAAGAGCTGGACCCCCACCGTGGTGTCGACCTGCCCGACGTTCAGGCAGTAGACGACGGTAGCGATGTCGTCGCCCAGGTCGCTCCACGCACCAAGGAACAGGTAGACCGTCGTGAAGCCCGTGAAGTCGGTCGTAGACGGACCGGAGTCGTCCGGTGCGTCGAGGACTCCGCCGACGGCGGGACTCCCCAGGGCCAGAGAGCCGATCAGGACGAACGGAAAGAGGGCGCGAACGAAATTCTGGGTCATTTCTGGTCTTCCTCAAGAGATGAAATTGCGCGAGTGACACGACTAAGAGGTTCAGCCAGCGTCCAAGCTCGGTCTCTGCCTATGCCGTTCCCTCCGCCACGAGTTGTTGGTAGGGGAGCGGTTGGCCACCTGCGACGCGGCGTAGGACGAAGCCGAAGAGCTCATCCTCGCG
>CAMYLJ010000028.1 GCA_947259215.1 uncultured delta proteobacterium
GACATCGTCGGCGACAAGCTCATGGAGATCAACGTCTTCAGCCCGGGAGGCCTCGGCAGCGCCCAGAAGTTCGAGAACGTGAACTTCACCCACGCGGTCATGGAGGCGCTGGAGCGGAAGGTCGACTACATGTCGTACTATAAGCGCAACTTCGACAACGTGGAGATGGCGACGCTCTAGCGCCGGGATCGGCGCGCCAGCTCCGTTTCTCCCACCTGGAACGAGGCCCCCTCACGACGGTCCGCGCGCGCGGACCGAAGGACGGGTGCCGTCAGCAGCCGACGAGGGGACCTGCATGCTGAGCGAGCCCCGCGAGGGCGTGAGGCCGCTGCGGTGAGACGGGTGCTGGTGCGTCTCGCGTGGGCCGGAGCGGTGGTGGTCGCAACGCTGGTGCTCCTGTCCGAGGCCATCCTGCCCGCGGCGGGCCGCTTCCTGCTCGAGAGACGCCTCGGCCCCGCGCTGGGAATGGGGCTCGACGTGGAGCGCGTGGACGTCTCGCTGGTCCCGCTGGCGCTTGCGCTCGAGGGGATCGCGGCCTCCGCGGAAGAGGCCGGTCCCCTTCGCGCTCTCCGCTGCGAGCGCCTCGCGGTCCGGCTGCGCGCGAGGGATCTGGTGCGCCGGCGCCTCACCTTCCTCGCCGTCGACGCCGCTGACCCGGCGCTGGAGATCGATCTCGCAGCGGAGTCGACTGCGGGTGAGGGATACGGAGGCGTTGGCTGGCCCGTCCGGATCGAGGCGCTCTCGATCGCGGCCGCGGAGGCGCGGGTCGCGCTCCCGGACGCCCGAAGCGTCGAGCTGTCCGTTCCCGCTCTCCGCGTCCAGGGCTTCGCGCTTCCCGGGCCCGACGCAGTGGCGGCCTGGCGGTTCGATGAGCTGGTGCTGCAGGCTTCCCAGGCAATCGTCCCGTGGGATGGCGGGAAGCCGCGCGCGATCACGTTCGGTGGCACGGTCTCGGACGCCGAGGCCGGAGGGGCGTTTCCGATCCAGCTGGGGCTGTCGAGCGAGCGCGGCGGCAGCTTTGCCGTGTCGGCCCGGTTGGATCTCGCCGAAGCGCGTCTGGACGGCGAGGTGGCCGGGCAGGAGATCGAGCTGGCGCCGCTGCTGGCGCCGCTGGCCCCCGGCCTGGGAGTACAGGAGGGGCGGATCCGGGGGCGGCTCGCGTTCGCGTCGGCGCGGACGCCGAGGGGGCGCTACGCGGTTCGATTTGGACGGGCGCCGGGGAGCCGCGGCCCGGACCTGGAGATTGGAGGCCTGGTCTTCCGGGCCGGGGACCGGAACCCGCTCTCGGGCAGCTCCGACCGCTGGGCCGCGGTGGTGGACGAGATCCGCATCACGGGCCTCCCGGCCACCCCCCGGATCGACGCGCGGCTGGCCCGGCTCGAGCTCGCGCAACCGGAGGTCGCCTACGTGCGAGCGGTGGCTTCCGAAGCGCGCGCCGAGGGCGCAGCCGACGCGGAGCCGGGGGCGCGGATCCACGCCGCGGAGCTCCAGATCGAAGACGGAGTGCTGACGCTTCGCGACACCACGACGGATCCACCCCTCGAGGGTCATTGGTCGCACATCAACGGAGACGCGGACGGCCTGACCTGGCCGCAGCTCGCCATCGACCGCCTCGTCGTCGCGGGCTCGGGCGTCGGGGGGGATCCGGTTCGGATCTCGGGGACGGTCTCGCCCGAGGAGAGCGAGCTGCTGGTGGAAGGCCGCGGCGACTCGCTGAGTCGCTACAGCCCCTACGTGGAGTCGCGCACCCAGATCCAGGTGGTCGGAGGCACGGGAGCGCTCCAGTCCAGCGTCCGGATCCAGCGTGAGGGGGTCCGGGCCTCGGGCCGCGTGGTGCTGTCGAGCGTCGAGCTGAAGGGCAGCCAGCCGGTCCTGTCGCTCGGCAAGCTCGGCGAGCTGCCTCTGCCCGTGCTCCTCGCCCTGCTGGAGGACGCGCGGGGCGACGTAGCGCTCGATCTGGAGCTGGAGGTCAACGAGCACACCCCTGTCGTCGACTGGCTGTCCCTGGTCGGGACGGCCTTGAAGAGCAGCCTGGTCCGGGCGGCCACGTCGCCCCTACGCGTGGTCGCCCAGGGCCGGAAAGAGGGCGAAGAGCCGCCTGCAGCGGGCGGCCCGGTGGGATTCGTGACGGGAACCGCCAGGCTGAGCGACGATGGGCGCGCGCGCGTGGCCACGATCGCGCGGCTGCTCGCCGAGAGCCCGCAGCTGTCGGTCGTCGTGCACGGGACAGCGACCGAGGCGGATCTCGCTACGGACCGCCTCGCCGAGGCGGAGCCGGATTCCGACCCGGCCGGGGACCTGGCCGCCCGGCGGGCGCGCGCGGTCGCACACCTGCTGACCGATGCCCATGGCATCGACGCCGAGCGGATCCGGATCGGGCCGCCGCCGGCTGCGCTCTGGCCGGGTGAGCCGGGCGCCGTGCTCGCGCTGGCGGTGCGGGCGACCGCGGATGCGCCGGCGCCGCCCGTCGCCGCGCCACCGCCGGTCGCGGCTCCTCCCGACTGAGCAGCGAACGCATCGGTTCCCTCCGACCGGAGGCGCAGCCTCCGGATGGGCGCGCGTGAACCCCGCAGGGTCGCTCGCGGGCCTCGGGGTTTTTCCTTTTGCGATTCGTGCCCTTGCAGCTTCCGGTCCGTTGACGTCGAACCGGCACGGCGCGTGCAATGCGCCAGGCGCAAGGAGGAACGGACTGCCATGAGCAAGCGTGACGCGTATGCGAAGAAGGCGGAGGCCAGGCTCGCGGAGAAGCGGGCCGAGATCGACAAGGCCAGGGCGAAGGTCAGAGGCGCCGGTGCGGACGCCGAGCTGGAGGCCAAGCAGGCCCTCGACGAGCTCGAGACCAAGTACGACGCCGCCAAGCGGCGGTTCGGCGAGCTGGCCGACGCGGGCGAAGACGCCTGGGAGGAAGTCAGCAAGGGCTTCGAGTCCGCTTGGGACGACGTGGCGGGCGCCGCCAAGAAGCTGTTCGCGCGAAAGCGCTCGTAGGGCGCGGCGTGTCGAAGCGAAACCCCCGAATCGCGACGAGAGGTTCCCGGGTGCGGCTGCTGTCCGCAGCCGGGCTGGTTTTCTTCCTGGCGGGCTGCGGGGACCCGGGCGAGGCCGCGTATGGGGACGCCAGCACGCACGTCCGCGAAGCGGAGCAGGCGGTCCGGCGCGGGGAGAAGGCCCTCGCCGCCAGTGAGCGGAACGTCCAGCTGGCGCTCGAGCGGGCGGAACGCGCCCGCAAGGGCCTGATCGATGCCCGCAGGGACCTCGCCCGCGCCGAAGGCCGGCTCGGCGAGGCCGCCACCGACGAGGTGCTGTTTCGCGTGATCCAGCGGCGGCTTCTCGACGACAAGGCGCTGCGCCAGACGGCGATCTCCGTCCGCGTGGATCGGGGCAGCGTGTCGCTGTACGGCCGGGTTTCGGACGAGAAGCTCCGTGCCCGGGCGGGCGACGCCGTGGCTCGCGCCCGGGGCGTGAGGTCCGTGGAGAATCTCATCGAGGTGGCGGCTTCGCCTGCGGGCGCCTGAGGCGATGCTCGTCGATCTCCTCCAGCTCGTCGGCGGACTGGCGCTCCTGCTCGCCGCCGGGTTCGCGCTGGTGCAGGGCGCCGGGTCGCTCGCTCGGTCCCTGGGCGTTTCACCCCTGGTCATCGGCTTGACGGTGGTGGCCTTCGGAACGAGTGCACCCGAGCTGGCCGTCAACGTGACCGCCGCGATACGGGATCAGGGCGACGTGGCGTTCGGCAACCTGATGGGTTCGAACCTGGCCAACGTGGGCCTGGTGCTGGGCACCGCGGCCGTGGTCCGGCCTCTCGTGATCCAGGGAGTGCTCATCACGCGCGAGATCCCGATGATGCTTCTGGCCAGCTTCAGCGTGCTGGTGATGGGGCTCGACCACTTGCGCGGCGAGCCAGAGTCGCGTTTCGATCGATCCGAGGGACTGCTGCTCCTCCTGCTGTTCTGCGTCTTCCTGTACTACACGGTGCGCGCGGCGCTGGGGGGGCACGCGGCCGATCCCCTGGTCGAGCAGGTGGCGGGCCGGCGTCTGCCCAGCTTCGAGTCGGCCCTGCGCCACGCGCTCCTGATGGGCGGGGGCTTCCTGGGGCTGATCATTGGCGGCCAGCTCACGGTGGCGGGTGCGGTCGCGACCGCGGAGGCCCTGGCCGTGCCCGAGTCCGTGGTCGCCCTGGTCGTGATCGCCGTCGGCACGAGCCTGCCCGAGCTCAGCACCAGCGTGATCGCCGCCTGGCGTGGGGAGACGGATCTCGCCGTCGGCAACGTGGTCGGCTCCAACATCTTCAACCTGCTCTTCGTACTGGGCGTCACGGCGACGATCCGACCCGTGCCGGTCCCGGTCGCGGGGTCCATGGACCTGATCGCGATGGTCGTGATGGCGGCCCTGCTGTTCGTCGTCTGCTCCGTCTACGGCGGGCGGCGCATCAGCCACGCGGAAGGCTGGCTGCTCCTGGCCTGCTACGCCGGCTACGTGGCGGCGCGGGTGGAGTAGGGAAGTCGGACCCGCGAGTCGGAAATCTTTGCAACCCCGGACCCTCGGGCCCGCTACCCTGGCGCCATGGATCCGCCCGCCATGCACGAGTGGTCCCCGCCCGCCGGGGTCTGCCTCCTCGAGGTCTCCTGGGAGGTCTGCAACCAGGTCGGCGGCATCTACCAGGTGCTGCGCTCGAAGGCGCCCGCCATGCGCGCGCGCTGGGGCGATCGCTACCTGCTGGTCGGCCCGCTGGTGCCCGAGATGGTGGAGGTCGAGTTCGAGCCCGAGCCGGCCGAGGGCTGGCTCGGAGAGGTCCTCGGGGCCCTCGAGGCCAAGGGCACGCGCCTGGTGCACGGCCGCTGGCTCGCCACCGGCCGGCCGCGGGTGATCCTGCTCGACCACCGCCTCCCCCCCGAGCGCATCGAGCGGATCCGCCACGAGATGCACCGTGACCACGGAATTCCACCGGCACGGGGTGATGCGCTCGTGGACGGGGTGCTCGGGTTCGGCGACGGGGTCCGGGGGCTCATCGAAGCGGCGTCGCAGCACGGGAGCGCACCGCGGCTTCTGGCCCACTTCCACGAGTGGCTCGGCGGCGCGGCCCTTCCGCCGCTGCGCAAGCAGGGGCTGCCGGTAGCCACGGTCTTCACCACCCACGCCACCTCCGTCGGGCGCTACGTGGCGTCGAGCGGAGAGGACCTCTACGAGCGGCTGCCGGCGCTCTCTGGCGATGGCGAAGCGGAGCGCTTCGGCATCGGCGCCCAGCACGCGATCGAACGCCAGTGCGCCCGCGAGGCCGACGTCTTCACCACGGTGTCTCCGATCACCGGCGAGGAGTGCGAACGCCTGCTCGGCCGCGGGCCGGATCTGGTGACGCCGAACGGGCTCGACCTCTCGCGCTTCGACCTGGGCCATGACTTCCAGACCCACCACGCGCAACACAAGGAGCAGATCCACCGCTTCGTGATGGCGCACTTCTTCCCGAGCTATTCGTTCGACCTCGAGCGGACGCTCTACCTCTTCAACGCCGGTCGCTTCGAGCCGCGCAACAAGGGCTTCGACCTGTGTCTCGAGGTCATGTCGCGCCTGAACGCCGAGCTGCGCGATCTGGACTCCGACGTGACCGTCGTCTTCTTCATCGTGACCTCCCGAAGCACCCGCTCGATCGAGCCGCGTGCCCTCCACGCTCGGGGCGTCCTCGACCACCTCGATGAGGCGTCGGAGCGCATCGGCCGGGACGTCGGCGAGCGTCTCTTCCGCAGCAGCGCTTCGGGCGCGCGGCCGCGGCTCGACGACCTGGTCGACGAGTACTGGCGGCTGCGTCACCGCCGCCTCCAGCACGCGTTCTCGTCCGCCGCCGCGCCGCTCCTCTGCACTCACGTACTCGATGATCCTGACGGCGACCCGATCGTCGCACAGCTGCGGGAACTCGGCCTGCACAACCGCCGCGAAGACCGGGTGAAGGTCGTCTATCACCCGGAGTTCATCAGCCCGGTGAATCCGCTCTGGGGAATGGACTACGAGCAGTTCGTGCGCGGATGCCACCTGGGCGTCTTCCCGAGCTGCTACGAGCCGTGGGGCTACACGCCGCTCGAGTGTCTCGCGATGGGCGTTCCCGCCATCAGCAGCGATCTCGCCGGCTTCGGCCGCTACGTGGCCGAGGCGTTCCCGGACCACGACGAGTGGGCGCTTCAGGTCCTTCCGCGACGCGAGCGCGGTTTCCAGGACACCGCAACGGACCTGACGGAACGCGTGCTCACCTTCTGCCGTCTCGACCGTCCGGCGCGCATCGCCTTGCGCAACCGGGCCGAGGTCCACTCCCACGCCTTCGACTGGTCGCAGCTCGCAGTGGCCTACCACGAGGCGCACGACCGCGCCCTCACTGCAGTCCCGCCGGTCGCCAGCTAGTTCCCGCTCTCGCGCCGAGGCGGGAGCCGGCCGTCGCTCGGCTTCAGCGCGCCGGCCACAACCCGGCCACACGATTCCCAGAGTCGAAACTCAATGATTGCAAGGCGTTGCGCTCATTCCGGACGGGTTCGAGTCCCGTCCGCCCCGCCATAAGTGCTTGGTATCAATCAGGTTTCCGCGCCCGCCGAGAGCCGGGATACGAGTGGGATACGCGCCGGGGAGCCCTGTCCCGTCTGCCGTGGCCTCGCTTGCGCATGCTCGCTTCCCGCGACCTGCCGCGACGCGTCCGAGCAATGGTAAGTCATTGACGTAGTACGTCAATGGCTTACCTTGGCCACGTGCGTTTCGAGTGGGACGATGCGAAGGACCCGCTCAACCGGGAGAAGCACGGCATCTCGTTCGAGGAGGCTCGAAGGCTCTTCGAATCCGGTGTCGATTACCTGGAGATCTTCGACAGCGAGCACTCCGACTTCGAGGATCGCTTCATCGCGATCGGTCCCATCGAGCAGGGACTCGTGGTCGTCGTCTACACGGAGCGAGAGGAAGACATCATTCGAATCATTGGCGCACGTTGGGCCAACACACGCGAGCAGTCGTTGTACCGCTCGTACATGGATCAGAACCAATGACGGACATTCCCGAACTCACCGAAGAGCAACTCAAGAGAGCGATTCCAGCCCGTTTGCGGAGGCGGCTGATGCAGGGGCGCTTCGAGTCCGGAGAGGATATCGCTGCGCTTCGCACCTTCGTGGGCCTTACGCAGACGGAGTTCGCAAAGGCGATCGGCATCAGCGTCCATACGCTGCGCAACTGGGAGCAGGGACGAAGGCAGCCGGAGGGGCCTGCGGTTGCACTGCTTCGGATCGCCGCGCGCCACCCAAGGATCATTCGCGAGAACCTCGAATCCGCGGCGTAGCCGGGAGGGCGCCAGCCGCTCGATCCAGTTCCTCCTCGCCAGCCCCTTGAGCACACCTTGAGCACGGGTTCCGCTCAACAAAGCCCCTCTATTCCGGGGGCTTATCGTCGGAGTCCGCGGGTTCGAGTCCCGTCCGCCCCGCCATTCTGTCGGCATTGGGTTACGGCGGGTCGCAGCGCCGCGAGCCCTCGATTTCGCGCGCGTTCTGGGCGGTCGAGCCACGCTTGAGCAGCGCGCGAGCGTCGAACGCTTCGCGGAATCGAAGGGACGCGTACATGCTTCAGCGGTGCCGCTTCGATCGCCCGTGCGTGTTGGCCGGTGCTCGTCACGAGCCGATCCGACGTCGCAGTCGAGGCAGCAATCGAAGCGCATTTTCGCGCTCCACCGCGAGCCTCGCGACGTCGTGGAATCCATCGTACTCGCGGACACCCTGGACGGCGACTCCGGTGAGCAGCTCGGGCGCGAAGGGAAAGTCGCTCCCGAAGAGGATCTGCTCCGCCCCGACGAGCTCCTCGAGCGAGCGCAGCGCGTGGGGGTTCGTGGGCAACGCAGTGTCGTAGTAGAGCTGGGAGAGGTAGTGCATGCCTCCCTTCGGCGCGCGCTCCGTCAGCTCGCGATCACGGAACCAGAGCAGGCTGAAGCGCCAGGCCAGCTAGGGAACGATGCCTCCCGCGTGGGAGAGGATGGGTGGACATCGTGGTTTTCTTTCGGTTCCGCAGTCTGCCATTCGAACTCGCGGCGATGGGCACGTTCGGGCGTGGTGCGGTTCCGGGATTCGTCAGTGTACCATGGGCGTCCGTGAATCGGCGCGCCGCGACCGACGACCGGCAGGTCCCTGGGGTCCTCTACACGAGGTCTGCGGGATGTCGACCGGGCGGTAGAATGCGGCGCGGCGGATGCAGCAGGCCCGTCATCTGATGGGGGCGCAGAGCGTCGAGCGAGGACGGACATGATCGAGAAGGCACTGTTCTGCACGGGAGCCGGTGGGTTCATCGGGAGGTACATCCTCTCGCACTACCTCGAGAAGGAGGAGTGCGACGTGTATCTGTTGGAGAACGGTCGCTTTCAGGAACGTCTCGAAGCCTATCTGGACGAGCAGGTCCGCGACCCCGAGCAGCGAAAGCGCCTCAAGGTATTCGCCGGCGACATCTCCCAGCCGGGTCTGGGACTGGAGGCTCCCATTCAGGAAGAGCTGAGGCAGCGGGTCACCCACGTCATCCATCTTGCGGCGCTCTACAGCCTCTCGGCGCCGCGAGACATCTCGATGCGCGTCAACGTGGACGGAACCCGCCACCTGCTCGACTTCCTCGCTCAGATTCCTTCCATGAAGCGCCTGGGGTACGCCAGCACCATCGCCGTCTCCGGCAAGCACAACGGGACCTTCCGCGAAGACGACCTCGACGTGGGACAGGCCTTCGAGAACAATTACGACGAGACCAAGTTCCGGGCAGAGAAGCTGGTCCGCGAGCGCCGCGACGGCATTCCCACCGTGATCCTCCGACCCACGACCGTAGTGGGCCATTCCCGAACCGGCGCGATCGAGAAGATCGACGGACCGTACTACGCGCTCGGGATGATCGCGCGCGACATGCACTACGTCGTTCCGAACACCAAGGGCAACAAGTTCCACTTCGCGCCCGTCGACTTCATCGCGGACGCCTTCTATCACCTGTTCGAGGACGAGGATTCTGTCGGGAAGGTGTTCCACCTGGTGGATCCCGAGCCCGTGACCTATCTGGAGTTCTTCGAGCTGGCGGCCACGGCCATGGGCAAGCGGAAACCCTTGTGGAAGCTCCCAGCGGCGTGGATGCGCCCCGTGGGATCTCTGCCGGGCTTCGAGCGGTTGACCGGAGTGCCCCGGGAGGCCTTCGAACACTCCTTCATCGGGGCCGACTACGACCGGACCCATGCGACCCCCGTTCTCGCCAAGCACGGGGTGACGTGTCCGCCGGTGTCTTCGTACATCGACGTCTTGGTCGACTATTTCGTGAAGCACTCGGCCGATCCCCGGATCCGGAAGGGCGACTGGCGACAGACCACCAGCTGAAAAGGGGGATATCGTCCAGCGGGATGTTCAAGACGCACGCTGCGGTATGTGTGCTTCTGCTGGTCCTTGCAGGGCTGGCCTGCGGGCGAGGCGGTGCGGACCTCGTGTTTCGCGGCGGTGGCGTCTACACCTTGGACGAGGACCGGTCCTGGGCGGAGTCCGTCGTCGTCGACGGCGGTCGGATCGTAGCGGTCGGACCCGAGGCCGAGGCGACTTCTCACATCGGCCAAGGTACCGAGGTGATCGATCTCGCTGGCAAGATGCTCCTGCCGGGTTTCCAGGACAGCCACACGCATCCGATCCTGGGAGCGAGCCTGGAGCCGCTCTGCCGCCTCGACCAGGCGACGAGCCAGAAGGCCGTTGTCGAGGCCGTCGCGGACTGTTCTCGACGAACGTCCGAGGACTGGATCCTCGCCTTCGGCTGGCGCTCGTCGCTCTTCTTCCCGGAGATCGCCCCCAGGAAGGAAGCGCTCGACGCGGTCGTGAGCGACCGCCCAGCCGTGCTGATCGCCAAGGACATGCACACATTCTGGCTCAACTCGAGGGCGCTCGAGGCCGTGGGCGTGACTCGCGAGACCGAGACGCCGCCCGGGGGAGTCATCGTGCGCGATCCACGCAGCGGTGAGCCGACCGGAGCGCTTCGCGACCTCGCTCTCGATCTCGTCCTCGACGTCATGCCCCGACCCAACCTTCGCGAGAGCCTGGTGGCGCTGCATGCCACGCTCCGGGAGATGAACCGCTTGGGTTACACGTCGCTCCTGGACGCGCGGGTGTCGGAGCCGGAGATGGCCTGGGCCTATTGGCTGCTCGAAGCTGTCGGCCTGCTCGACATGCGCGTCTCCCTGGCGATCCTCTTTGATCCCCACGAGGGGCTCGCGCAGCGAGCGGCGTTCCGAGAGCTCAGGGACGACTTCGCAACCGACCGCCTCCAGGCTCGCGTCGTGAAGATCTTCGTCGATGGCGGAACGGCGATGGGGGCGAGCGCTTCGGTGCCCCACGTCGGTGGCCGACCGAGCGCCGCTCCCTACATACCGGAGGCGGCCCTCGCCGAGGCCGTGACGGCATTCGACACGGACGGCTTTTCCCTGCACCTGCACACACTCGGCGACCGCGCCACGCGAAGCGCACTCGATGCGATCAAGGCGGCGAGGACGGCCAACCCCGGGAGTGAAGCAAGGCACGTCATAACCCACCTCGTCTATCCTCATCCCCAGGATGTCGCTCGCTTCCGATCACTCGGCGTGATCGCCAACATCTCACCGTGGTGGGCCTTCCGGAACGAATGGACGGAGTCGTTCCCGCCCACCCTGGGCCCCGATCGGGAGCGCTGGATGTATCCCTTCGCCAGTCTCGAACGGAGCGGCGTGCTTCTCGCGGCGGGCAGCGACTACCCGTTCACGCCGCTCAATCCGTTCGAAGCGATCGAGGTCGGGATCACGCGGCGCGATCCTGACGACCCTTCCAGCCGCCCGCTCGTGGAGGACGAGGCGCTCACGCTCGAGACCCTGCTGGCCGCCTATACGATCAACGCTGCTTACCAGCTCCACCAGGAGGACCGCACCGGCTCGATCGAGCCGGGCAAGCTGGCCGACCTGATCGTGATCGACCGGAACCTGTTCGAGGTACCCGCCGAGTCGATCAGTGAAGCCCGGGTCCTCCTGACCCTGCTCGAGGGGGAGGTGGTCTATCGGGCGGGATCGCTCTAGCCATGGCTTCTCTGCGGCACCAGTGTCTGGTCGAAGAGCCGCCGCATAGGACGGCTCCACGGCGGCCGCTTCCCCGAGCATCTGCAGCGACGCCAGGACTGAGCTCATCAAGGAGCCCATGGCTCGTCGCCGTCAGGGACCGGGCAGCGGAAGACCGCCGTCGGGCACCGAGAGGCGGACGCGGACCTTGGGCTTCACCTTCAAGGTGCCCAGCATCGCTCTGAAGGGCTCGATCCCGTAGTCGGGCTGGTTGATGGAGACCAGGGTGCTCCAGCGGCCGCGGCTGGGATTCACCTTGGCGCTGATGGGGCATGTGACGCCGTGGAGGGTGAGCTCCCCCTTGATGCGGTAGCCCTTGCCCTCGGACACGACCTCGCTCGACTCGAACTCGATGCTGGGATGCTTCCGGGCGTGCAGCACGTCTGTGACGATGCTCTTTTCGATCTTCTTCTTGTCACTGTCCGAGAGGACTCCCGGATTCTCCCGGCCCTTCAGCATGGCGTCGACGACGCGCAGGCTACGGGGATCGAAGCGGGCGGTGAGCGTCGTGCCATCCCAGGCGAGGCTGAACTTGGTGACTCGGATCTTCAGGTCGTGGGCCACCTCGGAGAGCAGCCCTTCCTTCTCCGTGAACACCAGGCACTCGGCAGATGAGGCGTCGATCTCGACGGTGCGCGACTTGGGAGAAATGGATCCACTCCTGGGTCGGCACGAAGAACCCTCACGATTCCGAGGGGTTGTCTTCCGGTTCGAGTCCCGTCCGCCCCGCCAAAGTCCCGGGTTCTGCTTGGTTTTTCGGCCGCGTTGTCGGACTCGTCCGCATGCAGCGCTAGCGCGCGGAGAACACTCCAACGACATGCTTCACCCACAGCGGTATCAGGGTCGCCCAATAGCTCGCCATCCAGGTGAGGCCAACGAGTCCGCCCCACGCTTCGGCGTCGCTCGTCCGGTTCCTCACGTGGATGGATCGACCCACCCCTTTCGCCAGCAGCTTCCAGGTCACCCCCGTGCGCGGTTCGGCCGTCTCAGCGCCCGTCCTCGCGTCCGAACGCAGAGCTCTCACGTGAATGAACTGCCACGGCAGATATACGAGGCCGAAGAGCAGGTTCAGCTGGATGAGAATCTCCCCGCCAGCGAGCGTGTCGACGGTCGCGTAGAGATAGGCGCTGGCAATCGTGTTCGCCGCGAAGATGATCGCCCATCCCAGTTCTTCGTAGTAGTAGAACACGAGCCGCCTGGTCAGGATGGCCCACCAGACGAACCCCTGGGAGATCACGACCTGCAGCACCATCACCCAGGAAAGGGCGTTCACCCATCCGACGTGATCGACATTGAGCAGGCGAATCACGTGAGAGAACTGGTAGATGAAGGCCACCTCGGCGAAGGTGGCCAACAGACGCGTCAGGAAGATCGAGGAAAAGGGGGAGCTGTGGAAGACGACGTTGTCCTTGTACCGGACTGGGAAGAGGCAGCGATAGGCGGACACGCCAAAAAGGATCTGCGCGGGGATGACGATCTGAGCATCCGTCGTGCCCGAAGGGAGCGCATAGGTGTTCGCCAGGAAGGAGAGGTTGATCAAAGCCCCAAGCTTCAACAACCAGAGAAAGATCTTGAAATCGTTGAACATTTCCCGTGAAGCCGCTGATCATCTCGTCGAACACGAGCAACACGCCGCACTCGCGCGTCAACCACCCTGTCGGGCACCGTGTCGGTCGTCGCCGGGACGTACGAGCCGTCGTCTCCGCACTCATTGTACCCCGGGTCCGGCTTCATCCACCCAGTGCAGCGACACATCCGGACGCTTGAGTGGCGGGTGTGAATCGGGTTGAATGTCCGCATGGATGCTTCCGGAGCCCTCTCCACACCCCTCGTGGGCCTCGCCGATCCCATGGCGTCGGGCTTGCATCTGCTGGGGGCGGCATTGTTCGGCTGGCAGGCCCTGCGCCTCGTTCGCCGCGCCGGCGATGCGCGGCGCCGGAGCGCGGCCCTTGCCGTGTTCGCGATCTCGGCGATCGCTGTCCTCACCATCAGCGGCACCTATCATGCGCTCCCGGTGGACCACGCCTGGAGGCCCTTCTTCCAACGCGCCGACCACTCCGCCATCTTCCTGCTCATCGCGGGTACGCTCACCTGTTTCTGCGCCGTCGGGTTTTCTGGGCAAGGGCGCTCGTGGATGGTGGGCTTGGTGTGGGTGGTCGCGCTCACGGCTCTCTTTGGGAAGGTCGCCCTGTGGTCCCGCGTGGGCGACGGTGTTGGCCTCGTGCTGTACGTGGGGCTCTCGGCCGTCGGCCTCCCGTCCATCGCATTCCTGCCGCGCAAGCTCGGCTGGAGCGCCTACGTTCCCATGGGCCTCGGCGCCGCCGTCTACGCGGGGGGCGCGCTGGTCGATCACCTCGGTGAAGAATGGCTG
Organism: uncultured delta proteobacterium; assembly: GCA_947259215.1. Classification (GTDB taxonomy): domain Bacteria; phylum Myxococcota_A; class UBA9160; order UBA9160; family JAFDET01; genus CAMYLJ01. The sequence continues at coordinate 13,461 of CAMYLJ010000028.1, forward strand.
TGGCCCAGCGTCTTTGGGCCCCACGAGTTCTTTCACGTCGCAGTGCTCACGGCACTGCTCCTTCACTGGCGCTTCTTCCACGACTGGGCGCTGCCAGGTAGGGTCGTCGTCCGGCCGGAGCCCCTTCCGATCCAGGGGTCGTGAGTACGGGCCCGGCTCCTCAGCGCGCCCCGAGCCGGAACAGGTAGGCCTCGGCAACGTTCCCGTTGCGCGGACGGCGCCCGTATTTCTGCTCGTAGGCGTCGCTGAAGTGGTCGAACTCCTCCTGTCGCTCGACGCGCGAGGCCACGAGCTCATAGATCGAATCGTTCACGCGTAGCCGGACCTCCGGGTCTGCCTCCATGTTCTCCACCCAGGTGCTGCGATTGGCCCCGGCGTGGACGTAGAGGTTCTCGCCCATAGCGATCACCCAGATGTTCACGGAGTAGGGGTCGGCGGGGAGTGTCTCGAGCTGCACCGTCTTGACGGCGCCCGTGAAGGACCAGCTGTCGGGGGTGGCAACCGTCGAGCCTTCGAGGGCTCCGCCGGGCAGGAGGAGGAAGGGCCCGCCGCAGCCTGCGATCGGCGCGGCCAGCATCAGGGCGAGGAAGAGGACAGGTCTTGTCGTGACCATGGGAATCTCCGATCGGGCAAACGCTAGCCCGGGCTGCGCCGCCTGGAATGGCGCCTGGCTTCGGCGACGCTCAGGCGAAGAGCGACGGGGATCGGGCCGTCGCCGCCACGTTCTCCTGCAGCTGTGCGGCGTCTCCGATGTCGGAGTTCACCACGTCGAGCCCGTGCCCGAGCACGAAGGCGTAGCTGCGCTGGAAGGGGGAGAGCGGAGCGGCCATCAGCTTCTCGTCGTAGTGCTCGTCGAAGGCGTCGAGCTTCTTCCACCACCCCAGCACCGGAAGTCCCGAGAGGTACCGCGCCGCCTTCATGCCGACGAGTGCGATGCCCGACGATTTCGCCTTCTCGAGCACCGGCCGCAGGTCCTTCATGGGCTTCGATCCCTCGAGCACGGCCTTGCTCTCCCAGTCGTACCAGCCGGCCGGCGTGATCGCGATCATGGCCAGGTCGTACCAGCCGGTCCCGGCCGCGGCGAGGAGCACCTTCTCGGCGTTGCGATGGGTGCTCACGCCGAGGTGCTCGACCTTCCCAGCCTGCTTCGCGGCTTCGAAGGCACGATGGATCTCCTCGCTCTGGATCAGCGACGGGTTGTATGCAGCCATCAGGTAGTAGGCGTCGACCCGATCGACCTCGAGATCCCGAAGGCTCTGGTCGAGTCGCTCGCTCCAGATCGCCGCGGCCTGCTTCGCCTGGTCGACCGTCACGACCTGGTCGGGCTCGGCCTCGATCTCGGCGGGCGCCTTCGAGATCAGGAAGATGTCGTCCCGGGCCTTCTTCAGGAAGGGTGCGAGGTGGCGCTCCGCGGACCGATAGTAGCCCCGATAGCCCACGTCGAAGACGTTGATCCCCGCCTCACGAGCCGCGTCGAGCAGGTCGTCCTTGCGGCGGAACATGAGGCTTGCCCCGCATCCCATGACGAGACGGCTGGCGTCGAAGCCCGTCCGACCGAGCTTGCGGTAGGTCATGGCGGGCCAGGCGGCGGGCCCGCCCGCCGCATCCTTCGCGGCGACCAGCGCGGCCCGGGCGTCGCCCGAGTTCCAGAGCGTGCGCCCTCCGATGCTCAGCATCGCGAGATACTGAAGGAACCGCCTGCGGCTGACGGACATCCGGTCGCTTCGCTGCCACTGCCCCATTTGCCATTCTCCCGTGCGATCGAGGCCTGACTGGAGCGTACCGGAGTTGGCAGCCGGCCAATTGGCTACCAGCCAGCGTGGCCGGAAGACTCCGATTCGTTCCGGATTCGGGCGGGATACGTGTACCCCACCTGGGTTCTGGATCCCTACGTTTCCAGGCACTTGCAGCCGACGGTGGCGCCTTCGAGTCGGGAACCGCGCGGGAACCCAATGCCGGGTCGCCGGCTGGATCGGGCGTAGTGGGGCGACCGGAGTCGCGGTGGAGCCCGGTGCAGCGATCGCGAACCCGCTGAGGACCTCGGATGCCCGCCTACCCGCTGGCCAGCGCATTGCTGTACGCGCTCGGCTCCATCGCAGTCGTGGTGAACGCATGCGCCCGGGTCCCCCGGTTCGCCGCCACGAACCCCCTCGAGCGAATCGTCCCCGACGAGAGCGTTCCGCTGGACCAGTTTGGCACCTTCACACCCTCCGTGAGCCGCGGCTGCGGGTTCGTCTCGGTGACGTCCAACCACCAGGTCTACGTCTACGACCGGCGGCGCGAGCGCTTCACCCTCGCCAGCGCCGCGCCCTCGGGAGAGCCGGCCACCTATTCCTCGCACGGAGGCCTGCTTCCCGGCGGCGGGCGCCTCAGCGAGGATGGAAGCCGCGTCGCCTTCACCTCGATGGCCGACAACCTGGTAGCGGGCGGCCCTCGGCTTCGAGACCAGGTCTACGTACGGGAGCTCACGTCGGGTCGAGTCTGGCGAGTCAGCCAATCCGGCGCGGGCGAGCCTGGGAACGCGCCCTCTCGATTCGTCCGGCTGAGCGGTGATGGCACGACGGTCGCCTTCATCTCGGCAGCCACCAACCTGGTGGAAGGCAAGACCCACCGAAGCGAGGACGTGTTCCTTCACGACCTGCGTTCTCGCGAGACGGTGCGAATCAGCGCCGCCCGGCAGGGGGGTCGAGCCGATGGAGCGAGCTACGCACCTTCGCTGACTCGCGATGGCAGACGGGTCGCGTTCGCATCGGAAGCCACGAATCTCGTCGCGAACGACTCCAACGGCGTCGCCGACGTCTTCGTGCGTGACGCCGTGACGGGGCGCACGGAGCGGATCTCTCTCGCAGCCGGGGGACGCGAGGCGTCTGCTCCCAGTGATTCGCCGTCCCTCAGCGCAACGGGGCGCTTCGTCGCCTTCTCGTCGGAGTCAGACGAGCTGGTTGCGCGAGATCGCAATGGGTATCGCGATGTCTTTCTGCACGATCGCCAGACGGGTCGCACCGCATTGGTCAGCGTCGTCGAAGAAGGCGAGGGGGCGAATGGCGCGAGCGATTCCGCGGTGGTATCCGAGGACGGATCGACGGTGGCCTTCGTCTCGACGGCCTCGAACCTGGTTTCGGAGGATCGCAATGACCGGCGCGATGTGTTCGTGAGAGACATGGTGCGTGGCGAGACGATTCGCCTGAGTGAAGGACCTGGCGGGACCGAGGCCAATGAGGAGAGCGGCGCCTTCGGCGTGGCGATGAGTTCGGATGGAAGCTGCGTGGCGTTCGACTCGTACGCCTCGAATCTCGTGCCCCAGGACGGTGACGGTAGGGTGGACGTGTTCGTCCGGCATCTCCGATAGGCGAGAACCGACCTCGGTCTCCTCGCCCGCGCGCTCGTACAAGCAGGCCAAGCGCGCGGTCCGCCGCCCCTTCGCACCCCCTGCTTCCGTGGCCGCCGAAACGGTCGAAGCCAGACCGAGAACCTGGAAACTCCTCCGGAATCGCCCGACGATCCCTCTCCGAGCCGTACGCAGCCGAGTAGCGGCGACCGGGGCCCCTGCCCTCAGACCCGGCCCCGCCTCCATCGGTCCAACCGCGCCCCACCCGGGCCTCTTTCCGGCGTACACTCCCCCCGTCGAGAACCGTATGAACTGCCACCGCTGCGCCGCACCGGCCGCCGAAGATGCCTCGTTCTGCGCCGCCTGCGGCGCTGCCCTCCAGCTCGCCTGCGCGCGGTGTGGCCGGAGCGCCTCCCCGGACGACGCCTTCTGCGCCGGCTGCGGGGCTCCCCTCGAGCGGCACGCGGCCCGGGAGACGCCGCCGGCTGCACCGGCCGACTTCCAGGCCGGTGAGCGTCGGATCGCGACCGTGCTCTTCTCGGACCTCTCCGGCTACACCGCCCTGAACGAGCGGCTGGACCCGGAGGAGGTCGCCGAGATCATGGACGAGATCAAGCGGGACGCGACCAGTCTGGTGGAGGCCTACGGCGGCGTCGTGAACCAGTTCGTGGGCGACGAGGTGATGGCGCTGTTCGGGCTGCCCACGGCCGAGGACGACGATCCGCGCCGCGCCGTGGCCGCAGCGCTCGAGCTGCACGAGCGGGTCCGCAGCCTCGATCGACGCCTGGGCCGCCGCCTGCCCGAGCCGCTGAGCATGCACACGGGCATCCAGACCGGCCTGCTGATCGCCCAGCTGCGCGATCAGCGCGACGGCCTCTACGGCGTCATTGGCGACACCGTGAACACCGCCGGTCGGCTGCTCAAGCTGGCCGGTCCCGACGAGGTGTGGATCGGAGCCGACACGTTCCGGCTGGTGAAGGGCTTCTTCGAAACGGAGTCGGGCGGCAGCCACCCGGTGAAGGGCAAGGCCGAGCCGGTCGAGGCGTTCCGTGTGCTGGGCCGCCGGGCGGTGGGGAGCCGTTTCGAGGCGGCGCAGGAGCGCGGGCTGACGCCCCGCATCGGCCGTGCGAGCGAGCTGGCCCGGCTCGAGCAGGCCTTCGCTCGGGCCGCCGACGGCCGCGGGCAGGTGGTGACCCTGGTGGGCGAAGCCGGCGTGGGCAAGAGCCGCCTGGCGCACGATTTTCGCGGCGGGATCGACCCGGAGACGGCCTACGTCTTCGAGGGTCGCTGCCAGGCCTACGGCTCGGTCACCCCCTACCTCCCCTTCATCCAGGCGCTCCGATCCGGCGTGGGCGTGAGCGAGAGCGACACCGCCGAGGAGGTGGTGCGGAAGACGGCCGACGCGATCCTGGGCATCGACCCGTCGCTCCAGTCGTTTCTGCCCCTCTACCTCCAGCTGCTGTCCGCACCGAGCAGGGATCACCCGATCCCGGCCGAGATGGCCGGCGAGGAGCTCCCGGGCGCGATCCGCCAGGCCGTGGTGGCCCTGAACGTGGCGCTCTCGCAGCAGCGGCCCGTGGTCCTGCACCTCGAGGACTGGCACTGGGCGGACGAAGCCTCGGACGGCACCTTCGCCAACCTGGCCCGGCATGTCCCGGAGCACCGCATCCTGATCGTGCTCAGCCATCGCCCGCAGCTGCGCCCGCAGTGGACCGGCGTGAAGACGGACGAGATCGCGCTGCTGCCCTTCGACCGGGCCGACACGGCAGCCCTCGTGGCCCATTGCTTCGGCGCCGGTCAGGTGGAGGACGCGCTGGCCACGCGGATCCACGAGCGCACCCTGGGCAACCCCTTCTTCGTGGAGGAGATCTGCGTCTCCCTGGCCCAGTCGGACGCGCTGCGCCGGGAGGGCGACACGGTCGTGCCGGCGGACGAGCTGGCCAGCCTCGAGCTGCCCGAGAGCGTGCAGGCCGTGCTTCGCAGCCGCATGGACAAGCTGGAGCCGCGCGTGCGCGAGGTGTTGCGCTTCGCCTCCGTGATCGGGCGCGAGTTCCCGTTCGAGATTCTCTCGCGGCTGGTTCCGGACGGCTGGCCGACCCAGTCCCTGCTCACCTCTCTCGAGCAGCTCGAGTTCGTGCAGCCGCTCCCCACCAGCGATGACCACGTCTACCGCTTCAAGCACGCGATCACCCAGGAGGTCGCGTACGGGACGCTGCTGCGACGCCGTCGCGCGGGCATCCACGGCAGGGTCGCCGAGCTGATCCAGGAGCTGGAGCGCGGCCGGCTGGAGGAGCACTACGAGTCCCTGGCCGAGCACTACCTGGCGGCCGGCGATGACGAACGGGCCCTGCAGTTCCTGGAGCGCGCGGGCGACAAGGCCGCCGCCAGCTACGCCATGCATCAGGCACGCGAGCACTACCGGCGCGCCGTCGAGCGGACCCTGGCCCTGGAGGGGGACGGCGCTCTCGCCCGCAGGCGTGTGGACCTGACGCTTCGCTACGCGGCCACCTGCCCCTTCAGCCCGTCGCTCGACCAGGTGGCGTTCCTGGAGACCGCGGTGCGCGAGGCGGAGGAGCTGGGCGAGCCCGCCCACGCCGTGCGCGCCCTCTACTGGATGTGCTGGATCTACTACGCCATCGGCGACCACCAGCGCGCGCTCGCGGAGGCCGGAAAGGCCATCGAGCGCGTGGCTCCGTTGGGCAACGACGACGTGACCGGCTCCTTCATGTGTCACCTGGGGGTCTGCTACGTGATCGCGCGGGACTTCGATCGTGCCGGGCCGATCCTGACCCAGGGGGTCGCTTTCCGGCGCCGCCAGGCCGAGGCCAGCGGGACGTCCCTGGGCGGCACTACGGCCTATGCCGTGGCCCAGCACGCCCTGCTCGAGGCGGACCGCGGCGAGTTCGCCGAGAGCGACCGCCTGATGGCCACGGCCCTGGAGATCGTCGGTGGCCTGGGACAGCGCTCCACCGAGAGCTCCGTGCGCATCACCATGGGCTTGATCGCCACCATTCGGGGGGACTGGCAAGGCGCGGTGGCGGCGGCCCGGGAGGCACGGCTCCTCGCCCAGACCATGAACGCGCCCTACCACCTGGCCACCTGCGAGACCCTGGAGGGCTACGGCCGCTTCTGGCTCGGCGACCACGAGGCCGGTCAGGCCGCCCTGCGCCGCGGGCTCGACCAGCTCGAGCGCAGCGGGCTCCCCATGACCAAGACCTGGAGTCTCGCTTGCCTGGCGGACGCCCTGGCGGAGCTGGGCGCGCTGCACGAGGCCGAACGCCTGGCGGAAGCGGCCCTGGACCGCGGCCCCGCCGGGGACCGCCTGGGTGAGGACATCGCCGAGCGGGCCCTGCTGCGGATCGCCGGGCAGCGCGCGCCGGAGGAGCTGGAGTCCTCGGTGGCCTCCCTCCTGGCGAGCGCTGAGAGCCACGGCAGTCGGCGCGAGCTGGCCATCGCCGAGCTCTGCGCTGCCCAGGTGCTCCACGACGCGGAGCGGCCGGACGCCGCGCGCCGGCATCTGCGGCGGGCCCAGGCCGGGCTCGCCGCCCTGGACCTGCCCGCCCATCACCGGCAGGCCGGGAAACTCGAGCGCGCCCTCGGCGCCGACTAGCTCAGGGGCCGTCCCACTCGAGCTCCCAGCGGATCGGGAAGTATTTCTCCGTGACCCCGGTCCCGAACTCGAGCGTCGCGCCCGGAGCGGGTCGCAGACCCGGGAGCTTGAGGAGTGCCTTCGCGGTGTAGGTCAGCATGGAGATTCCGACGCCGCGGCCCAGGCACTCGTGCTGGCCCTGACCGAACATCACGTAGTTCCAGTCCGGCCGGCCGGGGCGGAAATCGTGGGGTTGATCCACGAACTCGGGATCCATCATGGCCGACGAGAGCAGCAGGACGAGCCGCGAGCCCTCGGGGATGAGGGTCTCCCGCGGCGTCCCCTTGGCGATCACGTAGTCCTGGTTCGCCACGCGGAACATGGTGGGTGGGCTCGGGGGTCCGAGTCGCGCCACCTCGAGCATGCATTGGCGCAGCAGGGCGTCGTCGCCGTCGAGGGCCGCCTGGCGCGTCATCGCGAAGGCCTTGGGCGCGGTCACCTGGAGCCGCAGGAGCGTCGCGATGGCGGCCACCAACATGCCCATCGGGGCGACGGTGGAGCCCAGGATCAGTCCGGCCAGGTTCCGGCGGATGCCCACGGGGTCGAAGCTCGTGGCCGGGTCCGCGAGCCACATGCGTAGGAGGCGGGTCAGCACGTCGTCCGGTGCGGGCTGCCCGGACTTGAGGAGATCGAGCCGGTCCTGGATGACCCGGTCGAGGTAGGCGGCGAAGTGCACGCCGCCCTGAGACGCCGTGGTCTTGATCGACCCCCGGAAGACGTCCGCATCCGTCCAGGAGTTGAAGATGTAGAGCACCGCGGCCTGCACCCAGCGGGTGTAGGCCGCGGCGTTCGGTCCCGGCACGCCGAAGTAGTGGCCCACGAAGCCCAGGGGGATCGCATAGGCCACCTCCTGCACCACATCGAAGGTCCCCTCGCGGGCGGCCGCCTCCACCGCCTGCTTCGCATACTTCTCGATCCAGCGCCCGAGCGCCGGCTGGCCGATGCCGGGGCACGCCAGGTGTACGACGGCCGACGCGTGATCGTAGCGCGGGCCCGGGTCCATCCCGAGCATGAAGGCGCCCGTGATGTCGACCATGCGGTCCCCGTAAGGGGCGACCGAGAAGACTTCGTTGCGATCGAAGCCCTCCATGACGTCGCCGAAGCGCGACGCCAGGAAGCCCAGGGGCGTCTCGAAGACGGCGCCGTGATTGTGCGCGCGGAGCTCGTCGGCGAGCTGGGGCAGGAGTCCTCTTTCCATGTACATGAGGACGAGGTTGATCTGGTCCTCCCGGGACGCGGCCTCGAACTGCTCGACGAAGGCCCCCGGGGCGGGGGCGGTTGTCGGGGCGCTCATCGGGTTCCTCTCTCCGGGGCGTCGACGGGTGCGCCCAGGCTGTCCAGGGCCTTGAGGCTTGGGACGAAGAAGTAGTCGCCGCCCTTCACGGTGACGAAGCGGGGCAGGTCGTAGAGGGTGGCGACGCATTGGCCCCGGGGAATCGAGAAGGTCGCCTGGAGCCGGCGACTCTCGGGGCCCATGGTCTCGTTCGAGCCCGCGATCGGGTCGCGGTCCGAGCTCAGGCCGAAGCTTTCGTTGGCGGACCCCGTCCACACCGCCTGGACGACCTCGAACTGGTCCATCAGGTTGGCGTTGAAGGCCCGGAAGTGGATGCCGCGGCGCTCGTCATCGTCCTCGGCCCCTTCCGGGAGCCACGGCCCATAGGGCTTGCTGCGGCGGATGATCCGGTGCGCCCCCGGGTCGATGACGCCCGCGTGCTTCTCCAGGAAGCGGTCGCGCGGGTTGGTCCGGCGGATGTGGGAGGAGTGGGGGACCTTTTCCCCGCGGCGGTCGTCGTCGAAGTAGCGGAAGTCGTTGTTGCGTTGGGGGTCCGCGGCCAGCGCCGGGTCGTCCCGATCCGGGGCCAGCTCCAGGGGGGCTCCGCTCCGCCAGCGCCCGACCATCTTGGCGGCCAGGAGCTCCTTGTCGCCGCCCACCACGTGGGCATTCGCGTCGATGAAGTCCCGGAAGCGCACCACGTCCTGCTCGAGCTTGCGGTAGGCCATGTATGTGCCGTTGTGGCGCAGCACGTCGGACTTCGGGCGCGTGGCGGTGCGGCCGTAGGCGTCCGGGTAGCCGAGCAGGAAGCAGCCCACCGGAATCGGGACCCAGCCGCCCCCCTCGCGGGGCGTGCCCGTCCCGGGATGGACGGGGCAGCCCACGCCCTCCACCCCGGGCTGGCCGATGCCGTCCATGAAGCCGAAGTGCTCCCGGGCAGGGGCGTGGGCGGGGCCGAAACCCGCCCCGTCCTGCTCGCAGATCAGCTCGATGGCGCCGGACGCCCGGGCCATCGCCAGCACCTCGTCGCGGCGACCGGTCAGATCTTCCGGGCGGGCGGCCTGCACCAGGACCCAGACGTGGAGCTTGCGTTCTCCGAGCGGCGGATCCCACTGGCCGGGTGCGCTCGGGCCGTTGTCCCCCAGCAGCCCGGCACGCGCCGCCATGCCCTCGCGGAACTCCACGGGGAAGGACGCCAGGGCCGCGTCCTCTACGCCCAGGGCGTCGAGGCCGGGCCAGGTGAAGCCCAGGTTGAGGCGGGTGTCGGCCGCCTGCTCCTGAGCCTTCGCGTTCGTGACCCAGGGTCGGACTGCGCGCACGAAGGCCCGGCCCGCATCCACGCTCCCGATCGCGAAGAACAGGTGCTTCTCGAATTCGACCTCGTAGTCCTTGAAGATGCCGCCCTGGACGTCGCTGAGATCGACGGCGGGCTGGGTGGGCGTCTGCGGCATGCTCGTGCCCTCCGCGCTACTCGCCCACGACCATGACGTCGATCTGGGCGGCCTCCCGCTTGAACCGGTCGTAGATCCGGACCAGCTGGGGAGGCCACTGGGAGCGGTCGACGGTCTGCACCTCGTGGTCGAAGGCGTCGAAGCGCTTCTTGAACTTCTTCAGCCACGCGATGTCGCGCACCGTCGTCTCCGGGATGTTCGGGAAGAACAGCGTCGTTTCGACCTGGTACTTGCGTACCCAGTCCCCGAAGTCCTGGAAGTCGTCGGTGCCGGGGTAACCGACGCAGTTGCGCCAGACCAGGTCCATCCAGGGCACCGCCTTCGGGTCCTGCGCCGTGGGCTTCCGGTTGGCGACGACGGCGAAGTCGCGCAGGTAGCGGTCCCAGCTGCCGTCGAAGTTCGAGCTGAAGAGCAGGCGCGCGTCATCGTCGATCAATACCCAGCGGGCGAAGTGGATCGTCGCCATCTGGTTGAGGGCCGTGATCTCGCCGCGCTCGACGAAGCCCCTCACCAGCTCGAGCGCTTTGCGGAGGTTGTCCGCCCAGCGGACCTGCGGGAGCGCCGGATTGAAGAGCGTCGGGAAGTCGGGGTCGAGCTGCGTCGTCAACCCCTGCTTGATGGGCAGGAGCAGCGTCATCTCGCTGACGGCCCCGATGGTCTGACTCAGGGCTTTGCCGCCCAGGGGTGTGGTCACGCCGAGACATTCCGTGTTGCTGCGCCCAGAGCAGGCATCCTCATCGCGGAGCGGGCGGCATGTCAAGCAAATCCGTTGGCGCGGCGGCGCACGAATGTGCAACGATCGGCCCTAAGCGCCCGCCAACGGGGTATTCGCGCTGGCCAATCCGGGAGTCGTGGCAGCGCTCGACGCCGCAGGCGGAAGCTGGGGCAGCGCGCCCGGACCCGACGTGATCCGCGCCATCAGCACGGAGCTCTTCCTGGACTTCGTCGGCATCCGCATGGACCCGCGCACGTCCGTGGGCATGACGTTCACCGCCAACCCGATCACGCCCGATACCGGCGCAGCGATCTGGAGCCCGTCATGATGGGAGTGAAGGCCGTGTGGGCCCAGATCGAAGACGGCACGGCGAAGGCCGACGGCAACAGCGAGATCATGGGGCAGCTCGCGTCGACGCTGGTGGTGTTCGATCCGCGCTTCGAGATCATGCCGGGCACCGGGGGAGCGTGCCCCGGGCGCGACGCCATCCTTTCAAGGGTCCTTGCGGTCATCCCGTCGGCCCCGTGGGTTCGCGAGAGGCGACGGCGCCGCGGAATCCCTCCCGGGCACCACAGCGTCGGGTAGGATGGGACCGAGCCGATGACGGACCTGGAGGGACTCGCATGGCCCGCGGACCCCGGCCGGATGTGAGGTGGAGCTCGCGCGGAGGGCTCGCACGGGGGCTCGACGCGGTCGCGATCGCCGCGGCCCTTTCCCTGCTCCTGGCTTGCGCGCCGAGCCTCCCGGCGAACAGCGAGTTCGAGCGGGCCGAGTGGCTGGCCCAGAACTGGTCCGACGAGGAGCGCTTCTGGTTCCACCACGCGACCCAGGGCACCGCCACGCTGCCGGTCGATTACGGCTGGCTCATGGCGCTGGAGCAGCCGGAGATCTCCTGGTTCGGGGATTCGCCGCTCCTCATGGACGAGGAGTACCTGCGGCGCTTTGGATTCATCCCAAGCCACCACTGACGCGACGCGGCTGGCTCATTCTCCCGACACCAGGCCTGGCATGCTCCGCTCTTGCACGTGGTCCACGGTTCTGAGGAGCGCGCGCACCGCCTTGATGCTCAGGAATGGCAGCAATCTGCCCGGCAGACGGATCGCGCTCCGATTCACGATCCAGAAGTTCGTCAGCTCGGTCTCCTTGCCGTTCAGCAGGTCGGCAATCAGCCGGCCGTTCAGGTGGGTCAGCGACACGCCGTGGCCGAGGCAGCCCGTCGAGTAGATGATCCGCTCGTCACCGAGGAAACCGATCTCCGGCGCCATATCGATGTTGACGGAGACCGCGCCGGCCCAGCGATACGCCACCTTGACGTCGCGCAGGCTCGGGAACATGCGCCGGAGGTGGCCTTCCAGCTCGAGCCAGACAGCGGGGGTGAAGTCGTAGTCCATGCTGTCCTGGGAGCCCCGGGGCGCGTGAACATCCCGCCCACCGATCAGGATCCGGCCGTCGGCCGTGGGCCTGAAGTAGTGGATCAGCTGGCGCACGTCTTCCAGGCCCTGGCGGTTGGCCCAGCCAATCGACGCCCACTGCTCTTCGCTGAGTCTCTCGGTCACGATGACCGAGGTCCACACGGGAAACTGGAGCGAACGCGTCCCCTCGAGGCCCTCGAGGAGATGGGTGTAGGCGTTGGTCGCCAGCACGAGCTTGTGGGTCCGCACGCTGCCGCCGGGGGTGGTCAGCACCACCTGGTTGCCCTGGCGCGCGATCATCTGGACGGGCGTCTGCTCGTATACCTCGGCCCCGGCCTCCGTGGCCAGGCGCTTCAGTTCGCGAACGTGCTTGCAGGGATGCAGAAGACCGGCGTGGGCCTCTGACAGCCCGGCGCTGAACAAGGGGCTGTTGAACTCGCCGCGGAGCTCCTCCCGCTCCACCCAGCGCATGCCCAGCTCGTTGGCGACGTCGAGATCCTGGTAGACCTTGTAGGCGCCTTCGAGGGTCTTGACCTGGGGATTGCTGTAGGCGAGGCGGAGAAAGCCGGGATGGGAGTAGTCACTGTCGAGCTGATGGTCCTCGATGAGCCGCCTGGTGTAGTTCACCGCCTTGATCATGTATCGGCAGGCGTCCAGCGTGCGCTGCTTGCCCCAGCGCAGTTTGGTCACCTGGGGCTCGAGACCGAAGAGCGTCATGCTGAAGCCGGCGTTACGGCCGCTGGCGCCGTAGCCGATCACGGCAGCTTCGAGCACCGCGACCCGGGCGTTGGGGTTGTCCCTCTTGAACTCCCGGGCGGTGTTGAGGCCCAGAAACCCTCCGCCCACGATCGCGACGTCGACCTGGATGGGCTCCTGCAGGGACGGCTCGGGCCTGTAGGGGCCGAAGTCCCGGGACCAGAACGACTTTTCTTCATACATCGTGAGCGCGTCGACAGGATAGTTGCCCTGATCCCTGGAGGACACGGTAGACGTCTACACCGCCTCTGGGTCGCAAAGGAGTACACGGCATGAGATTGGGGGACAAGGTTGCGATCGTGACCGGCGGAGGCGGCGGTTTGGGCGAGGGCATCTCGCTCTGTTTCGCAAGAGAAGGCGCCGACGTCGTCGTCAGCGACGCGAAGCTGGAGCTGGCCGAGAAGGTCGCCGCGGAGGTGAAGGAGCAGGGGCGAAAGTCGCTCGCGATACAGGCCGACGTGCGCAGCGAGGTGCAGGTCGAGCAGCTGGTGAGCAGGACGATCGCCGAGTTCGGGGGGGTGGATATCCTGGTCTGCTCGCACGGCGTCAGCGGCGTGACGCACAGGGAGCACGATCCGGATGAGCCGATCACGCTGGAGGCCATCAGCGAGGAAGACTGGGACCTGACGCTGGACGTCAACCTCAAAGGCGTATTCCTGTGCAACAAGGCGATCGCTCCGCATTTCAAGCAGAAGAACGCCGGCAAGATCATCAACGTATCCTCGGTCGGCGGTCGCAAGGGGAGCCCACAGCTCTTCGCGTATTCGATCAGCAAGGCCGGCGTGATCACGCTCAGCCAGGCGGTCGCCCAGCAGCTGGCGCCTTACAGCGTCAACGTCAACACGATATGTCCCGGGATCATCTACACGCCGATGTGGGAAGAGGGCGCCAGGCTGCTGGCGAAGATGGACCCCAGGTTGAAGCAGCTGGAGATGGAGCCGAAGGACGCGCTCGACCTCGTCGTCCAGATGACGATCCCGTTCAAGCGATACCAGACCGCCGAGGACATCGGCAACGCCGCCGTGTTCCTCGCATCGGACGAAGCGAAGGAGATCACGGGCCAGGCGATCAATGTCTGCGGCGGAATGCACTTCGCGTAGCGTCGAACCACCTGGCCGTAGGCGGTCGCGAGCCGGCGGATGTGTCAGCCCTGCGGGGCCCGATGGGGCCTGACGAGCTGCAGCAGGACGAGACCGACCAGCTGGAAGGCGGCGGCGACGGGGAAGATCGAGCGGTAGCCCAGGGTGTCGATCAGCTCGCCGCCGATCAGCGGGCCGACGAACTGGGCGCTGGCGATGGTGAGCACGCCGATGCCGACGAACTCCGCGGTCCGTTCTTCGGGGATGAGGTCGAGGAAGAACGCGTAGCCGACGGCCATCACGGCGGCGAACGGAATCCCGGTGAGCCCCACGCTGACGAGGGCGTGGGCGAGGTTCTGCGACAGGGCAATGATCAGGCCACCGGCCGCCCACAGCGCGATCATCCACGAAAGGATCTGTTTGCGGCCGAAGTGATCCCCGAGCATTCCCATGGGCAGCATGGCGACGGTCGCCACGATCGAGAACACCATGGGGACGAGGAACGACCGACCCTCGGCGACCCCGAGCTCCTCGGCGACGAAGAGGATCAGGAAGGACGAGATCATCCAGAAGCCCAGCCACCAGAAGAACTGCGCCACGAGGAAGCGCACCGCGTTCCCCTCCGCGGCGAGGCCCTTCAGGTAGGCCGCCGGGCTCACGGGATCGGCGGGGGGCCCGGGCTGGGCTGCCTGCTCGCGGATCAGGGCGATGCTGAGCAGCATGAAGCCGAAAGAGGCGACGGCCACCAGGGCGAACATGGCGTCCGGGCTGCGCTCCCAGACCAGGGAGCCGGCCACGAAGCAGAGGATCAGCCCGATGCTGCCCACGAGGTTCATGACGCCGCTGGCGGTGCTGCGCTGCTCCCGCGGCGTGATGTCCGGGAGCAGCGAGAGGAACGGTGTCTCGGCGATGCGCAGGGAGAAGTACATGAGCCCCGAGACGAGGGTCACGACGCCGAAGGCCGCCGTTCGCGGCAGGGCCAGCACGCAGACGAGCACGCCGAGCATTCCGAAGAAGACGTAGGGCGTGCGGCGTCCGAAGCGGACGAAGGTGCGATCGCTCAGGTAGCCGACGATGGGGGGTACGACGAAGCCCGAAATGCCGGCCAGGCTGAGCACGAGCGAGATCCGGAACTTTGAGTCCGTCAGATCTGCCAGGAAGAGCGGCAGCGTGGCGCCGTGGAACGCCCAGAAGACCTGGACGCCGAACCACCCCACGCCCAGGAGGATCATCCTGCCCCGCGTCAGCTGCATCTGGGCATTGTACGCTCCACCTGCCGACCCGGGCGAGCCAGATGGTAGGACGGCGCGGTCGATTCGGAGGTCCACAGCCTGAGTCGCCGTTTCACGCGCTTGCGCTCGAGGACGAGGAGCTGAATGCTTGCGCGGTAGACCCGGTATTCGGGAACGACAGGGGGCCAGGGCCCCGGTGAGCGCATCGCAGTACATCCTCTCGATCGACCTGGGCACGGGCGGTCCCAAGGTCTCCCTGGTGGGAGACGACGGAGGGATCGCGGCCTCGACGGGGCGGGCCGTCGAGACGCTGGACGTGGGAGTCGGAGGCGCCGAGCAGGACCCGGAGGAGGTCTGGTGCGCCATCCTCAGCGCGGCGAGGCAGGTCGTCCACGAGGCCGGAGTGCCCGCCGAGGCGGTCCTGGCCGTGACGTGTGCGAGCCAGTTCTTCTCGGTCGTCCCGATCGACGAGAAGGGCCGTCCCGTCTCCAACATGATCCTGTGGATGGACCACCGCGGCGGCCCCCACACGGTCGCCATGTACGAGAGCCACCCGGACGCTCCGCTCCGCTGGCTCGAGATCAACGGCATGCTCCCCCTCCCGACCGGGAGCGACTCCTTGTCGCACATGCTGTTCCTCCAGAACGAGCGGCCCCAGGTCTACGGGCAGGCCCACAAGTTCGTCGAGCCGATGGACTACGTCACCACGCGGCTCACCGGCGTCTGCACCGCGAATCCCTGCACGGCGTTCGCCCAGCTGCTCACCGACAACCGTCGGCTCGACGCCGTCCGGTACCACGAGGAGCTCCTCGGCCTGTCGGGGATCGACCCGGCCAAGCTCCCGGAACTGGTGCCTGTGAACGCGTGCATCGGCACGCTCACGAGGGACGTCGCCGCGGAGATCGGGCTCTCCCCCGCGACGAAGGTCTTCACCGGCGTGAACGACACCCAGGCGGTCTCCATCGGCGCCGGCGTGCACCACGGCGGCCACGGGGGCGTCAACATCGGGACGACCTGCCAGATCCTCGCCCACGTTGGGGGCATGCGGTCCGACCTCGAGCACGGAATCTTGAGCATGCCGAGTCCGATCGCGGGTCGGCACACGGTCATGGCAGAGTGTGGGCTCGGCGCGAAGCCGCTGGAGCACTTCCTCAGCCAGGTGGTCTTCTCCAGCGACGCCCTCGCCGATCACTCGACTCCGGACCCGTTTGCCAACGTCGAGAAGCTCGTCGAGTCGGCGCCGCCCGGAAGCGGAGGGCTGCTCTACCTCCCATGGCTCACGGGCACCCATTCCCCCCGGACGAATCCCGCCATGCGCGGTGGCTTTCTCAATCTCTCGCTCGAGACCACCCGGGCCCGGATGGTCCGCTCCGTGCTCGAAGGCGTCAGCTTTCACCTGCGTTGGGTCCTGCCTGAGGTCGAGAAGTTCGCCGAGCGGGAGTTCGCGGAGCTGCACTTCGCCGGAGGCGGGGCAGTCTCGGACGAGTGGTCCCAGATCCTCGCGGACGTCATGGGCCGGCCGGTCCGACAGCTGGCCGAGGCTCGCTACGTCAACAACCGTGCCACGGCCATCCTCGCCTTCGATCAGCTGGGCATCGTCTCCCTGGACGAGATCGAGCGACTCTGCCCGATCGCGCGCAGCTACGAGCCGAGGCCCGAGAGCCAGCAGGTCTACGAGCGGCTCTTCGAGCAGTTCGTCCTCGCCTTCGAGCAGACCCGTCCCATCTTCGAGGCGCTCAACGCCTGAACGCTCGCCCCGCGAGCAGTGAGGTATGGCCATGGCAGACGATCCGCAGAGCCCGATGGGCGATCTCCATCCGTACGCAGAGCGCTTCGGCGTGATCGACGCGTTCCCCGAGAAGGGGCGTCCTCGGCAGGAGGTCCTGCGCGAGCTCCAGGAGATCGCGAGGCAGGAAGACAGCTTCTGGCAGACGGGCCAGTGCTCGGGGACGATGTACTGCGGCGACACGGAGCACTACGCGTTCCTGAACGACGTGTGCTCCTTGTACTCCCACGTGAACGCCCTCCAGCGCGACATCTGCCCCAGTGCCACCCGGTTCGAGGGCGAGATTGCGGCGATGGCGCTCGATCTCATGCACGCGAGCGCGGCCGTCGGCGAAGGTCCGGACGCGAAGCCGTGCGGCTCGGTCACCTCCGGCGGAACGGAAAGCATCATCACGGCGGTGCTGATGTACCGGGACAAGTTCCGTAGCGAGCGCGGCATCAGCGAGCCCGAGATGATCCTCCCCACCACCGCTCATCCCGCCTTCGAGAAGGGCGCCCACCTCTTCGGCGTCAAGGTGGTCCATGTGCCGGTGGATCCCGAGAGCACGCTCGTCGAGGTGGATCGGGTGCGTGAGCAGATCAACGACAACACCATCATGATCGTCGGCTCCGCCGGGAACTACCCGTACGGGACCATCGATCCCATCGAGGCGCTCTCGGATCTGGCGCTGGAGCGGGACGTCGCCCTGCACGTCGACGGCTGCCTGGGCGGATTCATCCTGCCCTGGGGCGAGCAGCTGGGCTACGAGATTCCGGTCTTCGACTTCCGCCTGGCGGGCGTGACGAGCATTTCGGCCGACACCCACAAATACGGCTTCGGTCTCAAGGGCACTTCGGTCCTCCTGTGCCGCGACCGGGCCCTGCGACGCCATCAGTACTTCGCGACCCCGGAGTGGCCCGGCGGCAAGTACAACTCGCCGGGCATCGCCGGGAGCCGCTCCGGGGGGCTGCTGGCGTCCGCGTGGGCCTCGATGGTGAGCCTCGGGCGGGAGGGCTACCTGCGCTACGCGAAGGCGATCTTCGAGACCAGCTTCGAGATGCAGGAGGTCGTGAAGAGCCACCCCGAGCTCAAGCTGATGGGCAAGCCGACCTTCTGCTTCTCCTTCTCCTCGGACCGGTTCGACATCTACCACGTGAACGACTTCATGAAGGAGCGGGGCTGGCGCTTCAACGGCCAGCAGTACCCCAATGCCATCCATATGTGCGTGACACGGCCCCAGACCCGGCCTGGCGTGGTCGAGAGGTTTGCGGAAGATCTGGCCCCGGCGGTGAAGTACGCCCTCGATCCCCCCAACGAGACCCCCATCTCGGCTGCGATCTACGGCGGCGTCCCGACGGAGGTGCCCGGCATCCAGGAGATGGTGAAGGGCGCGCTATTCAAGTACTTGGATTCCTGTCAGGACCTGCCCCCGGGTCATGGGGATTGAGCGCGCGGAGGCCCTGAATCCGGTTGCCAGACTTGGCGGCTGCTCCGCACTCCCGGCATAATCAGACGCATGCCCGACCGCGTCGGACGCCGCCTCTCCGACATCGATTGGCAAGCGCTCACCGCAGGCCGCAGCTACCACCCTTCGCCGGCCGCCTGGGAAGACGAGATCCTGTACTTCCTGTTCCTCGACCGCTTTTCGGACGGCAAGGAACACGGCGGCTTCGCGGATTTCCGAGGGGCCCCGGCCGTCCCGGGCGGCCAGCGCACCACGCCGCTCTTCGACTTTGCGACGGACGCCGGGACGGCGAATCGAATGACGTGGTTCGAAGCCGGAAAAACCTGGTGCGGCGGGACGATCGCTGGCCTGCGCGACAAGCTTGGCTATCTGCAGCGGCTGGGGATCACGGCGGTCTGGATCAGCCCGGTCTTTCGGCAGGTCTCGGGCTCGGACGACTACCACGGCTACGGCATCCAGAACTTCCTGGATGTCGATCCGCACTTCGGCACCCGCGAGGAGCTGCGCGACCTGGTCGCCGAGGCCCACGGGGCGGGCATCCGCGTCGTCCTCGACATCATCCTCAACCACGCCGGCGACGTCTTCGCCTACCAGGAAAACCACCCCTATTACTACCACCAGGGGCGGCGCTTCCCCGTGGAAGGCTTTCGGCGCGACCGCCAGGACGCGGGTACGCTCGACTTCGGTCCGCTCCTCGAGGGGACGCCGATGGATGAGGGCGTCTGGCCGGCGGAATTCCAGCAGCCCGAAGCCTGGGCGCACCAGGGCGAGATCCAGGATTGGGACGCGTTCCCGGAGTACATCGACGGCGACTTCCTCTCGCTGAAAGAGATCGAGCAGGGACCCGCGCCAAAAGATCCATCGCTGGCCTGGGACCTGCTTCGGCGGATCGACGAACATCTGCCGTCCCCGGCGCTGTTCGCCCTGTGCGAGGTCTACAAGTTCTGGATCGCCTACGCCGACGTGGACGGGTACCGGGTCGATACCGTGAAACACATGGAGCCTGGCGCCGTTCGGCTGTTTGCGAACGTGATTCACGAGTTCGCCCAGTCGCTTGGAAAGGAAAACTTCTATCTGATCGGGGAGATCACCGGCGGCCGGTCGCACGCGGTCAACCTGTTGAATACGACCGGCATCGATGCCGCGCTCGGCATCAACGAAATCCCCGACAAGCTCGAATTCCTGGCCAAGGGGTACCGAAGTCCCGGGCATCCGAGAACGGCCGAGCAGGAGGGCTATTTCGATCTCTTCCGCAACAGCCTGCTCGAGCGAAAACACACACACCAGTGGTTCGGACGCCACGTGGTGACGATGTTCGACGACCACGACCAGGTTGGGACCCGGCACAAGTTCAGGTTCTGCGGGCGACAGGACGGCTATCGACACCTGCTGGCGGCGCTCGGGCTCAACCTCGCGACCATGGGCATTCCGTGCATCTACTATGGAACCGAGCAGGCCTTCGATGGCGCCGACCACCGGGAAGACGACGACTCCTACAGCGATGCCTTGCTTCGAGAGTGCATGTTCGGGGGGCCGTTCGGGTCGCTGCAATCCACCGGCAGGCATTTCTTCAATGAAGAGCACGACGCCTATCGGTTCATCCAGGGCCTGGCGGCCTTGCGACGTGAGCACATCGCGCTGCGGCGCGGCCGGCAGTACTTGCGGGAGGTTTCGGCGACGGGGCTGGAAGGCGACTTCCACTTTCCGCAAGCGATCGGCGGCGAGTTGAGGTGGGTGGTCGCGTGGTCGAGAATCTTCGCCGACCGCGAGGTTCTCTGTGCGATCAACACCGACGCCGAGCGTGAGCTGACCGTCTTCGCCACGGTCGACCATCGATTGAATCCGCCCGGAGCGGAGATGGAGTGTCTGCTCTCGACGGACTTGCAGCGCCTGGGGCGGAGAACGGCAGTCGAGGCCCGGAACGGCTCGGCGTTGCAGATCACGCTTCCCGCTGGGGGATTCGAGGTTTGCGGGCGCATTCAGGGATGAGGCGGGCGTTTCGGCGGCGCCAGGTGCGCGAGGCTGCCGGTCGGGACGGCCCGCGCTACAGGAACGGCGCGATGCAGGCGCGGACGTCCACATGGGCGCGGATGCGGCCGCAGAGCAGGAAGGTCCCGACCAGCTTCCGGTGCAGGAACACGGTCTCCGGCGGCGGGGCGCGCAGGAACCCCTTGCGGAAGGCGAGGTCGAGGCCCGCATCGCGCGTGCGGGAGGCCAAGGTCGTGCGCTCGAAGCGGTAGACGCCCTCGTGGCGCAGGGGCTCGCAGACCAGCCAGACGAGGTCGATGACCGCGCGAACGTGGTGCTCGGGGTCGTCGGGGCGCAGATAGCCGATCTCCGTGGCGGCCCGCTGCGTGCCGTCCCGGTCTCCCGCGATGACTGCGCGGCACAGCCGCCCATAGCATGCCACGAACTCCCGCGGGTACTCGCGTGAGGCGCCGAAATCGAGCAGCAGGATGCGCGCGTGCTCGTCGAGCGCCGCATCGCACGGCTCGTCGTTCGCCGGGGCGATCAGGTAGTTGGCGAAGTTGGGATCGGTCTGCACGAAGCGGAACTCGAAGAGCTCGCGGAAGAGCAGCTTCTGGAGCAGCGTCCCCGCAGCGTCGCGCGCCGCCTGGGGCGTGCCGCGCGCGCGCAGCTCCTCGATCGGTAGGCCCCGCGCCAGGTCCATGGCGAGGACGTGCTTCGTGGTGAAGTCCTCGTGCACGCGCGGCACCCAGAGGCGCGGCTCGTCCTTCACCAGCGCCCGGTAGCGTCGCAGGTGCGCAGCTTCCGCCAGATAGTCGGCCTCCTGGCGCAGCTGCCGCTTGGCCTCGGCGACGATTCCCGAGATGTCGATGTCCACTGGGAGGATTCGCGCGATTCGCAGGAGCGAGGCCACGTTGTCGACGTCGCTCTCGATGCTCCTGGCCACTCCGGGGTACTGGATCTTGAGCGCCAGCTCGCGCCCGTCGCGGGTGCGGACGCGGTGCACCTGCCCGATCGAGGCGGCGGCGAGCGGCTCGAGCTCGAACTCGGCGAAGCGCGCCTGCCAGCCCTTGCCGTACGCCCGCCCGAGCACGCGCCGTACCTGGGCGTCGGGCATGCGATCCGCCTGGGAGCGCAGGACGGCGAGCGCCTCGGCGAACTCGGGCGGCAGGATGTCCTCGCTTTCGAGCGAGAGCAGCTGGCCCAGCTTCATGGCGGCGCCGCGCATCTGCGAGAGCCGGCGGGCCAGCCGCTGCGCCTGAGCCGGTGCCAGCAGGGCACTCGCCGCCCCGGCCGCCTCGGCACCGGCGCCTACGGCCCGGCGCGCGCCCTCGTAGAGACCCCCCGCCGCCAGCTCGCCGGCCAGGAACCCGAAGCGCAGCAGGCGCTCCGCGCGGCTCGTCGGTACCCGCGATCGTCGGCTCTGCTTCTTCGGCATGGGTGCAAGGGTAGTCGACCGTACCCCGGCGGCTTCCCGAGCCCTACGGAGGTGCGCTCCCGGCGCGCATCCACCCGCTCAGCATCCGGGGCGCGGAGAAGAGCTGCAGGACTTCAGCGCGAGATCCGTGCTCGGACCTTGATCTCGACGAGCGCGCCGAAGGCCAGCTCCGCCACGCCGACGGCCGTCCAGGCGGGGTAGGGCTCCTTCAGGAAGCCGTCCCTCACCTGCATGAAGATGCCGATGTGCTCGTTGAACCCCACGTGGAAGCTGTTCAGGTCGACCACGTCGGCCAACGAGGCCCCCGCTTCTTCGAGAACGGTGCGCACGTTCTCGAACGCCTGCGTGATCTGCGCGGCCGGGTCCGAGTCGAGCTTGCCGTCCGGTCCCGAGCCGACCTGGCCCGAGCAGAAGATGTCCTTGCCCACGCGCACGGCGGGGGCGAAGTGGAACTGGTCATGAAGGGCTCGCATTTCCTCGGGAATCACGATGCGCCGTTTGGCCATGCAAACCTCCAGGATCGGATGTCGCTACGATAGGGCGCACCGGAAGGGTGCACACCCCGTGTCTTTGTCGCTGGGAGTGGGTTGCCTACCCCAGGAAGAAGGCGTTCAGCTTGTTGCCGTCGAGGTCGCGAAAGTACGCGGCGTAGAAGCCGTCGCCGCGCGCGCCCGGCGCGCCCTCGTCCTGTCCGCCGAGCTCCAGGGCGCGGGCGTGGAGGGCGTCCACCACCTCCTTCGACGGAGCCCGCAGCGCGACCATGACGCCGTTTCCAACGCTTGCCGGATCGCCGTCGTAGGGCTTCGTGAGGGCGAGGCCGGGCTCTGTCAGGGCCGTGCCCCAGAGGACGAAGCTCTCGATCTCCATGATCCGCTTTGCTCCCAGCAGCTCGAGCAGCGCGTCGTAGAACTTCTGGCCGCGCTCCGGATCATTGGTGCCCAGGGTCACGTATCCCACCATGGTCGTTCTTCTCCGTGCGTGTGCGCGCAGTCGGGTGTCCTGAGAGCGTGCCACGGCCCGGGCCGTTCCGCTCGCGTGGCCCGGCACGTGCTGGCGCTGCCGGGCGCCGGCACAGTAGACTCGCGGCATGAGCCGTCCGACCCCGTCGAAGCCGCGCGCCGCCCCCTTGGTGCCGGACTCCGAGACCGGCGAGTGGCTGCCCGAGCACCCCGGCGACGGCGACCTCGCCCCCGAGGATGCCTGGGGCCGGGTGCTGGCGATTCTGGGCGGGACGGCGCGCAAGGGTGCGTGGGAGCCTCCGGCCTACCTGCGCGTGACTGCGGTGATGGGCGGCGTGGAGCTCGACTTCCGCGAGGCCGACCTGCTGGAGGGTGAGACCGTGATCGAGGTCTTCGCGCTGATGGGCGGCGTTTCCATCGTGGTGCCCCCGCACGTGGACGTGCAGGCCGGCGGCACCGGGCTCCTGGGCGGCTTCAGCGGTCTCTCCCACCGGGCCCGGGAGGCCGACGCGCCCCTGCTCCGGATCGAGGGCGTGGCGGTGCTGGCCGGCGTGGACGTCAAGGTGAAGAAGCTGCCCCTGAAGAAGCGCCTGCTGCCCAGCTGACCGTTCTCGACAGCGAGCCCTGTTTGCGGGGATACTGCGAGCCATGGCGGTGCGCGAGACCTTCGACGTCTGCGTGATCGGGACTGGCGCCGGAGGCGGGGTGATGCTTCAGGAGCTCACCCGCGCCGGGTTCTCGGTGGTGGCGCTCGAGCGGGGGCCGCAGCTCGAGGCGTCGCAGTTCATGAGCGACGACGAGCTGGCCTTCGTGATCCGCGACCAGGTCTTCTCGCCGGACCAGATCGAGACCTGGCGGCCGGACGAGGCCACACCGGCGGTTCGTGGCCACTACAACATGATCGCTCACTGCGTGGGGGGGAGCATCACGCACTGGGCGGCCTGGTCGTGGCGCTTCCGCCCGGACGAGTTCAAGGTGCTCTCCAGCGATGGGCCGCTGGCCGGCGCCAGCCTGGCCGACTGGCCCGTCGACTACGCTGAGCTGGAGCCCTGGTACCAGCGCGCCGAGTGGGAGCTCGGCGTGTCCGGCAGTGCCGGCGCCAATCCTTTCGAAGGTCCCCGCAAGAAGGGCTATCCGAACCCCGCGCACCCGCCCCGGGCCACCACCTCCCACGTGCGCCGGATCGCCGGGAAGCTCGGCTACACGGCCTTCCCGGTGCCCATGGCGATCAACTCGAGGCCCTACGAAGGCCGCCCGCGCTGCATGTACGGGGGAGCGTGCCAGCAGTACGGCTGCCCGATCCACGCCAAGGCCACGACCTTCTCGATCCACGTGCCGCGCGCGCTCGCCACGGGCCGGCTCGACCTGCGCCCGAACGCGCGCGCCACCGAGATCCGGCTCGGCGAGGATGGGCGCGCCCGGAGCGTCCGCTACCTCGACGGTGACGGAAAGGAGCACGAGGTGCGCGCCCGGCGGATCGTGGTGTCCGCGGGCACCCTGGGGACGCCGCACCTGCTCTTGATGTCGAAGTCGGGAGCGTTTCCGCAGGGCCTCGCCAACTCGAGCGGGCAGGTGGGCCGTCACCTCACCTTCCACCACTTCGCTGCGGTCCACTTCACCGTCGAGGGCGAGACGCGCGCGTTCACCGGTCTCGAGGCTCAGGCGGCCATCGACGACCTCCATCCCAGCGATCCGAAGCGCGGCTTCATCCGCGGTGGCGTCGTTGCGGATGCCAACGCGCTGATGAAGCAGCCGCTGGCGTGGGCCCTCCAGGGACTGGGAGGGCAGGGCCGCGGCTGGGGCGCGGACTTCAAGCGGCGCCTGCGCGACTTCCCGCGCACCGTCCCGCTGGCGGCGATCCTGGAGGACCTGCCGATGGAGTCGAACCGCGTCGACCTCGATCCGGACGTGGTGGACGACCAGGGGCTGCCGGCGCCCCGCATCACGCATCGCCAGCATCGCAACGACGTCGCCATGAATCGCTGGTTCACGGCGCGCATGCTCGAGATGGCCGACGCCGCGGGCGCGCGCGAGAAATGGGAGTCCATCAGTCCGCTCACCGTCGCCGAAGAAGGGGCGGCGATGCCGGGGAGCGTGCACCTGCACGGCACTTCGCGTATGGGCGACGACCCGACGACGTCGGTCGTCGATCGCTGGTGCCGCAGTCACGACGTCCCGAATCTCTGGATCGTGGACTGCGGCGTCTTCCCGACCTCCGGCGGCTACAACCCGACCTTGACCTTGCTGGCGATGGCCTACCGTGCGGCCGACCGGATGATCGGCGAAGCGAAGAGGCAGAACGCATGAGCGGCCTCACCCGGCGCGAGCTGCTGGCCGGGGCGACCGTCTACGGCGGCGCTGCTCTGCTGGCCCTCCACTGGCCTCGCGCGGCGGCTGCCGCGAAGGAGAGCGCCACGCCGCTCGTCCTGTCCGCACACGAGTGGCGCACGCTCGACGCCGTCGCCGCGCGGATCGTGCCCTCCGACGACGGAAGCCCCGGGGGCCGCGAGGCCGGCTGCGTCAACTTCATCGACAAGGCGCTTGCGCACGAGGACGCCGCGACGCGGCCCAGCTACACCACCGGGCTGCGCGGGCTGGACGTCGTCGCGAAGCGGCGCCACGATCGCACCTTCGTCGAGCTCGACGAAGAGAAGCAGGACGCGATCCTCGCGGCACTCCAGGACGGCCAGGCCGACGGCTGGCCCGGCGACGCCGGGCCGTCCCCCGACTTCTTCGAAACCCTCCGCTCCCACACCCTGATCGGGTTCCTGGCCGACCCGAAGTACGGCGGCAATCGCGACTTCGTCGGCTGGAAGCACGTCGGCTACCCTGGGCCGAGCCACGCCCGCGGCGGCTATACGGCAGACCAGATGCTCGGGAAGGCTCCGATCCGCGCCGTCTGGGACGAGGAGATCTGACCGGCCCGAGACGGGAGGAGCCCCATGTCCTGGACCACGAAGGACATCCCCGATCTGACCGGGAAGCTGGCGGTCGTCACCGGCGCCAACGGAGGCCTCGGCCTGGAGACCGCCCGCGCCCTGGCGGGAGCGGGCGCACACGTCGTGATGGCGGCGCGCGACCAGGAGAAGGCCGCTGCCGCTGAGAAGAGCATCCGCGAGGCCCGTCGGAGTGTCTCTCTCGCGGTGATTCCCCTCGACCTGGGATCGCTCGCCTCGGTGCGCGAAGCCGCAGACCGCATCGGATCGGCCCACGCACGGATCGACATCCTGGTGAACAACGCCGGCTTGATGGCGATTCCGGAGCGGCGCACCGTGGATGGCTTCGAGATGCAGTTCGGGGTCAACCACCTGGGCCACTTCGCCCTGACCGCGCACCTGCTGCCCGCGCTTCTGCGTGCGGAGGCCGCGCGAGTCGTGAGCGTGACGAGCACGGCACACCACATGGGGCGGGCTGTGGACCCGAGAAATCCCCATCTCGAGGGGAACTACGGGGCCTGGAAGTCCTACGGCCAGTCGAAGCTCGCGAACTACCACTTCGGGATCGGCCTCCAGCGACACTTCGAGGCGGCGAGCGTCGCCGCAGCCAGCCTGATCGCGCATCCGGGGCTCTCCGACACGGACCTCCAGGCGACGAGCGTCAGTGAGACGGACGGCGGGTTCTGGCAACGCGTCTTCCACGGTCTGGCGGGCTCGACCGGGATGACGCCCGCGGCCGGCGCGCTTCCCCAGCTGCGGGCGGCAACCGACCCCGATGCGAAGGGTGGAGAGTTCTACGCACCGCGGTTCGTGAACAATGGGGCCCCGGTGCGCCGGCCGATCCTCCGGCGCGTCGGCCTCGCCCGCGCGATCGAGACGCTGTGGGAGGTCTCGGAACGGGAGACGAAGGTGGTGCTCGACGTCGAGGCCGCGAAGCGGTCGCTCGAAGCGTAGCCGCCCCTGGCTGGACGCTATCCCTGCCTGGGCCGAAAACGCGGAATCGCCAGGTCCGCGCTCATGTCCTCCCAGACGAGCTCGACCGGCATTCCGATCTCGAGCACGTCCGGATCCACATCGACCAGGTTCGAGAGGATCCGCACTCCGCCCGCATCCTCCAGCGCGATGACCGCGATCACGAAGGGAAGCTCCTGACCGGCTGCGATGGGGCGGTGCACGAGCGTGTAGGTATAGACCTCGCCGCGGCCGGAGACTTCCCGCCAATCCGAGTCTTCGGAACGGCACTCGGAACAGATGGGTGCCGGGGGGAGCCGCGTGTGGCCGCACGCCGTGCAGCGTTGTACGACGAGTCGGTGCTCCGCGGCAGCTTGCCACCAGGGCAGGGTGGTGGCGTCCGCCAGGGGCGGCGGCATGCCGTCGGGAAAGAAGCGTTCGCTCATCGCCGCCCCAGCAGGACTGCGCTCGAGGGGACGCAGGCTGCGCTCGTCACCAGGCAGACCTCCGCGCCCTCCACCGGGCTGGTGGACTCGCCGCGCAGGGCGCGCACGCCCTCGACCACGTGGTTGAGCCCGTGGATGTAGGCCTCGGAGAGGCTTCCACCGTGGGTGTTGGTGGGCAGGCTCCCGCCCTTCCAGGCCAGGGCACCGCTCTCGACGAACGGGCCCCCCTCGCCGCGCTTGCAGAAGCCGTAGTCCTCGAGCTGCATCAGGACGCAACCCGTGAAGTGGTCGTAGATCTGGGCGACATCCACATCGCGAGGCCCGAGCCCGGCCTTGCCCCAGAGGCGCCCCGCCATCTCCTCGCAGGCACCGGTGGCGTAGAGCTCGTCGGCGACGTTGGCGTTGGTAAAGGGACCGAAGGCGTATCCCCGGGGTGTCCCTTGCTCGCTGGCGAGGAGTTCCACAGGCGGCCTGGCCAGATCCCGAGCGCGCTCCTGGCTGGTGACGACCACCGCGCAGGCTCCGTCGCTCTCGAGGCAGCAGTCGAAGAGGCGATGGGGATCCGCGATCATGGGCGACGCCTGGTGGTCCTCGAGCGTCATCGGACGGCCGCCCATGACGGCGCGTGGATTGCGACTCGCGTGCTCCCGGAACGTCACCGCGATCGCGCCCAGCTGCTCGCTCGTGGTTCCGTAGAGGTGCATGTGACGGCGGGTCGGGAGGGCGTAGGCGGCGGCGGCCATCAAGAGGCCGTAGGGCATCGCGAACCCCATGGAGGCCAGGAGGAGCGAGCTCGCCTGCTGCACGGTCGGGGGCGCCGGCTGCGTGGGTGCACCCGCATCCGCCACCGGGTTGCCGAAGCGGAAGAACTGCCCCTGACACAGCGAGCGGTAGACCACGACGACCTCGGCCTGGCCGGTCTCGACCGCCATCGCGGCATTCGCGACGGCCGCGCAGCCGCCGCCTCCGCCGGGCATCCAGACCATGTTGGCGAAGCGCAGGGCGGGGAGCCCCAGCTCCGCGGCGAGGAAGATGGCCTCGTTGCGGTCTTCGGCGAAGGAGGCCATCCCGTCCACATCGTCCAGCGAGAGGCCGGCATCCGCGACGGCGCGCTGGATCGCCTGGCACGCCAGTGCGTGCTCGGTCACGTCACCGATCTTGCCCCAGCGGGTGTAGCGGGACTCCCCAATGCCGACGATGTGCGCCCGCGGCCGGCTCATGCCGCTCCGGTGTGCTCCTTCCAGTCGGCGATGAGCACTTCCATCGTGACGTCCACGGCGACCTTCAGGTCCTCGTCGAGGATCTCGTAGAGCTGCCCGTCGCTGGAGTGATTCCCGAAGAACGCCATCCCGCCCACCGGTCCACCTCGCTCGAGGTGCGGCAGCGCGTCGCCCAGCGTCAGCGCGTGGTCCCCGGCGCGTCGCACCCTGTGCTCCCCGCGCGTGCCGTCTGGGTGGAGATCCCACAGATGCTGCTCGCCCTCGAGCACGAGGACGGTCGTGGTCGCGGTGTGTCGGTGGATCGGGCAATGACCGCCGTCGCCGGTCCAGCGCACCAGCATGTCGAGGGTGCCGGCGGCCAGGTCGTAGCCCAGGATCGTGTAGTCGTGGTGGACCTTGTAGGAAAGACCCGGCTCGCCCGTCACCTCGCGCCACTTGTAGCGCGCGGGATCGAAGCTGCTCTGGGCCATGGCGAGATCCTCCTTGCCCGGGTGTAGAACACCTGGCGGCCTTCGGCGAGCTAGCCGCGCTTCAGCCCCCGCATTCCGCCGTCGGCCCGCCAGGCTTCGAGGATCTCGACGAACTCCGTCGGACCGCCGAAGTAGAAGCCGCTCTGGCGACTCTTCTCTCCGGGCTGGCCTTCATTGTTGTAGTACCCAGGGGTGCACTGCTCGCCAAACTCGGTGGTGCGAGCACCGCGCTCGATGACGCCGGCGACCCATTCCGCTTCGGCATCCCGTGAGGCCTCGAGCGACCGGATCCCCTGCCCCAACGCGCGCTCGACGATGTAGGCGATGTGTCGGGCCTGCTCGTTGATCATGTGCGGGAAGTTCACCGTGAAGCCGGACTGGACGATGCTCATCATGAAGCAGTTCGGAAAGCCGTGGATGTGCAGGCCGTGCAGCGTCCGGATGCCGTCCTTCCACTTCTCGGTGAGCCTCAGGCCGTTCCGCCCCACGATCTCGTAGCCTGCTCGGCGCGCGTAGTCCGTTCCGACCTCGAAGCCCGTGGCGTAGATCAGGCAGTCCAGCTCGTATTCCTCGCCAGCGACCACGACCCCCTTCTCGGTCACCCGCTCCACGCCCGCGCCGTGGGTGTCGACGAGCGTCACATTGGGCCGGTTGAAGGTCTGGAGGTACTCGTCGTGGAAGCACGGGCGCTTGCAGAACTGGCGGTAGTAGGGCTTCAGCGCTTCCGCGGTGATCGGGTCCTCCACGATCGAATCCACGCGGGCGCGGATCTCCTCCATCTTCATGAAATCGGCCGTCTCCAGGCTCCTGGCCAGCGCCTCCGGAGACAAGTCCGGGTCCTCTTCGGCCAGCATCATGGAGAGCAACTTGCGGATGATGTCGGTCCATCCGTCGTTCACCAGATCCTCCTCCTGGTAGCCACCGGTGGTGAGGATCTGGAAGTTGTCCATGCGTCGCTGGTGCCAGCCGGGCTCGAGGCTGCGGGCCCATGCGGGATCGGTGGGCCGGTTGGCTCTCACGTCGATGGACGACGGCGTGCGCTGGAAGACGTAGAGGTGTCCAGCGCTCGCTCCGAGGGGAGGGACGCATTGCACCGCCGTCGCACCGGTGCCAATGACTCCCACGCGCTTTCCCCGGAGCCCCGTCAGGTTGCCGTCCGAGTCGCCGCCCGTGTACGCGTAGTCCCAGCGGCTGGTGTGGAAGCTGTGGCCCTGGAACGTCTCGACGCCGGGGATTCCGGGTAGCTTCGGCTTCTGGAGAAAGCCATTGGCCAGGCAGACGAACCGCGCCTTCATCGCGTCGCCGTGGTTGGTCGAGATGATCCAGCGAGAGCCGTCTTCGTCCCAGCGGATCTCGCTGACTTCGGTCTGAAGGCAGGCGTTGCGGTAGAGGTCGTACTTCTCGGCGATGGCCTTGCAGTGGGCGAAGATCTCCGGCCCGCGGCTGTA
The DNA here is from genome assembly GCA_947259215.1 of uncultured delta proteobacterium. Lineage (GTDB taxonomy): Bacteria > Myxococcota_A > UBA9160 > UBA9160 > JAFDET01 > CAMYLJ01. The sequence goes on from CAMYLJ010000028.1 coordinate 43,422, forward strand.
CTTCTCCTTGGGGACGTACGCGAGCTCCTCGAGCAGGGGCAAGTAGACGTACGACTCGATGTCGCAGGCCACCCCCGGATAGCGATTCCAGTACCAGGTGCCGCCGAAGTCGCCTCCCTTCTCGATGACGCGGAGGTCCTCGACTCCGAGCTGGCGCAGGCGCGCCCCGGCCAGCAGCCCCCCGAAGCCGCCTCCGATCAACGCTACGTCCACCTCGTCCGTCAGCGGCCCGCGCGCGTACCCGGGCTCGACGTAGGGGTCGTCGACGAAGTGGGCGAGCTCGCCCGTGATCTCCAGGTACTGGTCGTTGCCGTCGGGGCGGAGCCGCTTCTCTCGCTCCTCGCGGTACTTCTCGCGAAATTCATTGGGGTCGAAGCCCAGGTCGCCGGGTCGCGGGCTGGTTCGGGTCGGGTCTTGCTTCGCGGTCGCCATCTTGACTTCGCGCCTCGTTCCGCGGGGCTCACCCGAGCGGCAGGGAAACGACCACCTTGCCGGTTGCGTGATCGCCGAGCTCGTTCGCGGCTCGAATCGCCACCTCCATCACGCACTCGTCTCCCTCCTGGCTCGTCTGCATGACCTGGCCGCTGAAGCGCAGGGGCTGGCCGGGAATCGCCGGGACGCCGAGTCGGATCGCGATCTTGCGGATCATCGCTTCCGGTCCGGCCCAGTCGCTGATGAAGCGGGCCACGTAGCCGTTGGTGGTGAGGATGTTCATGAACATGTCCGGCGCGCCCTGCGCCTTTGCGAACTCCGCGTCGTGGTGCGCGGGCATGAAGTCTCGGGACGCGATGGCTCCGGCCACGATCACCGTCGAGGTCACCGCGAGCTCGAAGAGCGGCAGCTCGTCGCCCACGCTGTGCCCACCGCTCACGACGCGGCTCCGATTGTGGAAGGGTCGAACTTGAAGATCCGGAAGAGCTGCCGGCCCACGACTTCGTCGTCACACGTGTAGGTAGTCACCCAGGTCAGGAAATAGCCCTTCCCGAGGGAGGTGGTCTTGCGGTTCGAGATGGACTCCACCTCGGTCGTCACGTGCAGGTGGTCCCCGGGTTTCAGGTAGCGCACGAACTCGAGTTCGGAGTTGGTGGCCAGGGTCCCGACATAGCCGGCCTCGTCCAGTGCGACGATCGGGTTGTCCCGGGGAATCTCGCCCGGAGCACCACCGCGCGTGGCGATGCCCTCGATCTTCGGTCGGGGCATCGTCCAGGCCTGGAGCATCGCCGGAGGCGCGACGATTCCGCCGAAGCGGGTGGTCGCGGCGAACGCTTCGTCGAGATAGACCGGGTTGCGGTCGTCCAGGGCGTCGACCCAGTGCCGGATCATCGGCAGGTTGACCGGATCGGGCGCCACCGCGGGCGGGCCCATCGGTTTGCCGACGTACTTCTCGAGCTGCGCTCGAAGCCCATCCGTCTCGTCGTCTGCCATGGAGCGTCCTCGTCCCGCTGTGGGAGCGGCCGCGGGCTTCCGCGATCGGCGGGCGGAGGATAGCGAGGCCCGGCCCGGCGAGCAGCGCAGGGAAAGCAGCAAGCGGCGTGGCGCCGCTCCAGCGTCTAGGGCGTCGGGAGGGGCAGCGGCGGCGGCGCTCCGATGCCGACGCAACGGTGGTCGATGCAGGCCGGGACCTGCACCAGGCAGCCCGGGATGGCCAGCGGGCAGCCGTTGGCCGTGTAGTCGCTGCAGATCTTCGTGTCGATGCGGTCGATGAGTCGCGACGCGCGGCGCGCGCGGCTTCCGTTCACGAAGGCGCCGCAGGTGCCGCCGCACCGGGTGCTGTCATCGATCCGCACGCAGTCGCTGTCCATGCGGCAGTAGTTCGAGCGCTTCACGACCGCGGCCACGGCGGCCCCCGCCTTGCGCCGGCGCTCCGCGCAGATGCGGTCGCCGGGCCGGTCCGGGCACACGTTCGAGCCGCCCTGGCGGTACTCGCACATCTCGCCGGCGGGGCAGGAGCCGGGCTCGTCGCAGCAGAAGACCGGGACGATCCCCGGCAGGCACTGGCCCTGGAAGCAGGCCAGGCCGCCCGGACAATCGCAGGCGGTCCGGCACGGGCGCTTCACGTTGCGCAGGCAGACCTGCGCGTCGCAGTCCGCGCACGTGGGGCAGCTCGGCACGCAGGTGCAGGTGGTTCCGGTGGGGCAGGTGTCGGAGAGGATCGAGGGCGCCAGCGACGCGCCCGAGCCGAGCGGGATCGGCCCGAGCTGGCAGGTCGAGATCGGCGGCTCGCAGAGCGGGGCCGAGACCGGGTACAGATCCTGGGCGCCGCTGGCAGCCGCCAGCAGCAGCCCGGCGGGCAGGAGGCCGAGAAGGAGAAGGGTTCGTGCGCGCGTCATGGTCGTCTCCTGCGTCCCCGGCGGGCGGATCGGGCCCTTCCCGGTCATGGAAGGTGCTTGGCAGAGGGCTGGAGGTGACGCGAGGCGCGGGTCGCGAATCCCCGCGGGGGCTGGTCCGGGCGTGGGCTCAGGGAAGCCCCGCGCGCCGAAGGCTGTCCCGAAGCTCCGCCCGTTCGTCCGCATCCATCAGTGCGGCGTTGCGGGCCTCTACCACGAAATCGGCGCTTAGCTCGGGATTCACCCGCAGGCTCTCCTGAACGAGGAGCTGCGCTTCGTCGCGACGCCCCTGTGAGTCGTACATGACCGCCAGCTGAAGCCGAGCCAGGATCATGTCCGGATTGGCCACCCGGATGCGCTCATAGAGCTCGCGGGCGACCTCCGTGCGGCCCGCCAGGTAGTTGATGTCGGCGATCGCCATCAGGTCGCCCCCCGAGATCTTGGGGTTGCGGCGCAGCGCTCGCCGGGCCGACCGGAGCGCACCCAGCGGATCCCCCGACAGCACCCGGATGTACGCGAGAAACGTATGCGGGACGTCCCAGTTCGGGTCCACTTCAACGGCGCGCTCGGCGTAGGCCCGCGCTTCAGCGGTCCGGCCCTGCGCAGCCAGTCCGGCCGCCTTGTTGACGAGGGCGGTCGGGTTCGATTCGTCGATCGCGAGGGCCCGATCGGCCTGCTCCACGACGCGATCCGGGAGCGTCGGGTCGAGGCTCCACAGGTTGTAGTACTCGTTGAGGTAGATCCCTCCGAGCAGCGCGTGGGCGCTCGCGTAGTCCGGATCCAGCGCGAGCGCGTGCTCGATCAGCGCTCGCGCTCGCCGGTGGTCCTCGCGCGTGAACTTCATGTAGTGATGGAACGCCCTCATGTACACGTCATGGGCGGTCTGGCTCTCGGTGGGCTTACGGCGCGTGCGCTCGATCTCGGCGGCGCGGATCTCGACGCCCACGGCGCCCATGATCTGCTCCGAAAGCTCGGACTGGACCGAGAAGAGGTCGGCGAGCTCGCGGTCGTAGCGCTCGCCCCACAAGTGGAAGCCGCTCGTCGCGTCGATGAGCTGAGCGGTCACGCGCACCCGATCCGAGTCCCTGCGCACGCTTCCCTCCACCACGTAGCGCACGCCGAGCTCGCGCCCGACGTCCTCCACCTTGACCGCCTGACCCTTGTAGGTGAAGGCCGAGTTCCGGGAGATCACGAAGAGCGCGTCGTTGCGCGACAGGTCGGTAGTGAGGTCTTCCGTGATCCCGTCGGCGAAGTACTCCTGTGCCGGGTCCCCGCTCATGTTGGTGAAGGGCAGGACGACGATCGAGGGTTGGTCGGGCAGGGGCGGATCGACCGGCGGGCCGCTCACCCCGGCGAGATCGATCACGAGGCCCATGGGTCGCGGCCAGGTCGCCCACAGGACACCTCCCAGGAGCAGCAGGGCCGCCGCGGAGATGGCCAGCACGGAGAGGCGTCGCCGCCTTCCGCGCGACCGGACCGTACCGCGTGCGGCCTTGCCCGGCCCGTGCGGCTGAACCCGGTAGACGCGTACGGGCTCCGGGATGTTCTTGACCGTCTGCGCGCCGAGGTCCTCGTATCCGAAGGCGAGCTTGTTCTTGACCTGGTCGTAGGCGGTGCCGGAGATGCACACGCCGCCGGGCTCGGCCAGGCCCTCGAGCCGCGCGGTCACGTTCACCCCGTCGCCGTAGATGCGCTCGCCGTCCACCACCACGTCGCCGAGGTTCACGCCGATGCGGAAGCGCATCCGCTGCTCCTCGGGCAGCGCGGCGTGCCGGCGCGCCAGCTCGCCCTGGATCTCCACGGCGCACTGCACCGCATCCACCACGCTCGGGAACTCGGCGAGGACGTTGTCGCCCGGGGCATCCACCACGCGGCCGCCGTACTGGCCGATCGTGTCGCCCAGGAGCTGGCGGCACTCGGCCAGCAGCCGCACGGTGCCCATCTCGTCCGCGGCCATCAGCCGACTGAAGCCGACCGCGTCGGCGGAGAGGACGGTGGTGAGCCTGCGCTGGGCTCGCTCAGCGGGCACGGCGGACAGGGTACACCCGCGTTCGCCTGCACCCCCGTGTGCATAGGAGGGCTCTAGACAAAATAACGCAAGATCAAGGAGTTACGCGTGATCCAGCTCCGAAACAATAGATGGGGAGCGCATGGCCATCCTCGTCTCCGTCTGCGGCGTGCTTCTGGCGGGCCTCGCCTCGCCGCCCCCGAGTGCCGGCTGCCGGAGGTGGTCCGCATCGGCGGGATCGTGGCGCTGGTGGCCGCCGCCGTGCCGGCGCTGATGCCGACGGCACGTTTCGAGTCGAGCGTGCGTTGGGCGCTCTCCCGCCCCCTCGCCATCCACCGCGTCTGGTTCGCGATGGCAGCCAGCCTGGGTGTCCTGATCGTCTACGCGGGCGCTTCGTCCAGACGGAGCTTGCCGTGGCCGTCGATGTCTCCTCGCCGGCCGCAGAACTCCTCGTGCATCATGGCGTCCATCCGCGCGGGGTCGCTCGTCGTTCCCCAGGTACGGCGGCCGTCGTCCGTGAGGCACGCCGCGTGGGCGATGCGAGGCGTGCCCTTCTGGTGCGCCACGGTGTAGGCCTCGATCGTCACGGGGCCCTCCCACTCGACCAGGGCCTCGCGCAGCGGGAGGGCGTCGACCTGCGCCTGGAGATTCTCGTAGCGGAAGCCCTTCGAAGGCGGCTCGGCGGAGTAGATCCCGATGGCGTGCTTGGCGAGCCAGCCACCGTTGCCGTGGACCAGGCCGGTCGACGTACGGTTCTCACGCAGCACCTCGGCCATGCGCGCGATCGCGTGGAGTCCGTAGCTGTTCAGGGGCCCGCCCCCGAAGGTCAGCCCGCCGGTGACGGTGAGCGCGCGGTCCTCGGGAATCCCGAGCTCCGCGGCGGCCACCTCCACCGAGGACGGGAAGCAGCTGTACAGATCGAAGTGGTCGATCTCCTCGACGCTCTTTCCGGCCAGCTCGAGCGCGCGCGCGCCTGCGATGCGCATCGCGGGCGAGCGATGGAACTCCGCCCGCGTGGACAGGAAGCTGGCGTCGTTGGCTTCGGTCGCGGCGTGCAGGAAGACGAGCTTCTCGTCGGGCACGCCCGCCTCGCGCGCGGTTTCGAGCGAGCAGAGCAACAGGCCCGCTCCCATGTCCACACGGGCGTTGGCGTTCATCAGCCGCGTGTAGGGGAACGAGATCATCGGATTGTCGGGCGAAGCCTGGCCGATCTCCTGGGCGGAGTAGGCCTGGCGGATCCAGGCGTGGGGGTTGTCGCGCGCGACGGCGTTGAAGCCGGCCCAGAGCTCGGCGATCCGTTCCACGTGCGCCTCGAGGGTCTCGCCGTTCGCGAAGCGGATCGCGCTCTCGATGATGGCGAAGATGTCGCCGGCGCTGTTCATGCCGCGCGCGAGCTCGGCGTCGTGGAAGATCGCCTTGTCCTCAGCGAGCTTGCGGTCGGGCGTGCCGGGTGCCTCGCTCTGGGGAAGCTCGACGCCCTGGCGCTGGGCCTGGCCCACGCTGCGGCCGTTCTCCGCGCCGGTGACCAGCACGACGCCGCGGCGCCCCGCCTGGATCTCGCGGGCGGCATCGATCACGCAGGCCTGGGAGAAGTTTCCGCCGTAGGGCGTGCCGACGGTCTCCTCGGGCGTGGCGCCGAGGCGGCGCGCGATCTCACGCCCGGGGTCCCCGTAGCCCCAGGCTCCCCGCAGCACGTAGATCGCATCCGCTCGCTGCAGCAGCTTCGGGGCGGCGGCGTCTTCGCCCGCCCGCTCGAGCGCCGCCAGCATCAGCGCCAGCGGCTCGGCCGCCTCGCGCGGATCGTCCAGGCGCTGAAGGATCTGGCCGACGCCGACCAAGACCGGGATCGATTGACCTGAGCTCATCGTCTCTTTCTGGTTCCCCGGGGGGAGGCGGGTGCGGGGGTCGTTCAGCCCCTATCCTCCCACTCCCTCTAGCGTTCATGTGGCCTCGGAGAGTAGGCGCTCGGGCGCCAGCCGACCCGCCGATCCGCCCGCGTGGCTTCTGGAAGCGATGACGACGGAACCGACTTCGACCCCCGCCGCTGCTCCCCGCAACGACCTCCGCTTCATCGTGATCGGCGCAGGGATGTCGGGGATCCTCAGCGCCATCAAGCTGAAGCAGGCCGGCTTCGACGACTTCGCCGTCTACGAGAAGGCCGATCGCCTGGGCGGGACCTGGCGGGAGAACACGTACCCGGGCATCGCCTGCGACGTCCCGTCGCACTTCTACAGCTACTCCTTCGCCCCGAACCCCGACTGGAGCCACCGCTTCTCGCCGGGAGCCGAGATCCACGCCTACTTCGAGGCCGTCGCGCACCGCTACGGCGTCCACGAGCGGATCCAGTTCGGCAAGGAAGTCACGCGCTGCGCGTTCGAAGACGGGCGCTGGCGGATCGAGACCAGCGACGGGGCGACCGACGTAGCGGACTTCGTAATCGCAGCGACGGGGGTGCTCCACCATCCCGCCATCCCGGACATCGAGGGCCTCGACGACTTCGAGGGCGCGCTCTTCCACAGCGCGCGCTGGGATCACGACGTGCCCGTGGCGGGCAAGCGCGTGGGCGTCGTGGGCACCGGCTCGTCCGCGATCCAGATCGTCTCCGCGCTGGTGGACCGGGTGGAGGAGCTGACGCTCTTCCAGCGCACCGCCCAGTGGATCACGCCGATCGAGAACCCGGCCTACAGCGACACCGAGAAGGCCGAGTTCCAGGAGCACCCGGAAGCCATGCAGACGATCCGGGATGCGGTCGCGCGCGCCTTCACCGACGGCTTCGCCAACGTGCTGGTAGATGCCGACTCGCCCATGCTCCAGGTGATCCACGACTCCTGCCTGGCCAACCTCGAGAACAACGTCAAGGACCCGGAGCTGCGGGAGAAGCTGCGCCCCGACTACCGCGCGACCTGCAAGCGCCTGATCATGTCCGAGGACTTCTACGACGCCATCCAGCGACCCAACGCGAAGCTCGTGACGGAGGGGATCGAGCGCCTCGAGAAGTCCGGCGTGCGCACGCGCGACGGGCGCCTGCACGAGCTGGACGTGCTGGTCCTGGCCACCGGGTTCCGGGTCGAGGACTTCGTGCGGCCGATGCGGGTGATCGGCCGCAGCGGCGCGTCCATGGACGAGGTCTGGAAGGACGGACCGTTCGCCCACCTGGCGATCTCGGTCCCGGACTTTCCGAACTTCTTCATGCTCAACGGGCCCAACGGCCCGGTGGGGAACTTCTCGCTGATCGAGGTCGCGGAGCTCCAGTTCGGCTACATCCTGCAGCTGGTCGAGCAGGTCCGGTCCGGCGCCTGTGACGAGATCTGCGCCTCCCAGGAGGCGATGCAGCGGTTCGACGCCGAGCGTCGCGAGGCCGCGAAGAAGACGATCTGGGCCAGCGGCTGCAAGAGCTGGTATCTCGACGCCGACGGCCTGCCGACGGCCTGGCCCTTCACCTTCGACCGCTTCCGCGAGGAGATGAGCAAGCCGCAGCTCGGCGACTTCGAGCGGAGATGAGCCGCCGTCCCTTCCCGGCGCAACCCAGGAGCCCCCAGTGAACCCCGAGCATTGCCTCGTCGAACGCGAAGGCCACGTCCTGACCGTCACCCTGAATCGCCCCGAAGCGAAGAACGCCCTCTCCGGCGGCATGCTGGCGGGGATGTACCGGGCCTGGCGCCTGCTCGACGAGGATCCCGACCTGCGCGTCGCCGTTCTCACGGGCCGCGGCGACGTCTTCTGTGCCGGCGCCGATCTCAAGGCCATGGGAGGCGGCCAGAAGGACGAGGAGTTCCAGAAGCTGATGGCCGAGGTGCCGGACCTGCACTGGCAGGCGCTGCTGCGCCACAACCGGCCCCTGAAGCCGATCATCGCGGCGGTGGAGGGCTTCGCGGTGGCCGGGGGGACGGAGATCCTCCAGGGCACGGACATCCGGGTGGCTGCCGAGGACGCGACCTTCGGCGTCACCGAGGCCCGGCGCGGCCTCTTCCCCCTCGGCGGCAGCAGCGTGCGGCTGCGGCGACAGATCCCCTACACCCTGGCGGCCGAGATCCTGCTCACGGGACGCCACGTCACGGCCCAGGAGGCGCTCGACTTCGGCCTGGTGGGCCGGGTCGTTCCCAGCGGCCAGACCCTGGACGAAGCCCGGAAGATCGCCGCCGAGATCTGCGAGAATGGCCCGCTTTCGATCCGGGCCCTGATGCGCATGCTGCGCGAGATCGACGAGAGCTACCCTGAGGCCGTCGCTCTGGAGAAGGAGCTCGAGATCGGCGGCCCCGTCTTCGCCTCGAAGGACGCCCGGGAAGGACCGCGTGCCTTCGCGGAGAAGCGCAAGCCCGTGTACCGGGGCGAGTAACCGGAGGAGACCGACCGTGAAAGCAGCCGTCATGCGCGCGAATCACGCCCCCCTCGAGCTCGAGGAGGTCGGGATCGACGACCCGGGTCCGGGCGAGGTGCTCCTGAAGACGGTCGCGTCCGGCATCTGCCACAGCGACCTCCACGTGATCGAGGGCAGCCTTCCCATGCCGCCGCCCTGCATCCTCGGCCACGAGCCAGCGGGCATCGTCGAGGCGGTAGGGGAGGGCGTCGTCGACTTCGCTCCGGGTGACCATGTGATCGGCTGCCTCACCTCGTGGTGCGGCGTCTGCAAGTTCTGCACGGAGGGGCGCCCCTACCTGTGCCCCACCCAGTTCGCGGGTCGGCCCGAGGGCTCGAAGCCGCGGCTCGTCGACGCGAAGGGCGATCCGCTGATGCAGTTCGCCAACCTCTCTTCGTTCGCCGAGCAGATGCTCTGTCCGCAGCGCTCGCTGGTCAAGATCCGCGACGACATGCCCTTGGACCGGGCGTCGCTGATCGGTTGCGGCGTCACCACGGGGCTCGGCGCCGCGCTCAACACCGTGCACGTCCGGGCCGGGTCGAGCGTGGTCATCATCGGCTGCGGCGGCGTTGGACTGGCCGCGATCCAGGGCGCACGCATCGTGGGGGCGAGCCGGATCATCGCCGTGGATGCCCAGTCCTGGAAGTTCGATCTCGCCCGCAAATGCGGCGCCACCGACTGCATCGACGCCACCGATGGCGACGCTGTCGCCGCGGTGCACGCGCTCACGGGCGGAGGTGTCGACTTCGCGTTCGAGTGCATCGGGCTCGTGCCCACCGTACAGCAGGCCGTCGCCATGACGGGCCGCGGCGGCACCACCGTGCTGGTCGGGGTCGTGCCGATTACCGAGCTGGTGCCGGTCTCCGCGGCCGACCTCACCTTGCAGGAGAAGAAGATCACGGGTTCCTACATGGGGTCGAACCGCTTCCGCTTCGACATGCCCAAGTACATCGATTTCTACCTGGACGGCCGCCTGTTCCTGGATGAGATGATCTCCTCGCGCATCGCCCTGGAAGACGTCAACGAGGCCTTCGATCACATGCGCAAGGGCGAGGCGGCCAGGCAGGTGATCGTCTTCGACTGAGGCGAGGACGATGTCCGAGCGCTGGATCGTCTGGCTCTCCACCAATCCCGTGGCCACCTGGCTGATCCGGCACGTCGCGTCCCCGCTCGACCCGCTGATCTTCAAGGCGACGAACGGCCGCTTCACGTCTCTGGGCCCGCCCGCGATGCCCATGCTCACGCTGACCGCGATCGGCCGCCGCTCGGGCGAGCCGCGTTCGGTGCAGCTCGCCTGCGTCGAGCACGTCGGGGATCCCCTGGTGGTGGCGAGTGCCATGGGCCAGGAGCGGCATCCGGCCTGGCGCTACAATCTCGAGACGAATCCCGAAGTCCAGGTCCAGATGCGCGGCGAGCGCTTCGCCGCCCGGGCGGAGCTGCTGAGCGACGCGGAGAAGCAGGCGGTCTGGGACGACGTCCGACGGGCGATTCCCCAGCTGAACGTCTACGAGAAGCGAACCGACCGGAACATCCGCGTCTTTCGCCTGCGGAGGGCACGAGCGTGAAGAAGTACAGAGTCGTTCAATGGGCCACCGGCGTGGTCGGCAGCTCCGCGCTGCGGGGCATCCTGCGGCATCCGAGGCTGGAGCTGGCGGGTGTCAAGGTGTACAGCGAGGACAAGGAGGGGCGAGACGCCGGCGACCTGATCGGCGCAGGCAAGACGGGCATCGTGGCCACGCGCGACGTGGATGCGATCCTGGCCCTGGACGCGGACTGCGTGCTCTACTGTCCGCTGCCCTGGGACCTGGGCGAGATCTGCCGCCTGCTCGAGTCCGGCGTCCACGTCATCACGCCCTGCCCCTACTGGTTTCCCTTCGTACAGAGCCCGGACGTGGCTGCTGCCATCAACGTGGCCTGCAAGCAGGGCAACGTCAACATGCACGCCTCCGGCTGCAACCCGGGAGGGATCGCGGAGCGCTTCCCGCTCACGTTCAGCGGCTGGTGCAACCAGATCGACCGCATCACCATGACCGAGTGCGGGGACTGCACCAGCTACAGCTCCGAGGGCGTGATGCGGGAGCTGATGAACCTGGGGAAGACCCCGGACGCGGCCCGCAACAATCCCCTGAAGGCGATGCTCGCCAAGAGCTGGTATGAGCCAATCGACATGATCGCGGACGGTCTGGGCACCCACGTGGTCTCCTACGCCGCGAAGCATGACTTCATCCTGGCCGCCGAGCCGATCGAGACGGCCGTGGGCACGCTCGAGAAGGACACGATCGCCCTGAACCACTACCAGCACATCGGGACCACCGCGGCGGGCACCGTGATCACCCAGGAGCAGATCTGGTTCGTGGGCGGCACGGAGCAGAAGCAGCTTCAGGCGAAGATGGACATCCCGCGCGAGAGCGGCTGGCGGATCAGCCTCGAGGGCGACGTGAACCTGAACGTCGACGTGGACTTCCCGCCGGAGCTGAGCCACGACGAGCGGGTGGCCCAGGGCCTGAGCACGACCGCCTTCCACCTGGTGAACGCGGTGCCCCTGGTGTGCGAGGCCCCGGATCCGGGAATCAAGACCCACCTCGACCTGCCCATGGTGACGGGCTGCATGGGAACGGACGCAAGCGCTCGTTGACGGGTCGACGGAAGGGGCAGGGCAGTCCATGCGAATCGGAGTGATGGTCGGGGCCGACCGGCGCCGGGGCGGCCTCGACGATCTGGTCGAGCAGGCGCAGGAGCTCGAGTCCCGGGGCTTCGCCAGCGCCTGGATCCCGCAGGTCTTCGGGCTCGATGCCGTGACCGCTGCCGCGCTGATCGGGCGCGAGACGGAGCGGATCGAGATCGGCACTGCCGTCGTGCCGACCCATCCACGGCATCCGACCGCGCTGGCCCAGCAGGCGCTCAGCGCGGGAGTCGCCTGCCAGGGACGCTTCACCCTCGGCATCGGCCTGTCGCATCCGGTGGTGATCGAGGGCGTGCTGGGCCTGTCCTACGCCCGGCGCGCGTCGCACATGCGTGAGTATCTGGAGGTGCTGGGCCCCTTGCTGCGGGGCGAGCCGGCGAGGTTCCACGGTGAGGAGTACCGGGTCGACCTGACTCTCGACGTGCCCGAGGCGCAGCCGGTGCCGGTGCTCATCGCCGCCCTTGGCGACCGGATGCTGCGGATCGCCGGACGCAGCGCCGCGGGAACGATCCTCTGGATGACGGGCCCCCGCACCATCGAGAGCCACATCGCCCCGAAGCTGCGCGCGGCGGCCCGGGAGGCCGGCAGGCCCGAGCCGCGCATCGTGGCCGGGGTGCAGATCGCCCTGACGTCGGATCCCGGAGCGGCGATCGAACGCCTGACCCGGAGCATGGCCGTGTACGGCCAGCTGCCGAGCTACCGGGCGATGCTCGACAAGGAGGGTGCCGAGCCGGCCGACCTCGCCCTGGTCGGAGACGAGAAGGCGCTCGACGCGGGGCTCGCGCGCCTGCGCGACGTGGGGGTCAGCGACTTCGAGGCGGTGATCGTCCCGGTGGAGGACGGGGCCGACGAACGAACGCTCCAGTACCTCGAGAGCCGCCTCTAGACCCGACCTCACCCCCCGACGGGGAGGGTCAGCACCGGCTTGACCTCCTCGACGTCGCCCGCCTGGAGCGAGAAGAGATCGTGCAGGAGCAGGAAGGTGGCCTTCGAGTCTGCGTCGTCGTCCGGGATGTAGAACCAGTGACCGCGGTGGCGAACCGCGACGGCCGCACGCTCGGGCCTCTTCTTGCTCGTCTTCACCGTGAAGAGACCGGCCAGCACCTCCTGCCAGTCGAAGGGCTCGTCGGTCGCGTCCGTGGTCAAGTTCACGACACCGGCGTCCACGTGCTCCTGGGGAAGCTGCACCCCGTTGGAGAGGTAGTAGAGCACACCGATCAGGGAGCGCGCGTCGATCGCCATCTCGTGGAGCACCTGGTCCGGCTCGAAGGCATCCAGCTCGCTGTCCTCCGCGTCGACGAAGCCGAAGCGCCGCTGGCTCGGATCGAGCCGCAAGAGCTTCCGCAGCCGCACGGCTTCCGGGGAGGCGTCGGACTTCGGAGCGAAGCGCAAGAACAGCCGTCGCTTTTCCGCGATGAGGGCAAGCGCGCCCGACGGGGTCGCCTCGAACTCGATGCCCGCCTTGACGGCATTGACGGTGTCCTCTCCGTCCACCTGGGAAGTCGGAAGCGAGGCCGAGAGCTGCTCGCGCCGGATCTCGAACTCGAAGTCGATCAGGCGCTGCCTCGACAGGCTTCTGATCAGCTTCGCCGCCTCCTCGAAGCTCTCGAACTTCGGCTTGCGCATCGGGGTGGGCCCCGACGCCTGCGGCGCGTTCTTCAGTCCGTTCACCTCCTCCGTGGTGAGGCGCAGCACCCGGTCCTCGCGCCAGCCGGACTCGGCCAGCAGCGCGATGGCCGGCGTCTGGAGGGGCTGGAGCATGCGCTGCTGGAAGCCCTCCCCGCCCATGATCGAGAAGCTGATGGTCGGCCGCTCGGAGTAGCGCACGCCGACCCCGAGGGTCGCCCCGTCGGGACCGCCGCTCACGATGTCGCCGCTGATGTCGGCCTGGCCCTCGAACTCGAACTGGGTCGAGATGTTGCTGACCGCGAGGAAGACGGGGACGTCCCGGTACCGCAGGCGCACCAGGTTGACGAGGATCTGCTCGGACTCGGCGATCCGCACCGCATCGCTGTAGTGGGAGCTGGCCACGATCATGGCCCGGGGGCCGATCTGGCAGCCGGCGAGCCCCAGCCACAGGGTCGCGGCGCCGACCGTGATTGCTGCGCTGTACCCCTTCACCGGTATCCCCCCAGGCGTTCGGAGCGGTCCGAGGCGAGAGTATTCCCGCCGCGGATCTGTTTGGCCAGAGGATTCGGGACGAGACGCTGCCGCAGCCGGTCCAGCCCGGGGGCCATGCTCGCGGGGGGCACGAAGGCCAGGTACGCCAGCAGCATCGCCCAGCTGAAGAAGCCGATGCGCAGTGCGTAGTCGAAGCCCAGGTGGAGAGCGATGCCGAGCGCCATGGCGGCGAAGCGGGTGCGATTCCACCAGAGCAGCGCGGGGAGTGCGAGCTCGACCAGCAGCGTTCCGTACGTGAGAACGGCGACGGGTGCGGCCGACTCCGTCAGCCAGGCCGGCAGCGGAAAGCGCTGGAGCTCCTCGATGCGGAGCGCCCAGTACACCGCGCTGCCGTCGCGCCAGGTCTCGCCGCGGAGCTTGTCGAGGGCCGATGCCAGGTAGATCAGGCTGAGCTGGATCTGCACCAGGCGCAGGGGCCAGACCGGCTCCGGCCGGAAGCCGTCCCCCCGCAGCCAGCCGCGGAGCGAGGGGCCGGCGCGGGCTCCCGGCGTGAAGACCAGGTACAGCGCCAGGTACGTGGTGAGGATCCGCAGCAGGTTGTCGCCCGCGTTCAGGACGTGGGGATTCCTCGCGTGAAAGGCGCCCAGGAGCAGCCAGCACAGCGGCGCCGCCAGCCGAACGCGCCAGCCCGCCGCGAGGCAGGCGGCCGCCGCCGCCAGGCACGCCCATCCCGCGAGCAAGGCCGGGGTCGTGGGGAACCAGCCAAACAGGTCGGGTCGCCCGGGGCGCGGGGGTGGAATCGGCAGCACGCCCCTCGGGCCGTAGAGGTCGTGCAGGTCGGGGAACACGCTCGCCGCCCACGCCAGCACCAGCAGCCCCATTCCGAGCCGCAGCGCGAACAGGGTCGACGCCGGGCGCAGGGCGAGCCAGAACGCGGTCGGCCCCCGGGAATCCGTCATGGTCGGGGGGCCGGCAGGAAGAGGGGCGTCAGCCGGTAGATCTCGAACTCCTCCCAGGCGCGGGGCTCCTGCGAGTCCGGCGGCGGGGTCGTCGCCCGGAGCCGCACCAGGGCCACGTGGCGCAGGCCGCGCGGATCGCGCGTGAAGTCGCGCGCGACCCAGCGCGCGAAGCCCGACGACAGATCCGGGTGATCGGGGTCGAGGACGCGGCCTTGCCACTTCCGCCAGCGGTACCCGCGCAGGGCTCCGACGAGGGGATCGCCGAGCGGGAGGGTCACCGTCTCCTGGGAGCCGTCGGCCAGCTGGACGCGCGCCTCCAGCGCCTGGGAGCGCAGGGCCGGGTTGGGCGAGAAGAGGCCCCAGTCCTGGTAGAGACCCAGGCGCAGCATTCCCGGCCGCAGCAGCGGCCTCGCCTGCGCGCGAAACGGCCCCGCCGGAAGGTTCCAGAGCGCGATCGCGGCGACGAGCAGCCACAGGGCCGTGGTCAGGGCTGCGCGGCCGAAGCGACCGCTGGGCACGAGACGAGAGCTGTCTTCGCGGCGGGTCATACGCGCGCACTGTACCCGAGCCGGACCCCGCTGGTCCGACCCGCGTGGCTCGGGCCCCGTTCACGGGTAGCGCGCGAGCAGCTCGCGAAGCCGCCGATAGCGCGGGTCCTGCCCGCCCACGATGCGTTCCAGCCAGTCCGTGGCGTAGGCCGCGTCGAGCTCGTCGCCCATGGCGTAGATCAGCTCCTCGATGTCGCGCCAGTCCTTGTCGCGGTCGAAGACGGCCTTGAAGACGAGCAGGTCCTCGGCGGCGAGGACGTGGATGGCGTCGCCGTCGCCGAAGGGCATCTGCTGGCGTCGCTCGAGACAGCTCTCGTGCAGGGCGTCGTAGGAGAAGAAGAGATCCAGCGGGGTCCGGTCCCAGTGGATGCGCACCTGCTCGTGACGCTCGAGCTGCGCGCGTTCCTCGGCGCGCAGGGGCTCGGCGCCCAGCACCTGCAGCACCCCCAGCACGTCGTCGGCGCGGGCCACGGGGACGAAGACGTTGACGTCGATGTCGATGGTGGCGCGCGGAGTGGCGTAGTAGGCGAGGGCGATGGCGCCGCCGAAGGCGTGGGGAATGCGGCGCTGGCGGAAGCCCTCCTCGATCAGCAGCACCTTCTCGGGGAGGGAGGCGGTCGCCACCGTCAGCTTGCTTTGCGCTGCGAAGAGAAGCGCGGGAAGCGCGCGCGCTCCCGCTGGCGCCGCGGGGGACGGCTGGCGGCGATGCGCCCGTAGAGGTCGAGGAGCTCGCGCAGGGCGGCACCGCGCTCGGCCGCGCTGGCGCCGACCCACTCGCACACCTCGGCCAGGGGCTCCGGAATCGGCGCCTCGGGGAGTCGCGCGAGCGCGCGCCGCAGGGACGTCGCGAGCGCCGGGTCGAGGCGGTCGCCGCGTCGCAGGCGCGCCAGCAGGGCCCGCGCCTCGGGCTCGCGCGAGCGCTCCAGCACCGGGATGCCCTGGGCGCGCGCACGCCGGACGAGCGCGGAGGCGTCGAACGGCCGCGTGGCCCGCGAGGCCGCCCGGTCCAGGGCGTCGCGCGTCAAGGCCCCGGGAAAGCTCGCCAGCACGCGGGAGCGCGGTCCCCTGGGCGTGGCGCGGCTCTCGCGGATCTCGACCCGGGTGGGGCTGCGACGGACCAGGTAGGCCATGGCTAGCAGCAATGGTAACTAAAATAGTTACTATGTAAAGCATCGCTTCCGAAGAACGCACGGCTCCATGCGGAAACTCCAACAAGGCCAGTGAGATATGAGGTGAACCTGCCGACCGGCGAGCGCTGAACGGCGCCTGCCTCACGGCTCACGCGGGGACTGCTTCGCCCCGACCCGCTAGCCCGCCGGCTCCGGGCGCCGGTGCATCAGGGCGTCGCGGACGGCGCGGCAGACGAGCTCGCCGCGCTGGTTGAAGCCGCGGTGCTCGAAGGTGACGATCCCCTGGGCCGGACGCGAGCGGGAGGCGCGGGCGGCCACCACCTCGCTCTCGACCCGGATCGTGTCCCCGTGGAAGACCGGGGCGGGGAACACGATCTCCTTGAAGCCGAGGTTGGCGACCGTCGTGCCGAGCGTCGTCTCGTGCACGCTGATGCCGATCACGACGGCGATCGTGAGCATCGAGTTGACCAGGGGGCGCCCGAACTCGGTCTCGTTCTCCGCGTAGTCGAAGTCGAGGTGCAGCCAGGCCGGGTTCATCGTCATGGACGTGAAGCTCACGTTGTCGGACTCGGTCAGGGTGCGCCGGATCGCGTGCTGGACGACGGTGCCCGGCTCGAGCTCCTCGAACCAGCGTCCCGTGTGCGGGCGGGACGGCAGATCAGGTCGGGTCATGCGGTCTCCTCGTCCGCCCCGGCCGCGGCCAGGGTCTGTCGCGCGCGGGCGGCCAGGGGCTCGTCCACCATCTGTCCCTCGAACTCGATCGCGGCGACCCCCGAGGCCGAGGCCCGCTCGTAGGCCTCGAGCAGGCGTCGCGCGTGGTCGACCTCCGCTTGCGAGGGCACGAACCCGGCATTCGCGAGCGCGACCTGCCCGGGGTGGATGCAGAGCTTGCCCTGGAAGCCGAGCGCTCGGGCCTCGCGAACCTCGCGCTCGAAGGCCGCGTCGTTGCGGAAGTCGGTCACCACCTGGTCGAGCGTCGGCACGCCGGCCAGCCGCCCGGCCAGGGCGACCTGCGAGCGCGCGTAGAGAACCTCCTGGTTGCCCGGGGTGCGGACGCCGCCCATGTCGGCGATGAAGTCCTCGGCGCCGAAGTAGGCCGCGTGGAGGCGCGGATGTGCGAGGAGCCCGCGGGCATCCGCCACACCGAGCGCCGTCTCGATCCCGGCGAGCACCGGCAGCTCCGTACGGCCTGCCCGGGCGAGCGCTCGCTCGAGGCTGTCGATCTGCGCCGCGCTGTCGAGCTTCGGAACCACGATCCCGGCCAGCTCCGCGCACAACCCGTGCTGCAGGTCCTCTTCGAACCAGCGCGAAGCCACCGCGTTCACGCGCACGAAGACCTGGGAGCCGCGCCCCGCGATCTCGCGGGCCAGCGCCGTCGCGTTCGCCCGGCCCTGGGACTTGGCGCCCGGCGGCGTGGCGTCCTCGCAGTCGATCACCACGCCGTCCGCACCGCTCGTGGGAAGCTTGGCGATCAGGTCGGGCCGCACGGCGGGCGCGAAGAGCAGGGATCTCAGTCGGCCGATCGGTGCACGGGTCGACACGGTCACGTTTCCGGTCACGCCGGGTCGTCCGCCGCGGCCGACTGCTGCGTGCGCGTCAGGCCCGCGGGATCGTAGCTCTGGGCCACGATCGACTCGAGGATCCGGTCGTAGGTCTCCTCGTCGAGCTGCGGGGTACGTGACAGGATCCACAGGTACTTGCGCGAGGGCGAGCCGACGACCGCCCAGCGGTACTCCGGGTCGAGCGCGATCACCCAGTAGTCCGCCCACACGAAGGGCAGGGCGGACAGCCAGCGCGGCGCGAAGCGCACCTCCAGGCGCGATGCGGGGCCCTCCGCATCCGCGCGGCGCGCCACGCCGCGCGCGTCGATCTCGCGTCCGTCTTCGCGCAGGCAGCGGTTCACGACACGGATCTGCCCGTCGTCCTGGAGGGCGTAGTCGGCCGTGACGTCGCCGGCGCAGTTGCGCTGGAAGAATTGCGGATAGCGCGCGATCTCGAACCAGCGTCCGGCGTAGCGCTCCAGCTCGAGGCTCGGCACCGCCTCCACCGGACCCGATCCCACGGCGGAGGCCGCCGGCAGCAGGCTCGAGAGCAGGGCGATCAGCAGGTTGCGGAGCGGGGGTCCCGATCGGGGCATGCCCGGAGCCTAGCGGCCCGGCCTGGCCTCTTCCTCGACACATCGCGCCCTTCGGCCCCACTTCTCCAGGAGGCCGCATCCGGCCAGGCAGGAGTGGTTCATGCGCAGGCCGTGCAGGGGGATCGCCTCGGGGGTCGCGCTGGCCGTGGGGCTCGCCGCGGGGCTCGGGGCCGGGGAATCCGGCGCCGCCAGCGTCTCGGTGCTCACGTACAACGTGGCCGGGCTGCCGGAGGGGATCTCCAGCTCGAATCCCAGCGTGCACATGCCGCAGATCAGCCCGCTCCTGAACGGGTACGACCTGGTGCTGGCCCAGGAGGACTTCGCCTTCCACCCGGAGCTGGCCTCCCAGGCCGCGCACCCGCACCAGTCCGGCTCCTTCCCCGACGATTCCTTCAATGCGGACGGCCTCAACCGCTTCTCGCTCTCCGCGTTCGCGAACCACACCCGCATCACCTGGGACGAGTGCTTCGGCGTGCTCAGCGACGGATCGGACTGCCTCACGACGAAGGGGCTCTCGTTCGCGCGCCACGAGATCGTGCCGGGCGGCTTCGTCGACGTATACAACTGGCACGCGGACGCCGGAGGCGATCCGGGCAGCAACGCGGCGCGCCGGAGCAACCTGCGGCAGCTCGCCGCCGCGATCGTCGCCAACTCGGCGGGACACGCGGTGATCGTGGGTGGCGACAGCAACAGCCGCTACACCGACGTGGAGGACATCGTACCGGAGCTGCTCGACACGGCCGGCCTGCTGGACGTGTGGGTGGAGCTCTCGCGGGCCGGCGACCGGCCCGGTGCGGGCCCGCGCAACGACACGGGCTGCGCCACGGATCTGACCGGCGGGGACTGCGAGCTGATCGACAAGATCTTCTACCGCAGCAGCGCGTCGGTCCGGCTGACCCCGATCGACTACGACGTCCCGGATGCCGTCTTCAGCGACGTGACCGACGGTGGTCCGCTCTCGGACCACGAGCCCGTCTCGGCCGTGTTCGACGTGCAGCTCGTCCCGGAGCCCGCGCTGGGCCTGCTGCTCGCTCTGGCGGGCGCGTCGCTGGCGGCGCGGCGGCGCCGGAAGGCTCGCGCGTAGGACGCCTCCGGGAGAGCCCCGGTCAGCGCACCCGACGCAGGTAGCCCCGGATCGTATTGGTCAGCCGGAAGCGCTCCCTGCTCGCATCGACGGTCCAGCCCGGGTTGGCGGCCAGGAATGCGTCGATGGCTCCGAGGGCGTCCAGCGGAGAGTCCTGCACGATCACGTAGCTTCCCACCGCGACGAGCGGGGCGTAGGCCTGGAGCTCGGCCGCCACGTGCTCCTCGGTGTGGAGCGAGTCGAGCAGCACCAGTACGCGCTTGCCCTCTGCCTGGCGCTGGACCTCGGCCACGATCTCCGGCGCCGTGGAGCTTCCGAGCAGGAAATCCACCCGGCTTCGGGTGATGGTGTGCCGCCTGGCCTGCGGCTCGCGCTGGTCCTCGATGTCGATGGTGACGACCCGACCCTCCGGGTTCACCTCTCCCAGGACCAGGGCCCAGAGCATCGCGCTGCCACCGTGGTAGCTCCCGGTCTCGACGATCAGGTCCGGGGCGACTTCGTGGATGATCTCATCACGATCCAGGCGTCGAGCGGGTTCTGGACGGTCGTGACGCCCAGGAACTTGCTCTGGTAGACGGGTTTGTGCTTGGCCCAGACCCTCCAGAACTGCTGAATGGCCTCGCGTTCCTCGCTCCCGCTGATATCACCACGCTGGGACAGCTGTTCGCCGAAGAGCTGCTGGTTGGTCGGGCGCTCCACGCGCTCGGCTTCGGCCTGGGGCGTCGGCTCGCCACATCCCGCTACCAGCAGCACCGCCAGCATCGCGGCCCACGGACATCGATCTCGTGCCATTTCTCTCCCGCCGCCCCCTAGAGGCGGCCCTCCGCCATCAGGTCCACCGGATCCCGCAGCTCCACGGCGCCGAGGTAGCCCCCGGCCGAGGCCAGGGCGTCGTGAGCGGCGTATCCGAGCAGCTCCTGGGCGTGACGGGGCAGGCTGCGCGCGACGTCCGGGGGGGTCGTGAGGTAGTGGTTCTCCTCGGTGCGCAGCCAGCCCAGCACGTAGGAGAGGTGCATGCCACGCCGCCACTGGTCGCTCGTGGTGTTGGCGCCGCCCTGGTGGATGGTGGAGCCGAGGTAGACGACGGCCGCACCCGCGGGCATCTCGGCCGCCACGAAGTCCTCCTCCTTCGGCTCGCGCTCGAGGGGCCAGCGGTGGCTGCCCGGGATCAGCCGGGTGGCGCCGTTGTCGGCGCTGAAGTCACACAGGGCGATGACCGACGCCACCTGGAGCTCGGGGTGCGGACGCGGCACGTGGACCCAGACCAGCTCGTCGCGATGGGGGAACTGGGCCTCCGCGCCGGGGCCGCGGTCGAGCACGTGGGCCAGATTCAGCTGGTAGCGCGCGCAGGCGGGCGAGAGGACCGCGTCGCAGATGCCCAGCAGGATCGGGTGGCACAAGACGTCGGCGGCGAAGGTGGGCGACTTGGACGTCACGCCCGTCACGTGGCGGGTGCGCTCTCCGAAGAACCAGGCGAGGGCGGGGTTCAAGAACTCCCGCCGAGGCGAGGTCGCCTCCAGGATCGGATCGAGCTCGGCGTTGAGCCGGGCCAGGACGTCTGCGTCGAGCAGGCCCTCGACGATCACGCCGCCGTCCTCCTGGAGCGCCGCCACCAGGGCCTGCAGCGGCTCTCCCGCCTTCATGCGCTCCAAGGATCCGCTCACGTGGCACCTCCGGTAGTCCCGAGTCTGCGGTACCCCGTGTCCTGGGTTCAACCCCCGCCGCTACGAGCAGACGGCCCCCGCGCCGTCGAAGTCGTGCTGCCGCGGGTTCCAGCGGTCGGGGCAGTTGTCGCAGGCGTCGCCCACGCCGTCGCCATCGGCGTCGGCCTGGTCGTCGTTGGCCCGCGCGGGGCAGTTGTCGCCTCCGTCCAGGAAGCCGTCGTCGTCGCGGTTGACGCCCAGGCGATGTCCGGAGCCCGGGGGCACGCAGGTGTAGGTGAGCGGCCCGATGTCGCCGGCGCGCGCGCGCAGCTCCGGGTCGCTGAGCGTGCTGCCGTCGTCCCTCAGGAAGCTCCCAGCCCCCTGGTGCAGGAAGCCGACGGGCCGTCCGGCCTGGCTGCCCTTGACGATGAGATCGCACTCCGAGGCGCCGTCCGCGAACTTCGAGTCGTAGGGCGCGACCGAGCGAAGTCGCTGGGGAAGGCCAGCACGAACTGCTCCATGTCGCTGCGCTCGGCGTCGTCCGTGAAGCCGGCTCCCTGGCTCATCAGGGTCGGATCCGAGAACGTGTCCGGATCGAATACGATCGACCGGAAGAAGCGGAAGAGCGTGTCGGAGCTCCCGTCGTGCAGGAATCCGAAGCCCCGGATCTGATCCCCCTTGTGCCCGTTGTCGCCCGGGAGCGCCAACACCCACGTGATCCTGGACTTCAGCTTCGCCCTGCGCACGAAGTCCGACGCGAACGTCGCCTTCCCGGCGGTCGAGGGAGACGAGGTGCCGATCCGCTTCGGCAAGAACGACACCCAGCAGAACGGCTTCACGGCGGGTCAGTACCCGGGGCCGGGCGGGCGCAACATCTTCGAGGACGGGCACGAGCTGAGCGTGAACCTGACCACGACGCCGGTTCCCTAGCCGGGTCCAGGCGCGCCCGCCCCCATACGGCTCCGGCGTCGGGGGGCAGTTTCCGCTTCGCTCGGCGGGCGGAGAGGGCGTACCCTGTCCACATGGCGAGATCCCTCGACTTCGTGAAGACGACGCTGGTGGGCGGCTTCCTGGTCGTCGTCCCCCTGGTCCTGCTGATCCTGATCGTGGACGAGACACTGGGGGTCTTCGAGGCCCTGGTGGCGCCGGTGGCGGCGCTGCTGCCGGTCGAAGAGCTGGGCGGCATGGCGGTGGCCAACCTGGTGGGGTTCGGGCTGATCCTGGGCTTCTGCTTCGGGGCCGGCCTCGTCGCGAGAACGGCGATCGGGGCTCGGGTGGGTGGCTGGCTGGAAGAGGCCATCCTGGGCCGGGTTCCCGGCTACAGGATGATGAAGACGCTCTCGCGCCAGGTCGCAGGGGCGGGCGGCGCGGATGCGTCGATGTTCGTGCCGGCGGTGCTGGAGCTGCCCGAGGACTCCATGCAGCTGGTGTACCTGATCGAGGAGCACCCCAATGGCTTCGCGACCATCATGATCCCGAGCGTGCCGGCGGCGCTGGCCGGGCCGCTCCAGTGCGTACCCAGCCGGCGCCTGCGCAAGCTCGACGTGTCGCTGGCGCGGGTGGTGCAGAGCCTCCAGGCCTGCGGGCTGGGTGCCGGGCCCTTCTTCGACGAGAAGCTGGGCGATGCCACGCCACGCTTCTGATGCTCGAGCAGCGGATCCGACGTTCGCGCAGCGAGTTCGACCTCACCGATCCCGAGCACCAGGAGAGCGTCCGGCAGCTGGCAGAGGCATTCCTCGAGGCGGGCCCGGAAGCCGCGCGAGCGGCCGTCGAGGAGCTGGCGGGCCCCCTCGAGGCGCGCATGGCCGTCCTGCTGGCCGACTCCCGCGCGTGGATCCTCCAGCAGCGACGCCCGCTCCGGATCGGCGTCGTGTTCGCGATGTGGGGAGAGCATCGCCGCCTGCGACCGCGCAGCCCGGACAATCCCCACGGCGAGGACTCCCTGGCGACGAAGCTGGCCCAGCTGGACTGGGCCACGCGCGATTCGGGCGTACGCTGGCACCTGTACGCGGTGGACGACGGATGCCCGCACGGAAGCGCCGGCATCGCGCGTCGGGTCGCGCAAGCGCATCCGTTGGCAGAGCGGGTCTCGGTGCTGTCGCTGGCGGATGCGTTGCCGGCAGCTTCGGGTCCGCTGCGCAAGCTTGCGTCGGTCGACGCCTCGCGCAAGGCCGGGGCCGTCATGCTCGGCTGCAGTCGGGCCATCGAAGACGGCGCCGAGGCCGTGATCTATACCGACGCGGACAGCTCCGTGCACCTGGGACAGGTCGGCCTGCTCCTGCGGCCCTTCGCCGAGCGCGGGATCCGAGCGGTCCTCGGCAGCCGCAAGCACCCTGAATCCGTGCTGGTGAAGGAGGCCGCGCGCTGGGGCATCGGCATCAAGGTCCTGCGCCATATGCAGCGGATGATCGGCCACGCCATCTTCTCGCGGGGAATCCTCGACACCCAGGCCGCGTTCAAGCTCTACGAGAGCGCCCTCCTGCGAGAGATCCTCGCCGACCCGACCGTCTACGACTTCTCGTTCGACACGGACTGGATCCTGGCGGCGCTCCGTCGGGGGGTGACGATCGAGCAGGTGCCGTTCGCCTTCATCGACTCCGCCGCGGAATCGGCGTCCATCGCCCAGGGCCCGATGACGACCTGGGAGACCCTGCTCTTCGGCCTCGCGAAGGCAGTGCGACGGCACGGCTACTGCACTGGCGCCGCCGCCGAGATGGCCGCCGTCCTGGAGGAGGAGATCGCGGACCACCGCGACCTGGAGAAGTTGATCGATCGCCTGCCGCCCGAGCTCGAGGCGGCGGAAGAAGCGGACTACGGAGACCCGCGCTGCATGTCGCCGGAGGCGCTGCGCGCCTGGATCCGGGCGACGCGCGACGCATGATACCCTCGGCTTCGAGAGCGTCGGCAGCAGACGCAGGAGGGACGAGGGATGCTCTACGCCCGGCGCGTGCTGGCGATGGCGCTGACCGCGTCGCTGCTGCTGACCGGGGGCGCTACGGCGGCAGAACCTCGGCGAATCGACCACGGTGACCTGATCCTGCTCGAGGTGTACGGCTCCTATCGGGAGATGGGTGCCCAGATGGCAGAGCTCCTGGGCGAGGACGGACGTCGGGTCCTGGACCTCGACCTCGCGTTCTACCGGCGCGCGCAGCCGTCCGGCCTGCGCGCGTGGCTGTTCGACCGGGTTGTGCTTCCGCTCGCGGTGGGCTTCCTGTCCGACGACACGGGCGTGATGGAGGAGGGTGCGGGCTACGCGGACGCGTTGGGCGTGTCGCGGGCCGACTTCCTGCGGGCGCAGCTCGGGGCGGGCGCGGTCGGCGGCTCTACCGTGCTGGCGGCCACCCGATCGGCTACGGCCGACGGCAACGCCCTGCTGGTGCGGAACGTGGACTGGGTCGATTTCGGAGGCCTGCTGAAGCCCACAGTCGTCCACTACCACCCGGACAACGGCGACCAGGAGTACCTCTCGGCCGGCTGGCCCCTGCTCCAGCTCCCGACGGTGGGCATCAACCAGAGCGGGCTGGCGTTCTCGCTGAACTACTTCGCCACCGATCCCCAGATGGCGCCGACGTCCACCTCCTATCCCTATCGGCGCGTGCTCCAGCGGGCGAAGACGGTGGAGGAGGCGATCGCGCTGTTCCAGTCGGACTTCCCCATCGTGATCGCCGGCTTTGCGGTCCTCGCGGATGCCGAGGGCGACATCGCCCTGCTCGAGTGCACCACGCAGCGCTGCGAGGTCTTCCGGCCCGACGGCGACTGGTTCGCGCACTCGAATCACGCCAGGACCCCGGCCATGCATTCCGTAGACCTGTTTCGCGGCCCCGACTCACTGGATCGCCGCCGGCTGATGGAGGCGGCGTTCGCCTCTCAGGCCGGTCCACTCGACGCGACGCGGGGCGCGGAGCTGCTGCGGAACCGCGAGGGCCACGAGTTCCCCAATGCCTCCGTCGTCGGCAACTTGTTCGTCCTGAACGCTGCGATCCTGGAGCCGACCCGACGCGTCCTGTGGCATTCGGACCGGATCCAGCCCGATGCGCCCTTCGGCCGCTACGTTCCGATCGCGATCGACCGCCGCGGAGAGGGCCTCGATCCGATTCCCGCGTCCGCATTCCTGGAGTCGGACGCCCATCGCCGGGACGCGTTCGCCATCGCGCGGGTTCGGGCGGCGCTGAACGCGCATCTCGTCGCGGGAGATCCGGACGGCGCCCTGGCGGCGTGGTCGAAGATCTTCGCCGACCCTCCCACCCAGCTGGATCGGTCGCTGCTCGCGCTCGGCTGGGCGAACGCGCTGATCGCGGCCCAGCGATTCGAGGAGGCCGTCGCGGTCCTCGAGACCTGGGTGACTCCCGGTGCCACGCGAGTCGCCCGGGTGTCTGCGGCGCTGTTGAGCGGCGTGTGTGCAGACGGGCTCGGCCAGCGGGACGTCGCGGTCGCGCGCTACCGCGAGGCTTCCGCGCTGATGGAGGCGGTCCCGGATCTCAGCGCGTACGACGGGATGCGCGGTCTGGCCGCTGCGGGTCGGCAGCATGCACTCGCGCCGGAGGACGTGGATCTGGGCGTGTGGTTCACGCACGTCCCACCGTGACGCCGGCGCCGGCGCGTTCTCGGGCCTACCGCAGGGCGCGCACCGGCTCCAGCAGGGCGAGGTAGCCCAGACCGATGACGGCGGCGACGAGACCGCTCGCTACCAGCGACGCCTGCGGCCCGAAGAGACTCGTGACGGCGCCTGCCTGCGCGTAGCCCACGGGCATCGATGCGAAGAACACCAGGGTGTACATGCTCATGACCCGGCCCAGCATCCGTGGCTCGGAGCGCTCCTGGAGAAGGGTCACGACGTAGTTCATGAAGACCGAGGCGTTGAGGCCCGCCAGCACCTGGAGCACGGCGGAGAGCCAGAGCACCTCGCTGCTCCCGTAGAGCGCGAACAGGATCCCGCCGAAGAAGATCGTCGAGCACGCCGCGAGCCCGCGCCGGGGCAGGGCCTTGACGGTCAGGGCCAGCGAGCCCGCGAACACCCCGCCGCCGAAGCAGCCCCACAGGAGCCCCACCCACTTGTCGCTCGCGCCGAGGACGTCCGGCACCAGGAGCGGCACGGTGACGGAGAACGAGCCGATGAAGCACACGCCGACCACCGAGCCCAGGCCGATCAGGCCGCGAATCGCCGGCTCGCCGAGGACGTAGCGGACGCCGTCTACCAGATCCTGCCGGACGCTGACGCCCGTGGGCGTCGGCGGACCCGTGTGCACCAGCGCGTAGACCGCCGCGCCCGCCGCGAGCAGCGCGACCTCGACCGAGAACGCCGTCGTGAGCCCGCGCAGGTCGACGAGAATCCCGGCCAGCGAGGGGCCCAGGAACTGGAGGGTGGCGATGAACCCCATCGTCCCGAAGATCACGCCGTTCTGGAGCTGCGCACGGCTCACGAGCTGCGGCAGCAGGCTCTGGCGGGCCGGGCTGGCAAAGGCGTTGGCGGCGCCTACCGTGGCCGCCAGGGGGAACACGGGCCAGATGCTCCGCACGTCGAGACCGCTGAGCAGCACGTAGGCGCTCGAGACGACCGCCGCCAGCGAGTAGGTCCGCACCAGGATGCGACGCCGCTCGACCCGATCCGCCACGGCTCCGCCCACCAGCACCAGCAGCGCGGCAGGCAGCGTCTGGACGACCAGGGCGGCGGCGATGGCCAGGGCGCGGGCGTCCAGGTCGACCCGGTCACGGATGAAGAGGGGAACGGTGACGGTCTGGATGCCGACGCCGGTTCCCGCGAACACGGAGGCGAGCCACCAGCGGGCGAACAGCGGGGACGTGAAGGGGTTGCGCGACGTGGCGGCGGCTTCGGCGGCGGGGGACCGCATGCGGGTGGGACGATAGCATCGGCAGGGGCCCGGCCTGGGCGGGCCGGGCGCTGCCCGGCGGTGCTCGCGAGCTAGCGGGTGGTGGTGCGGCCGAAGTCGGTGTCGCGTGCGTAGCTGAGGATGCTTCGGACGTAGGCCTCGGTGTCGGGGAGCGAGAGGCCCTGCCCGGAGAGCGCGGAGGCGGCGTTGGCGTGGTCGAAGCGCAGCGCCTTGATCAGGTAGGGGTAATAGACCCGACCGGTGCGCAGCACCACGTCGCGGGGCCGGCCCCAGAGCACGACCTCGAGCAGCGGTCGCACGAAGCTGGTGAAGACCCGCGGCGACACGACCGGCGGCCGTCGTACGCCGAAGAGCGCAGTGCTGATGTCCAGAATCTCGTCCATGGTGATCGTGCGGGCGGCCGTCAGGTGGAAGGTGCTGCCGGCAGCAGGCCTGGTGTCCAGGAGCCGCAGCAGCGACTCCGCCACGAAGTCGACCGGCACGATGTCGTAGCTGGCGTCCGCGCGCCCCGGGATGAGCGGCACGAGCCCTCGCGCCAGGACCTTCAGCGGCCAGTAGAGCACCTTGAAGTCCGACGTCTCGCCCGTCTCCGAGTGCCCGGCTACGATGCTCGGCCGGTAGATGCTGATAGGCAGCGCCTTGGCCCGCTCCTGGGCCAGCGACTCGGCCTCGAACTTCGTCCGCTCGTAGGTGTTGGAGAAGCCCTGGCCGACGTCGAGCTCGTGCTCGAAGGCGGTGCCGCTGCGCTCGCCGGCCACGAAGGCGGTGCTGATGTAGGCGAAGTGCTCGAGACGCCCGCGCGCGTCGATGTCCTCCGCGAGGTCGAGCATGCGGCGGGTCCCCGCCACGTTGACGGCGCGCGCCAGCTCGAGCGGAAGATCGAAGGACACGCTCGCCGCGCCGTGGATCAGGCGGCAGCTCGCGCCGGCCGTTCGCGCCAGCACCTCTTCGGGATGCCAGCCCTCGTCGGATCCGAGGTCGGTCTCCACCACCTCGATTCGCTCGGCGGCCTTCCTGCGCGTCTCCGGGTCGGGCACGACGCGCTCCAGCAGCGCGTCCGCCCGCTCCCGGGCCGTGCGGTCGCGCGTGCCTCGGATCGGAAGCACGAGCCGCTCGTCGCTCGAGCGCGCCAGGATCCGCCCCAGGAGCTCCCGTCCGACGAATCCGGTCGAGCCGCTGAGGATGGTGACGCGGGGGAGCTGGGGGGGCGAGTTCGACATGGCCGGAGTCTGCGTCAAGCCTGCCGAGATTGCCTGTGAAGCACTTCACACCGGCTTCACATGGGGCTGGGATCTCAGGCCCGGTCTCCCGCTCGGATGTCCTGCGAGTCGCTGCGCAGCCAGGGAAGCTGCTTTCATTTCGGAGGTTTGGCGTCCGAGGCCGGGTCGGATCACACGCCCTTGTGCTCGGCGACGATCCGGAGAGTCTGGAGCACGATCCAGACGTCGCGCGCCACCACCTGCCAGGGCGACGCGTCGCGCAGAAGCTCGTAGTACTGGTGATCGAGGGCCACGCCCTCCTTCCGGAAGGTCGCGTAGTCGCGCAGCGCGCGTGCATTCTTGTTCGTCTGGTAGAGCCCGGTCAGCCCCCCCGGCAGCAGATCGCGGGGGCCGTAGTCGAAGGTCTCCCCGTCCAACGTGATGCGACCCTCCGGATCGGGTCGCGTGCGCGGATCCGAGAAGGGCAGGGGGCGCGGGCCCACGAAGCTCAGATGGCCGAGCAGGACGTCGAACACCTGGGGCAGCTCGTCCAGATACACCTGCTTCAGGATCCGCCCGACGCGCGTCGGCTCGCCGCCCGCGTCCTCGAGCAGGTGCTCGTGGTCGCGCCGCAGGCGGGCCTGGTCCCGCGCGGGCAGATAACGGATCAGCCATTCCACCCGCTCGTCGTCGAGCTCGTGGGCGCGCGCGTGCAGGTGCACCTGCTTCGCCACGCGGAACTTGTGGATCGGCACCGCCCGGCCGCCGGCCTGGCGATGGACCCTGCGCACGATCTCGCCCCGGTCGTCCGCGAACAGGAGGGTGGACAGCCGGTAGCCGAGCCAGATCAGGACGAAGAGAGGCAGGGCGATCGCGAGGATCGGGAGCAGCAGGACCAGGTCGCAGACGCGCTTGATCGCCAGGTTCCGTCGCGGGACCGCCCTCACGGGATCTCCTGCCTCAGGGCTCGCTGCGCTCGTAGATCGTGAACTTCGGGAAGGGCTCCCAGGCCGTGGCGCGGTAGTGGGCGGCCAGGAAGGCGTCGAGCTCGGGGAACTCCTGCGTCGTGCGCCACCCCTTCGGTCGCTCGGCCGGGGAACGGATGATCAGCATCGGCCGCGCCTGCTCGAGCTGCGCGATGAAGTCCGCGCGCATGCGCCGGATCACGGGCTTCTCGGCGTCCAGGTAGAAGTAGTGGTCCTGGTGGTAGCGGGTGGCGGCCTGGGCCTCCGCCAGCAGCATGGCGTGGAGCACCGAGCCCGACACCCAGTCCAGCGACTGGACGGTCTCGCCCGGCCCCGCCTTCTCGCGGATCAGCGCCGCCATGGCGTCCACCCAGCCCATCTTGAGGGGCTTCAGCTCCTGGCCGCGGAGCTGTCGTTGGGATTCGGGGGCGAGGTGCAGGTTGAAGACCGCAGAGACGGCGAGCAGGGCGACCGGCAGGACGCGCCGGGCGCCGGGGAGGATCCGAGGCAGCGGGATCGCGCACAGCGAGGCCGCCATGGCGGCCAGCAGATGGAACGGCGCCCAGTGGTAGGGAAAGAACTGCCCGGCCAGGGCGGGATAGATGGCGAATGTGACGCAGAGCGCTCCGAGCAGTCGCACCCGCCGGCGCTGGGCGGCGTCGAGCTCGGCCTCGTAGAGCGCCAGATAGAAGCCCAGGAAGCCCGGCGCGAGCCAGCCCGCGTGGCCGCCCAGGGCGCGGAAGCCCTGCCACAGCACCCCCGGCCGGTCACCGGGCCAGGTAGCGTGCAGCTCCGGACCGAGCAGGCGCAGGTACTCGGGCAGGTACTCCGAGAAGAGCTCCCAGAAGGCGGGCAGCCCGCCCAGCCAGCCGATCCAGCCGAGCACCCCGAGGACCGGGACCAGCAGGCCGAGACCCGCCCACCAGCAGATCCAGAAGCCGCGGGCGAGCCCCGTGCGGGGCGGCTCGGCGTCGGTCGGCCGGGCGTCGAACCACAGCCAGAGCAGCAGGCTCGGCAGCGCCAGCCCGAGATGCGGCTTGAACGTGCAGGCGACTCCCACGAGCGCCCCCACGCCGAAGGTCCGGCCGACCCGGTCGAGTCGGCCCGAGCCCGCCAGGTAGACCGCCGCGAGCACCGGGATCAGCCCCATGTAGTCGCGCTGCATCGCCATCGGGGCCCCGCCGCTCAGGTACGCCAGTCCGACCAGCACCACCGCCACGAACGCCACCCGCTGGGAGAGCCGCGCCATGATCGCCGCGACGAGTGCGAGGGCGAAGCCCAGCAGCAGCAGATCGACGCAGCGGAAGGCGAGGTCGCCGTAGCCCACGGCACTCGTCATGAGGCGATGGAAGAGGAAGACGCCGGGCATCGAGGTGTCGTGGAAGTCCCGGTAGGGCACGGCCCCGAAGCGGTTCATCTGCAGCGCCCAGAAGTGCACGTTCGGGAAGTCGTGGATCATGCGCCAGCGGAGCGACAGCGCGGCCACCGCGACCAGCAGCAGCGCCAGCGGCGCGAAGACGAGCCCGAGCAGGGCGGTGTCCACCTGGAGCGGACGCAGGAGACGCGGGATCCGGGGCTGGTCCATGGCGTTCGCCTTCTCCTGTTCGGCCGGATCCGGAACGGGCCGTAGCAGTCTACCCGGCAGGGCGCCCCACGGGGAGGTCCACTTCTGCTCGGGGTCGTTCCGGCACGCATCCTGCGATCCCTGGTACGCTCCGCCGTTCCGCATGTCCCTTCGCGAACGCATCGGACCGGGCCCGCTCCTGGGAGCAGCCGTTGCGCTCGCCTGGGTCGGCGGGCTCGCGCTCGTCTGGTCGCTGCCGTCCCGGGTGGATGAGTGGATCCACGAGCAGCAGACCCTGGCGTTCCTGGCAGGGCGCTTCGAGGTGGTGGAGGGGCTGCCCACCGTCCCGGGCTACGAGCTGGCGCTGGCCCTGCCGGCGTGGCTCTTCGGCGAGAGCCTGCCGGCGCTCCGCTTCTACACGTCGCTCTCGCTCTTCGGGATCGCCTGGGTCGGCTTCGCCTGCCTGCGCCGGGTGAACCCCGACGTGGCGCTCCCGCGCGCGCTCCAGCTCGTCTTCCTGCCGATCCTGTTCCCCCTCTCCTTCCTGGTGTTCACGGATTCGTTTTCGCTGCTGCTGGTGCTCGTCGCCACCTGGGGCTACCTGGCGCGACGCCCCGGCGTGTCGGGGCTGGCCGCGACGCTCAGCCTGGGGGTGCGCCAGACCAACGTCATCTGGGCCGGCGGCCTGTTCCTGATGTTCTACGTGCGCGATCACGGGTTCCGCCTGAGCTGGCAAGCCGGGCGCACGCATCTCCGGCGCCACGGCGTCTTCGTCGCAGGCTTCGCGGCCTTCGCCCTGTTCGTGCTCGTGAATGGCGGCGTGGCGGTGGGTGACCGCCACGTGCATCCGTCCTTCGGTCTCCACGACGACAACCTGGCCGGCTTCCTGCTGTTCACGGCGGTGGTGCTGCTGCCGTGGCACCTGACGCGGATCCCGGAGATCGTGCGCGCCGCGCGCGAGCGCCCGGCGGCGGTGCTCGCCATCGTGCTGGCGGTCGGGGCCTTCCTGCTCTTCGCCGAATCGGACCACCCCTGGAACCGTGAGCGGCCGCACTTCTTCCTGCGCTCGCGGCTGGTCGTGCTGCTGGAGTCCAGCCGGGCCTGGCAGCTCGCGGCGGGTCTCGCGGCCCTCGGCAGCGCGCTGTCGCTCGCGCGGACCCGCTTCGTGGACCCCGCCGCCTGGCTGCTGCCGCCCCTGGCGGTGTTCCTGCTGGCCAGCATCTGGATGATCGAGTTCCGCTACTACATCCCGGTGCTGGTCCTCTGGCTGATCTTTCAGCGTCCCGCAGGGCCACGGCTCGAGTGGTGCACGACCGGCTGGTTCGTGCTGCTGTCGGTCGCCACCCTGGGGCGCATCGCGGCCAAGGGCTTCTTCCCCTGACCCCTGAACTCCCGCGTCCGTTGGGCGATACTCCCGCCCCGATGCGCCAAGCTCGGCCCTCGCTCTCCTTGATCGTGCCCGCCTACGACGAGTCCCGCCGCATCGGCGGGCCGCTGAAGGAGATGAGCGACTATCTGGCGGCGCAGCCCTACACGGCCGAGATCGTGGTCGTGGACGACGGCAGTCGGGACGGCACGTTCGAGCTGGTCCAGGAGGTCGCGCGCAGCCTGGCCGTGCCGGTGCGGTTGATCGGCTGCGCCCGCAACCGGGGCAAGGGGCACGCGCTCAAGGTGGGCTTCCTGAAGGCGGCGGGAGAGCGCCTGCTCTTCACCGACGCCGACCTGGCGACCCCCATCCAGGAGACCGCGCGGCTGCTGGCCACGCTCGATCGCGGGGCCGACATTGCCATCGGATCGCGCAAGACGGCGGGCGCGCGCGTGGAGGTGCACCAGCCCTGGTACCGCGAGCAGATGGGCAAGGTCTTCACCTGGATCGTGAGAAGGCTGATCGCCGACGTGAGCGACGCGACCTGCGGCTTCAAGGCCTTCCGTGCCGAGGTGGGACGCGACCTCTTCTCGCGCATGCGCATCGACGACTGGAGCTTCGACGCCGAGCTGCTCTGGCTCGCCCACTGGCGAGGCTACGCCCTGGAGGAGGTGCCGGTGACCTGGGCCGACCAGACCGGCACCCGGGTCCGGCTGCTGCGGGACACCGTCGGCGCCTTCCTGGGGCTGCTGCGCATCCGCTGGAACGCGCTCCGGGGCCGCTACCGCCAGCCGTTGCCGCTCGACGCGGAGCTGCGCGAGTGGGGGCACCCGGGGTGCGGCCCACTCCCGCCCGCCTGAGCGCTCGGGGCTACGCGGATCCCCCAGGGGATCACGTAGTGTCAAAAAAGACCCATTTTTCTTCGAGAGAATACGTAACCGAAGACACACTCCGCGGCACTCTCTCTGTGGGAGGCGGAGATGCTGTGTCCTCAAAACTGCTCCTGTTCGTGCTGGTATCCGCGCTGGTGTCGTGGTCTGGGCCGGGGTTTGCCCTGGGGCTCCAAGAGGCCGGCTGGGCCATCGAGTACGAGATCGACTTCGACAACGCCCAGGCCGCCCGCCTGAATCCGATCGACGGCAAGATCTACGTGGCCCGCTTCAAGAACCAAGCGAACGGCGGCGGGATCTACCGGATCGACAACCCGGATCCCAACAACCTCGTCATGACCCTGCTCGAAACCGTGGCCAGGCCCCGGGGCCTGGCCATCGACCCCTTCAGCGGCGACATCTACTACGCCGACGGCGGCAACGGAAACATCGGCCGCATTCCG
>CAMYLJ010000029.1 GCA_947259215.1 uncultured delta proteobacterium
CATGCATCGCTCGGAGACCAGAGAACTCACCGTCTGTGCCGACTGCGGTGCCGAGATCGCGGCGAGCCGCGAACGCAGCTACCCGTTCGGGGAGGACGCCGTGCTCTGCTGGACGTGCGCCACCCGCCGGGGTGGAACCTATGACGAGCAACACGATCGCTGGATCGACGCCCCCGCCACGGAAGGGCTCCCCCGGAACGAGGCCTGAGAGGCGAGAGCCACCAAAGGGACGGGACGGAACTCGCCGCATGATCGGCAGAACGCGAATCCTCGTCATCGCCTTCTTGGCAGGGGGGTGCGAGCCTGCACCGCGTGCCGAGCTGGGCAGGGCCCGCTACGAGGAGTACTGCTCTTCCTGCCACCCGATCGTTCAAAGCGCAAGAAGCGACATCTCCGAGACCTCGGGCCCCGACCTGACGCGGCTGCGCGAGCGATACGGTTGGCCCCTGCCCCGCGAGAAACTGGCTGCGTTCATCGATGGCCGGACGCAGGTCGGGGCTCACGGTCCGCGCGAGATGCCTGTGTGGGGCGCCCGGCTGTACGAGGACTACCCACAGACGCCCGGCACCGAGGCCGCACGCGGAAGCACGGTGGCAATCATCCTCGACTACCTGGAAACCATCCAGATCGAGTAGCGCCGCGTCGATACGCCGAGCCGGGGAGACCGCGCCGGGCCGTGGCTCCGGCGTCCTCGCCCGCCGGACGACGGATCTGCAGGGAGCGGGTCGGGCCGGCGGGATTCGAACGCGCGACCTCCTGAACCCCATTCAGGGCAGGTCGGACTTCAAGCTCCCGGAATCCTTCCGATACAGGTTCCGGAGACGAAGCCGATAAGCACACTGAAAGCAGCCTGTGGCGGCTGTCCGGTCGCGGGAGCTTTGGGATCGTCTGGCCGCGGGGATCGAAGTCGAGCAGCTGCTCTCCCGGATCGTCCGGATCCGTGTCGAACGCGTTGTGCGAGGAGATCGCGTCCGCAGAGACGAAAGCGAAGATGAATCCGCTAGTTGGGATCCCAGCTGCGCTACCCGCGCACCCGTGACGTGAGGTGGGGTGGCGACGATCCTGCTATATCTGGGGTGTTCCCGGGCGCTGCCGGCTCAGCCGGCCCCGGTCCCGATCGCCAGGCCGCCAAGCGTTGCTGGAACGGGGGTTGCGCTCGACCCACCGTGCCGACGGCAAGGAGCGGGGCTGGTGTTCGAGACCGCCGAGCTAGGGCGCAAAGCCACGAAGCGTGAATACAAGGCACGCGTTCCGTCACTGCGCCAGGCCCTGCTCGCGGCCCAGGAGCGCGTGCGCCACACCGACTTCCCGGTGGTCGTGCTCTTCGGGGGCGTGGATGGCGCCGGCAAGGGCGACGTCGTTCACGCCCTGAACGAGTGGATGGATCCCCGCTGGATGGTCACCCGGACCTTCGAGCGGCCCTCCCAGGACGAGGCGGAGCGGCCCGCATACTGGCGCTTCTGGCAGGCGCTTCCCCCGAAGGGACAGATCGGTCTGCTGCTGAGCGCCTGGTACTCGCGACCGCTTCTGCGACGAGCCTACGGGGGGCCCGAGGCCGAGTTCGAAGAAGCCCTCGAGGAGATCGCGGACTTCGAGAAGCAGCTCGCGGACGACGGCGCCGTCGTCGTCAAGTTCTGGCTCCACCTCGGCAAGCAGGGCCAGGAGAAGCGCTTCAAGCGACTCGCGAAGGACCCGCTACACGCCTGGCGGGTCACGGAGCGCGACTGGGACCACTGGCGCAAGTACGAGGACTTCGTGGGGGCCGCCGAGCGCATCATCGGGCGCACCAGCACCGGTGACTGTCCCTGGCACATCGTCGAAGGTGTCTGCCCGCGCTACGCCAGCCTCCACGTCGGCGGGCTCCTCCTCGAGACGATCGAGCGCCGCCTCGCCGAGCACGAGGAAGCCCACACGTCACTGCCTGCGCCCGCCCACGCCGCGCTCGCCGAGGCATCGTTGGATGCCGAACTCGCACACGGTCGCGCCCCCACCGTCCTCGCCAAGCTCGACATGACGCAGCGCCTCGAGAAGAACGCGTACCGCACGCTGCTGGCGACGCATCAGGGGCGACTGAATCGCCTCCAGCTCCAGGCGCGCAACCAGAAGGTCTCGACCATCCTGGTCTTCGAGGGCTGGGACGCGGCCGGAAAGGGCGGCGCGATCCGGCGCATGAACGCAGCACTCGACTCGCGCGGCGTGCGCGTGGTCCCGACCGCGGCGCCCAGCGACGAAGAGAGCGCACAGCACTACCTGTGGCGGTTCTGGCGGCATCTCTCCCGGGCCGGCCGCGTGACGATCTTCGACCGGAGCTGGTACGGGCGTGTACTGGTCGAGCGGGTCGAGGGCTTCGCCTCGGAGAAGGAGTGGCGTCGCGCATACGCCGAGATCAACCGCTTCGAGCAGCAGGTCACCAACCACGGCATCGTTCTCGTGAAGTTCTGGATGCATCTCACCCGGGAGGAGCAGCTCGCGCGCTTCCACGAGCGCGAGCAGACACCGTGGAAGCGCTGGAAGCTCACGGAAGAAGACTGGCGCAACCGCGAGCGCTGGGACGACTACGAGGTGGCCGTGCACGACATGGTCGAACGCACGAGCACCCGGCGCGCCCCGTGGATCCTGGTCGAAGCGAACGACAAGCTCTTCGCCCGGATCAAGGTGCTCGAGAGCGTCTGCAGCGCGATTGAAGCGCGTGTCGGTCCCCCCGACGAGCCGCACGCCCCCAGCAAGGACGCGAGAAAAGAGAAGAAGCGAGGCGCCCGGTGAATCCGCCTGAACCGACCGTTCCGAAGCGCAACGTCGACAGCCCGGCAGCTCCTGACGACGGCACGACCGCCCCGACGCCCCTCGTGCCGCGCGCTCGTGTCGGCGTGCCCATGGCGGTGCCGGAATTCGAGGGCGAGCCGGACCTCTCCGCTCCCGAACTCTATCTCAATCGCGAGCTGACCTGGCTGGGCTTCAACTACCGCGTTCTCCACGAGGCAGCCGACGAACGCACCCCGCTGCTCGAGCGCGTGAAGTTCCTCGCGATCGTCGGTTCGAACCTCGACGAGTTCGTCATGAAGCGCATCGGCGGCCTCAAGCAGCAGGTGGCGGCCGGCATCAAGACGCCCAGCATCGACGGGCGAAGGCCGGAGCAGCAGATCGCCGACTGCTACGACGTGATGCAGGACCTCCATCAACGCGAACGCACGGTGCTCGCCGGGCTCGTCTCGCGCCTCGCAGAGCACGGGATCGTGCTCGCCCGATACGAGGATCTCGACGACGACGCGCGCGCGTGGCTGCGCGAGCACTACTACCGGAACATCTTCCCGCTGGCGACGCCGCAGGCCATGGATCCGGCGCACCCCTTCCCGTTCGTATCCAACCTCTCGCTCAACCTCCTGGTCACGGTGCGGCATCCCAAGGACGACAGCGTGTCACTGGCGCGCGTGAAGGTGCCCGTGGGCACGGAGATCCCGCGTCTGCTGCGCGTGCGCGATGACAACACGTTCGTTCCGCTGGAACAGGTGATGGCCCACAACCTCGACCTCCTGCTTCCGGGCATCGAAGTGGAGAACTGCGAGCTCTTCCGCGTGACGCGCAACGCAAATACCGAGCAGGACGAGGATCAAGCGGACGACCTCCTCGCGATGATCGAAACGGAGCTCCGAGAGAGGAAGTTCGCTCCGATCGTCCGTCTCGCGGTCGAGAAGGGCATGTCGAAACTCCACCGCGGAATGCTCGCCGCCGAGCTCGGTCTCGACGAGGAAGGCGACGTGGTCGAGGTGGAGGGCATGCTCGCCACGCGGGATCTGATGGAGATCGCCTCTTTGGACATCCCGGAGCTCCACGATCCGCCCCACCATCCAATCGATCACCCGTCTCTCATGAGCAAGCGCCCGATCTTCCACTCGATCCGCGAGGCGGGCTCGATCCTGCTGCATCACCCCTACGAGTCGTTCTCCTCGTCGGTGGAACGCTTCCTTCGCGAAGCTAGCAACGATCCCAAGGTTCGCGCCATCAAGATGACGCTGTATCGCACCTCGGCCCAGACGAACGTGATCGAGCACGTGATCAACGCCGCCCAGAACGGCAAGCAAGTGGCCGTCGTGGTCGAGCTCAAGGCCCGTTTCGACGAGAGCGCCAACATCCAGTGGGCGAGCCGGCTGGAGGAGGCCGGTATCCACGTGACCTATGGCGTGATGGGCCTCAAGACCCACTGCAAGCTGATCCTCGTCGTGCGGCAGGACTACAACGGGCTGACCCGCTACGCGCACGTCGGAACCGGCAACTACCACGCCGGGACCGCACGGCTGTACTCGGACCTCGGTCTGCTGACTTCGGACGACGCCATCGGCGCCGACCTGACGGAGCTGTTCAACTACCTCTCCACCGGGTACAAGCCCAAGCGCAGCTACCGCAAGCTCCTGCCGGCCCCGACCCACCTGAAGAAGGGCCTGCTCGAACGGATTCAGCGCGAGATCGACCTGCACACGCCCGAGTCACCCGGATGCATCCAGTTCAAGATGAACGCGCTGGAGGATGGGGACGTGACCCGCGCCCTCTACGAGGCTTCCCGGGCCGGCGTCGGGATCGACCTGATCGTGCGCGACACCTGTCGGCTGCGGCCCGGCATCCCCGGACTCTCGGAGAGCGTCCGCGTGTTGAGTATCGTCGGCCGATTCCTCGAGCACACGCGAATCTACTACTTCCGCAACGGCGGCCAGCCCGAGTACTACATCGGCTCGGCGGACCTGATGAAGCGGAATCTCGAGAGCCGGGTGGAAAGCGTGGTGCCCGTCGAAGACCCGGCCCTTCAAGAGGCCCTGCGCGTCGTGCTCGACACGCAACTCGCAGACTCCCGCAGCGCGTGGGAGATGCAGCCGGACGGCACCTATCGACAGCGGGCGCCCGAACTCGGACAGAAGGCGAAGAGCTCGCACGTCACGCTGGCGGAGCAGGCGGAGAAGCGCCTCAAGGAGGCGACACGGCGGCGCAAGCGCCGACCCCGGGGCGCAGCACGACGCAGCGCGGGCTAGCTGCGAGCGCGGACATCCGGGGTAGCGTGGACGCGAGCAGGCTGCTGAGGTGGTCGATCGCGCGTCCCGACCGCCTTCATCCGCTGCCTGTGCGCGGCGCATGAAGTCTACGAATCAGACTTCTTTCGGTTCACGGACTTGCGCTTCTTGGGGCCGGGTTCG
Organism: uncultured delta proteobacterium; assembly: GCA_947259215.1. Taxonomy (GTDB): domain Bacteria; phylum Myxococcota_A; class UBA9160; order UBA9160; family JAFDET01; genus CAMYLJ01. The sequence continues at coordinate 5,181 of CAMYLJ010000029.1, forward strand.
ATTCCCGCCTCCTCCATCCTCACGATGAGCCAGCCGTCGGGGTCGTCGGCCACGTCGAGAGCCACGGCCTCGCCGCACGGCAGTTCCATGAGCGCCGCGCTGACCTCGCCAGTTGGCGTCGACGCCCCGAATCGTCGAGACTCCGGGGCAGACAGCTGCAAACCCCCCTAGACATGGAGTTCATGCATGCGTCTCCTCGAGCAAATCATTCTTGTCGTCGCCGTCGGTACTCTGCTCAGCTCCTCGGGCTGTGCGAAGAAAGCCGGGCCCAGCTACGACCCCTTCGTGGTCTTTCCCGCGACCGCACAGTGGACCTGGGATGAGGCATGGAACCGGCTGCCCGACGACCCAGCGGTTGCGGCATTGAATATCCGCACCCTGGCGCGGGACACCATCACGGAAGGTCTGGAGACACGCGGCTATACGCTGGCCCCACAGGGCGGGAAGGTGGACTTTCGGGTCCACTACCAGGTCGGCCTCGGGAAGATCATCAAGAGGGACTCCGTCGAGGGGTATGGCACCCTATCCTTGAATCTCGTCGACGCGTCGACGAATCGACAGGTCTGGGTGGGATTCATCAAGGCCGACATCCACCCCTCGGTCTCGGAGGCCGAACGACGCAAGCGGCTGCAGAAGGAGGTGAACAAGATGCTGAAGGATTTTCCGCCCAAGTAGCACGTCGACTTCGCACCTGGGAATCACCCGGGTGCGGATACGACGGACCCCTGCCCCGGCGCCCAAGGGCTTCAAGCTGGTCTAGTAATTCCGAGCTTCGCGCTGTCCAGGTAGACCTGAAAGTCGTACATGTACTGGAAAGGCGCCTCCCGCAACCTCCAGGCCACGCTCCAACGCCTGCACCCGGAGCTGATGGCGGCCGGCAAGTGGGGACTCGCATCGCTGGCCGGCCTGGCGGGTAGCGCGCTCGAGTTTCTCATCTCCGTCCTGATCGCGGGCGCGCTTCTGTCCTCCGGCGAGAGTGGACATGCGTTCTCGGTCCGGTTCGCGACCCGGCTGGCCGGACCGCGGGGCGCGGACTTCGTGGGGTTGGCCCTGGCCACCATCCGCAGCGTCTTGAAGGGGGTGCTCGGGGTCGCCGTCATCCAGTCGGCCCTCTCCGGGCGACCGAAGCGGCGCAGCGGCGTGCGCTGCTTCTCGGGCTCCATGGCCTCGGCGTAGCGCTGCGGCGCTCGTGATCGTCGAGCACGACGACGGCCGCACCCTCTTGAGCCAGACGCCGGCGCTGGCGCTGGCGCTGCCGATCCCGGCGCCCGCGCCGCCGGTGACCAGCGCCACCCGGCCCGCCCGCTCGCCCCCGCTCATCCGCCCCTCGGCAGCCCGAGCACGCGCCGCGCCAGGATGTTGCGCTGGACCTCGGAGGTGCCGGCGTAGATGGTTCCGGCCCGCGCCCACAGCAGCTCGTGGGCCCAGAAGCCGTCGTCGGCGGCGAGGGGATCGCCCTCGGGCACCAGACCCGCCGGCCCCAGGATCTCGAGGGCCAGGTCCTTCACGCGCTGGTTGAGCTCGCTCCAGCTGAGCTTCAAGGTCGAGCCTTCGGGCCCCGGCTGGCCGGTCTCCTGCACGCGGCTGGCGTTGCGGTAGGCGGTCACGCGCAGGATCCGCACCTCGCTCGCGAAGGCCGCCAGGCGGTCGCGGATTCCCGGGTCGTCGAGGGCCGAGCCCCGGCCGCGCGGGGTCCGGCGGGCCAGCGCCACCAGCCGCGCCACCTCCACCTCGAGCTTCGCGTGGGGCGCCGAGCTGCCGCGCTCCACGTCGAGGGTCGTCATGACCACCGCCCAGCCGTGGTCGATCTCGCCCACCACGTTGGCCTGCGGGATGCGCGCCTCGTCAAAGAAGACCTCGTTGAACCAGGCGTGGCCCGTCATCTCGCGCAGCGGGCGGATGCGGATGCCCGGGGTCTGCATGTCCACCAGCAGGAAGGTCAGGCCGTGGTGCTTCGAGCCGGAGGCGTCGGTGCGCACCACCAGGATGCACCAGTCGGCGTACCTGGCGAAGCTGGTCCAGATCTTCTGGCCCGTGACGACGATCTCGTCGCCCTGGATCTCGCCACGCGTGCGGAGCGCCGCCAGGTCGGAGCCTGCGCCCGGCTCCGAGAAGCCCTGGCACCAGATCTCGTCGCCCTTCAGGATCGGCTCCAGAAAGCGCTGCTTCTGCCAGTCCGCACCGCATGCGATCAAAGTCGGCCCGGTCAGGTGCAGGCCCACCGCGAGCTGGGTCATGTCCGGCGCCCAGGCGCGCGCGTACTCCTCGTTCCAGATCAGGCTCTCGATCACCGTGGCGCCGCGACCGCCGTACTCCCGGGGCCAGTCGAGTCCCGCCCAGCCGCCATCGTAGAGCGCTCGCTGCCAGCGGCGGCCGAGGGCCACCTGCTCCTCCGCGCTCCGCGCAGCCGGTTCGGGCCGGTGTGCGGCGAGCCACGCGCGCGCCTCGGCGCGAAAACGCGCCTCGTCGGGGCTGTCTTTCAGGTCCATTGCGCACCCATGGCTCCGGACACCTCCGCGCTGCGCTCGTCCCGCGCGCCCGCCAGCGCCACCAGGGCACCGACGTTGAGCACGGCGAAGCAGACGAACGCCAGCTCGTAGCTGCCGCGCTGGTCGAAGACCGCGCCCGCGAAGACCTGACCCAGCACGCCGGCGAACAGCGCCAGCATGAGCGCTCCGTAGATCCGGGCCAGATGCCGCACGCCGAAGCACTCCGCCACCATCAGCGGGAGCAGCACGTTCTCCGCCGCGGTGGCAAAGCCCTGGAGCACCAGGAAGACGGGCAGCACACCCGGCGTCCCCACGGCCAGCAGCAGGAAGGAGGCCAGGGTCAGCAACGCGAAGTTCAGCAGGGTCGCGGTGCGGGTGGCGATGCGGTCGGCCAGCATGCCGATCGCGAGCTTCCCGCCGATCCCGAGCGCCACCGAGAAGCTCAGGCTGGCCGCCGCCCGCGCGTTGGAGTAGCCGATGTCCGTCAGGTGCGGGACCAGGTGCTCGATGATCGCCACGTAGTAGAAGTAGAACGCGAAGAGCACCCCGGCCAGCAGCCAGAAGCTCCGGGTGCGCAGCGCCTGGCCCAGGTCGAGGTCCGTCCCGCCGTCGCGGTCGGCGGGTCCCGTCTCCAGCACCCGCTCTCCCGACGCCGGCCCGCGCACCGCGAAAGCCGCGAAGGGCAGGATCAGCACCACGGCGCCCACAGCGACGGACATCAGGGCGAGGCGCCAGGACTCGGACTCGAGGATGCGGGCAGCCAGAAGCGGCACGATCGTGCCGCCGATGTTGGAGCCAGTGTAGACGATGCCGAGCACGAGGCCGCGTCCCGCCGTTACCCACTGGGCGGCCACGGCGCCCACGACGATGTCGCCGAGGCCGGCCAGCGCGAAGCCGAGCATGGCGTTCAACAGCAGGAACTCGGCGTAGCCGTCCATCCGGCTCATGAGCCCGAAGGAGGCGCCCAAGAGCACGGTGCATCCCGACAGCACGAAGCGCGGCCCGTAGCGGTCCGCCAGCGCGCCGACCACGGGAAAGGAGAGCGACATGGCCAGGATCAGGGGCGCGCGCCCCAGGGAGAAGGCCGCCCGCGACCACTCGAACTCGGCCACGATGGTCTTCAAGATGGGACTGAAGACGTAGGCCGTGCCGAGTCCGATCTGGCAGACCAGGCAGCCGACCAGCGCCCAGCGACCGCGGGCCGGGATCCCGGCGAGGGCGCCGCTCACCCGCGAGCGCCCGGGCCGATCACGTCGCCACCTCATCCGCCTCGAGACGCGCGATCGCCTCGGCGTCGAGTCCGAGCAGGTCCCCGAGGACGGCCGTGTTGTGCTCTCCCAGGAGAGGCGCGGGCTTCTCGAGGACGCCCGGCGCGTCGGAGAGCCGAACGCCGCAGCGCTCGAAGGCCAGGTCGCCCAGGACCGGGTGCGGAAGCCGCACCCAGTGCCCCCGGTGCGCGAGCTGGGGATCCTCCAGCAGCTCGGCGAACGACTGGACCGGGCCCGCCGGCACCCCGAGCGCCTGGAGCCGCTCCGACAACGCGAGCGCTTCGTGCTCCGCCGTCCAGGCGGCCACCCGCGCGTCGGTGTCGTCGGGATCCGCAAAGCGGTCCCACGCTTCGCAGCCCATGGCTTCGCAGAGCGCGCGCCACTGCTCGTCGGACTCGACGCCGATGGCGATCCAGCGGTCCGCCCCGCGGCACGGGTAGACGCCGTGGGGCGCGAGCCGTTCGTGGCGGTTCCCCGCCCGCTCCGGGCACTCGCCGTTGGCGCTGTAGCGCACCACCAGCTCGGACAAGCTGTAGACCCCGGCCTCGATCTGCGAGAGGTCGATGTGGCTGCCCTCGCCCGTGCGGCGGCGGTGCAGCAACGCCGCCGCCAGCGCCAGCGCCACGTAGCGCGGCGACAGCGAGTCCGTAATGGTGCCGTAGGGGCCGTGGGGCTCGCGGTCGGGCCAGCCGGTCAGGTGGTTGAAGCCGGCGATGGCGGACCCCTGCCCCCCGAAGCCCGGGTAGCGGCGCTGCGGGCCCGTCTGCCCGAAGAGACAGCCGCTGGCCATCACCAGGTCGGGCTTCAGCCCGCGCAGGCTGTCGTATTCGAGCCCGAACTTCGCCATCACGCCGGGCGCGAAGTTCTCGCACACCACGTCGGCCCACTCGGCCACGAGGCGCTTCACCAGCTCGACGCCGCGCGGGGTCTGGAGGTTCAGGCTCACGCTCTCCTTGTTCGGGTTGAGGAGCGCGTACATCGGCGAGCCTTCCAGGCCGTGCGGGCTGTCCTTGCCGAGGAAGAGGACGCGCAGGAAGTCCGGCCGCTTCGACGACTCGACGCGGATCACCCGGGCGCCGTGCTCCGCCAGGTACTTCGTCGCCACCGGGCCGGCCGCTCCGGCTCCGAGCTCGAGGACCTTCAGGCCTCGGAAGATCACACCACGCCCTCCCCGGCCAGCGCCTCGAGCGCGTCCGCGCCGATCCCGAGCTCGGCATAGACCTCGGCGTTGTGCTCCCCGATGCGCGGCGCCCGACCCCGGACCCGCGCCGGGCGCGGCTCGATCCGCGCAAAGAAGTCCGGGTGCTCGATGGAGGCACCGAGCTCCGGGTACTCGAGGGTGACGAAGAGCTTCCGCTCCCGCAGCTGCGGATGCTCCACGATCTCGCGCGCGTCGTTGCACGGTGCCAGCAGGATGCGCCGGGCGAGGGCCTGCTCGTAGAGCTCGCGCATGCTCCGGGTCCGGAAGAAAGCGCCGAAGGCCTGCTCGAAGCGGGCGATCTCCGGGTCGGACAGCTCGTTGTGGTTGAACTGCGCCCAGTCGTAGTCCCGCAGCCAGTCGGGAGCCAGGCCGCACTCGTCCATGTAGGCCACCGTCGCGACCAGGTTCGGGATGCGGGCCGCGCCCCCGCGCAGGCCGAAGGTCACCCAGCCGTCTGCCGCGGCCCAGATCTCCCGCGTGCGCCCGAGCCGTCCGCCCGCACGCCCGGGCGCGCGCCCGCTGCGCGCGAACTGCCCCGCACCCGAGAGCAGGGTCTGGAGCTGACACTCCTGGAGCGAGACGTCCACCCCCTGGCCGCGACCGCTGTCCTCGCGGGCCAGGAGCGCCATCGCGACGCCGAGGGCCGCCTCCGGCGCCGCGTGGTAGTAGGCCGTGGGCATGCTGCAGCGGACCGGCGGCCGGTCCGGATCGCCGGTCACGCCCAGGTTGCCACCCATCGCCACCACCACGAGGTCGCCCGCCAGCCAGTCGGCCCGCGGGCCGGTGCGCCCGAAGGGGGTGATCGAACACCAGACGAGGCGCGGATGCTCCGCGCGCAGCGCGTCGGAGCCCAGGCCGATCGCCTCCAGTGCGCCCCGGCGCGCGGTCTCCAGCACCACGTCGGCGCCCGCCGCGAGGCGCCGGAAGAGCGACGCGCCCTGCGGCTGCTCCAGGTCCAGGGTGACGCCCCGCTTGCTCGTCTGGAGCGCCAGCCAGGCCAGGCTGCGCTCGGGACCGGGCTGGTCGTGGAGGTACGGCCCGCGTCGCGACGCCCGGTCGCCGCCCGGCGGCTCGATGCGGATCACGTCGGCGCCGAGTTCGGCCAGCAGCTTTCCAGCCAGGGCGCCGCTCTCGTCGCAGAGGTCCAGTACGCGGTGGCCCGACAACACGAATCGCCTATCGTACCAGATTCTGACGCTCCGTCAGATCGGGAGGCGCGCGTGCGGGTCCAGGAGCTCTTCGACCTCTCCGGCCGCACGGCGCTCGTGACGGGCGGCGGACGCGGCATCGGGCGCCACATCGCACTCGGGCTCGCCGAGGCCGGCGCCGACGTCTTCGTGGCCTCGCGCAAGCTCGACGCCTGCCAGGAGACGGCCGCCGCCATCGAGTCCCTCGGCCGCCGCGGCGTCGCCGTGCGCGCGGACCTGGCGCGCCCCGAGGACGTGGAGGCCCTGGCGGAGCGCGTGCTGCGGGAGGCTCCGCGCCTCGACGTGCTCGTGAACAACGCCGCGGCCACCTGGGGCGCGCCCACCCTGGAGTTTCCCCTCGAGGGCTGGGACAAGGTCTTCGACGTGAACGTGCGCGGCCTCTGGCTCCTGTCCCAGCGCGTGGCGCGCCACATGGTGGAGATCGGCGCCGGCAGCATCATCCACGTGAGCTCCATCTCGGGCTTCCGCGGCGCGGCCGAGGAGGCCATGCCGGCCATCGCCTACAACGCCAGCAAGGGCGCGGTCATCACCCTCACCAAGGACATGGCGGTGAAGCTCGCGCGCCACGGCATCCGCGTGAACGGGATCGCGCCGGGGCCCTTCGACACGGACATGATGACCTACATCCACAGCGACGCGCGCAAGGAGCAGAACCTGCTGCGTCAGGTCCCCCTCTCACGCTGGGGCGGCGAGGACGACGTGAAGGGCGCCGCGGTCTTCCTGGCCAGCGACGCGGCGGCGTTCGTGACCGGCCACACCCTGGTGGTGGACGGCGGCATGAGCTCCTGGTAGCCGGAATCAGTCGGGTAGCGACTGGGCCCCCAGGCCCTCCGCCCACTCGAAGCACTGCACCTCGATCATCACCGGCAGCCGGTAGCGCACGTAGAAGCTGTGGAGCTTCACCGCCTTGAAGTCATCCAGCTTGCGCTCGAGGATCTCCACCTCGGCGTCCGCCTCGCGGAACTTCACCGCGCGCTCGTAGATCGCGTCCAGCTGATCCGGCGCCGAGACCGACATCCCGAAGTGCTCCATCGTCCCGCAGCGCATGGGCGTCTGCGAGGCGTGGATGTAGACGAACTGCTCGTTGCTGTGGCAGCGCAGCACCAGCAGCTCGCGGTCGCGGTCCATGCCCGGCATCCCGGTCCAGCCGAAGACCTCGCCGTAGAAGCGCAGCAGGGCTTCGCGCCCCGAGGCATCCAGGGCCTCGGCGGGAACCGACAGCGCGATGTGGTTGAAGCGCGGGATCGCGTCGCTCACGGAGCCTCCTTGGGCACGACCATGACCTTGCCTGCCAGCTCGCCGGCGGCCAGCCCGTGCAGCGCGTCCTCGAGCCCGGCCAGCGGCACGTCGCCCGGCTCGATCAGCGCGTCGGTGGGGAGCGTCCGGGACGCCAGCAACGTCAGGGCGTCCTCGAAGCCGCCGGCGTCGTAGCAGTAGGCGCCGGTCACCACCAGCTCGTTCAACAGCACCCGGTTGTGATCGAGCTTTGGCCGCCGCATCCCGGTACCGACGATGACCAGGGTCCCCGTACGCCGGAGCTGCGCCAGGGCGGACTCCATGGCACGCGGGTTCCCGGAGCACTCGAACGCCACGTCGTAGGGCTCGTCCACGATCGTGAAGGGCATCCGGGGCGTGACGAGCGCGTCGGGCTCGACGAGCAGCGTCGCTCCCACCCGGCCGGCCCGCTCGCGCCTGCGCGGCGCCGGCTCGCTGGCCGTGATCGCCTCGACGCCGCGCGCGCGCAGCGCGGCGATCAGGAGAAGACCGAGGGGCCCGGCTCCGGTGACGAGCGCGCGGGCGCCGGGCACGACCGCGGAGCGGGTGATGGCGTGGAGCGCCACGGCCAGGGGCTCCGCGAGCGCCGCCTCCCGCGGCCCGAGGCCGTCCGGCACGCGCACCAGCTCGTCGGCAGCGACCCGCACGTAGTCCGCGAAGGCGCCCTCGGACCGGCCCATGCCGGCCTCCCCGCGGCCGCTGCAGAGCGACGGGCGCCCCGCCAGGCAGGCATGGCACTCGCCGCAGCTCGGGGAGGGACCGCCGACCACGAGCTCGCCCTCGCGCCAACCCTGGACCCGGGAGCCGACGGCGGCGATACGCCCGGACCACTCGTGACCACCGATGGAACCGGGCCGGCCCATCTCCTCCAGCACCAGGTGCAGGTCGCTGCCGCAGATGCCGCAGTGGCTCACCTCGACCAGGACCTCGTCGCCCCCCGGCTCGGGGACGGGGCGCTCCTCGAGGGAGAGCTTGCGGCTTCCCTGGTAGACGACCGCGCGCATGCCCGGAGCATCCGGCGATTGACGCGTCCCTGTCAACCGCCCGGCCCCCGGCGCTCAGTAGCGATGGCCGTCGATCTCGACGCCATCGGCGGCCAGCCGAGCCAGGGCCTGCTCCCGCAGCGGTCCCACCTGCACCTTCTGGTTGGCCGTATAGGAGAGGTCGTCCGGGAGGAAGAAGAGCACCCGCCGCGGCACCTTGTAGGCGGCGAGCTTCTCGCGCAGGAAGCCGCGCACCTCGCCCTCCGTGGGCGACGCGCCCTCCGACGCCACGGCGCAGAGCACGATGGCCTCGCCCAGGGTCGGGTGGGGCACGCCGACCGGCAGGCCGAGCCGCAGGCCGGCGAAGCGCGCCAGGGCGGTCTCGATCTCGACCGGCGAGACGTTGGCGCCCCCGGTCTTGATCAGGTTCGAGATGCGGCCGCTCCAGTGCAGGTAGCCCTCGGCGTCGAGATGGCCGCCGTCCTGGGTGCGGAAGAAGCCGTTCTCGTCGAAGGTGCGCTCCGGCGGAACCTTGTAGTAGCCGCGCATGAGCGTCACGCCCTTGACCGCGATCTCGCCCTCCTCGCCGACCGCGAGGGCTTCGCCCGTCTCCGGATCGACGATCCGGATCTGCGTGCCCGGCAGCGCGCGGCCACTCGTTCCCCGCCGGATGGCCACCGGCGCGTCGGCGGGCAGCATGCTGGCGACGGTGAAGGTCTCCGACAGCCCGTAGGCCGCGTTCGGGCTGTACTGGTCCTCGGTCACGCCCGCCCGCGCCGCGAGCGGGTTGCCCGGGTCGAGCTTCCGGAGCGACGAGAGATCCCGCGTCGCCAGGGACGCGTCTTCGCCCATGGCCTTGTGCTGGTGCGCCCAGGCGTGGGCCGCCGTGGCCCGCTCCTTCTCCATCAGCTCGAGGGCGGCGGCCGGCTCGAAGCTCTCCTGCAGGAGCAGCGTCCCGCCGGCGGCCAGGGTCGCGCCCAGGGACATGCAGATGCCGGCGGTCCAGAAGAACGGGTAGCAGGTCCAGACGCGGTCGTTCTCGTCGAAGCGCAGCAGGTCGGCGAAACGCCAGCTCTGGAGGGTCGGGGCCCGATGGGTGTGGAGCACCCCTTTCGGATGTGCGGTGGTGCCCGAGGTGTAGATGATCATGGCGTCGTCGCACGGCTCGGTCTCAGCGACGAGCGTGTCCAACAGGGACTCGGGGACGTCTTCCCCCGCGGCCAGGAGGGCCTGCCAGCTCGAATCGCCCAGGCAGGCCCAGGCGCGGAGCTGGGGCAGCGCGGCGCAGCGGAGCCGGCCGTTCTCGCCCTCCGCCAGCTCGGGATGGTCCGCGTGCAGCTCGGCCAGGAAGCGGTGCTTCAGGAGGGACGGCTGAAGCAGCAGCAGGGTCGCGTCGCTGTGACGCAGAATGTAGTCGCGCTCCTCGGGCGCGGCGTAGGTGTTGACCGGCACCACCACGCCGCCGGCGATCCCGACTGCGAAGGCCGAGAGCACCCACTCGGGCCGGTTCGCCATGTAGAGGGCGACGCGGGTGTCCTTGCCGACCCCGGCGCCCACCAGGCCCCGGGCCAGCTCGCGGGCGTCCCGTCGCAGCGCTGCGTACGTCCAGGAGCGCCCCTCGAAGCGGAGGGCGCAGCGCTCGGCGTGGCGCTCGGCCACGTCGTCGAGGAACCGCCCCAGGGTGAGCCGCGGGCTGTCCGGCCGGGTCGTCACTCGACGGCGAGCCTCACCTCCGCCTGACCCTTGGCCATGACGTCGCCCTTGTGGTTGGTCATGCTGACCGTCACCACGGCGACGGGCCGGCCCGACGGGTCGTCCCAGACCATGCGTTCCACTTCGCCGTCCAGGTAGCTCACGTCTCCGGTGAAGGCGGGGAAGCGGTACTGCATGTTGCTGTGCACGACCTCGCCCCACTCGCCGCACCAGTTGCCGAGGTAGTCGAGGATCCAGGCGCCCATGGAGGCGCCGTAGCCGTAGCCCCGGGGCAGCCCGATCAGGTTGGCGTAGCGCTGCTGCACGTGGCCGCGGGACGGACCCTTGTAGAGGCCGTCCGCCTCGGCGGGATCGATCTTGGCACCCTCCTGGTCGCGGCTCATCTCCGGCAGCCAGCCGGCCTCGTGCAGCGACGAGGGACCGTCGTCGGGCTGAAAGGCGCCCCAGACCGTCATCATGTAGGCACGCCACTCGGTCGTGAAGCTGGCGATCGTGTGCGGCCCGATCGGCCGGCGCGGAAGCCGATCGCCGGTCTTCACGCCCAGGCGCTTCTCGTGACCCAGGTCCAGGAAGCTGGCGTAGTAGTCGAACTTCTCCTTGTCGATGACCTCGAGCTGCTCGTCGCTCCACTGGGGATCGTCGCGTTCGGCGAAGAAGTTCTTGTCCCGCGCCAGGTCGGCCCGGTAGCGCACCGAGGTGGAGCGCTGCTTGCACAGGATCTCGCCCTTCTGGTTCACGTAGGTCGTGTCCCCACGCGAGAACATGGTGGGGCCGGCGAACTTCGTGTCCGCGACCTTGTAGTCGAAGAGCATCCGCTCCAGGGTGAGCCGATCATCCGGGTAGATGCGGGGGCCGAAGAACCACCACTCGTCGCCCCCGAAGATCATGTGCTGGCCTTCGATGTGGCCCTGGATGGCGGGCCCGGCGCCGTGGCTGTCGCTGCAGCAGACGGCGAACGACTGGGGCGCCACGATGCGGCCGAAGCGGCTCTCGGCCGCGTATTCCTCGTCGTAGAAGAGCGGGTTGGGGTTCTGCATCCCCTGGGCCCAGCGCCGGATGTCGTTCACGTGCACCGGCTCCTTCATCACGGAGCCGCCCAGTGGCACGCCGATCCAGCGGTCGACGTCGCTGGTGTCGAAGCCCTCGAACTGCTTGTCGCTCACGGCACTGGACCTCCAGCCGGTAGGATCTGACGGAGCGTCAGATCCTACCCCACCCGCTCCACGGGACGCCACTGGGGCAGCGTCACGCCGTCGACCAGCTCCTCGAACCCCACCTCCACCGCCAGCCCGATGCGCACGTCGCCGGGCTCGCAGTCGAGCAGGTTGCCCAGCAGACGCAGCCCGGGGTCCTCGGCGAGCGCCACCAGTACGACCGCGAAGGGCACGCGCTCCTGGAAGGCCGGCAGCACCGGGGGATGCGCGACCACCCAGCTGTACACCTCGCCGCGACCGGACAGCCGCTCCCACTCGACGCGCGCCGACTGGCAGTGCGGACACAGAGGCCGCGGCGGGTGGCGACGCGCGCCGCAATCGCCGCAGCGCTGCACCCGAAGCTCGTGCCGGCCGCACGCCTCCCAGAACGGCGCGGAGTCGGCGTCGGGCTCGGGCAGCGGACGCTGCACGACTCAGGCCCGCGCCAGCAACAGGGCGCTGGTGGGCACCCCGGCGCCGCTCGTCACCAGCGAGATCTCGGCGCCCTCCACCTGGGACGTCGAGCTTCCGCGCACCTGGCGCACCCCTTCGAGAATCAGGTTGAAGCCGTGCACGTAGGCCTCGGACAGGCCGCCGCCGCTGGTGTTCACGGGCAGCTCGCCGTCCGGCCACTCGAGCCGCCCGCCCTCCGCGAAGGGACCGCCCTCCCCCGGCTTGCAGAACCCGTACTCCTCCAGCGACAGGGTCACGAGCGGCGTGAAGGCGTCGTAGAACTGGCCGACGTCGACGTCGCCCGGGCCGATGCCCGCCTGGGCGAAGAGGTCGCGGGCCGCGGTCGTGGACGGCGTCTCCAGGAAGCGCGGTGCGTAGTAGTTGGTCATCACGCTCTGCTCGCGCCCGAGGCCCTGGGAGGCCGCCAGCACCCAGGCCGGGCGCGTCTTCACGTCGCGCGCGCGCTCCGCGGACACCACCACGCACGCCAGGGCGCCGTCGGTCTCCAGGCAGCAGTCGAGCTTGCGCAGCGGCTCGCTCACGAGGCGCGAGGCCTGGTGGTCCTCCAACGTCATGGGGTCGCGCATGAGCGCGTGGGGATTGCGCGCGGCGTGCTTCCGGCAGGCCACCGCCACGGCGCCGAAGTGCTCGCTCTTCGTCCCGTACTCGTGCATGTGGCGCCGCGCCACCATGGCCACCTGGTCCACCGGTCGCACCAGGCCGTAGGGCGCGCTGAACTGGAACTCGCCCCCGACCCGCATCCCCGTGCGGGCCCAGGGGCGGCCGCCGGAGCTGCGGTTGCGGGCCCGCCAGCAGACCACCACCGAGGCGCGCCCGGCCGCGATCGCCATGGCGGCGTGCCCCACCGTGGCGCAGCCCGCGCCGCCGCCGTAGCCGATCTCGCCGAAGAAGCGCAGCGCCTCCAGGCCCAGGCTCTGGGCGATCTCGACCTCGCTGGTGTTCTCCATGTCGAAGCGGACCAGACCGTCCACCTCGGCGGGGGCGATGCCCGCCTCGTCGAGCGCGGCGCAGATCGCTTCCAGCGCCGCCGTCCGCTCCGGGCGCCCCAGATCCTTCGAGAACTCCGTGTGACCGATCCCGACGATCGCGGCGGCGCGCTTCATGCCTCGACGGTCACGTGGTAGTTCCCGCGCGCGTCGATCTGCGCCCGGTGGCCCGGGTAGAGCACGATCGTCGTAAAGCGCTCCTCGACGATGGCGGGGCCTTCGATGCGCTGTCCGGCGGAGACGCGGTCGCCGTCGTAGACGGGCGTGTCGACGTAGCCGCCGTCGAACCAGGCCGGGCGCCGCGCCCGGAGCGCATCCTCGAGGGAGCCGCTGGCACCGTCCGCGAGCTCCAGCGGCGGCTTCGGCGTGCGCCCGACCGCCTGCACCCGCACCGCGCGCAGGATGGGCTCCTCGTCGCGGGCGGCGTAGGTGTGGGTCTCCTCGTGCAGGTCGTGGAAGGCTTCCACCGTGGCGCGCAGCTCGGCCTCGCCCAGGCGCCCGTCGGACGTGACCCGCGCCGGCACCGCCAGGTCGAAGGTCTGGCCCGGATAACAGATCGCCAGGTAGCGCCGGAAGTCGATGTCGCCGGCGCCGAGCCCGGCCACGCGCAGATCGTCCAGCGCCTGGGTCTCCATCTCGCCGAGCAGCGTGTTGACCCGATCCGCCTCGGCGCGGCCCGAGGGCGTGATGTAGGAGCGCTGGATGTCCACCACGTAGTCGGCGATCACCAGCCCCAAGGCGGAGAAGGCCGGCGAGGTCTTGGGCACCAGGTAGCGCCCGATCCCGAGCTCCTCGGCCTGCTTGCCGGCATGGACCGGACCGTTGCCGCCGTACACCACCATGTTGAAATCGCGCGGGTCGTAGCCCGACTCGCAGGACACCCGGCGGATGGCGTTGGCCATGTTGGCGTTCACGATCCGGAAGATCCCGTGGGCCGCCTCCACCAGGTCGAGGCCGAGCGGCTCACCCACGCGCCGCGTGATGGCCTCCCGGACCCCGTCTCCGCTGAGCTTGAACTCTCCGCCGCACAGGGATTCGGGGTTGATGTACCCGAGCACCCAGTTCGCGTCGGTCACCGTGGGCTCGCTGCCGCCGCGCCCGTAGCAGATGGGGCCCGGATCGGCCTTGGCGCTCTGGGGTCCGACCTTCAGCGCACCGGCCTCCACGCTGGCGATCGAGCCGCCGCCGGCGCCGATCGAGTGCATCTCCACCATGGGCAGGCCGACCAGGTAGCGGTGCTGCCAGTTCCAGAAGCTGCGGATCGTGGGGCGCCCGCCCTTCACGAGGCAGGCCTCGTAGCTGGTCCCGCCCATGTCGATCGAGATGAAGTCCTCGAAGCCGGCGTCGCGCGACACGGCGCAGGCGCCCATCACGCCGCCCGTCGGGCCGGAGCCCAGCGCCGCCACCGCCTTCCTGGCCATGAAGCCGGCGGTCATGATCCCGCCGTTCGACTGCATGATCAGCAGGTCGCGGCCGTAGCCCGCGCCGCGCAGCGCCGACTCCAGGTTCGCCAGGTAGGTTTCGAGCCGTGGCCCCACGTAGGCGTCCACCAGGGTGGTCGAGGTGCGCTCGAACTCGGGCGCCGTCGGCATGATCTCGTGGGAGACGGACAGGCGCGCCTCGGGATACTCCTCGCGGCAGATCTCGGCCACCCGGCGCTCGTGGGCCGGGTTCACGAAGGAGAAGAGCAGGCAGACGGCGATCGACTCGACGCCCTGGCGCTTCAGGCGACCCACCGCGGCCCGCACCGCGTCCTCGTCCAGGGGCCGCACGACCTGGCCGCGGAAGTCCAGGCGCTCGGGGACGCCGAAGCGTCGTCGCCGGGGTGCGATCGGCGTCGGCGGCGGATAGGCCGGGTCCCAGATGTTCTCCTTGAAGCCGCGGCGGATGTCGATCTCGTCGCGGTGCCCCTCGCTGGTCAGCAGACCGGTCACGGCGCCGTTCATCTCGATCATGGTGTTGTCGGCGGTGGTGGTGCCGTGCACCACGATCTCCGTGTCGGCCAGCAGCCCGCCCAGGTCGCGCCCCTCGGCGCGGGCCATCTCTTCGAGGCCGCGCATCACGCCGAGGGACTGGTCCTCCAGGGTCGTCGGCGTCTTGCCCAGGCCGAGCGTCCCGTCGCGACGGATCAGGATGAAGTCCGTGAAGGTGCCGCCGACGTCGATCCCGATCCGGTACGGCACGGCCTAGGCGCGCTCCTCGCGCAGCCGCTTGGTGGCTTCCCAGTCCACCTGCAGACCGTCCCCCTGGCCCGTCAGCACCACGCCGTACTCCCGCTCGGCCGCGCCCAGCGACACCAGCTCGTCCAGCACGTCCTCCAGCACCCGCTCCGGATCGCGCTCGAGCGGATCGCCCCAGCCCGCTCCGCCGCCGTACACGTACTCGAAGGCCTCGCCCGCCGCGTGGGGCACGCCGTTGGCCATCACCTCGATGCGCTGCGCACGCTCGGTGCCGACGCAGGTGGTGAGCTGGTTGGGCGACCCGTTGCGCCCTCCCGCGATCCCGAGCATCGGGTACTTCATCCCGACCATGTAGGTGGTCACGCTGGCGGGCACGAGCACCCGCTTCACCACCCGTGAGCCCGGGCAGCCCCGCCATTGCCCGGCGCCGCCGGTGTCCGTGGCGTAGTCGCAGCCCTCGTGGCGCACCGGGAAGATCGATTCGTTGACCTCCGCGGTCGCCCGGATCAGGTTGCCGAAGGACGACGGCATCGAACCCCAGCCGTCCTCCCCCGCCACGGCGCTGCAGTAGGCCGCCAGCACGTCCACCGAGTGGTCCACGAAGACCTCGCCCGTCTCCGGCTGCTGGCCGAAGATCACCGTCGGCATGCCGAGCTTGTAGATCTGTGGCGACGAGCGCTCGGGCAGGACCTTCGCCAGCGCCATGCAGAGCGCCTCACCCACCTCGACACCCGGGTGGTGGGTTCCCGCCGCCACGGTCTTGCCCACCTGCGGGTTGAGGACGCAGCCCTCGGGCACGACCAGGTCCACGGAGTCGAAGAAACCCTCGTTCTTCGGGATGGCCGGATCCATCATCGAGGCCAGCTGGGCGATCACGTAGCCCCGGGTGTTGCCGAACGAGGAGTAGGCCTTGAGGTCCTGGCGGTCGTCGGAGCCCGTGTAGTCCACCTCGAGCCGGTCGCCGTCCACGGTCACCTTCACGTGCACCCGGATGTCCTGGTTCCCGACCGGGTCGTGGTCCACGAAGGTGGTGGCCTCGTAGGCGCCGTCGGGCCAGGCCGCCACCTCCTCCCGGAAGCGCCGAGCCGCGTAGTCGATGGCGTGGTCCACGGCGTTGCGGATCCCGTCCACGCGATACTGCTTCACGAGCTCGCCGAGCCGGCGGGCTCCGAGCTGGGCGGCGCCGATCTGGGCGCGAATGTCCCCGATGAAGCTCGGCGTGCGGTTGTTCGTCTGCATCATGTAGAGGACGTCGCGCCGCTCGACCCCGCGGTCGTAGATCTTCACGGCGGGGAAGCGCACGCCCTCGGCCCAGATGTCGATCGCCTCGGCGTTGTAGCCTCCGGGCATCCCGCCGCCGGTGTCCGCGTGGTGGCACTGGATCGACGCGATCAGCACCAGCTCCCCGTCCACCACCACGGGCGCAAACACGTTGTAGTCCGGCAGGTGACCGCCCCCGTGGTACGGGTCGTTCGCCACCAGCACGTCCCCGGCGTTCAGCCCCTCCTCGGCGAAGAACTCCAGCGCGAAGCGCACCGGCAAGGTGGACGACAGCATGAACTGCGGGATCCCCACCGACAGCGCCGCCAGCCGTCCGCGCCCGTCGAGAATCGTGGCATTGCGCTCGTTCGACTGGTTCAGGATCGGCGTCGTCGCCGTCAGTGACACGTGGGTGGCCATCTCGTACGCCACCGTCTCCATGGCGCCGCGGATCACCTCGGCGGTCACGGGGTCCAGGCTCATCCCGTCTCCTTCGGAATCGTGCGAGTATCTGACGGCCCGTCAGATGCGTCAAGCTGGGGTACGTTCGCGCCATGACGACCCTCCGGCTCAGCCATCTCGGCCTGTGCGTCGCCGACCTCGAGCGCTCGTTGCACTTCTATACCGATCTCTTCGGTTTCAAAGAGGATTCCACACGTCCTCGCCTCTCGCTCCAAGGGGGCATGGCGGCACAGCTGCTGGAGATCCCCGAGGTCTCGTTGACGGCGATCTACCTGCTGCGGGACGGGCTCTGCCTCGAGCTGCTGCACTACCCCACGCCCGGCGCCGAGGGGGACGCCACGCCCCGCCCGATGAACGCGCTGGGCTTCACGCACCTGTCGTTCCACGTGGACTCCATCGACGGGATCCTGCCCCGGGTGGTGGCGGCCGGCGGGCGGGTGATCGACGCCTCGCGGATCCCGGTGGCGGTCTTCGTGACCGACCCGGACGGCACGCGGATCGAGCTGGTCCAGACTTCGGTCTAGGGCCCAGGCGCGACGTAGCCCTTGGGCTGAATCCGCACCAGATGGCGAGGGCTCGCGGGGTCGGTCTCGATGCTCAGGATCTCCCGCGTGGCGTCCCAGCTGCTGGACCAGGTGCCGGCAGGATCGGAGCAGAAGACGTCGAAGCCGCCGGGGTAGTGGCGCGAGGCCGGAACCGAGATCTCGGTCGGTCCGCTCGTGCCGGCGCGCTCCTTGAAGAGGAGCAGGAAGAGCCGTTCGCCGGGGTAGTAGCGGTAGCTGATCGGCTCCCCGGACACGGCGCGCGGATACACGCGTACCAGGACGTCGGCCTTGGCGGTCTTCTCGTTCTTCTGGCTGTCGATGAAGCTGTAGCCGCCGCTGCTCGGCTCGTAGTCCCAGACCGTCCAGCCGCTGGTCATCCGGTCCGCCATGTCGAGGACCTCCCCCAGGAAGATCAGGCCGTCGCCCACGCCGTCGGTCACGCCGAACTCGCCGATCAACATCGGTGTCTCGTGGCGCTGGAGGTCCTCGCGTCGCCGCACCTCCCAGTCGGCCACCGTCTTGTCGATTGCCGGTTGGTAGCCGCCACCCCCCTCGAGAGTGATCGAGTAGAGGTGCGGAAAGTAGGCCAGGCGCGGCTCGCCCGGACGCGGGTCGGCGAGGCGCGGCAGGAACGAGGCCCGGCCCGCGGCCGGCATGCCGTAGGTCGGTTCGAAGAAGATCCAGCCGTCGACGTCCTGGGCGCGGATGGCGGCGATCACACGCTGGTAGAACGGGGCGTACAGGTCGCGTTCGAAGGCCGGCATCGGGCCGCTCGGCAGGTTCAGGATGTCGAAGGGCGTGCCCGGGTAGGGCTCGTTCAGGACGTCGTAGCCGAGCACGGCCGGGTGGCTGCCCAGGCGCGCCGCCACGGCCGCCCAAGCGGCGGCGAAGTGCTGCTGGAGATCGGCGTGCGGTCCGGCGGCGGCCCAGAAGTTGTCCCAGGAACGGATCACGGCCGGCTGGAAGTAGTTCGCGAACCAGACGGGCTGCTGCTGGAAGGGCTGCCCGTCGTCCCGCACCGCCCAGGGCGGGGCGCCGTCGCAGCAGAAGACCCGGGAGTAGACGTCTTGGTGCATGTCGAGCACCACCCGCACGCCCGCCTCGTGGAGCCAGTCGAGGTAGCCCTCCACCGCGTCCAGGTAGGCCGCGTCGATCTGGCCGGGCTGCGGCTCGAGGGCGTCCCACAGGATCAGGAAGCGCACGAAGTTGAAGTTCCAGTCCCGGGACAGGCGCAGCGCGTCGTCGCGCGTGAGCCAGCTCGGCAGCCGGTTCGGGTCGCTCTTGGAGAAGCTGCTGAGATTGCTGCCGTGGAGGATCAGCGCCCGGCCCTGGTCATCGGTGATGAAGCGGAGGTGGGGATCGTCGCAGGCCGGCAGCGCGGCGAGCCAGGTGACGGCAAGGGCGAGGAGGGTTCGGCGCATGGTCGGAGAGTGAAGGTAGCCCATGGGTCCCGCAGGGCTGCGGCTCGCCGTGGAGGCGCCAGTGGGCGCAGCCAGTCCCCGTGCTCGGGGAGCGGCACTGGGGTCAGCGGCAGGGTGATTCCCAGGCGCGAGCGCTTCCCCGACCTGCGCGTCGCCTTCCTCGAGAGCGGCTCGGGCTGGGCACCCTACTGGCTCGACCGCATGGACGAGCACTGCGAGGTCCAAGGCGACAAGCTGCCCGCGCTGAAGCAGAAGCCGTCGGAGAGCTTCCAGCGCCAGTGCTTCGTCGCCATGGACCCCGACGACCACGTGGCAGCGAGCACGCTCCGGGGGCTCGGCGACGCGTGCGTCGTCTGGTCGTCCGACTACCCGCATCCCGATGCGCCCTTCCCCGGAGCCGTGCGAGAGTCCCTGGCGACCCTGGCCGGGCTGCCGGAGGAGTCGATCCGCAAGGTCATGGGCGGCGACGCCCGGCGCCTGTCCGGACTCGAGGCGCGCTAGCCTCTGCGCGTGCGCGCGCTCGTGTTCGAGAACAGCCTGCCGCGCCTGGCCGCCACGCGGATCCTGGCCACGGCCTCCCCGCGCGCCTTCGTCGGACCGCTGGCGCCCCTCCAGCTGCGGGAGATCCCGGAGCCCGAGCTGCCGGCCGACGACTGGGTGGTGCTGCGCACGCGGCTGTGCGGCGTGTGCGGCAGCGACACGAAGCAGGTCTTCCTGAACGGCTCCCTCGACAACCCGATGACCGCGCTGATCTCCTTCCCCCAGGTGCTGGGACACGAGGTCGTAGCCACGATCGAACGCGTGGGCCCCGGGGTCACGCGCCGGCGCGTCGGCGAGCGCGTGGTCCTGAACCCGTGGCTCTCCTGCGCACCCCGCGGCCTCGCTCTCTGCCGCTGGTGCCGCTCCGGCGACCTGGCCCAGTGCGAGAACTTCACCCGGGGAACCATCGACGCCGGCATCCACCACGGCAACAGCCGGCACGCCACGGGCGGCTTCGCGCCCCTGCTGCCGGCCCACGAGTCGCAGTGCATCCCGATCCCGGACGACGTGAGCGACGAGCAGGCGGTGCTGGCCGATCCCTTCTGCGTGTCCTTCCACTCGATCATCCACTCGCCGCCCCCCGCCGACGGGACGGCCCTGGTGTACGGGTGCGGCACCCTCGGGCAGGCGGCCATCGCCAGCCTGCGCGCGCTGCATCCGGAGGTCCGGGTGCTGGCGGTGACGCGCTTCGAGCACCAGGCGCGCCTGGCCCGCAAGCTCGGCGCCGAGCGCTGCTTCGAACACCGGCCCGCCGGCATGCTGATCGAGTCCCTGGGCGACGCCGTCGGGGCGGAGCGGGCCCGGCCCTGGCGCGGCCTGCCGATGCTGAACGGCGGCGTCGACGTCGTCTACGACACGGTGGGCTCTCCGGAGACTCTCGAGGTCGGCGTGCGCGTCACGCGCAGCCGCGGGCGCATCTCGGTCACGGGCGTCGAGGCCCCCAAGCGCTTCGAGTGGACGCCGCTCTACTTCAAGGAGCTGTCTCTGGTGGGCTCCAACGCGTTCGGCGTCGAATCCTGGCAGGGTCGGCGCCAGCACGCCATGGAGTGGTACTTCGAGCTGGTGCGCGCGGGCCGGGTCGACGTCACGCCGCTGCTCACCCATCGCTTCGCGCTGGACGACTATCGGAACGCATTCCTGACCTGCTGGGATCAGGGCACCAGCGGCGCCGTGAAGGTGCTGTTCGACCGGCTCGGCCCCTAGGACGGATCCCGATCCACCTCTTCGCCGAGGCGAAGCCCCTTCTGCGCCCGCTCCCGGGCCGCTGACACGAGCGCGGGCGGCACCGGATCCATCCGGCGCAGGCTCGCCCGCAAGAGCCCCGGGAAGAGCCGCCGGATCCAGCGCGCCGCCACCAGGGAGGGACTCGCGCGCGGCACGGTCAGCTCGTAGCGCCGCTTCTCCACCATTTCGAGGATCGCGCGGGCGACGACCTCCGGGGGATGCCTGCGACCGCGGTACGGGGAGGGCTCCTCCAGCGTGTCCCAGATCTCGGTGTCGATGGGCCCGACCGTGACCAGCCCGGCGTGGATGCCCGAGCCCTCGAGATCGCTCCAGAGGCCGTGGGTGAAGGCGTCGAGCGCGGCCTTGCTGGCCGCGTAGAGCGACTCGCGCGGCGGCACCACCTGGGCGGCGATGGACGACACGTTCACGATCGTCCCGCCGCCACCCCGCAGCATGACTGGCACCGCCGCGAAGGTCGCCCAGACGCAGGCCAGGAAGTTCACGCGCAGGACCTGCTCCGCCTCCTCGACCCGGGTGCGGTAGAGGTGCTTGTGCTTCGAGATGGCGGCGTTGTTCACCAGCACGTCGAGCCGCCCGAAGCGCGCCACGGTCTCCGCCACCACCCGCTCCGCGGCTCCGGGCTCGCCCAGGTCCGCGGCCAGCGCCAGCGCCTCCCCCCCGTGGCCGCGGCAGGCCTCCGCCAGGGCCTCCAGGCGTTCGCGCCGCCGCGCGACGCCCACCAGCGTGGCGCCTCGCTGCGCGAAGGCCAGCGCGGTGGCGTGCCCGATGCCCGAGGAGGCCCCGGTCACCAGCACGACGCGGCCCGCGAGGCTCACGGCTGCCAGCTTCCTTCGGGATCCCGGCGCCAGCCCCCCGCCGCGCGGTTTCCGCCATCCACGTGGAGCGTCGTGCCCGTGACGAAGCCCGACAGGTCCGAGGCCAGGAAGACCGCGGCGCCCGCCACGTCGTCCACGTGGCCCGCCCGCGGCAGCGGCGTGCGGACGGGCGGTGTCCCGATCCCCGGCGTGGGGATCACGTCGGGGGCGATGCAGTTCACGCAGATCCGCCGGTCGGCCAGCTCCAGGGCCAGGCTCCGGGTCAGGCTCTCCACGGCCGCCTTCATGGCCGCGTAGATGGCGTAGCCCGGCGCGGCCCGCCAGGCCTCGATAGAGCTGACGTTCACGATCGACCCGCCCGCTGCGGGCACGAAGGGCAGCACCGCGCGCACGCAGCTCGTGACGCTGGAGAAGTTCTCGCGCACGAGCGCGTCCTCGCCCTTCGCGCTCACCTCCTCGAAGCGGGCCTGGAAACCGCCCCCCGCGTTGTTCACCAGCACGTCGATGCGCCCCGCGGCCTCGCCGACGCGCGACACGAAGTCTCGCACGGCCGCGCCCTCCCGCACGTCGAACACGCCCGACCACGCGCGGCGTCCCGTCGCTTCGACGTGGGACACCGTGTCGCGCAGCGCGTCGGCGTCGCGATCGCAGGCCGCCACGTCCGCGCCGAAGCGCGCGAAGGCCAGCGCGACGGCGCGCCCGATGCCCATGGCCGCGCCGGTCACCAGCGCGACGCGCCCGTCGAGGCGAACGGCATCGGGTTCGAGGACCACAACAGACGCTATCATACGGCCTTCCCGCCCCTCCGGAGAAATCGCGTGTCGCGTCGCATCCCGCTCCCGACCCCCTACGGCTGGTTCGGTGTGTCCGACAGCGACGAGCTCGCCAGCGGCGAAGTGCGTGCGATCCGGTACTTCGACCGTGAGCTCGTGATCCTGCGCGGAGAGAATGGCGTGGCGCGCGTCTTCGACGCCTACTGCCCGCATCTCGGCGCCCACCTGGGCCACGGCGGCGTGCTGGAAGGCGACCGCCTCCGCTGTCCCTTCCACGGCTGGCGCTTCGACGGCGACGGACGCTGCGTCGAGGTCCCCTACGCCAAGACGCTTCCGCGCCGGGCCGCCCTGCGTGCGTGGCCCACGTGCGAGCGCAACGGCGCGATCTTCGTCTGGTACCACCCCGAGGACGCGTCGCCGCGCTGGGAGATCCCCGAGATCCCGGAGTGGGGCTCGCCGGAGTGGACCGATCCGATTCGCTGCCGCTACCGGGTCCGCACCCACGCCCAGGAGATGGCCGAGAACATCGTCGATCCCGCGCACTTCCGGTTCGTCCACGGCACCCCGAAGCTGCCCCCCACCGAAGCCTGGATCGACGATCACATCTTCCGGGTGCGCTCCGGCCTGACCTTCACCACGCCCCGCGGCGAGATCCAGGGCCAGGTGGAGATCGCCTCTCACGGCTTCGGCTTCGGCACCTCGCGCTTCACGGGCGTGATCGAGACCCTGGTCTTCATCACCGGAGCGCCGGTGGACGACGAGCACACCGAGACCACCCTGCGCTTCGCGGTGAAGCGCCTCGGCGACGCCGAGGCGGAGGCCAACGTGGCCCGCGGCTTCGTGGCCGAGATCGAGCGTCAGTACGCGCAGGACATCCCGATCTGGGAGAACAAGGTCCACCTGGAGCAGCCGCTGCTGTGCGACGGGGACGGACCCATCGGGCTGCTGCGCCGCTGGGGCCGCCAGTTCTACGCCGCCGCCTAGCCAGAGCCGCGCTTCAGCTCCGGTCCCAGGCCACCGGCAGTCGCGGCGGGCCGCGCATCACCGTGCCCCAGGGACGCGCGGCCTCCGGGTCGAGCAGGCGCAGGCCGGGCAGCCGCGCGATCAGCGCCTGGAGCGCCACGGCGCTCTGCGCCCGGGCCAGGTGCGAGCCCGGGCAGTAGTGGCTGCCGAAGCCGAAGGTCAGCAGGCGCTGGCGCGGCCGCTCGAAGTCGAAACGGTCGGGGTTGGAGTACGCGCGGGGATCGCGGTTGGCCGAGGCGATCCCGAACAGCAGCAGGCTCCCGGCAGGCACCCGTTCCCCCGCGACCTCGGCGTCGCGGGGTACGAGCCGGGGCAGCAGGCCCAGCGGCGGCTCCCAGCGCAGCATCTCGTCCACCGCGGCCGGGATCCGCTCGGGCCGCTCTCGCAGGCGCTCGAGGGCGCCCTCCTGGCTCAACACCGCGTAGAGGGTGTTGCCGATGCCGTGGAAGCTGGTGGTCGCACCCGCCGAGAAGAGCGCGCGCACGTGGGCCAGCACCTCCTCGTCCCGGAGGCTGCGGCCCGCCTTCTGCGCCGTCGTCATGGACGAGAGCAGGTCGTCCAGCGGGCAGGCGCGGCGTTCGGCGAGCACGGGCTCCGTGTACGCGGTCACCGCGGCCGCCGCGCGCAGCCCGGCCGCGTTGTCGAGCGGATAGCTCAAGATGTCGAAGGCCCAGTCCTTGAAGCGTTCCGCCTCGTCCAGGGGCAGGCCCAGCCGCTGCGCGAAGACGAGGAAGGGGTAGACGGCGCTGAACTGAGCCACGAGATCGGCCTCGCCGTCCGCGGCGAAGCGGTCGATCACCGCGTTCGCGATGGAAGGAAGCTGCCTCTCGGAGAAGCGCGCGATCGGCCGCTTGCGCAGCGCGCGGGTGGAGAGGTCGCGCAGGGTGTGGTGCTCGGGGCCGTCGACGCTCTCGAACGTCACGCCCTGGCAGGGCTCGATCGTCATCTTGTAGGTAGGGCCCGCCGGGAGCTGCTCGTCATCCTTGAAGGCGGCGTCCAGGTCGTCGAAGCGGGTGATGAGCCGCATCACGGCGCCGGCGAACAGGACCGGGGCCAGACGCTGCGCTTCGCGGATGCGAGCCAGCTCGCGGTGGAAGGCCTCGCCCGGAAGCAGCGGGGCGTCCGGGCGCAGGTTCAGACCGAAGTCGATCTCGGAGACGGGTTCCATACGGTCAGGTACGGTCTGCCGGTGACCCCGCGCCGGCGTCTTTGGGAAGCGCCGCCTTCTTCGTGCCCCAGCGGAAGAAGCGCGGCAGCAGCTGGCGGATCGCGTAGGCGGCCGCCAGCGGCGCGGGATAGGTCACCCGGTGGCGGCCGCGCGCCAGGGCCCGGAGCACGGCGTCGGCCAGGCCCTCCGGCTCGCGCATCTGGCGCCGGGCCGCCGCCGGCATGCGCGCCAGCGCCTCCGCGTCGAAGAAGGGGGTGCGGATCACGCCGGGGCAGACCTGGAGCACGTGCACCCCGCTCCCCTCGAGCTCCATGGAGAGCACCTCCGACAGCCCCACCATCGCGAACTTGCTGGCCACGTAGGCGGACTCGTCGGGGGACGGGAGGTGTCCCGCGACCGAGGCCACGAACACGAGCCAGCCCTCGCCGCGCGCCACCATCCCGGGCAGCACCGCCTTGGTCCAGTAGACGGCGCCCAGGTAGTTCACCCGCATCACCGCCTCGACGTCCGCCACGTCCCAGCGCAGGAAGGGACGGTGGCCGCCTACGCCGGCGTTGTTCACCAGCAGCTCGACGGGGCCGAGCTTGGCCTCGACCCGGGCCACCGCGGCCTCCACCGCAGCCCGGTCGCCGACGTCGCACACCACGCTGCAGGCCACGCCGCCGCGCGCCTCGATGGCCGCCGCCACCTCGGCCAGCGCCTCGGCACGCCGCGCCACCAGGGCCACCCGCGCCCCGCCCTCGGCCAGTCTCAGAGCCAGCACCCGCCCGATCCCGCTGGAGGCGCCCGTCACCACGGCCACACGCCCGGCGAGCGAGTCCAGGCGCACCGCGTCGCGCCCTAGGAGGCCGCGGCGGTTTCGGCTTCGCGCTCTTCGTTCTTCTCGCGAAGCTTCCGGATCAGCGCGTCCGCGCCTTCCTGGCTGATGACCTCCTGGGTCTGGCTGCGGAAGTTCGACAGCAGGCTCACACCCTCGATGATCACGTCGATCACGTACCAGCCGCCGTTGCGGTCGCGCAGGCGGTAGTCCACCTCGATCGGGTCGCCCTCGCCCATGATGCGGCTGCGCACGGTGACGTCGCCGTTGCTCTCGCCGCGGGCGGAGGTCACCTCCACGTCCTGGTCGTCGTAGCGGTCCAGGTTCTTGCCGTAGGTCACCGACAGGTGGCGCTTGAACTCCTGCTCGAAGGCCTCGCGCTGGGCAGGGGACATCTTGCGCCAGTTCCGGGCCAGCACGAGCTTGGAGATGGTCTGGAAGTCGAAGCGCTCGTAGGCGATCGACTCGATCCGGTCGATCCTGTCGTCGCGCGACAGACCTTCGGTGCGCAGGACCGCCAGCACGTCGGCCACGGTGGCATCCACCGCCGCGCGGGCAGCCGCCTGGTCCGCTTCACTGGCGGGCGCGGCTGCCGCCGGCAGCGCAAGGGTGGCAAGGACGAGGCCGGCGGCGACGCGCCGCAGGCGAAGAGCGCTCGACATGGGGGGCGGATCTCCTACTCGTCGGGGAAGTCGTAGAGGCTGTCGCCGTCTTCCTCGGGGAGATCGGCCCCGAAGTCGCGGTTGGCGATGGCCGCGTCGCGCCGCTGCCCGTAGGCGTCGCGGCTGAACACGTAGAGGTCGAGCGCCGCGTCCCGGGCGAGGTCGATGTCCTCGTCCACCAGGGCGCGGCGGTTCACGTTCTGGATGGCGCCCGTCCAGGCCAGGGTGCCGATCGGCGTGGCGCTGGCGATGGTGCGGAGGTCGAAGGCCAGGTCGAACACCAGGCCCACCGCGTCACGCGGGTTCGAGGGACCGAAGAACGGCAGCACCCAGAAGGGCCCGGTGCCGATCCCCCAGGCCCCGAACATCTGGCCGAAGTCCTCGTTGTGGAGCGGGATGCCCACGTGGGTGGCCGGGTCGAAGAGGCCCCCGATCCCCACCGTCGTGTTCAGCAGGAAGCGCCCGAGCTCGTCCATGGCGGCCCGCCCTTCCGCCTGGCCCAGGTTGGCGAAGAAGCGACGCGGGAAGGCCAGGTTGATGAAGAACTTCTGGACCGACTCGCGCAGACCCTCGAAGGTGATGAACTCCCAGCCACTGGCCACCGGGTCCAGCACGTACGTGTCCAGATCCTCGTTGAACTCGAACACGGCGCGGTTCTGGTTCTCGAACGGGTCGTTCCCCTGCGTCTCGCGATCCCAGTGGTTGGGGTACTTCACGCACCCCACCGCCAGGGGAAGCAGGAGGGCCAGGGAAAGCGCTGCGAGACGGGTGCGGCTCATTCGGAATCAGCTCCCAGGTTCTGCACGACCTTGCCGATGAGCCGCTCCAGGATCACCGCGCTCTGAGTATACTGGATCTCGTCCCCACCCTTCAGCACGTCTTCCTCGGCCCCCAGCTCGATTCCGATGTACTGGTCCCCCAGCACGCCGGAAGTCAGGATGGAAGCGGAGCTGTCGACCGGGATGCCCACGGCGGGGTCGACGTCCAGGACCGCGCGGGGGCGCAGGTCCCCGTCCAGCTGGATGGACTTGATCTGGCCCACCTTGACCCCCCCGATCACCACCGGGGCGCGCGGCTTCAGCCCCCCGACCTCGTCGAAGGTGGCGTGGATCTGGAGACCGCCCGGACCGCGGTAGGAGAGGCCGCCCAGGGTGACGGACAGGTAGGCCAGCGACAGCAGCCCGGCGAGGACGAAGCACCCCACCAGCAGGTCGCGCAGCGGAGACACGTTCATCGGGTCAGACCCTCCACAGGGCGGTGATGAAGAAGTCGAAGATCAGCACGCTGACCGAGCTGGCCACGACCGTCGAGGTGGTGGCCGCGCTCACGCCCGCGGCGTTGGGCTCCGCCGTGTAGCCGCGCCAGGTGGCGATCAAGGCGACCAGCACCCCGAAGACCAGGGCCTTGACCAGGCTTCCCAGCACATCCTCGCGAAACTCCACCGACGACTCCAGGCTGGTGAGGTAGATGCCGGCGTCTCCCCCTACGATGCCGACCGCCACCACCATGCCGCCGAAGAGGCCCAGGGTGATGAAGAGCGCCGAGAGCAGGGGCATGCTGATCACCATCGCCATGGCCTTCGGCGCCACCACGAAATCCTCGGGATCCACGGACATCATGCGCAGCCCGTCGAGCTGCTCGGTCACCACCATCGAGCCGATCTCGGCCGCGATGGCGGAGCCCGCGCGCCCGGCCACCAGCAAGGCGGTCAGCACGGGCCCGAGCTCCCGGATCAAGGTCAGGCCCACGACGGCGCCGAGGCTGTTCTCGGCCCCGAAGCGGACCAGGGTATTGTAGCCCTGGAGCCCGAGCACGAGGCCCACGACCAGCCCCGACAGGCCGATGATCGAGATCGACAGCACGCCGATGCCGAAGACCTCGTCCAGCAGCCGGCGCAGGCGCCACGGGCGCCCGCTGCCGGCCACCACCACGCGGCCCGCGAAGCGCGCGAGCCCACCGAGGTCGACCACCAGGTCGGTGGTGCCGCGGCCGAGGCGTTCGACCGGATTCCCGCTCACGGACGCGACCCCGCGAAGAAGGCCTCGACGCGCGGATCCCGGCTGGCCCGGAAGACCTCGGGCCCGCCCGAGATCGCCTCCCCGTCCACCATCAGCACCATGTGGTGCGCCATGCGGAATGTCGACGGGACGTCGTGGGATGCGATCACCATGGTCACCCCGCGCGTGCGGCTCACGTCCACCAGCATCGCCTCCACCACCCGCAGGGTCGCCGGGTCGAGCCCCGAGAAGGGCTCGTCGCACAGCAGCAGATCCGGCGCCAGGATGAGCGCGCGCGCCAGCGCGGCTCGCTTGCGCATGCCTCCGGAGAGCTCCGCCGGCAGCAACCCGTCCACGTCCTTCAGCTCCACCGAACGGAAGACCTCGTGCACCTCGCGCCGGATCTCCGCCTCGGAGAGCTTCGAGTGCTCCCGCAGCGGCAGCGCGACGTTGTCGTAGACCGTCATCGAGTCGAGCAGCGCCCCGCCCTGGAACATCATGCCCACGCGCCGGCGGTACGCGCGGACCTCGGCCAGTCGCAGCCCGGTCAGCTCGAGGGCGCCATCCAGGCAAATGGAGCCTTCCGCGGGGCGCAGCAGGCAGCCCAGCATGCGCAGCAGGGTGGTCTTGCCGGAGCCGCTGCCGCCGAGGATGACGTTGATGCGGTCTCGAAGGAAGTCGCAGGAAACATCCCGAAAAATCAGGCGGTTCCCGCGAGAGAATCGAACACCGCGTATCGCCACGTGCACCGGATCGCGAGCGATATCCAGCGCCGCGTGACCCTCCGCCCGGGTCGGCTCCATCCCCCGGTCTCCCTCTTGCTCCTGGGACGGCGCCCCCCGGACCACCGCGGGGCCGAGCATAGCCGGATCCCGCGGGGATTACGACGCTCGTTCGCCGGCTTCCCGGGACTTCTGCGTGGGCCGTCGTCGTTCGACGGGGCCGAAGGCGCTGCCGATCGCCTGGAGGAGCACGGCGAAGCGCGCCACGTCGAGGCTGAGGAAGGGCTTGCCGCTGGTCAGCAGTGCCACCGCCAGGTCGCGGTCGGGATCGGCCCACGACACGATGTTGGTGAAGCCCAGATGCCCGAAGGCGCGGGGCGTGTTCCAGCCGCCGAGCAGGCTGACCGGCCCGCCGAGCATCAGCCCCAGCCCGTAGCGCAGCGGGATGCCGAGCGTGAGGTCGAGCTCGAGGAAGCTGTCCTCTCCCGTCGCGTGGCGGACCGTGCGCGGGTCGAAGACGCGCGCGCCCTGGTACTCGCCGCCGTCGAGCAGGCACTGGTAGAAGGCGCTCAGCTCGTCGGCCGTGGACACCGCGTTGGCTGCCGGGATCACGCCCGTCAGGAAGCGGGGATCGCGGGCCAGCTCGACCACCTCTTCGAACCCGACGCCGAGGGCGCGGCGGAAGATCCACGAGAACGGCGCGCCGACCGGAAGCCCGGTCACCGCGTCCTCCGCCACGCGCGATACGTCCTCCGGACGCACGCCGAACCCCAACCAGTGCAGGCCCAAAGGCTCCGCGATCTCCTTGCGCAGGACCTCGCGCACGTCGGAGCCCGTCGCGCGACGCACCACCTCGCCCAGCACGAAGCCGCCGGACACCGCGTGGTACGCGAGGTTGCGGCCGGGGCGATAGCTCCGCCGGAGGCCACACAGCACCTCCACCAGGCGGTCGGGGTCCTCGAGCAGGTCCAGGTCCAGGGCCTCGGGGGGCAGGTTCGGGATCCCGGAGCGATGCCCGAGCACGTGGCGGATCGTGATCCACTGCTTCCCGTCCGCGCCGAACTCCGGGATGTAGTCGCAGACCCGGTCCTCGATGTCGAGCACGCCTCGCTCGTCCAGCTTGTGCACCACCATCGCGGTGAGCGCCTTGGAGGCGGAGTAGAGCAGGAACGGCGTGTCCAGGCTGACCCGCTCGCGGGGCGCCTTCTCGGGAGCGCCGGGAGCGTTGCCCCGCGCGTGGCCGAGGGCGCGGTGCAGGGCGATCCGCCCGTGGCGACGGATGCAGAGCTGGATCGCGGGATGGATCCCCGTGCGGTAGAGGGACTCCGTCGCGGCCCACACCCGCTCCACGTCCTCGGGGCTGGCGCTCACCTCGGCCGGCTGCGCCTCGTCCCCCACCACGGTGACACCCGCCAGATCCCGCGGGACCCGACACAAGGCCTTGAAGGGTCGCCCGGGAAGCATCAGCAGGTCGAGGAGGTCCATGGCGCGAAGAGTAGTCAACCCCACGCATCGGTCGACCGATGGCGTCGGGGGGGGTTCCCGTGGGATCCGAGCGAGCAGCCGTCCTGGTGATCGACGCGGCAGGTGACGAGCGTCACGTGCTGGCGGGCCGTGCCCGGCGGCTGGGCTTCCGCGTGGTGCGCGCGAAGACCCCGGAGGAGGCGGTCCGCGCCCTCCAGGACCCGCGCCGCCCCGTGGCTGCCTGCGTGTTGCCGCCGGACCTGCCGGTGGTGGACCTGCGAGCGGCCCTGGCCGACTACCGCGCCCGGGCGCAAGGCCCCCTGGGCTGGGTCGTGGCGGGGGCTCGGCCGGGCCCCGAAGGGCTGCGGCGGCTGGGAGAGGCGGACATCGAGCTGGCCCTCTGGGACCCCTTTCCGGACGCCGCCCTGCGCTACCAGCTGAACCTCGCCCTGGACGACGAGCCCCACGTCCAGGAGCGGGAGCGGATCCGCGTGCCCCTGGCGCGCAAGGCCCGAATCCTCGGCCGGACCCACGTGCGGACGGCGCCGCTCTACACCCTCTCCACCGGCGGGGCCTTCATCGAGACGGCCCGGCCGGCGCCGCGCCGGGCCGAGATCAGCCTGGAGCTGGTGCTCCCCGACCGGGACGTCGGCCTGCGCGCCCGCGTGCTCTACACCAACGTGCCGGGGAACCTGCGGAACGAGCGGCTGCCCCTGGGCATGGGGATCGGCTTCGAGGACGTCTCCGCGGACGTGGAGCGCACCATCGAGCAGTGCGTGAGCACCACCGCCCTCGGCCTGTGCGTGGGCGACCCGCGCCAGGCGCGCCAGCGCCAGAACCGGGGCTGGCTGCGACGCTTCGTGGGCGGAGCCTAGAACCCCCCGGTCGGTGTACGATCCGGCCGTGCACGACCACGGCCACGATCACGCCGGCGGCCGCGCGGGCGACCGCCGCGCCCTCACCATCGCCCTCTGCCTGGCGCTGGGATACATGGGCGCCGAAGTGGTCGGTGGCCTGTGGACCGGCTCGCTGGCGCTGCTGGCCGACGCCGGCCACATGTTCTCCGACGCCGCAGCCCTGACGCTCTCGCTCTTCGCGCTCTGGGTCGCCCAGCGGCCGGCCTCCGCGCGCCGCACCTACGGCTACTACCGCGCGGAGATCCTGGCTGCGCTGGTGCACGGCGCCGGGCTGGTGCTGGTGGCGCTGCTGGTGGCGCGCGAGGCGCTGGAGCGCCTGGGCGAGCCGCAGCCGGTGATGGGCCTCCCGATGCTGCTCATCGCCACGGGGGGCCTGGCCGTGAACGCCGCCGCCCTGGTGATCCTGAACCGCGGGCGCGGTGCCAGCCTGAACGTGCGCGGCGCCTGGCTCCATGTCCTCTCCGACGCCCTCGGGAGCGGCGCCGCCATCATCGCTGGCGCCCTGGTCTGGGGCTTCGGCTGGCACGCCGCCGACCCGCTGGCCTCGCTGGCGATCTCGGTGCTGATCGTGATCTCCGCCTGGAAGCTCCTGGCCGAGGCCACCGACGTGCTGCTCGAGGGCGCGCCGCGACACATCGACGTCGACCGCGTGCGCGACGCCATCGTCGAGGTCCCGGGCGTGTTGGCGGTCCACGACCTGCACGTGTGGACGATCACGAGCGGCATGGTCGCCCTCTCCTGCCACGTGGTGGCGAAGGATCCGAGCCACGCCGGGGCCCTGCTGACGAGCGTGGGCGCGACCCTCGAGGAGCGCTTCGGGATCGGGCACACCACGATCCAGGTGGAGCCCGAGGGCTTCGAGGAGAGCGAGACCTGCGACTAGCTGCTGCACGGTCCGGTCCACGACCGTGCTCCCCCTCGCCTGCGCCAGCTTCGGCATCTTCGGTGTGCTGCTCGTCCTGGTCGGCACCTACCAGGCGCCGCTCGCGGCAGCCCTCGATCTCGACCTGGCGCAGACGGGTCTGCTGGCGGCGGCGCTCGCCGCGGGAAGCGCCGTCGGAACCCTCGGGACCGGCCCCGTCGCGGACCGCGCATCGCGCCGGGTGCTGTGGCTGGCAGGCTGCACCCTCGGCGCCGGGGCCGGGGCGCTGGCGGCGACGCTGGCCAGCCTGGCCTGGACCGCCCTGGGCCTGGTCGGGCTTGGAGCGGCAGCCGGCGCGCTCCAGACCGCGAGCAACGCGTCGCTGGCCGATCGCTACGGCGCGCGCGCGGCGCGGCCGATCGCGGCCGCGCATCTCGGTGTCACGCTCGGCGCCTTCACGGGACCGGGTCTGCTGCTGCTGCTGGCGCGGCCGGGGGGCGTGGCCGGCGGCTTTCACGCAGTGGCGGGGGCCTACGCGCTGCTCGCCTTCGGCGCCGCCCTGGTGCCGGAGTCCCACCGGCAGGGGCTGCAGGGGAGCGACGCCGTGCGGCCTCCCTGGAGCACCATCGCGCCCTTCGCCGCCATGGCGGTCTGCTACGTGGGCTTTGAGACATCGCTCACCACCTTCGCCACTCCGTGGGCCACCAGCGTCGGGCTGGCCGAGGCCCGCGGCCCGCGTGCGATAACGGCCTTCTGGCTCGGCCTCTTCGTGGGTCGGGCTGCTCTGCTGGCGCGCGGCACGCCCCCCGGCCCTGCCCTGCTGGCCGCCCTCAGCCTCGGCGCCACGGCGATCCTGGCCTTCGCGCTGGCGCTCGACACCTCCCGCCTCGAGTGGGCGCTGGCCGGCATCGGGCTCTGCTGCGGCGCGGTCTTCCCGCTGCTCATCGCGTTGGCGACGCGCGCCGCACCGGGCGCCAGCGGGACCGCGGCCGGCGCCGTGGCGGCGGCCGGGGGCGTCGGCGGCATGACGGGACCCTGGCTCACCGGGCTCCTCGGCGACGAGATCGGCCCCCGCGGCGCGCTGAACCACCTGCTCGCCTGGAGCGCCGCCGTCGGGCTGCTGGCCGTGTGGATCGCACGCCGTCCGCGCGGGACCCGACCGGACCTCTGCTAGCGTCTGCCCGGGGAACGCGTCGCGGAGGCCAGCGTGAGCACGCACGCCATCGCCGAGACGCAAGCGATCGCTCCCCCCACCCGTCGCTTTCGAAGTCCCTTTCAGATCCTGGCGCGCATGCGCAGGGATCCCCTGGACTTCTTCTTCGAGCTGCAGCGCGACCACGGCGACCTCGTCCGCCTCGTCGGGCCCGGCATGCGCGGCTACCTGGTGCTGCGCCCCGAGCACGTGCGCCACATCCTCCAGGACAACCCCCGCGGCTACTGGAAGGGCCGCGTCTTCCAGCGCCTCACCCGCTTCGCCGGCAACGGGATCCTCTTCAGCGAGGGCGACTTCTGGCTGCGCCAGCGCCGCATGGCCGCGCCCGCCTTCCACCGCGCGGCGGTGGAGCGCCTCGGGGACGACATGGCGGCCCGCGCGGACGCCCTGGCCGACCGCTGGCTGGCCGAGCGGCGCGACGAGCCGTTCGACGTGGCGCCGGAGATGGCGGGGCTCGCGCTCGAGATCGTGTCCCGGGCCCTCTTCGGGGCCGATGTGGACGACTGGAAGGAGACCTTCACCACCAACATCAACTACGGCATGGAGTACGCCAACTACCTGGTCAACTCCCTCACGCCGCTCCCGATGTGGGTGCCGACGCGCCGCAACCGGGGCATGCGCCAGCGCATGGCGGAGCTCGACGGCTTCCTCCGGGACATGGTCGAGCGGCGTCAGCGGGAGCCGAGCGCGAACGGCGACCTGCTGTCCATGCTGCTCGAGGCCCGGGACGAGGATACCCAGGAGGGCATGACCGAGCGCCAGCTCCTCGACGAGTGCATCACCTTCATCTCGGCCGGACACGAGACGACGGGCATGGCCCTGTCCTGGTGCTGGGCCGTGCTGGCGCAGCACCCGGAGGTAGAGGCCCGGCTGCACGCAGAGCTGGACCCGGTGCTCGGCGACCGCCTCCCCGGCGTCGCCGACCTGCCGCAGCTCGGCTACACGCGTCGCGTGGTCGAGGAGACCCTGCGCCTCTACCCGCCGGCCTGGGTCACCGGCCGCGAGAGCCTCGGCCCCGACGAGATCGACGGCTTCCGCATCGAGCCGAAGTCCTTCCTCTTCCTCAGCCCCTACGTCACCCACCGCCACCCGGAGTTCTGGGACGACCCGGAGACCTTCGACCCGGACCGCTTCCTGCCCGAGCGGAGCGAGGGCCGGCCGCGCTACGCCTACTACCCCTTCGGCGGCGGCAGACGCCTGTGCATCGGACGCGAGTTCGCGCTCGTGGAGCTGCAGCTGGTGCTGGCGACGCTGGCGCGGCGGCTTCGCCTCGAGCTGGCGCCCGGGCACGAGCCCAGTCCCGACCCGATCTTCACCCTGCGCCCGAAGGGCGGGATGTGGATGCGTCGGGCGCCGCGCTCATAGAACCTGCGGGTCGGCTAGCCTCACACGGCGCATGGCAGCGCGCGGAGACTCCGCTGAAGCCCCGTCTTCTCTTCCTGGCCTTGGTGGTTCTGGTGCTCGCCTGCGACCAGGAGCAGCGTCCTGCGCAGACCGATGCGCTTCCCAATGCGGGATCGTCGGGCTCCCAGGCAGACCTGGTCCTCACCAACGGCACCATCTTCACGGCGAACGACGACGCCCCATGGGCGGAGGCCGTCGTCGTTCGGGACGGTGTCCTCGTGTATGTCGGGGACAACGCCGGTGCGCTCGCGGCCGCAGGCCAGACCTCCTCCCGACACGATCTCGCCGGCGGCTTCGTGATGCCTGGCATCATCGACAGCCACACGCATCCGGGGCTGGTCTCGCTCCTCGGTCCCGGTGTCGAGGAACCGCTCATCCCGAAGACCAGTCACCAGGACATCCTGGCATGGCTCAAGAGGTACTCGAGGGCCCGGTGGTACTCGCCTGTCATCGTTGCCGATTCCTGGCCCGTATCCCTCTACGGCACAGAAGGGCCCAAGAAAGAGGACCTCGACGAGATCGTCTCGATTCGTCCCGTCATCCTCTTCGACGACTCGGGTCACAGCCTCTGGGTCAACTCCTCGATGCTCTGGGTCATGGGCGTAGACAAGGACACGCCTGATCCCGCACCGGGCCTCTCCACCTTCGCGCGAGACGAGGAAGGCGAGCCGACGGGATGGATCAAGGAGTTCGCGGCCATCCCATTCATTGGGGAGTGGCTCCTGGCGGGGGCGAGCGAGCGCGAAGAAGCGCTCACGAGCTACCTCGACTTCCTCGCAAGCCGCGGCGTCACGACGCTCTACGACGCCGGCAACCTGCTCTTCCACGACTCCGTCTACGAGCTGGTCGCGAAGCTCGAGCGCGAAGGACGTCTGCCAGTTCGCTACGAAGGCACCTACCACATCATGTTTCCCGACCAGCTCCCGAAGGCGATCCGCGAGATGAAGCGTCTTCGAGCCGAGTACGGCGGCAAGCTCCTGAGGTTCAACACCGTCAAGATCCACTTCGACGGCGTCGGCGAGATCCGCACGGCAGCCTACCTCGAGCCCTATCACGATGACCCCGGAAACAGCGGCGCGACGCTGCTCACCACCGAAGTCCTCACGGCGTTCATGCTGGAGCTCGAGACCGCGAGCCTCGACCTACACCTGCATGTCGTCGGTGACCGCGCGACGCGCGTGGCACTCGACGCCTTCGAGGCGGCCAAGGCGGCGGCCGGAGGCGAGCTGCGGCTGCGGTTGACGCTCGCGCACCTGGAGGTCGTCGACGAATCGGACCTGCCCCGGTTCAAGGAGCTCGGGGTGGTGGCCAACTTCACGCCCCACTGGCTCGGGACGTACTTTCAGGGTGCCGCGCCCGGGCTCGGGGAGCGTCGCTGGAACAACCGGGAGCGCGCCCGCACCCTGCTCGCCCACGGGGCTCTCCTCACCTTCTCGAGCGATGTCACGGGATATCCCGAGATGCATCGCGCGGACCCGTTCTACGGCATGCAGACCGGCCACAACCGCCAGGACGTCGGACACGAGGATGGGCCGATTCGACCGCCGGCGGACGAGCGGCTTTCGCTGGAGGCGCTGCTGCGTGGCTATACGCTGAACGGCGCCTACCAGCTTCGAAGCGACGACGTCACGGGCTCGATCGAGACCGGAAAGCACGCGGATCTGGTCGTCCTCGACCGGAGCCCGTTCGAGACCCACCGCGCGGCGATTCACGAGATCCGGCCGCGGGTCGTCCTGCGGAGCGGCGAGGTCACCTCCGGCCGCCTCTAGGCACGCCTGCCTCCCGCCGCAGCGATCAGTCTCCGTGGAAGCGCGGCGGTCGCTTCTCCAGGAAGGCCTGGATGCCCTCCTTCCAGTCCGGGGTGCCGATGGTGGCCTGCACGGCGCGCCGCTCCTCCGCGATCGCTTCGTTCAGTGATTTCTCGCCGGCTCCGACGACGCACGCGAGGACGCCCGCTACCGCGCTGCTCGGCATGGCGGCGAGCTCCCGGGCGAGATCCTGGGCGCGTTGCTGGAGCTCGGCGTTGGGCCACACCTCCTGGACCAGTCCGATCCGCAGGGCCTCCGGGCCCGAGATCTTCTTGGCGCGGAGGATCATGTCGAGGGCGGCGTCGCGACCGACGCAGCGGGTGAGCCGGGCGGTGCCGCCCCAGGCGGGGACGGTGCCCAGGTCCATCTCCGGCAGGCCGATCTTCGCGCCTTCCGCGGCGGCGAGCCGGAAGTGGCAGCCCAGGGGCAGCTCCAGCCCGCCGCCGAGGCAATAGCCGTAGAGCGTCGCGATCACGGGCTTCGGCAGGTTCTCGATGGCCGCGACCACGCGCAGCCGCTGGTCGAGCATGGCCTCGAAGCTGCCCATGCGCTTCACGGCCTCCGGGCCCTGCTTGAGGTTCATGCCGACGGAGAAGTGCTCTTCGCCGGCACCGCGGATCACGATGGCGCCCGCGGACTCGTCGCGTGCGAGGTCGGCGACCGCGACCTCCAGCTGGTCCATGAAGTCGAGGGTCATGCGGTTGTAGGGCGGGTCGTTGTTGATGAGGGTCACGACCCGGCCCTGGCGCTCGACGATCAGTGCATCACCCGGGCTCATGGGTGGAGGACGTTCATCTCGCCCGTGGGCGCCTAGCCGTACACCAGCCGCGTCAGGGTCTCGGCGACGCAGGCGGGCTTGTCCTGGCCGTCCACCTCGACGGTCATCTGCTGCTTGAGCTGGATGGTGGTCGGGTTCTTCAGCTCCGCGGCCATGAGCGTCCGCCGCCCGCGGATCTTCGAGTCCACCGGGACCGGCGAGGGGAAGCGCACCTTGTCGAGGCCGTAGTTCACGCCCATCACGACGCCCTCATAGGCCTTCGTGTCACAGACGGGGATGGTCTTGCCCAGGTGCACCACCATGGAGAGGGTCAGGAAGCCGTGGGCGATGGTCACCTTGTAGGGCGAGAGCTGGGCCGACTTCTCGGGGTCGATGTGGATGAACTGGTGGTCGAGGGTCGCGTCGGCGAAGGCGTTGATGCGCTCCTGGTCGATCGCGAACCACTCGCCCACGCCTTCCTCGGAGCCGATGTGCTTCTGGAAGATCTCGAGCGCTGCTTCGGCCTTGGTCGCCATGCGGGGGTCTCCTTTGGGGGTCTACTCGTTCGGGTCGCTCAGGGGCACGGTGACGCCGCTTCCGCCGGGTACGGCGGCGGTCCCGTCGCGCTCGTCTTCGGGCATCTGCTGCACGATCTGTCGGCCGAGGGCCACGATCTCCGGGATCTCGTCGTCGGCCAGGGGCGGCAGCCACTGCTTGCGGCCGAGAGCGTCCTCGATGTACGGCGCCAGCTCGTCCGCCTTGCGCTTCTCGCGCTGCGCCGCGCGCTCCTGGAAGGCGGGCATCACGTCGGAGGCGAAGAGCTCGAGGCTCTGGCAGATGTGGTCGTGGCGGTTGCGGCCGCCCTGCTGGATGAAGATCACCTGGTCGACGCCGGCCTCCTCGAAGTCCGCCAGGTGCTGACCGAGCTGCGCCGGGGTCCCGATGCCGCGGTTCCCGTCCGCCCGCGGCAGCATGTCGCGTGCCGCCTCGAAGCGCTGCCAGATGTCGGTGCGGCCGGGCTTGTGGCTGCCGAAGATGTAGTGGTGGCCGAGGCCGTAGCCGAAGAAGCGGAAGCCGTCCTCGCCGCGGCGCCGGGCCTCCTCCTCGTCCGGGTGGCACGAGAAGCCCGTCACCATGGCGATGTTGGCGTTCACGGCGTGGCCGATGGGGACGCACTCGGTCCTCAGGATCTCGTAGTACTCGCTCACCCACTTGCGCGCCTCGGCCGGGTCGACGAAGGCGAAGGTGAGCGCGCCCATGCCGAGGCGGGCCGCCAGCTGGATGGTGTCGCGGTTGGAGCACGCCACCCAGAGCGGCGGGTGCGGCTTCTGCACGGGCTTCGGCACCACGTTGCGGCACGGCATGGAGAAGTACTTGCCGTCGTAGCCCGGGTAGGGGTCCATCACGAGCATGTTGGCGACCTGCTCGACGGACTCGCGCCACATGGCGCGCTTGTCTTCCGCCGAGACCCCGAAGCCGCCGAGCTCCGCCAGCGACGACGACTCGCCGGTGCCGAAGTCCACGCGTCCGTGGGACACCAGGTCGAGGCTCGCGATGCGCTCCGCCACCCGCGCCGGGTGGTTGTAGCCCGGGGGCATCAGCACGATCCCGTGCCCGAGCCGGATGCGCTCGGTGCGCTGGGAGCAGGCCGCCAGGAAGACTTCGGGAGCCGAGGAGTGCGAGTACTCCTCCAGGAAGTGGTGCTCCACCTCCCAGGCGTAGTCGAGGCCCAGGCGGTCGGCCAGGCTCACCTGCTCCAGGGCCTCGTCGAAGAGCTGCTGCTCGGAGCCCTCCGCCCACGGCCGCGGGAGCTGGTGCTCGTAGAAGATGCCGAACTTCACAGGGTTGCCTCGCCCGTCCCGCCGCCGCGCAGTCTAGCCCACTCCCCCCGGGAGAGGCCCGCGTAACCCGCCCCCGGGCCCCGGCATTCCAGTAGCGACACCAGGGAGCTTCGGGGGAAGCGCACGGAGAAGCCATGTCCCACGTGATGTCGATCGATCCCAGCCCGGATGCGACCCGCCTGCGCCGGCAGCGCGCGGCCCTGGGCGGCCCCCGGCGCGACCTCTCCCTGCTGGACGCCGACTGGCTGAACCGCGAGCTGGCCGACGCCAGCCCCGAAGCGCTCGTCGCCTGGGCGGCGGACAGGTTCGGCGACGGTCTGGTGGTGAGCACCAGCTTCGGGATCCAGTCCGCCGCCACGCTGCACCTGGTGACCCGGGCCCGGCCCGACGTCCCGGTGGTGTGGGTGGACACGGGCTACCTGCCGGCGGAGACGTATCGCTTCGCCGAGGAGCTCACGCGGCGCCTCGACTTGAACCTGCACGTCGCCCAGGCGGAGCTCTCGCCGGCGCGCATGGAGGCGCTGCACGGCCGCCTGTGGGAGAGCGACGACGTGGCGGATCTCGACCGCTACGACCGCCTGCGGAAAGTGGAGCCCATGCAGCGAGCGCTGCGCGAGCTGGGTGCCAGCGCCTGGATCTCGGGCATCCGCGCGGAGCAGACCGCGCAGCGCGAGAAGCTGCCGCGCATCGACCGCCAGCGCGAGCGCTGGAAGATCTCGCCGATCCTGCACTGGACCACCAGGCAGGTGCACGAGTACCTGAAGGCCCACGGCCTGCCGCTCCACCCGCTCTTCGAGCAGGGCTACGCCACCGTGGGCGACGCGCATTCGAGCCGCGCCATGAGCGCGGACGACAGCCACGAGCGCGACACCCGCTTCGGCGGCCGCAAGCAGGAGTGCGGCCTCCACCTGAACGACGCCGAGGCCACGAGCCTGGAGTCGAGCGGCCTCTAGCCGCTAGCGAAACCGCGGCGGGCGCTTCTCGATGAAGGCCTGCACCGCCTCCTTGTGCTCGGGCGTGCGCCAGCACTCGCGCAGCAGCTCGGTCTCGCGCTGCTGGACGGCGGTCAGGTCCGCGTCCGCGCCGTTGCGCGTGAGCAGGTCCTTCGTCATTCGCAGCATCGGATCGGGGTTGGCCGCGATCTCGCCGGCCAGCTCCAGTGCGGATTCGACCAGCCTGTCGTGGGGCACCAGCCGGTCGACGAGCCCCGCATCGAGCGATTCCTCCGCCGCGTAGAGCCGGCCCGACAGGCACATCTCGCTGGCGCGCCCGAAGCCCATGCGCTGCACCAGGAAGTGGGTGCTGGCCAGCTCGGGCACCAGCCCCACCTTGATGAAGAGCATCCCGAAGCGCGCGCGCTCGGACGCGAGAATCACGTCGAACGGCAACACCATGGTCATGCCGATCCCCACCGCGGCGCCGTTCACCGCGGCCACCAGCGGCTTCGAGCGGCGGCAGAGCGCGACCCAGTCGAGCCCGGCCGGCATGCCGCCCTCCCCTTCCGCGGTGTTGGCACCCGGGTCGCCGCCGTCGATCCGGGTCTGGAAGGTGTCCTCCATGTCGGCTCCGGCGCAGAATCCGCGCCCCGCGCCCGTCAGCACGATGGCGCCCACCTCGCGCGCGGCGTTGGCCGCCTCGATGGCATGGGCCAGCTCCTCCGCCATGCGGGGCGTCCAGGCATTCAGGCGGTCCGGGCGCTCGAGGGTCAGGAGCACCACCTCCCCCTGGCGTTCGGCGCGGATCTGCTGGTAGTCCATGGCGGTCCTCCGGCGGGCGAAGCCCGCTGGATCCATACTACCCTCCCGCGACGGGAGACGAGCCATGGACCTCCGCTACGACGAGAGCCAGCAGGCCTTCCGCGCGGAGCTGCGCGCCTGGCTGGCCGACCACGTGACGCGCCCCTGGACCCAGGAGCTGCGCGACCCGGCCAACGACGCCGACGCCCTGGTCGAGCTGCGGCGCGACTTCCAGCGGGAGCTGAACGACGCCGGCTTCCTGGGCCTCGACTGGCCGGTCGAGTGGGGCGGGCGCGGGCTCGGCCCCGTCGAGAAGAACATCTTCCAGGAGGAGACGGCCTGGGCGGATGCACCGCCCGTCCCGAACTTCCTCGGGATCGGCCTGCTCGGTCCCGCCCTGATCC
This sequence comes from uncultured delta proteobacterium, assembly GCA_947259215.1. Classification (GTDB taxonomy): domain Bacteria; phylum Myxococcota_A; class UBA9160; order UBA9160; family JAFDET01; genus CAMYLJ01. The sequence goes on from CAMYLJ010000029.1 coordinate 46,007, forward strand.
ACCACGGGAGCGAGGAGCAGCGCCGGCGCTTCATCCCCAAGATGCTCTCGGCGGAAGAGATCTGGTGCCAGGGCTTCAGCGAGCCCGGGGCAGGCAGCGACCTGGCCGGCATCCGCTGTCGCGCCGAGCCCGACGGCGACGACTTCCGCATCCACGGCCAGAAGGTCTGGACCACCTTCGGACCGTGGGCGGACTGGATCTTCGTGCTGGCCCGGACCGATCCCGAGGACCGCTACGGCGGGATCACGTTCTTCCTGGTGCCGCTCCACCAGGACGGCGTCGACATGCGGCCCCTGCGCCAGATCACGGGGGAAGCCGAGTTCGGCGAGGTCTTCTTCGACGGCGCCCTCGCCCGGCGCGCGCACGTGGTGGGGAAGCTCGGCGAGGGCTGGCAGATCGCCATGACGGTGCTGGCCTACGAGCGCGGCGCCACTGCGCTGCTCGAGCCCGCCAAGAACGACCGCTACCTGAAGGACCTGGTGACGGGCTGCCGCGAGAACGGGACGCTCGGGCGCCCCGACGTGCGCGAGCGCATCGCACGGCTCCTCGCTGACAACGAGGTCATCCGCGCCAACGCGTACCGCACGCTGGCCACACTGGCGGCGGGTCGCGCGCCGGGACCCGAAGCCTCGCTCGAGAAGCTCTTGTGGACCGAGCACGCCCGACGCCAGTCCGAGGCCGCCTTCGACCTGCTGGGGCCCCAGGCCCAGCTCGCGACCCGCGCGCACCACGCGCGGCCCGAGATGGACTGGGCCTACGAGCACCTGTGGTCACGCGCGGGGACCATCTACTCGGGCTCGTCGGAGATCCAGCGCAACATCATCGCCAAGCGCGTGCTCGCGCTGCCGACCCGCTAGGGAGCCTCGCATGCAGTTCGACCTGGACGACGAGCGCGCACAGCTGAAGCAGGCGACGCGCGAGCTCTTGGAGGGCGAGTCACCCCTGGCCGAGTCCCGGGCGCTGATGGAGCAGAGCGCCGAGGGCTTCTCCAAGGCACTCTACGCGCAGCTGGCGGAGCTCGGCTACCTGGGATTGCTGCTGCCCGAAGACGCGGGCGGCGCCGGTGTGGGCCACGTCGGGCTCGCGGCAGTGCTGGAGGAGATGGGCCGCGTGGCGTTTCCCGGTCCGTTCCTCGACCAGATCCTGGCCATCGAGACCCTGCGCCGCTGTCCCGGCGACGAGGCGCGGCGCTGGCTCGAGCGCGCGCTGGGCGGCGACGTACTCGTCGTCCTGGCCCGGGCGGAGACCCTGTCGCTCGACGAGCCCGCGCAGCCCGAGACGCGGCTCGCGGACGCGCGGATCGTCGGACGCAAGCGTTGGGTACCCTTCGGCGCCCAGGCGGACGCGCTGCTCGTGACCACCGACCAGGGCCTCGCGCTCGTGCCGCGCCCCGACAGTGGCTGGAATGCGACGCCGCTGGAGACCATCGACCTGGCCCAGCGCTTCGCCGAGATCCCGCTCGCTGCACCCGGGAGCGCGCTGCTCGGCCCGGCGGCGACCGACGCGGCGCTCGCCGAGGTGGACCGCACCGGCGCGCTCGCCGCGGCGGCGCTCCTGCTGGGCGTGATGGAGCGCTCCCTCGAGCTGACCCGCGACTACACCGTCGAGCGCCAGGCCTTCGGCGCACCCATCGCGAGCTTCCAGGCCCTGCAGCACCGCATGGCCGACATGCTGATCCAGACCGAGGGAACCCGCGCCGCGGTCTACCGCGCGGCCTGGGCGACGGATGCGGAGGACGCCGACGCGGCACGGCTGGTGGCGGTCGCCAAAGCGCAGGCGGGCGACGCATCGCGCTTCGTCTGCGGCGAGACGATCCAGCTCCACGGGGGGGTCGGCTACACCTGGGAGTACGACCCCCACATCTACTACAAGCGCGCCAAGACCCTGGAGCAGTTCTACGGCTCGACCCGCGACGCGCTCGAGCAGCTGCTCGAAGCCTCGGGGATCTGACGCGCGCCGACGCGTTCAGCGGCGTCCGCCGAGGCCGAGCCCCTGGCGGGCCACGATGCTGCGCATGATCTCGGTGGTGCCGCCGCCGATGGTCTCCCACAGGCTCTGCCGCCAGAGCGTGTTCATGCGATTGCCGTCAACCAGGGTCTCCGGGCCGCCAAACGCCATGGCGGCGCGCGCGATCTCCTGACACGCCAGGGTGTGCACGACCTTGTTGGCGGCCGCCTCCACCGCGGCGTCGCGGCCCTTCTGCATGGCGTCGAGGACCCGCAGGCCCCAGATCTCCGCCTCCTCCACCCGCACCGCCAGGTCCGCCAGGCTGCGACGCACGTGGGGGTGCCCGACGAGCTGGTGCTCCCGCGCGAACGCCACCACTTCCTCCAGGTCGCGGCGCACGCGCTTGGGCGCGAACTGGATGTGTCGCTCGTCGGCCAGCGCCTCGCCCACGATCTTCCAGGCGCCGTTCTCCGGTCCCACCCGGCTCGCGACGGGCACCTCGACGGCGTCCAGGTGGATCTCGTTCAGCTGGTCGCCGTCGAGGGTCGGAAGCGGCCCCACCCGCACGCCCGGCGCGTCGCGCGGCACGACGAAGAGCGAGAGTCCCGCCCCGCGGCTCTCCTGGGAGCCCGTGCGCGCCAGGAGCCACAAGCAGTCCATGTCCTGGGCGTAGGACTGCCAGCATTTCTGGCCCGTCACGACGTAGGTGTCGCCGCGCCGCTCTGCGCGGCAGCGCACGGCGGCCAGGTCCGAGCCGGCTTCGGGCTCGGAGTAGCCGAGGGAGAAGTGGAGCTCGCCGGCCCGGATGGGCGGCAGCCACTCGCGCTTCTGCGCCTCGCTGCCGTGGCGGATGATCGTCTTCGCGACGATGCCGGAGGCCAGCGGGTTTCGCGCCGCGCGCGCGTACGCCACCTCGTCCCACAGCAGGTACTCCCAGGAGAGCGGCATCGCGAGGCCACCCGCCTCCTCGGGCCAGACGAGCGCCAGCCAGCCGCGCTCGCCCATGGCCCGGAAGAGCGCGCGCACGCGCTCCCAGTGGTGGCCCTGGCAGTAGAAGGCGTCGAGATCGCGCCAGTCGTCCAGGAACGCGACGACCTCGGCGCGGAACGCCTCCTCCTCCCGAGAGAAGCCGAGGTTCACGACTCCTCGTCCTCGACCCGCGCGTTCGGGTCCGGGTTCCAGCGCGGCTCGCGCTTCTCGGCGAAGGCGCGCGGGCCCTCGCGGAAGTCCGGGTGGCCCCAGTGCAGGCGCAGCAGGCCCCAGGCGTGCTCGAGCGCCTCGCCGTAGCCGCGTTCGAGCGCGCCCCACACCGCCTGCTTGGAGAGCGCCATGGCCTGGGGCGAGTTGCGCTTCATGACGTCGGCCATCTCGCGGGCCAGGGGCAGCAGGTCCGCCGGCGCGGCCACCAGCTCCTCCACCAGCCCCAGCTCGTACGCGCGGCGTGCAGGCATCCGGTAGTGGCGACCCATCAAGGTCATGCGCAGGGCCGAGCCCAGGGGCAGCCGCCGCGCCAGCCCGACGTTCTCCAGCGCGCCCACCATCCCCACGTTCACGTGGGCATCCATGAAGGCCGCGTTCTCGGAGGCCAGCACGATGTCCGAGTCCACCACGAAGTGCAGCCCGCCCCCGACGCAGAGACCGTTCACCGCGCAGATCACCGGCTTCCAGACCCGGTTCTGGCGCGGCGACCAGTGCACGGCGTCAGCCAGCGGGCGGTTGTTGAAGACGGACTCCGCCTCGCCGCCCTCGGCCTCGGCGACGTCGAAGCCGGTGCAGAAGTGGCGCTCGCCCGCCGCGCTGACGATCGCCACGCGGATCTCCGGATCTTCGCGCACCTCGCCCCAGATCTCCCGCATGCGTCCCTGCATGGACGGCGTCAGCGCGTTGCCGCGCTCCGGCCGATCGAGAGTGATGGTGGCGACCCCGCCCTGCGTCTCGTAGCGGATGTCGGTCTGCGTCATCGCGCCTCCTCCCCCAGATTCCAGTCCAACAGCACGCGCTCCCGCGCCTCGCTCAGCGTGGGAGGTTGGCTCGCCAGCTGGAGGATGCGGCGGGACACGTGGAAGACCGGCCCCTCCAGGGTGATCCCCACGGCCCCGAAGAGCTGGTGGCAGGCGTGCGCCGCGTCGACGGCGGCCCGCGTCGCCGCGAACTCGCCGATCGCCCGGCCGAACTGCTTCCGGGACCGCACGTGCTCGGCGGTTGCGTCCACCAGCTTCCGCGCTGCCGCCGCCAGGTAGCACGCCGACGCCAGGTCGTGGAGCGCCAGGGCACGCGACGCGTCTCCCAGGTCTTCCGTCACGTCGCAGTCGGCGCGACCCCAGGGCTCGCCGCCCAGGGTTCCCACGGGCTCGGGCGTTCCGCGCGGAGCGAGCCGCACGGCCCGGCCCTCGCGCACCGCAAGGATCACGTCCGCCTCGCAGCCGAAGGGCAGCAGCGGCGGCTCCGCCAGTGACACCAGCGCCTCGCCGCGCGCCACGGCGGCGCGCTCCTCGTCGGGGAGCACCTGGGTCGCGAAGAAGCTCGCCGCCAGCGGTCCCGGAAAGAGCGCCGCCCCGAGCGACTCCATGGCCGCTGCGAGCTCGAGCGCCCCGCCGTCTCCTTCCGGTGTCGCCAGCGCCAGGATCCCGAGCTCCGCCAGCGCCTGCCACGGCTCGCGCGCGAAGCTTCCCGCTCCGGCGCGAATCGCCTGCTCGGGACAGCGATCCCGCGCAAAGGCCGCGACCGCGTCGGCGATGGCGCGCCCAGCGTCGTCGAGCTCGAGGTCGAGGCTCATGCGTCCCCCGCCCAGCGCGCCGACGCCACCGCGCGGCCGTGCGCCGGCGCTCCGCCCAGCTCGAGACGCAGCGCCTGGAGGCGCATGCTCCACACGTGCAGATCGTGCTCGCGCGTGAAGCCCATGGCGCCGCTGAACTGGTGCGTCTCGTCGAAGACCCGCCGCGCCGCCTGGGCGGCGTGGGCCGCGGCGACCGCCGCGCCCTCGACGGGCGCGCCGGCATGGGCCGCCTCCAGGGCCAGCCAGCGGCTGCCCTCCACCGCCACGTGCAGCTGGGCCAGGCGATGCTGCACGCCCTGGAAGGAGCCGATGGCGCGCCCGAACTGGCGACGCTTCTTCACGTAGTCGAGGGTCGTGTCCAGGGCGGCGCGCATGCAGCCCGCGAGTTCCGCCGCCAGCGCGACCTGCCACCACGCCCGGAGTCGCTCCGCCGCTTCCGGTCCCAGACGGGTTCGCTCGCGACCGCCCTGCACCCGGCCCATGGGAAAGCCGAAGTTCGAGGCCACCGCCTCCGTGTCTCCTGGCTCGAGGGAGAGCACCGCGACGCCGTCGGCTTCGAGGCGCAGCGCGCTCCGGGCATGGGCGGCGTAGCGCACCGGGAGCTCGCGCTGCGTGGGAAGCAACGCGACCGGTCGCGGCAGCTCCTCGTCGACGAGCAGCGGCGCCACCAGCGCCGCGGCCCCGACGCCGATCACGCCCCCGGCACGCGCCACCGCCTCCACCAGCAGCGCCGCCTCGAGGGGACCCGTCTCGTCGCCCCGCGCCAGGTCCAGGAATCCGGCCTCGGCCAGGGCGTCCTCCAGCGGCGAGTCGTACTCCGCCTTGGCGGACAGCGCGATCGCCCGCTCGGGACCGGCGTGACGCGTGAGCAGCTGCTCGACGGCCTCGAGGATGGCCTGCTGGTCGGCGGCGAGCTCGAAATCCACCTCGCGCTACTCCCGCGGCAGGCCGAGCACGCGGCTCGCGACGAGGTTCAGCTGCACCTCGGTAGCGCCCACCGCCACGCCCGCCGTCATGGCCCAACGGAAGCGCGTGTCTGCGTAGCTCCCGTAGACCAGCGCCTCGCTGCCGAAGAGCTCGACGGCCAGGTCCGCCACCGCCTGCTCGGCGGTCGTCGCCGCCACCCGCGCCACGTTGGCGTCGGCGCTGGGCGGAAGGCCGTGAGCGCGCTGGTCGATCACGCGGTAGCTGAGCAGTCGCGCCGCCTCGCAGAGTGCACGGGCCTCGCCCAGCTGCTCGCGCACCCGCGGCTCGCCCAGCTGGCCGCGCGCGCGCGCCTGCTCCGCCAGGTCGTCCAGGATCCGCGCGGCGCGGTGATAGCGCGCCGCGCCCACGCGCTCGTGCTGGAGCGCGTAGGTGACGACGGACCAGCCTTCGTTCTCCGGGCCGAGCCGACAGGAGACGGGGACCCGCACATCGCTGAAGAAGACCTCGTGGAAGTAGCGATCGCCCACCACCGACGGGATCTCGCGCACGTCGATCCCGGGCAGATCCATCGGCACGAGCAGCACCGAGATGCCCCGGTGCCGCTTCGACTCGGGATCGCTGCGCACCAGCAGGAAGCAGTAGTCCGCGTGGTTGGCGTAGGAGGTCCAGATCTTGGAGCCGTTCACGGTGTAGTCGTCGCCGTCGCGCGCCGCGGCGGTGCGCAGGGCCACCAGGTCGGAGCCCGCCTCGGGCTCGGAGAAGCCCTGGCACCAGAGCACCTGGCCGGCGGAGATCTTCGGCAGGTGGAGCGCCTTCTGCTCCTCGCTGCCGTGCTGCATGATCGCCGGGCCGATCCAGTTGACGTTCATGTACTGCGGGCCGCGGGGCTCGCCGATGCCCCACATCTCCTCGCCGAAGATCGCGTGGCGCCAGGGCGAGGCGTCCGCGCCCCCGTGCGCGCGAGGCCAGCTCTGGGTGAGCCAGCCGCGCTCGGCCAGCCGGGCGCAGAACGCCCGCGAGAAGGACGCCTGGGCATCGCTGCCGGGCCCGCCGCGGGAGAGCTCCTCCCAGTCGTCCGGCAGTGCCTCCGCCAGGAACTCCTGGACCTCGCGGCGGTAGGCGACCTCTTCGGGCGACCAGTCGAACTCCACGGGGCCTCCCGGAAAATCTGACGGGATATCAGATAGATCAGATGCCCGGGCCGGGCAAGCGCGGACGCCGGCGCCGCGCGCGTGTCGAGTAGAATCGCGGCATGGCCTTCCCGGACTACGCGCCGTCGATCCCGGTCTTCCTGCGCCGGCTGGCGCAGCGCTTCGGCGAGAAGGAGCTGGTGGTGCTGGGCGACCAGCGCCTCAGCTACGCGGGCGCGGAGCGCGAGTCGGCCGTGCTGGCCCGCGGCCTGCTGGCGGCCGGCGTCGGCAAGGGCACGCGCGTCGGCCTCTTGCATCCGAACGGTCCCGACTGGGTGACGGGCTGGCTGGCGGCCGCGCGCATCGGCGCCCTGGTGGTGCCGATCAACACCTTCTACCAGGCGCGCGAGCTGGGCCGGATCCTGCGCCACGCGGACGTGCACACGCTGCTCTCCCGCGCGCGCTTCCTGCGCCACGACTACCTGACGCAGCTCGAGGTGGCCGCGCCGGAGCTGGCGGCGCAGAAGGGCGAGCCGCTGCATCTGCCGAGCCTGCCGTACCTGCGCGCCGTGCGCGTCTGGGGCGGGAGCGATCGCGCCTGGGCCGGCGACGGCCCGCACGGCCTGCGCGCACTCGCAGCTGCGACGCCAGCCATCGACGACGCCTACCTCGCGGCGGTGGAGGAGCAGGTCGCGCCCGCGGACCCGATGATCCTGATCTACAGCTCGGGCAGCACCGCCGAGCCCAAGGGCGCGATCCACAGCCACGGCGCCGTCCTGCGCCACTCCCACAACCTGAACCAGTTTCGCGACATCCAGGAGAGCGACCGCATCTACACCCCGATGCCCTTCTTCTGGGTCGGGGGCTTCTCCTTCGGCCTGGTGTCGGCGATGCACATGGGTGCCAGCATGATCTGCGAGGAGCTCTTCGAGCCGGGCGCCACCCTCGACCTGATCGAGCGCGAGCGCGCCACGGTGGTGGCGGGCTGGCCCCACTACGCCAAGGCGCTGGCGGAGCATCCGAGCCTGCGCGAGCGCGACCTGTCTTCGATCCGCACGGGCAACCTCTACGAGGTGCTGCCGCCGGAGCTGCGCCCGCGCGACCCGGAGCTGCGCTCCAACTCCCTCGGCATGACGGAGACCGGCGGACCCCACACCATCGACCGCATGGACGTGGACCTGCCCGAGACGCTGCGCGGCTCCTTCGGGCGCTCGGTGCCCGGCCTCGAGCACAAGCTGGTGGACTCCGAGACGGGCGAGCGCCTCGAAGCCGGTGACTTCGGCGAGATCTGCGTGCGCGGCTACAGCGTGATGCAGGGGCTCTACAAGGTGGAGCGCGAGGACGCGTTCGATGCCGACGGCTACTACCACACGGGGGACGGCGGCCGCTTCGACGCCGAGGGCTACCTCTTCTTCGAAGCGCGGCTCGGCGACCTGATCAAGACCGGTGGCGCCAACGTGGCGCCGCGGGAGGTGGAGGTGGCGCTGATGGCCCTGCCGGAGGTGAAGCAGGCCTACGTCGTCGGCGTACCGCACCCCGAGCGGGGGCAGACGGTGGAGGCCGCCGTGGTCCTCCAGGCGGGCCGCAGCGCCGAGGCCGACGACCTGCGCGCGCGCCTCAAGGCGGAGCTCTCGGCGTACAAGGTGCCGCGCCACCTGTTCCTGTACACGAGCGCCGAGCTCCCCTTCACCGACAGCGGCAAGATCGACAAGCGCGCGCTCGCCACCCTGCTCGCCGCGCGCCTGGCCCGAAGAGCGAGCCTGAGAAACGGGGACGGTCCTTAGAAACTGCAGCAGTTTCTAAGGACCGTCCCCGTTTCTCAGGCGTAGGGATCGACCTCGGAGCCGGCGTCGTCGACGAGGACGATGGCCATGGCCGGGCAGTCGCGGGCGATGGCGACGAGCCGCGCCTCGGGCCACTCCCGCGCCTGCGGCAGGGCGTGGGCCAGCCGGTCGGCGTCCCAGGCGAAGACCTCGGGCGCCGCCTGGAGGCAGCGGCCCGAGCTCTGGCAGCTCTGCTTGTCCACCCGTGCTCACAGTCCCAGGGCGTGCGCCTCCCCGCGAGAGCCCACGATACCGCGCCGAGTGTTGACTTTCTACCTGCGTGCAGGTAGAAAAAATCGCATGGCCCAGGCCTCCCCCGCCCTCTCCTCGCGCGCCGAGCGCACCCGCTCCGCCATCCTGGACGCGGCCGAGGCCCTCTTCGCCGAGAAGGGCTTCGACGCCACCCGCCTGGAGGACGTGGCCGCGGCGGTCGGCATCCGGCGCGCCTCCATCGTCTACTACTTCCGCGACAAGCGGGAGCTCTACGAAGCGGTGCTGGAGGACGTCTTCGGGGGCTTCCGCGCCCGGCTCGAGCGGGCCCTCGGTGAGTCGGGTCCGCTGCTGGCGCGGATCGAGGCCGCCGTCAGCGCCTGGGTGGACTACGTGGCCGCCCGCCCCGCCCTCGCCCGCATCGTGTTGCGCGAGGTCGCCGACGGCGCGGAGGCGGGACCGCTGCCGATCCTCGCCCAGGTGGGTCCCTTCCTCGCGCTCGTCGACCGCTTCCGCGACTCCGTGCGCAACGACCCCGCGTACCGCGCGACGCCGATCGACGCCGTCCACGTGGCCAGCGCCATCGTGGGCGCGACCGTCTTCTTCATCGCGGCGATGCCGAGCCTGATGCCGGAGCCGGGCATGGAGGCGCTCGCGCCCCCCACGCTCGACGCGCATCGCCGCGAGGTGCTGCGCATCACCCGGCGCCTGCTCGGCGCCGACGATCCCGCCCCCCCCTGCTGAGGAGCCCCGTGGCCGACGACACCCGCGACCCGTTCGAGCAGTTCAACCGCATGCAGGGTCAGGGCCAGGGGGGAATGCGCGACCTCTACCCGATGATCGACGCCATGCGCGGCCAGTGTCCGGTGCACAAGATCGACGTGGAGGCATTCTCGGGCCATCGCCCCCAGCTCCCGAACGCCCCAAAGGAGATCTACCTGGCGGTCAGCCACGAGGCGGTGCACGACGTGCTGCTCGACGCGAAGCGCTTCTCCTCGAAGGGGTACGAGGAGAGCATCGGCAAGGTGCTGGGGCACACGATTTTGGAGATGGACGAGCCCGAGCACACCACCTATCGCAAGCTCCTGCAGCAGGCCTTCTCGCGCAAGGCGCTCGAGCACTGGCGCGACGACCTGGTGCACCCGGTGGTGCACGAGCTGGTGGACCACTTCGCCGGGCGCGGACGCGCGGACCTGGTGCGCGAGCTGACCTTTCCCTTTCCGGTGACGGTGATCCAGCGTCTGCTCGGCATCCCGGACACGGACCAGGCGGACTTCCACCGCTGGGCGATCGAGCTGATCAGCATCACCTTCGACATGGCGCGGGCGGAGGCCGCCTCGCAGAATCTCGGCGCCCTCTTCCAGCGCCTCCTCGACGAGCGCCGAGCCGCGCCGCGGGACGACCTGATCAGCGTGCTGGCCCACGCGGAGCTGGACGGCGAGCGCCTCGACGACGAGCTCATCGTGTCCTTCTGCCGGCTGCTGTCACCGGCCGGCGCCGAGACCACCTACCGCTCCACGAGCAACCTGCTCTTCGGGCTCCTGACCCACCCGGAGCAGCTCGACGCGGTGCGCCGGGACCGCGGGCTCCTGCCCCAGGCCATCGAGGAAGGCCTGCGCTGGGAGTGCCCGCTGCCGGCGATCATGCGCCGCGCCACCGCCGATACGGAGCTGGCCGGAGTCCCGATCCCCGCCGGCGCGTCGGTGGCGGTGCACCTGGCCGGGGCCAACCATGACGACTCGCGCCACGCCGCGCCGGGGGATTTCGACATCCACCGCGACGCCAAGCAGCACATGGCCTTCGCGTTCGGCGCGCACCGCTGCCTGGGCATGCACCTGGCGCGCATGGAGACCCAGGTGGCCATCGAGGCCGTGCTGGATCGCCTGCCCGGCCTGCGCCTCGATCCCGAGGCCGGTGAGGTCTTCATCAGCGGGCTGACCTTCCGCTCGCCCCTGCAGCTTCCCGTGGTGTTCGATGCTGCCGAGCGATTCCGATGAGCCGGCAGCTGCTGATGGGACTCGACGTGGGCGGCGGCAGCGGCCGCTGCCTGCTCTTCGACGCCGACGCCGGCACCTCCGTCTCCGCCTGCCGCGCCTGGTCGCATCCGCCCGCTCCCGACACCGGCGGGCTCGGCTACGACCTCGACTACGCCGGCATCTGGCAGTGCCTGGGCGACGCCGCGCGGGAGACCCTGGCGCGCGCCGACGCCCGCCCCCAGGACGTGGCCGGCATCGCGACCACCGCCATGCGCTTCGGCATGGTGGTGGTGGACGCCGACGGCCGACCGGTCTACGGCGGGCCCAATCGTGACGCCCGCGCCGTGGTCGAGGGGCTCACCCTGGCGGCCGAGCACGGCGCCGAGCTGGCGGCCCGAGGCGGGCACTGGCCGATCCCGATCGCAGGCGCACCTCGCCTCCAGTGGCTGCGCTCCCACGGCGGCTCCGCCTGGGAGAAGGCACGCTGGGTGCTCTCCCTCTCGGACTGGCTGGCCCTCGCCCTGTGCGGCGAAGTAGCGAGCGAGCGCTCCCAGGCAGGAGCGAGCCTGCTCTTCGACCTGCACAGCGACGACTGGGACTGGGACTGGATCGACCGCTTCGAGCTGCCGCGCGAACTCTTCCCCGCGCTCGCGGCGCCGGGCACCCGGCTGGGCGGTCTCACCGCCGAGGCCGCGGAGCACTTCGGCCTGCAGGCAGGAACGCCCGTCGCCGTGGGCGGCGCGGACACCCAGTGCGGTCTCCTCGGCAGCGGGGTGGCGGCGCCGGGCACGGCAGGCATCGTGGCCGGCACCTCGGCGCCCGTCCAGCTGGTGACCGATGCCGTCTGCCTCCACCCGGAGGCGCGCTTGTGGAGCGGCGCCCACGTGGTGCCCGGGCAGTGGGTGTTGGAGAGCAACGGCGGCTCCCTCGGCGAGGCGCTCGCCTGGCTGGCTCACGTGCTCTTCCCCGATGCGCCCGCTCCGGCGGCGCGCGCGTTGGCGGAGGCCGCCCGGGCCGAGCCTGGCGCCCGGGGCATGCTCTCCTCGGTGGGCGTTCAGGTCTTCGACGCCCGCGAGATGGGAATCCCGGTCGGAACCCTGGCCTTCTCGCACCTGGCGGCGCCTGCCGGTGCGGAGGGCCGCGCCGCGCTACTGCGGTCCGTCGTGGAGGGCGCGGCCTTCTCGCTGCGGGCCAACCTCGAACAGATTTTCGCCACGGCAGGGCGCGACAGCGACTCGATCCACCTGACGGGCGGTCTCTCGCGCAGCGGCTTCTACGCCGGCCTGCTCGCGGACGTGCTGGGCCGGGCGCTGCGCGTGGCGTCGTCGCCAGAGGGCACGGCCCTCGGCGCCGCGCTCTGCGCGGGCACGGGCGCGGGCGTCTACGCCGACCTCCCGGAGGCCGCCCGCGCCGCGGCGGCAAGGACGACCCACATCGAGCCCGACGCTGCGCGCAGCGCGAGCTACGACGACAGCTACGCGCTCTGGCAGGACGTGCGCGCAGCCCGCGAGCCCGCCGACGTGGCCGTACGCAACCACGTCACCGGCATCGTGATCGCCGCCACCGACGCCGCCTCGGGGGCCGCCGGCCCCCGACCGCGCCCGCGCATCCTGGTGACCGCCGATCTCGACCCCGCGGCGCGGGAGGCCCTCGCGGAGCTCGGCGACGTGGAGTACGCGCCCTTCCGCGAGAAGCTGCGGCTGCTCACCGGCGACACCCTGGTGAAGGCCCTCGACGGAGTGGGCGTCTTCATCACGGAGGTGGACGTAGTGGACGCCGCGTCCGTGGCCCGGCTGCCCGACCTGCGCGTGGTGGCCAGCTGCCGCGGCGACGCCGTGAACGTGGACGTCGAAGGCTGCACGGCACTGGGCGTCCCGGTCCTGAACGCGCCGGGCCGCAACGCCGACGCGGTGGCGGACCTGACCGTGGCCTTCCTGCTCATGCTGGCGCGCAAGCTGGTGACCGCCAATGCCTTCCTGCGCGAGCCCGGCGGCGACGCCGGCGACATGGGCCGCATGGGCCGCGCTTTCGGCACGCTCCGCGGGCGCGAGCTTTGGCGCAAGACCGTGGGCCTCGTGGGTCTGGGCGCCGTCGGCCGCGGAGTGGCGAGGCGCCTGCGGGGCTTCGGGGTCCGCCTGCTGGTGCACGATCCGTTCCTCAGCGACGACGAGGTGCGCCTGGCGGACGCCGAGCCCGCCTCCTTCGAGCAGCTGCTGGCGGAAAGCGACTTCGTGAGCCTGCACGCGCCGGTCAGCGACGCCACGCAGGGCCTGATCGGAGCCGCCGAGCTGGCGCGCATGAAGCCCGGGGCGGGACTCGTGAACACTGCCCGCGCGGCCCTGGTGGACGAGGACGCCCTGCTCGGGGCGGTGGAGAGCGGACACCTGGGCGGCGCAGCCCTCGACGTCTTCTGGGTCGAGCCCCCCGCCTCCGATCACCCCCTGCTCGCCCACGAGCGGGTCCTGGCCACGCCCCACGTGGGCGGCAACACCGAGGACGTGGCCGCCCACCAGGGCGCCATCATCGCCGCCGACCTGACCCGGCTGCTCGACCGGGAGCGCCCCCACCACCTGCTCAACCCGGCGGTGTGGGACGCCTTCGACTGGTCGTCGCCGCGCCCGGAGCCGGACCCGGAGACCCTCGCCGCGCTGGGGCGCAAGCCGGGTCCCGCCGTGTCGGACCTGCAGAAGGAGAAGAAGCCGATGGCTCCTCGAACCGCCTCGCCGCCGCCCTCTCAGCCGGCGACTCCCGCCTCCGGACCCGCCCCCTCGGAGACCGTGGCGACGCTGCGCGCCATCCTCGAGCGCTTCGTGTCCTCGATCGTCGCGAGCGGGGCGCTCGAGCCCTACGCGGCGGGCAAGGACGTGACCCTCCACTTCCGCGCCACGGACGCCGACCTGGCCTTCTGGCTCCGGCTCCGGGGCGGCCGAGTGAGTGCCGGTCCGGGCGCGCCCGACGAGGAGCCCGAGGTGCAGCTGAAGCTCGCGGCCGACGTGCTGGACGGAATGTTCACCGGGCGCGTGAACGCCATGCAGGCCGCCATGGACGGTCGCCTCTCCTTCGCCGGCGATACGGCCAAGGCCATGAGCCTCCAGGAGTTCCAGGGGGATCTCTCGCGGCTCTACCGGGAGGCCCGGGACGCCGTCGGTGACCCCGGGGACCTGACCGCCCTCGCGACCCCCGGCCAGAGCTCCGTCGCCGCGGTCGCCCACGACGACCCGCGCCACGAGCTGATCCAGGTGATGGACGAGCTCTACGCCCAGCAGCTCATCACCGCCACCGGCGGCAACGTCAGTGTGCGCGTCCCGGGCGAGGACGCCCTCTGGATCACGCCGAGCCAGCTCTTCAAGGGCGACCTCTCGCCGGAGGCGCTGGTGCGGATCGATCTCGACGGCAAGGCCCTCGACGAAGGAGTGCGCTCCGCCTCCAGCGAGCGCCTGATGCACTGCGCCGTCTACCGCACCCGCAAGGACGCAGGCGCGGTGATCCACGCCCACGCGCCCCACGCCACCATCCTGGCCAACACCGACCTGCCCTTCCTGCCGATCTCCACCGAGGCCGCGTTCTTCGACAACCTCCCGCGCATCCCCTTCGTGATGCCGGGCACCCAGGAGCTGGCGGACGCCGTCGCTGAGGGCATGCGCGAGAGCTGGGCCGTGCTGATGAAGAACCACGGGCTGCTGGTCGGCGGACGCAGCCTGCGGCGAGCTGCCGACATGGTGGAGATCATCGAGCGCTCTTCGGAGGTGATCCTGGGCTGCTACGCCGTCGGCCGGGAGCCGCCGGTCCTGCCCGACGACGTGGTGGCGACCCTGCGCAAGATGGGCGATCTCGTCGCCTGAGGAAGCGGTGATTCCGAAGAGCGACATCGCCCTGCACAACACCGTCGAGACCGAGCTGTTGGCCGAGGACGGCCCGTTTGCCGTCGAGGAGGTCCCGGTCCTGGGCGCGCCCTGCCCGGTCTTCCGCGATCGGCTGCCCCATCTGCGTCAGCTGCTCGAGAACTCGCGCGGCTTCGGAGACGCCGAGTACATCGTCTACGCCGGCCGCCGCGTGAGCTTCGCCGAGCACCACGCACGGGTGGCCTCCGTGGCCCGCGCGCTGGCCGAGCGCTTCGGCGTCCGCAAGGGCGACCGGGTCGCCATCCTGGCGGCGAACCGCCCCGAGTGGGTGATGACCTGGTGGGCCGCCGTCAGCCTCGGCGCCATCCCGGTGGGCATGAACGGCTGGTGGGTGGCCGACGAGATCCGTTTCGCGCTGGAGGACAGCGAGCCGAAGGTCCTGGTCGGCGACCGCAAGCGCCTGGAGCGGATCGGCGCGGCGCCCGTGAACGTGCCCATCGTCGAGATGGAGTCGGAGTTCCGCGCGCTGGAGGAGCACGCCCCGGGCGTGACGCTGCCGCAGGTCGCCATCGACGAGGACGACCCGGCGAGCATCCTCTACACCAGCGGCACGACCGGCCGCCCGAAGGGCGCCATCAACACCCACCGCAACATCATCGCGCTGAACCGGGTGCAGACGTGGCACGGGCTGCGACTGCTCAAGATCGCCCTGGCCCAGGGTGGCGGCGGGGCCGGCGCTCCCCTCGGCAACTGCACCCTGATCACCTCGCCCCTCTTCCACCTCTCCGGCCTCTACACGGGCGCGGTGACGCTCCTCGCCGCTGGCGTGAAGACCGTCTACCTGGAGGGACGCTTCGATCCCGAGCGAACGCTGGCCGTGATCCAGGACGAGAAGGTCACGAGCTGGGGGCCCATGGGCACCGTGGCGCTCCGCATCATGAATCACCCGGAGGTGGGCCGCTACGACCTCTCCAGCATCCGCCAGCTCGGATCCGGAGGCGCCCCGGTGTCGCGCGAGGTGCAGGCCCAGATGCGCGAGGTCTTCCCGGGCGCGCGCGCCTCCCTCGGGCTCGGCTACGGGATGACCGAGGCCACCGGCATGGCCACGATCAATTTCGGTGCGGAGCTCGAGGCGCACCCGGAATCCGTGGGGCGCGGCCTCCCGACCATCGACGTGGCGATCCGCGACGCCGACGGACGGCCCGTGCCCGAAGGAGCCGAGGGCGAGATCGGCATCCACGGGCCATTGGTGATGCGCGAGTACTGGCGGCGTGCCGAAGCCACCCGGGAGGTGCTGGCGCCCGGACGCTGGCTCCGCACCGGCGACGTCGGCCGGCTCGAGAACGGCTACCTCTACGTCAATTCCCGCGCCCGCGACCTCATTCTGCGCGGCAGCGAGAACGTGCACCCGGCGGAGATCGAGATGCGGCTCGAGGCGCACCCCGACGTGGTGGAGGCGGCGGTCCTCGGCGTGGACCACCCGGAGCTCGGCCAGGAGGTGAAGGCGGTGGTGGTGCCGCGGCCCGGCGCAACGCCGTCGTCGGGCGACCTTTCGCACTGGGTCGCCGAGGCGTTGGCCTACTACAAGGTGCCCGCACACTGGGAGCTGCGCCGCGAATCCCTGCCCCGCAACGCCACCGGGAAGGTGCTGAAGGGAATCCTGCGCGAAGGCGGCGAAAGCCCCTTCGTCGAGGACTGATCGGCGCGGCGGCGCTCAGCCGAAGAAGCGCTGCCAGAGACTGTGCAGGCCGACGAAGAGCCCCACCTGGAGCAAAGCGGCCAGACCCAGTCCGATCGCGATCCCGAAGGCCGCCGAGAGATCCCGCGATCCCCCTTCCGGCCGGTTGTCTCGGAAGCTGCGTTCCACGAGGTGCCCCCCTACCTCGATGGGAATCGACTTGTTGGATCACCGACGGCGGAAGCGGTGTCAGTGCGGTACTGGCTCCGTCACGGCTCGTCGGATCTCGGCCCACCCCCTGGCGCATGATCGCGCATGGCTGCCACGCTTGACAAGGTAGAAACCATGTAGGGCACACATAGAGTTAGACCTATCTTGATGAAGTCGTGCATCGCCAGGGTTTCGCCCCGCAAGATCCGATCGCCGTAGTTGATGGTGACGAGGATCACACCTACCACGACCGCAAAGCCGAGCGCTCGCCGGACGACCGGCCAGCGGCTGGCGAGATGTAGGAACTCACCCACGTAACCGTCCGTTCTCCTTGCGCGTAGTCTAGAAGATCCGGTGAACCGCCAACGCACTTGCATCGTCGCCACACTCCTGGCCCTCGTCGCCCGCGGGGTCGCTGCAGAGCCGCGCACGCTCAACGGCTTCGTGCTGGAGTCCCGGACGATCCCGGCGGAGAAGATCCTCCCCGGGGGCCCGCCGCGCGACGGCGTTCCCGCATTGGACACGCCGCACAGCGTCAAAGGCGCGCAGGCGTCCTGGCCCGACGACGAGATGGTGGTGGGGGTGCACCTCGGCGGCGAGAGCCGCGCCTATCCGCTCGCGTTGCTCGTGTGGCACGAGCTGGCCAACGACGTGGTCGGCGGCCAACCGATCCTGGTCTCCTACTGCCCGCTGTGCGCCACGGCCCTGGTCTTCGACCGCCGGGTGGACGGCGCTGCGCGCCGCTTCGGAGTCTCGGGCCTGCTCTACAACTCGGACCTGCTCATGTTCGATCGCGAGAGCGAGAGCCTGTGGTCGCAGATCGGCGCGCAGGCGGTGACCGGCCCCGCCGAGGGCACCCGCCTGCTCCTGCTGCGCTCGCGGCTGGAGACCTGGGGCGCCTGGCGTCGGCGCCATCCCGACACCCGGATCCTCTCCACCCGCACCGGGCACTCGCGTCACTACGGCGACTCGCCCTACGGAGACTACGCCCACAGCGCGGAGCTGCTCTTCCCCGTGGAGTACGCGCGCCGCTACCACCCCAAGATGCCCACGCTGGGGCTGCGGCTCGCCGACGGCCGCGCCCGCGCGTACCCGGCGGCGGAGCTGGTGCGCGCCGGCGGGACGGCGCGCGAGACGTTCGGCGGCGTGGCGGTGCGGGTGGCCTACGACCCGGAAGCGCAGGTCTTCGACGTGGAGGCCCCGGACGCGGTCGAGGTCGTCGAGGGCTTCTGGTTCGCCTGGATCGCCTTCCATCCGGCGAGCAGCGTCTTCGCCCCCGAGCCCGCCGACGCCCCCTAGGCCTCGGCCGCCGCCACCTCCTCGCCGGCCGGGAGCCAGCCCGCACGCGCCAGCGCGCCGCGGGCCGCAGGCGCCTCCGGGCCGTAGATCGCCACCCGCGCCAGATCGCCCGCGCGCGGCTCGAGCTCGGCGTGCATCGGCTGCCGCGCGCCGCCGCGTTCCAGCAGCAGGATCACGAACGCGTCGAGGCTGCCCACCGGCGCCGGCGCCTCCTCGTCCTCGCGCGGCTCGGCGAAGCGAAACGACGCCAGCTCCACGGCTCCGTGGCGGAAGCGCACGTTCCAGCGCTCCACGTCCTTCGGGCCGTCGAAGAGCATGCGGCTGGCCTGCTTCTCGAGGATCCGGGTGGGCACGCCCTCGGTCCGGCCCACGGCCACGTAGGTCTCCGGGACTCCGAAGTCGTCGCGCGCCTCCCGCGCGAACAGGCTGTTGATCTCGGCGTTGGCCGTCAGGCCGATGGCGGCGCGGCAGCGATCCAGGCGCGCGCGCACCAGCACCCGCTCGTCCAGCGCGTTGCCGAAGATCGCCGGGAAGCCCCGGTCCTCCGCCGCGTGGCAGTGGTCGTGGTTGGAGTCGACGAACACGACCGCTTCGCCACCGCCGAGCTCTTCGCCCAGGGCGAGACCCAGCTCGTCGGCGCCCAGGATCGCCAGGGTCTCGCGCCCCGGCGCGCGCACCCGCAGCAGCCGCGAAACCCAGGCGGCACCCCCGCCCTGGACCACGACCGTGATGGCGATGGTCAGGAAGACGAGCGCCCGCAGCGCCGCCCCTCCCTGCATGCCCGAGCGGTCCATCAGCAACGCGGCCAGGGAGGCGGCGGCCGCGGCCACGATCCCGCGCGGGGCCGTCCAGGCCAGGAAGCCCTTCTCGCGCGGGTCGAGATCGGACGTGGCGGTGCTGACCAGGACGTTCAGGGGGCGCACGACCGCCATCAGGACCAGCACCGTCGCCACGCCGGGCATCCCGAGGGCGCGCACGTCCGCCAGGCGCACGTCCGCCGCCAGCAACACGAAGAGCAGGCCCACCAGCCCGATGGTCAGGAGCTCTTCGAAGCCCTGCATGCCCCGCGCGGGGCCCTGCTTCATGTTGCCCATGACGACGCCGGCCACGGTGACGGCGAGGATCCCGCTCTCCTCCAGCACGGCGTTGCAGCCGGCGAAGAGCACGAGCACACCCCCCAGGGTCACCAGGTTCTCGAGCCCCTCCGGCACCAGCCGATCGCGGCGCAGCACGAACCCGAGCGCGAGCCCCCCCACGAGACCCGCCACGGCCCCGAAGCCCATGCGGGCCGCCAGGCTCGGGATGCCGAAGCCGACGCTGGCCTCGGCGTGCACGACGACCTCCAGCGCCACCGCCGCCACGATGGCGCCCACGGGATCGATGAAGACCCCCTCGGCCTCCACCACCGTGGCCAGCCGGCGGCGCAGGGGCACGTTGCGCAGCAGCGGCTTGATCACCGTGGGACCGGTGACAATGACCAGGGTCCCGAACAGCAGCGACGGTCCCCAGTCCCATTCCATGATCCAGCGCGCAGCGAGGGTGCCGCCGACGGCAGTCACCGCCGCCCCCACGCTCACCAGCATGCGGATCGCCGACTGGGCGCGGCGGATGCGCTCCAGGTCCAGCGACAACGCGCCCTCGAACAGGATGACGGCGACCGCCAGGCTCACCAGGTCGCGCAATCCCTCGCCGAGCGCCTGGGGCTCCACCCAGCCGAGAAAGTCGGGGCCGAGCACGAGCCCGGCGGCCAGCAGCACCACGATCCCCGGCACGCGCAGGTGGTGCGCGACGAGCTGCGCCGCCACCCCCGCGCCGAGCGCCAGCGCGAATACCAGCCCCGGATCCGGGTGATCCCCCACGCGCCGAGGCTACCGTCCGATCGGCGCTTGCACCATGCAGGCGGGCTGCGTAGGGTCGGCGCATGGCCCTGCACTGGCAGATCCTCGCCGGCATGCTCGCCGGCCTCGTTGCCGGGCTGGTGGGGGGCGAAGGCCTGGCGGACCGGGTGGGCTGGATCGGCGCGCTCTTCGTGCGCCTGCTGAAGATGGTGATCGTCCCCCTGGTGTTCACCTCGATCATCTCGGGGGTCGCCTCCATCGGCGGCGGCCGCCGCCTCGGCGGGCTCTTCGCGAAGACGATCGGCTACTACGTGCTTTCGAGCGCCCTGGCCGTGTTGATCGGCCTCGCCATGGTGAATCTGCTGCGCCCCGGGGTCGGCGCCTCGATCGTCGGCGCGGAGGGCGGCGCGCTGCCCGAGATCGAGACCCCCTCCTCGGTGAGCGAGCTCTTCCTGAAGATGGTGCCGACGAACGTGGTGGACGCGGCCGCCACACCCGACATGCTGGCGATCATCGTCTTCAGCATCCTTTTCGGCGTAGCCATCGCCAGCCTGCCCGACCGGCCCCGCACGGTCCTGAGCGAGTTCTTCGACGCCGCCTTCCAGGCCATGATGGCCCTCACCGGCTTCGTGATCCGGGTGGCGCCGATCGGCGTCTTCGCGTTGATCGCCCGGGTGGCCGGCACCTCGGGGCTCGAGGCCTTCTCGGCCCTGCTGGTCTACATGGCCGCCATCGCGGGAGGTCTGGCGCTCCACCTGTTCGTGGCCCTGCCGCTGCTGCTGATCCTGCTGGGCCGCATCCGCCCCTCGGTCCACTTCCGCAACATGGCGGAGCCGCTCGCCATGGCGTTCTCCACCGCCTCGTCGGCCGCCACCCTGCCCATCACCCTGCGCGCCGTCGAGACGAAGGTCGGCGTCTCGAACCGGATCTCCTCGTTCGTGCTGCCCATGGGCGCCACGGTCAACATGGACGGCACGGCCCTCTACGAGTGCGCCGGCGTGCTCTTCATCGCGCAGATGCTGGGTGTGGATCTCTCCTTCAGCCAGCAGCTGGTGGTGGTGGTGACCGCCCTGCTGGCGTCGATCGGCGCCGCGGCGGTTCCCTCCGCCGGTCTCGTGGTGATCTTCCTGGTGCTCGAGTCCGTCAACCTGCGCGGTCCGCAGGTGGACGTCATCGTCGGCGCGATGCTGGCGATCGATCGGCCGCTCGACATGCTGCGCACATCGGTGAACGTCTTCAGCGACTCGTGCGGCGCGGCCATCATCGCGCGCTCCGAGGGTGAATCCGGCGTCGACAGTGACGACGGGCCTGCCGCAGCGGACGCGCCTGCGTGAGCGAGGCCCACCGCCCCCCAGGCCTGCGGTACCGTCCCCCGGCATGGCCGAAGCCGACCTCGCCCCGTACGGGCACGCATCCTGGACACAACGCCTCTTCGAGGCCGTAGCGGTTCGGCCCCTGTGGGTAGGGCTCGGCGGCGCGGCGCTGCTGGTGGCCGCCTACCTCGCGCAGGAGTGGCTGCTGGGGCGCTTCAGCGAGCTGTCTGCGACGCCCGTCTGGGCGGGCGCCTGGAAGGACTTCCGCCTCGCCCTCGTCAACATCCTGATGCTGGTCTACGCGCCGACCGCCCAGCAATACGTGATCCGCGGCGCGCGCCGCGCGCTCGAAGACCTGCGGCCGGCCCTCGACATGTCGGGCCCGGAGCTGGGCGCGTTCGCGCGCCAGGTGGGGATCTACGAGCCATGGCGCCTTCGCATCGCCGGCGCCCTCGGAGTCAGCGTCGCATTGATCCTGCCCCTCTTCGCAGCCTCGGCCGAGCTGGACCCGCCGTACGACGCCTCGCTCTGGACCCCGGAGGTCTTCTGGCACCGCTGGACGACGCCGGTGATCGGCTGGTTCATGGGACGCTTCCTGTTCGCGGTCATCGAAGAATCCGGGAGGATGGCGGCGCTCGCGGAGCGTCTGAAGCCCATCGACCTCTTCGACCTGCGGCCGCTCGCACCCTTCACCGCCCAGGGGCTGCGCCACGCGCTCCTCATCACCGGCTTCGTGGCCATCTTCGCCCTCTTCCTGCTGGAGTGGGGCTACGCCGCCATGGTGGGCAGCGTCGCCGGTTCGACGGCGGTGTTCGCGGCCATCGGGCTGATCTTGCCCGTGCGCGGCGCCCACCGTCGCATCCGCGCGGCCAAGCGGGCGGAGCTGGACGCCTGCCGGGACGCGCTGCGCCGCGCGCGCCGCGAGTCGGTCCTGGACGACGACGCGGGCCTCGGCCGCGTGGCGGACCTGCTGGTCTACGAGCGCCGGCTCGAAGCCGTGCGCGTGTGGCCCTTCGACACCTCGACCCTGGCGCGCTTCGCCCTCTACCTGCTGATCCCGGTGGGATCCTGGCTCGGGGGCGCCCTGGTGGAGCGCGCCATCGACTCCCTGCTGGAGTGAGCGTGGGCGGCTGGCGCATCGTGGCCTGGACGACGGGGATCATCGGCGGCCTGGTGGCGGCGCTCCTGGTCGGCTTCGGGACCGAGCTCCAAGGGATCCACCTGGTCCTGCGCTGGACCGCGCGCACGACGGCCCTGCTCTTCTTCGCGGCCTTCGCGGCGTCCTCCCTGCGGCGCGTGTGGCCGACCCCGACGAGCCGCTGGCTCCTGGCCAACCGGCGCTACCTGGGCGTGTCCGCGGGCGTCTCCCACACCGTTCACCTGGGGGCCGTCTTCGCCCTGCTCTCATTCCCGGGCCAGGGGCGCGAGCCCGCGACCCTGATCCCGGCCGCCCTGGCCTACGTCTTCCTGTACCTGATGGTGGCGACCTCGTTCGATCGCAGCGCGGCCTGGCTCGGCAGGCGTCGCTGGAAGCAGCTGCACCGCATCGGCGGCTACTACGTCTGGGGTGTGCTGGTCTTCACCTTCGCCACCGCCGGCCGGCCGCTGTCGGCGATGTTCGCGCTGCTCGGACTCGCGACACTGGCGCTGCGGATCGCGGCCTGGCGACGCAGCGCAGCCGGAGCCTCCGCCGCCGCCTGAGCTCCGCTCAGCGCTGCGGGACGAGCGACTCCCGATTCAGGGCGACGACGTCGCTCAGCTTGTCGATGAACTTCGGATCCGCGTCGAGGCGCGCGAAGACGCCGGACGAGGTGCACAACGTGCGGACCTTCGGCGCCAGGGCGTCGGTGTTGAGGCGCCCCCGGTCGAGCTGGACCTCCTGGATGCGGTAGATCGGGAGCCCGCTCGGCAGCTCCTGCTCCAGGCTCGCGTCGTCGATGGTCAGGATGGAGAGCGTGTCCTTGTCGCGCACGCCGCGCAGCAGCCGATGATCCAGGTTCCCGGGATCCGTGACCCACGCCACGGCGTCGAAGAGCCCCGCCTCGAGCTGGTTCAGGGCGAGGTTTCCCGCGGTGTCCGAGGTCTCGGCCGCCGCGAGGTCCGGGCGGGCCGCGACCAGCTGCTTCCAGGTCCAGCGGGCGCCCCCGCCCTCGGGCCCCACGGCGATGCGCGGCGCCCGGCCCTCGATGGGCGCGCCCAGGCTCGCCAGGCTCGTCACGGGGCCGACCTCCCGGCGTGCGACGTAGAGGCACTCGTCCGAGAGCCGGCCCACGAGCTGGATCACCCGGTAGCGTCGATCCTCGGAGTTCAGGAGCTGGGAGTAGACATCGGCCTGGGCGAAGGCCACCTCGGCCTTCCCGGAGGCCAGCAGCTCGAGATTCTCGGCCGAACCGGCCGTGGGGATGTGCTCGACCCGATAGCGCGGGAACTTCGCCGCCACGCCGGCCGCGTAGACGTCGCGGTAGGTCTGACCCACCGGGCCCGACGCGATGCGCAGCAGCGGGAGCTTGCTGGGCTGGGAGGCGGCGGCGAAGGCCGCGGCCACGAGGAGCAGCAGGAGGAACGCGCTTCGAATCGGCATGCAGTCATGGTAGGCGCCGCTGCCGTCGGTGACCACGGCGCCGTCCACTCCCGCTCGCCGGGTGTCAAGACTCGGCGGGAACGGCGGGCCGCCCGCTCGGGCTCCCGGCGCTCGGCATCGGGAGCCGTCGCCAGCAGCCAGGCGAGCCAGCCGAGGCGGGGCGGCCACTCCGGGCGCAGGCGCACCGCCACTTCGAATGACGCCACGGCCTCTTCAGTGCGACCGCTGCGGAGCAGCGCCAGGCCGAGCTCGTAGTGACCGACGGCCGCTGCGGGCTCGAGCTCGCGGAACCGTTGCAGCCGGCGCACGGCTTCGCCGTGGCGCCCGGCGTTGCCCAGGAAGCTGGCCTGCGCCAGCAGCAGCTGGGGCTGCTCGTCCGAGAGGTCGAGCGCCTGCTGCAGCAGCCCGATCGCCACCCGCGGCCGACCGGCACGCACCGCGTCCCCCGCGGAGACCGACAGGCGGCTAATCTCGAGCCAGTCGAGATCGGCCAGAGCGACCCCCTCGTGGGTCGCCCGCACCGTCGCCAGAGAGTCCGCGGGAAAGCCTTCGGCGTGATAGCGAAGCCGCCCGAGATGCATCACCACGGCCCGCAGGTCAGCCGCCATGGCCAGGCGTTCGGCCTCGATCTCCTCCAGCACCTCCTCGGGGTCGTAGGCGATCGCCCGGGCGCGCAGCCAGATGAGCAGCGCGCTCCTCGGGTCGGGATGCGCCAGCAGCGGGAAGTGGGCCATCAGGCGCATGTAGAACTGGGCGTTGCGCTTGGTTCCCGACATCGAGTGGTTGTCGAAGAAGAGCCGGCGATCGCCGGGTATTTCGACGACGTAGGTGGTGTGCGCGGCGTTCCCGCGGACGGAGTGGACCGGGTAGCGCGCCGCCAGGCTGCGGGGCGAGACGTAGCGGCGTCGAACCCGGCCGGCGTCAGCACGCAGCCGAGCGTAAACACGGCCAGGGCCGTCGCCGGCAGCCAGACCGGGACCCGGCGCCGCTCGGAGATCGCGAGCAGCACCCCCACGCCGATGGCCAGGAGCAGCATGAGAACTTCAGCGAGTAGAAGACGTTCACCCGCGGCGCGATCAGGGTGAATCGCCCATGAAGAAGCAGGGCACGAAGACGCACAGGGCGGCGAGCCCGACCTGGGAAAGCTGGTAGAGCCGCGTCGGGGCGTAGATGCCGTCCCGCAGCACGTAGGGGAAGGCGCCCCAGCTGTCCGCCGGGATCCAGCGGGTGAGCAGCGTCAGCAGCACCGACGCGGCCACCAGGAGCTCCACGACTCCGTACAGCCGCAGCCGATCGCGAATGCCGAGGCCGCGGGCGAGCCCGTCGCTCACCCGCTGGCTGGCCAGCGCGCCCGCGCCCAGACCCCCGATGAAGTTGCACACCACCAGCGCGAAGGTGAGGTTGGTGGACCCGAAGCGGTCCGTGAAGATGCGGAACCAGGCGACCTGGTATCCCAGGCTCACGAACCCCGAGAGGCAGTAGAGCAGGAAGACCCGGGTCAGGAGAGCGCGGCGCACGGCAGCGCCCGATTCAAGCACAACTCCGCCGCGCCTGCCCGGAAGCCTAGAAGGTGTACCGGAACCGCAACGACATCTCGTCCTGGTCCCGCAGGATCGAGAGCCCGGCGTAGCGGCTGCGGTCGGTGAAGTCGCCGCCGTTGTTCTGGAGGGCGACCGGGAAGAGCGCCCGCTTCTGGCTCTGGGGACGGCCGTAGAACACGGCGAGCCCGAGGGTCGCGGAGAAGTTGGAGGTGAAGCGCCAGGTCATGTCGGCGATCAGGCCGCCGGTCGCGGAGGTGACTTCGTGGACGGCCGTGAACTGGGTCAGCAGCCGGTCGCGGAAGTAGCCGGTGAAGATCGTGAAGGTGCCGAGCGCCTGGATCTCGCCCTCTCCGGGGATGTACTGGAGGAAGATCTGGCTGTTGAAGAGAATGGTCCGGTTGGCGTTCAGGAAGTTGACGAACGTCGGCCGGTCCACGGAGATGCTGAGTCGGTAGACGTCGATCTTGCGGTTCAGCGTCTCGCTGTCCTCGTCGCCCACCCGATCCTGGCTGACCCAGGTCGCCTCCAGCGACCAGTTGGTCTTCGTCCGGTCCTCGGCGAAGTCCATGGCCAGGCCCAGGATGTTGCGCTTCTGGAACTCCAGCACCGTCGGTCCGCCGCCCGCCCAGATGAAGTCGCGGCGGCCAAACTTGAGGTTGCCGCCGGCCCGCAGGTCGGGCCGGTTGATGCCGGTGGTGCCGAAGAGCCCGCGGATGAAATCGCAGTTCAAGGGATCCTGGCCCAGCCCGCAGTCGCCGTCCGGGTCGTTGGTGGATCCAAACGCTATGAGCAGCTCCAGCAGGTTGAAGGAGAGGGCCTCCATCTCGCTGCGGAAACGCTCGCCGGTCTGGGGGTTGACGAGCTCCATCGAGCCCGCGCAGACCTGCTGCGGGTCGGCCCGTCGCGAGAGCGGACCCACGCAGCCATCCACCAGCGGGTCGTAGCCCGGATCGCCGGGACCCCGGCTTCCCGGCAGCTGGATGAGATGCCCCTTGACGAAGCGCGTGCCCACCGGGCCCCCAGGCTCGAACATGGGGAAGGTCTGGAAGAGCACGCTGGCCTCGGCGTTGTAGATGTCGAAGCCTTCGATGTCGCAGTCGGTGCCGTAGAGCGCCCCGCAGCCGAGGAGCGCCTCCTGCGGGCTGGTGAGCACTTCCGACAGGCACACCGCGCCCAGGGTCAGACGCAGGGCGCCGTTCGTGCAGGGGGTGGCACTCATGGGCATGGGACCATCGTTGGGGTCGACGTTGAGCCGCGTCAGCGGCAGACCGGCGGCACAGAAGAGCGTGCCGAGCAGGTCGTTGGGATCGGTGATTCCGGCCGTCCCGCAGAGCACCGCACCGCCGAAGAGCGTCCCGGCCAGCGCCTGGGTGAAGGCGCTCGCCACGCTGACGGGAATCCCTGCGAAGTCGGCGATGGGGATGGAGCTGTTGAAGACCGAGAGCGCGCACTCGTCGGCGAGCTGGGGGATGAACGGGCCCGCCACGCCCACCGAGACCGAGCAAGCGAACTCGAACAAGGTGCGGTTCTGGGGATCGAACAACAGCGCCTGGCGCTCGGTTCCCGCGAGATCGTCCAGGTCGTACTCGCGCCCCAGGGCGTCGAGCGGACGCCCGGTGTCGGGATCCACGTTGCGCGAGTAGCTCCCGAAGCGGTTGAGGTAGGGGATGTCGGAGTAGCCCCAGAAATCCGTCAGCGCGAAGGAGATGCTGCGCCAACGCCACTCGAGACGCCCCCCGATCTCCAGGCCGCTGATGTCGTCCCAGGGGTTCTCCGGTGTGATGGCACCGTAGATCCCGGCCCCGGTCAGCCCGCTGGACGTGAAGGCGAAGCTCCCCGCGCAGACCAGGAAGGGCGAGTAGGGCTCGCCGCAGGTCCCGGCGTCGATCGGCTGGAAGTTGTCGATCAGGGTCGCCAGCTCGAAGCGCACGTCCTCGAGGGGACCCACGTCGTAGAGGGAGAAGATGGCGCGGACTCCCCATTGACCCAGGCGCGACTCCTCGAGGGTGGGCAGCGAGGAGAGCCCCACGTCCTGGGGATTCCACTGATCCTGGTTGCGGAAGAGCTCGGTCTTGCCCCACACGATCGTCTGCTTGCCCAGCCGCAGGAAGAGCCGGCCGTCGATCATCTCGACGTCCAGGTAGGCCTCCTTCAGCTCGTACTCGTCCTGGCCGTCGCCGTGGTTCCACGCCAGCTGCGTCGGGTTCAGGTTGAAGGAGTCCCCGTCGCCGTCGCTGCGCACGATGTCCGGGATCCGCTCCCGCACCCGGTAGTAAGGCGCCCACAGCCCCTGGATGGCCGACCGGTTCGAGAACGGGAAGCTGCCGGGCTTGGGGATCTGGGGCTTGAGCGGGACCACCGGCACCAGGCTCTCGATCCGGTTCAGGACGGCCAGGGAATCGACCTTGGCGTTGCGGTTGCGGGGCCCGAGGGTCCAGCTCGAGGTGGCGTTGTCGAAGCCGTCGCGGATCCTCTTGATGGTGACCAGCGGCACCACGTCCAGCGGCGCGAGGGTGCCCTCCAGGTTGCCGCCCCCGAGGTCCAGCAGCGGGTTGAAGGACGGGGCGTCGAAGAACGGGATGGTCTCCTTGTTCTTGTGTACGTCCACGGGATCGCCGAAGAGCAGGAAGCCCGAGCGGTTGCTCTGGAGGCCGTTGGCCAGGGTGCGGCTCGGGGTGTTCAGCCTGGTGGCGTCGGCGCCGAACTCCACCATCTGGCTCAGGTTGCGGGAAGGGCCGTCGGCTGCGAAGAAGCGGCTCGTGTTGGGAAAGATCCCGCAGCCGTGGTTCCAGACGCACTCGTAGCGCGCTTCCACCCGCACGAAGGCCGAGAGAGCGTCGAAGGGCCCCCAGCCGTCGCGGACGATGTTGCCCTCCAGCTCGAGGTTGAACGTGTTGGCGAACTGGCTCAGGTAGGCGTTGTTGATGGTGGCGAGGTTCTTGGAGATGACCCGGGTCTCGAGCCGGTAGAAGCCGTGGGCCTGGAGGCGGCCGTCGAAGAACTCGAAGGCGCTCGCCCGACCGGACGCCAGCAGCCCCGCCGCCACCAGCAAGATCCCGACCGCGCCTGCGGTGCGCCCCCGAACGTGCAACGCGCGGCCTCCCGGCCCCGATTCCCCCACGCGGGACCCTCTGCACGGCGTGTGCCGCCGAACGCGTCCTCTGCGTAGCCTTCTGACTCGCCCTGTAGCACAATGCAACGAACGCCGGACATTCCCGCCACAGTCCGCCGCCCTCCAGCCATGGACCCCCAGGACACGACAGGCCGAGCACACGCCAGCGGCGCGGGACGGGTCGGCCTGCTGCCGGCCGCCGGCTACGCCAGGCGCCTGGGCGACCTGGGGGGAAGCAAGGAGGCGCAGATCGTCCGTCACGCCGGGAGCGCGCCGCAACCCGCGGCCTGCTGGGCGGTGGAGCAGATGCAGCGCGCCGGCGTGGATCGCGCATACGTGGTGCTCCGGGAGGGCAAGTGGGACGTCCTCGCCTGCCTGGGCGACGGCTCCCGGCTGGGCGTACCGCTGGCGTACGTCGTGACGCCCGGAACGGAGTCCGTGGCGCACAGCGTCGACCTCGCCCATCCGTTCGTGCGAAACGCCAGTGTCGCCCTCGCCTGGCCGGACGTCCTCTACGAGCCCGAGGACGCGCTCGCCCGCACGCTGGCTCGGCTCGCGGACTCGGGCGCCGACGTGTCGCTCGGCCTCTTTCCGACACAGCCGGGAGACCGCTTCGACCCGGTCCATGCCGGGGCGGACGGATCCGTCACGAGCCTCTCGCTGCCGCCGGGCCAAACCACCCTGCCCTGCTCGTGGGTGCTCGCGGCGTGGCGCCCGGCCTTCACCGCCTTCCTCCACGCCCGGCTGGCCGGGCGCCGGGACACGGCCGGAACGGAGCGCGAGCTCTCCCTGAGCGATCTCTTCCAGGCGGCACTCGACGCCGGCCTCACGATCACCTCGCTGCGATTCGACGAGGGCCGCTTCCTCGACATCGGAGTTCCGGAGGACCTCGCCAGCGCCAGATAGGCGCCCCCTCGTGGCCCCGAGGGCACCGGATCACAGGCCGTTTCGCGGACCCAGGGGCTCCCGGCAGGCGCTGCTTCTTGTCGGGTCGCCCTGCTTTGGTAAGACTTCCGGACGCTTGCGAGGGGTCCGGCCGGCGTTTCGTGGGCCGGAGCGAGTCGATCCCAACACGGGGTCAGGGGGGTCAGGCGGTTGGAGAGCGTCCAGGCCGGAGGTGGAGAGCTCAGGGAGATCCTGAGGGAAGCCGTCCGCAGGAGCATCGTCCTGGTGGTGGTGGTCTGCCCCCTGGTGTTCGTGGCCTGGCAGGCCAGCCAGGGGCTGCCTCTCGGAACCCTGACCCTGGGAATCTACGTGGCCGTGGCCGGCCTGCTGATCGCGTGCGAGTACGGCCTGGCCTTCGACGACCGCTGGGGCTCCACGGTCCGCGGCAACCTGACCGACTTCCTGTACGTGGGCGCCGCCACCGCGACCGAGAAGGCGACCTTCCTCCTGTGTGCCACGCTAGCGGCAGGGCTGGGCCGGGTTCTCGGGGGCCAGCTCGGGATCAGCCTCTGGCCGAGCGGCTGGAACTTCGGCGTCCAGGTCGTGGCGGCGCTCCTGATCGCGGACGTCGGCACCTACTTCCGCCATCGCCTCTTCCACAAGGTCCCGGCGCTCTGGCGATTCCATCAGATCCATCACAGCATGACCGGGCTCTACTGGATCCGGTCGGCGTACACGCACCCGTTGGAGCAGTTCGCCATCATGCTGGCGACCATGTTCCCGATCGCGCTCCTCGGCGCGGGGAACGCCGTCATCCTCGTCGTAGCCTTCTCGTACGGCCTGAGCGGCCTGCTCCAGCACGCCAACGTCGACGCCCGCTCCTCCGTCCTGAACTGCATCTTCGCCACGCCCGAGGTCCACCGCTTCCACCACGGCGCCAACGAGCTCGGGAACCGCTCCAACTACTCGGCCTTCTTCGTCTTCATGGACATGCTCTTCGGCACCTACTGCCGGCCGGAGCGCCACGAGGCCCCGCACCAGGTCGGCCTCGAGGGCGTCAAGGCGTTTCCCGGGGACTTCCTCACGCACCTGGCCCTGCCCTTCCAGCACGATCCCGCTGGGATCCAGCTCGACGAAACGTGGGTCCAGAGCCAGGCGGAGCTCTCCGGGGCGAAGAACCCGTAATCCACGTCCCATCGGACATCGCGAGGAACCATGACTGGCACACAGACGGCCGCCCTGCTGCTGGGCGGAGTGGTGGTGATCCTGCTCGGCCTGATCTTCCTGGCCCCCGGGACCGACTATCCCGACAAGGACACCAGCGAGCTCGAACGCGAGCAGCTGTTTCGCATCACCGAGCAGCTCCTGGAGGAATCCGAGGCCTGGCCGACGGAGCGGAGCGCCGAGGGCGTGGCCGTGGCGTCGTCCCTGGAGCCCAATCCCGTCCGGACCGTGAGGTACTCGGTCGAGGTCGACGCCGACCTCGAGAAGGTGATCGAGTACGTGAAGGCCGAGAACTACAGCGGCAAGGCCCGGCGCGAGAAGGCCGACAAGTACGAGGTCACCCTCTACCAGAAGGACGACGCCGACGGCCCCTACGAGTGGGTGCGACGCTCCGTCCACATCGCCCCGCCGCCGGGGGGCAACCGGGACGCCGTCGTCATGTACTTCGAGGACCGGCCGGACCCGAAGACCTATCGGATCGCGTTCGAGTCCGTCGAGACCATCGAGGGCGAGGACTTCCCCGAGGTCGAGGACGCCGTGCGCTTCAAGGTGCTGCCCTCGCTCTACAAGGTGGAGGAGCTGGCGCCGGGCAAGGTCCGCGTTCGCAAGGTGGAGGCCGTCGACCCCCGCGGAGCGATGAGCACCCTGATGAACAACTACTTCATCTCCCTGTTCTTCTTCCGGGACTACATGTTCGAGCAGGCCAAGGAGATGCAGGCCACGCTGGGCGCCGGGCGCCGTTGGGGCGAGGGGCCCGGCTGAGCCGCTAGGGCGTCTTGTGGATGCGCCCCCAGCGGAATGGCACCGCCAGCTGCTTCAGGAAGGTCTGCGGCATCTCGTAGGTATCGTCGAGCCCCAGCGGGTCGAAGCTCGACTGGTCCTCGGGCAGGTACCGCGTGCCGAACAGTCGATCCGTGAAGTTGAAGAAGCTGCCGTAGTTGGAGCTGCTGCCCGGAAGCCCCACGGAGTGGTGCGCCCGGTGGTGCCCGATCGAGTTCAGGATGCGGTCCCACCAGCCGCACCGGAGATCGGCGTTCGAGTGGTTCAACAGCCCCGTGATCCCCGCGAACACGTTGTGGAAGATGATGAGCTCGTAGTGGACGCCGAACATGAGCATGGCGAGCGTCCCGGCCCCGACCGTGATGAAGATGTCGAGGGGAAAGAAGTAGGACGCCCGGAGCATCTCCAGCCGGTCCAGGCTGTGGTGGATGGAGTGGATTCTCCACAGCAGCGGAACCTCGTGGGTCCAGCGGTGGTACCAGTACTTGAAGAAGTCCACGATCATGGTGACCAGGAAGAGCTGCACCAGGATGTGGGCGTCATTCGGCCAGATGTCGAAGACCTGGACGAAGTGGTGGTACGGCGCCGTCTGCGCCAGCAGACCCACCAGCAGGATGATCTGCAGCTGGTCGATCGGCGCGGCCAGCAGGAAGTAGATCACGTCCGCCCGGGTGACGTTGCGGATGTCCCCCCAGCTCTTCGTGTAGGGGATCCAGATCTCCAGGCCCAGGATGACGAAGATCGCGGTGATCTGGAGGCCGATGGCCACCTTTTCGAGCGCGATCGGGCCTGTGTAGCCCCACCACAGCACCAGTAGCGCGCCGACCAGGACGCCGCCGTAGGCGTATCGACGCACGAACTCCTGGAGCTGGTCGCTCCGCGGGATGCTGCTAACTTCGCCGGTCACCCTCTCCCCTCCAAGCGGGCCGCTCGTTTGCCGTTGGCACCATAGAGTTGCGCTCCCCCACCAACGCGCAAGCCGCTCTTGAGACTCGGGCCGGGAAGTGCAAAGCTCCCGGAGTTTTGGGGGTGTGGCATGGGGAGATGTGCTGACACCGGTATATGCGTGCGGTGGCGCTCCGACTCGGAGTCCAGCGCGACCGCGTCCCCGGTCTCCCTGATTCCCGAACGCACCTCGTGGTGGGAAGCCGTCGCCCGACCGGTGTGCGGGAAACACCCTGAGGGCCTGGCATGAACTCGGAAGAGCAATGAGGCGAATTCTCTTCTCCGGAGATGGCTCGAGCGGCGACCTGCTGCCGATGGTCCTGATGGCGCGGGAATTCCAGAACGCCGGATACGACGTCTGCGTGTGCGGATCGGCCGAGTTCTCCCAGATGGCCAGCGACTTCGACGTCCCCTTCGAAGCCTACCCGCACAACTACTCCAAGCTGTACCTGGACAACCAGCGAACCGGCTACATCCACAACATGCGGGAGAACATCCGGCACCAGGAGATGCTGTACCAGGGAGAGTACGAGCTGCTCTCCAAGATCGCCCCCCAGTTCGACGTCCTGATCAACTTCCTGGCCGAGGTGTTCGTTCCGTCGATCGCCGAGGCCTTCAAGATCCCGAACATCAAGCTGTACACCTTCCCGATGGTCCCCTGCGAGCGGTACGCACCGCCGACGGGACTGCCGTTCGTCACCGAGAACGGGCCGCTGAACCGCATGCAATGGCGCGCGGCGGAGATGGCAGCGAAGCACCTCTTCTCGTACTACAAGACCGTCAATCGGCTGCGCGCAAAGCTGAACCTGCCTCCGCTCAAGGACCTGCTGGGGAGCCTCTCCCGCTGCGATCACATGATGATCGGGCTCTACGAGGAGCTGATGCCCGCCTGCGAGACCTGGCGGGACATGGACTACACCTACATCGGCCCGTGCCTGCCGACGGCCCAGGTGCCCCTGTCGGACGAGCTGGAAGCGTTCCTGGCGCGAGGCTCGGCCCCCGTCTACATCGGCTTTGGAAGCATGCGCCACGCGAATGGCAGCCAGCTGACCCGGACGCTGCTCGACGCCGTGAAGGCGAACGGGGTCCGGGCGATCCTCGCCCAGAACACCTCGGACATCGGGACCGGCCTGCGCGAGTCCGACGACGTCTTCGTGTTGAGGGACTACCCGATCCCGCATCACGTGCTGTTCCCGCGCTGCAAGGCCGCGGTGCACCACGGCAGCTGGATCACGACGCACCTGGCGGCCCAGGCCGGCGTTCCGCAGCTCGTTCTGCCTCAGGCGAGCGATCAGTATCAGTGGTCGGCTGCGGTGTCGAAGAACGGCCTGGGGCCCAAGGGCGTCGACATGAACCGCATGCGGGCCCGGAAGCTCAGCCGGGCGATCGAGCAGCTGACGCAACGCCAGGAGTACGAAACCAACGCCCGGGCGTTGGCCGAGCGGGTGCGCGAGATCGACGGAGTCAAGAACGCGCTCCGCCTGTTCGAGAGTCTCGAAGAGCGCCTCAGCCCGCAGAAGCGGGTCCGCGTAGCGATGGCCTAGGGCCCGGCGCCTCGCTCCCCCCAGCCGTCCGCGGCTACTCCGAAGACGAGATCGCGGCCTCCGCCGCCGCCGTGACGGCCTCGTCGACCGCCCGCTGGTCACTGGCACCCGGAATGGGCGGATAGAACTGCTTCACATAGCGCCGGTACACCGCCACCGGGCCGTCGCCCTTGGCGAGAGGCGGCTGCTCGACGTACGTCTTGTAGGTCCAGACGTCGAGATCCTGTTCCACTTCCTTGCAGACGATCTTGTGGACCGCGCGCCGTGCGTAGGCGGAGAGCGGACCGAGGCCCTTCCGGGTGGAGACACCGATCACGAGGTCGATGTGCTCGTCGTCCCGCGGCACCGGCAGCACCCAGACCCGCATGTCGAACCGCAGCGGGTCGATGCGCACGTCGACCTGGGAGTAGCCGAGCCCCCAGACGTTGACCGCGTAGTCGACGGGCACCTTCCAGAGGGGCAGCGCGGGCATCGGAATCGGCCGGTGCGCCCGGTAGGCGGTGGTCAGCAGCGGCCCCTCCAGCTGGATCGCGCGGGTGATCGAGCCGTCGACGAAGCCGTGCACCTGGGTGAAGTGCCCGAAGTCGACGCTGTTCTCCGTGGTCTCCTGGGGGTGGGTGGGGATGTCGAACCGCCGCCAGCGGATCTTGTTCCAGCGCGCGTCGTCGAGGACGGGCACCTCCCAGTCGTAGCCCTCGCCCGCGGCGTCGTACCAGGTCAGGATCAGGCCGTTCTGCTCGCGCGCCTCCCAGAACCGGAGCCTGGCGCGGGCGGGCGGAGGGCCGCCGTAGGGCGTCTCCACGCAGCGGCCCTGACGGTCGTACTGGAAGCCGTGGAAGCCGCAGCGCAGGATGTTGCCCTCGACCTTGCCGACCCGGCCGAGGTGCGCGCCCATGTGCGGGCAGAACGCGTCCGCGATCCGGACCACGCCATCGTCGCCGCGGTACAGGACGAGCTCCTGGTTGAAATAGTGGCGAGGGACGATCTGGCCGCGCTTGACCTCTTCACTGACCGCCACCACGTACCAGCCGCTCGGCAGACCGGGAAACGGAAAACGACCGCCCACAGCACCCCCTGTCGCGCCCGTGCGACCGATACGGCCCGGCCCGGGCTCACGCAGCGCGGCGAGAGTATCACCCGATCCTGGGTCCGTCCCGGGTCCACGCGCGATTGGGCGCCCCCGGTTGGACGAAGACCGGGAATCGGTCAGCGAATTCCGGTGGTTTTTCGCCACGTTCTGGCGGGACGCTTCCCCCCACCTGGATTCGCCGGAGCCTGCAGCCGGGGCGACCTTGCTCCGTTCCCCCGGCGGGTGATAGGAGTCCAGGGCCATGGCCAACTCCTCGAAACCCCTCACGCTCGGAATCCTGGGCGCCGCGCGCATCGCGCCCAGCGCGCTGGTGCGGCCCGCGGCCCGGGTCGACGGCGTGGAAGTCCGGGCCGTCGCCGCGCGCGACGTCACGCGAGCCGGTCGTTTCGCGGCGAAGCAGCGCATCCCGCGCGTCCACGCCGGCTACGACGCGCTGCTCGCGGATCCCGAGATCGAGGCCGTCTACAACCCGCTTCCCAACGGCCTGCACTGCGAGTGGACGCTGCGCGCGCTGGCGGCCGGCAAGCACGTGTTGTGCGAGAAGCCCCTGGCCTCCAACGAGGAGGAGGCGCGACGCATGGCGGACGCCGCGGAGCGCGCGGGCCGCGTGCTGATGGAGGCCTTTCACTGGCGCTACCACCCCCTCGCGGCGCGCCTGCGCGAGATCCTCGACTCCGGCGAGATCGGGGCGGTGTGCCACATCGAGGTCGCCACCTGCGTGCCGATGCCGCTGCCGGGCAACATCCGCTTTCGCTACGACCTGGCGGGCGGATCGATGATGGACATCGGCAGCTACGCGGTGAGCATCCTGCGCTTCCTGGCGGGGTCCGAGCCGGAGGTGCTCTCCGCCGAGGCGCGCACCTCCTCGCCCGACGTGGACCGCTGGATGCGCGCCGAGCACCGATTCCCGGACGGAACCACCGGCACGACGATCGCCTCCCTGATGTCCGCCCGGCTGCTCCAGATCTCGGCGAAGGTCGAAGGCGACGGCGGCCGCCTCGCCGTCTTCAATCCCATCGCTCCTCACATCTACCACCACGTCCGGGTGAAGACCCCGGACGGCAGCCGCACGGAACGCGTCCCCGGCGACACCACCTACACCTGCCAGCTGCGCGCCTTCCGCGACGCGATCCGCAAGGGAACCCCCCTGCCCAGCGACGGACGGGACGGCGTGGCCAACATGCGGGTGATTGACGCCGTGTACCGCAAGGCCGGGATGAAGGTCCGCGGCACGTAGCGGCGCGTGCCCTCGCCCTACACGTCCGGCGCCAGCGGCCGACCCTCGCGGAAGGAGCGCTCGGCGGCCTCCGCGACGGCGTGGCTGCGGCGCACCTGCTCGTGGGTGATCGGGACCGCGCGTTTGCCGCGAACGCAATCGAGGAAGCACTCGAGCTCCGCCCGGTAGGCGTCGCGGTAGCGCGTGGGGAAGGAGTGGTCCGCGGGCGGGCGGGCGATGCCGGCTTCGCTGGCGCGGACGGCCAGCGTGCGGGGGCGGTTCTCCACCTGGAGCATGCCGCCGCTTCCGAAGACCTCGAGCCGCTGGTCGTAGCCGTAGGCGCTCTTGCGGTTGACGTCGATCGTGGCCAGGAGTCCGCCCGGGAAGCGCAGGGCGATGGCCACGTTGTCCACGTCGCCGACGGCGCCGATCTCGGGGATGAAGCTGCTGGCGAAGGCGAAGACCTCCTCGGGCGCCGCCTCGGCGATCTGGCAGACCATGTCCAGGTCGTGCACGGCGCAGTCGTGGAAGATGCCGCAGGAGGTGCGGATGTAGTCGATGCCCGGGACCGGATTGTCGCGAGAGACGGAGCGGATGAACTGGAGCTGGCCCATCTCGCCCGCGTGCGCGGCCTCCAGCACCGCCGCAAAGGAGGGATCGAAGCGGCGTTGGAAGGCGACCAGCAGCGGAACGCCCTCCTCCCGGGCCCGCTCGAAGCACTGGTCGATCTCCTCGGGCCGGACGCCCAGGGGCTTCTCGCTCAGCACGGGTCGGCCCGCCTCCAGGGCGGCCAGGACCAGCCCGTGGTGGGTGAGCGTGGGCGTCGCGATCACCACCGCGTCGACGCCGGCGGCGGTGACGGCCTGCTTGGCGTCGCGCGCGCGGTGGCAGCCCGTCTCGCGGGCCACGCGTTCGGCCTTGGCCGCATCCGGATCGTAGACCTGGCGCAGGCGCGCCCCGGGAAGCGAGCGCAGGCTCGCCAGGTGGAACGAGCCGGCGCGCCCCAGACCGAGCAGGGCGATCCCGATCTCCGACATGGGCAACCACGGTAGCCGAGGAACGAGTTGCGAGCCGGGTGGCCACTCGCAGGCAAGCGCTCCGACCGGCCTCTCGAGGCCAGCTTTGTCGTAGAATGATCCGCGACCCGCCGGGAGGTCGCGGAGATGGTTCTCGAGCTGTCGCGAGACGAGGCAGGCACGGAGCCGGAGCTGGCAGAGTGGGCCCGCAGCTGGGAGATGCGGCTCGTCGCCGCGCTCCCGTTCCATCCGATCGTCACCGGACTCCTCTTCGCCGGCGTGCTGGTCGCGGCCTACGCCGCCGTCGAGGCACTCTTCGGACGGCCACCGGCCCAGCCCGAAGAGGTCGCCGGGATCCCCGTACAGGTGCTGGGCTTCAGCGTGGCGGCGCTCGCCGGGGGCTACACACTGGCGGCGGGCTACCTGATCAACGCCAGCAACGCGCACGCGCTCGAAGAGCTGCACCCGGTGCTCTCGCCGCCCTCCCCCGACCCCGCGGACTCGCCGAGAGTCTCGCTGCGCACCAGCCGCTGGTGGGGCGCCGCCGGCGTCCTGGTGAGCCTGGGCTTCTCCTACTCCGTGGACGAGGCCGTGCGCCAGCTCCTGCACGGCACCCGCGTCACGGCCGATGCGATCGCCTCGCTCATCGTCGTGCCGCTCGCGTTCTAGCTGATCCTGCGGGCGGTCTACTTCGGTGGCGGGAATGCGCGCCGTGGCGGCGCAGGTCGAGCGCCGTCTCGTGGTCGACCTGCTCGATCCCGATCCCCTGGCGCCCCTCGGGCGTGCGGCGCTGCGCGCGTCGCTGCTCTGGATCGGCGGGGTGGCGGTGGGCTCCGTCTCGATCGTGCTGACCGGCGGAACCCCGGCCGAGTTCGCGGTGCTCGGATTCGTGCTGGCCGTCGCGACGGGCATCTTCCTGATCCCGGTGCGGGGCGTGCATCGACGGGTGCTCCAGGCCAAGCGCCACGAGCTGCGCCGGCTGCGCGCGGAGATCGCCCGCGACCGTCGCGCCGTGCGGGCCCTCGGGCCCGACGCCGGGGAGGCTGCACAGCGACTGCCCGGGCTGCTGGCCTACGAGACGCGGATCGAGTCGGTTCGCGAGTGGCCGTTCGATACCCCCACGCTCTGGCGCTTTCTCCTGTACCTGAGCATCCCGGTGGCATCGTGGCTGGGCGGGGCGCTGGTGGAGCGGCTCGTCGACCAGCTCCTCGACTGATCCGCAGCACAGACCGCCGTCGCGGAGCGCCTGCTCGACGAGTTGATCGCCCACAGCCGCCTCCGTACACTTCGTTGGCTCGGTTGAAGCGGGACGGAACACGCTGTGCTCTCTTGCTGCGGTCGCGCTGGCAGTCTGGCAACGCGGACGTGATGGGGGGAATCCAGACCTTCTACACCGGAGACTTCGACAGCATCCGCGGCATTGCCGTGGCCGACCCCACCACCGCCCTCCTGCTCGCCCGCGGTCTGGTGGGGTGGTACGGGGGCGAAGGCACTAGCCGACGTGCAACCGCTCCGGCGCAGCAGCCGCTCCCCTCCCTCGGGTGAAGGCTCCTCCGTAGCGAGCCGCTCCAGCTCGCGGGCCACGGTGGTTGGCAGCTCCCGAAGGTCTGCCCTGATTCCCGGTCCAGCAGCGCGGGCCTCACGCCACCTCTGCCTCGTCGTCGCCAATCGTGCGGAAGCTGCCTAACGAGCGTCGGAATCCCCGCGAGATACGGCTATGCTGGATCGCGCGGTGGGCGACTCTGCCGTAATCTCATACGTGTGGGCAACCCGGCTCCGGTACGACGCGCCCTCCTGCCCCTCGCCGCGATCGCCGTGCTCGGCTGCGGCCTCCAGCTGTACGCGACGCACTGGGACATCGGCGTGAACAACGATTCCGTTCTCTTCATCGACGCGGCCCGCAATCTGGCCGCGGGGCGCGGATTCGTCGTCAGCACCGATGGCGCGCCGAAGCGCCTGACGCACCATCCGCCGCTCTATCCCGGCGTGCTCGCGCTGGGCACCCACGCTGCGCATTCGACGCTCGCGATGGCGCGCTGGTTCCACGCACTGGTCTTCGGCGCAATCATATTCAGCGTGGGAGCTATGCTCCTCCTCGAAGGGGCGGGCACGCCGCTGGCCCTGGTTGCGGCCCTCTTCGTATGTCTCGACCCCTTCCTGCTTCAGCTTCATGCGTACGCGTGGACCGAGCCCTTCTTCATCCTCCTCGTGATCTGGGGGCTCGGTCTGCTGGCAGCCCACATCCGGGATCCGAGCCCGCTCGTCCTGGTCGGCGCAACGGCCCTCCTGGCCCTGGCCGTTCTCACCCGCTATGCGGGCTTCGCGTTCGTGGGAGCGGGGGCCCTCGTGCTCCTGCTCCTGGAGCGCGGCTCGTTGTCGCGCCGTCTCGGCAGCGCCTTGTTCGTCCTCGCGGGCGGCAGCCTGCCGATGCTCGCCTGGCTGGGGTGGAATGCGGCGCTGACGGGGAGCCCGGCCAACCGGGCGCTGCTCTTCCACCCGATGGGCGTGCGTCACGTCGTGCAGCTCGGCTGGACGACGTTCGGGTGGACGTTGCCCCTCGACATGCGGCTGCGGCATTGGCTCCCGGTCGTGGCCCTGTCCGCGGGCGCTCTGCTCTGGGGGGTGGCGGGGCGGGTCGACCTGCGCCGGCGCGATGCGCCCGTGTCCGTCCTGGTTGTCTGCTCGTGCGCCTACCTCACCTTCCTCGCCCTGGCCAGCACCTTCGTGGACGCGGGCATCGAGTTCGATGAACGCCGCCTGGCTCCGGTGTTTCCGCTCGCCGTGCTGGCGGTCTGCCTGCTCGTGGTGCGCGCCCTCGAGGGGAGGCGGGTTTCGCCCCCGGTGGCGGTCCTCGCCGTCCTCTGGCTCCTGCCCCTCGCGACGCACGGGGCGGCGTCCCTGCGGTGGGCGGCCGACGCCCACGCCGACGGGATCGGCTACACGGCACGAGAGTGGAGGGAATCGGCCGTCCTCCAGTCGATCGCGTCCCTACCGCCCTCGACCGCGGTCTACAGCAATCGAAACGGCGCGGTCCACTTCCTCACCGACCGTCCCGTGGGCATGATTCCGCGGAAGCGGGTCATGACCACGGACCGTGAGATCCCGGACTACGCGGCCTCGATGAGCCACGTCTGCGAGGCGACGCGCCGGGGCGCGCTGGTGGTGCTCTTCTCCGAGTTCCGCGACTGGTATCCGACCGAGGAGGAGGTCCGCGCGACCCTCGGCCTGAAGGCGGTCTCGCGCGACTCGTTGGCCACGCTCTACGAGGCCGACGCGGCCGTGGGCTGCCCCGAGCCCGGCGGGGATGCGCACTCGGGACCGCGGACGAGCCACTGGATGCTGGCAGCGAGATAGTCGGCCAAAACGACGAGGGGCTGCGAGAGCGCTAGCAGGTTGCTGAAAAGCGATTTCGGGCCACGATGGAATCCTCACGGATCACCACATTTCCTCTCGAGGTCCCGGCACCCGGGGAGCAAACATCATGATCCGCAGCGGTTCGCTCGGCGCCCAAATCAATTTTTCAGCAACCTGCTAAGAGCCAGGCTAACCTGATGGCCTCGTGGTCACCCATCCGCCCCACTGCGTCTGCATTGTCCCCAATCACCCCTCAGACCTTCCTCACGCCATCGACGGCGGAAGGCATCGGAAGCCAAGCGAGCGTGCAGTCGGCGACGACCCTCGTAATCGTCGCGTTGCCCCGGCGTGGGTTGGCCTTCACTGTCTCTACGCGTTGAGCGAGGCGGCTTCAGCCGGCGAAACGAGGGATCCCTGGTCGGATCAACGATGAGGACGCACAGGCCGTGGGCTGTCCCGCGGTTATGCTAGGCGCCGATGGCTCGACGAGGTCCGCGTCCCTCCGCGAAACGGTCCCGGACCGCCCGCCACCGCCCGGCCCGGCGATCGCGCTGGGTTTCTCCGGTCCCTGCTCCCGGACAGCGTTCGGCCGCCTGGGAACGCCTCGCGGCGCTCGCGGCGTTCGTGTTGGCGGCGGCAGTGTACGCCAACACCGCGAGCCACGAGCTGGTCCTCGACGCCACCGCCCTGGTCGGGACGAACCCGCTCATCCGGAGCCTCTCCGAGATCCCCTCGCTCTTCCGCTCGGACTACTGGGCGCCGCGCGTCGAGGGCGGCCTCTACCGACCCCTCGCCACCACCTCGTTCGCCCTCACCTGGGCCCTCGCCGGCGACGATCCGCGCCCCTATCACGTGACCCACATCCTCCTGCACGCCGCCAACGCGGCGCTGGTCGTGCTGCTTGGCTGCCGCCTCACGCCCGATCGCCTGGCCGCCGGCGCGGCCGGCCTGCTGTTCGCCGCCCACGCGATCAACACCGAGGTCGTGGCCAACGTGGCGGGTCGTGCGGATCTGCTCGGCACCTTCTTCTTGCTTCTGGCGTTCCTGGCCTACACGGCGCGGGCGACGCGAACCGGCCGCCGAGCCGCGGCCCTCCAGGCTGCGAGCCTCGGCGCGTACGCGCTGGCGCTCCTCTCCAAGGAGAACGCGATCACGCTCCTTGGCATCATCCTGCTCTACGACTTCGTTTACGACGCGGGCGAGCAGGAGGCCAGGCCGCTGCGCCGGGTGGGGCGCCTCGTGCGGAGGTACCTCGGGTCACGCTACGCCGGCTATCTCGCTGTCACGCTGGGCTACGTCGCCGTCCGCTACGTCTGGCTCGGCATCGGAGATCCCAGCGGAAGCACGATCCGCCTGGACAACCCCCTGCTGCACCTGGATCCGCCCTGGGGCCTCGTGAACGCGCTGAAGGT
Organism: uncultured delta proteobacterium; assembly: GCA_947259215.1. GTDB lineage: Bacteria > Myxococcota_A > UBA9160 > UBA9160 > JAFDET01 > CAMYLJ01. The sequence continues at coordinate 87,676 of CAMYLJ010000029.1, forward strand.
CGTCTTCCTCTACGTCGGACTGCTCCTCTTCCCGCTGCATCTCGCCTACGACCGCTCCCATGCTCAGATCGCGCTGATCACATCGCCCGCGGACCCCGCCTTCGCGCTCGTACTCGTGGGCAGCCTTCTCTCCGTCGCCATCGTGGTCTGGAGCTGGCGCGCGTCCAAGCCGCTCTTCTTCGCGCTCGGCTTCGCGCTCGTCACCTTCTCCGTGGTCTCGAACCTCGTCATCGGGATCGGCACGATCATGGCCGAGCGCCTGCTCTACCTGCCCTGCATCGGCTTCTGTCTGGCCACGGGGATCGGGCTGCGGCTGGTCCTCCAGCGCGCGGCCGATTCGGGCTCGGTCTCCCGCGCGCTATTCGTCGCCCTCCTCGCCGCCATGGTGGGACTCAACGCCGGTCGGACGCTGGTGCGAAACCGCGACTGGGCCAGCAACGAAGCCCTCTTCCTGCACGATCTCGCGCTGAGCCCCCGGAGCGCACGGGTGCACTCGAACGCGGGGCACATGTTCCGGTACCGCGGGCAGCTGGAGAAGGCGATCGAGCACTACCGGACGGCGGTGGAGATATACCCCGAAGGGCTCCGGATGCGGGTCGCGCTGGGGGAGACCCTGTTTCAGGCCGGGCGCGAGGAAGAGGCGATTCCGGTGTACGAGTACCTGGTCGAGCGCCGCATCTCCGACCCCAAGATCTGGAACGATCTCGGGTATATCCTGGTCGACCGGGGAATCGACGTCGAGCGCGGATTGGAGCTGATCCTGGTTGCCGTGGACAAGGACCCGGAGGACCCGCACACCCTGGACAGCCTCGGATGGGCCCACTACAAGAGCGGGCGACTCGCCGAGGCACGGAGCTGGATCCGCCGCTCGCTCGAGATCGACCCCGAGGCCGAGACGCCTCGCCGCCACCTCGACGAGATCGAGCGCGCGCTCGGCGGGGCCGCCGACGCGGACCCATGAGATCGCGCGCCCAGGGGAGTGACATGGGCAACCGGCAGGAAGGGCAGGCGCTCTCCTCCCCCTCCTGTACTCGCCGATCCACATCCTCCAGGGAACGCATCGACTGATGCGCGAGTTTCACCAGCGAGCGATGCGCACTCCATCTGAACTCCGGGTCCTTCATCGCCTCGCACCAGGCCATCGTGCTGCCGATGGGTGTCGGAGCAGCTCGGCCACGCGAGTCGGCGAAGCTCTGCGGCGTCGAGCCGCGCGCTTATCTGCGCGCGCTCACGCGCGACCTCAAGTCACCAAAGCCCTGAGAGAAATCGGCGCTTGACCTGCGGGGCGCGAAAAGGCGAGAATGGCCGAAGAGTTACGCCTGAACGACGCAACTCATGACGACAAATCGGAGACGACCCATGTCGAACCAGAAATCCCAGAAACCGCTGACCGACTGGATACCCACGCCCGAATTCGAGGAGTATAGGGAGCGATTCAGAGGGCACTTCGAGATGGAGCGCCGTGAAGACGGCGTCCTATACGTCTGCATGCACACGCTGGGTGGCGAAGTTCAGTGGAACGCTCAGCTGCACCGTGCCATCTGGCAACTATTCCGCACCATCGGCTCTGATCCGAGGAATGAAGTGCTCATCTTCACGGCCAAGGGCGACAACTGGATGCGTGGTTTCGACACCGCTAGCTGGGCCGAGATCGAAGAGCCAGCCATGGGTGGTGACCCAAAGCGCGCGACGTACGAGAACATGTTCTATGACGGTCGTCAAATGCTGATCTCTCTGATCCACGACGTCGAATTTCCGACGATCTGTGCGTTCCCAGGCTTCGGTTTTCACACTGAGATCGGTCTGATGATGGACATTGTGATCGCCTCTGACGACGCGATCATCCTGGATGATCATTACGGTTTCGGCCTGGTCCCCGGTGACGGCATCCATAGCTGTTTCATCGAACTGATGGGTATCCGTCGCGCATCGTACGCCATGTGGATGGGTAAGACGATCGATGCCAAGACGGCTCTGGACTGGGGTCTGGTCAGCGAACTGGTACCCAAGGAAAAGCTGATCGAACGCGCCTACGAGATTGCTGACCGCCTCATGTCCCAGCCTCGTGTCACCCGTCGTGTGACGACCCAGGTCTTCCGTCGCCAGTGGAAACAGCGCATCGTTAATGATCTGGACGGCGCATTCGGTATGGAAATGTACGTTGATCTGGCTACCGGGGAACGTCACACCGACGAGAAAGCGCAAGCCATCATCGACGCGGAGGGTTCTGAGCTGGCATTCCTGGGTAGAGGTCGTAAGGACGGCATGAAGTTCAAGTAGCTTGATCCCGACCTGGCAGACCGTTCAGAAGGCCTGTCGGCCTTTTCGGTCTCCGGCAGCGGCCCGCCTTCCTCGTCGCCACCGGCCTCGCGGGGCTGGGCTGGATCCGCAGGCGCAGGCTGCAATAGCCGCCCCGCCGAAAGGCTGACGCTCGACGCGCCCCGCTTCGGCGGGGCGTGGTCGTTGGGGGGGGTCAGTTGCGGCGTCCGCGAGCGATGAGGTAGCCACCGAACCCGATCGCTGCGGCGATGGCCGGAGCGGGCCAGCGGATGGTCAGCCACGCCGCCACCATTACGGCAAGGGCCACCGCGACGCCGAGGAGACGGGCCCGGCGCTCCCGCATCCTGGCCGAAGTCTTCTCGGCTCCATTGTCGGGCATCAGGACGCGAGGATACCTGTGTCTACCGAGAACTCGATCCGACCGAAACACTTGAGGATTCTCGCGCCCCCGCTACACCCGCCGCACGATGGGTTCGGCCTTCCGCGCGCTCCTGCTGACGCTGCC
>CAMYLJ010000030.1 GCA_947259215.1 uncultured delta proteobacterium
CGTAAGAAACGGGGACGGTCCTAAGAAACTCCGCTGCGGAGTTTCTTAGGACCGTCCCCGTTTCTTACGCTGGCGGCTGGGGTTGCCGTTCCGTAGAGTGCGCCGATGCCTCGCGGACGCCTCCACACCGGCCTGCTCGCTGCCGCCACGCTGGCCGCCGTGCTGGCCGGCGCCATCGTGCCGTGCCCGCCGGCGTTCGCCGCGGACGTCTCCGTCGTCGCCGCGGACGCGGAGCGCCCGGCGCCCCAGCTCCTGCCGCTCTGCCCGTGCGGGTGCAAGCACCGACCCGAGGCGGCCGGCACGCTGACGGGCGCCGGCTGGGCGCTCCTGCCCGCCGCGCAGCCGTGGGCCTACCCTGCGCAGGTCCGGGCGTTCTGGACGTCCGTGCCCATTCCCCGAGAGGCGCCGGCCCGGATTCCCGACCCCGTCCCTCTCGTCGTCTAGTCGCTCCCGCTCCTTCGATTCCACGAATCGCCCCGCGACTCCGGACGACTGGAGGAGACCATGTCGCGCGTGCTTCGCGCTCTCGTATTCCTGCTCGCGTTCGGTCTCGCCCCGCTGGCCCGTGCCGACGTCATCGAAGACTCCCACCGGGGGCACGACGCCCCCGAGCGGCGGCCCGTTCCGGAGGCCGACGCCGGCCCGATTCCGGTCCCCGACGCGACGGCTGACGGTCACGCGGCCCACGCGGCGCGCCCCGACGCCCACGCTCCCATCGGTGTGATGGGAGACCACATCCATCCTGCCGGCGAGTTCATGCTCTCGTACCGCTTCCACTTCATGCAGATGGTGGGCAATCGGGACGGGACCGATCGCCTCTCGGCGGGCGAGGTGTTGAGGCAGTTCCCGGTCACTCCCACCAGCATGGACATGAGCATGCACATGTTCGGACTGATGTGGGCGCCCCACGAACGCGTCACGCTCAGCGGCATGCTCCCGATCGTGCGCAAGCGCATGGAGCACGTCACCCGCGGCGGCCGCAAGTTCACCACCCGCAGCGACGGGATCGGGGACTTCAAGCTGACCGCGCTGGTGAGCCTCTGGAAGAACGAGACCCATCACGTGCATCTGAACGCCGGGGTGTCGTTTCCGACGGGCGAGGTGGACGTGAGCGATCGCACGCCCCTGGGCGTGGTTCGCCTGCCGTATCCCATGCAGCTCGGGTCCGGCACCTACGACATCCTCCCCGGCATGACCTACAACGGGCAGTTGGATGCTTTCTCCTGGGGCGCCCAGGCCACCGGTGTGGTTCGGACCGGGCGCAACGAAGAGGGCTACGCATTCGGAAACCGCTACCAGGTGACCAGCTGGGTGGCGCGCAAGTGGTTGCCCTGGCTCTCCACCTCCTTCCGCCTCGCCTACGACGACTGGGGCAACGTGCGCGGCCGGGACGACCTCCTGAACCCCCGCTTGATTCCCACCGCGGATCCGGACCTCCGCGCCGGTCGTCGCCTGAACGCGCTGCTCGGGATCAACTTCATCGTGACCCGGGGCTTCCTCAAGGGAAATCGCTTCGCCGTGGAGGCCGGCACGCCCGTCTGGCAGAACCTGCGCGGTCCGCAGCTCGAGACCGACTGGAACATCACCGCCGGCTGGCAGCTGGCGTTCTAGGGGGCGCTATGTTCATCTTCATGAGCCGAGTTGCAGCAGCCGTCCTGACCGTCGCGCTCGCGGCGTGCGGTGGATCCGGCCCGGATGTGTACCACGACGTGAACGGCGTGGTGCGCGACGTGAACCGCGAGTACGAGCAGCTCCTGATCGAGCACGAGGACATCCCGGGCCTGATGCCCGCCATGACGATGAACTTCGACGTGGCGGATCCCGCCCTGCTCGACCTCGCCGAGAAGGGTGACGCGGTGATCTTCGAGCTGGAGCACGACGAGAAGGGCTATCGGATCCGCGCGCTGCAGAGCCTGGGGCCGGCCGCGAAGGGCGGCGACCAGGGCGCCTGGCTCCCCATGGACCGGGCGGCCTCCCTCGACGTGGCGCCGCCCTTCGAGCTGGTCGACCAGGCGGGAAGCTCGCGCTCCCTCGAGTCGCTGCGCGGGAAGGCGGTGGTGCTGGACTTCATCTTCGCCAACTGCCCGGGTCCGTGTCCCATCCTGACCGGGATCCTGCGCGACGTGCAGCAGGCGCTCACGCCGGAGCTGCGCGAGCGCAGCCATTTCGTCTCCATCAGCCTGGACCCGGTGCGCGATACGCCGGCGGCGCTCGCCGAGTACGCGCGCCGGCGCGACCTGGACACCTCCGACTGGTCGTTTCTGACCGGCGATCCCGACACGGTCGCGGCGGTGCTGGAGGCGTACGGCATCTCGGCGAAGCGCCAGCCCGACGGCAACATCAACCACCTGGTCGCGGTCTTCCTGATCGACCCGGAAGGCCGGGTGGCGGAGCGCTACATCGGCCTCGAGACCGGACCCGACGAGATCCGCGCCGACCTGGAGCGGCTGCTGGCGTGAGCCGCCCGGACGTCCTCGTCGTCGGGGGCGGGGTGATCGGATCCGCCGTGGCCTGGTCGCTGGCGAGGCGCGGCGCGCAGGTGACGCTCGTGGAGCGCGACGAGATCGCGGCCCATGCGTCCGGGGCCGCCGCGGGCATGCTCTCCCCCATCGTCGAGGGCGAGCCCGGGAGCGCCTTCCGCCTCTGGGCGCTGCGCGCGCTGGAGCGCTTTCCCGCGCTCTGCGCCGAGGTCGAGGAGAGCTCGGGCGTAGATCCCGAGTGGGTCCCGTCGGGTCTGCTGCGCGTGGCGCTGGACGCCGCGGAGGCGGAGCGCCTGCGGGCGCGCGCGGCGGCGGAGTCCGCGAACGAGGTCGGCTGGCTGGCGCCCGACGAGGCGTGCGCCGCGGCGCCGGGCCTGTCGCCAACCTGCGCCGGCGCCCTGTGGTCACCGCGCGAGGGCCACGTGCGGAGTCCGCTCCTCACGCGTGCCTACGCGCGCGCGGCGGCGGCGCGCGGCGCTCGCGTCGAACGGGGCACCGAGGTGACCCGGGTGCGCCTGGACGCGTCGGGCCGGCGCGCGATCGGTGTGCGCACCTCGGAAGGAGACGTCGACGCGGGCCAGGTGGTGCTCTGCACCGGCTGCTGGACGCCCGCGGCGTTGGCCCCGCTGGCAGCGGCGCCCGCTCTGCCCATCGAGCCCGTGCGCGGGCAGATCGTGTCCCTGGACGCGCCGAGCCCGGCTTTCGCGCCGATCGTGTGGGCGGGGGACACCTACCTGGTTCCGAAGCGCGATGGCAGCCTCGTGGTCGGCGCCACGGAAGAGCGGGTCGGCTTCGACTGTCGCGTGACGGCAGAGGGCGTGCGCGAGCTGCTGGCCGCCGCCACGGCGCTGGTGCCGTCCCTCGGCCGCACGAGCTTCCGCAGCGCCTGGGCCGGTCTGCGCCCGGCGACGCCCGACGGCCTGCCGTTCGTCGGGCCGGTGCCGGGCGTCGAGGGCCTGTGGCTCGCCGCGGGCCACCACCGCAACGGCGTGCTGCTCTCGCCCGTGACCGGCGAGCTCGTGGCCGACGCCGTCGAGGGCAAGGGCCTCCCGCCGGACGCCGCCGCATTCTCGCCGACGCGGTTCGGGGCCCGGGCCTGACAAATCAGGACCGTCCCCGATCTGACGCGTCCGCTATTCTGCCGATGCGCTCGGGGGCGACTCGATCGATTACGGAGACGAAATTCGGCGCGCGGTCGATGGTGACCAGCTCACCGTCTCGCGCGAGTGGGAAGGCTTTCCGGGCCAGGCGTTCGGCGGCTTCGCCGCCGCAGCGGTGCTGGCTGCGGCAGCCTGGCAGACCGAGAAGCCGCGTCCCTTGAGCCTCTTCGCGCGCTTTCAACGGCCGATCCCGGTAGCCAAGGCGGTGACGTTGGCCTTGCACGCCGAGCGGCGCGGCCGATCGGTGGACACGATGGCGGCGACGCTGCTCGACGACGACCGTGATCTAGCACGCTTCACCGCGTCCTTCGGGCGCGAAGGGGAATCCCCGCTTCGATCGCAGGCGGTCCCGTCCATGACGCCGCTCCGCCAGCCGACACCCGTCTGGCGCTTCCTCGAGGAGATCGGGCTCGACCCGCCGCCCATCATGCGGCGGGTCGGCTATCGCGGGGAGCCGCTCGAGGCGGGGCTTCCGGACGTCGACGGACCGGATTGGCACCTGCGCAATCAGTGGCCGGCCACGGCGTCCGACGATCTCGCCATCCGCGCCGCCATGGCGCTGATGCCGATCGACGTCTTCGTGGCCCCGGCTGCGATCCGTGCGAACGCAGTCGACATCAACGAGCCGTGGCCCGTGATGATGCCGTCCCTCGACCTGACGGCCTGGTTCTACGCACCCGAGTCACCGTCGGCGGACGCCGATGCGGAATCCCCGACCGGATGGCTCAGCTCGCGCACCTCGGTGCCGGTCAGCAACGCCTCCTACGCCGTGGGCCGTACGCAGGTGTGGTCCGGAGCCCGATTCAGCTCGCTGGGCGTCCCGCCCGAGCGGGCACGGCGCGAAGCGGCAGTCCAGTGTGCCGTGTCTGGCTCGGATACGCGGCGCCGAATACGCCCCGCCATGGATTGCCGGGGTCGCGCGCCCCCTACTCGGGGGGATCGATCCAGATCGGCGATGACCAGACCCGCTCGCGCAGGGTCGTGGGAACCCGCGGATCGGGCTCACGCCCCAAGCGTAGGGCGTCGTAGGTCGACCACCGGCAGGTGGGGTTCTGGAGGGCGCGGACGTAGTAGAACGCGCCCTGACTGGGATCGAAATCCGGGTCCTTCCAGACCGTCGTCAGCTGCATCGCGCCCGTGTCTCTCGTGGGCGTGCAGGTGGCGAGATCGACCGATGCACCATTGTCGGGACAGCGTAGGGTGTTCGGGTCGACCTCGAGGCCGTCGGCGCAGATGATGTCCTGGACCTTCTCATGGGTGTTCCCTTCCGCGTCGATCCAGCCCTTGATGATCTGGACGCGCTGGAGGGGAGCGCTCATCCAGTCGGCCAGTGCCCCGACGTAGAAGGTGGGGCTCTCGGTGTCGCCCTCGCCCGGGCGCAGCACGCCTCCCATGGGAACGCCGCCGGCGGTCGCGGCAGCGACGGGGTCCGACGCTTCGACGACGCTCTCGTCGAAGCCCCAGCCCGCGAAGAAGCGCAGGGTCATGCGCGGCCCCGATGTGGCGTACACCTCGCGGCGCTTCATGGCGGCGAAGATCGCGTCGCGCGTGTTCTCCTCGGCCCAGACCGCGGCCAGCCCTCCCGACGTGTGGAACTGCAGAATCGATTGGTAGGGCTTCTGGTCGGGCCCGGCGCCCGCCCGATCCCGCAGCCGCCGGATCGCCGGGGAGCTGATCAAGCCGACCTTGCCCACGTAGTCCCACTCTTCGACGTCGCCGGGATTCCCGTTGTGGGTGTCGGTGGAGCCGACCATGCCGAAGGCCAGGGGGTTGAAGCCGAGCTCCCGGTCCAGCTCCAGGCCGATCTTGAGCCCCTGTCGGGCGAAGCCGGTCTCGAAGGCACAGCCGGTCTCCTGGCCCTGTTCGCAGGGCTCGAAGACCTGGCTGAAGGCGCACTCCTCGTCAGTGGCCCCGACGCCCAGGGCGCACTCGGACGCGCCCTTGATCTGGTACATCTCGGCGAGGGGCTCGCGACGCTTGCGCAGGCGCCATCCCTCGTCGTCGTAGCTCCCGCCGTCCCAGGTGTAGCGGCTGTAGAAGAGGCCCCAGCCCTTGTTCATGTTGTGGGGGATCGTGAGGAAGTCGCAGTCGCCCGTGCAGGTCTCCTCCAGGCCGCGCCAGAGGTCGATCGCGTTGCCGACGTCGAGGGACGAGATCGCATGCCCGGGCAGGTCCTCGCCTTTGAAGAGGACGTTACGGTGATGCTTGCCGGTATCGGGCAGGGTCGGCGAGTACTCGTAGGCGGCAAAGGTCGTCAACACCCCGGGCTCGTTGTGGGCGTCGGCGAGGGCGATGTACCGCTCCCAGTCCGTTCGGGCGTCGCGCTCGCAGCGCTCCACGCCCCCTTCGCCCCGGGAGCAGATCGGGAGGGCGTCGCGGACCGGATGCTCGCGCGCCCTCGGTCGGTACACGCCGGCCGGGACATCGGGATCCGGCTCGAGCTCCTGGCTGCCCCGGATCCCCCGCGCCCGGATGTACGAGAAGACGAGGACGTTGGGCGTCTCCATCATCGAGCAGTTGGTGGACTCGAGCCAGCTGAGGCCCGCGTCGCCACAGCGCGTTCTCGTCCCGAAGCCCTCTGCGTGATCCGTGATCGCCACGAAGTCGAGGGGGCGCGAGAGCTGCATCCGCTCCCCGCCGTCGCTGCGAAGCGCTTCGCCCCGCGCAAACCGGTAGGCATCCTCGATGGTCAGGGTCGTGCCGAAGAGCGCCGCGTCGAAGCTCTCGTGGGTGTGGACGTGGGTGTCTCCCCAGTAGACGTTCTTCAGAGGGTTGGGCGGCTGCACGACCCGCGGCTCCGGAGGCGGGGCGCTGACCCGGGTGTCGTCCTGGAGCGCGTAGTCCGCCGGCGCGGTGTGGCGGCCCATGGCCTCGCGCATATCGTAGAGGTTCCGGCCGACCGTGAACCAGGCGATCGCGGCGCCGAGCACGATCAGGGCCAGGAAGCCAAGCAGGAGCTTCTTGAACATCTCCCCTCCTTGAGGGGCGACAGGGAGAGCCGCCTATGCGCAGTGTACGCCGCCCCGAAGGTCGAGGGCTCCCCGCACGGATAGGCAGAACAAGCGGTCTTGGAGGACCGAGAACCTCCCCCTATGACGACTTCCGGGGCGATCTCAGGCCCGTAGGACCGTAGGCGGGGGATTCAAGCCGGTCTCGGCCTTGCCGGAGCCGGCGCCAGGATGGCGATTGCGCCGGGCTCCACCTCGATCTCGACCGGCGTCGTGCCGCGGAGGTCGCCGTCGAGCTGGACCGGGACGGGCTCCGCGGAGTCGATCCGCACCCGACGCGCCTGGCGGAAGAGGACGGAGTCGCTGCGGGTCATGCCGCTTCCGAGGCCCGCTGCGAGGTAGCCGACGAGATCGCGCTTCCGCGCCGGGCCGGCGACGACGTCGAGCAGACCGTCGTCCGGCGCGGCGGCGTGGGCCACGGTGAAGAGGCCGCCGTAGTTGCGCAGGTTGCTCACGATCGCGATGCCGGCCGGGATGGCGGCGTCGTCCTCCACCCGGACCTGGAGCTCCGGCTCCCGGTAGCGGGTCAGCACGTCGAGCATGGGTCGCGCGTAGGCGCGGAAGCTCAGGGTGCCGCGGCGGCCGCGCGCGATGGCCTCCACCACCATGGCGTCGTAGCCGACGCTGGCGTTCATCACGAAGCGGCGCTCGCCGGCGCGGCCCAGATCGATCCGGCGCACGCGGCCGCGCTCGACCAGATCCGCCACGCCTTCCGGAGTCCGTGGCAGCCCCAGCTCGCGCGCCAGCATGTTGGCGGTGCCTACGGCGAGCTGCGCCAGAGGCACGGCCGCCGCCACCGGGAGGGAGTTCACCAGGTCCGAGAGCGTGCCGTCACCGCCGACCGCCACCAACAGCTCGACGCCGGCCAGGGCGTCGGGCAGGGCGAGCCGCTCCGCGATGGCGTCCGGGCCGTCGCTCAGGAAGCACTCCACCTCGTGGCCCCGGGCGCGCAGCAGGCCAGCCAGCGCCTCCGCCCGGGTGCGCCCGGCGCCGGCGCCCGCGATGGGGTTGGCCAGCACCAGGACGTTCAGAGGCGCTCCCAACCGCTGCCCTCGTGACCGAAGGCGCAGGCGTCCGGGTGCAGGATCTCCGCCAGGATCTCGAGGGACTCCACCAGCCGGGGTCCGGGCCGGTTGAAGTACTGGTTGCCGTCGGCCAGGTAGACGCGTCCGGCCGCGACGGCGGCGAGCGCGTCCCAGCCGGGCTGGGCCAGAAGCGGCGGCAGCTCGCGCCGGCTCCGCTCGCGGTCGAAGCCGCAGGGCAGGATCACCACGACGTCGGGCTCGGCGGCGCGAAGCGCGTCCCACGCCAACCAGGGCGAGTGCTCGCCCGGCTTGCCGAAGAGCGGCGTGCCGCCGGCCAGGGACACGAGCTCCGGCATCCAGTTGCCCGCGCCCATGAGTGGGTCGATCCACTCCACCAATGCCACCCGCGGGCGCGGGCCCAGGCCCGCGGCGCGCTCGCCGATCTCGTTCACGCGTTCCGTCAGGGTCTCGGCCAGGGCGCGTCCCCGCTCCGGGGCGCCGAGCGCCACCGCCACGCGCTCGAGATCGCCCCACACGTCGGCCAGGGTCTCGGGGGAGAGCGAGACCAGCCGCGGCGCGCCGCCGACCCAGTCGCGCACGGCGGCCTCCACATCCGCCAGGCTGGCGGCGCAGACCTCGCACTGGTCCTGGGTCAGGATCACGTCCGGCGCCAGCGCGCGCAGGCCCTCCGGGTCCACCCGGTAGATCGAGAGCCCGTCGCGGACGAAGCGCTTCACCGCGTTGTCGATGGCGCGGCTCGGCGCCTCGGGGTCGAGCTTGGGCTCGGTGCAGACGGGCAGGGCCTCCACGCCCGGCGGGAAGTCGCACTCGTGGGAGCGGCCGACCAGCGCCTCGCGGAAGCCGAGCGCGCAGGCGATCTCGGTCGTGCTCGGGAGCAGGGAGACGATGCGCGAGGCGCTCACGCGTCGATCCTAGCCTCTGCTACGCTGGCTCGCGCGCATGGACCCTCGCGCCCCCCACGGCCTCTCCCGCGTTCCGCTGGACTGGCATCCCGCGGTGGTGCGCTGGTTCAACCGGCGCTTCGGCGAGGGACCCACCGCGCCCCAGGCGGCCGGCTGGCCGGAGATCGCGCGCGGCAGCGACACGCTGGTGGCCGCGCCCACCGGCTCGGGCAAGACCCTGGCGGCCTTCCTGGTCTGCATCGATCGCCTGCTGCGGGAGGGCGCCGGCGGAACCCTCCCCGAAGGCGTGGACGTGGTCTACGTCTCGCCGCTGAAGGCGCTGGCCGCGGACATCCAGAAGAACCTCGAGGCGCCGCTGGCGGAGATCGCGGCCGAGGCGCGGGCCGGTGGCGAGCGGGCGCCGGAGATCCGCGCGCTCCTGCGCACCGGCGACACGCCGGCGTCGGCGCGGGCGCGGATGCTGAAGCATCCGCCGCACATCCTGGTGACCACGCCCGAGTCCCTCTACCTGCTGGTCACCGCGGAGCGTTCGCGCGAGCTGCTGCGCGGCGTCCGCACCGTGATCGTGGACGAAATCCACGCCGTGGCGGGCAACAAGCGCGGCTCGCACCTGGCACTCAGCCTGGAGCGGCTCGAGGCGCTCTGCGACGCGCGGCCCGCGCGCATCGGCCTCTCGGCCACTCAGAAGCCGATCGAGACGGTGGCGGAGCTGCTGGTGGGGAAGGGCGCCGGCGGCGCCTGCACGGTGGTGGACCTCGGGCATCGCCGCAGCCTCGACCTGGCCCTGGAGCTCCCCGGGAGCGAGCTCGAGGCCGTGGCATCCCTCGAGCAGTGGGGCGAGATCCTCGACCGCATCGCCGAGCTGGTAGGCGAACACAAGACGACCCTGGTGTTCGTGAACACGCGCCGCCTGGCCGAGCGGCTGGCGCACCTGCTGGAAGAGCGGCTCGGCGAGGAGGCCGTCGCGTCGCACCACGGGAGCCTCTCCAAGGAGCGGCGTCTCGCCGTCGAGGACCGCCTGCGCCGGGGCGATCTGCGCGTGCTGGTGGCGACCGCTTCCCTCGAGCTCGGGATCGACATCGGGCCGGTGGAGCTGGTCTGCCAGATCGGCTCGCCGCGCAGCCTGGCCACGTTCCTCCAGCGCGTCGGACGCTCGGGACACACCCTGCGCGCCACGCCCAAGGGTCGGCTCTTTCCCACCTCTCGCGACGAGCTGGTGGAGAGCGCCGCGCTCTTGCGGGGCGTGCAGGCCGGGCGGCTGGATCGCCTGCGCGTGCCCGCGGAGCCCCTGGACATCCTGGCCCAGCAGATCGTCGCGGCCTGCGCCAGCGAGGCGTGGAAGGAGGACGAACTCTACGCGCTGGTCGCGCGCGCGGCGCCCTACGCCGAGCTGTTGCGCGAGGACTTCGACGCCGTGGTGGAGCTCCTGTCCGAAGGCATCAGCACGGGTCGCGGCCGGCGCGCCGCCTGGCTGCACCGGGACCGGGTGAACGGGATGCTGCGCGCGCGGCGCGGCGCCCGCATCGCGGCCCTGACCTCGGGCGGCGCGATCCCGGAGACCGCGGACTACCGCGTAGTGGCGGATCCCGACGACACGTTCGTCGGCACGGTCAATGAGGACTGGGCCATCGAGAGCATGGCCGGCGACGTCTTCCTGCTGGGAAGCACCTCCTGGCAGATCCGCCGCGTGGAGCCGGGGGTGGTGCGCGTGCGCGACGCCCAGGGCAAGCCGCCGACCGTGCCCTTCTGGCTGGGCGAGGCGCCGGCGCGCACCGAGGAGCTGTCGCAGGAGGTCGCGGCCCTGCGCGCCGAGGTGGCCGAGCGCCTGGAGGCCGGCGGGCGCGCGGCCGCCGAGCGCTGGCTGGCGGACGAGGTCGGGCTGGCGGAGGCGGCGACGCAGCAGATCGCCCGCTACCTGGACGCGGCGCGCCACGCCCTGGGCGTGCTGCCGACCCAGGCGGACGTGGTCTTCGAGCGCTTCTTCGACGAGACCGGCGGCATGCAGCTCGTGGTGCACGCGCCCTACGGCGGGCGTGTGAACCGGGGCCTCGGCCTGGCCCTGCGCAAGCGCTTCTGCCGTACGTTCGACTTCGAGCTCCAGGCCGCCGCCAACGACGACGCCGTGGTGCTCTCCCTCGGGCCGCAGCACAGCTTCCCGCTGGAGCAGGTGCCGCGCTTCCTCTCGTCCGAGCGCGTGCACGAGACCCTGACCCAGGCGCTGCTGGCCTCGCCCATGTTCCAGGCGCGCTGGCGCTGGACCCTGGGATTCGCCCTCGCGGTGCTGCGCCAACGCGGCGGGCGCAAGAACCCGGCGGCGATCCAGCGCATGGAGGCGGACGACCTGATGGCCGCGGTCTTCCCGGCCTTCGCCGCCTGCCAGGACAACGCGCCGCCGGGCCCGATCGAGATCCCGGACCATCCGCTGGTGCGCCAGGTGGTGCGCGACTGCCTGACCGACGCCACCGACGCCGACGGGCTGGCCGCGCTGCTGGCCGGCATGGAGCAGGGCGGTGTGCGCGTGCACCTGCGCGACACCACCGAGCCTTCGCCAATGGCCCACGAGATCCTGAACGGGCGGCCCTACACCTTCCTCGACGACGCGCCCCTGGAGGAGCGGCGCACCCGCGCCGTGGCGCTGCGGCGCGGGCTGCCGGTGGAGGAGCGCGACCTCGGGCGGCTCGATCCGGACGCCGTGGCCCGGGTGCGCGAGGAGGCGCGCCCCGAGCCGCGCGACGCCGACGAGCTGCACGACGCGCTGCTGGGCCTCGGCCTGGCGCGCCCGGAGCCGGCGTGGCGCGTGTGGTTCGAGGCGCTGGTCGCCGAGGGCCGCGCTGCGGCGGCCGAGACGCGGGAGGGCGCGTTCTGGCTCTCGATCGAACGCCGCACGCTCGTCGAGGCGCTTCACCCGGGCGCGCGCTTCAGCCCGGATCGGCCGCTCCCGCCCGCCTTGGCGGCTGAGCCCGCGCCCGACCCGGACGCCGCTGCGGCGACGGCGGTGCGCGGACACCTGGAGGCGAGCGGTCCCGTCACGGTGCCCGAGCTCGTCGCCCGCACCGGCCTGCGCGCCAGCACAGTCGAGATCGCGCTGGCGGCACTCGAGGCCGAAGGCTTCGCGCTGCGTGGCCGCTTCGATCCCGCGCGCGCGGAGGACGCCGAGGAGTGGTGCGCGCGGCGCCTGCTGGCGCGCATCCACGCCTACACCCAGGAGCGTCTGCGGCGGGAGATCGAGCCGGTGACCGCCCAGGAGCTGATGCGCTTCCTGCTGCGCTGGCAGCACGTCGCCCCCGGCACCCGCCGCGAGGGACGCCGCGGGGTGCTGTCGGTGGTCGAGCAGCTCCAGGGCTTCGAGGTCGCGGCCGGAAGCTGGGAGGAGGACGTGCTCCCGGCCCGGGTAGATGGCTACCGCCACGCCTGGCTCGACGGGCTCTGCCTCTCGGGCGAGGTGGCCTGGGGTCGCCTGGCGCCGCGGGCGCAGAGCGAGGCTCCGGCGCGCGGCGCCACGCCTTCGCGCTCGACGCCGCTCAGCCTGGCGGTGCGCGACGACCTGGACTGGCTGCTGGCGGCCGTGCGCGGCGACGCGCGTCCGCTCGATCCCGAGCCGGGCCCGGCGGCGGACGTGCTGGCCAGCCTGGTCGCGCGGGGCGCGCTCTTCTACCGCGAGCTCGTGGCCGAGACGGGCCGGCTGCCCGTCGAGGTGGAGGAGGGACTCTGGGACCTGGTCTCGCGCGGGCTCGTCACGGCGGATGGCTTCCAGTCGGTGCGGGCGCTGCTCGGATCGCGCGAGCGCTGGCAGCGAAGCCGCGGGGCGTCGGCGCGTCGGCGCATCCGCCGGCGTGCGGGCCGCCGCGGCGGCGAGGTCGGCGCCGAGGGCCGCTGGTCGCTGCTCCCGGCTCCCGGACCCCACGACTCCGACGAGCTGGCCGAGGCCGTGGCCGAGCAGCTGCTGGCGCGCTGGGGGGTCGTCTTCCGGGACCTGCTGGTTCGGGAGAGCCTGTCGCTCCCCTGGCGCGAGGTGTGCTGGGCCCTGCGGCGGATGGAGGCGCGCGGCAGCGTGCGCGGCGGACGCTTCGTGACGGGCTTCACCGGCGAGCAGTACGCGCTGCCCGAGGCGGTGGACGCGCTGCGCCGCACCCGCCGCCTCGAGCGCACGGGCGAGCTGGTGCGCCTGTCGGCGGTGGATCCGCTGAACCTCGTGGGCATCATCGTGCCCGGTGCGCGGGTTCCCGCCGTGCGCACCCAGACCGTGGCGTACCGCGACGGGCTGGCGGTGGGGGATGACGCCGCCTAGGGCCACCGCGCCCCGGGCGATCTGCGCACCAGCGGGCATTCGAGCTGGACGCCGAGGAGGGCGGTATGCCGGAGCGGGTTGCATTCCTGTGCCTGGGCACCATGGGCTACCCCATGGCCGGCCACCTGGCGAAGGCCGGGCACGACGTTGCGGTCTGGAACCGCAGCGCCGCGCGCGCCGAGGCCTGGGTGGCGGAGCACGGCGGCCGCGCGTTGGGATCGCCGGCGCAGGCCGTGGGCGGCGCGCGCTTCGTCTTCATCTGCACCGGCGACGACGGCGACCTGCGCGATGTGGTCGGCGGGACCGAGGGCGCGCTGGCGAGAATGGAGGCGGGCAGCGTGCTGGTCGACCACACCACCGTGTCGGCGGAGGTGACCCGCGAGCTGGCGACCCGGGCCGCAGAGCGCGAGGTCGCATTCCTGGACGCGCCGGTCTCGGGCGGCCAGGCCGGCGCCGAGAACGGCCAGCTCACGGTCATGGTGGGCGGCGACGCCGACGCCTTCGCTCGGGCGCAGCCGCTGATGCAGGCCTACGGCCGCGCGGTCACGCACCTCGGTCCCAGCGGCTCCGGGCAGCTCACGAAGATGGTGAACCAGATCTGCCTGGCCGGTTTGATCCAGGGCCTGTCCGAAGGCCTGGCCTTCGCGCGCAAGGCGGGCCTCGATCCCGCCCAGGTGGTGGACGTCCTCTCTCAGGGCGCGGCCCAGTCCTGGCAGATGGACCACCGCGCGGAGAGCATGCTCGAGGGCCGCTTCGACTTCGGCTTCGCCGTGGACTGGATGCGCAAGGATCTCCGCATCGCCCTGGCCGAGGCACGGCGCAACGGCGCGCGCCTGCCGGTGGCCGCCCTGGTGGACCAGCTCTACGCCGACGTCCAGTCCCGCGGCGGCGGCCGCTGGGACACCTCGAGCCTGATCGCCCTGCTGGACTAGGCGGCGACCACCTCGACCGGGATGCCGTTCAGGACGGCGTTGCCCGAGAGGGCGTCGAGCCCCCGCTCGTCGGTGAGGAGGTTCGAGTTCACGCCGGGCTGGCGCGCCGCGACGGCGAGACGTGCATCGGGATCCGCGTGGCCGTGGCCGTGGGGCAGGCTCACGACGCCCGGCATCATCTCGTCGCTCACCCGCACCGGAGCCACCACCTCGCCCACGCGCGAGCGCACCCGGGCCTGCGCGCCGTCGGCCAGGCCGAGGCGCTCCGCGTCTTCCGGGTGGACGAGCAGGGTGCAGCGGTCCTTCCCCTTGGCGAGGGCGTGCACGTTGTGCATCCAGGAGTTGTTGGAGCGCATGTTGCGGCGACCGACGAGCACCAGGCCGCCGTTCGCGGCGTCCGCCAGCGCGGCGCGCAGGCGCGGCACGTCGGCGGTGAGGAGCGGCGGTGCCAGCTCGAGTCCGCCGCTCTCCGTGGCCAGGATCCTGGGCAGGCGACCGCCCTCCAGCGGTCCGAGGTCGATGCCGTGGGGAGCGTCGCGGAGCGCCGCCAGCGACAGGCCGTCGTAGGGACCGCCGCGCAGCATCAGGTCCAGCAGCCGCTCGGGACCGCGCGGGAGATCCGGGTCCACTTCCTGGCCGGTGGCGTGCTGGAGCCCCGCCAGCATCAGGTCGTCCACGGCCTCGCCGCCGCTGCCGTTCACGCGCCCGGCGATCTCGGCCAGGATCCACCACTGCTGGCGCGCGTCCGGGGGCGGCTCGAACACCTGGGGCGAAAGCTTGGCGTTGTTGCGCACCGACACGGTGTCGAAGACGAGGTCGTAGTTCATGCGCTCGAGCGGTCCCGTCGGGGGCAGGATCACGTCGGCGAAGCGCGTGGTCTCGTTCCGGTAGATGTCCACCGACACCATGAACTCGAGGCGCTCCAGCGCCCGCGCCAGGCGCGCGCCGTTCGGCGTGGAGAGCACCGGGTTGCCGGCCACGGTGACCAGGGCGCGGACGCCCTCGCCATCGGGTCCCGGCGTGTCGATCTCCTCGGCCAGGGCGGCCACCGGCAGCTCGCCGGCGAACTCCGGCAGCCCGCGCACGCGGCTGCGCCAGCGGCCGAAGGGGAATCTGCCGCGCTTGCGCGGGGTGTCGTCTGCCGGCGTCCCCGGGCCGCGCGGGAAGCAGGCCCCGCCCGGCCGGTCGAGGTTGCCCGTGAGGGCGTTCACCACGTCCACCAGCCAGCTCGCCAGGGTGCCGAAGGCCTGGGTGCAGGTGCCGATGCGGCCGTAGCAGACGGCGCGCTCCGCGCCGGCCAGCTCGCGCGCGACCCGGCGCACGTCGTCGGGCGCGATCCCGCTGGCCGGTGCCGTGGCCTCGGGAGCGAAGTCCTTTGCGAGGGTGCGCAGCTCGTCCAGGCCGTGGGCGAAGGGCTCCAGGTGGCCGAGCGCGACGAGATCCTCGGCGAAGAGCGTCTGCACCAGCGCGAAGAGGAAGAGGGCGTCGGTTCCCGGCCGGATGAAGAGATGGCGATCGGCAACTTCGGCGGTCTGGGTGCGGCGCGGGTCCACCACCACCAGGGTGCCGCCGCGCTCGCGCAGGGCGCGCAGGCGACCGGGCATGTCCGGCGCCGTCATCAGGCTGCCGTTCGAGACCAGGGGGTTGGCCCCGAGCACGAGCAGGTAGTCCGTGTGGTCCACGTCGGGCACCGCGAAGCGCCCCGGCGACCCGAACAGCTGGCTGCTCGACACCATCTTCGGCAGCTGGTCCACGCTGGTGGCCGAGAAGCGCCAGCGCGTGCCGAGCGCCTTCTGGAAGGTCGGGCCGTAGAGGATCGAGCCCAGGTCGTGGGCGTTGGGGTTGCCCAGGTAGGTGGCCAGGGCGTCGGCACCGTGCTGTTCGCGGATCCCGCCCAGGCTCTCGGCGACCAGGGACAGGGCCTCCTCCCAGCCGATTTCCAGCCAGTCCTGGCCGCGTCGCCGCAGCGGCCGACGCAGGCGGTCCGGGTCCTCGTGCAGGCCCTTCAGGCCGTAGGCCTTGGGGCAGAGGTAGCCGCGGCTGAAGACGTCGTGCTCGTCGCCCCGCACGCCGAGCACCGTCCCGGCATCGCGGTCCACCTCGACCGCGATGCCGCAGTGGGCCTCGCACAACGGACAGGTGCGGTGAACCACCTCGGCCATGGCTAGAGCTTCTTCACGATCTTCTTCTTGGTCTCATTGATCTGGCGCAGGTCGCGGATCCCCTCCTCCGCGATGTCGTCGCCGATCATGCGGTCGCCCTCGGCCTCGAGCTCCTTCATGTCGACCCAGGCGGCGTACACGTGACGGGTGCGGTCCGTGATGATGCCGGCCTTGACGAGGGTCTTGATCAGGACGCGGAAGATGCTGGTGGGGCGCTTCATCACGTCGCGCCGGTCAGCGTCGCTGAAGACCTCCTTCATGGCGCTCATGGCCCACTCGGGGTCGATGTCGAACTGCCGGTAGACCTGCGCCTTCTGGTTGGCGCCCGCCAGGTTGTAGAGCAGGTTGCCGAAGCACTGGGCGGCCCAGTCCTCCACCTGGTTGCGCTCGTTCTCGGGCAGCTGGGAGATGGTCTTGTCCGCCCAGATCTTCCCGAACTTGTGGTGGAAGGCCTCGTCGGTCATGACGAGCTGGCAGGTGCGGCGCAGCAGCGGGTCGTGGGCGTTCACGTGCAGGCTGGCGAAGGCGCCCATCGCCAGGCCCTCCACCAGCATCTGCATGCCCACGAGCTTCTTGTACACCTCGGGCGCCAGGTAGATCTCGGTCATCATCTGGCCGAGGGTGGGGCCGACGGCGTAGGGCAGTCCGTCGAAGCGCGCCTTCATGTACTCGGTGAAGGCGGTCACGTGGCGCGCTTCCTCGCGCACCTGGTTCGAGGCGTACTCGACGGCGCCCGGGTCCACCAGGATCTGGCACAGGCTGGTGGAGAGGGACAGCGCGCCCTGCTCGCCGTGCAGGATCTGCGACAGCATGAAGCGGGCGCTCTGGTTGGCAAACTCGATCTCGCGGCCCTGGAGCTTGCTGGCGACCTCGGAGGACAGCTCGCCCACGAAGTCGAGCGGGATCACGCACTCGTTCTTCATGTCGAACGCCTGCCCGTAGTCGATGTAGTCCGGGTCGAGCGGGTTCCAGAAGTGCTCGTCGGTGCGGGCGATGATCTCGTCGAAGTCCGGGGAGCGCCGGGCGTAGCGCTCCACCTCGATCATGCTGGCGAAATCGTCGCGGTCGGTGGCGTCGTAGGCGGAATCCGCCTGGATCTGCTTCATCGGGTGCCTCGCAGCTGGTTCCTGCAGGGTACCGGATTCGCAGGGGTCGGGCCTCCCGGGCGCCCGGAGCGTGGTACGGTTTTGGGCGTTCGCCACGGGAGGGAGAGGCATGGGAAGCATCGCAACGCCGCTGGCGGGAATCGCGCTCCTGTCCCTGGGGCTGGGCTGCGGCTCGATCTCCGACTCGGTCACTTCGCCGTCGCGCTGGGCTGCGGACTCGAGCCAGGCTGCCGCCGACAGCTCGGGCGCGAGCGCCGACAGCTCGCAGAACTCCTCGGCGAGCTCGGCCAGTTCGTCGGGCGACGACGAAGCGCCGCTCGAGAGCGCGTACCGCGAAGACGTGCGGGTGGCGACGCGCACCGCGTGTGCCTCCGGGGTGCCGGAGGCCGAACTCTCGCGCGAGCTCTCGCGCGTGGCGCAGCAGCACGGCATCAGCCACTGGGAGGGTCACGCGGGCACCTGGATCGCCATGGGTACGGGCCTGCGCGAGGCGGGCCTCTCCCAGGCCGACGTGGAGGTCGTGCTCGTGCGGCTCGGCGGCGTGGACACCCGGGAGCGCGACCTCGTGCTCGAGGGCTACGGCGCGACGCTGTGATTCCGACCTGGGAAAGGCGCCTGGTTGCGCTCGCCACGGCCGCCGGCCTGGCGGGCGCGCTTCCCGCCGCCGGCGCGGAGCCGGTGCTGGAGCTGGTGCACGCCGAGGCCAACGTGGGCGGCGCCAGCGGTGGACACACGGCACTGCGGGTGGGTGACGCCGTCCATCACTTCCAGGCCGCGAGCGACGACCTGCTGGTGCTGGAGCGCGACCACTGGCAGGACTTCCGGTTTCGCTACAACGTGCTCCAGAACCGACCGCTGCTGTTCGCGTCGATTCCGGCGACCTCCGCCGAGCTGCGCGGGATCGCCGACGGCTTCGCCCGGGTTCGGCTCGCCCAGGGACGCCTGTTCGCGGCGCGCGACGACGCCGAGCGGGACGCGGCGCTGCTGGAGGCACTGGCCGGCGATCGTCCGGGCGTGCGCATCCGTGGAGCGGGACTCCTGGATCCGGAGCGATCCGGCTCCGAGGCCGGCCGGGCGCTGCGCGCCCGGGTCGCCGAGGCGCAAGGAGCGGGCTTCCTCGGCGAAGAGCAGGCCCGGCTCGACGCGGAGCTCGCGGACCCGGACCGCGCGCGTTCGGATCCCCGCGGCTACCGCGAAGCGTTGGCCGCGCGCGCGGCCGTGGCCGCGCTGGCAGGAGCGCACGCGCCCGGCCCGGACGTTCTCGTCACGCTGGAGGACGCCCCGCAGCTGGCGCCCGAAGAGCGCGTTGCGTTCGAGCGACGCCGGGTCGAGTTGGGGGAGGCCGTGTCGGTCCTGCTGCGCTCGCCGCGGCCGGACCGTGGGACGGCGCTCTTCGTGGCGACGGCCCGCTACCACGCCGTCGCGCGCTCGCTCGCGGACGATCGCCTCTGGACCCTGGATCCGTTCCCGGACGAGGGGCCGCGCCTCGAGGGGCGCGCGCTGCGCAAGCGGCGGGACGAGCTGAAGGTGGTGGCCGAGATCGCGGCGCGTCGGGTCGCGGCGGCGCGGCAGGCGTTCGCCGAGCAGCCGAGCGCGCGGCGCCACGCGCGCCTGGAGGAGCTGGCGGCGCGGGCGCGCGAGTACGCCGGCGGTGCGGAGGGACGCGCCGTGCGCGAGGGCGACCGGGCGCTCGTTCCCTCGCGCGGGCGCGTGCTGCCGCTCCCGCTGGCCATCGTCCCCGCCGAGAGCGTCTCGGAGCCGCTGGCCCGCGCCGGCGAACGGGCGCGCGAGGCGCAGCAGCAGCTGCGCGACGCCTGGAGCTACGACCTCTTCACGTCCAACTGCGTGACCGAGCTGGCGCTCACCTGGGCGGCGGCCGCCGGTCCCGAGACGCCGGTCCGGATCGACGCCAGCGACGTCGGCTTCGTGCCCTTCGTCTTCTTCGAGCGGGTGGCGTCGCAGCTGCCGTCCGAGCGGGTGACGCGGACGCCCTCGTTTCGGCGCCGCAGCCTGGTCGAGCTCCGGGAGCAGGACGCTGCGCTGCCGGTGGCCCTGCGCGAGTCGAACGTCTGGACCGCGCGTCTCTACCGCCGGCGCGACGCCGACGGGAGCTTCCTGCTCTTCAGCGATGGCGGGGCCGCGCTGCGCCCGCTGGCCGGCATCCTGAACCTCGGCTACGCGACCCTCGACGGGGCGCTCGGGGTGTTGACCGCTCCCTTCGACCGCGGGGAGCGGCTGGTGAGCGCGGGCAAGGGGATCTTCTTCTCGCTGCCGGAGCTGGTCTTCGTGAACATCCGCAAGGGCTCCTTCGATGCCGCCGGCCTGCGGCGAGCCCGATCCGTCGTCGCCGAGCCGTAGCGCTGTCTACTCTGCCGCCGTCGGGCAGTCTCCGCCGCCGACCACGCACCACTCGGCCAGGCGCTCCGCCGCCGCGCGGCCCGCGCGCACGTTGCCCGCATCGGAGAGGTGGGTGTCCTTCGTCCGGTACCAGCCGCTCTCGCCCTCGAGCGCGCCGGTCAGGTCGACTACCGGCACGCCCGGAAGCTCCCGGCCCACCCAGGTGGTCAGGTGATCCAGGTCCCGCGCCCACGACGGGAGGGGTAGCCGCCGCTGGAGATCCGGATCGACGCGGATCCGCTCCGGGAAGACCACCACCACGAAGGGAACGCCGCGCTCGTTCGCCCGCGCGCGCATGCGTTCCAGGGCGGCGCGCACCTCGCCTTTCGCGATCCGCCGCTCCATGCCGTGGTTCGCCTCGAAGCGTCGCTCCACCAGGGCCCGCAGGTCGGGCGAAACCTCGCGCAGCGGCTCCGGCTCCTCGCGGCAAGAGCCCTCGATCCGCACCGCCATGTTGTGCTCCGGCACGCTCAAGGATGCAGCGGTGCCGACGAAGACCGCGTAGCGGAACGTGCGCGTGTTCAAGGGGTGGAAGGCGCGCAGGAAGCGCGACTGCGGGAAGCGGAAGTTGATGCCGGCGACCACCCGTCGCTCCGTGCGCGGCAGGTTGTCGCTGAAGTCGTTCTCGGGGAAGAGGTGGTAGACGACGGCGTCGAACTCCCAGCCTTCGGCGACCAGCAGGTCCAGCAGATTGGCGGCGTCCACGGGCCCGTAGCCCGCGACCCCGGCGCTCATTACCTGTACGGGCCGCCCGAGCCGGCGCGAGAGCTCCGCCTCCACCACCTGGGGATAGTTGCAGGGGAAGTCGCTGCCGCTCCCCTCCACGTAGGAGTCGCCCAGGAAGAGCAGGCGGGGCCGATCGGCACGCGGCGTGTAGGGCTCGGGCGAGCGGAAGCCCATGGCTGCCGTGCCCTTCTTGAGGAACACCCAGCGCCCAGCGACGCCCGGCCGCTCCCAGTACGGTCCGCCCAGCCGGGCCTCCGGGCTGCGGCTCACGAGCCCGCAGTCGAGGGCGCCGACGGCGAGCTCCAGCAGCACGGCCGCCGCCAGGGCCCCCGGCAGCCAGCCGGCGCCGCGCAGGGCGCGGCCGCGCACGAGCTGTGCGGCACAGAGCGCGATCCCGAGCAGGACGGCCGCCGCGGCCGCGTCCGAGAGCCGCGCGTAGGTCTCGCGGCCCGCGTTGAAGAGGCCGAGGGGGAGGGCGCCCGTGTGGTCCTGGATCCAGAGGGCGATGCCGCACGCGGCGAAGAGCGCGAAGGCCAGGGTCGCGGTCAGCCGGGGCACGGGGCGCCGATGATACCCCAGCCAGAACCGGTACATTCCGCCCGTGCCCGAGTTCGTCTACACGATGCAGGACCTGAAGAAGGTGGTCTCCGGGGATCGCGTGATCCTGGAGGGAATCACCCTGGCCTTCCTGCCCGGCGCCAAGATCGGCGTGATCGGCGCGAACGGCGCGGGGAAGAGCTCGCTGCTGCGCATCATGGCCGGGGTCGACACGGAGTTCCTGGGCGAGGCGCGCCCGGAGCCGGGCATCCGCGTGGGCTACCTCCCCCAGGAGCCTCGGCTCGATCCCGAGAAGAACGTCCTCGGCAACGTGGAGGAGGGCGTCGGCGAGCTGCGCGACCTGCTGGCGCGCTTCGAGGAGGTGTCGGCAACGTTCGCGGAGCCCATGGACGACGACGCCATGGAGAAGCTGCTGGCCGAGCAGGCGCGGCTCCAGGACCAGATCGACGCCGCCGGCGCCTGGGAGCTCGATCGCACGCTCGAGGTGGCGATGGACGCGCTGCGCTGCCCGCCGGGCGACGCCGACGTCACCACGCTCTCCGGCGGCGAGGTGCGCCGGGTCGCGCTCTGCCGGCTGCTGCTCCAGAAGCCCGACCTGCTGCTCCTTGACGAGCCCACCAACCACCTGGACGCCGAGAGCGTGGCGTGGCTGGAGCGCCACCTCCAGGAGTACCCGGGCACCGTCGTGGCCATCACCCACGACCGCTACTTCCTGGACAACGCCGCCGAGTGGATCCTGGAGCTCGACCGCGGCCGCGGGATTCCGTGGAAGGGCAACTACTCCTCCTGGCTCGACCAGAAGCGCGCGCGCCTTCAGGTGGAGGAGAAGCAGGAGAGCGCGCGCCGCCGCACCCTGGAGCGCGAGCTCGAGTGGGTGCGCATGTCGCCCCGGGCGCGCCAGGCCAAGAGCAAGGCGCGCCTGCGCCGCTACGACGAGCTGGTGTCCGAGGAGGCCGAGCGCCTGCCCGAGGCGGTGGAGATCCCGATCCCGCCGGGCCCGCGGCTCGGCGACCTGGTCGTCGAGGCGAAGGGCCTGTGCAAGGGCTTCGGCGAGCGGCTCCTGATCGACGGCCTCGACTTCTCGCTTCCGCCCGGCGGGATCGTCGGGGTGATCGGCGCCAACGGCGCCGGCAAGACGACCCTCTTCCGGATGATGATCGGCGACGAGAAGCCCGACGCCGGCGATCTCCGGCTCGGCGAGACGGTGAAGCTCGCCTATGTGGACCAGACCCGCGATGCGCTCGAAGGCGAGCGCAGCGTCTGGGAGGAGATCAGCGGCGGCCAGGACCGGATCCAGGTGGGCAAACGCGAGATCCTGTCACGCGCCTACGTGGCGACCTTCGGCTTCCGGGGCGGCGACCAGCAGAAGCCCGTGAAGACCCTCTCGGGCGGCGAGCGCAACCGCCTGCACCTGGCGAAGCTCTTGCGCAGCGGCGGCAACGTGCTGCTCCTCGACGAGCCCTCGAACGATCTCGACGTCGACACCCTGCGCGCCCTGGAGGACGCGCTGCTCGGCTTTTCCGGCTGCGTCGTGGTGATCTCCCACGATCGCTGGTTCCTCGACCGCATCGCCACCCACATCCTGGCCTTCGAGGGCGACAGCCACGTCGAGTGGTTCGAGGGGAACTACCAGGAGTACGAGGCCGACCGCCGCCGACGCCTCGGCGCCGACGCGGACCAGCCCCACCGGATCAAGTACAAGAAGCTCCGCGCCTGATTTCCTGGCTTCGGCCGCTGCGGCTCAGGGCTGGGGCGCGGCGGGAGCGGTCGCTTCGCGGGAGCCGGCGCGGATCTCCGCCAGCACCCGTTCCACGTTGGCCAGGTCGTCACGCGCCCGGCGCACGCTCGGGTCCTGGGGACCCAGGGCGGCCTCCAGGATCGCCAGCGACTCGCGGAACTCCGGCTCGGCCTGCTCGAAGTCGCCCTGGGCGGCGTGCACGAGCGCCAGGTCGTGGAGCAGCCGGCCCGCGTGGGTATCGCTGCGGCTCGTGTTCTGCTCGACGATCCCGAGGGCGCGCAGGTAGGCGGACTCGGCGTCGGCGAAGTTCTGCTCGGTGTGGTTCAGCACGCCGAGGCTGTGCAGGGTGGCCGCCAGCGCGGGATCGGCGGGGTTCCCGAAGCGCTGTCGCACCTCGATCGAGCGCCGGTAGTGGAACGCGGCCTCCGGGGCGCGGCCCTCGGCGTGCTCGACGCGTCCCAGCTGGTCGTGGATCGCGGCCCAGTTCGAGGCGGCGCGCACGACGCGCGCGTCGTCCGCGCCGAGGCTCGCCTGCATGACCGGCACGGCCTCGCTGAAGAGGTCGGCGGCCGTCACCAGGTCGCCTGCCGACGCGCGGGCGGACGCCATGTTGGCCTGGGCCAGGCCGAGCTCCGCGTCGGCGGCGATCCCGGCGCGCCGGTACGTCTCCAGCGTCTGCGCGTAGAGGGCCTCCGCCTCGGCCGTGCGGCCGAGCTGCGTCTCCAGCCGGGCCAGCGCGAACTGCGTGCGCGCCACCGGGCGCGACGCCTCGCCGTACTGCTGGCGCTGGAGCGCGAGCACCTGCTCGAGCTGGGCGCGGGCCGCCGCGCGCTTGCCCTGGCGCTCGAGGGCCTGGGCCACCGCGGCCATCACCGTGATCCGCGTCTCGGGGTCGGCGTCGTCCGCCAGCTCGAGGGAGCGCTGGTAGCGCGCCACCGCCTCGTCGTACTCGCCCTGGGCTTCGTAGCCGGCCCCGGCCAGGCGCAGGGCGTCGGCCAGGGCGGCGGGGTCGGGCTCGGGCACCGCCTCCAGGATGGCGATGGCGCGCTCCGCCATCTCCACCGCATCGTCGGCGTCGCCGTGGCGCAGGCTCTGGCTGGCGAGGAACGTCAGGCCCCAGACCAGCTCCGGGTGGCCGGCGCCGAGTCCGCGCTCGCGCACCGCCAGCCAGCGGCGCAGGAGCGGCTCGGCCTCCGCGTAGCGCTTCTGGGCCACGTGCACTTCGGCCAGCACCGCCAGGGCCTCCACCGTCACCGGGTGGGTCTCCCCCAGGCCGTTCTGGGCCACCCGCAGCGCCCGGCGCGCGCGCTGCTCGGCGGCGTCGAGGTCGCCAGCCTGGGCCTCGTAGCTCGCCACCGCCAGCAGGCTCGTCACCAGGTCCGGGTGCTCGGGTCCGAGGGCCTGCTCCTGCATGGCCAGGGCGCGCTCGAAGAAGGCGACGTCCTCCTCCGGCTTGCCCATGCGCATGTGGACGGAGCCCAGGTTCTCGTAGAGCCGGGCCACGGCGAGGGAGTCGCGCTCGCCGGTCTGCTCGTAGGCCTCGATGGCGCGCGTGTAGAGGGTCGCCGCCTCGTCGAGCTTGCCCTGGCCCGCGAGCGAGACGGCCAGGTGCGCCAGGGCGGTCGCCACCGCCGGATGCTCCAGCCCGTAGGCGTCGAAGGCGATCGCCATGGCTTCGCGCAGCGGCGGCTCGGCGGTCGCAAAGCGCTGTCGCTCCAGGTCGAGTTCGCCCAGCGCCTGCAAGGTGGCGCCCACCTCCGGGTGGGTCGGGCCGAACACCATCTCCTGGATGCGGAGCGTGCGCTCGAGCAACGGCGCGGCCTGGGTGTAGCGCCACTGCTGCCGGTAGACCTGGGCCAGGTTGCGCAGGCTGTCGGCGACCCGCGTGTGCTCGCGACCGAGCTTCTGCTCGCGCACCAGGAGCGCGCGCTCGAAGAGCTGCTCGGCCTGTTCCAGGTTGCCGGCGCGGAGCATCACGACGCCGAGGTCGTTCTGCGACGCCGCGGTATCCGGGTGCGCGGGCCCGAGCACCTCGCTGCGGATCGCCAGGGCGCGCTCCACCAGCGCACGTCCCTCGCCCAGCCGGCCGTCGTCGGCGCGGATCAGGCCGAGGAGGTTCAGCACCACCGCCAGCTCCGGGTCCTTCTCCCCCAGCTCCGCCTCCCGGATCCGCACCGCGCGCTCCACCAGCGAGTCGGCCAGGACGTCGCGGTCGAGCAGACGGTGCAGCATGCCCAGGTTGGCCAACGTGGTGGTGGACTGGAGCGTGTCCGGTCCGATGCTCTTGCGGTAGACCTCGAGGCCGGCCTCGTAGAGCGCCTGGGCCTCGCTGTAGCGGCCGAGCTTGTGGCGGATGGCGCCGAGGTTGTTGATGCGATCGGCGGTGCGGGGATCCTCGGAGCCGACGACCTTGCGTGACAGCGCGAGGGCCTGCTCGTAGAAGGGCTCCGCGTCGGCGTAGCGTTCGTGCTCCTCGTGCACGCGGCCCATGCGGTCGAGCAGTGCGATGCGGCGCTCGCCGTCGAGATCGGCATCGCTCATGGAGAGGGCGTCCTCGAGCTGGGCGATGTCGTCCCAGCGCCCGTCCTGCCACGCCAGCTCGGACTGGAGCCCGCGCTCGAGCCCGCCCGTCCCGTCCTGCGCCTGCTCGTCGGCGTCCGGTCCGCCGAGGCTGCTGCACCCGATGGCCAGTCCCAGGCCCAGCACGGCGATCCGGCAAGGTCGGCGCATGGCTCCCGGTCCTCTCCTGCACGGGGGTCCGTCCGCGGCGCGCGGAGCGCTCCCCTCCCCATCCCTGCTTATCGGCGGCCGGGGGCAGAACTGATGCAGGTAGGCCCGAAGACCCGTGCCCAGGCGGGCGTCTAGCCGGCCGACCCAGGACGTAGTCCTGGGTCGGCTTGCGCCGCAAACGGAGCCCTTCGGGCTCCGTCAGCTAGGCGCCGAAGGCCCCGCGGATGCGGGTCACGGCCTCGGCCACGTTCTCACGCGAGTTGAAGGCCGAGATGCGGATGTAGCCCTCGCCGGCGGGCCCGAAGCCCGCGCCCGGCGTCCCCACCACGTGGGCCTCGCCCAGCAGGCGATCGAAGCACTCCCAGGAGCCCATCCCCGTGGGGGTTCGCATCCAGATGTAGGGCGCGTGGACGCCGCCGAAGAGCGTGAAGCCCGCCTCCCCGAGGCCTTCGCGCAGAACCCGGGCGTTCTCCAGGTAGTAGGCCACCTGCTCGCCGGTCTGCTTGCGGCCCCCGGGCGAGTAGACGGCCTCGGCCGCGCGTTGGATGGGGTAGGGCACGGCGTTGAACTTGGTGGCGTGGCGCCGGGCCCAGAGCTGGCGCAGCGGCACGCGCCCGCCGCTCGCGTCGCGGCCGCTCGCCTCCGCCGGCACCACGGAGTAGGCGCAGCGCAGCCCCGTGAAGCCCGCCCGCTTCGAGAAGCTCCGCATCTCGACCGCGCACTCCCGGGCCCCGGGGATCTCGAAGATCGAGCGGGGCAGGGCGGGGTCGCTGATGAAGGCGTCGTAGGCGGCGTCGAATACCAGCACCGCGTCGTGCTCGCGCGCATAGGCGACCCAGCGCTCCAGGTTGTCGCGGTCCGCCACGGCGCCGGTCGGGTTGTTGGGCGAGCAGAGATAGACCAGGTCCACGGGCTCGGAGGGCGGGTCCGGGGTGAAGCCGTTGGCCTCGGTCGCCGGCAGGTAGAGCATGCCCGCGTAGTGGCCGGACTCCTGCATGGCGCCCGTGCGCCCGGCCATCACGTTGGTGTCCACGTACACGGGGTAGACCGGGTCGGTGACGGCGACGCGACAGCTCGTGTCGAAGATCTCCTGGAAGTTCCCGCTGTCCTGCTTGCTGCCGTCGGAGACGAAGATCTCGTCCCGGGCGATCTCGATGCCCCGGCTCGCGTAGTCGTGCTCGCGGATGGCGTCCAGCAGGAAGTCGTAGCCGCCGGAGTCGGGGCCGTAGCCGCGGAAGCCGTCGGCGGTGCCCATCTCGTCGGCGGCGGCGCGCAGGGCGTCCACCACCGCGGGCGCCAGCGGCAGGGTGACGTCGCCGATGCCGAGCCGGATGATCTTCGCCTCCGGGTTGGCTTCGGCGACGGCGGCCACGCGTCGGCCGATCTCGGGGAAGAGGTAGCCCGCGTGGAGCTTCCGATAATTCTCGTTGATCCGCGCCATGGCCGCGGATCGTAGCAAGAGCCTCCGAGTCCCGCGCGGGACTCGGGAGTTGAACGCCCGCAAGCCCGGCGCCACCGGAGCCCGAACGCCCTCCGAGGCGAACGCCGGGCGCGCAGCGGTCTCAGCGACAGCGCCAAGCAGGCTGGGAAGCCGGCTTTAGCCGGCTTCCGATCTCTTTCTTACCGAAGGCGAGCGAAGTCACGATCAATGAGAGCCACCCAAGCCCCGAGAACACCCCGAGCTCCGCGGCCCGACGAGCCCGAGCCTCCGCGCCCGCGCGCGAGCCTCCGGAGGTAGCCGCCCGCAAGCGCCGCCGCCCGGGGCGGCGCGCGCAGCCAGCCGCAGGCGAGCGAAGGCCGAGCCGCCGGGCGCAGCCCGGCGAAGGCTAAGGATCGATCAAGACCCCGGGGTTCAGTACGCCCGCGGGATCCAGCTCGCGCTTCGTCGCCTTCAGCGCCCGGGCGAAGGGCTCGGGTCGCTGGCGGTCGTAGCCCGGGCGGTGATCGCGACCGACGGCGTGGTGGTGGGTGATGGTGCCGCCGGCGCCCACCACGGCCTCCATGGCGGCGGCCTTGAGCTCGTCCCACTGCTCGAGCTCGCCGCCGCGGCGTCCCGGGGCCAGGATGCTGTAGTAGGGCGCCGGCCCGTCGGGGTAGGCGTGGGTGAAGCGGCAGGCCACCTGGCCCGCGCCGCAGACCCGCTTCACGGCGTCGCCGACGGCGCCCATCACGTGGCCGTGAAAGTCCTCGAAGCGGTCCCACGGGATCGCGGTCTCGAAGGTCTCGGTCACCACCGAGAGTCGTGCCAGGGCGTCCCGCAGGTAGGGCGCTTGGAGGAACGCCTTGCGCCAGGCGCCGGCGGCGCCCTCGCGGCTGGCTTCCGCATCCCTGCGGGTCTTCAGCGCCGCGTCGGGGACGTGGCCGCCGTGGTCGCGGCAGAGCTCCGCGGCGCGCGCCATCCAGGCGTCGAGGTCGTGGTCCGCCGACTCGAAGCCGACGATCAGCACCGCGTGGCTGCCGTCGCCGGCGCCCGAGGTCTGCGCTTCGGTCGGATCGAGCAGCCGGCAGTTGGCCGGGAAGAGCCCGGCCTGGGACAGGGCGCGCACGCAGCCCGCGCCGCGCAGGAAGCCGTCGTCACCCTCGAAGGCCAGCGAGGCCGAGGCCCGGCGGGTGGGGCGGTCCTGGAGCCGCATCCAGGCCTCGCTGATGACGCCGAGGATGCCTTCCGAGCCGGCCAGCAGCCGGTCGGGACTCGGCCCGGCGCCCGAGCCCGGCAGCCGCCGCGTCTCGATGACCCCGGATGGCGTCACGGCGCGCAGGCCTTCGACGAAGTCCTCGATGTGGGTGTAGAGCGTGGCGTAGTGGCCGCCCGAGCGGGTGGCGATCCAGCCACCGAGGGTGGAGAACTCGAAGGACTGGGGGAAGTGGCGCAGGGTCAGGCCGTGGGGACGAAGCTGGTCCTCCAGCGCCGGGCCGAAGACACCCGCCTGGATGCGCGCGGCGCGGGAGGTGCGGTCGATCTCCAGCACCCGATCGAGCTTCGACAGGTCGAGCGACACGGCGCCGGCGTAGCCTGCGGGCAGCCGGGCTTCGACGCCGCCCACCACGCTCGAGCCGCCGCCGTACGGGATCGCGGCGGCGCGCGCGTCGGCGCACCAGTCGAGGATCGAAACCAGCTCGGCCTCGTCGCGCGGGAAGGCCACCCGGTCCGGCGCGGCGGCGAAGTCGCGGCGCAGGCCGCGCACCACGTCGCGGAAGGCCTTGCCGTAGGTGTGGCCCGCGCGCTGGTACGGGTCGTCGGAGCAGGCATGCGCCAGGCTGCCGGGCGGCGCGATGCGCGGCGCGGGGAGCTCGATCTCGGCGAGGGTCGGCGGGGCGAGCGGTGCGGGGATCTCACGGCCGAAGCGCTGGGCCAGGGTGCGGGCGATCCCGGCCAGGGCCGCGTCGCCGGGGCCGGCGCCCTCGAGGCCCCAGCCCCAGAAGCTGCGCCGGGCCTCGCTCACGAGGCGGCCGGCGCCAGCAGCTCGAGCAGCTCCATGTGCGGCACCGGCAGCCCGTCGGGATGCAGCGGCTGGATGCAGACGTGGTCGGCGCCCGCGTCCCAGTGCGCCTGGATGCGCGCGCGGATGGCGTCCTCGTCGCCCCAGGCGACGATCGCGTCCACCAGCTTGTCCGAGCAGTCGCCGCTCCAGTCGCTCTCGTCGTAGCCGAGCCAGCGCAGGTTGTTCTGGTAGTTGGGCAGGCCCGCGTAGATCTTCATGGCCTGGCGCGCCACCGAGCGCGCCTGGGACGGGTCGGTGCAGAGCAGCACCTTCTGCTCCGGTGCCAGGATCGCGTCGGGCCCGAGGATCTCCCGTGCGCGCGCCGTGTGCTCCGGCGGCACGAAGTAGGGGTGCGCGCCGTCGGCCTTCTCCGCCGACAGGCGCAGCATGTTCTGGCGCAGGGCGCCGATCAGCACGGGGCCGCGCTCCTTGGCCGGGACCGCGCGGTAGACGGCGCGCTCCATCGCCTCCAGGTAGGCGCGCATGGTGGCGACGGGC
Organism: uncultured delta proteobacterium; assembly: GCA_947259215.1. Classification (GTDB taxonomy): domain Bacteria; phylum Myxococcota_A; class UBA9160; order UBA9160; family JAFDET01; genus CAMYLJ01. The sequence continues at coordinate 29,214 of CAMYLJ010000030.1, forward strand.
TTCGGGCTGTACTCGTGCTTGCGCACGCCGGCCACCAGGTGCGAGTGCGACACGCCGAGCCCGAGCAGGAAGCGGCCGCCCGAGAGGTCCGAGAGCGCTTCCAGCCCATGACGGGTCGTCACCGCGTCGCGCGCGTAGATGTTCGCGATGCCGGTGCACAGGTTCAGCCGCGTGGTCTGGCCGGCCAGGAAGCCCAGCAGGGCGAAGGGCTCGCGGCCGACCGCCTCCGGCACCCAGAGCGCCGAGTAGCCGAGCTCCTCGATCCGCTTCGTCGCGGCCACCGCGTCCGAGGGGGGCAGGGCATCGAAGAACGTCCACACGCCGAGTCGTCCGAGATTCATGCCGGGCAGGGTACCATCGCCCCTGATGCGACGCGCGGGGATGCTGGCAGTGGCGGCGGGGATCGTGCTGGGGCCCGTGGGCTGGCTGGTGAGCGACCGGTTGGAGGCGCGCAACGACTTCTGCAACGCCTGCCATCTGCCGTCGGGCGTGGCCCTGCACCGCGAGCTGCGCGACGAGTTCGACGCCCGCCCCGCCGCCTCGCTGGCCGCGCTCCACGCCGCGGCGGCCGTCGAGGGCCGCGAGGACGCGGCCTTCCGCTGCATCGACTGCCACCAGGGCAGCGGCGCGGTCGGCCGCGTCCGGGTCAAGGCCCTCGCTGCCAAGGACGCCTTCTGGTACGTGGTCGGTCGCTTCGAGGAGCCCGACGGCATGCGCTGGCCGCTCTGGGACGCGGACTGCCGCAAGTGTCACCCGGGCTTCGCCTCGGAAGGCGACCTGGACGGGCCGGGGCCGGAGGCCTTCCACGCCCGGCCGGTGCACAACCGGAAACTCGGCGTGGGCTGTGTAGAATGTCACCTCGTGCACGGGCCGGGCGGCAACCCGGACGCCTACTTCGTGCATCCGGAGCCGGTCCGGGCCCAGTGCGCACGCTGTCACTCGGAGTTCGAGGAGGAGTACGAATGATCGCTCGATCCGCCGTCGCCGTGTTCGCCGCCGCGGGCCTCGCCACTGGCTCCGGGGCGTACCCGGGCGGGACGCCCGACTACCAGACCGACGTGGCGCCTTTCTGCGCGGGCTGTCACTCCTCGCTCGACGCAGAAGCACTGGCCGGAGCTCCGGAGGCGCGGGTGCAGAAGGAGCTGGCCGAGAACAAGCACTTGGCCCAGATCCGCGAGCCTGGAGAGCGGAGCGGCTACGCCAAGCTGTCGGAGTCCGACCGCTCCGAGCTGATCAAGCATATCCAGGCCGTCGACGCGAACGCCGAGGTCAGCCTGGCGGCGCCGGACAAGGTGGCACCCGGGGCGGCCTTCACCGTCACGGTGGAGGTGAAGGGCGGATCCGGGCCGGTGGTGGGCGTCGGGCTGGTGGATCGCGCCCATCGCTGGTGGGCGCGGCCGGCTGCGTCGGCGGGCTGGCAGGTGGTGGCCGCGCCCGAGATCGTGGGGCCCGACGGCAATCCCCAGGACACGTGGCTCGGCAAGCGCGCCAAGGACGCCGGGCGGAGTCTCTCGTTCGTCAATGTCATGGGCGTGAAGTCGGACGCGGTCGCGGGGACCTGGTCCACCGCGAAGGTGCGCTTCAAGCTGCGAGCGCCGCTCGAGCCGGGCTCGGTTCCCCTGGCGGCGGTCTTTCTGTACGGCACCGAGAAGGCATCGCCCCTCGGTACCGTGACGAACGCCGTCGGGCGCAAGAGTCCGGTCGGCGGCTTCACGGGCGCTTCCGGGCGGGTCCGCTTCTCGGCGCTGAAGCAGATCGCGGTCGGTCCGTAGCCGCGACGCCCGCTCAGTGTCGGGCGAACTCGCCGGCGCGCAGGCGCGCCAGGTAGGAGTCCAGGTCGGCCTTGATGCGGCCCGACAGCAGGATCACGCCCGGGATGTTGGGGAACGCCATCCCCAGGATCATCAAGTCCGAGAACTCGATCACCTGGGCCAGGGGCGAGACGGCGCCGAACCAGGCGAAGAGCAGGAAGAGCGCCTTGTAGTAGTTGCTGGTGCGCGCTCCGAACAGGAAGCTCCAGCAGCGCTCGCCGTAGTAGCTCCACGAGATCATGGTGCTGAAGGCGAAGAGCGTGGCCGTGATGGCCAACAGCACCGGGAACCACGGGAAGACGCTGGCGAAGGCCTTCGCGGTCAGCTCGATCCCCGCCGTGCTGCCGTCGTTCACGTAGGCTCCGGTCACGACGATCACGAGCCCGGTGGTGCTGCACACGATCACCGTGTCGATGAAGGGCTCGAGCAGCGCCACCATCCCCTCGCGCACCGGCTCGCGGGTGATGGCGGCCGAGTGGGCGATCGGCGCCGACCCGATGCCCGCCTCGTTGCTGAAGGCCGCGCGCCGCAGGCCCTGCACCAGCACCCCCATGAATCCACCCCAGGCGGCCGCCTCGGGCCGGAAGGCGCTGGTCAGGATGGTCGCGAAGGCGCCGCCGATCTGGTCGGCGTGGGTGAGGACGATCCACAGCCCGCAGAGCAGGTAGAGGCCGCACATGAAGGGCACCAGCGCGGCGGCCACGTGTCCGATGCGGCGGATGCCGCCGATGATCACCACGCCGACGGCGGCGGCGAGGAGCGCGCCGAAGACCGCCGCCGCCAGCCTCGCCTCTAAGCCGGTGACCATCCCGACCATCTTCCAGGCCTGGTTGGACTGGAACATGTTGCCGCCGCCGAAGCTCCCGCCGATGCACATCAGCGCGAACGCCACGGCCAGGAAGCGGCCGAGGCGCGGCCGTCCGATCTCGGCCAGCCCGCGCTCCAGGTAGTGCATGGGGCCGCCCGACACGCCGCCGTTGCCGTCGAGCACGCGGTACTTCTGGCCGAGGGTGCACTCGGCGAACTTCGAGCTCATGCCGAGCAGACCCATCACGACCATCCAGAAGACCGCTCCTGGACCGCCCTTGGACACGGCCACCGCCACGCCGGCGATGTTCCCGAGGCCCACGGTGGCCGAGAGCGCCGCCGACAACGCCTCGAAGTGGCTGATCTCGCCCGGATCGTCCGGGCTCGAGTAGCGGCCGCGCACGCAGTCGATGGCGTGGCGGAAGGCGCGGACGTTCACGAACTGGAAGCGCAGGGTGAAGAAGAGGGCACCCAGCACGAGCCAGAGGACGACGATCGGGAGCTCGATCCCCTTGTCGTCGCCCACGTTGTCCCAGAACCAGACGTCCCAGAAGAAGACGGCGCCGAGCGGCGTCACCACCCAGCGCCCGAAGAGCGCCTCCAGCCAGTCCAGGAACGTGAGGAACGTCTCCATCGCCCCCCCCGGCGCGATCGGGTCCGTCTGCTTGGCCTTCGGCGGCCCGGTCGCCTAGCATAAGCCGGCCGCTGGCCTCAGGAAAAGGAGAACCCCCCAATGCGCGAAGCCGTCATCGTCGCGAACCGCCGGACCCCGCTCGCCAAGTCCTTCCGTGGATCGTTCAACATGACCCGCCCGGACGACCAGGTGGCCCACGCCATCCGGGCCTGCCTGGGCGACGTGCCGGCTCTCGACCCCGAGGAGATCCAGGACGTCATCATGGGCTGCGGCCTGCCCGAGGGCCCCCAGGGCCAGAACGTGGCGCGGATCGCCATCCTGAACGCCGGGCTGCCGGCGTCGGTGTCCGCGACCACCGTGAACCGCTTCTGCTCGTCCGGTCTCCAGGCCATCGCCATGGCGGCCCAGCACGTGATCGTGAACGGAGCCGACGCGGTGCTGGCTGGCGGCGTCGAGTCCATCACGATGGTCCAGAACGACAAGATGCGGCTCGAGGGGATGGTGAACCCGAAGGTCCAGGAGGAGTGGCCGGGCCTCTACATGGGCATGGGGCAGACCGCCGAGATCGTGGCCGACCGCTACGGGATCTCGCGCGAGGACCAGGACGCCTACGCGCTGAGGTCGCAGCAGCTCACCGCCGCCTGGCAGGAGAAGGGCTGGGACCGCGAGTGCATCGCGCCCATGACCGTGACGCGGATGACGAAGACCCAGGACGGCGAGCAGAAGCTGGAGGAGGGCGCCGTCGTCGAGCGGGACGAGTGCAATCGTCCGAATACGACGCTCGAGGGGCTCGCGAAGCTGCCGCCCGCCTTCAACCCCGACGGCGGCACGGTCACGGCGGGCAACGCCTCCCAGCTCTCGGACGGCGCGTCCGCGACCCTGGTGATGTCGTCCGAGCGGGCGAAGCAGCTGGGGATCGAGCCCATGGGCATCTTCCGCGGCTTCCAGGTGGCCGGCTGCCGGCCTGAAGAGATGGGGATCGGTCCCGTCTTCGCCGTGCCGAAGCTGCTGAAGCAGACGGGCAAGACCCTGGACGACATCGACGTGGTGGAGCTGAACGAGGCCTTCGCGTCCCAGCTCCTCTACTGCCAGCGGGAGCTCGGGATCCCCGACCAGAAGCTCAACCCGATCGGCGGCTCGATCTCCATCGGCCACCCCTACGGCATGACCGGGTCGCGCATGACGGGCCAGCTGCTGCGCCAGCTGGCGCGCACCGGCGGTCGCTTCGGGATCGTCACGATGTGCGTCGGCGGCGGCATGGGCGCCGCGGGGCTCTTCGAGGCCGCCTCCTGACCACGCTCTCCGAACGCGCCTCCAAGGCGCTCTGCTCGGAGTACGGCATTCCGCTGGCGCGGGAGGAGGCAGCGCGCGACGCGGACGCGGCGGCCGCCGCCGCTGCCCGCGTCGGCTTCCCGGTCGCGCTCAAGCTCTGCGGCGACGGGATCGCGCACAAGACCGAGCGTGGGCTCGTGCGCCTCGGGCTCGCCGACGCGGACGCGGTGCGCGCGGCGGCGACCGGGCTGCTGGCCGCGGCGCGCCCCGAGGACGGCGAGGTGGAGCTGCTCGTGGCCGAGATGGTGCGCGGCGCCCGCGAGCTGATCGCCGGGGTGAGCCGCGATCCCCAGTTCGGCCCCTGCGTGGTGCTCGGCCTCGGCGGCATCCTGACCGAGGCCGTGGGTGACGCGGTCTCCGCCGTGGCGCCCCTCGAGCGCCGGGACGCCCTGCGCATGCTCGATGGCCTCGGCGCGCAGGTGCTGCTCGGCCCTTTCCGGGGCGAGCCGCCGGTGGACCGAGAGGCCGTGGCCGAGCTGCTGGTCGCCCTCGGCCGGCTGGCGAGCGAGCGTGCGGACGTCGCCAGCGTGGACCTGAACCCGCTGATCCTGCGCGACGGTGCGCCGGTAGCGGTGGACGCGCTGGTCGAGATCCGCGAGGACGAAGCCGCGCCGGCGGAGCGCGAACGCGCCACCTTCGATCCCGCCGCGGTGCGCGAGCGCTTCCAGCCGCTCTTCCACCCGCGCGGGATCGTGGTGGCCGGCGTCTCCGGGCATCCAGGGAAGTTCGGCTTCGTGACCTTCCACAACCTGCTCGCCTGCGGCTATCGCGGCGAGATCTTCCCGCTGAAGCCGGACGGCGCCGAGGTGCTCGGGCGCAAGACCTACCGCGACGTGTCGGAGATCCCCGACGGCGCGGCGGACCTGGTCTTCGTGTGCACCCCGCTCTCGGTGAACCTGCCGCTGCTCGAAGCCTGCGCGGCCAAGGGCGTGCGCGCGGCCTTCGTGGCCAGCGGGGGGTACGGCGAGGCTGGGGACGAGGGCCGCGCCCGCGAGCGCGAGCTGGTCGAGACGGCCGACCGCCTGGGCATGCTGGTGGCGGGTCCCAACGGACAGGGCGTGATCTCCACCGCCGAGAGCATGTGCGCCCAGATCGTGGCGCCGTACCCGCCGCCCGGCCGCATCTCGGTCGCCAGCCAGAGCGGGAACCTGGTGTCCGCCTACCTGAACTACGCCGTCGAGTCCGGCGTGGGGGTGCGCGTCGCCATCTCCGCGGGGAACTCCGCGCAGACCAGCCTGGCCGACTACCTGGAGTACTTCGCCGCCGACGCCGAGACCGGCGTGGCGCTCACCTACCTGGAGGGCGTGGCGGACGGCGCGCGCTTCCTCGACGCCGCACGGGTGCTGACCGCCGCCAAGCCGCTGGTGCTGGTGAAGGGCGGTGTCGCCTCCGAGGGTCAGCGCGCCGCGGCGAGCCACACGGGATCCCTGGCGACCGACGACCGGGTCTTCGACGGCGTCTGCCGCCAGCTCGGCATCGCGCGCGCGCCGACGGTGGAGCACGCCTTCGAGTGGGCGGCGACCTTCGCGACCCAGCCGCTGCCGCGCGGCCGGCGGGTGGTGGTCTTCACCACGGCGGGCGGCTGGGGGGTGCTGGCCGCCGACGCCTGCGTCGCCGCCGGCCTCGAGCTGGCGCCGCTGCCCGACGCCGTGCGCGCCGCCATCGACGGCATGGTCCCGGCGCGCTGGAGCCGGAGCAACCCGGTCGACCTGGCGGGCGGGGAGACCCGGGACACGGTGCCCGAGGTGCTGGACCTGATCTGCGGCCACCCGGACGTGGACGCGGTGATCCACCTGGGGATCGGGATCCAGGCCGGACAAGCGCAGCTCTTCCGCAGCGGCGAGTTCTTCCCGGACCACGGCCTGGAGCGGATCGCCGGCTTCCACGAGCGCCAGGACCGGCGCTACGCCGAGGTGGCGCGCGAGGTCTCCGAGCGCCACGCCAAGCCCGTCCTCACCTGCACCGAGCTCGCCGTCACCGACCGCCACTACGGCAACGCCGGCCCGCAAGGCGTGAAGGAAGAAGGCCGCTTCTGCTACCCCAGCGCCCACCGCGCCATCTCCGCTCTCGCGGCCCTCGTCCGCTACGCCGAGTTCAGAAACGGCCGCTAGCCGAACGCGCCCGGCTCGACCTCCACCCCCGTCGGGCAATGATCCGACCCGGTCACCCGCGGTAGCACGAACGCGTTGGTCACGAAGCGCATCGCCGCGGGCGAGGCCAGCACGTAGTCGATGCGCCAGCCGATGTTCTTCTTCCGCGCGTCGCCCCACTGGCGCCACCACGTGTAGTGGCCGGGCTCGTCGGGATGCAGCCGCCGGAATACGTCTACCCAGCCAGCCGCCGCCCAGCGATCGATCTCGGCGCGCTCCTCGGGCAGGAAGCCGCTGTTCTTGCGGTTGTCCTTCGGCCGCGCGAGGTCGAGCTCCGTGTGCGCCGTGTTGAAGTCGCCCACGACGAGCACCCGGTAGCCCCCCCGCCGCAGGCGCTCGACCCGTTCGAACAGCGCGCGATAGAAGGCGAGCTTGAAAGGGACACGGCTGTTGTCGCGTTCCTTGCCGCTGCCCTTCGGGAAGTAGCCATTCGCCACCACCAGCCGCCCGAAGCGCGCGAGCTGGAGCCGCCCCTCCCGATCGAAGCGGGGCTCCCCGAGCGAGGTCTCCACCGCGTCCGGCTTGCGCCGCGCGTAGATCCCGACGCCGGAGTAGCCGCGCCGCTCCGCCTCCACGAAGTGGGTATGCCAGCCCTTCGGCGCGCGCACGCGCGCGGGCAGGTCGGACTCCAGCGCCCGCACCTCCTGCACGCACACGATCTCGGCGCCGCAGCGTCCGAGCCAGCGCGTGAAGCCCTTCTTGGCGCAGGCGCGGAGGCCGTTGACGTTCCAGGAGAGGATCTTCATGGGGTTCGCATTGCCAGCAGGTAGACGTCCTTGGCCTCGCGGCGTCCCCGGATGGGCACTTCGGGCCGCTTCTCGAAGTCGTGCGCGGCAGGCTGCGCTCTCGTCCAGGTCACGGCGTCGATCACCAGCGACGCATCCAGCTCTCGTGTCAGGCTCTGGAGCCGCGCGGCCAGGTTGGTGGTGTTGCCGATCGCGCTCCAGATCATGCGATCCGCCGCCTGGATGTTGCCCACGAACGCCGCGCCCGTGGCGATCCCCACGCCGACCGACAGCGTCTCTCCGCTCTCGACGGGAAGCGCGCCCACGGCGTCGACGATCTCGCGTCCCGCCTCGACGGCGGCCCGCTCCTTGTGGGCCAGCTCCCGGGGTGCGCCGAAGACCGTCATCATGCCGTCGCCGTTGAACTCCACCACGCTGCCTCCGTGCTTCTGCACGACGTGCGAGACCGTCTCCGTGTAGCGGTTCACCGTGGAGAAGATCTCCTCCGGCTTCCGGCTCTCTGCGAAGCCCGTGTAGCCGCGGATGTCGACGAAGAGCACCGAGACCTCGCACTCGCCGGAGCTGAGCTCGACCCCGCTCGCCAGCTGGTCGGCCACCGCGCCCGGGACGTAGCGGCGCAGCGACTCCTGCATCGCCTGAGCCTGGCGGGTGGTCGCTTCCTGATCGAATCGCCGGAGCTGGTGGGAGACCGTCTCGGCGACCGCCGCCAGGAGCGACAGGTCCGTGGAGGTGTAGACGTCCCCCGATCGCTTCGGGCCGAGGCACAGGAAGGCCGCGAGCGCGTCGTCCTGCTGCACGGGCACCACCACGTCCGCCTCGAGCGTCTCCAGCGCAGCGCGGTCGAACGGTCCGAGAGGGGCTTCGTCCGGGCGGCGCCCGGCGTCGCTGAGTGAGAGCGGCGCGCGGCGCCCGCGTAGCGTGCCGACCAGTGGGCTCGCCGCCTCGAATGCCGGCGGCACCGCCCGTCCCTCCGCGAAGACCGGCGCGTAGCTCTCCTCGACCCCGGCGTAGACCACGCAGGCCTCGGGCCGCAGCAGCCCGTGGAGGCCTTCACCCACCTTCTGCGTCAGATCCCGCGCGTCGCGGCAGCGGGTGAGCTCCGGCAGCAGCTCGGCGATCCCGTGGTCGAGGGCGTAGCGCTCCTTGAAGAACACGCGGTCGATTTGGGGGCGCAGGCGGCGATGCGCCGGAATCAGGACGGCGGCCAGCACCAGGGAGAGGGCGACCTGGCCGGCGCCCGGATCGATTCCCACGAGGCCCGACGCGGCCTCCGCGACGCGCGGCACGACGATGAGCGCGCCGGCGCCCAGCACCACGGCGAGGACGTTGTACGAGGCCGCAGCGGAGAGGATGCGGTCGATGTCGAAGAGGTTGAAGCGCAGAACCGAGATGACGAGAGCCAGGGGAAAGAGCGGCAGGGCCCAGAAGCTCACGAAGAAGAGCCAGCCGAAGCGAGGCTCGATGGCCGTGAGTGCAGCCGCGACCGCAAACGGAAGCGCGGCGCCGTAGACGCCGAACATGGCCCACTTCATCTGTCGGCGCGCGATCCGCTCTGCACGGTGGTACTTCCGGTTGGCAGTCACGAGCAGCGCGACGGCTCCCAGGGCTCCGATGGCCGTGCCGCCGATCTCTCCGATCGCAATCCGGCTCGAGAACTGAAGGAAGGAGAAGAGACCATTGACCGCGAAGAACCACGGCCAGATCCGATACCAGCGGCCCTCCGGCGGGCGGTCGTCCGGAAATCGGAACAGGAAGCGGAACGTCAACGGCAGCATCAGGACGCCGCCGGCGAGGACGAAGCACATCCCGAACCACGGGTAGAACTGCGGCTGGCTTCCCGGGAAGGCGCAGTTCGCAAAGGCGAAAGCCATCCCCATGAGGAAGTAGGCGCGCACCGCCGGAGTGGGCCGCGCCCGAAGGAGCAGGAAGAGCGCCGACACAGCGAAGGCGAACGAGGTGGCCAGCAACGGACGCCAGGTCGCCGTGGAGGCCAGCTCGAGGGTGGTCTCGTGCCGCTGGCCGTCTCTCTCGAAGACGAGCGGGGCGCGCTCCGGCGCGTCGAGGCTGCGCGCGCAGAAGCCGCGGGTGCTGACCCCGAGGAGATCGGCGTCTCCCAGCCGGATCAGACGGTCGCCCGCACGCAGGCCGGCGGCGGCGAGCGGGTCCGATGCATGAGTGATGGAGGAGAACTCGCCCGTGAGCATGGGGTAGGTCCCGGCGTCCGCGACCGACAGCCCCAGATGCGCGGCCGTGGTGCCCCGAAGCTGCGTCCTCACGCCGAGGGCGAAGCACACGACCCATAGCGGCACCAGGATCAGTACCAGCGCCTTGTCGAGCGGTGCGAGGCGGCTCAAGTGGTCGATCTCCCTCCGGCTCTCCGCTCTTCATAGCATGACTCTGCTCGGCTTCGGCTCGCTGCGCGCGCCGTCTTCGGCGGCGCTCGCGGCCTCGGCGTCGGGTGGGTGTGCGGTCCCGGGTGCGGCTGGAGATGGTCTTTCTGCGTCGCGCGGTGACGGAGGCGTCGGCGTCCGGTACGGCGGTTCGAGGGCGGAGCGGGGGCTCGCGGAGCGACGACTGAGTGGAGCGCCGACGGACTCCGTCCTGGCTCGGGACTCTGTTGTGCGCGGAACCCCGGAGGAGCGCAGCGAGCCCCCGCTCCGCCCCCGCCCCGGACTCCGAACCGCGGTGGGGACTCAGTCGTCGCGCGAGAGGTAGGTGTACTCGCGCAGGCCTTCGGCGTAGCGCTTGCGCAGGCGGGCGGACTCTTCGAGGCTGATGCGGCCTTCGCGCAGCGCCTCTTCGACGGTGCGCCGCACCTTCTCGGTGAGGGCGCGCGAGTCGTACTGGACGTAGCGAAGCACGTCCGAGACCTCGTCGCCCTCGACCACGTGCTCCACCGTGTAGCCGCCGTTCTCGCCGAGGCTGACGTGGACGGCGTCGGTGTCGCCGAAGAGGTTGTGCAGGTCGCCCAGGATCTCCTGGTAGGCGCCCACCAGGAACATGCCCACGAAGTAGGGCGCGCCGCTCCAGGCGTGCAGCTCGAGCACGCTCTTCACGTCGCGCTGGTCGATGAACTGGTCGATCTTGCCGTCGCTGTCGCAGGTGAGGTCGGCGAAGACGCCCCGGCGCGTCGGCTTCTCGTCCAGGCGCTGGATCGGCATCACCGGGAAGAGCTGCTTCACCGCCCAGTGGTCCGGCGCGGACTGGAAGACCGACAGGTTGCCGTAGTAGGTGTCGGCCAGGGCCTTCTCCAGATCCGCCAGGTCCTCGGGCACGTAGGGCAGCTCGCGCACGATGCGCAGGATCTTCTCGCTGCAGGCCCAGAAGAGCCGCTCCACCCGCGCCCGGGCCCGCAGGTCCAGGTAGCCGAGGGAGAAGAGCTGGGACGCCTCCTCCTTCAGCTGGACGGCGTCGTGGTAGGCCTCCTGGACGTTCTTGCGCGAGACCGTCCCGACTCGGTCACGATGTCGGGATGCGGGACCCGGGCCTCATCGCACGCCTCCTGGATCGACGCCACCACGTCGTTGGCGTACTCCTGGACGCTGTAGTTCATGGAGGAGTGGAAGTTCGTCTGGGAGCCGTCGTAGTCGACGCCGAGCCCGCCGCCGACGTCGACGATCCCGGGGCGTGCCCCCATGGCGTGGAGCCCCACGAACACCCGGCTCGCCTCGCGCAGCGCGTCCTTGTGGGCGCGGATGGCGGTGATCTGCGAGCCGATGTGGAAGTGCAGCAGCTCCAGGCAGTCGAGCATGTCCTCGGCGCGCAGACGGTCGACGGACTCCACCATCTCCTCCGCCGTCAGGCCGAACTTCGAGCGGTCGCCCGTGGAGTCCACCCACTTGCCGGCGCCGCGGGTGGTGAGTCGGGCGCGCACCCCGATGCGGGGTCGGATCCCGAGCTCGCGGGCGGTCTTCAGGATCAGGTCGATCTCGTGGAAGCGGTCCACCACGATGATCGGCGTCCGGCCGAGCCGCTGCGCCAGCAGCGCCGTCTCGACGTAGGCCCGGTCCTTGTAGCCGTTGCAGACGATGAGCGCGCCGGGCGTGTCCAACAGCGCCAGCGCCACCAGCAGCTCCGGCTTGCTTCCGGCCTCGAGGCCGATCCCCGCCGGTGCCCCCTTCTCGACGATCTCCTCCACCACGTGCCGCTGCTGGTTCACCTTGATGGGATAGACGCCGCGGTAACGGCCCCGATAGCCGTACTCGTGCGACGCCTGGGCGAAGGCGTCGGCCAGCCCCTGGACCCGGCTGGCCAGGATGTCCGAGAAGCGGATCAGCAGCGGTGCGCGAATTCCGCGCCGCTCCAGGTCCTTCACCAGCTCGAGCAGATCGATGGCGGCGCCGTGGCGGCCATGCGGCCGGACCTCGACGTGCCCGTCGCCGTTGATCCCGAAGTGGCCGCCGCCCCAGGCGGGTACGCCGTAGAGCTCGAGGCTGTCCCGGATGGTCCATCCGCGCATTCGCCGGCTCGCTCCTCGGGGTGTGGCAGACCTATACCGCCTCCCCAGGGGTTTCGGGAGACGGAAGCCCGGTGTTTACCAGATTTTTTCGTCGTGTTCCTCGCCACTGGCCAGGTCGCGCACCTTCGCGACACCGCGGGCGGCCTCGTCCTCGCCGACGATCAGCACGCGTGCGGCTCCGATCCGGTTCGCGTGGGCCAGAGCGCGCTTGAGTCGGCCGGTGCCCAGGGCCAGCTCGACCGAGCGGCCCTCGCCGCGCAGACGCGCCGCCAGCCGCATGGCCAGGGGACGCCGGGCGTCGTCGAGCGGAACCACGAGGTCGTCTACCCCGCGGCCCGGCGACGGCAGGCGGCCGAGCTCGCCCAGGAGCTCGCTCACCACGACGTCGCCCATCCCGAAGCCCACGGCGGGCAGGCTCGGCCCACCGAGGCTCTCGATCAGCGCGTCGTAGCGGCCGCCGCCGCAGATCGAGCGCAGCGTGCCGGCCGTGTCGAAGCCCTCGAAGACGATGCCCGTGTAGTACGCCAGCCCCCGCACCACGGAAGCGTCGAAGTCCACCCGGTCGGCGATGCCGTAGGCGTCGAGCAGCTCGAAGAGGCGCCGGAGCGCGGCCAGGGCCGGCGAGTCCGGGGGAGCCGCGGACGCGGCCTCGTCCAGGCTGCGGGCCGACAGGGCGTCCACCACCCAGCGCGCGTCGTCCCGCGCGAGGCCGACCGGACCCGCCGGGTCGGCGAGCTGATCCAGGACGGCGTCGGCCCCGATCTTGTGGAGCTTGTCCACCACCACGCACAGCGGTGCGAAGGCCTCCTCGCGCCCGCGCAGCACGCCCCCTCGCAGGACCTCCTCGAGCAGCGCCCGGCTGTTCACCCGCAGCCGCACGGCCTCGCGGGGCAGGCCCAGGGCGTCCCACAGCGAGGTCAGCGCGGCCAGCGCCTCGGCCTCCGCCGTCACGTCGGGCTCGCCCACGATCTCCACGTTCCACTGGTAGTGCTCGCGGGTGCGGCCCCGGGTCATGCGCTCGTAGCGCCAGTTCTGGCCGATGGCGAACCAGCGCACGGGCAGGCGCAGGCCGCCGGCCCGTGCGATCAGCATGCGAGCCAGGGACGGTGTCAGCTCGGCCCGCAGAGCCAGGTGGCGATCGTGAAGCTCGAAGTGATAGAGCTGGTCGACGATCTCCTCGCCGGCCTTGCGGATGAAGAGCTCCGCGTGCTCCACGATGGGCGCGTCCACCTCCTCGAAGGCGAAGCGCCGGGAGATCTCGCGGAAGTGATCGAAGAGCCAGCTCCGCAGGCGCAGGTCTTCCGGGTAGAAGTCGCGGGTGCCCCGCGGCGGCCTGAGCGCGTCCTTGCTCACGGCGCACCGAGTAGCACGCCGCGGAGCCGGCTGCCTGTCGAGAACCCTCCGGGATTGCTACACAACCGGGTCCCCCGACAGGAGGTCCCATGTCGCAACGGCGAATCGCCCCGATCCCCATCCTGGTCCTGATGCTCGGCGCCTCCGGCTGCGGCCAGGGCGACGAGGCCCCGGCCCAGGCCGCGCGCGAGCCGGCGGCGGCCGCGCTGCCCGAGGGTCCCCGCGAACTCCCCACGGGCCTGCTGCTCGCGATCTCGCCCTTCGAGGTCACGCCCCAGGGCAAGGTGAAGCCGATCCCCCAGGACGCCCGGGTCGAGATGCTGCGCCTGCGCGACGGCAGCTGGGAGGTCTCCACCCTCGACGACCCGGAAGCCATCGTGTTCCACAAGGCCCTGGTCTACGGCGAGCCCGATGGTCGCATCCTGACCGCGGCGGGCGCCCGGCCGGGCGAGGAGGCCGCGCTCAAGCTCTGGACCCGGAGCGGGGACGCCTGGCAGGCGGAGACCCTCTGGGGCAAGCACTTCGGCGGCCGCTTCAGCCGCATGCGCGACGCCGAGGTGGCGGACCTCTACGGCGACGGCCAGCCGGCCATCGCGGTCGCCACCCACGACCAGGGCATCGTGGCCACGCTGCGTCCGGGCGCCGATGGCTGGCAGGTGAGCGAGCTCGACGCGGAGGAGGACACCTTCGTGCACGAGATCGAGATCGGCGACCTGGACGCCGACGGCACGCTCGAGGTCTACGCCACGCCCAGCGAGCCGAACCGGCTCGACGGGACGCCCCAGCCCGGCAAGGTCGTGCGCTACGTGCCGAAGACCGGCGAGGGCCGGGTGGTGGTGGCCGACCTCGGCAACCGTCACGCCAAGGAGATCCTGGTGGCTGACGTGGACGGCGACGGCACCGATGAGCTCTACGTGGCGGTGGAGGCGGAGGTGGAGGGCCGCGGCACCGACGCGCGGCTCGTGCATCCGGTGGAGATCCGGCGCTACGACGCCGGCACGGACCCGACCGCGGGCGTCGTGATCGCCACCATCGACGGCGAGCGCCTGACCCGCTTCCTGACCGCGGGCGACGTGGACGGCGACGGGAAGCAGGAGCTGGTGGCCGCGGCCTTCAAGAGCGGCCTCTGGCTGCTGCGGCCCGGCGACGACGCGCGCGCTGCCTGGGACATCCGTTCGATCGATCGCGACTCCGGCGGCTTCGAGCACGCCGCGATCCTGGCGGATCTGGACGCCGACGGCAGCGACGAGCTCTACGTGGCCAGCGACGACCACGCCGAAGTGCGCCGCTACATCTGGAACGGCAGCGACTTCGACCGCGAGGTCATCTACGAGCGCAAGACGGGCGGCCTCAAGGTCAAGGGCTCGGCGTTCACGTGGAACATCATGCCCGTGCCGGCGTCGATGCTGCCGTAGCTCTCCCTGCGGGCCGAGGGCCCGCGGGCGTTCCCGCCGTCGCTGCTGCGGGGCGGGGCCGGGTGGGGCCATGGCTGCGCGGCTTCGGTTCGCGCGCACCCCGGTGCGAGCCGAGCGCGGAGTCCGTCAGCGCGCTCACAGGCGCCGCTCCGCCATGGCCCCACCCGGCCTCGCGACGTTGGAGCGGCGGCGGTGGGTTCGCGCGGCTGCGCCGCCGCCTGCGGCGGCGACGGTCGCGGCGGGTGCTGGTGCGAGAAGTTCCAGGCGAACGAAAAAAGGGTGGGGGTCAGCCCGGCGGCCAGCCGAGAGGGCGGCCGCCGAGGACGTGGATGTGGAGGTGGAAGACGGTCTGGCCGGCGCCGGCGCCGTTGTTGACCACCAGGCGGTAGTCGTCGAGGCCTTCCTGGCGCGCGACCTGGTTTGCGACCTGGATCAGGTGGCCGACGAGCTCGTTGTCCGCGGGCGTGCACTCCGAGAGCTTCGCGATCGCCTGGCGCGGGATCACCAGGATGTGGGTCGGCGCCTGGGGGTTCACGTCGCGGAACGCCAGGGCGCGGTCGTCCTCGTGCACCAGCTCGGCCGGCAGCTCGCCGCGGGCGATCTTGCCGAAGATCGTGTCGCTCATGCGTCCCTCGCGAGGGCCAGCATGGCGTCGCTCGCCACGTCGATGCAGCGGGCCATGTTGCGGTCCAGGTCGAGCTCGGCGGGGCCGGGCCAGGGGGTCCGGTCCGACACCACGCAGATGCAGCCCGCCCGCACGCCGAAGATCTGGCCCAGGGTCAGCAGCACGCCGCTCTCCATCTCGCAGTTCAGCACGCGGGCCGCCCGCAACTCCTCGATCCGCCGCGCCCCGTCGGCGGGCCAGTAGCCGCCGACGCTCATGGACGCCAGCGAGCCGTCTTCGGCGAGCACGGCGTTGCGCATGTAGAAGGCGTCGAGGGACCACGTGAGGCCTGCCCGCCAGCGGCCGCCTTGTCGCTGCGCCGCGTCTACCAGGGCGGCGACGAGCCGCCAATCGGCCACGGCCGGATATTCCGGGGCCACGTAGGCGCGCGAGGTGCCGTCGTCGCGGACGGCGCCGGTGGTGATGACGAGGTCGCCGAGCTCCAGGTCCGGCGCGAGGCCTCCGCTATTGCCGATCCGCAGGAAGCTGTGGGCGCCCAGTTTGACCAGCTCCTCCAGCAGGATGGCGGTGCTCGGCGCGCCGATGCCGGTGGAGGCGGCGGTCAGCTCGACGCCGTCGCGCCAGCCGGTCACCACCCGGTACTCGCGCGCGTCGCACACGCTTCGGAGGTCATCCCAGCCGGCGGCGATCTTTTCCACCCGCGCAGGATCGCCGCACAGGAGAACGTGGGGGGCGACCTCGCCGGGCCGCAGGCCGGTAATGGGTTGGGAGTCGGTCATTCTTATGAACTTCGCTCGCCTTCGGCTCGCTGCGCGCGCGGCCCCGGGCGGCGGCGCTTGCGGGCGGCGGCCCCCGGAGGGTTCGCGGGCGTGGGTGGCTCTGCCTTCTGGCGCGGGAACCTACGTGGAATCGGCTGGTTTTCGCAACCGGGGCGGGGGCGGAGGGCACCCATCTCAAGTTTCCGGGCCGTTGCCCGACCGTGGGGGGCTCCGGGCTCCGCGGAACCCAGGTTGGACGGCCCGGCTTGTCAGCCCGGAAAGGGTGGGGTAGGAGTCGGGCCCTTCGGCACCGGCAGAGCGAACCCCCCTGGGGACAACGGACGGGAGCAGCGTGGGAAAGGCCTTGGTCATCACCGAGAAGCCGAGCGTGGCGCGCGACATCGCGGCCGCGCTGGGCGGGATCGAGGAGCACGACGGCTACTACGAGGGCGACGACCACGTCGTCACCTTCGCGGTCGGCCACCTGCTGGAGCTGCTCGAGCCCGAGGACATCGACGACGAGTACAAGCGCTGGACCCTGGCCAACCTCCCTATCATTCCGGAAGCCTTCGCGCTCAAGCCGAAGAAGGGCCAGAGCGAGCGCATCCGCACGATCAAGAAGCTCCTCGCCCGCAAGGACGTCGACGAGGTGGTGAACGCCTGCGACGCCGGGCGCGAGGGCGAGCTGATCTTCCGCGAGATCGTGAAGTACCTGGAGAGCGGCAAGCCCGTCCGGCGGCTCTGGCTCCAGTCCATGACGCCCGCGTCGATCCGCGCCGGCTTCGAGCGGCTGATGCCGGGCCAGGATCTCGAGCGCCTGGGCCAGGCGGCGGAGTGCCGCGCCTGGAGCGACTGGCTGATCGGGATGAACGCCACCCGGGCCCTGACCAAGCGCCTGAAGACCCGCAGCGAGCGCACGGCCTGGTCCGCGGGCCGGGTGCAGACGCCCACCTTGGCGATCCTGGTGGGGCGCGAGCTCGAGGTGCTGGCCCACGTCGCCCGTCCCTTCTGGACGGTCGAGGCCCGCCTCGAGCACGACGACCAGACCTACACCGGCACCTGGTACGACCCGGCCTTCGAGGCGGGCGACGACGAGGACGCCCGGGACGACCGGCTCTTCGAAGAGGCGCGCGCCCAGGTGGTGGTGGACGCGGTGGCGGGCCGGTCCGGCGAAGCGTCGGAGACCCGCAAGCCCTCCCGCGAGTCGGCGCCGCCGCTCTTCGACCTGACGAGCCTCCAGCGCGAGGGGAACCGGCGCTTCGGCTGGTCGGCCCGGCGCACGCTCTCCGCGGCCCAGCGCTGCTACGAGCGCCACAAGATCCTCACCTACCCGCGCACCGATTCGCGCTGCCTGCCCACGGACTACCGCGCCGAGGTGGATCGCCTGCTCGGGACCCTGGCTGCGGCGGGCTCCCAGACCGGCGCGGTGGCCTTCGCCGACTACGCCGAGGCGGCGGCCCGGCTCCAGGCGAAGGGCCTCGAGAACACCAAGCGCACCTTCGACGACGGCGGGGTCTCCGACCACTTCGCCATCATTCCGACGGGCGTGCTGCCGGACGACGGGCTCTCGGGCGACGACCGCCGGCTGTACGACCTGGTGGTGCGCCGGTTCCTCGGGAGCTTCCACCCGCCGGCCGTGTGGGAGCGCGTCGAGCGCACGTCCGTGATCGAGGGCCAGCACTTCCGCACCCGCGCCCGCTCGCTCCAGGAGCCGGGCTGGCGCGCAGTGCTGCCCCAGAGCGGAGAGGAAGAGAACGGGGCCAGCCAGCTCGCGCCGCTGCGGCCCGGGTCCGACAGCGTCGAGGGCGTGGCGGTCGACGTGCCGGGCGCGGAGCTCTCCGCCGAAGAGACCAAGCCGCCGCCGCGCATCACCGAGGCGCGCCTGCTCTCGCTGATGGAGAACGCCGGCAAGCAGATCGAGGACGAGGACCGGGCCGCGGTGCTCCATGAGAAGGGCATCGGGACGCCCGCCACCCGGGCCGACATCATCGAGAACCTGATCGCCAAGGGCTACACGGTGCGCGCCGGCAAGGCCGTCCGCCCGACGGTGAAGGGCATCCGGCTGATCGACATCCTGAAGCGGATCCACATGGACCGGCTGTCGTCGCCGGAGCTCACCGGCGACATCGAGTTCCACCTGAACCAGGTGGAGCACGGCCAGCGCGAGGCCGCCGACTTCATGTCCGAGATCGAAACCTACGCCCGCGAGATCGTCGAGATCGCCAAGACCTTCGAGTACGGCGACCTCTACGATCACGAGGAGCCGATCGGCACCTGCCCCAAGTGCGACCGGCCGATGGTGGAGCGCGCCTGGTTCTACACCTGCGAGCTCGTGCCCCCGAAGAAGAAGCCGAAGGCCAAGGGCAAGAAGGCCAAGGAAGAGGCGGAGAACGAGGAGCCCGAGGAGGAGCGCTGCCCGCTCGTGCTCTGGAAGGACGTCTCCGGCCGCTACCTCGACCGCAAGCACGCCGCCGCCCTGCTGCGCGACGGCAAGACCGACGTGCTCGACGGCTTCATGGCGCGCAACGGCCGCCTCTACAAGGGTGTGCTGGAGATCGAGCGCGACGAGTGGAAGGTCAAGGTACGCTCCGCCGGCTCGAGCGACGAGGCGGCGGTGGACGTGCCCGAGTACGACGTCAACCCCGAGCCCCTGGCGCGCTGTCCCTTCGACGAAGACTGCGCGGTGCTGGAGTCGCCCACCCAGTTCGTCTGCGAGCGCAAGCTGAAGGAGCAGGAGCTGGGGAAGGACCCGGAGCGGCCCAAGGGCTGCGGCTTCGTGTTCCCCCGGACGGTGTGCAAGCGCGAGATCACCCGGGAGGAGGCCCTGGTCTACCTCCAGAACCGGCGCACCGAGCTGCTGGAGGACTTCACCTCCCGCTTCGGACGTCCGTTCTCGGCCACCCTGGTGCTGCGGGACAACGGGCGCCACGGCTTCGAGTTCCCGCCGCGGAAGTCCGCAGCCGGCGGCGGCAAGGCGGGTCCGCGCAAGAAGGCGGGGGGCCGCAAGGCCGGCGGCAAGAAGACGACCCGGAAGGCCACGGCCCGCAAGACCAAGACCACGCGCAAGAAGACCACCCGCAAGGCCAGCACGAAGAAGGCGGGTACCAAGACCGCCGCGGACCAGCCGAAGGCCGGCGCCAAGCCGGCGCGCAAGCGGCCTTCGACCCGCCGTGCGGCCGGATCCACCCAGTCCAGCGACAGCTGACATCCAGCCGACACCCTGGTCAGCGGCCGCCTCCACCCGATTCGGGTCTTTTTAGACCCGATCTTTTTCCCCCGCTCAAGTTCGACGCGCCGGATTCCGTTGTTTCCGCAGTGCGGTTCAGGGTATAAGTGCGAGCGGGGGAAGGCGCCTTGCCGGTCCATGACCGCGCATGCGCTCGTCTTCACACGTGTAGAAGGAGGGGTGGGGTATGCGCAGGGGTTTCGCCGCGTGCTTCTTGGGTCTCGTCGTTCTGGCGGGCCTGGCCATCGCAAGACCTGCAGCCGCCTTCGAGGCCTGGGACGGCCGACTCCAGATCCACGGCTTCGGCGAGACCATCGTCCGCGGCATGAGCTCGAATTTCACCGACCAGTGGGACCTGACCCAGTGGCAGTTCCTGCTGAACGTCGAGATCGAGCTCGACATCGCGCCCGACGGCTGGGGGCCCTTCACGGCGCTCTCCGCCTACAGCCGCCTCGAGGTCCGCTACGACTGCGTCTGGCGCCGGGGCTGCTCCCTGTTCGAGAGCGCGAACGCCTACGGCGACCGCTCGGTGGGCGGGCCCAACTGGTTCACGGACGGCGAG
Source organism: uncultured delta proteobacterium (assembly GCA_947259215.1). Classification (GTDB taxonomy): domain Bacteria; phylum Myxococcota_A; class UBA9160; order UBA9160; family JAFDET01; genus CAMYLJ01. The sequence goes on from CAMYLJ010000030.1 coordinate 49,092, forward strand.
GACATCGGCGACCGCTACAAGGGCACCGCATTCGCCAACGGCAACAGCCCGCCGGAGGGCGGCCGCATCTCGCCCTCGACCAACTACGTGCCCTTGGGCGAGCACCCCGTCTTCGGCCTGGTGAACGACGCCGCGGGCGTGGACCAGATCGAGGGCACCGCGGACGACCCCGGCCCGATCATCCTTCAGGGGTACGGCGACTACACCCTCACCAGCCGCCGCGTCCGCGGCTCGTTCAACGGCGAGGGGCGCCAGGACTACGGCCCCTGGAAGCCCGAGCAGTTCATCTCGCCGATCGGGGTCCTGGCCAACCGCGGCAACTGCCTCAGCCCGATCGAGAAGTGCGTCGTCACCGGCGAAACCTTCCCCGGCCGGGACAAGCCCTTCCGCCCCTATCCCGTGCGCTCCGCCAAGGGCCCGTTCTCTCTTCCGACGGGCGACTTCGGCCTCGCCCAGCCTCCGAACCAGGCCCGGGGCATCTACCTCCCGAGCAAGGGCCTGATCGACTTCCTCAACGACGAGGACACCACCTTCACGTCCTTCGACCAGAACTTCACCCAGACCGATCTCGAGTGGAACATCGGCGCCAGCCAGAGCGACGAGCGCGAGCTGCGCGAGCTCTACCTGGACATGGAGTTCTTCGACGGCCGGCTCTTCGTGCGCCTCGGCAAGCAGAGCATCGTCTGGGGCAAGACGGAGCTCTTCCGCACCACGGACCAGTTCAACCCCCAGGACGTTGGCCTCTCGACCCTGCCGAGCCTGGAGGAGTCGCGGGTTCCCCTGTGGGCGATTCGCGCCATCTACTCCTTCTACGACGTCGGCCCGTTGGAGGACGTGCGCCTCGAGCTGGCGGCCAACATCGACCAGTTCGAGCCCATCGACATCGGTCGCTGCGGCGAGCCCTACGCGCCGATCACGGCGGCCTGCAACAAGTCCTTCGGCCTCTTCGTCCACGGCTTCACGGGTCTGGGCCTCGCCGGCGAGATCCGCCCGCCGGCGCCCTGGGAGGACATCCGGCACACCGAGTTCGGCGCCCGCCTCGAGTGGCGCTGGAAGCGCTTCAGCTTCGCGCTGACCGACTTCTACGGCTACCGGGACGTCCCGAACATCGATCCGCTCTACACCTACACGCGCAGCGTCGACCCGCGCACCGGCCGGCCGCGATTCGGCTTCAACGAGGGCGGCTGCGACCCGGAGAACCTCTTCGACGGCGACACCAGCGCCTGCCTGGGGGTCCAGCGCCCCCAACGCCTCCCGGCGAAGTTCCAGGGGCGGGTTCCGCCGGTGCAGTACGCCGGCGTGCCGGGGCTCTCGCCCACGCTCCCGCAGCCCGGGCGCATCACCGCGTCGCGCAACGACAACCTGAAGGGCCCCGTCTTCAACGACATCCGCGAGCAGCACCCGGGCAACCTGCAGCTCTACAACTTCATCTGCGCCGGCACGGTGGGCTTCAGCAACCTCTTCCCGGGCCTCGAGAGCGAGTGCTCCTTCAGTGTCTTCGGGAGCGGCGTCCCGGTCACGTTGGGGCCCGTGGTGCTGCCGGTGGCCGAGGCCCTGGGCCAGATCTTCGGCGGCAGCAACAACCTGGCCGCGCTCCTGGGCGCGCCCGGTACGGGCATCGACCTGGTCCAGCGCCTGAATCCCGCCCTCCCGGGCGGCGGCTGCTGCATCTTCCCGCTGCTGCCGCTCAATACCCTCGACCGGCGCACCGGCGAAGGCATGCAGGACAACGTGACCACCTCGGGGCTCCAGCTCCTGCCCCTCGGCAATATCTCCGCCGCCTTCACGCCCGAGCAGCAGGCGCTCCTCGGCTGCGGTGACTACTACGGCACGAGCTGCGACATCGACGGCTCGGACCTGATGAACGCCGAGGCCAGCGCGCTGCTCCAGGCGTTCCCGTCCTTCGACGGAACCCCGCTCTTCGGCTTCGACACCCGCTACGGGCCGCAGCCCGGGACCGAGGGCTTCGCGGGCGGACAGCCCTGCGGCCGCTACGAGCGCGGACACTTCTTCATCCTGCCCGGCTGCCGCGGCCCCGGCGACCCCGGCTACGATCCCGACGTCGACGGCGAGCCGTTCTTCAGCTACCGCGTCAAGACGGGGTTGTTCCAGCCGAGTGGTACGTTGCCGGGGGGGGTGCCGGACCCCGCCGGGTTCTCGAGCACGGACATCGAAAGGTTCAACGCCACCATGTCGACCCTGGCCTCCTTCGCCGGGACCCAGCCGTGCTCGCCGGTCACCGGACCCCAGGTTCAAAGGGGAGATCGGCGGCTCTTCCAACCGCTGACCTGCGCGCCCTTCAAGAGCGAGATGGCAGCGCTGTCCTGGAACTTCCTGATGGTCGCGATCATCTTCTCCCAGGACACCAGCGACCCGGACCTGAACAACCCGGAGAACTACGACGTCTACGACCCGCAGCGGCCGTTTGCCAAGGGGCGCTGCTCGTTCGCGCAGCCGATGTACTGCTCGGTAGTGCGGGCGCTCTTCACCGCCACCGGCGTCGGGCGCCAGGACCTGAGGGCCGCCGGCAACCGGCGCTTCGGGCGCCGCGACTTCCTGTGGCACACCGGGCGCGAGTTCGTCGTCACCTACGACCGTCGCAACATCCTGGGCCTGTCCCTGGACTTCGCCGAGGACGTGTCCAAGACCAACTGGTCGATGGAAGCCACCTGGTTCTCCGACGTGCGCTTCACCGATCGCAACGCGCGGGACAACAACACTTCGACGGACGTCTACAATCTCACGATCTCGATCGACCGGCCCACCTTCGTGAACTTCCTGAACGCCAACCGGACGATCTTCTTCAACACCCAGTGGTTCTTCGAGTACGCACCCAACCACACGGACGCGTTCAGCCGGAACGGGCCCGTCAACGTCTTGGGCACCTTCACGGCCCTCTCGGGCTACTTCCAGGACCGGCTGCTGACCGCGACGACCCTGGTCTACGATTTCCAGTCGAACTCCGGAGCGGTGCTGCCGAGCTTCACCTACCGCTTCACGGAGGCCTTCTCGGCGCAGGTCGGTCTGGCGTTCTTCTTCGGCGGCTTCGACATCCGCCCGCCGTTCCTGTTTCCGACGTCGGCGACGCAACGCGTGGGCAAGAGCGCCTACTCGGACTTCGTCGAGAACGGGCTCTCCATCGTGCGGCAGCGGGATGAGCTCTTCATGCGCCTCCGCTACACCTTCTAGGCGCACGCTCGCATGAGCGTGAGGGGCCGGATCGCGAGGCGATCCGGCCCCGCTCGTATTCCCGTTCCGAAGCGCGGGTGCTTCTGGCTAGCGGCCGCGGGTGAGCTCGGAGACGGAGGTCATGCGGCCGCGCTCGTCCGGCGCGTGGGGCAGCGAGCGGATGTCGTAGGACTCGCGGCGCCAGCCCGTGCCGCCCTCGGCCGCCGTGTAGAAGGACTCGGCCACCGGGTCGAAGACGTGGGCCTTGCCGCCGGTCGGCCACTCGGGGTAGTGGCCCAGGTCGCCGCTGTAGCGGTGCGCCAGGATGCCCACGTCGAGGATCAGCCCGTTCTTGCGCCGCGAGATGTAGTAGAGGGGCTGCTGGGTCTGGTAGTCCAAGTAGAGGGTCACGCCCGCCACGTTCTCGTTGGGCCGCTTGAGGACGCCGTCGATCACCACCGCCCGGCGCAGATCCCAGCGATCGCTGGCCAGGGAGAGCCCCGAAGGCCCGAAGTTGCGGTCCTCGTTCAGCGGGTAGCCCGTGCGTGACGCGTTCAGCGGCGCCAGCACGTCGCGCTCGCCGCGGTAGGTCCAGCGGTAGGCGTTGGGGCGGATCACCAGTCCCACGAAGCCCCGGCGGATGTTCTCACTGGCGGCGGCCGAGACGCCCGCGGTGGGGTTGATGGCGCCCACCTGGTCGCCCACTCCGAACGGAACGCCGCCGCCCGCCTGGATCTGCTGGCTCGACGAGTAGCGGGGGGTGTAGAGTCCGTCGACCCAGGCCGTGGCGGCCCGCCGCGGCTTGCGCATGTCCGGCACGTAGACAAAGGTGCCGTCGCTCTCCTTGAACTGCTCCGCGGCCTTCTGCGGGCGCAGCTGGCGCCAGGCCAGGTGGCGGGCGTGGAACGGCTCGTCGAAGCGGCCTCCCGCCACGAACAGGTGCTTCGGCGCTTCGGGCACCCGGTAGGCGAGGTCCGCCAGGTCGGCGCGGTGCTGGGTGCGGAGCAGGAAGAAGGAGCCCTCGTAGGTCTCGACGGCGCCGATCCGGCTCGGCATGTCGGTCAGGCGGAAGCTGCCGCTCGGGCCCGCGCCGCGGTAGCGGTGCTCCAGATTCCAGGCCCAGCGCAGCGCGGCGTCGGGGGCGTCCGGATCCAGCCGGTCCGGCGGGAAGGGGAGCCCGGCGACGTAGCCCTCGAGGTTGCCGTCGTCGTCGAGGCGCACGCTCTCCCAGTGGATCAGGGTCGCCTGGGAGTAGAAGGGCGGCACCGGATAGCGTCGGTGGCACGGGCCGACTTCCATCCGCATGCCTTCGAAGAAGAACGCCTCCCGGTGAGCCCAAACCTCGGGCGGGAAGAGCTGGCGCACGGCCAGCAGGTTGCCCAGGGCGATCCGCATGCCCTCCTGCAGCACGAAGGGAGCCACGTCGCCGCCCTCGGTGCCCGCCTGGGCGTCGCCCGACAGCGTGGGGCAGGTGCCCTCCGGCGGCGGCGCCGCGGAGGCGCTCGCCGCCAGCACGCAGGCGATCGAGATGGCGAGCCTCGTGGCGCTCGGGCGCATGGGACCTCCCGGGACGATCAGCGGATGGTATCGTACCCTTGCCGATGGGAGGTTCCCGTGCCGCGTCGCTCCATCGGCTTTCCGCTCACGATCGGGATCGTGCTCACCGTGCTGGCGCTCGCGCTGGCCGTGGGCTGGCAGATCCTGGTCGTGTCGGACCTGGCGCCGGTGGCGCGGGGCCTGACCGGGCTTCACTGGACCCTCCTCATCCTCGGCGGGGTCTTCTTCCTGCTGCTCATCGTGGGACTCGTGCTGCTGTGCGCGTGGCTGGTGCGCGAGATGCGCTTCAACCAGCGCCAGCAGGCGTTCCTCGACACGGTGACCCACGAGATGAAGACGCCGCTGGCGTCGTTGCGGCTCTACCTGGACACCCTGCGCGCCCGCGACCCGTCGCCCGAGCGCCGCGCCGCCTTCCTCGAGGGCATGGGGGAGGACGTGGAGCGGCTCCGGCGCACGGTGGACCTGGTGCTGGCGGCGGCGCGGGCGGAGCAGCGCGACCGGCGGCCGAGCCGGGAGCGCGTGGAGCTGGCGCCGCTGCTGCGCGCGTGCATCGACGAGGTGCGATCCCGGCACGAACTTCCGGACGAGGCCGTGCGCCTCGAGTGCCGCGGTGCCGGCGCGGTCTGGGGCGACGCCTCCGAGTTCGAGCTGGTGTTCCAGAACCTGCTCGACAACGCCGTGAAGTACTCGCCGACCCCGGCGGAGATCCGGGTGCAGGTGGCGTCGGCCGGAGACGAGCGCGTCACCGTGGAGATCGCCGACCGCGGGATCGGCATCGCCCGGGGCGACCTGCGCAAGATCTTCGGCCGCTTCTACCGGGCCGGCCTGGACGTGCAGCGGCGCGCCGCGGGCCTGGGCCTCGGCCTGTTCATCGTGAGGAGTCTGGTGCTGCGCCACGGCGGCCGGGTGGTGGCGCGGAGCGAGGGAGCCGGGCGCGGCAGCCGCTTTGCGGTGACCCTGCCGGCCGCCCCGCTGGAGGTCGCCGCCCCGGTGGCCCTGGAGGCCCATGCCGAGAATCCTGGTCGTTGAGGACGAGGTGCACCTGGCAGAGGGGTTGCAGTACAACCTCGAGGCGGAGGGACACGAGGTGGAGCTCGCTGCGGACGGTCGCGCCGCGGTGGGGTGCCTGGCCGAGTCCGAGACGCCCTTCGACCTGGTGGTGCTCGACGTGATGCTACCGGAGATGAGCGGCTTCGAGGTGGCGCGGCGGGTGCGGGCCGCGGGAAACTATGTGCCGATCCTGATCCTGACCGCCAAGGACGACGCCGCGGACCGCGTGCGTGGGCTGGAAGAAGGGGCCGACGACTACCTGCTGAAGCCCTTCGAGCTGGAGGAGCTGCTGGCCCGGGTGCGGGGGCTCCTGCGCCGCCGGCGCTGGGACGGCGTGTCACCGGAGGACCGGGCCCCGCAGACGGTCCGCTTCGGGGAGGTGGAGGTGCGTTTCGATCGCTTCGAGCTGGAGACGCCCCGGGGGACCGTGCAGCTCACCACGCGCGAGGCAGGCCTGCTGCGCGCGCTGATCGACCGGGAAGGAGATGCGGTGACGAGAGGAGACCTGCTGGAGGAAGTGTGGGGGCTGCGCGCCGAGACGCGCACGCGGGTGGTGGACAGCTTCGTGTCCCGCCTGCGCAAGTACATCGAACCGGATCCGTCACGCCCCCGTCACATCGTGTCCGTGCGCGGGCACGGCTACCGGTTCGTGCGATGAAGGTCGTCGGCGACGTCATGAACCCCGGGGTCGTGTGCACGCGCCCGGACATGAGCCTGCGCGAGGTGGAGCGGCTCTTCACGGACCGCCGCATCACCGGGGCGCCGGTGGTGGACGAGGACGGGCGTCCCGTGGGTGTCGTCTCGCAGCACGACCTGGTGGCGAGCCAGGCCGATCCCCCCAGCGCGGGGGATTCGGGTCGCTTCTACACCGACGTCGAGACGTATCGCGACATCGCCCGCGCGCCGATCGATCCTTCGGAGCTGCTGGTGTCGCGGGTGATGACGCCGGAGGTGGTGTCGGTCGATCGCGAGACGCCGATCGCGGAGGCGGCCCGCCTCATGCGCGATCGCCGGGTGCATCGCCTGCTCGTCACACGGAAGGGGGTGCTGGTCGGAATCGTGACGTCGATCGACCTGCTGGCCGCGCTCGACGACGTCTGAGGCCCCTTGTACCCGGGTCGGGGTGTGTCACTCTTGGGGCGTGCCCGAAGAGCTCCGCATGCACGTGCGACCGACGCTGCGTGAGCCGACCCTGATCCTCGCCTTCGAGGGCTGGAACGACGCGGGCGAATCGGCGACGAGCGCAGCGCGCTACCTGGCCGACGCCGCGGCGGCCGCGCCGCTGGCGGAGATCGATTCCGAGGAGTTCTACGACTTCACGGTGCGGCGGCCGCAGGTCGAGATCGACCCGGGCAGTGTGCGTCGGATCGCGTGGCCCGAGAACCGCTTCGTCTACGGCAGCCTCGGCGGCGATCGCGACCTGGTCGTCGGGATCGGCGTCGAGCCGCACCTGCGCTGGAAGCGCTTCGCTCGCCACGTGGTCGGTCTCGCCGAGGGACTCGGCGCGCGGCGCGCCGTGCTGCTGGGGGGCTACCTGGCGGACGTGCTCTACTCGCGCCCCGTGGCGGTCAGCGGCTTCGCCCAGCCCGCCTCGTGGCTGGAGCAGCTGGGTGTGGCGGGCTCGGCCTACGAAGGCCCGACGGGAATCATCGGCGTGCTGGCCGACGCCCTCGGGCAGGCCGGCTGCGAGGTGCTGTCCCTGTGGGCCGCGCTGCCGCACTACATCAGCGCCCAGCCGAACCCGCGCGGCACCCTGGCCCTGCTCCAGCGGCTCCAGCAGGCGGTGAACGTCAAGCTCGACACGAGCCCGCTCGAGAAGGATGCGGCCGAGTTCGAACAGCGCATCTCCGCGCTGGTCGCGGCCGACCCGGAGCTCTCCGAGTACGTCCGTCAGCTCAAGCGGCGGGAGTTCGCGCAGTAGTCCCTCCGGCCGGTGCGGGGGTCGGGGCCTCCCTGCGGCGATGTCCTCGCGCGCAGCGTTCTGCGAGGCATCGACGGATTCCGTCAGCGCGCTGCGGATTACGCCTCCGGGAGGCCCCGACCCCCGCACCGGCCTCGTGCTCCCGCGTGAAGCCGCGTCGCTCCGCATGAGCGTCCGGTGGGCGAGCGCAGCGAGCCGCGCCCAGCAAAGCTCCGATGCTTCCTACCTGGGACCGGTCCGGCGACCCGCGTGCTAGGCGGGCAGCTCGATCGATTCTTCGATGAGCATGACGGGAATCCCGTCGTCGACCGGGTAGAGGATCCGGCCGTCCTCGCGCAGGAGACCCTCTTGCAGCGGCTTCTTGACGGCTTCACCGCCGCGGTTGCGGAGGTCGCCCGCGGCGATCTGCTCGTTGAGGCGGGCGAGCACGTCGTCCGCGGCGGGCTTCACCGGCTGCTTGGTCTCGGGGCAGACCAGGATCTCGAGCAGGTCCGGGTTTACAGGCATGACGAATCCCTCCTTCAGCGCAGCACGCTGGACGAGTAGTCCAGGATGCGCCGGGCCACGATCAGCTGGTTGATCTGCTGCGTGCCCTCGTAGATGTCGTTGATCTTGGCGTCGCGCATCCACTTCTCCACCAGCAGCTTGCGCGAGTAGCCGAGCGGCCCCAGCAGCTCCACCGCCTTCTGGGTGATGCGGGTGACCGCGAGGCCCGCCTTGGCCTTGGCCATCGAGGCCTCCAGGTTGTTGGGCTGGCCGAGGCCGATCATGCGGGCCGCCCGCCAGGTGAGAAGCCGCGCCGCCTGGAGCTCGGCCTGCATCTCCACCAGGTCGCGCTCCACCGCGCTGCGATCGCTGGCCGGCGCGTCCCAGCGCACTTCCACGCGCTCTCCGGCGAGGCGCTCCAGCACGAAGTCGAGGGCGGCCCGCCCCACGCCGACGGCCATCGCCGCCACGATCGGCCGGCTGGCGTCGAACGTGGCCATGGCGCCCTTGAAGCCCTTGTCGCCGGACTTCTTGGGGCCGCGCTTCTTGACCTCGGCGCTCCCGAGCAGGTTCTCGGGCGGGACGCGGCAATCCTCCAGCACGAGGGTGGCGGTGTCCGAGGCCCGGATGCCGAGCTTCTTCTCGCAGCCGACGAGCTTCATGCCCGGCGTTCCCGCCGGCACCACGAACGACTTGATCCCGGCCCGGCCCGCGCTGCGGTCGACGGTGGCCCAGACCACCACGAAGCCGCCCTCGGCCGTGGAGGCGCCTTCGCCAGCGGTGCAGAAGATCTTGGTTCCGTTCAGGACCCACTCGCCGCTGGCCTCGTCCAGGGTCGCCGTGGTCTGGATGGCGGCGGCGTCGGAGCCCGCGCTGGCCTCCGTGATGGCCATGGCGCCCCAGATGGGGTGTCCCCCTTCGGCGCGGAACCGGGACAGGAAGCGCTCGCGCTGCTCGCCGGTTCCGGCGGCCGCCACCGCCGAGCCGCCGAGCGCCGGCGTCGGCATGCGCAGGTACAGCGCGGCGTCGCCCCAGCAGAGCTCCTCCGCCTGCACGCACACCTGGATCATGCCGTCGGTCGGCTGGCCGGGGTCGACACGGTTGGCCGAGGGCTTGCGGCCTTCGCTCCAGTACCAGTCCACCCACTCCACGGGCAGGTCGTGCTCCTGCTCGTCGTACTTGCGCGAGATCGGGCGCATCTGCCCCCGCGCCACCTCGTGGTAGTACTCGCGGGAGTTGAGGGTGTTGCGGGTCAGCTCGAATGAGATGGGCATGGGAGTCCTCAGACCAGGGTGAGGGCTTCGAAGCAGGCGAAGCCCCGGGCGTTGCGCAGGTGCATCTCGGGCAGGTACTCGCGGGTGTAGCCGTGGCCGCCGAGCACCTGGACCGCGCCGTCGGTCACCTCCAGGGCGACGCGGCGCGCCTGGTCGATGGCCAGGGCGGCCTCGCGGGTGGCGTCGAGGCCCTGGTCGAGGCGCCAGGCGGCCTCCCACACCAGCAGGCGCAGGCCGTCGATCTCGATGGCCATGTCCGCCAGCTTGAAGGCGATGGCCTGCTTGGCCGCGATGGGCGAGCCGAACGCCTCGCGCTGCTTGGCGTAGTCGCGCGCCACCTCGAAGGCCGCGCGGGTGACCCCGGTGGCCATGGCCGCCAGGCCGACCCGGCCTCGGCTGACGAGCGCCGCCACGTCTGCGCCGGCGTCGCCTCCCAGGCGCGCGCTGGCGGGCAGCTGCACGCCGGAGAACGTCAGCTCCACCGTCGGGAGCGCCAGCAGGCCCATGTAGTGGTCCGGCGTGGCGTCGAGGCCCGCGGCGTCGCGCGGGACGAGGAAGGCCTGGGGCGTTCCGTCGTCGTCGGCGAGGACCAGCACGAGCTCGCCCCCGTCCTGCCACGGCACCAGGCACTTGGCGCCGTCGAGGAGGTAGTGGTCGCCGTCGCGCCGGGCGCGAGTGCGCGGCCGCAGCGGATCGCTGTCGTGCCGGGGCTCGATGGCCGCCAGCGACCCCGGCACGTACGACTCCCCGCTGAAGCGGGGCAGGAGCTCCGCCTGCTGCTCCGGGCTGCCGAAGTCGGCCACGGGCAGCGCCAGCAGGGACGGGGACAGGGCGGCCAGGGCGATCGAGAGGTCGCCCCAGGCCAGCTCCTCCGCCACCAGCACGCCGGTCACCGCGCTGCGTTCGCCGCCGCCGCCGTGGGCCTCCGGCAGCGCGTTCGCCACCAGTCCCAGCTCGTGGAGGTGGGCCAGCACCTCGTCGGGGAGCTTCCCCGACTCGTCGCACTCCCGCGCGCGTGCGCGGATCTCGTTGCCCGCGAAGCCGCGCACCGTCTCGATGATGAGCTGCTGTTCTTCGCTGGGCGTGAAGTCGATCATGTCCGCTCCCGTCGGGTCTCGAGGGCGCTCCCGGGCGAGCCGGGCTAGATGCGTTCGAGAATCGTGCTGATCCCCATGCCGCCGCCGATGCACATGGTCACCAGGCCCGTGGTCTGGTCGCGCCGCTCGAGCTCGTCGAGCAGCGTGCCGATCAGCATGCCCCCGGTGGCGCCCAGCGGGTGCCCGAGCGCGATGGCGCCGCCGTTCACGTTGACCCGCTCGTGCGGGATGTCCAGGTCCTTCATCACCTTCAGCGGGATGGCGGCGAAGGCCTCGTTGACCTCGACCAGGTCGATGTCGCCGATCTCCATGCCCGCCTTGGCGAGGCAGCGCCGCGTGGCCGGGACCGGCGCCGTCAGCATGATGACCGGCTCGTCGCCCGCGGTGGCCATGGCGCGGATGCGGGCGCGGGGCTTCCAGCCCTGGGCGCGCGCGTACTCGGGGGAGGCCAGCACCACGGCCGAGGCGCCGTCGACGATGCCCGACGAGTTGCCCGCGTGGTGGACGTGATTCACGCCTTCGATCTGCGGGTAGACCTGCTTCGCCTTCTGGTCGAAGGTGAGCGAGTCGCCCTTCTGGACGTAGCCGCCGAGCTTCTCGAAGGACGGCGACAGCTGCCCCAGGCTCTCCGCCGTGGTGCCGGGCCGCGGGTACTCGTCGCGCTCGAGGACCAGGTTGCCGTCGAGGTCGCGCACGGGCACCAGGCTGGGGTCGAAGCGACCCTCCTTCTGGGCCAGCGCGCAGCGCTCCTGGCTGGCGGCGGCGAAGCGATCGCAGTCCTCGCGGGAGAATCCCTCCAGGGTTGCGATCAGGTCCGCGGAGATTCCCTGGGGAACCAGGGGATGCTGCTCGCGCAGGTGCGGGTTGTGGCCATCCAGCCCCGACTTGTCGGCCCCCATGGGAAGCCGCGACATGGACTCGACGCCCCCGGCCACCACCAGATCCTGCTGGCCCGCCATCACGCCCATGGCGGCGAAGTTGACGGCCTGCTGGCCGGAGCCGCAGAAGCGGTTCAGGGTCACGCCGGTGGCCTCGTTGGGCCAGCCCGCCGCCAGCACGGCCATGCGGGCCACGCAGCCGCCCTGCTCGCCGGTCTGTGTCACGCAGCCCACCACCACGTCCTCCACGTCGCGGGGATCGAGCTGCGTGCGCTCCACCGCGGCGTTCAACGCCGTGGCGAAGAGCTCCTGGGGGTGGATGCCCGAGAGGGCCCCTGTCTCGGCCTTGCCGCGGCCGCGGGGGGTGCGGAGCGCGTCGATGATCCATGCTTCGCCCATGATTCCGTGCCCTTCTCCTCAGCAATTGCGATTCCCGCCGAGGGCCGTGCGGGCGGGCGGATCCCCGTCGGGGATCGACCAAGCGTAACGGGCCAGCATACCAGCTCGCCCCCGGGGTCGCACCGTGCCGCAACGCGTCGGACATTCCGCAATTCCCCCCGTAGACCGTCAAAAACGCGCGCCATCTTGACGCGACGCGGTTGACGTTCTAATCACCCGCACGTCACCGGGTCGGCCAGGGGTGGCGTTCCACCCGTCGGGGAGCGCGTCGCGCGCGCGCTCCGACCGGTCGCCAGGCGCCGAATCCGGCCCGTGGAAAGGATCGCGCTGGCAGTCATGCTCCGCTCCCCCTTCCGTCGCGTCGTCTGGCTCGTTCCCGCCCTTGCGCTCGCCACCGCTGCGGTCCTCGCGTGGCCCGGATCCGATCGGGCCCGAGCCGCGGGAGAGGACGCTGCGCACGCCGGTCCCGCCCTGGTCGCCGGCAGCATCTGCGAGGCCCAGGAACTCAAGGCCCTGGCCGTCGAGCGACCGGACCTTCACGTCGAGATCCCGCCGGAGTTCGACAAGGCGTATCCGTCGCTTTCCGCATGCGTGTCCCACGACCTCGCCAGCGACCCCGACCTGCCCGGTCCGCTCCAGCCGATCCCCTTCAGCCACGCTCACCACGCCGGCGAGTACGAGATCTCCTGCCAGTACTGCCACGCGGGCGTCGGTCGTTCCCCGGCCGCCGGCGTCCCGTCCGTCGAGCTCTGCATGGGTTGTCACGCGCAGTTCTCGCCCGACTACGACCAGGAGTTCAGTGGAATCCGCACGCTGAAGGAGCACTGGGGCCACAGCTACGTCGAGCAGGACGGCAAGTGGAAGATCCAGCCGCGGGATCCCGAGAAGGCCCGGACCATCGAGTGGCAGCAGATCCATCGCGTCCCGGAACACGTGCAGTTCAAGCACAATCGGCATGTCGCCGCCGGCGTCGACTGCAACACCTGTCACGGCAACCTGCGCAGCCAGGAGCCCGTCTACGTGGAGGAGCTGCACAAGCTCTACCTGGTGCCGGACACGCGCTGGTGGCAGTACGGCCTGCCCACCCAGAAGCTGGAGATGGGCTGGTGCATCCAGTGCCACCGTCAGAACGGCGCCTCCCAGGACTGCCTCACCTGCCACTACTAGGAACCTAGGAACGACCCCCGATGTCTGAACTCGACCGTCGAGACTTCCTGAAGCTGGTGGGCGTGGGCGCTGGAGCGGCCGCGGCCGCCGGCTGTTCGGATCCGGTCGAGAAGCTCATCCCCTACGTGGTGCAGCCGGAGGAGATCACTCCCGGCATCCCCGTGGTGTACGCCTCCACGTGTCGCGAGTGCGCGGCGGGCTGCGGCCTGCACGTCAAGACCCGCGAGGCCCGCCCGATCAAGCTGGAAGGCAACCCCGACCACCCGGTCAACGCCGGCACGCTCTGCGCCCGAGGGCAGGCGGGGCTGGGCCGGACCTATCATCCGGACCGCTACGCGGGTCCGATGGAGCGCCAGGGAGACCAGCTGGTCGCCACCTCGTGGGACCAGGGCATCGCGAAGCTGGCCGAGAAGGTCCGCGCCAATCCGGGCGGCGTCTATGTGCTGGGCGGCGACGTCGGGCCGACGGCCAACGCCCTCGTCGACGGCTGGCTGGAGAGCGTCGGCGCCGGCGGGCGCGTGATCTACGACCCGCTGGCTCCGGAGGCCCTGCGCGAGGCCGCGCAGGGCCTCTACGGCGAGGCGCTGCTGCCCCGCTTCGACCTCTCGAGCGCGGACCTGGTGATCGACTTCGGCTCGGACTTCCTGGAGACCGGCCCGTCTCCGACGGAGCACGCGCGGCAGTGGGCCCAGGCACGCGACCTGGCCCGAGGGCAGGGCGGCGCGCGGCTCGTCTACGTCGGCCCGCGCCAGTCCATGACCGCGTCGAACGCGGACGAGTGGATTCCGGCCAAGGCCGGCAGCGAGGGCCTGGTGGCCCTGGCGGTCGCGCGCGCGGCCTGGGAGGCCGGAGGCCGTGGGGCGGACCTGGCGCCCTATCTGGCCGACGCCTCCGTGGAGGACCTGGCCACGACCGCGGGCGTCGACGCCGCAACGCTCCGAAGCCTGGGACGCGCCGTGTCCGCCGCCGAGCGCGCCCTGGCCCTGCCGCCGGGCGCCGCGCTGGCCAGCCGGCGGGCCGTGGCGTCGGCCGCCGCGACGCTGCTGGTGAACGAGGCCGCCGGGTCGTTGGGAACGGCGGTGACGCTCGAGCCCGAGGCGCCCGGGCGCGCCCGCGCCAGTCACCGCGAGGTCCTGCGGCTGGTGGAGGCCATGAAGTCCGGCAAGGTGTCGGTGCTGATCGTGCACGACGCGAACCCGCTGTACTCGCTGTCGGAGACCACCGGCTTCGGCGAGGCGCTCGGCCAGGTGGACTTCGTGGTGGCGACCGCCTCGCTGCGCGACGAGACCTCCGAACGCGCGCACCTCGTGCTCCCGGACCACACCCCGCTCGAGTCGTGGGGCGACGCGGAGCCGCGGCCGGGCGTCCGCTCCCTGCTCCAGCCGACGGTGCGTCCGCTCCAGGACACCCGCGCGCTGGTGGACACGCTCCACGACACGGGTCGTGCCGTCGGCGCCTCCGTGCCGGCGGGGAGCTTCCGCACCCAGCTCGAGAGCGCCTGGGGCGCCGACCTGCGCCAGGATCTGGCCCGCGGCGGCCGCTTCGGGCCCACGCCCGCGTCGCGCCCGGCGCTGTCGGGTGCTGCGCTCAAGGTCGCGGAGCCGGCGTTGGAAGGGGAGGGCGAACTGACCCTCCTGGCGTTCCCGCATCCGCTGCTCTACGACGGCACCGGCGCCGCGCTGCCGTGGCTGCAGGAGATCCCGGACCCGGTCACCAAGGTGGCCTGGCAGTCGTGGGCGGAGATCAGCAACGCCACCGCCGAGCGCCTGGGCGTCGAGGCGGGCGACGTGGTGCGGGTCGCGACCGGAGCGGGCGCGCTCGAGCTTCCCGCGCTGCCCCGTGGCGGCATCCGCGACGACGTGGTCGCCATTCCCCTGGGCCAGGGGCACACGGTCGGCCACTTCGCGTCGCTGGCCGGGGACGGACAGCCCGGCGAAGCCCGGGGCGTGAACGTGATCGGCGTGCTGCCTTCGGTGACCGACGAGCGGGGCGGTCGCGCCTGGCTCACGTCCAGGGCGAGCGTCTCGAAGACCGGCCGCTTCCAGCGCCTGCCCATCGTGCAGGCCACCGACAACAAGCGCCAGCGGATGCTCGGCGAGGTCGTGCCGCTGGCCGCGCTCTCCGGGGACGAGGGCCATGGCGCCGATCATGCCAGCGGCCACGGCGGGGGACACGCGGCGTTGCCGCTGCCCTACGCCAACGAGCACGCGCCGATCGCGGTCTACGATCCGGAGGACGACTCCGTCGACGACAGCCCCTACCGCTGGGGCATGGCGATCGACCTGGACAAGTGCACCGGCTGCAGCGCCTGCGTGGCCGCCTGCCACATGGAGAACAACATCCCGGTGGTGGGCGAGGAGGGCACCCTGCGCGCGCGCCAGATGTCGTGGATCCGGATCTCGCGTTACCTCGGCGAGGGCACGGTCGACTTCATCGGCTCCGAGGGCCAGAGCCGGCGCCCGCGGCCGGAGAACGAACAGCTCGGCGGCACCGACGTGCGCCACTCGCCCATGCTCTGCCAGCAGTGCGGCGCGGCGCCGTGCGAATCCGTGTGTCCGGTGCTGGCGACGTACCACAATCCCGAGGGCTTGAACGGGATGGTCTACAACCGCTGCGTCGGCACGCGGTACTGCGCCAACAACTGTCCCTACAAGGTGCGGCGCTTCAACTACTTCGACTACTCCCGGGAGAACTGGCCCGGGCTGCTCGGCCTGATGGCGAACCCGGACGTCACGGTGCGCCAGCAGGGCGTGATGGAGAAGTGCACCTTCTGCGTCCAGCGGATCGAGGCCGCGCGCCAGCCGGCGAAGGACGCGGGACGTCCGATCGGCGACGGCGAGGTGGTGACGGCCTGCCAGCAGGCCTGCCCCAGCCAGGCCATCGCCTTCGGCAACCTGAAGGAAGACTCCAGCGCCGTCTCCAGGATCTCCGACGACGACAAGCGCGGCTACCACGCGCTGCACGTGTTGAACACCCGACCCGCGATCACCTACCTGGCCAAGGTGAAGCGCGGATCGGTGGAGGGCTGATCATGCCGCCGCCGCCGCCGCCGCCGCCGCCCGCCGAAGCCGTCGCGAGCATGCTGAGCCCCGGCGCCCGGCCGCGGGACTCGAAAATCAATCGCGACCTGCTGTCGGTGCTGGAAGCGCCGAGCCTGCTGTACTTCGGCCTGCTGGGACTCGCCATCCTGGGCGTGGTCCAGGCCGTCGCGACCCTGGCCTACCAGACCTACGTGGGCCTGGGCATCGCCGGCTACCAGCTCCCGATCTTCTGGGGCGTCTACATCGTCACCTTCGTGTTCTGGGTCGGAATCGCCCACGCCGGAACCCTGATCTCGGCGATCCTCTACCTGTTCCGGGCCCAGTGGCGGAACGCCATCAACCGCGGCGCCGAGGCCATGACGGTGTTCGCGGTGCTGACGGCGGCGCTCTTCCCGCTGATCCACATCGGCCGGATCTGGAAGTTCTATTTCCTGATTCCGTACCCGAACCAGCGCGGTCTGTGGGTGAACTTCAAGAGCCCGCTCCTGTGGGACGTCTTCGCGGTCAACACCTACATGACGATCTCGATCGTCTTCTTCTACGTGGGGCTGATCCCCGACCTGGCCATCGCCCGCGACCGAGCCACGGGCTGGCGCAAGCTGCTGTACGGGGCCTTGTCGCTGGGCTGGCAGGGCACGAGCCGGCAGTGGAAGGCGCACAACCGGACGGTGCTCCACCTCTCGGGCCTGGCGACGCCGCTGGTGCTGTCGGTGCACAGCGTCGTGTCCTGGGACTTCGCGGTCTCCATCGTGCCGGGCTGGCACGCCACCATCTTCGCCCCGTACTTCGTGGCGGGAGCCATCTTCTCCGGCTTCGCCATGGTGCTGACGGTGATGATCCCGGTGCGCCGGATCTTCGGGCTCGAGGCCTACATCACCGACTACCACTTCGAGAACATGTCCCGGTTCATCCTGCTGACGTCGCTGATCGTCGGCTACGCCTACGCCAGCGAGTACTTCATCGCCTGGTACAGCGGGGTCGAGGCCGAGCGCACCGCCTTCTTCCTGCGTGCCTTCGGTCCCTACGCGATCTCGACCTGGATCATGATCATCTGCAACGCGGTGCTGCCACAGCTCCTGTGGATCAAACGCCTGCGTACGAACGTGCCCTTCCTGTTCGTGCTGGCCTTCACGATCAACATCGGCATGTGGTTCGAGCGCTACGTCATCATCATCGGCTCGCTCTCCCGCGAGTACATCCCCGACACCTGGGGCCTGTACGTGCCGAGCCCGGCGGAGCTCTCGATCCTGGTGGGGAGCTTCTGCTGGTTCAGCATGTTCTTCCTGATCTTCCTGAAGATCTTCCCCGTCGTGGCGATCGCGGAGGTGAAGGAGCTGGCGATCCACGAGAAGGCCCACGGAGGAGCGCACTGATGCCCACCCTGGTCGGCGTCTTCGATCAACCCGGACCGGTGAAGCGGACGGCCCAGAAGCTCCAGGGGCGCGGCTTCAGCAAGCTCGAGATCTACTCTCCGGCGCCCTTCCTGGAGCTGGACGACGCGCTCGAGAGCAAGCCGAGCCGCGTGCGCATGTTCACCCTGATCGGCGGCCTCACCGGCGTGGTGACGGGCTACGCCATGACGATCTGGATGGCCCTCGACTGGCCCATCATGGTGGCCGGCAAGCCCTTCGCCTCGATCCCGCCCTACACCATCATCGCCTTCGAGCTGACGATCCTGTTCGGAGGCCTGCTCACCCTGCTCGGACTGCTGGCGGTGGGCAAGCTGCCACAGCTGCGCTTCGGAACGGGCTACTCGCCCCGTTTCTCCGGCGAGGAGTTCGGACTCACGGTGGAGGTGGGCGACCGCGACGTGGCCGAGGTGGAGGCGTTGCTGCGCGCCGGCGAGGCCAAGGAGGTGTCCCTTGTCGACGCGTAGCGCCCTGGCCGTGCTGGCGACCGTGTCGCTGGTCGGCTCCACCGCCTGCTGGGAGCAGATCGACGACGGCCAGTGGTTCCCCCAGATGAAGCGCCAGATCGCGGTCCAGGCCTACGAGGACACCGGCCTGGCCGGGCATCCCCAGGGCCTGACCCCGCCGGAGGGAAGCGTTCCGGTGGGCGCAGCGAAGGCCGTCTACGGTCGCAGTCAGGAAGAGACCGACGGCATGCAGAACCCGGCCGAGGCCGACCTGCGTTCCCTCGAGAACGGGCGCGAGCAGTACGACGTCTTCTGCGCCACCTGCCACGGGCAGACCGGCCTGGCCGACGGGCCCGTGGCCAAGGTCTTCCTCGGAGTCCTGCCGCTGGTGGGCGTCGTGAAGGCGCGCACCGACGGGCACATCTTCAGCACGATCAGCCACGGCCGCCGACGCATGCCGAGCTACCAGCGCATCCCGGAGGCGGACCGCTGGGACATCGTGAACTACGTGCGGTACCTGGATCAGAAGGGGGGCCGGCCGTGAGCTCGAATGTTGCGGCGCCCGTGGCCGAGCGCGCCAACCCGCGCGGGCTGCCCCAGCCGCTGACGACGATCTGTGCGGCGTTGGTGGCGGTGGGGATCGGCGGATTCCTGTACGGCCTGGCGAACGACCCGGCCACGGCCTGGCGCGCCTTCCACGTGAACTTCGTCTACTTCGCCGGCCTGGCCCAGGGCGGCCTCGTGATCGCCTGCGCCTTCGTGATCATCGGCGCCCGCTGGCCGGGCCCGGTGCGCCGGATCGCCGAGGGGCTCGCTGCCTGGGTTCCGATCAGCTTCCTGCTGGCGCTCGTCGGCTACCTGGGACGGGACTACATCTTCCCCTGGATCGAGCATCCGGTGCCGGTGAAGGCGGCCTGGCTGAACGAGGGCCGCTTCTTCATCACCGACCTGGCGATCCTGGCCCTGCTGGCGTTCCTGACCCTGCGCTTCCTGCGCCTGTCCGTGCGACCGCACCTGGGCGGGAGCGCCGAGGCGGCGCCCCAGGCCGGGGGCATGTTCGCGCGCTGGACCAGCGGCTGGCGGGGCGAGGAGGCCGAGCGCGAGGCCTCGGACCGCCAGCTGAAGCGGATGGCGCCGATCATCTGCCTCGTCTACGCCTTCGGCTTCTCGATCCTGGGCTTCGACCAGGTGATGTCGCTCGACCCGCACTGGTTCTCGAACCTGTTCGGCGGCTTCTTCGCGTGGGGCGGCTTCCTGTCGGCGATCGCCGCGACGGCGCTGATCGCCGTCCTGCACCGCAACGCGCCGGGTCTGGAGGGGGAGATCACCCCCTCGCGGCTGCACGACCTGGGCAAGATGATCTTCGCCTTCTCGATCTTCTGGATGTACCTCTTCTGGGCCCAGTACCTGGTGATCTGGTACGGCAACCTGCCCGAGGAGACGGCGTACCTGAAGGCGCGCATGGGCTCGCAGTTCCTGCAGGACAGCTGGGACTTCGCGTGGTACCGGCTGAACGAGCCCTACGCCAAGCTCACCATGGCCGTCTGGGCCTGCAACTGGATCATCCCGTTCTGGGTGCTGCTGGGCCAGCGTCCCAAGAAGACGCCTGCGATCCTGGGCAGCGTGGCAGCACTGGTGCTGCTGGGCTTCTGGCTCGAGCGGAACGTGCTGGTGTGGCCGGCCCTCGTGCCCAAGGACGGCGGCGCCTGGCTCGGTGGGATCCAGCTGGCCGTGGCGGCCGGCTTCGCCGGCGCGTTCGTGCTGGTCTACCTGGTCTACACGCGCGTCTTCCCGTCCCTGCTGGTGCCACGGCGCGCCTGATCTCGGGCGCTAGCTGACGGCGCCCGAAGGGCTCCGCTTGCCGCGCAAGCCGACCCAAGACTTCGTCTTGGATCGGCCTGCTAGCCTAGGTGCGTGAGCTTTCCTTCGAGCGCGGGGTCCCACCGCGTCTTCGCACTACGCTCCGGTCACGGTGCCATCGCCCTCGAGGCCGACGGCCTCCGGCACCCGCGTGCGCTGCGCTTCCTCGGCCAGACGGTCACCCCGTACGCGGACATCACCCACCACGTCCTCAGCCTGCGCGGCTTGCGGCTGGCGACGCGCAAGTCGGTCTACCTGTTTCCGCGCAGCGCGTTCGTGGACCCTCGGGCCCCGGACGAGCTCGTGCGTCTGCTGATGGAGCGGATCGCTGCGGCGCCGGGCGGCGCCGCGCAGCTCGACCGCATGTGGGCGGTGGAGAAGCTCGCGGCGCGCCGGCGGCGGCCGCGCCTGGGGCTGGCGGTCGCAGCGCTCTGCGCCGCCGTCATGCTGGCCGAGCTCGCGTTCGGTCCGCTGGTGACCCTAGCCGGGTTCTTCAGCGCGCCCCTGGTGCGCGGGGGCGAGTGGTGGCGCCTGGTCACCGCCAACTTCCTGCACGCGGGGCTCGGCCACCTGCTGCTGAACGCCATCGGGCTCGTCGTGATCGGTGGGCTGGTGGAGCGGGCGCTCGGTGCGGCGCGCACCGTGCCCGTGCTCGCGGCCGGCGCGCTCGGGGGCATGGGAGCGAGCGTCCTGGCCGGGTACCCCCACGCCGTCGGTGCGTCGGGCGTGGTGTTCGGTCTGGTGGGGGCGCTGCTGTGGCTGGAGCTGCGCTGGCCCGATCGTTTGCCCGCGAGCTGGCGCATCCCCCGCACCATCCTGATCGGCGCCCTCGTCGCGGACACACTCCTCGGCCTGGCGCTTCCGGCGATCGCGGGCGCCGCCCACCTGGGTGGGTTCGTCGCGGGCATGGCAGCGTGCGCCGGCGTGGGCGGGCCCCGGCTCGAGCGTCGATCGGGGCCCGCGTGGGTGTGGGCCGTGAACGGGCTGGCGATCTTCGGCCTCGCGCTGGCCTTCGGCGCCGCGGGTGCCATCGTCGTGGGAGGCGCGCACGGGCTGGCCGGGCGCGCGCGGGTGCTGTCCGAGCGCGCCGACGTCTCGCCCCTCGACCTGAACAACCTGGCCTGGATGATCGCCACGGACCCGGATGCCAGCGAGGAGGATTGCAGCGTGGCGGTGGAGCTGGCCGAGCGCGCCGTCGAGCTGACGGGTCGCCAGGACCCGAACGTGCTCGACACGCTGGCGGAGGCGGAGTTCGCGGCGGGACATCCGGAGCGCGCGCTGCGCACCATCGACGAGGCCATCGCGCTGGCGCCGCGCGAGCCCTACCTGCAGGAGCAGCGGCGGCGCTTCGCCGGCGAGCGCGCGCCCGACGACCGGCCGGACGAGCCGGAAGGCTGGATCGTGCCCGAGCCGTCGCCCGACGAACCCGTTCGCGAAGAGCCCGAGGACGGTCTCAGGGTGTGATCTCGTCGCCGTCGCCGGGGACGAAGATCTCGCCCTGGTAGGCGTCGCCCGCGGCGCGCGACACCTGGAAGGCGAAGAGCGGCGGAGGCCGCAGGCGCACGAACGCCAGGTTGTGGGCCCGGGCGCGGGCGGCGCGGTTCGCCGCCTCCGGAATCGGTGTGCGCCAGGAGGACTCGCGGCGCAGGCGCTCGGGGTTCACGGCGCCCGCCTGGATGGCCAGCTCCACCGACTCCGCGAAGAAGCCCTCGTGCACCAGCAGCGAGGCGTCCCGGGCCAGCTCCACCAGGGCGTCCGCCCCCCAGGCCGCACCGCCCCCGACGACGCTGCGCCCGGCGGCCTCGATGCGCCAGGCGGCGGCGGGCGCCGGCCCGCCCGGGAGCGGGACGCCGCGCACGACGAGCTCGCCCTCCCGGTACGTCGCCTCCGCGCCGAGCTCGACCGCCGTGATCGTGGCACCCGCGGCCGGCAGCCCGAAGGCCTCGCCCTCCGCCTCGATCCCGCGCCGATGCGCGGCGAGGATCCCGTCGACCAGGGCGGCCGTTCCGGGGGGTCCGACGACGCGCAGCGGCTCGTCGCGGGGTGCGAGCCAGCCGGTCAGCAAGAGATCGTCCAGGCCGACGTTGTTCTCGGGCAGCAGGCTCGTCAGGTAGACCGCCCGCGGCTGCGATACGGGGATGCGCGCGCTGCGCAGCCCCTCGGCCACGCCGCGCCCGGCGTCGAGGAGCACCACGTCGGCTCCCAGGCCCACGGCCACGGCTGGCCCACCCCGGCGGTGGTTCTCGTGGCTTCCTCCCGTCCCCACGAACACGGCGGTCAGCGCCTCGAAGCTGCGGGGGGGCAGGGCCTCCACGCCCTCCGTGATGGCCTGCATCCGGTTGGCGAGCCAGGTGCTTGCCACGAGCCCCACCGCGCAGACCAGAAACACCGCGAAGAAGAGGGCGCGTCGGTTCATCTACTCGAAGACGACCGTCTTGTTGCCGTACACCAGGATCCGGTCCTCCAGGTGCCAGCGCACCGCGCGCGCCAGGACGGTCTTCTCCAGGTCGCGGCCCTTGCGCGCCAGGTCCGCCACGCAGTCGCGGTGGGAGCAGCGGAGCACGTCCTGCTCGATGATCGGGCCCTCGTCCAGATCCGTGGTGGCGTAGTGGGCCGTGGCGCCGACGAGCTTCACGCCCCTCTGGTGGGCCTGGTGGTACGGCTTCCCTCCCATGAACGCGGGCAGGAACGAGTGGTGGATGTTGATGATGCGCGCGGGCCAGGCGTCCACGAGCTCTGCGCTCAGGACCTGCATGTAGCGCGCCAGCACCACCAGATCGACCGCGTGCTCGGCGAGCAGCGCCTGCTCGCGTCGCTCCTGCTCGCGCTTGTTGTCGCGGGTGATCGGGAAGACGTGGTACGGGATCCCGAACTGCTCGGCCACGGGCTTCAGGTCCGCGTGGTTGCTCACGACCAGCGGGATGTCGCCGGCCAGCTCCCCGGCCCGGTGGCGCAGGAGCAGGTCGTAGAGGCAGTGGTCGTAGCGGGAGACGAAGAGCGCCATGCGCTTGCGCTGGCCCGACCAGGCCAGCCGCCACTGCATGCCGAAACGCTCGGCCACCTCGGAGACGCCGCGCTCCAGCGCCACCCGGTCCGTGCGCAGCTCGGCCGCGTCGAAGCGGATGCGCTGGAAGAACATCCCGGCGACCGGATCCGTGTGCTGGTCCGCGTCCAGGATGTTGGCCCCGTGCCCGTAGAGCAGCTGCGCCAACGCCGCCACCAGCCCGGGCCGGTCCTGACACGAGACCAGCAGGGTTGCGGTCGCGGAGGGCTGGGGCATGGCCGTCGAGTCTAGCCCGCGTTGCTGCAAGGGGTTGCGGGGCGGGGGCGGAGCGGGCACTCGCTGCGCTCCTTCGGTTCGCGCGCGACCACCCGGGAGCTCCAAGCGGGGTCCGTCGGCGCGCTCACAGGCGTCGCTCCGCGAGTGCCCGCTCCGCCCTCGACTCGCGGCGAAGGCAACATCCCCGAGTCTCGCGCGGGACATCGCTCCAAGCCCTGACCGCTCCCTTTGGACCACCGGAGGCCGAGGCCGCAAGCGCCGCCTTGGGCGGCGCGCGCAGCGAGCCAACGGCGAGCGAAGTCACGACAAATGAGAGCCCCCGAGCCTGCGAACGCCCCAGCGCCGCGCGGCCCGACGAGCCCGAGCCTCCGGGCCCGCGCGAGCCCCCGAGCCGGCGGCCCCCAACTCTCCAGTTGCGCCCCCAGGCCTCTGTCCGATACGGTGTTTGGTCAAGGGGGCCTCACTCGCCCCCGAGTTTCTGCCCGGCCGCCATGGGGGAGGTCGGGTGGAGGCGGCCCGGAGGGGGCGGGATCGGCGACCACCTCTGGAACCGGGACCCGATGCGGGGTCTGGGCCTCGCAGGGAACGCATCCACGCCGAGATGGAGGTGATTCGGTGAACCATGATCAATCTACGGCGAGTGAGGTGGCGGCGTCCTAGACACGCCGGTCCGAATCGCCTGATCGTCTCGGTGTAGCAGGGACTTACACCCAGCGTCACCGTCCCCGGGAGCGCGGACGCCGTAGCCGCCACGGGCCCCATGGGCTGCTCCCGGGGGTTTTTGCGCCTGGCGTCCGGCGTCCGCCCGGGCGACTCCTGCGGCCTTCCGAACGCCTTCTGCCGCCCCCCGGACCCCTCTGTACCGCTCCGGCTCCCGCTCCTGTGACCGGGCGCACAGCGGCCCCCAGCGCGCCATGGCACGTTCGGGGTGTCTTTCGGGGTGAGTGTTTGCGCGCGGAGCGGTCGCGGAGCCGAGCCCCCGGAGGTTCCGGGGGCTCCGACTCCCCGTCCACCCGATCCGCGATCGCTTCGCGCGCAAAAACCCCTCCGTGCCCGCGATATACTGCCCGGCGATGTCCTCCCCGCCGGGCGCCGAGCCCCCCAACTCCGATCCCCTCTCTCCCCTGGCGCTGGCCGAACGCACCCTGCGGGTCTTCCCGGACAAGACCGCCGTCGTCTACGGGTCCCGGCGCTGGAGCTACGCCGCGTTTGGCGAGGACGTGGGGCGGCTGGCCGGGGCGCTGGTGCGCGCGGGCGTGGAGCCCGGCGACCGGGTGGCCTTCCTGGCGCCCAACGTGCCGGCGCTGCTGGCGGCGCACTTCGCCGTGCTGCTGGTGCGCGCCGCGCTCGTCGCCATCAACACGCGGCTCTCTCCCGGCGAAGTCGGGTACATCCTGAACCACTCCGGCGCGAAGGTCGCCGTCGTGGATCCGGAGCTCGCGCATCGGGTCGCAGAGGCTCCCGATGGACTGGCCGCCGCGCCGCTGCTGGTGAACCTGGAGGACCCGGTGGCCGGGGTCTTGGACCGGCCGCTCGACGGTCCCAGCTACGCGGAGTTCGTCGACGGAGCGCCCGTGTTGCCCCTGCGCAACACCTGCGACGACGAGAACCGCATGACCTCGATCAACTACACCTCGGGCACCACCGGGCGCCCCAAGGGCGTCATGTACACCCACCGCGGGGCCTGTCAGAACGCCCTGGGCGAGATGCTGGTGCACGAGCTCGAGCGCGACTCGGTCTTCCTGTGGACCCTGCCGCTCTTCCACTGCAACGGCTGGTGCTTCCCCTGGGCGGTGACGGCCGCCGGCGCGACCCACGTGATGCTGCGCGGAGTCGATCCCGCCGAGATCCTGCGCCTGATCCCCGAGGAAGGCGTCACCCACTTCAACGGCGCCCCGACGGTCCTGCTGATGCTGGCCGAGGCGCCGGAGGCGAAGGGCGTGCGCTTCGATCCCCCGGTCAAGGTCGCCACCGGCGGCGCGCCGCCCTCGCCGACGTTGCTGGCGCGCATGGAGGCCCTCGGCGTGCGCGTGGGGCACATCTACGGGCTGACCGAGACCTACGGTCCCCACACCATCTGCCAGCTCCAGCCCGGCGTCGAGCAGCTCGACCCGGAGGCCCGCGCGCGCTTCCAGGCGCGCCAGGGCGTGCCCTACCACGTCGCCACCCACCTGCGCGTGGTGGACGACGCCATGGACGACGTGCCCGCGGACGGCGAGACCATGGGCGAGGTGGTGATGCGCGGAAACAACGTGATGAAGGGCTACTTCGAGGACCCCGAGGCCACCGCGGAGGCCTTCCGCGGCGGCTGGTTCCACTCCGGCGACCTGGGCGTGATGCATCCCGACGGCTACATCGAGCTGCGCGACCGCAAGAAGGACATCATCATCAGCGGCGGCGAGAACATCTCCACCATCGAGGTGGAGCACGCGCTGGTGAGGCACCCGTCGGTGCTCGAGTGCGCCGTCGTCGCTGTCCCCGACGAGCATTGGGGCGAGGTGCCGAAGGCCTTCGTTTGCCTCAAGCCGGGCGACGAGGTCGGCGAGCAGGAGCTGATCGACTTCTGCCGCAAGCACCTGGCCCACTTCAAGTGCCCGAAGGCGATCGCGTTCGGCGAGCTGCCCAAGACCTCGACGGGCAAGATCCAGAAGTTCCGCCTGCGCGAGCAGGAGTGGGCCGGTCGCGAGCGGCGGATCCAGGGCAACTAGGGAGCGGGCGCCCTCGCGTGCCAGAGGTCGGCGGCGGTCGGGTCCGGGAGCGCGTCGGCCACGAGCCGGGGCGGCAGCGCCTCGGCAGCGGCGGCCAGGGCGCGCGCGGCCTCGTCCTCCCGTCCCGAGACGAAGAAGGCGCCGGCGGCCTGGAGCAGGCTTCCGGCTGCCACCGCGGATCGGGCCTCCGCGGAGAGGTCCGGGTAGAGGGGTCGGCCCGCCCGCTCGCCGGCGAGCTGCACGCCGCGAGCGAAGCGCGCCCAGGGCAGTCCGACGAAGGGCTGGCTGATGCCGCGTTCGCCCCCGGCATGGCCACGGGCGGCCCAGAACTCGACCCGCGGCCGCGCGTCGGTCTGGCGCGGCCAGCTGGCGGCCTCGCCCGCCAGGGTCGAGAGGGGGCCTACGTAGAGCGCCCACACGCCGACGGGGTCCGTCACCCAGCGATCGGTCTCGCCGGCGCGGCCGAGGCGCGCCGCCGCCTCGGACACGGCCTGCGTGGAGGCTGGACTCCCCGCGAATCCCACCAGCGCCACGATGGGGAACGCCCCGTAGAAGTCGCCCCGGAAGAGGGCGGCGGTGGGGAAGACGTCGAGGAAGCTGGCCGTCACGCTCTCGAACTCGCGCTGCGACAGCTGGTAGAGCGGGAGCCACTGGCAGAAGAGCCCGTCCTGGCGCAGGCGCTGGCGCACGGCGCGGAAGTGCTCGCGGGTGTAGAGGGCGCCGGTCCCCGAGCGCCAGGGTACGAAGAGGTCCGCCACCACCACGTCGAAGCGATCGGGCGTGCGCGCCAGGTAGTTGCGCGCGTCGTCGGGCACGGCGCGGCTGCGCGGGTCTGCGTAGACGCGGCGATTGGCGTCGGCGAAGTGCCGGCGCGCCGCCTGCGTGACCGCGGGCACGATCTCCACCAGGGCGATCTCACGCACCGGGTGGGCCGTGGCGGCGCCGGCGCTGATGCCCGTCGCGGTGCCGACGAAGGCGACGCTGCGCGGGGCGGCGTGGAGGAGCAAGGGCAGGTGGCCCTGGCGCTCCTCGTGCACGCCCTCGGCGGTGCCACCGAGGACGTAGTGGTTGTCGATCCGGATCACGCGACCGTCGGGCCGGTCCACCACCGCCACGGTGCCGGACGCGGTGCTGCGCAGGTCGACCAGGCGCTCGTCCGCGCCCAGGTGCAGCGGTGCGAGCCCGAAGGGCCCGAAACCCGCCCACACCGAGATCGCGACGACGACGGCGATCCCCGCTCGCCTCGCCCAGTCGCGGCGATCGGCGGCGGGTGTCAGCGCTCCTGCCGCCGCCAGCAACAGGCCGAGGGCGCCGAAGGCGCCGAAGGGGCCGAAGCCGGGCAGGAGCAGGTAGGGGGCGGCCAGGGCGCCGGCGATGGCGCCCACGGTGTTGGCGACCAGGAGCCGGCCCAGGAGCGCGCCGGCGCGGCCTGGCCCGGCGTCGGGCTCGGCGCGCCCCGCCATGGCGAAGGTGCCGGGTAGCACCATGGCCAGGCCGAGGAGCAGGGGGCCCGCCGTCACCACCACCAGGCCGAGGGCCTTGGCCAGGTACCCGGGCCAGGGGAGATCCGTCCCCATGAAGCCCAGCCCGCCGGAGAGGGCGTGGAGCCCGCTTGGGAACACGAGCGCGAAGAGCCCCCCGCCCACCAGTCCCCAGGCGGGCCGAGCCGGGCGCCCGCGGCGTTCGCGCGCCCCCACCAGGGCAGCCCCGAGGGCCAGGGTGGCCAGGACGACCATCAGCACGACGCCGAAGACGTACACGGACTGGTTCAGGATCTGTGCGAACGCCTGCACGAGGAGGACCTGGGCGGCCAGGGCGGCGAAGCCCGAGAGGCCGGCCAGCGCGAGGAGCGCCCCCTCCGAAACGCTGCCGCCGCCGACGGAGGGGGCGCGGCGCTTCGGGGCGCGCGGCTCCGGCACCGGGGCCACCGCGCGCCCCCAGCGGAGGGCGGTCCCCCCTACCGCCAGCTGGAGCGCCACCGCGGCGGCGTAGGTGGCGTGGACCCCGACGGCGTCCGGGAGCACGAAGGCCCCCAAAGCGGTGCCGAACGCGGCGCCCAGGGTGTTCCAGGCGTAGAGCGCCGAGCCCCGGGTGCCGAGGGCGTCTGCCCGGCGCAGGGCGGCCGCGCCGATCGCGGGGAGGGTCGCTCCCAGGGCTGCCGCTGCGGGCAGGGTGGCGGCCAGGGCCAGCGCGAAGCGCCAGGCGGCGAGGAGCGCCGGGCGTTCGGAGAGGGCCGCGTAGACGCCCTCGGTCGCGGCGCCGCCCGCGCGCAGCAGCAGAGGCACGGCCAGCGCGCCGAGGGCCGCCAGCAGCTCCAGGGCGCCGTAGACCGCAAGCGGGCGCCGCCAGCCGGGCGCGCGCCGGGCCGCCAGCGCGGCCCCGAGCGCGTGGCCGGCGAAGAAGGCCACCAGCGTGGCGGAGGCCGCGGGCGCCGTGGCCCCGAACAGCAGCCGGAACCAGCGCAGCCAGGTGGTCTCCACCACCAGGGCGGCCACCCCGGACAGGGCGAAGAGCAGGGCGAGCCGCGGCACGGCGCAGACTCCCGCTACTTGATGGCCAGGGGGTTGATGGGCGAACCGACGGCCCCCGTCACCGGGAGGGGCGGAGCGCAGAAGAGGAAGGCGTACTCGCCGTCCCGGGCGCTGTCCTCGGCCAGCGGGCCGAGCCGGAAGATCTCGCCGAAGAGCACGCCCGTGTTGCGCAGCGAGATCATGTGCAGGGGCATGATGCAGTCGGGCACCTCGCTCGGCATCACCTCCAGAGCGAAGGTGTCGCTCGCCACGGCCGCCACCTCGCGCTCGTACAGCCAGCGTGCGCAGTGCACCGAGAGCCCCGGTGCGGGCCCTCCGGCGTATCCGTCCCAGGAGCCGCGGGCGAGGCGGCCCTCCAGCTGCCCGGTGTGCACGAGCACGACGTCGCCGGATTCAACGGTCACCCCCTGCTGCTCCGCGCAGGCGTCGAGCTCCTCCGGCAGGATCGGCGTGCCGTCTTCGAGGGCCGGCAGGCGCCGGTGTCGCGCAACGTCGAGCAGCACGCCGCGCCCCGCCACCCCGTCGGCCATCTTGTCGATGGAGTTGGCCCCCGCGCCGCGACTCGTGATCAGGCGGGCGTCCCGATCGTTGTACATGCGGCCGTCGTAGAAGACGTGGGCCAGGGCATCCCACTGGGTGCCGCACTGGAGCGGCATGCTCACGCTGTCGTCGGCGTAGCGGAAGCCCCCGGGCAGCGGGCCCATCGCTGCTGCGGCGTCATCGCTGCCGTCGACCAGCATGGTGTGAATCGGGTTGTGACGGCCGAAGTCGCCGGTCTGGGGGCCGTTCTCGTCGAAGGGCAGGGCGCAGGAGAGGATCCTCCCCTGGCGGGGGAGGGCGCAGGCGGCCAGCAGGCGCTCGCGGGTGATGAAGTTCAGGGCGCCGCGCTCGTCGTCGGCTCCCCAACGCCCCCAGTTGGAATAGCGCCGGCCCCACTCGCGAACCGTTGCGGCACTGAGCTCGCTCACCCCAGGGCGGAGCCTCCGGCCCAGACGAGCCAGCTGCCGCAGACGACCGCCAGCAGGCCCGTCGCAACGGACAGGACCTGGGGGCCGCGCGGTCGCGCGGCGGCCCAGCCGAGGGGTACGCCCAGGCCCAGCGACACCGACAGCATGCCGAGCAGACTCCCGAGGCTGAAGACGGCCAGGTAGGCCACCGCCGCCGCCGGTGTGGGCATGGCGGCCAGCGCCAGCAGTGCCAGGCCGGCGGTTCCGGCCAGCCCGTGCACGGCGCCGACGGCGAACGAACGCCAGCCGCCGCGTGGCGCGCGGGCGGTCGCGGTGGCTCGCGCGCCGCGCAGGTTGCCGACGCCGAGGCCGATCAGGACCAGACCCACCCCGGCCTCCAAGGCCGAGGCGGCGCCCTCGGGCACGTTCTGCCCGAGCAGCACCAGCAGTGCTCCCGCGGTCACCACCACCAGGGCGTGACCGAGGCCCCAGGCCAGGCCCACAGCGGCGGTACGAGCGTGGCTCCCCTGGCGCGCCGCGATGGCGGACACGGCGGCCAGGTGGTCGGGATCGGCCGCGTGGCGCACGCCCAGCAGCAGTCCCAGCCCGGCCGCCGTCAGCACCCGCCCCGCTCCGCCAGCCGGGCCTCCACCGCGGCCACGTCCCCGGGTACGTCGACGGGCAGGCTCTCCCAGCCCTCGATCACCGCCGTGCGGATGCGGTGGCCGTGCTCGAGGGCGCGCAGCTGCTCCAGGCCCTCGGCCCGCTCGGCCGGGGTCTGCGGGAGGCGGACGTACTCCAGCAGGAAGGGGCGCCGGTAGGCGTAGAGGCCGATGTGCTGCCACCAGCGCACGTCCGCGTCCGCCCGGCCGGGGTAGGGGATCGCGCTGCGCGAGAAGTAGAGCGCCATGCCGGCGCGGTCCAGCACCACCTTGACGCGGTTCGGGTCGTCCAGCGCGCTTGCGGGCGCCGGGTGGACCACGGTGGCCATGGCGGCCTCCGGGGTGGCCTGTAGCGCTTCCACGGCGGCGTCGATCACGAACCCTTCCACCAGGGGCTCGTCGCCCTGCACGTTCACGACGATCTCGTCGTCCAGCCCCGCGGCCACCTCGGCGAGGCGGTCCGTGCCGGTCGGATGGTCCGGAGAGGTCAGGGCCACCGGGGCGCCGAAGCCGCGTGCGACAGCGGCGATCCGCTCGTCATCGGTGGCCACCAGCACGTCCCGCAGCCGCTTGGCCTGCCGGGCGCCCCGCCAGACGCGCTCGATCATGGGCATGCCGGCGATGGGCGCGAGGGGCTTGCCGGGAAAGCGGCTGGCGCCGTAGCGCGCCGGGATGATCCCCACGGCCGTCATGGCGCCATGCTACCCGATGGGTACCCTTCATGCCGTGGAGTCCCCCCGGAAGCGCATGCGCGTGCTGGCCGTCGTCTCGAACAAGGGCGGCGTCGGCAAGACCACCATCGCGTCCAACCTGGCCATCTACCTGCGCGCGCTGCGGGAGGACCTGCCGGTCCTGATCGTCGGCCTCGACGACCAGGCGGTGCTCGATCGCATGTTCGCCCTCGATCCCATCGCGCGCGACGAGCCCAACCTGAAGCACGCCTGGGCCGAGCGCAGCCTCGACCGCGCGGTGCGCCTGGGCCAGTACGGGGTCCACTTCGTTCCGTCCCCGCCGGAGACCGCGGCGCTGAAGCATCGGGCGGACGATCCCGAGACCTTGCGTCGGATCCTCGACCGCACGAAGTGGGAGGGGGTCGTGATCCTCGACACCAAGAGCGACCTGGAAGCGCTCACCTGGAACGCGCTCCACGCCGCGGACCGCGCGATCCTGCCGGTGGCGGATCGCTCGTCGCTCGAAGAGGCCAGCAAGATCTTCGACGGGATCGAAAGCGTGCGGGGGCCGGCCGTCAAGGCGCGGGTGGTCTTCACCCTGGTGGATGCGCGCACGCGGATCGAGCCGCGCACCGGCCTGCACCTGCACGCGGTGCTCGAGCGCGAGGTGCGTCGCCGGGGCTGGCCGCGCTACCGCACCCATCTGTCGCGCAGTCCCCGGACCGAGGCGCTGGTCTCCGCCGGCGGGGTGCCGCTCTCGATCCTGCACCACGGGAGCGGGACGCTCGTGCACCGGCAGATGCGCGAGCTGGCGGAAGAGGTGATCGTCGACCTCGCTCTGGACGAGCTGACGGAATCGCCGGCGCCGCGGCCTCTGCCGCGCAGGTCGGCCGGCGCGCCGCGGCCCGGCGTGAGCGACTGGAAATCCGCATTCCTGCGCGGCCTGCGGGGACGCTAGGTCGGCAACGGAAGAAGAAGAGGAGAGAGGGGAGCATGGCCACGTTCGGAATTCTCTGTGGGGGCGGTCCGGCGCCGGGCTTGAACGGCGTCATCGGGGCGGCGGTCATCGCCGCCGCTCGTCACGGCGCGCGCAGCATCGGCATCTACGACGGCTTCAAGTGGATCATGGAGGGCGATACCAGCCACGTCCTCGAGCTGGGACCCGAGGACAGCCGGCTGCTGCACCTGGCGGGCGGCTCGGTGCTGCACACCGCCCGTGCGAACCCCACCAAGAAGCCCGAGCACCTGGGGAACTGCGTGAAGTCCCTGACGTCGCTCGGAATCGACCACCTGATCACGATCGGGGGTGACGACACGGCGTTCTCCGCCAAGCGCGTGGCCGAGGAGGCCGGCGGCGCCATCACCGTGGCCCACGTACCGAAGACCATCGACAACGACCTGCCGCTGCCTGAGGGGGTTCCCACCTTTGGCTTCGACACCGCCCGCCATCTGGGCGCCTCGGTGATTGAGCGGATCATGGAGGACTGCCGCACCACCAACCGCTGGTTCATCGTGGTGATGATGGGGCGCCAGTCGGGGCACCTGGCCCTCGGCGCCGGCAAGGCGGCGGGCGCTCCGCTGATCCTGATCCCCGAGGAGTTCGGGGAGGAACAGATCCGCTTCGATCGGGTGATGCGCCTGATCGAGGGCACGATCGTGAAGCGGCTCTCCCAGGGCCGCCCGGACGGCGTGGCCGTGGTGGCCGAGGGCCTGCTCGAGCAGATGCCCGAGGACTCCCTGGCTGCGCTTCAGGACGTGAAGCGCGACGAGCACGGCCACATCCGGCTGGGCGACATTCCCTTCGGCCGCACCCTGCGCGACGCGCTCACGCGCGTGCTGGCGGGCCGCGGAGTGAAGGTGGCCATGGGGGAGAAGGACGTCGGTTACGAGCTGCGCTGCGGCTCGCCCACGGGCTTCGACCGCGACTACACCCTGGATCTGGGAGTCGGAGCCGTGGAGGCACTGCTCTCGGGCCAGTCCAGCGTGCTCATCACCCGCCGCGACCACCAGATCGTGCCGCTCCCGTTCGACGAGCTGATGGACCCGGAGACCGGCAAGACTCGCGTGCGCCACGTGGACACGGAGACGGATCACTACCGCAACGCCCGCCAGCTCCAGGTCCGGGTCGAGCCCGAGGATCTGGAGGACCCGGAGCGGCTGGCGGCGATCGCGGCCGCCGCGAACCTCACGCCCGAGGAGGCGAAGGAGCGCTACGCGCCGCGCTGAGCCGCGCTCACCACTGGGGCTGGCCGGTGGTGGCGAGCACTGCGTTCCACAGGTCGCTGTCCAGGGGCAGGTGCTTCTTCTGCTGGACGGCCACCGAGATGGGCACGTGGATCACGCTCTGGTTCCAGAAGCCCATCAGCACGTCGGTCCTTCCCGCCATGGCCGCGTGTACGGCGTTGCGCGCCATGCGGTCCGTGATGATGCGGTCCCAGGCGCCCGCCGGCTGGCTCCGGATCGCGTAGCTCGGATCGATGTACTTCAGGTTGAGGGGCAGGCCGCGCTCCTCGAAGTGAGCGCCGATGCGGTCGCGCAGGAAGGTGCCTACGTCCCGGTAGCGCACGTTCCCAGACGCGTCCCGCTCCGCGTCCTTCTCCTCGAACAGGTGTTGCCCGGCGCCCTCGGCCACCACCACCACCGCATGGCCGCGCTCCGCGAGGCGCCGCTCCAGGGTGTCTAGGAGGCCGCCCTCGCCCTCCAGCGGAAAGGCCACCTCCGGCACCAGCACGAAGTTGGCGTCCTGGCTCACGAGGGCCGCGCCGGCGGCGATGAAACCCGCGTCCCGGCCCATCAGCTTCACGAGCCCGACCCCGTTGGGAGCGCCGGTCGCCTCCACGTGGGCGCTGCGTATCACCGCCGCCGCGATGTCGAGCGCGGTGACGTAGCCGAACGTCATCCACACGTAGGGGACGTCGTTGTCGATGGTCTTGGGAATCCCGATGATCGCCTTCTTCAGTCCGCGCTTCTCGATCTCCTGCTCGATGGCGTGCGCGCCGCGCTGGGTGCCGTCGCCGCCGATGCAGAACAGGATGTCGATCTCATTGGACTCCAGGAAGTCGACGGTCACGCTCGGTTCCTGAGGGCCGCGGGAGCTACCGATCACGGTGCCGCCGAGCTCGTGGATGTTCTCGACGAAGGCGCGCGTGAGCTCGATGGGCTCGTACCCGGACGCGGGATTCAGACCTGCGTAGCCGTTGCGGATGCCCAACACCCGGGCCACGCGGTAGTTGAGGGCGAGCTCCAGGTAGGCCGAGCGGATCACGTTGTTGAGCCCCGGGGAGAGGCCGCCACAGGTGACCAGGGCCGCGGTAGTGCGCGAGGGCTCGAAGAAGATCCGCTCCCGCGGCCCGGCCTTCTCGAAGCTCAGGTTCTCCATCGGGGCGGCGCCCTCGACGATGTCGTGGTCGAACAGGACCCGGACTCCGTCGGCCACGAAATTCCGGCCTCGCTCCGCCAACGGCGAGGTGACCTCGCACGCGCCGAGGCTCGCCACGTCCAGCTCGGTCTGCTTCGGCACGCCGTTCCTCCGACGGCGGATTGTAGCGAAGCTCCCGCTCCGGTAGCTTCGCCGCCGTGATCGATTGGAAGGAATACGACGCCGTACTCTTCGACCTCGACGGCGTGCTGACCGACACGGCACGGATCCACGCCAGCTGCTGGCAGCGGGCCTTCGACGACTTCCTGCGGGAGTGGGCGGAGCGCAACGGGGAACCCTTCCAGCCCTTCGACGCGGAGACCGACTACCTGCGCTACGTCGACGGCAAGCCTCGCTACGACGGGGTGCGCGACTTCCTGGGCTCCCGCGGGATCGAGCTGCCCCAGGGCACGCCCCAGGATACGCCCGGGCACGGCACGGTCTGCGCCCTCGGCAACCGCAAGAACGAGCTGGTGGGCGAGGCGCTGGCGAGCCAGCCCATCGATGTCTACCCGGGCTCGCTGCGGCTGCTGCGCGAGCTGCGCGCGGTCGGCGTGAAGACCGCGGTCGTCTCCTCCAGCGCCAACTGTGCCGCGATCCTGCGCGGCGCGGGCATCCAGGACCTGTTCGACACGCGCATGGACGGCGCCATTGCGGCCGAGCGCGGGATCGCCGGCAAGCCCGCGCCCGACACCTTCCTGGCGGCCGCCCGCGACCTGGGTGTGGACGCCAGACGCGCCGTGGTGGTCGAAGATGCGCTCTCGGGAGTGCGCGCCGGCCGCGCCGGCGGCTTCGGCCTGGTGCTCGGGATCGCCCGCCACGACGAACCCGACGTCCTGCGCGAGGCGGGCGCGGACGTGGTGGTGCGCGACCTGGGGGAGCTGGAGGGCCCCGGCGCCTAGCTGAGGGAGCCCGAAGGGCTCCGTCAGCGACGCAAGCCGAACCGAGACTTCGCCTTGGGTCGGCCTGCTAGGCGGCGAAGGGGTTGTTCTTGTCGTTCGCGGCGTTGCGGCGCGCCAGCTCCGCGATCAGCGCCGCCGGCTCGTTCCGCTTCAGGAAGGCGTCGAACTGCGCCCGGAAGTTGGCGCTCAAATTGACGCCCGCGATGGTGATGGCCGCGATGCGCCATTCGCCGAACCGCTTGTGCAGGGTGAAGTCCCAGGGCTCCGGCTGGGGAGCACCGCGGGGCTCCGCGATGGTCCCGGGCATGAAGGGCCGGCGGGCCCTGCCCATGGCGCGGAGCTGCACGCGGCCCCCCTCGACCACCTGGACCGAGGTGATGTCACCGGGCGATTCCATGAAGCGCGCCACGTCCCGCACGAACAGGTGGGTCAGGTGGCGCGAGTACTCGAAGGCGAACTGCGCGCTCTGCTGCTGGTCGAACTTGGAGGCCAGCGGGCCCAGGGCGGCCGCGGAGAGGGCTCCGTGGTCGAGCCGATCTTCCAGGGCGCGCTCCGCCAGCGCCCGCTTCTCGGCGGGGGTGGCGTTGGCGTCGGATTTGACGGCGTAGAGCCTCTCGAAGAGCGACTGCATGACGGCGCGCGCTTCGGTCGCCGGGTCCTGCGCGGCGGCAGGCGGCGCGGCCGAGACCAGTGCGAGCAGGGCGATGCCGGCGGCGATCGGCAGCAGGGGAGTGGTTCGCACGCGCATCTCCTTCATCGGGGCCCGGGCGGCGCCAGGCGCGGGCAGGCTAGCACACGCCGCCTCTCGGGTATACTTCGCCGGCATGCTGCAGCGCGAACTCGAGCTGCCTCCGGCGCACATCTACCCGCCGGACGAGTGGCGTCTCGTCGAAACGGAGTTCAACCCGGATCGCCTGGCGCAGTTCGAGACGCTCTTCACCACCTCCAACGGCTACCTGGGCATCCGTGGCGCCTTCGAAGAAGGCGAGCCCGTCGCCCAGAACGCGACCATCATCAACGGCTTCCACGAGACCTGGCCGATCGTGTACGGGGAGGAGGCCTACGGCTACGCGCGCACGGGCCAGAGCATCGTCGACGTCGTCGACGCCAAGCGCTTCCGCCTGTACGTGGACGACGAGCCCTTCTCCCTCCGCCACGCGAGCCTGCTGGCCTACGAGCGGGCGCTCGACATGCGCACGGGCGTCCTCCAGCGCGAGCTCCAGTGGGAGCTGGCCTCCGGCAAGGTGGTGTCGATCCGGTCGCGGCGGCTGGTGTCGCTGGAGCATCGCCACGCCGCGGCGGTGGACTACGAGGTGACGGTCCTGAACGCCAGCGTGCCCGTGGTGCTGAGTTCGGAGCTGGTCTACCAGCCCGAGCCGGGGGCGCTTCCCGGCGCGGACCCGCGGGCTGCGCGACCCCGCGCCGCCGGCGTGCTCGAGCCCCGGTCCGCCTACGCCTCGGAGCAGCGGATCGTGCTCGGCCACAGCATCCGCAGCAGCGGCATGACCGTGGCCTGCGGTGTGGACCACGTGCTCGAGGTCGAATGCCCGCACCGCGTCGAGGTGGAGAACGGGCCGAACTCCGGGCGGCTGGTGCTGTCGGCCGACGCGCGCCAGGGCGAGCCGATCCGCATCGTGAAGTTCATCAGCTACCACACGTCGCGCACGTCGCCGACCGAGGAGCTGTGCGAGCGGGCGGAGCGCACCCTCGACCGGGTGGTGGTGGGCGGCTTCGGCGCCCTGCTCGACGGCCAGCAGCGGGCCGTCGCGGACTTCTGGCGGCGCAGCGACGTACAGGTCCACGCCGAGTACACGGGCGACCCGGGAAACCTGCTGCTGGCGTCCGTCGAGCAGCTGCAGCAGGTGGTGCGCTTGAACCTCTTCCACATGCTCCAGGCCACGGCGCGGGCCGAGGGGGTGGGGCTGCCCGCCAAGGGCCTCACCGGACTGGGCTACGAGGGGCACTACTTCTGGGACACCGAGATCTACGTCCTGCCGTTCCTGATCTACACCACGCCCCGGATCGCGAAGAACCTGCTGATGCTCCGCTACCAGTTCCTGGACGACGCGCGCCAGCGCGCCCGCGAGCTGAACAAGAAGGGGGCGCTCTTCCCGTGGCGCACGATCAGCGGTGAGGAGGCCTCGGCCCACTACGCCGCCGGGACGGCGCAGTACCACATCAATGCCGACATCACCTACGCCCTGCGCAAGTACGTGGACGCCACGGGCGACGAGGACTTCCTGTACGACGAGGGCGCCGAGATCCTGGTGGAGACGGCGCGCTTGTGGCGCGACCTGGGCTTCTTCTGCGAACAACGGGACGACCGCTTCTGCATCGTGGGTGTGACGGGGCCCGACGAGTACAACACCGTGGTCAACAACAATACGTTCACGAACCTGATGGCCCGCGAGAACCTGTGGTACGCGGCGGAGACCGTCTCCGACATGCGACGCTCCCGTCCCGCCCGCTATCGGGCGCTCGTCCATCGCACCGGCCTGGCCGACGACGAGGTCGACGCCTGGCGCGAGGCCGCCGACCGCATGTTCCTGCCCTACGACGAGAAGGCCGGCATCCATCTCCAGGACGACCAGTTTCCCTTCCGCAAGCCCTGGGACTTCGAGGGCACGCCGCCGGAGCGCTATCCGCTGCTGCTGCACTACCACCCGCTCGAGATCTACCGGCATCGGGTGATCAAGCAGGCCGACGTGGTGCTGGCGATGTTCCTGCTCGGTGACGAGTTCAGCCTCGAGGAGAAGCGGCGGAACTTCGACTACTACGATCCGCTCACCACCGGCGATTCGTCGCTCTCGGTCTGCATCCAGAGCATCGTGGCGGCGGAGGTCGGGCGGCCAGAGAAGGCCCGCGCGTACCTGCGCTACGCCGCGCTGATGGACTACGCCGACATCGCGGGCAACGTGGACGACGGCTGCCACATCGCGTCCATGGGCGGGACCTGGATGGCCATCGTGAACGGCATCGCCGGTTTCCGCGACTACGAGGGGCGCTTCCGCTTCGCGCCCCGCCTGCCCGCCGACGCCACGAGCCTCCGCTTCCGCATGACCCTGCGCGGGACTCTGCTGGAGGTCGACCTGCGGCCCGGGGAGGCTGCCTACACGGTCCTGGAAGGGGACGCGCTGACCATCGAGCACGAAGGCCGCGAGTTGGAGATCGCGCCGGGCGCGCCCGTGCGGGTGCCCGTGGTCGACGGCTGACGTCGGCCCGTCGGTGCCCGCCGCAGCCCCCCCGCCCGAAGCCGGCGATCCCTGCGCGCGTCCGCGGCGGCGCAACCCCTGGTGGATTCCGCCCTTCCTGGGTCGGGTTCCGGTCGGCCTCGACGACGGGCATCTGGGTCTGATCGGGCTGATCGCGCTGGGCCTCGCCTTCGAGCAGTACGACCTGTCGCTGCTGAACACTGCCATCGGGCACGTGGCCACGGACCTGGGCTTCGGGGTCGGCGACATCGGGCGCGTCACCGCGGCGGTCCGCGCCGGCGGGCTGCTGACCTTCCTGGTGGTGCCCTTCGCCGATCGCGTGGGGCGGCGAAGGCTGTTCCTGATCTCGCTCGCCTGCGTGGGCTTCGCCACCAGCGCCACCGCGTTCGCCCAGACGCCGCTCCAGTTCGTCGCCATCCAGGTGCTGGGACGGGCGGGACTCCTGACCAGCGCCGTGACGGGCGTCGTGATCCTGGTCGAGGAGCTGCCGGCGGCGCATCGCGGCTGGGGGCTCGGCATGGCCGCGGCGGTCTCGGCGATCGGCTACGGCGTCGGGCTCGGGGTCTTCGCGGCGGTCGAGTCTCTCCCCTACGGCTGGCGCGCTCTGTACCTGCTCGGCTGCCTGCCGCTGCTGTTGCTGCCGGTCTTCCGGCGGCGCCTTTCCGAGACCGCGCGCTTCGCGGCGCATCGCGCCGCTCAGGGAGGAGCGACCGGCTCCGGGAGCTGGCTGCGCCCCGTGCTGCAGCTCGCCCGGACGAGTCCCCGCCGCGCCGGGGTCATCGGAACGGTGGCGCTCGGCTACGCCGTCGGCGGCATCGTCGTCTTCCAGTTCGTCAGTCCGTTCGCCCAGGAAGTGCATGGCTGGCGCCCCTGGCAGGTCTCCGTCGTCCTCTTCGGCGGCGGGCTGATCGGGATCACCGGGAACGTGATCGCGGGCAGCCTGGCGGATCGCTTCGGTCGCCGCTGGGTCGGCTGCGGCGCGCTCATCCTTTACCCCGCCGCAGTGGCGGCTTTCTACCTGGGATCCGGCTGGACCCTGCCCGTGGGCTGGGTCCTGCTCGTCCTGTTTGGAACCGCCGGCGACGTCGTGCTGCGGGCCGTCGCGACCGAGGTCTTCCCCACCGCCCACCGCAGCACGGCCATGGGCTGGATGGTGATGCTCCAGACCGTCGGCTGGACCCTGGGCCTGCTCGTCGCCGGCGCGCGGATCGTCGACGCCAGCGACATCGGCCCCGTCGCGACCAGCCTCTCCCTCGTGATGATCGTGGCCGGCCTGACCCTGCTGGCACTGCCGGAGAGCGGCCGCCGAGAGCTGGAGGTCGTAAGCGGCGACTAGCCGCTGTTGGGTTTCCCGCGAGCCCGCGCGCCGCCAACGCTGCGCGTTGCACGACGCCAGAGTTCGCGCGAGCCTGGCCACCTTGAGGAGCGACGGGCGGGTGGCCGGCGCCTCGTGGCAGGGCCGTGCAGCGCGAACGCCCCGGGCCCGCGTTGCAAGACTCCGCCGAACGCACGGCAACCCTGCAAGATGCGTG
>CAMYLJ010000031.1 GCA_947259215.1 uncultured delta proteobacterium
AAGCTGCGGCCTTTCTTCGAAGAATTCGGCTGGGTGGCTCCGAAGTAGGAGCGCTCCTCACTTCTCCTCGAGCGCCTTTGGGTCGTAATAGGGCGCCAGACGCCGAAGGTCGTCACCCGCCGCTGTCATCTTGCCGAGCAGCTGATCGGATGAGAACGTCCTGCGCGCCTCCGGACGGGCGTAGTCCACGAGCTCCGTCAGGTGCTCGTAGGTGGGAAGCGTCTCGTCGTAGCCCTTGCCGTCATCGAGCTGCGCGGCCAGATGCCTCGCTTCCTGCTTGATGCGCCGCAGCATCTGCTTGAGGCGGTAGTAGGACTGACCCTGCCCGGACGCGACGGTGGGCCGAGGCTGGGCGAAGAAGGTGTCGTACAGGGCGTCGCTCGATTCGACCAGGTCCTTGGCGATCGCCGTCACGCGCTCCTGGTCCCAGGCGGCCAGCTCCGCGAAGGCCGCGGCAGGCGTGAGCGCGAGCACGATGGCAATTGCCCGGAGTCGATGCATCCCGATCATGGCTCTCCTCCCAGGTCGCGAGGTGCGGTGCGGATGGCGTGCTCCGCGGGTCGAACCGCACTATATCAGGTCGTGCAGCCGGGAGGCCGCCATGTCGCCATCGGCGCAGGACGAAACCACGGACGGCGGATTCATGAACCAGCTCGCGGGGATGATCGCCCGGGTAGCGCTGCTCGCCGGCGCGCTGGGCCTGGCGGCCGTCGCCCGCGCCGACGCGGCGGACGCGGGCTGCGCGGACTCGTGCTTCCTGTTCGGGCCCGACGCACCCTGGCAGCTCTTCGACGACCTGCCCGGCGGCATCGAGATCGGCGGCTGGCTCCAGCTGGGCTACCACGACGAGGCGACCCCGCTCTCGCGGGAACGCGGCGACGGCCTGGCGTTCAACGACGTGCCCGGCTCCCTGAGCCTCCACGAGGCCTGGCTGCACGCGGAGAGAAAGGCGGCAGGCGCGCACGAGCGCTGGGACTGGGGCTTCCGCTTCGACGTCCTGTACGGGACGGACGCCCAGAAGACCCAGGCCTTCGGCAACCCGCCGGATTCCTCCGGCGATCCCCAACGCTGGGACAATTCCTGGGACCACGGCGTCTACGGCTGGGCCATCCCGCAGGCGTACCTGCAGCTCGCGCGCGGAGATCTCTCGGTCATCGCGGGCCACTTCTTCACGCCGGTCGGCTACGAAGGGATCCCGGCTCCGGGCAACTTCTTCTTCAGCCATTCCCTGACCAGCTTCAACAGCGAGCCGTTCACCCACACCGGCGTGCTGGCGACCTACGACCCGGGGAACGACCTGGCCCTCTACGGCGGCTGGACGCTCGGCTGGGACACCGGCTTCGACCAGTTCGACGGCGGCAGCAACTTCCTGGGCGGCTTCCGCTACTCCCCGACGGACTCGGTCTCGTTCAAGTACCTCGCCCTCGCCGGCGACTTCGGCCAGCGCAACGCGGCGGTCGGGACGAGCGGCGCGTACGCCCACAGCGCCGTGCTGGACGTGACCTTCCACGAGAGCTGGAACTACGTGTTGCAGACCGATCTGATGAGCAACGGCCCCACGGACAACCAGGTGAGCGTCGTTCAGTACCTCTTCTACGAGATCAACCATTGCTGGAAGATCGGCGCGCGCTTCGAGTGGTGGAATGACGCGGACGACTTCTACGAGGCGACCTTCGGCGTGAACTACAAGCCTCACGCGAACCTGACATTGCGGCCGGAGGTCCGTCAGGACTGGGGCGGCTCCGGATCGCAGACCACCTTCGGCATCGACGCGATCCTCAGCTTCTGAGCGGGATCGCGGTGGACGGCTCGGCTTGCACGAGCCTCCCGAAAAGATCAAGGTTCGGTCTGGGCGATCTCGAATTGGGAGGATCCAGGATGACGCGAGCGTTCGAGCGTGAAGGCGTGCGGGGATGGGTTCGAACGGCCCTGCTCGTAGCGGGCGCCCTGGGCTTCTGTGGCTGCGCCGTGATCGGCCCTCGGTCCATCAAGGCCGGTCGAGGCCCCTATGCGGAGGTGATCAACCAGACGGCGGACCAGCAGATCCTGAACGCGATCGTGCGAATCCGCTACGACCAGACGTTCGGCATGATCTCCGTGGCCAGCGTCACCGCCGGTCTTCGCTTCCGCGCGGAGGCCGGGATCAACGCTGGCTTCGGCGACGCCTCCGACTACGCCGGCAATCTGACACCGTTCGCTGCCGGTGTCGCTTACGAGGAGAATCCCACCATCTCGTATGTCCCCCTGAGCGGCGAAGACTTCATGCGGCGGATGCTCTCGCCCGTCGCCACCGACCAGTGGCTCCTGCTCGATAACGCGTCCAAGCACCCGGGCCATCTGTTCGACCTGGCCATTGCTCGCCTCAACGAATTGCGAAACCCCCTCGGCGGCGACGCGCCGCCCTCGGCGGACTTCGGCCGCTTCGTGGAGCTGTACGATCGATTGAGGCGAGCGGGCGTGCTGGACGTCGTTCTCGGGGCCGAGGCTGGGACCGAGTACTTCCTGGACTTCCACGACTACGAGGATCAGCGAGAGAGCGTGCGCGAGATGCTCGACCTCGCCGGCGTCGACGTCGAGCTGAGCGGGGCTCCGCTCCTGGTTCCGGTCCGCCCGAACGTGGGAAGCTCCACCTCCGCGGTGCACGTGAAGCATCGATCGGCGCACGAGGTCCTGCAGATCTTCGGAGCCGGTGCCGAGATCCCCCCGCCCCACCTCGAGGCGGGAATCGTCGAGCCGCTCCGCTGGCCGCTGCCAGCGAGGCGGCGATTCATCACGATCCGCTCCTCCGAGAAGCGTCCGCACGACGCCACCGTGCGGATCCGCTTCCGGGATTGGTGGTTCTACGTCGACGCCACCGACACGGCGAGCAAGCGGGCCTTCGTGTTCATCCGGACCTTCATCGGCATGCGTCTCCAGGATCCAGGCGCTGAGACGCGAGCGCCCGTCATCACCATTCCGGTGAACTGAGGAGAAGAAGTGAAGAACCGCAAGATCTCCAGGAGACCACGGGCCGCCGACCCGAACGCGACGAAGGCGACGACGACGACCGTTACCAGCACCCCGGGCAGGCTAGCTCACACGCGCCGCGCAGGGCGACTCGATTGAGGCAAAAAGCACCCGTTCGACGAGCGCGAGCCTCTCGATCCAAGGGACACGGCGAAGCGAGGCGGGTATCGTGGGGCGGCGCTTCCGAAGGAATCCGCATCGCCACAAAGGGAGGAACCTCGATGAGTTCTCGACGCAAGGCCGTTGCCGTCGCCGCCGCCGCGCTGCTCGCTGCCGCCGGCTGCAAGACCGCTGCCATGGACACCGAACGCACGCTCGCGGCGGCGGGATTCCAGCTGAAGATCGCCAGCACTCCGGAGCAGCTCGCTCATATCGAGAGCCTTCCGCAGCGCAAGCTCACGCCTACAACCGGACCGAATGGAGAGAATCGCTTCATCTATGCCGACGCGAAGTACTGCAAGTGCGTCTACGCGGGGACGGACAAGGCCTACGACCGCTACCAGAAGCTCGAAGTCAAGCAGGAGATCGCGGAGAACGAGGAGGCCGCCTCGATGAACTGGGGCTTGTATGGTGGCTGGGGTCCCTGGTACTAGACGGCTGGTGAAGCCCGCCCTACGAGATCGTGCTCGAGACCTCCTACGACGTCGAGATCAACAGCTGGCTCAGCGTCATGCCGGACTTCCAGTACATCGTCCGGCCGGGCGGAACGGGCGACGTCGACGACGCCTTCGTCGCGGGTGTGCTCCTATACATCACCTTTTGAAGCTCCAACGCCGCCGCAGCCCATCTCTGGATGTCGCTCATTGGCTGGTGGCGGGGCGGGGAATGCGGATGGTGATGCGGG
This sequence comes from uncultured delta proteobacterium, assembly GCA_947259215.1. Classification (GTDB taxonomy): domain Bacteria; phylum Myxococcota_A; class UBA9160; order UBA9160; family JAFDET01; genus CAMYLJ01. Next base: position 3,851 of record CAMYLJ010000031.1, read on the forward strand.
TACCGGAACCCGGGTCAGACGCGATCCACATCCTGCCTCCGAACTGCCGGGCCACCAGGTAGGCCTTGGTGAGACCGAAGCCTCCACCCATGGTCGCCTTGTCGTCCACGTTGCTGCCCCGCTTGCCGAACGCCACCACCTGCTGGACTTCGTCCTCGGGGATCCCGCGACCGGTATCCTCCACGACGAAGCGCAGCTCCTTTCCGTTGTCGACGAGCCCGGCCGTGATCTCCCCGCCCGGCTCCGTGTACTTGCGGGCGTTGGCGATCAGATCGCGCATCACGTCCTGGAGGACCGGGGGCATGTGGATCACGCCGCCGTCCGCGCTCTCGATGCCGAACGTGACCATGTAGTCCTGGGGTTCCTGCTCGGCGATGTTGTAGACGATGCGATAGCGACCCTTGCTGTTCTTCTCGATGGCAGCCAGCACGTTGGTGAAGTTCGCCGTCAACTGCTCGACGTCGTGGTCCGTCCATCGTCCCGGCGCGCGAAATCGGTCCAGGAGCTCCCGGGCCCTCGTGTCCAGGACCGCGAAGACCGACTGCAAGTTGCTGACCGAATCCCTCACGTGCGCATCGTCGGCCGCATCCGGATGGGCTTCGAGCGCTGCGTGCACCGCCCCCATCACGCCGTCCTCACATTTCAGCAGCCTGTCCAGATCGGCCTCGAGGTCGGCGGAACCCCGCAGGCGAAGGTGGACCTGTTGGACCGCGTCCAGCGCGGGTTGGAGCTGCTCCGCATCCCCGACGACGTCCTCGAGGTACTCCAGCTCGTTCAGGAGGACGTTCATGATGTTGACCACGCTGTGCATGTCGATCAGCGCGGTCTCCTCCCGGGTGAGCTCCAGCGGCTCGGTGATTTCGACTTCCATGCTTCGAGCGACTCCGGGCGATGGATCGCCAGACGCTATCGCTTCCCTAAGGTCGAGGCCATCGCGCCGCGTCAGGCCCGGGGCACGGGCGAAGTGAGGACGCCAGATGGCCTAGCCTTGCGGCGATGCAGTTTGCGAGCTTCGAGCTGGCCGACCCGGTGTACGAGGCGTTCGGCTTCCGCTTCTCGCTCCAGACCACCACACTCGAGAACCTGTACGGCCTGGACCCGGAGCGCGTCAGGGTCCGGGAGACGAGCGACGGATTCTCGCTCTCCAGCGACCGTCTCTCCTGGGCCGGCCAGCAGCAGCGCGCCGAGGGTGCCCTGGGGATCGAGCTGCGGCGCGAGCCCGGCGGCGCGCTGCGGGCGAAGCTCCGCGCCCGCGCTCCGACTCCGATCCGGACGCTGAAGCTCCTGCTGCGGGACCTGGAGCTGCCCCTGGCCGTCCACCGGCCAGGCGGCGGCGAGCCGACGCGCGTGGCGGAGCACGGGGAGCTGCTGGTCTACCCGACGCTCGTCCCCGCGCCCCTGGCGTGCATCCGCTGCGGCGACGAGCGGCTCGGGCTGCGCGCCGAGGATCGCGAGGTACGCCCCAAGCGGTTCGCCGTCTACGCCGAGCGCGTCGGCCCTCTGGCCGGGAGAGGCGCGATCGAGCTGATCCACGAGGAAGCGGCCTCCCGCTTCGGGAGCGAGGTCGAGACGCCCGACTGGGTGATAGGTCGCGGCCAGTCGCCCGACGCGCTGGAGCGCGCCCATCTCGATTTCGCCGAGGACGCGCTCGGCCTCACACCGTGGGAGTCACGCACGGACGTCCCCGCCTGGGCGCGCGAGCTGCGCCTCGTGGCCACGCTCCACGGCATGCACTTCACCGGGCGCGTGTTCCTCGGCTATGCGCAGATGCTCGAGATCCTGCGCTTCCTCGCCGCGCGCCTCCCGGGACGCCACATCCTCGCCTATCTCCCGGGCTGGGAGGGACGCTACTACTGGCAGTACGGCAACTACCGGCCGGAGCCGCGGCTCGGTGGCCCGGAGGGCTTCGCCGCCCTGTGCGAGGGGGCGCGCACCCTCGGCGTGCACGTGATGCCCATGTTCGGCGCCAACTGCGCCAACGTGTGGCTGCCCGCCGCGCGGGACCTCCCGACCGAGGCCGTGCTGACCAGCGCCACCGGCAATCGCTTCCACGGCAACCAGCCCGACTGGGACCTGGCGCGCGCCCACGACACCGGCTGGCAGGCCTGGATGAACCCGGGCCACCCGGCCTGGCGCGAGCGGCTGGCCGGCTCGATCGAGGGCCTGGCGGAGCGTTACGGCTTCGAAGCCGTCTTCCTCGACACGGTCCACGCCTGGACGAACGATCCGCACCACCCGGTGACCGACGGCATCCGCGCCCTCGTCGAGCGCCTGCGGCGCAGCCTGCCCGGCGTGCTGCTGGCGGCCGAGGCCGACTACGACGCCCTGCTGCCGCTCTTCCCGCTCTTCCAGCGACCGTGGTGGACCCGCGCCGCACCCTGGACCGCGCGTTACGTGCGTCGCTTCGGTCACCTGTGCGAGGGCGAGCCGCGCGGACTCACCGGGGTGCACGAGGCGGGCCTGCATCGCTCCGACGCGTGGCGTCCCGAAGCCGGCACCCTGGCGACGGTCGCCTTCCAGGACGGCACTCTCGAGGCGTGTCGCGACGCGCTCGCGCGGCTTCTCGAGGAGCTCGCCGGATCCTGATATGATGCTCAGTGCTGCGGCTTCGCCGGCCCGCCCCCTGCGCGGATCTGACTGACGGCCTTGCGCGCCCAGGAGTTGCCGCGGTAGTCGCCGTCGCCTGCGAGGGCGACCTGAATCCGGGTCAGGTAGCCGCCTTCCAGTCCGTGTGCACGGGCGCGCCCGGGTCGTCGAGGCGCTCGTAGCTGTGGCTGCCGAAGTAGTCGCGCTGGGCCTGGATCAGGGCGGCACTGCCGCGCGCCGTGCTCACGGTGTCGAACCACGCGAGCGCGGACGCGAGGCCCGGCGCGGGGAACCCCGCGACCGCGGCGCCCGCAACCACGCGCCGCCAGGCTGGGACCCGCTCGGCCAGATCGCCGCGGAGGGCCGGGGCCAGTACCAGGGACGCGGGCTCCTCCACCAGCGCCTCGCGAATGCGGTCGAGCAGACGGGCGCGGATCACGCAGCCCGCCCGCCAGATGCGCGCGATCTCCGCGAGATCGGTCTCGTAGCCGTGGGCATCGCTAGCGGCGGCGAGGAGGGCGAACCCCTGGGCGTACGCCGCGATCCGGGCCGCGTAGAGCGCGTCGCGCAGGTCGCCGGCCGACAGGCCGGCGAGGCGTTCGCCGCGCGCGCCGCCGAAGGCCCCTTCCGCGCGACGGCGCAGCGCCACGTCGGCGGAGAGCACCCGCGCGTCCACCGCGGCGGCGATCGTCGGCACCGCCACCGCCAGCTCCAGGGCCGCCTGCACGGTCCAGCGCCCGGTGCCCTTCTGCCCGGCGCTGTCGAGGATCGCATCCAGGAGCAGGGCGTCGCCCTGCTTCGGGTCCGAGACCCGGAAGATCTCCGCCGTGATCCCGACCAGAAAGCTCTCCAGCTCGCCCTCGTTCCAGGCCGCGAAGGTGTCGGCGACGGCCGGGGGGTCCAGGCCGAGGCCGCGGCGGAGCAGCACGGCCGTCTCGGCGATGAGCTGCATGTCCCCGTACTCGATGCCGTTGTGCACCGTCTTCACGAAGTGCCCGGCGGATCCGTGACCGCACCAGGTGACGCAGGGACCCGCATCGCTCACGGCGGCGATCGACTCGAGCAGCGGCCGCAGCCGCTCCCACGCCGAAGGCGCACCGCCCGGCATGAGCGACGGCCCGGTGAGGGCGCCCTCGGCGCCCCCGGAGACCCCCATCCCCACGAAGTGCCACGGGCGGGTGCCGGCACGCGCGTTGCGCCGGTCCGTGTCCGCGAAGAGGCTGTTCCCCCCGTCCACGACGACGTCATCCTCGGCCAGGAGTCGATCGAGGGCGTCGAGCACCGCGTCCACGGGCGCACCGGCGGGCACCATGACCAACACGCGTCGGGGCCGCTCCAGCGCCGCGACGAGCTCCTCGTACGAGGCGGTCGCCTCGAGCCCGGCGTCCGGGTGCTCGCCGACGAGGCGACGCGCAGAGTCCGGGTCGCGGTCGTACCCGGCGACGCGATGACCGCGGCTGGCGAGGTTGCGCGCCAGGTTGGCGCCCATCACGCCGAGCCCGATGACCCCGATGTCGCTCTTGCGCTCGCTCATCGCCCGCTTCCCCGCCCCGCTTCGACCACGAGGTCCGTCACGACCGTCAGGCCCGGAAGCCCGGACGCGGGAAGCACTGCATCCCCTGCCGCGAGGCGTTGCAGGGCGCTGCGCTTGCCTTCGCCCATCGCGAGCAGCACGGTCCGCCCGGCACCGGCCAGCACGGAGCGCGTGAACGTGATGCGTTCGGGCGGGGGCTTGGGGCTCGCAGTCACGTGCGCCACGCGCGCGCCGGCCGGCATCGGAACGCCCGGAAAGAGGGAGGCCACGTGCCCGTCCTCCCCCAGGCCGAGGAGGACGACGTCGAGCGCGCCGCCGAAGCGGTCCGCGAACGCGGCCTCCGTCCGGGCCACGGCGCGCGCGCCGTCCTCGCCGTCGAGAAAGAGCGGGAGTACATCCGCCGGCGCCGGATCGCCGAGGAGTCCGGCGCGCGCCGCGGCGCCCCGGTTCGACTCGGCGCTGGCCTCGGGCACGCAGCGCTCGTCCACCCAGGTGAGGCGCAGGCGGCACCAGCTGCCGGGGTCGAGCCGCTGGCGCGCGACGACGAGCGCGGCCAGGGCGGAGCCGCCCGGGATGGCGAGGCGCGCGTGGCCCCGCGCCCGGTCCGCCTCGCCGAGGCACTCCGCCAGCAGCGCGCCGGCGGCCGTCACGGGATCGACGTGGCGAATCCAGGCGGCGCCGCTAGCCACGGGACCAGCCCCCTTCGCAGCCCTGGAACAGGCGGCTCGCCTCCTCGGGCCCCCAGCTGCCGGCCGGGTACTCGAGCAGCGGAGGCGCGCCCGGCCCGCCCCAGCCCTCGAGCACCTCGTCGGCGTAGCGCCAGGAGGCCTCGATCTCGTCGGCGCGCAGGAAGAGCGTCTGGTCGCCGCCGAGCGCGTCCAGCAGCAGCCGCTCGTAGGCATCGGGCGGAGCCGTGCCGAAGTGCTCGCGGTAGTCGAAGTCCAGGGTGGCCGGCGCCATGCGCATCTGCCCCCCCGGCTCCTTCACGCCGAACGAGAGCCGGATCTGCTCGCGCGGCTGGATCGCGAGCGTCAGCACGTTGGGTCGGATCTGACACAGCGAGCCGTCGCGCAGGCGCCGGCGGAACTCGTCGGGCTCCATGCCCTCCGGCCGGTTGAAGAGCTGAAGCGGGGTGCTGCGGAACTGCACCTGCACCTCGGTGAAGCGCTTCGGCAGGCGCTTGCCGTGGCGCATCAGGAACGGCACGCCGCTCCAGCGCCAGTTGTCGATCTCGGCGCGCAGCGCGACGTAGGTCTCGGTCTGCGAGCCCTCGGGCACGCCCTCTTCCTCCCGGTACGCGAGCACCGGATGGCCATCCACCTCACCCGGGCCGTAGCGGGCGCGCACCGAGGTCGCGCCGATCTCCTCGGGATCGGGGCAGTGCAGGCCGCGCAGGAGCTCCACCTTCTGGTTGCGCAGGGCCTCCGGGTCGAGCGAGGCCGGCGGCTCCATCGCGACCAGCGCCAGGATCTGGAGCATGTGGTTCTGGAGCATGTCGCGCAGGGCGCCCGTGTCGTCGTAGTAGCCGGCCCTGCCCTCCTCCACGCCGATCGACTCTGCCACGCTGATCTGCACCAGCTCCACGTGGTGGCGGTTCCAGAGCGGCTCGAAGATCGCGTTGTGGAAGCGGAAGCCGATCAGGTTCTGCACCGTCTCCTTTCCGAGGTAGTGGTCGATCCGGTAGATCTGCTTCTCGCGCAGCACCTCGTGCAGGTCCGCATTCAGACGCCGGGCGCTGTGGAGATCGCTGCCGAAGGGCGGTGAGGCCCGCGCGGGCCAGGGCCCGGGAGGTCTCGGCGAAGAGCTCGGGCTTCAGCGAGAGGTAGAAGAGCCGCCCGGCGTCCTCGCCCCCGGGCAGCCCGGCCAGCCGCTCGCCCAGGGCCGCCAGCGACTCCGGGCTCCGGGCGTCCCCCTCGTGGTAGTGGACCCGGGGCGCCAGAGTCTCGAAGGCGCGCCGATCCTCGTCGCCCATGGCCTCCGCCAGCTCGCGGCGGAACTCCTCGTCGCGCTTCGGCCGGCGGGCGACGGCCACCACCGAGAAGTCGCGCTTGGCGCGGCCTTCGGCGGCCAGACGGGCCAGCGCGGGCACGAGCTTGCGGCGGGTCAGGTCTCCACTGCCACCGAAGATCACGATCTGGGCGGGGGGGGTCATCGATCGCTCCTCGGGGCTGGATTTCCGCGCGTGCCTGGACGCCCCGAAGATGCCAGGGATTTCGCGGCGAGCTACCCCACCACCCCCTTGGCGTGGAGGTCCTCGCGCTCGGCGGCCGAGAAGCCGAGGGCTTCCAGCACCTCGTCGCCGTGCTCGCCGAGCACCGGGGTGTGACGCGACACGGCGGCCGGCGAGCGCGAGAAGCGCACCGGCGGCCTCGGACGGCGCATCGGCCCCATCACCGGGTGCTCGACCTCTTCGACGACCTCGCTGGCCTTCACCTGCGGGTGGTCGGACACGTCGGCGGGGGCCAGGACCGGCGCCGCCGGCACGTCCTCGCGCTCGAGGCTCGCGATGAGCTCGGCCACCGTCAGATCGGCGGCAGCCGCCGAGGTCTCGGCCTGGAACTCGTCCAGGTGGGTCAGCAGCGCGTTCACGCTCGAGAAGCGCTCGTCCTCGACGAACTCGGGTCGCCCGACGGCGCGCATCAGCCCGTGCACCTGCTCCTGGGTGATGGCCGCAATGGCGACGTGGCCGTCCTTCACGGCCACCATGCGATAGCCGTCGGAGAGCGGCGGACGCAGCGTGACGCCCTCGCCGAGCAGCGTGTCGCGGCCCATGCCGTCGGGCCAGAGGAAGTGGACCGCGGAAGCGAGCATCGAGATCTCCAGGTGCTGTCCCTCTCCCGTGCGCTCGCGGTGGAAGAGCGCGGCGGCCACCGCCTGGGCCGCGGTCAGGGCGGTCAGCTTGTCCACCATGGCGTTGCGCACGAACGAAGGCTCGCCGGTCTCGAGATCGGCCTGCACGGCGGCCACCCCCGCCGCCGCCTGGAGCACGTGGTCGAAGGCCGGCTTTCCCGACCACGGGCCCCGCGGACCGAACGCGCTGATCGAGACGTAGATGAGGTCGGGACGCACGCCCCGCAGTGCTTCCTCGCCGAAGCCGAGACGATCGGCCACGCCGGGGCGGAAATTCTGCACGAAGACGTCCGCCTCCGCGACCAGCCGCTTCAGGATCTCGAGCCCGCGCTCGTCGCGCAGGTCGAGCGCCAGCGACCGCTTGCTGCGATTGCAGCCCGCGAAAATCGTCGAGATGCCCCCGCGGCTGGTTCCGAGATGCCGCATGACATCTCCGATCCCGATGGGCTCGACCTTCAGGACCTCGGCCCCCTGGTCGGCCAGCATCATGGTCGCGAAGGGACCGGTGATGTAGGCCGAGCAATCGACCACCTTCACACCGGCGAGAGGTCCTGACATGGCGCGTCCTCCAGACGCTCCATCATGCTGGGACTGCCGCAAAGACGTCAAGCGCGGCTGGCGCTCCTGGGATTCCGCGCCCAGGACCGGTAGCCTGGTCAGGCACCGAAGAGGACGCGCACGGCCCCCCTAGTCCCACCTTCCGGAGTCGTCGTTGAACCGCACCCACACCGCCCTGGCCATCGTTGTGATCCTGCTGCTCCTCTTCGCACTTGCACAGCTTCCCGCGCTGCGGGGTGCCACTCCGGCGCCGCTCCCCGCCGGATCGACGCCGGATGGCGAGGTCGCGGCGCTCTGGGAGCTCGGCGTGCGGCTCGAAGGCGAGCTGGCGATCGAGCGCGCCGTGCGTGCCCAGCTCGCCGACGAGGTCGCACTGCTCCGGAGCGAGGTCCTGCGCCTCTCCGCTGCGGGGGAAGCGCTCGCGGCCACCCCCCCTCCGCCGCGCCCGCGAGTCGAGGCGACGGCGTCGCCACCGGCACGCGCGCTCGGGCCGATCGCGCGCTTCGACCCGGAGGCCCTCGTCGAGGCGGGGTTCGACGCCAAGCAGGTCGCCGCTCTCCACTCCCGCCTGGACGAGATCGAGCTCGAACGACTCTACCTTCGCGACCGCGCCGTGCGCGAAGGCTGGGCCCGCACGCCACGCCACATGAAGGAGAGCCAGGCCCTCGACCAACAGCTCGCTGGGACGCGCGACGAGTTCGGCGACGAGCTTCACGACTGGGCCCTGTATGCGACGGCGCGCCCGAATCGCGTCGCCGTCACCCGGGTGATGCAGGGATCGGCAGCCGCCGAGGCGGGCCTGCTCGAGGGCGACGTGATCTACTCCTACGACGGTCAGCGCATCTTCTCTACACGGGAGCTGCAAGCCGAGACGACCGGGGGCTTCGAGGGGGAGTCCACCCCTGTCGAGGTCGTCCGCAACGGCCAGACCGTGCAGGTCTACCTCCCTCGGGGTCCGCTGGGAGTCTCGGTCCGGCCTTCCTCGCAGGAGCCCTCGACGACGCCAACAGGGGCCGGGACCGGGCGCTGATCTGCGACGCGTCCGTACCTCGCGCTAGCTGAACAGCCAGCCGAGCAGCGCGACGGAGAGCACCGCCAGCCCGAAGGCCAGGACGCAGACCCAGACCGCGCGGCCGGTGGAGACGTCGAGCGCCTGGCGCACCGCGATCACGTAGGCCGCGAGACCCCAGACGGCCGCCACCAGCACCGCCAGACCGCCGAGGATGGGCAGGATCCCGACCAGCATCACCAGCTGGGGTGCCTGGGCGAAGCCGATGGTGCGCAGGAGCTCCTTGTAGTCCGACGTGTGTTCGAACAGGCGCACGCCGATGATCCAGATGAAGCCGGCGGAAAGCGCCCAGCCGATCAAGCTGCCGATGATGCTGCCGAGCATGCCCACGCCTTCGGCCGCGGGGTGGCCGATGGCGGTGGCCACCGCCGCCAGCGCCACCACGCCTGCGGCCTGAGACAGGGCGTTGGTGTCGTGCTCGACCTCCTCGTAGACCGTCGCATCCAGCTTGAGGGCGCCGACGAGGCGCTCCCCGAAGGAACGCGGTGCGGGTGCGCTGAGGGCAGTCTCGCTCATGGCTGATGATCTCCTCCGGTGCGATTCAGGGTGCCCGGGTTCACATCAGGATACACGACTGGCGGAACCCCAAGGGCGCCAACGAGATTCGAAGCCGCCTGCCTCGACGCGCCTCGCGATCTGCTTCAAGATTCCCGGGAGGTGGCGGATCCATGAAACACGTCCAGATCGCCCAGTCCATGGTCGGCACCATCCCCTGGTACCGCAGCTCCCCGGCTCGTCCCCAGGATCGCGCAGCTTGCATTCGTCCCTGCCCGGGCCCGAAGGGTCGAAGTCTCGCGTCGGCTGGACGACAGCGTAAGCCGCACCGCACCAGCATCTTCCGGTCCACTTCAGCTTCCTCGACGCGATCGCATTCAAGGTGCTGCAGTGATCTGGCTCGGGTTGCGGCCCGACGCAGCTACGTGCCATAAGTAGGGGGGAGCGGACCGTTGACACGGACCTTCGATCTGTATCGGCTGGCCGACATCGGAGAGCGTCAGGAGGCCCTCCGGAAGACCTTCGACAGGGGCGGCACGCCGCTGGCCGCCGATGAGCCCATCTTCGACTTCGGCAGCACGGATGCCTCGAGCTACGAGCGTGGCTGCGACTCCCTGGTGGGGGTCGTCTCGCTTCCCGTGGGCCTCGTAGGGCCGCTCACGGTGCACTGCCTCGACTACGACGAGTACGAACACGGCGCGCCGAGGCGTGAACGATGAGGGCCGCCACTCTCGTTCTGCGCAGGATTGCGTGTAGGCTCGGGCGCATGAGAGCCAGCGTGCTCGTTCCGGTCGCGCTCGCCGGCAGCCTGACCGCAGCTGTTGGAGCCCCTGCCCTGGAGACCCTCGACGAAATCGAGGCGTGCGTACGGGCGAACCTGCCCGCGAAGGCGAGCGTGCAGACGGTGATCCTGCGGTCGGTGGACCGCACAGGCGAGGAGACCGATTCGACGGCGATCATCCACTGGAAGAAGTCCGACGACGGCTACTCCCGGGTGCTGATGCGCATCACCGATCCGCCCCTGCGCCGCGGGTCGGCCCTGCTCGCGATCCAGTCGGAGGATCGCGTCGAGATGTTCATGTATCTGCCCGAGCTGCGGCGCGTGCGGCGGGTCAACAAGCACTCGCTGCAGGGCGCGGTCTTCGGGACGGACCTCACCTACGAGGACTTCGAGCGCTTCGCGGGGCTGTTGGAGGAGGCCGAGACGAAGCGACTTCCCGACGAGACCCTCGACGGACGCCCCGTCTACGTGATCGAGGCCCGACCGGCTCTCGGCGCGGAGTCCGAATACGAACGGGTCGTCTCCTACGTGGATCACGCGAGGTGCATCCCCCTGCGTGTCGAGCTCTTCGAGCGCTCCAACCAGCTGCGCAAGACGGTCACCCTGCCCCTGGACCACATGACCGAGGAGCCCTCGGGCTGGGTCCCGCGCCTGGTGCGGGTTGCCGACCTGGTGGACGAGACGCACACCCTTCTCATCGTCGACGAGATCGACACCGCGGCCGAAGTTCCCGACCGAATCTTCTCGGTCCGCCAGCTGGAGCGTGAAGGGCACTGATGCTGGACCGCTTCGCGCGTCTCATCGCCGACCATCCGATCGCCACGCTGGTCGCCGTGCTGGGCGTTACGCTGCTCGCGTTCTCCGGAATCGTGGACTTCCGCAGCGGCGAGATCCGCCTGCGGCTCGACCCGGCGATCGACCGCCTCATGCCGCGCGACGAGGCGCTCCGTTACTACGACGACATGCGGCGCCGCTTCGGAAACGACGACACGCTCACGGTCGCGGTGGTGACCGAGGACGTGTTCTCTCCCGAGATCCTGCCACGCGTGAAGCGGATGACGGAGCGCTTCGAGCAGGTGGAGGGGATCCGCCGCGTGGTGAGCCTCTCGACTGCCCTCAACATCCGGGGCGACGATGGCGACCTCTCGATCGAGCCGTTCTATACCGGTCTCCCGGAGGATCCTGCGGAACTCGCGGCGATGCGGCGCGAGGCGCTGGAGAACCCGATCTACGCCGGCAACCTGGTGTCGCGCGACGGGCGGGCCACTGCCCTGGTGGTCCACCTGCGCAAGATGACCGAGGCGGAGTTCATCGACGCTCGCATCGACGTCCAGCTGGCCGCGATCGCCGAGGAGGAACGCGGGACCGCCGAGGTGTGGATGACCGGGCCGCCACAGCTCCGCGCCGAGTTGAGCCGGGTCCTGCTCTCCGATCTGAGCTTCGTGGTGCCGGCAGCCTTCACCATTTGCGCAATGGTGGCGGGGGTGGCCTTTCGCTCGGCGCGGGGCCTCGTCATCCCCGCCACCACGATCCTGCTGGCCCTGGTCTGGACCCTGGGCATGATGGCCTGGACGGGACGCACGCTGAACCTGGTGACCACGATCCTGCCTCCCCTCATCCTGACGATCGGCCTGGCCTACAGCGTCCACGTCGTGGCCGCGTACTACGCGGTGCTGCGGAAGGGCGCTGCGGACGGACCGCGCGAGCTGGTCCGACAGGCCCTGCGCGGGGTCGGCCTCCCCGTACTGCTGACCGCGCTGACGACGTGCGTGGGCTTCCTCGCGCTCACGGTGAGCCGGCTTCCAGCCATCCGTGAGTTTGCGGTCTTCGCGACGGTCGGGGTCGCCATGACGGTCGTCGTCTCGCTGACCTACGTGCCCGCCCTGCTGCGCATCCTGCCGCCACCGCGGCGGGTTCCGTCCGAAAAGGGCGCGGCACGCTTGGACCGCGGCTTCGAGGCCGTAGCGCGCTTCGATCTGCGCCACCGCCCCGCCATCTTCGCGGTGGCGATCCTGGTCTGCGTCGTCTCGCTCTACGGCCTCTCCCGGGTCCGGGTGAGCAACGACATCATCACCAACTTCCGCCCCGACTCTTCCGTGCGGGTTCACTTCGATGCGATCAACGAGAATCTGGAGGGATCGAACCCCCTGTACGTGGTCCTCGAGAGCGACGAGCGCGACACCTTCAAGCGACCCGCCAACCTGCGCGTGGTGGAGGATCTGCAGCGCTGGCTCGAGGAGCAGCCCGGCATCGGAAGCACCACCTCGCTCGTCGACTACGTCAAGGTAATCAACTGGGGCTTCCACGAGAACGACCCGGACTACCGCGCCATCCCCGAGACGGCCGCGCTGACCGATCAGCTGCTCTTCTTCGGAGGGAACGAGGAGCTCGATGCGTTCGTCGACCCCCGCTACAAGACCACCCGCATCGTGGCGCGTGCGACCGTGATCGATTCGGTGGCGATGCGAGCCGTCGTGGAGCGCTTGCGCGAGCATCTCGCGACCCTTCCGGAGCACATCCACCCGCGGGTCACGGGCAACACGGTCCTCGCCAACCAGACCTTCGACGATCTCGCGCGTGGCCAGGGTCAGAGCCTGACGATCGCGTTCGTCGCGATCTACGGGATCCTCAGCCTGCTCTTCACGTCCTTCCGGGTGGGCTTCATCGCGCTGATCCCCAACGCGATTCCGGTGCTGGTCTATTTTGGCGCCATGGGCTTGACGGGCGTGGCGCTCAACCCCAATACGAGCCTGGTGGCGTGCCTCGTACTGGGAATCGCCGTGGACGACAGCATCCACTACATGACGCGCTTCGCTCGGTCTGCAAGGAAGCGGGCCGACGAGCGGCAGGGGACCATCGACGCCCTGCGCGGCGTGGGGCGGCCCATCACCGCGACGACCATCGCCCTGTGCCTGGGATTCCTGACGATGACGTTCACCAACCTGCGGATGGAAGTCGAGTTCGGAGCCCTCGCTGCCTTCACCATGTTCTCGGCGTGGCTGGTCGACATGACGCTCACTCCGGCCCTGTGCAGTGGCGTGCGCATCGTGACGCTGTGGGACGTGCTCACGCTGGATCTGGGTCGGGAGCCCCAGACCGCGATCCCGATCTTCCGCGGGCTGACCCGCCGGCAGGCCCGGGTGGTGGCGCTCATGACTCACCTGCGCAGCGTGAAGAAGGAGAGCATTCTCTTCGAGCGGGGCGAACGGGGCCAGGAAATGTACGTGGTGATCGAGGGCGAGCTCGTAGCCTCGATCGAGCACCGGGGCGTTCGAGAGGAGCTGGGACGCCTGCGGCGGGGCGACGTGGTGGGAGAGGTGGCGCCCTTCTACGGCACGCGGACCGCCGACGTCGACGTGACGGAGGATGCGCTGCTGCTGCGGCTCACGCTCGCGGACCTCGAGCGGCTGCGGCGCCACTATCCGCGGATCGGCGCCATCGTCTACCGCAACATGAGCGACCTCCTCGCGAACAGGGTGGCCAACACCATGGAACACGTCCTCTAGCCGGGGCATACCCCGGCCGCGGGATCGGTCATCGGGGCGCTTGCAGCGAAGCGCGCAGACGCCGCAGCCCCTCGTCGACGCGGATCTTGGGCTTCCAGTCCAGGTCGCGCCGCGCGGCCGAGATGTCGAACCAGTGCGACGTGGCGAGCTCACGCGCGAGGAAGCGGGTCATCAGGGGCTCGCCGCGCAGGGGCAGCGCCCGGTAGAGGGCCTCCAGCACGAAGCCAGCCGCCAGCGCGAGTCGCGCCGGCACTGCGCGCGTGAGCGGCGGCAGGTCCGCGGCCGCGAGCAGGTGGTTCACCATCTCCCACAGGCGCACCGGCTTGCCGGCACTCAGGAAGTAGGCGCTTCCGGCAACGGGCGAGCCGGGGGAGAGCCGCTCCGCCGCGCGCAGGTGGGCCTCCGCTGCGTCGTCGACGTAGATCATGTCCACCTCGTTGCGCCCGTCGCCGACGATGGGCAGGCGGCCGGCGCGCGCGCGGGCTGTGATGCGGGGCACGAAGTGAGGGTCGCCGGGGCCCCAGATCAGGTGCGGTCGCAGCGAAACCGTCGCGAGGTCGGGACCGTTCGCGTCGAGCACGAGACGCTCGGCGATCGCCTTGCTCTCGGGATAGGCCGATTCGTAGTGGGAGGCATAGGGAACCGACTCGTCGACTCCGCACAGGTCGCGGCCGTCGAAGACCACGCTCGGCGTGCTGGTGTAGACCAGGCGCCCGACGCCCGCGGCCCGGCACCCCTCGAGCACGTGGCGAGTGCCCTCCACGTTGACCCGCCAGAACTCGCGACGGGGACCCCAGACGCCTGCCCGGGCGGCAACGTGGAAGACGACGCTCCGCCCCACGCACGCACGCCGTACGGCGGCCGCATCGCCCAGGTCGCCGCGCAGCGTCTCGACCCCGAGCGCCGTGAGCTCCGGGTAGTCGCCGCGGGCGAAGCTGGCGACCGGCACGCCGCGCTCCCGCAACCGCTCGACGACGGCGCGGCCGAGGAAGCCGCCGCCGCCCGTCACCAGCGCCGGGGTGGAGGCGTCGAGCGGCGCGAGCGGGGCGCTCAACGTCGCTCCGACGCCCAGCGCGCCAGCTCGGATCGGTCGATCTTGGAGTTGTGGCGCCGATCCACCGGGAAGCCGGGATGGAAGAGCACGCGGCGGATCGCGCGCGTCGTCTCGTGAGCGGCACAGAGTGCCAGCACGTCGTCGGCGATCCGCTGCCGCTCCTCCGCCCCAAGTCGTTGCTCGAGCTCGAGGCAGAGCACCGGATCCTGGGCACCGGGTGCGCCCACCCCGACCAGCGCGCTGCGGAATACCTCGGGATGCTGGTTCGCGACGCCCTCGCAGGGCACCGGGAAGAGCGTGCCGTGCGCCGTCTCCACCCGGTGCACCTTGCGTCCGCAGAACCACAGGCGCCCCTTCCCGTCGAGACGGCCCAGGTCGCCCATCCGGTGCAGGACGCAACCGTCGGGACCGCGAATCTTGGCCAACGCGTTGTCGCGCGGCCGGCGCCAATAGGCGGCGGTGACCATCGGTCCCGACACCACCAACTCGCCGACCGCGCCCTCCGGAGCCAGCAGCTCGTCGGACCAGACCTCCATGGGATCGTCCCGGATCTCCATCACGCGCACGCGCACCTGCCGCACGGGGCGCCCCACGCAGACTCCGCCGCCGCAGGCGGATTCCACTCGCGTCTCCTCGAGGATCTCCCGGCTCTCGATCGAGGCCACCGGCAGCGCCTCGGTCGCCCCGTACGGGGTGTGGAACTCCGCGTCCGGCGGTAGCACGGCGCGCATGCGTTCGACGATGTCGGCCCGCACCGGCGCCCCGGCGGAGAGCACGCGCCGGATCGAGCCGAGGTGCAGCGCCCGCGCCTGGCAGTGCCGCGAGAGGCGGTCGATCAGCGCCGGCGAGCCGAACATGCGCGTCGCCCCGTGGTCCTCGATCGCCTCGACCAGGCGCGCCGGGTCGGCGCTGGCGGGCCGGCTCGCATCCATGTCGGGCACCACGGCGGTCACGCCGAGCGCGGCGTCGAAGAGCGCGAAGGGCGGGAAGGTCGCCAGATTGACGCCGTCCTCGTCGAGCTGAAAGAGCTCCTCGAGGAACTCGAGCTGGGCGGCGAAGATGCCGTGCGTATAGACCACGCCCTTGGGCACGCCGGTGCTGCCGCTGGTGAAGAAGATCCCGGAGACGTCGTCCGCGTCCAGCGCCGCGATCGGGTAGGGGGGATCCGGGGCGTCGCGCAGCGCCTCCAGGCGATGGCCGCTCCAGCCCCGCCCCACCGTCACCAGCGTGCGGAGCGAGCCGCGCCCCCAGCCCAGCAGCGCGCGCGCGGCGTGGGCACGCGGAACGCCGACGAAGGCCTCCGGCTCCGCCTCGCCCAGGCAGACCCCGAGGTTGCGGCGGCCGAGCCCGGGATCGACGAGCACCAGCGGGGCCCCGACCTTGAAGAGCGCGAAGGCCGCGGTGAAGAAGTCGAGGCCCGGGGGAACCATCAGCACGGTGCGCGTGCCGCGCACGATGCCGACCCGCTCGAAGCCGCGCGCCAGCCGGTCGCTCTCGCGGTCGAGCTGCGCGAAGCCCAGCTGGACGTAGCGCGCGCGCCCGGAGCGGTCGCGCCCCGCGGCGCACACCACCGCGGGCCGGAAGGGCCGGCGCCGGGCGGCTTCGCGCAGCCGCCGCGCCACGTTCCAGCCGCGCTCGGCCTCGCTCATGGGAGGGGCACCGGGTGCGCGGCGAGGAACTCGCACACCCGGGGCACGATCTCGTCGCGGGCATCCTCCAGGACGTAGTGGCCGGCGCCCGGGTAGCGGTGCACCTCCGCCTTGGGAAGCTCAAGCTGCCACTGGCGCAGGAAGTGGTCGTCGAAGATGAAGTCGCGCGCCCCCCAGCAGATCAGGGCAGGTCGGTCGCGGAGGTTCGCGAGCCCGGCCTGCACCTCGAGCGCGGTCGGCCAGGAGGGATCGTCCGGCCCGAGCGGAATGTCCTGAACGAAGCGCAGGGTCGCGATCCGGTTCTGCCAGGAATCGTAGGGCGCAAGGTACGCGCGACGCACCAGGGCGGGGAGACGGGACTTCGGGCCCACCCAGGCCGCGATCCGGGCGAAGGCGTTCAGGCCCTGCACGAGCCAGCCCATCACGCGCAGGTCGCGCACCATCCCGAGCTGCCAGGGCAGCTTCTTGCTGGCCGGCAGCGGGAACGCCGCGGTGTTGAGGATCACGAGGCGGGCCACCCGATCGGGGTGGCGCGCCGCCCAGCCGAACCCGATCGCCCCGCCCCAGTCGTGCGTCACCAGGGTCACGTCGCGCACGATCCCGAGCTCCTCGAGCAACGCCTCGAGGTCGTCGATCCGGCTCGCCAGGCGGTAGCTGTAGCGGTCGTCGCCTGGCTTGTCGGAGAGCCCGCATCCGATGTGGTCGGGGACCACCACCCGAAAGCGGTCGCGGAGCGCCGTCACCAGATCGCGGTAGTAGAACGACCAGGTGGGATTGCCGTGCACCATGACGACGGGCGGACCCTGCCCTTCGTCGAGGTAGTGCTGGCGGAGTCCGCCGCGCGTGACGTAGTGGCTCTCGAAGGGATAGAGCGTCCGGAACGGTGAGAGGTCGAAGCTCACCACGCCTCCTCTGGCAGGACCGCCGTCTCCTTCCATACCACACGGCGGCAGTGCGTCATCTCGCATTCGCTGTCATGACGCAATGCGACACCCGCAAACCTAGCAACGAGAATGAGGGGTCTGCACCCCGCAACATGGATTGCCTCGAGAAGGGCGCTTTACAGCCCGGAGCGGCTATGGGAAAATTGACGAGCGCGCGATTATGGAGCCCCCCAAACGATGAGCGAAACTGCGGTGAATGACGCAGTCGAAGCCGGCGGCAAGCCCAGGGAGGCCGCCGGCAACTGGCGCAGCCGCATCGAGAGTGTCGGCGTCCGGCTTCCGGAGCAACGCCTCGCTACCGACGAGCTGATGGGGCGCTGCCGACGCGCGGCCCGGGTCGACCTCGCGTCGCTCACCGGGATCCGAGAGCGGCGCGTCTGCCGCGAGGGGGAGGACTCCCTCTCGCTCGGCGTGGACGCCGCCTGGGATTGTCTGGCGCGCTCGCGCCACAGCCCGGCCGACCTCGATGTGCTGATCAGCTGCAGCATCAGCAAGTACGTGGACGGGCTGTCCTACCGCTTCGAGCCAGCGCTCAGCCTCTCGATCAAGGAGGCGCTCGGCGCCAGCCAATGCTTCAACTTCGACGTCACCAATGCCTGCGCGGGGATGCTGACGGGGATCAGCATCCTCGACGCCATGCTGCGCGCGGGCCAGATCCGCTGTGGCATGGTGGTGAGCGGCGAGTACATCACGCACATCGCCGACAACGCGGTGCGCAGCGTGCGCAGCATCGCGAGCCGCCAGCTCGCCTCGCTGACCGTGGGCGACGCGGGCGCCGCCGTGATCGTGGACCGCGTCGAGGGCACCGACCAGGGGATCGCCGCCTGCGAGCTGGTCACCATCGCGGAGCACAGCGGGCTCTGCATCGGCAAGCCGTTCCGGAACGGGCCCGGGGGCGTCATGCACACGCGCGCCAAGAAGCTCCACCAGGAGGCGATCGCCCACGGCTCGCCCGTGATCCAGCGCGCGCTCGACCGCGCCGGCTGGGAGATCGAGGACGTCGACGTGCTGATCCCGCACCAGACCTCGGTGCGCGCACTCCGCGCCGGCCAGAAGCACTTCACGGCGACCCTCGGGGGGTGGGCGCGCGAGATGGTGAACAACCTCGACTCCTTCGGGAACACCGCCTCCACCACGCACTTCGTCGCGCTGCACCGCTATCTGCGCGAGGGCCGCCTGCGTCCAGAAAGCCGGGTGATGTTGCTCGGCTTCGCCTCGGGAATCGTGATCGGCGGGCTCGTGTTCCACGTGGGAGAGCTGGGAGGCGACCATGTCCGCGCTGGTTGAAGCCATCCGCCGCGCCGCGCCACCGCCGCGCTGGCGGCAGCGCTCGTCGGTCAGGCTCGCCGCCGACGCCGGGCGCCGCGCGCTCGCCTCGGCGGGCGACCCCGATCGCATCGATCTCGTGGTGAACGTAGGGGTGTACCGCGACCAGAACATTCTCGAGCCCGCCATGGCTCCGCTGATCCAGAGCCGTCTCGGCCCGCTCGGCCTCCGCAAGGACGTCTTCTCCTTCGACCTGGCCAATGGCGCCTGCGGACTCCTCGACGCCTTCCGCGTCGTCGACAGCCTGATGCGCGCGGGCTCGGTGCGCCGCGCGCTGGTGCTGGCCTCCGACGTCGATCCCAATCCGGGCCGCTCGCAGGGCCTCGCGGTCGGCGCCGCCGGGGTCGGCGTGGTGCTGGCGGCGGGAGACGGGCGCGAGGGCTTCCGCGCCTTCCACGCCGAGACCTTCTCGAAGCACGCCCACCTCTACGAGAGCCGGGTGGAGTGGCTGGGCCCCGCGCGCTCGCGCTGGCTCGGCCGCAGCCCCGGTCACGCGATCCGCCGGCGCGCCGTCGACGCCTACGCCGAGCGCTGCGCCGAGAGCGCCGCGCTGGCGGCCGCGCGTTTCCTCGAGGCTCGAGGTCTGGCGCCCGAGGACCTCGACGTCGTCGTTGCGCCGGAGCTCCCGCCGGGCCTTCCGCAGCGCCTGGCCGAGCTTCTCGGGATCTCGGAGAAGCAGCTGGCGAGCGATCCGGACTCGGCAGGCACCTGCTCGGCGGCCCCCGGACTCGCCCTCGAGGCCGCCTTCGCGAGCGGTCGCATGGCGGCCGCCCGCCGCGCGCTGCTGGTGGCCGCGGGCGCCGGTATCACGGTGTCGCTCGCCCTCTACGAGCGCTGAGCCCGCACGCGGTGGAGCGGGAGATCGCCGCCGGAGTGGGCGACGCGTGGGAGGAAGCGCTCCGCGCCTGGGACGGTCGGCTCGACCGGGCGGAGGCCCGCAAGGCCGCCAGGCAATTCGAGGCGCTGGCGAAGCGCGAGCTCGAGAATCCGGACGCCTGGGCATGGTGCGCGCGGTCCTCCTACTTCCTGGGCGACTACGAGCCGGACAACGCGCGGCGGCGCGACCACTTCGAGCGCGGCATGAAGCTCGGGCAGCGCGGCATCGCGCTCGAGGGCCGGCATCCCGCCTCCCTCTTCTGGACCTCCGTGTGCGAGGCGAGCTACGTCGAATGGATCGGGATGCTGCGCCGGGCCACCTACGTGCCCGAGATCCTCGGCTACATGAAGCGGCTCTGGGACGACGAACCGACCTACTACTACCGCGGCGCCGCGCGGCTGCTCGGCCAGGCGCTGGTGCGCCAGCCGGGACTCATTCGGCGCTTCCTGCCTGTCGTGCTGCCCGGGATCGGTCCGGACACCGCGATCCGCGAGCTGCGCGAGACGATCGCCGAGGCCCCCCCCATCGTGCTCGCCCACCAGACGCTGGCGCAGCTGCTACACGCCGTCGAGGGCGACCGCGCTGCCGTGCACGAGCAGATCGAGGCCATCGAGGCCCTCGACCCCGACGCGAACCCGCTCTTCGCCCCCGAGAATCACCTCGACCGCCCGCGCGCCCTGGAGCTGCTCCGAAAGCTCCGCTGAGCGGGGGTACCATCGTCTACCGCAACCTGAGCGACCTCCTCGCGGGCCGGGTGGCCAACACCATGGAGCACGTCGGCTAGCCGAGGACGACTCCCTCCCGGCGCTCGGCCAGGAGACGCTTGATCTCCGGGAGCGCCTTCTCCGCCGCCTCGGCGCCGCGCTCGATCAGACCCTGGGTCTTGTAGAACTCGATCCAGGTGAACTCGGAGAGGTCCGGTGTGATGCGCACGTCGGCCGAGATGGCCTTGAACTGGCCCAGCTCGTGCTGGAGGATCTGGATGGTATTCATGAAGGTGTCCAGCGTGTTGGGCAGGCGGCGGTTGTCACCGAGGTAGGAGAGCGGGTTCAGCGCGTTCACCCGATGCCACAGCCGGGTGATGGCGTTGCTGACGCCCTTCCGGGGAGAAGGCACCGCGTTCACCGCGATGCAGAGGTCCGCACCCATCTCACGCACCACCTCGGCCGGCACGGGGTCCACCATGCTGCCATCGACGAGGACCCGGTCCCCCCGACGCACGGGCACCCACAGCACCGGGACGGAGCAGCTCGTCCGGAAGGCCCGATCGACCCGCCCTTCGCCGATGGACACACGCTGGCCCGTCTCGATGTCGGTCGCGACGACCCGGCAGGGAAGGCGCAGCTGCTCGAAGCGCTTCACCGGGCCCAGCAGCGGCGAGAAGATCGCGGTCAGGCGGTCTCCCGCCAGGATTCCCGGTCCGGTCAGCGTGAAGTCGAGAGCCGAGAGGGTGGTGAGCTTCGTGCCGATGCGTGCGGCGATCTCGAGCATCTCCTCGGGCGAGATCCCCGCCGCGTAGCCGAGGGCCACGATCGAACCCATGCTCGCGCCAGCGAGGAGATCCACCGGGATGTCGTTGTCCTCGAGGACGTTCAGCACGCCCACATGGGCGATGCCGAAGGCGGCTCCGCCGCCCACGGCGACGCCGACGCTCATCCCCAGGATCTTGCGCGCCAGCCGGCGCAGCGGCGGGGAGGCTGGCGCGCGGGGGTTGGCGCGCAGGTAGGCCACCCGACCCGGCCCCGGTCCCGGCGGCAACGCGGGGTCCTCGGGAATGACGAAGGGCTCGCAGTGGTTGACCGCAACGGGCAGGGAGGTCCGGTTGAAGAGGTTGATGACCTGAAAGACGCGCGGGGAGTCTCCAGCGCTCGGGTTCTCCCCGGGCTCCGCATGGTCGACGATCTCGACCGAGAGGTCCGCGACCTCGCGCTTGCAGCCCGCCAGGAAGGCGGGCCGGCTGGCGAGGTCGACCACGACGTAGGGAAAGGCCTCAGCCAGTTTCGCCACGATGGCCTCGAAGCCCCGCACGAAGCCCTCCGGGCCCTCGCTGCCCACTGCGACGTCCAGCGCCGCAGCGTGCCCTGCCCGGACCTGGATCTCGCTCTTGATCCGGTCGAGGGGTACCTGCTCGGCGTCCGACAGCTCCAGCGGAGGCCGGCCGCGCTGCGCCGCCTCCGACAGGGGCAGGGTTCGCACCCGCAGCACTTCGACCTGGGCGTATTCGCGCAGCAGTTCGGCCAGCGCGTCAGCCACCAGAGACTTCCCCTTGAGATCTGCAAGGGCCGAGACGGTCACCACGGTGGTCGGGCGGCGCGTCACCTCGCCCCGGTCGGTGGCCGCCAGTCGCCGGGTCAGCAGGGTCGAGAAGTAGTGGAGGACCTTCGCATTGTTGGCGAAGAAGCGGTTGAAGGACTCGCGGTCCAGCTCCAGGAGCTTCACGGCGCGAGCCGCCTTGACCGTGGCGCTGCGCCTGCCCTCGGAGAGCAGCGCCATCTCGCCCAGGACTTCACCGGCCCCGAGGCGGCTGAGGAGCCGCGGGTTCTCGGTTCCGGCCCACACTTCGAGCTCTCCACTCACGACGACGCAGAACGTGTCCCCCGCGTCCCCCTCGCGGAAGATCGTCCTGCCCTTGCGGTAGCTCTTCTCGGAGAACAGCGTGGCGACCGTGCGCAGCTCGTCGCGTGTGAAGCTGCTGAATAGCGGGGTGTGAGCGAGAAGCTCGACCTTCGTTTCCAGATCCACGGCTTCTATCCGATCACCGGAAGACGCCGGCGGCTTGCGAGCTGATCCAACATGTCCTGCATGTCATCGACGATCGCGCCGTAGGCGCGGCGCAATGCGTGCGGGTCGCGGTGGAGTCCGCTGTCGGCGCGGAATTGGAGGGGCTTGCCCACCTTGTAGGAGATCTTGGCGGGCAGCGGCAGAAACGGCCAGTGACCGACCCAGAGGCCCCACGGCAGGCCGATGGTGATCGGAACCGTCTTCATGCGCAGGAGCCGGTCGAGGCCGCTCCAGCGGGCGAGCGCCCGGCTCGAGTGGATCGTGAAGGCCGTCTCGTGACCGCCTGCGTTCACCACGGGCACGACGGGCACGCCGTAGCGCATGGCCAGCTCGATGAATCCCGTGCGGCCGAAGAGATCGATCCGATTGCGCCGCCAGAAGCTCCGGAAGCAGTCGAGGTCGCCGCCCGGAAACAGGAGGAGGGTACCGCCCCGCTCGAGCACCTTCTCGGCGTTCTCTCGAGTGGCCCGCAGCGCCCCGATCCGGATCATGAAGTTCCGCAGATACGGCACCCGGAAGATCGTGTCGTGCACCAGCGCGTAGGCGGGCCGCTCCGTCCCCAGGAGCGCCCAGTAGTGGGAGAGCATGATCCAGCAGTCGGGCAGCATCGGACCGCCGCTGTGGTTCGAGACCACCATCACCGGGCCCTCTCTGGGGATGTGCTCGACTCCCTCGTACTCGGAGCGGAAGTACCAGGTGCGAAGCGCCTGCATGCCCGGGATCGCGTAGCGGTGGATGAAATCGACGTCCCGCATGTCCGGGTCGTCGGGATCGAGATCATGGGAGAGGATTTCCAGGAACTCGCTCATGCTCACCCCGGAGCCCCGTGTTCCCTCGAATTATAACGGCCGTCCGCGCGGGCTGCGCGGGCAGCGTGGCGACTGTCGTCCTGCCGACACTTGAGAGACGCCGTGTCTCCACGGTCCCTGGCGCGCGCGGCCGCGAGTGGCACATTCCCGCTCCGCCGAAGTGCACAGGAGAGTGAGCGGCGCCGGACTCCGGACGCGCGCGGATCGGGGGAGACTCAGTGCAGGTTCGCGTCGCGGCAGCGGGGTGGGCGAGCTTCCTGGCTCTGGGCATCGCGTGTGGCGCGGTGGAGGCGGTGGTCGGCGACGCCGAGCCCGAGACGGCGCCCGCCCGCTCCGTGGCGGCGCCGGCCCCGGCCCGCGGGCCGATCACGGCCCTCGGGCGCATCGAGCCGAAGGACGGGCTCATCCAGGTCGCTGGGCCCTCCCAGCCCTCGGTGGTGGTCTCCGAACTCCTGGTCGCCAAGGGCGATCGGGTCCGCCACGGACAGATCGTCGCCCACCTGGACACCACGGAGATCCACCACGCGCAGGTCGAGCGCCTGGAGGCCGAGCTCGCCCAGGCGCAGGCCGACCTGGCGCGCAACGTGAGGCTCCATCTCGGAAAGGTCGTGTCGGAGGCGAAGCTCGACTCCTGGCAGCTCAAGGTCCGCGTGCTGGCCGCGGATCTGCGCCGGGCGCGGGCCGAGCTGGCGCGGTCGCAGGTCCGCGCTCCGATCGACGGTCAGGTGGTCGACATCCATGCCTACCCCGGCGAGCGCGTCGGCCTGGACGGGATCGTGGAGCTCGCCCGGACCGACGAGATCTATGCCATCGCCGAGGTCTACGAGACGGAGATCGGCCGGGTGAAGCCGGGCCAGCGCGCCAGCGTAGCCAGCGCCGCGCTGCCGGAGCCGCTCCTGGGACGGGTCGAGTGGATCAAGCCCAAGGTCGGGAAGCTGGACGTCCTGGGCACCGACCCCGCAGCCAAGACCGACGCGCGGGTGGTCGAGGTGGAGATCCGGCTGGACGATGGGGATGCGGCAGCGGCGCTGACCAACCTGCAGGTGGAAGTGACGATCGCTCCCTGAGCCGTGCGAGGCTTCAGCATGTTTCGGATGCACCTCGGCTGGCTCCAGCTCAAGAAGGAGAAGCTGCGTTCCGCCGTGGCCGTGGCCGGGGTCTGCTTCGCGGTCGGCCTCATCCTGATGCAGCTCGGCTTCCAGGCAGCGCTGTTCGCCAGCTCCGTGCGCTACCACGAGGCCATGCAGTACGACATCGCGCTGGTGAGCCCCGAGACGTCCTACATCGCCGAACCGCGCCCCTTCCCGGAGCGCCGCCTCCAGCAGACGCGGGGCCACGAGGGCGTGGAGGACGTGGCGGCCGTCTACGCGCAGCCCGCGCTGTGGAAGAACCCCTGGACGAGCCAGACCCGGCGCATCTTCGCGATCGGCTTCGATCCCGTGGATCGGGTCTTCGAGCCGGGTGCTCTCGGCGGCGACCTCCGGAGCATCCGCCTCCGCGACGCGGTCCTGTTCGATTCGGCGTCGCGGCCGGAGTACGGACCCGTCGCCGAACACCATCGGCGTGGCGAGCCCGTGGCGGTGGAGGTGAACAACCGGAGCATCCGCGTCGCCGGCCTGTTCCGGATGGGCACCTCCTTCGGCATCGATGGCGCCATCGTCACCAGCGACATGAACTTCCTGCGGCTCTTCCCCGCGCGCCAGCGGGGGCTGATCGACCTGGGGCTGATCCGACTCACGCCCGGCGCGGATCCCGCGGAAGTGCGCGATCAGCTCCGCCGGCGGCTGCCCGGCGACGTGCTGGTGCTCACCAAAGCGGACTACATCCTGCGGGAGCAGGAGTACTGGGCGGCCAGCACGCCCATCGGCTACGTCTTTGGCTTCGGCGTGATCATCGGCCTGGTCGTGGGCTCGATCATCGTCTACCAGATCCTCTTCTCGGACGTGTCCGATCACCTCGCCGAGTACGCGACGCTGAAGGCGATGGGCTACTCGAACCGCGCGCTCTCCGGCGTCGTGATCGAGCAGGCGATCATCCTGGCGGTGATGGGATTCGTCCCGGGCGTGTTGCTGTGCATCTGGCTCTATCACACCGTGGGAGCCGCCACCTTGCTGCCGATGGGCATGACCGGTACCCGTCTCGCCGGGGTCCTCGGGCTCACGATCCTCATGTGCTGCATCTCGGGAGTCATGGCCCTGCGCAAGGTCCGCTCCGCAGACCCTGCGGAGGTCTTCTGATGGACGCAGCGCCCATCGTCCTCGAGGGAGTGAGCCACAGCTTCGGCCGCGGCACGCTCCGCCGGGAGGTGCTCTCCGACGTCAGCGTCGAGATCCGCCCCGGAGAGCTCGTGATCGTGGCGGGTCCCTCGGGCTCCGGCAAGACCACCTTGCTGACCTTGATCGGCGCCCTGCGCTCGGTCCAGGCGGGCAGCCTGCGGGTGCTGGGCCGGGAGCTGCGGGGTGCGGACGCCGGCACCCTCGAGGCCGTGCGCCAGGACGTCGGCTACATCTTCCAGGCCCACAATCTGCTCGAGGCGCTGACGGCGTCCCAGAACGTGCAGCTCTCCGTCTTGCTGGACGGGAATCCCTCGCGCGCGGAGTGTCGCCACCAGGCGGACGCAGCGCTCGAGGCGGTCGGCCTCGGCGATCGCCTGGACAGCTTTCCGAGCGAGCTCTCCGGCGGTCAGCGCCAGCGTGTGGCGGTGGCCCGGGCACTGGCCGGGAAGCCCCGCATCGTGCTGGCCGACGAGCCGACGGCCGCGCTGGACAAGAAGACCGGCAGGGACGTCGTGGAGCTCATGCGCCGCCTGGCCAAGCAGCAGGGCGTGAGCGTCCTGCTGGTCACTCACGACAATCGGATCCTCGACGTGGCGGATCGGATCCTCCACCTGGAGGACGGCCGGCTGCATTCGCTCACACGAGCGGTCATGGCCAGTACGCAGCAGATGATGAGCCTGCTCGCGCAGAGCAATCTCAAGGGCGAGTTGAGGCGCAGCGTGTCTGGCATGCACGCGGCGCAGTTCGTCGAGCTGTTGGAGCAGGTGACGGCAGAGGCACAGGAGTTCGTGCGCGTCGGCGAGATGAGCCGCGA
Source organism: uncultured delta proteobacterium (assembly GCA_947259215.1). Classification (GTDB taxonomy): domain Bacteria; phylum Myxococcota_A; class UBA9160; order UBA9160; family JAFDET01; genus CAMYLJ01. The sequence continues at coordinate 29,760 of CAMYLJ010000031.1, forward strand.
CCTGGCCTTCGGCAGCATGCTCGAGCAGACGCTCGAGGCCTTCACCTTCAAGCTCGCGGACATCCTCGGCGCGGAGCGGGCTTCGCTCTTCATGGTCGACGAGGAGCGGGGCGAGCTGTGGATCAAGGTGGCGCGGGGAGAGGCCGTGCGCCTCGTCGATTTCCGCATGCCGATCCAGGTCGGAATCGCGGGGCACGTTGCGACCACGGGCAAGAGCGTGCGCGTCGACGACGCCTACCTGGATCCGCGCTTCAACCCACAGGTCGATCAGAAGACGGGCTTTCGGACCCGGTCCATCCTGTGCGTCCCGATCCGGGATTCAAAGGGACACGTCTTCGCTGTCGCCGAATTGCTCAACCGACGCGATGGCCAGCCCTTCAGCGAGGACGACGAGGTGCGCTTTCAGCAGCTCATCGACTCGCTCGGCGTCATTCTCCGCGCGTGGTGGGAGATGAGCCGCCTGCAGCGACGGAGCTGAGGCCGCGGAAGAGGCGATGAGCCGGATCGTCCGGCTGGCGCTCAGGCGCCCCGCTTTCGTTCCCGGGTCGTCCCCCGGCCGATTCCGGGAGTCGCGAGCCTTTGAAACCGCGCGGAAATCGGGCGTCCCCAACGGGATTCGAACCCGGCCGCAAGAAGCGTAACTCCCCGAAATGCAAACAATCCGCCGACTGAATCCTTGTCCCCAACGTGTCTCCAGGATCACCGAGCTCGCGGACGTCCCTTCCCGCGCCAAAGGGGGCGAACGCTAGGTCTAGTTGCAGGACAGGCCGCTGGGCTCGGTGGCGTCGACGATGTTCCGCCGGCACGCCTCCCGCTGGCTGTCGCTGATCCCCTGGACCTCCACCTGGGGCGCCGGCGCGGGCGGGTTGAACTGGCAGGCGATGTCCTCCGTGAACTCGGCGGCGAAGGCGGAGCAGTCCGCGCTATCGCTGCCGCAGTCCGCGCCGTCGATGCGCTCCCCGCGCAGGGCCGTTAGGGGCTTCTGTGCGATGCGGGTGTCGATACAGGCCAGGCCGGTGTAGGTGGGGTCGTCTTCGAGAAGCAGGAGGAGCCCCTGGACCTCCGTCAGTGCGAAGCAGGGGCAGTGGCAGGCGTCGCCCACGCCGTTGCCGTCGGCGTCCTCCTGACCCGGGTTGGCGTCGAGGGGACAGTTGTCGCAGACGTCGCCGACGCCGTCTTGGTCCGCGTCCCCCTGCTCCGGGTTGGGATCGTCCCAGCAGTTGTCGTCGGCGTCCGGAACGCCGTCCACGTCGGCGTCCGGGATCTCGCAGGGGAGGTCCGCACCACCCGTCCGGCGCGCGAAGAGATCGGCGAGGCGCGCGCAGGCGCGGGGTGAGCCGCGCGGAGCCTCCGAGTCGCATTCCAGGGCTTCGCAGTAGGACGTGCAGAGCGCGCGGGCGCTGCCCTCGAGGCCAGCCTCCGCGCAGACGCCGGCGGGGCCGCGTTCCCAGGCGACGACGAGGACGGGGCGCTCGGACTCGTCGTCGCTCTCCCGGGATCCGAAGCCGCGCACGCTCCGGCGCGCGCTCTCGTCTCCCAGGAAGATCCATCCGAAGTTGCTGGACGGCGCATCGAGCCAGGCCTGGACATCGGCCACCAGGCCCGGCGTGGAGGGCCAGGTGTACGACCCCGTCGAACCGACGTCGCGGGCCGCGCTCGGCGTGGCGGCGAAGTCTCCCCCATGGGTCGTCCAGAAGGCGTCGTCGTAGAAGGTGTGGAGCCAGGTCGCGTCCCCCGGCTCGGGCTCGGCACCCCGTCCGCCCAAGGCGAAGGAGTCGCCCTCGCCCCAGTCGGCCAGCAGCCGGTGCGCCCGCACGGCCACGGACGCGACGCCATCCGGGGGGACATCGGTGACCTCGAGGTTCAGCCAGGCTCCCGTGACGGTCGCTCCCCGAGGAACCGCGGCGGCTATGTCGAAGGCGAGCAGCGCCCGCCGCACGGAGTTCGCCCCCTCGCCGGTGCGCCCCGCGCGCAGGACGGGGCCCGCGCCGTTGCTGCGCAGCTCCGGGGCTTCGTCACGCTCGATGAGCGTGTTGTCCCGGAGGGGCGGGACGACGGCCATCTCCGCCCGGGCCGTCGGTTCGACGACGATGTGGAGACCACCCCACCACAGCACGAACGCCGCAACCGCCCGAAGCCGGAGTCGCCCGGTTAGCGCTCTCATTCCGAGACCCTATCGGGCATGAGACGCCACAGTCTGTCTCCCAGGCGACAGACTGTTGAACGAAAATCCGCTTAGATCCGACAGGAGGGTGTTCTATGTCCGCCCGCTCGGTCGCCGTCGCGGCTCGCTTCTCTCTCCTTTGCCTCGCCCTCTCGGCCCCGCTTGCCAGCGCCGACGTCGTCAGCATCGCGGCCAGCAAGGACAACACCCTCATCGAAGAAGACGCCGCGAAGAGCAACGGCGCGGGGGACTACTTCTTCGCCGGCGCCACCAAGGACGCCTTTGTGCGGCGTGGCCTGATCGCCTTCGACCTAGGCTCGATCCCGGCTGGCTCGCAGATCAACAGCGTCACCCTCAACCTCTACATGTCGCGGACGCGCTCCCAGAACGAGACCGTGGCGTTGCACCGTGTGACCTCCGACTGGGGCGAGGGCACCTCCCACGCCAGCGGCGAAGAGGGGGCCGGCGACAGCGCCACGGACGGCGATGCGACCTGGCTCTACACCTTCTACGACTCGAACGACCCGCCCAACTCGCCGGCCTGGTCGACCCCGGGCGCCGACTTCGAGCCGACGCCCAGCGCGACCGCCGCGGTCGGCAACCAGAACGGCTTCTACTCCTGGTCCTCGGGCGGGATGGTGCTCGACGTGCAGGACTGGCTCGACGGGACCCTCCCGAACTACGGCTGGATCGTCATCGGCAACGAGGTGGACACGCGCGTCGTCAAACGCTTCGACAGCCGCACGAACAACGACGCCAACCGGCGCCCGGAGCTGGTGGTCGACTTCACGCCGCCCGCGGCCACCGGCGCCTGCTGCGCTGCGGACGGGACCTGCGGCGTCGTCCTCGACCCGGGCACGTCCTGCGGCGGCAGCTACCAGGGCACCGGCACCGTGTGCAGCCCCAACCCCTGCCCCCAGCCGACCGGCGCCTGCTGCCTGCCCACGCCGACGGCGAGCTGCCAGGAGGAGGTGGAGGAGGACTGCACCGTCCTGGGCGGCACCTTCCAGGGCGATCTCACCACCTGCGCAGCCAGCATGTGCCCCGTGGTCCTGACGCCGTTCCTGGACCCGCTGCCGCTCCCGGCGGTGGCGCAGCCCACGAGCGGCACGTCCGGAGGCGCCGCCTCCTACGACATGTCCATGGCCGAGACGCAGCAGCAGCTGCACTCGCAGCTCGCGGGCGCCACCACGGTCTGGGGCTACGACGACGGCAGCGGCGGCGGACCGAGCTATCCCGGGCCCACCATCGAGGCGCGCGTCGGCGAGCCCGTCACGGTCGCCTGGATCAACGACCTGCGCGACACGAGCGTCGGGGCTCCGCCCCACCCCCTGCGCATCTCGCACTACCTGAACGTGGACCTCTGCCCCCACGGCGCAACGCAGAACGCCGACGCGCGCACGGTGGTGCACCTGCACGGCGCCCACGTATCGGCGGCCTTCGACGGCTACCCCGAGTCCACGTTCCCGCCGGGACAGCAGGCGATCTATCAGTACCCGAACTGGCAGCTTCCGGCGACGCTCTGGTACCACGACCACGCCCTCGGCATCACGCGGCTGAACGTCATGATGGGCCTGGCCGGCTTCTGGCTCCTGCGGGACGCCTACGAGGAGTCCCTGGGGCTGCCCTCGGGCGAGTTCGAGATCCCGCTCGCCATCCAGGACCGCACCTTCAACCCCGACGGAACGCTCTACTACCCGCCCGCCTGGCAGGACACCTTCTTCGGCGACACGGTGCTGGTGAACGGAAAGGTCTGGCCCTACCTGAACGTGAAGCAGGGCAAGTACCGCTTCCGCCTCCTGGGCGGCTCGGGCTCGCGCACCTATCGGCTCAGTCTCTCCAGCGGCGCGCCCTTCGACGTGATCGGCATGGAGGGCGGCCTGCTGACCGCCCCGGTGTCGCTGAACGAGATAACCCTCGGCCCCGGGGAGCGGGCCGACGTGGTGGTGGACTTCGCGCCCTACGCCCCCGGCACGGAGATCCTGCTGGTCAACGACGCGCCGGCGCCCTTCCCGGGCAACCCGGGGGTGGGAGTCATCCCCGACGTCATCAAGTTCATCGTGACCGCCCAGGCGGGGCACACCGCTCCGCTGCCGGCCACCCTGCGGCCCATGGAGGTCCTCGACGAGCTGGACGCCACGCAGTTCCGCGAGTTCCACCTGGAGAAGCAGAACCTGACGGCGTCCTGCAGCGATTTCGAGTGGTTGATCCGGTCCATCGGCCCGGGCGGAACGATCCTGGGCCAGCACTGGAATGACATCTCAGAGCTTCCGGAGCTGGAGGAGACAGAGGTCTGGAAGTTCGTCAACAAGTCCGGCATGACGCACCCCATGCACATGCACCTGGTAATGTTCCAGGTCCTCGACCGGCAGCCGTTCGAGATCATCGGCGGCAACATCACCCCCATCGGGAGCCCCGTTCCGCCCCCGCCCCACGAGGCCGGCTGGAAGGACACGGTGCAGGTGGGGCCGAACGAGATCGTGCGGGTGATCGCCCGCTTCGAGAACTACACGGGCAAGTTCGCCTACCACTGCCACATCCTCGAGCACGAGGACCACGAGATGATGCGTCAGTTCGAGGCCGTCGCGACGACGCCGGCCTGCGGGGACGGCGCGGACAACGACGGCGACGGGCTGACGGACTTCGCCGGCGGCGACCCCGGCTGCGACGCCGCGACGGATCTGGGCGAGCACGCACCGCATCTGGACTGTGACGACGGGATCGACAACGACGGCGACGGCTTGGCCGACGCCGCGGCCGACCCGGGCTGCACCGGCCCCGCGGACCCGGCCGAGGACGACCCGGACATTCAGGTGCCCGCGCTCGTGGACTTCGGACCGGTGGCCGTGGGCAGCACCCTCACCCTGGACGTCGAGGTCCAGAACGTCGGCACCGCCACCCTGGTGATCGACCGGATCTCCTCGACCAACTCCGCCTTCCTGCCGCTGAAGAACCTCATCACGGTGGCCTTCGTGGGTCTGCTGCTCCTCGTGCGGCCGGCCTTCGGAGGCTGGCGCCGTCCCCTCCTCGACGGCCTGGCTGCCGCCTTGGTGCTGGGCGCAGTGCTCCTCGCCCCCGCTTCCGAGGCCGGTCGGCGGCGGCCTCCCCTCGACATCCAGGTGCCCCCGGGCCAGTCGGCCTTCGTCCCGGTTCTCTTCGCGCCCACGCAGGTGGGGCCCTACAGCGGCAACCTCCGGATCGTCAGCAACGACCCCGACGAGTCGGTGGTCTTCGTGGCGCTCCAGGGGAGCGGAAGCTAGCCAGAGCCCAGGTCACCCTGCCCGGACGACGGCGTCGCCGCTGCGCCCTCGATTCATCTGCAGTTGCCGATGCGGCTCACCAACAAGCGGCGGGCGGAGGTCGTGGAGCGCTTCGCAAGCGGTCGCGCGCACTTGGGTCCCGGATTCCGCCTGCGTGCGTGCGCGGCTAGCTTTCTCGCGATGATCGCACGTCGCGCGCCGCAACGGCCTCCGCTCTTGTGCCGCGATCGCGCATGAAGCGCGACGGCGAAGATCCTCCCGAGCGTACACGTCGTGTCCGGCCCGGACGGATCCGCGCCGAGCGGAGCGAGGGACGCGGTATTCTCCTGCGCAAGGTCTCGGCGCGCGTCCGACATCGCCAGGAACGCTCCCGCTCTACGGGCCGTGCGCTTCAGCGGCCTGGGTATGGCCCGGCCACCCGTCAGCAGCGGAGCGTCGTGAAGCTCCAGTACGTGGCCAACCGAACGCCCGGCGGCTGGCGCGCCCACGGCCGCTACCTGGCCCGCGAAGGAGCCCAGCGGGAGGGCGAGAAGGGGCTCGGCTTCGACGCCTCCGGGCACGAGGTGGAGATCGACCGGCGCCTGGAAGGCTGGCAGCGCGCCGAGGATCCGCGCATGTGGAAGATGATCCTGTCCCCCGAGCGGGGCGAGGCCATCGACCTGGTGGAGCACACCCGCCGCGTACTGGACGCGATGGAGCGGGACCTCGGGACGCGGCTCGAGTGGGCGGCGATCGACCTACGGGCGCGGCACCATTCCCTTCCGCACGCGCCGGGACGCCGAGCGCGTACTCCGCGAGATCCAGGGCAAGCTCGAGACCCGGACGCTTCCGGAGGTGCTGGCAGCCTACCTGCCGACCCACGCGAAGCCCAACCTCGTGCCCGAGAGGCTCCGGCCCTGGCTCGAGACGGTGCGCCGCCAGGTCCAGGCCGGCGACCGCTCGCCCACCTACCTGCGCGAGCTTCGCCGCTACGCCCGCGCCGGTGGCGAGTTCAGCTGGTGGGACACGCGCAGCATCTATGAGATCGACTACGCGGCGCTCGAGGACTGGTGCGGCTGGCTGGCCGATCGCGGCCTGGGCGCGAAGACCCGGAAGAACATGCTCGGTGCCTTCCGGACCTTCCTCGGCTGGCTCCGTCGGCGCGGGGAGATCCGGGACCTGCCGGAGTGCCCTTCGCTCGACGTGCCCGAGTACGAGCCGCGGGTGTTGCGCGTGGAGGACCAGGCCGCAGTCCTCGCAGCATTCCTGACGCGCGGCGCGGCGCGTTTCTCGCGATGGCGCTCATGGGGATCCGTCCCGGCGAGGCGCGGGCCCTCGACGTCGCCGACTACCGCGATGGGTGGCTCCACATCTCGCGCGCCATGAAGGGGACGGGACCGAACGCACCGATCGGTCCCACGAAGACGAAGAAGCCGAAGCGCCTCCCCGTGCCCGTGGAGCTGTCGGATTGGATCGCCGTGCACGTCGAGCCCGCGAGCCGGCTCTCGCGCGCGCCGCTCTTCCCGAACCCTCGCACCAATCGGCGCTGGAGCCACTGAGCGCTGCGCGACACCTGGCTTGCCGCATGCGAGCGCGTCGGCGTCGAGATTCCGCTCTACGAAGGGACGAAGCACACGTTCGCTACCGACGCGGTGGCGCGCGGCGTGTCCGAGCGCGCGCTCCAGGCGTTCCTCGGTCACGCGGACGCGCGCTCGACGCGGCGCTATGCGCGGCTCGCCGACACCGACCTCGGCGCCGTGCTGCGGCGACCCGATTTGTCCCCGGCTTGTCCCCAGGCCAACTTCGAGGTTCGCAACCGCTCGAAATCACTGCGCAATCGGGCGTCCCCAACGGGATTCGAACCCGGGAAGAAGCGGCGCAAGTCCGTGAAACGAAAACGGTCGCGCCGGTGAGATCTTGTCCCGCACTTGTCCCGCGAGCAGACCGAGGCCGCCGAGAGCCGATTCAGCCGACGCTCTCGAACTGGCATCGTCGCCACATACCAGGCGAGTAGGCCTTCAGCAGCGTCCGTTCCCTCTCCTGCCGCGAAGCAACCCTGTAGAAGACGAGCACCCCCGAAGCTGTGATTTCCACGTCGTCGGCTTCGACGTGCTCGTCGCCACCGTCGAATTCCACCAGCCACCGCCTCATCGTCGCACCTCTGCCCGTCGCCCGCCGATGACCGGAGCGGAACGCTTCGCTGTTGAATCACGGAAGCCTCGCGGGGGGAGGGCCCCATGGGGTCCCGTGCCGCTGGTCAGCGGCACGATCCTTCCGGCACAAGTCCCTGGCCGCAATCTATGCAGTACGTATTTCGCTCGCGGCGCCTTCTCGCATGTTTCTCCACGGGACACCTTCTTGCGAGAATGCTCTCGTTCACGACCACGCCGCAATTCGGACAGAAGCGTACCGTCACTACCGCGCGTCCGTGATTGTCGTTGGGGCAACGCTCTCGCAGCATTCGTCGTGCTCCTTTCATCCTCCTCCAAGGCCCTGTATCTCGTCACTATCCGAGCACCACCTCGACGCGGTGCTCCGAACCGTCATCGGACAAAGGGACGAGCACTTCTCCCGGGAGCAGGGCTCCGTCGAGGCTGACCCGCGAGACTCCGCGGCAGACTCCCTTCGGATTCTCGACGGTGATCCGGTAGAGGGTGCCGCCATGACGGTAGGTGATCTCGAAGCGCTTCCACTCCCGGGGAATGCAGGGATCGATGCAGAGGGCGGAACCTTGCTTGCGGAATCCGAGAATCCACTCCAGGCCCGCACGGTAGAGCCAGCCCGCAGCCCCGCTGTACCACGTCCATCCCCCCCGCCCGACGTGGGGACGTTCGGAATAGACATCGGCGGCTACGGCGTACGGCTCCACCTTGTAGCGCTGGGTGCTCGCGCGACGGCTCGCATGATGGATGGGGCTCAGCAGGTTGAAGAGCTCGACGGCCTTGTCCCCCTCGCCGAGCATGGCGAAAGCCACGACCGACCAGGTCGCAGCGTGCGTGTACTGCCCGCCGTTTTCCCGAATGCCGGGGACGTATCCCTTGATGTATCCGGGGTCCAGGGGTGTTCGGTCGAATGGCGGGGAGAAGAGCGGCATCAGGCGGTCTTCCCGCCGGACGAGGCGCTCTTCCACGGACTCCATGGCCTGGCGTGCCCGCTGCCTGTCGCCCGCGCCGGAGATGACCGCCCAGGACTGGGGAATCGAGTCGATCTGGCATTCGTCGTTCTCCGCCGATCCGAGCGGCGTCCCGTCGTCGAAGAAGGCTCGCTTGTACCACTCCCCGTCCCATGCCTCCGCGTCCAGGGATGCCTCGAGAGAAGCGGCAGTGCTCCGCCAGCTTGCCGCACGCTCCCCTTCCCCGCGGAAGTCGGCGATCCGCGCGAACTCCCGCAGGTTCGCGAGGAGGAACCAGCCCAACCAGACGCTTTCGCCCCGGCCCTCGTGGCCGACGCGGTTCATGCCGTCGTTCCAATCACCGGCTCCGATCAAGGGGAGACCGTGGCTGCCCACGTCGAGGCTCCGGTCCAGGGCCCGCGCGCAGTGTTCGTACAACGTCGCCCGGTCTTCCGACTTCGTGGGCTCGAAGTAGGCCTCTTGCTGGCCCTCCTCCAAGGCCGGCCCCTCGAGCCACGGGATCTCCTCGTCGAGCACCGCCACGTCTTCGGTGGTTCGGAGATAGTGCGCCACTGCATACGGCAGCCAGAGGCGGTCATCGGAGATTCGGGTTCGAACCCCGCGGCCCGTCGGGGGATGCCACCAGTGCTGGACATCCCCTTCCCGGAATTGGCGGGCAGCGGCTCGGAGAAGGTGCTTGCGCACGAGCTCCGGCTGCGCCACCGCCATTGCCAGGACGTCCTGGAGCTGATCGCGGAACCCGTAGGCCCCTCCGGACTGGTAGAACGCGGAGCGGGCCCAGATCCGGCAGGAGAGCGTCTGATAGAGAAGCCAGCGGTTGAGGAGGAGGTTCATCGAGGGATCGGGCGTCTCGACCTGGACCGTGCCCAGGATCTGGTTCCAGTGCTCCTGAACCTCGCGGAGAACCGCGTCGCAGCTCAGCGCGCGGTAGCGTTCGACCAGGGATCGGGCCTCCTCGGGGCCGCTCCCCTGGCCCAGCAAGAACAGCACCTCGCTGCGTTCTCCCGGCTCGAGCTCCAAATTCGTCTGCAGAACGGCGCAAGGGTCCAAGCCCGCTCCGGTCTTTCTCGATAGCTCCTCCCCCCGCTCCAGTGACGCGGGATGGTCCAGACTCGCGTTTCGGCCCAGGAACTCGAGGCGATCACCGGTCCAGGAGGTCTGACGCCCGGCCAGATCGGCGAACGCGACCCGGTCCGCGAACTCCCCGTTCCAGGCGCTTCGCGCGAACAGAGCTCGCGTCGGGGAGTCGATCTCGGTGACCACGTGCGGCGCGGAGCCACTCCGCGAGACGCCCAGCACCCACTCCGCATAGGCCGTAATCGAAAGGCGCCGCTTCCGGTCCGACCGATTCTCCAGGCTGAGGCGGGAAATCTTGACGGGGTCCCGGACGGGCACGAGCTGCAGGAGATCCAGTGCGATGCCGTGGGATGTGTGCTCGAAGCGACTGTACCCCTGGCCGTGCCGGATGACATAGGGCCAGGGCTCTTCGCGGACGGGAAGGAGGGTCGGCCCCCAGGTCAAGCCGCTGTCCTCGTCCCGCACGTAGAAGGTCTCCCCCGGAGTGTCGCTGACGGGATCGTTCGACCAAGGTGTGAGCTTGTTCTCGCGGCTGTTCACGGACCAGGTGTAGCCCGAGCCCGACTCGGAGACCTGAAAGCCGAACTCCGGGTTCGCCACCACGTTGATCCAGGGAGCCGGGGTCCACTGCCCCTTCCCCAGAACCGTGACGTACTCGCGGCCGCCCGCTGCGAATCCGCCGAGGCCGTTCCCGAATTCCAGATCCAGTGCCGGAGGAGAAACGGCTTCCGCCGTCTCGCGCGGCGAGCGGAGACGCGGCGGGACCGGCCCGGGCCGGGGCCGCGCCAGCCGGACCGCCTGCTCGAACAGCGTACCCCGGTGCGCGAGAATCACGACTCGCGCCGCCGCGCGCAGGAGGATCTGGTCGCGCGGAGGCACGAGGTCGGCGCGGAGGAGATACACGCCTCCATGTTCCCTACGCTGCTCCTCCCCCGCCGCTTGGCTTGCTCGCACCATGCCCTCGAGGGATTCCTGGAGAGCCTGTGCGTACGAGGCACCGGTGGCGTTGAGGATCACCAGGTCGGCGGCAATCCCCTTCAGGCGCCAATACTCCTGCGCCCGCAGGAGCTGTCGCACGACGTCCCGCTCCTCGTCCCGCTCGATGCGTACCAGAGCAATGGGAAGATCGCCGGAGATGCCGTAAGGCCAGAGCCCGGACGCGCCGCTGCGGTTCGTCGCCAGTACCTGAGGCGCTGCACGCAACGTGGCATCGGTGTAGAGCAGACGGTTGGCCAGACGCTGGAAGAGATGCGCCTCGTCCTGGGTGATCCGGAGGTGGTGCAGCTGGACCTGTGCCTGCGTCCAGGCCAGCGAGCTCTCTCGCTCGAACGTGGCCGGCTGGCGGTACTTTTCCGCGATCTGGAGCGCCTCGTCCCGGGACGACGCCACCAGCGTGGTGAACACGAGACGAACCGTCCCTCCCTGTGGAATCGCCAGCCGCTGCCGGAGGCTCACGATGGGATCCAGAACCGTTCCGGCCGTGTCCGAAAGGGCTCCCCCGTCGTCCACCGATAGCGGAGACCGAATCCCGCGGCCCCGACCCAGAAAGCGCGCGCGGTCGCTCTCGTACTGCAACGGCAAGGCTGGCTCCTCCTCGACCGCGGCCAGGTGAGCGAGCCAGACCTGGGGCTCGTCTGCGGCACGCGGGCGTCGTGTAGCCAGCAGGGTCCCGAGCTCGGGAACGAACTCCGTCTCCACGAAGAGGTTCGAGAAGGCGGGGTGGGCCTCGTCCGCGCCCTGGGGAGCCAGCACGACCTCCGCATAGGACGTGAAGTCGATCTCACGGTCCCGGCTCCCGACATTGGTCACCGTCAGCTGGCGGAGCTCGGCGTCGTCCTCGGGGGAGACCACGATCTCGAGGGTGATTGCCAGGGACCGGTCTCGCTGCATGATCTTGGCCCGGTCCTCGGAATAGACGACGTCGTAGTGGTCCACTTCCGCCCCGCTCGGCTGGAAGCCAGCAGACCAGATCTCACCGCTCTTGCTGTCGCGCAGGAAGACGAACGTGCCCCAGCAGTCACGCGTCGTGTCCTCCCGCCAACGGGTGACGGCGAGGTCGCCCCACCGGCTGAACCCGGAACCCGCCGTCGTGATCATGACGGTGTAGCGGCCGTTGGAAAGCAGATGGGTGCGCGGCGTGATGTCGTGCGGCGATTCGAACCGCCGCAGCGTGGGGAGAACGAGATCGCGGACGAGCGGCGCCACCCGCACCTCCTCACCCCGGGGCCGGGTCACCGCCACCGAACGCGGCGTCCGTTCCTGGAGCAGGAGCTCCGCCGCCTGGACCATGGGATGGGCGTGAAAGCGTCTCCGGGTCAGGCCGTCGTGAACTACGTTGCCCAGGGACACGAGGGTCATTCCCTGGTGATGGGCCATGTAGCTCCGGACCACCGCCACCTGCGCGTTCTCGGGCAGCTTCGATGGTGTGTAATCGAGTGCTTCATAGAACCCGTAGGCACCTCGGGCTCCGGCCTCCTCGAGGCGCGCGAAGTTGTAGAGCGCCGCTCTGGGCTCCAGCATGGCTGCGAGTGCGGTCGCGTAGGGAGCCACCACGACGTCCTCGAACAGCCCTCGCTTGAGCCCCAAGCCCGGCACGCCGAAGTTCGAGTACTGATAGGTGAGCTCCACGTCTCGAAGACCGTGGCCCGATTCGGAGACCCCCCACGGGACCGTCCGCTCCGTGCCGTACTGGATCTGGCGCGCCACCACGAGACGGCAGGTGAGATCCAGAAGGCTGCGGGCAGGCTGCCGCATCACGAGAAGCGGCATCAGGTATTCGAACATGGAACCCGACCAGGAGACGAGGGCGGCACCGCGCCCCACCGGGGTGAGAGCTCGGCCCAGGCGGAACCAGTGTGGGGGCGAAACGTCGCCCTTGGCGATGGCTACGAAGCTTCCCAACCTCGCCTCGGAGGCCAGCAGGTCGTAGCAGCTCGGATCGAGCGTGCCGTCGGCGACGCGATAGCCGATGGAGAACAGCTTGCGCGAGGAGTCGAACAGGAACCGGAAGTCCATGGCCTGGACCATCCGTTCGGCGCGGAGTGCGAGGGCCGAGAGCTGGTGCCCAAGGTTGCTCTCCGCTTTCTGGGACGCCTCCAGACCCTCGAGAAGCAGGGCTGTTTCGACGTCGCGGGCGTGGCTCCGCACGCAGGCCCTTACGCTCCTCGCCCAGGCCAGGACTTCGGATCGGGAGCCCTCCTCGGCATCGTTCGCGAGCGTGAGCGCGATGTCCAGGAGGTTCTCCGCCTGGGCCTCCAGCTCCCCGAGCCGGCGCACCCATTCGGGAAGGGATGTCGGGGGCTCGTCGAGGACAGCCTCCATCGCCTCGGCGGCCTCGCGCAGATGCGCCTCCGTGACCGTCTGCCCGCGCAGGGGAGGCTCGGCCTGATCCTCGGAATCGAGAACCAGCAGGAGCGCGTCCCGGATGCCCTCCAGGATCTCCGGCCCGAAGAAGGGGCGATGCACGAGTTCGCGGCACGCCTGCGCCACGGCGATCAGGTGCCCTGCCAGATTGCCGCTGTCGACGGTGGAGACGTAGACGGGTTCGAGCGGCTGAAGGTCGCGGGTGTCGTACCAGTTGAAGAAGTGACCGCGGAAGCGACGCAGGTTGTCCATCGTCTGGAGCGTGTCCTCGAGCCGCTTCGCCATGTCGAGGACCCCGATCCAGCCGAAGTCGTGGGCGACGGCCGTGCTCAGCAGATAGAGCCCTAGATTCGTCGGCGAGGTGCGGTGAGCGATGATCGGCTCGGGGTCTTCCTGGAAGTTGTCGGGCGGGAGCGCGTTCTCCTCCTCGTCCACGAACGTCTCGAAGAAGCGCCAGGTGCGGCGGGCGAGGAGCCGCAAGGAGCGCGTCTCCTGGGAAGAGAGAACCTGTGCTTCCACCAGCTTCGGTGGCAGGCTCATCCGCCAGGCGATGACGGGCGACAGTGCCCAGAGGAGAACGAGTGGCGTGGCCACGGGCCATGCCCCCGGCTTGAGCACGACGAAGAGCAGGCCCGCGAGGGCGGCGAGGACGACCCCCCGGCCAAGGTGCCGGTAGAAAGCTCGGAGCCTCAGATCGGCTCCGTAGCCCGCCTGCGCGGCAGGAATCCACTCGAGCAGGCTCCGCTTCGTCACGTAGAGCCGCCCGAGCGTACGCATCACGGCGTCCGCCATGAGCCACGTCTGGTAGGGCAGCATGGTGATGGCGAGGAGCGTCTGCGACAGAGCCACGGAGATGTCGTCGGCTACCGCGCGCAGGTGGCTGCGCTTGGAGATGCCCCATCGCTGCGGGATCAGGCCGTCGAGAACCGGGATGAAGGCCGGCACCGCAACGGATCCGACGAAGAGGCCGGTCCAGAGAAGCGCAGGAACGCCTGGCAGGGTCCAGGCAGCCACCGCCAACAGAAACGACGAAGGTGCGGCCAGGCTTCGGCGAAGATTGTCGACCATCTTCCAGCGGCCCTGGGCGGGGATGCGAGTCCTCGGCTTCCCTCCCGCGGCGTCGCGCGCGTGGCCCAGGACCCACGGGAGGAGCTGCCAGTCACCCCGAACCCAGCGATGCTGGCGACGCGCCGCCACCTCGTAGTTGGAGGGGAACTCCTCGAAGAGATCCACATCCGTCACCAGCCCGGCGCGCGCGAACAGGCCCTCGAAGAGATCGTGGCTGAGAAGCGCGTTCTCCGGGACCTTCCCCTCGAGCGCCGCCTCGAAGGCATCGACGTCGTAGATCCCTTTTCCTGTGTACGACCCTTCTTCAAAGAGGTCCTGATACACATCGGAGACCGCAGCCGCGTAGGGGTCCACACCGCCGCGGCCCGAGACGATTCGCTGGTAGGTCGTGCTGTCCGGACCAGTGGGCAAGGACGGGGTGATGCGGGGCTGCATGACCGCGTAGCCCTCGACGACGCGTCCTTTCCGTGGGTCGAAACGCGGCCGGTTCAACGGGTGCGCCATCGCCCCGACCAGTCGGTAGGCGGTGCCCTTGGGAAGCCGGGTGTCGGCATCGAGGGTGATGACGTAGCGGACGCCCTCGGGGACGGCGGGCGGCCGTCCGCGGATCGGAATGAACGTCGTGTCCGTGGCGCCGCGAAGCAGTCGGTTCAGCTCGTGCAGCTTCCCTCGCTTCCTCTCCCAGCCGATCCACTGGCCTTCTTGTTCGTTCCAGAGCCGGCGACGGTGCAACAGCAGAAATCGCTCCCCGCCTCCGAGCGGTCCCGCGTAGCGTACATTGAGACGCTCGATGCCCTCGGCCAGTGCGGCAACCAGTTCCTCGTCGCCGGGCATGCGATCGCGGGGTGCGTCCGCCCAGTCGGTCAAGAGGGCAAAGTGGAGATGGCCTTCGGGGTTGGCCAGGTAGTGCACCTCGAGGCGCTCGAGTTGCTCCTCGAGGTCGGCTCGATCCGTGAGCAACGTCGGCACGGCCACCACGGTTCGCAGCTCGGGAGGCACGCCCTCTGCGAGTTCGAGCTTGGGGAGCGCCCTGGGTGGAAGCAGAGCGGGTACCAGGCGATGGACGAGGGACACCGCGATGTCCGATGCGGGCACCAGGCCGACGATCGCCAGCAGGACCAGGGTCCAGGGCGCCGCCCCCGTGGAGCCCGCGATGAGCAGGAGCCCGCAGAGCTGGAGAGCGCTGAGAAAGGCGATCCCTCCCAGGTAGCCCGCGAGCCCGTGGGTGCGGTAGGCGCGGGAGAGCCGGAGGCGGATGGGCGTGCGGAAGTCCAGTCGCCGCTCGAAGCCGGTTCTTCCCTTCGAGACGAGGTAGTACCCCGGGTCCTCCTCGGCGCGCTCGGGAACGCCCGGAAGCCTCGGCTCGCCCTCCGAGGAATCGCTCTCCACCGCGGGGCGAGGCGTGGGGAGGTTCTCCTGGGCTGCGTTCCGGGCCAGCAGCATGGCTTCCCGCGCCACCTCGATCTCCGATCGGCCCGAACCCCGAGAGAGGAACTCGATCTGCTTGCGGTACTCGTCCCGCGTCGCGAAATCCATGGCTGAAAACGCGGGAACGGCGCGTAGCGCTTCATCCACCAGGCTGACGCTCTCGAAAAACTCGAGCCAGTCGATCGAGGACATCCACCGCATGCTGGTCATGATGTTCCGGACGGTCGCGTTTGCCGCACCCTGGGCATGGTGTTCCCGCGCAACGACCTCAGCGGGCGACGTCCCTTGGGCACTCAGCTTTCGGTTGAGCCAAACCAGGGACGGCGTGATCGATTCGTCCTGGTCGCGGAGCCGCTGGACCAGCTGGACCGCGAATGCGTCCGCCAGGGGAGTGTCATCCAGACGGCCCAGGACGTCCTCGGTGTTCTCCACGGGCCGACCGCTCAGGCCCAGAATGCGGTCCGCCAGCTCGTCGGCCTTGGCCCGCGCGTGACGAGCGCGGATCACCTGCTCCGAAAGCCGTCGCAGATTCTCCACCAGTGCCATGCGGAGATGGATGGGCACGGCCCAGAGCTCGCCGATGCCGAGCGGCTGGATGCGCTGGTAGGCCCGGATGAAGCGGCCGAGCGTCTCCACCTCGAACCGGCTGTCGGTGTGGGCCACATAGGCCCAAGCGAGACTATAGACGCGGGGGCATCCTGCCAGGTGGCCCGCCGCGATCTTCGGCAGCCGGCGGTAGTAGCTCTTCGGGAGGTGGTCTCGGATCTCCCGGAGCTGCTCGTCGGCGACGTGGAAGTTGTCGAGGAACCACTCCTCGGCGAGCGTGATCTCGCGCTTCGCCCCGACCGCCTCGACGATGCTGTGATATGCGTCGAGAAGTACTCGCCCGTTGTCGCGGACCCTCGGAAGAAGATCCCGTCCTCGGATGGGCTTCTCGGTGACGCGATTGGCCGCCGCCAGGCTCTCGCCGTGTTGCTCCAGGCGCTCGGCGCCAAAGAGCTCGGCGCGAATCGGTTCTTCCACGTGAGAAGAAGCAGCGATTGCGCCCTTTGTAATGCTCACCACGTCTGGCGTTCCGGCCGGCAGCAAGAGCCCGTCGCGCCGCGGGTCATGAAGGGCTGCGGGAGCGAAGAAACGCCAGATACTTGAGGAGTTCTTCTTCCTCCTCGGCGGTCAGATCGTCAATCGCAAAGGCCGCCAACCTTCTGCGGCGCCCGCCTCCGTTCTCGGAGGGCAGCAAGTATCCGGCCTTCTCCATCAACGCCTCGTACGGCACAGCGTAGACCTCCGCCAGGCTGTGCAGCACGTTGGGCGAGGGCTTCTGGATCTTCCCGTTCTCGAGCTGGCTCAAGTACGCGTTCGAGACGGCCTTGTCCGTGGCTTCCTCGACGTGCCGGAGGGAGAGCCCCTTGGCCGTGCGCAAATCGGCGAGGAGGGCGCCGAGCTCGCTGCCTTGCCCGACGAACTCGGAGCGCTTGCGTCGGGGTCGCTTGCCGCCAGTTCGCACGCGCCCGAGTATCGGGTGAACCGCTTGCTAGATCAAGCAGTTTGCGTAGGTGCTTGACACAATTTTTTTGCTTTGTATATTCAGCATATCGGCTTCAGGCTGACGACCCAAGGAAATTCAGCCATGCAAGCGAGCTGCTTCTGGTGCGAGGGACTCCATCGAGCGGAGCATCCACTCTCCGTTTGTGCTGCCTGCACGGCAAGGTATTCGACGATGCGCTTGTTGGAGATGAGCGGCTCCTATCCGCTCAGCGACGAGGTGATCGACGGAGTGCTGTCGCGGATGTCGCCGGGCAACTACGCCCTCGGGTACATGGACGGCGACACGTTCACGGTGTTCTACGTGGGGCGCTCGGATTCCGACCTGAGACAACGCCTGCACGAGTGGGTGGGCATGCCGAGCCGGCACGAGAACTATGCCTCCGCCGCGAAAGCGCCCTGGGGAGTGCATCACCGGGGACCGCTTCCCGTGGACACCGGGGCGCTCGGTCGCGTGGGGAACGCCGAAAGCAGCTACACGCGCTTCGCCTACAGCTACGCGCGCTCTGCCGAGGACGCCTATGCGAAGGAGTGGCGCAACTACGACGCCTTCGGTGGCAGCCGCAGGCTCGACAACGAGACCCAGCCCGTCGCGGCGGCTGGCTCGCGAGTGCGCGAGGGACAGCGTGAGGCGGAAGCCGATTCACGCCCCTGAGCCGACGACACGGAGAATCCTAGCCATGAGCGTCAAGTCGCTACTGCGCACCGGGTCCTGTCGATTCCTGATCGCCTTGCTGGCTCTGGGCTCCTGGCCTGGCGTTGCAGCGACGCAGGATGATTCCGCAAGGGCGGCGCCCCTCAACGCCCACATGAAACGTTACGGAGGCGGATGGGAGTGCGAACGAGGATTCCGCGAGAGCGGCGACTCGTGCGCACCCCTCGAGGTCTCTCAGCAAGGACACGTCGGGCGTTCGGGCAATGATTGGGAATGCAATCGCGTTCACCACAAGCGCGACGAGTCGTGCGTTGCGGTCGAGGTGCCTTCAAGCGGCTACCTCGACTCGTCGGGACGCGACTGGGACTGCGAGCGAGGCTTCAAGAAAGCACTCCGCTCGTGCCAGCCCTTCCAGGTGCCAACAAATGCTCACCTCGGCTACTCGGGAAACAGCTGGACTTGCGATCAGGGCTATCGGCAGCAGGGAGAGACTTGTAGCGAGGACAAGGGATAGAGGAGCCGTGGACGTGCCCCGCGCATGTCCATCACCACCGCTAGCGCTGGAGTGGCTGCGATGTTCGAATCGGGACGTTTTGGTGTGGGGTCGGCCACGAACAAGATTCGCTTCTTCGTGAGCTACGACGGCGAGCACGACGGGGACCTGTACGATCGGCTCGTCGAGCAGGCCTCGGAGACCGCGTCCGGGTTCGAGGTCACGGCTCGATCCAGGGCCCGGGCCCCGACGGATCTCTGGGACGAAGGGCTGCGCCGCGAGATCCGGAAGGTGGACGGGGTCATGATCATCTGCGGCGAGCACACCGACTGCTCGGAGCGCGTGGGCACCGAGCTTCGCATCGCACAGGAGGAGAAGCAGCCCTACTTCCTGCTCTGGGGCCAACGGGAGCTCATGTGCACCAAGCCGGCGACAGCCAGGTCGGCGGACGGCATCTACAGCTGGACGTGGGAGACCCTCCAGAGCCAGATCCTCACCATTCGCCGTGCCGCCCGGTCGAGCGAACATCTGGCGGCGCTGAGCCGGGCCAAAGCGACCTCGAAGAGCCGACCGCACCGCCCGTGCTGAGGCCCCGGGCCCGCCCGCGCGCCTCTGCGCGCGGCTTCGAGAGCCTCGATCTCCACCCCGAGCTGATCACCGTCCTGAAGACCCTCGGCTACCGGGAGCCGACGCCGCGTCCCGTCTGACGCAGTCCCCCCTCCGCCCCGGAGCGATCCATGCCCACCGAAGTCCGCTTCCGGATCTTCAAGGACCCCGTGAGCTCGTGGACCCACTTCATCGGTTTCTGGCTCGCCCTCGTGGCCGCCGCGGCGCTCGTCTGGCGGGTGGCCGACGACGTCCCGAAGGCGACCGGTATGGCGATCTATGGCGGCACCCTGGCGACGCTCTTCCTGGCGTCGAGCCTCTACCACTGGCTCGACATCGGCGAGCGCGGCAACCGCTGGCTCCGGCGCCTGGACCACTCTGCCATCTTCCTGCTCATCGCCGGCACGTACGTCCCGCCGCTGCTGCACCTGCTCGACGGCACCTGGCGCATCGCCATCCTGTCGCTCGTCCTGGGTCTCGCCGCGGCGGGCGCGCTGCTCAAGCTGATCTGGATCGATTGCCCGACCTGGCTCGGCCTGGCGCTCTACTTCGGGCTCAGCGCCGTGGTGGTGGTCCCCGCCCACAAGATCCTGCCGCAGCTCTCGGGTGGAGCCCTGGCCTGGCTGGTGGGCGGCGGCGTGGCCTACACGCTCGGCGCGGTGGTCTACGCCCGGGCCCGCCCCGATCCGTGGCCGGGTCGCTTCGGCCACCACGAGATCTGGCACCTCTTCGTCCTGGCGGGCGCGAGCGCGCACTTCGCCTTCACCTGCACGCTGGTGGATCTGCCGTACGCGCCGCTCTGAGCCTGCAGCGGAGCGCGCCCGTCTAGCTCCCGGTCTGCCGCAGCACGGGTGCGCTGCAGCGCTCCGCCGCGGAGTACCTGGAGCTTCCATCGGGCTCCGGCCACGAACCCCTGTCGGGCGCGCCGCGAGGCGCGCTCGCGCGTTGCGAGGTAGCCTATCCCACCCTCGCGGATCGCCGCGGAGCAGAAAGGTGACAGGAACCCGTTATGGCAGTTCGAAAGAAGAAGAGCGCCCGGAAGAAGCAGGCGGGTCGCAAGAAGAAGGCTGCGAAGAAGGCGCCCGCCCAGAAGAAGAAGTCCGCCGGTCGGAAGAAGAAGCCGGCCGCACGCAAGAAGGTCGCAAGGAAGGCACCCGCCCGAAAAAAGGCGACTCGCGGGAAGAAATCAGCCGCTCGCAAGCCGGCGAAAGCCCGAACCCGAACGACCTCGAAGCGCGGCAGCAAGTCGTCCGATTCGGACCTCGTCTACAGCGACATCCGTAAGATGATGCATTCTTCGATCTTGAAGCGTCTGATCTGATCTTTGGGAATGCGGCGAGCCCGTCGGTCGGGAGCTGACCGGGGGGCAGCTGCGCGAGAGACGAGATGGGCAGCGACGCCGGCGCCACAATCGACGAAATCTCGCGGGTCACACTCGCGCACTACGAACAGGGCGCAGAGCAGTTCTGGCTGGGCACGCGCGACCACGACGTCTCGCAGAACATCGACGCGCTGCTCGGCGAGATCGAGGGCAACCCGCCCTTTCGCATCCTCGACTTCGGCTGCGGGCCCGGACGCGACCTGCGCACCTTCGCCTCGCGCGGTCACGCGCCGACCGGCTTGGACGGCGCGGCTCGATTCGTTCGTATGGCACGAGAACACGCCGGCGTCGAAGTGTGGGAGCAGGACTTCCTGGCCTTGGATCTTCCGGATGCCGAGTTCGACGGCGTGTTCGCCAATGCCTCACTCTTCCACGTGCCGGCGCAGGAGCTTCCGCGCGTGCTGCGCGAGCTGCGTACATGCCTGCGCCCACGTGGCGTGCTGTTCGCATCGAACCCGCGCGGCTCGAACGAGGAGGGCTTCAGCCGTGGTCGCTACGGTGCGTATCACGATCTCGAGCGCTGGCGGAGCTACGTCACCGCTGCCGTCTTCGACGAGATCCACCACTACTACCGGCCACCCGGGCTGCCGCGCGAACAGCAGCCCTGGCTCGCAACGCTGTGGCGGCGCCGCGAGACGCCGTGACCGTCGGCGCGCCTGGAGGATCGTCCCATCCGGCTCCGCCAGATCCCGTGCTCAAGGTGTGCTCATGAGATCCCGGGCCGCGGATTCCGGCGATGCTCAGCGGGGCTCGAACCCAGGCGCCACCGCGCCACGAATCCCGGGGAATCGTTGAGTGCCTGGTCACCACGGGGCGGTGTCAGGCTGCCGACAGGCGCGGGGTGACAACCCGGCATCGGTGCACAAACATCCCGCCGTCGGACTCGCCGGGGGACGGTCGATCCGAGTGAGCGGACACGCGCCGGTGGACGGTGGTATCTCCGGCGAGCGGACCCGGCTGCGGCGGCAGGGGCGTCGGCGCCCCGCCGAGGAAGCCCTCTCGATGAACTCAGGCCCCGATCGCGAAGCCCAAGACGGCCAGCACCGGCCCGACACCGATCTCACCGCTGGAGGCGCCCAGGTGGTAG
This sequence comes from uncultured delta proteobacterium, assembly GCA_947259215.1. Lineage (GTDB taxonomy): Bacteria > Myxococcota_A > UBA9160 > UBA9160 > JAFDET01 > CAMYLJ01. Next base: position 50,999 of record CAMYLJ010000031.1, read on the forward strand.
CCGAGCAGGCCCCAGTAGAGACTCAGGGCGAGCGACAGGACCGCAGAGAGCCGGGTGAAGCGATAGAGGGCCTAGAGCCCGAACAAGGTCGCCAGGAAGGCCAGCCAGGTCTCCGCGAGGGTTCCCACGACGAAGGCGATGAAGAGAAACTCGGCGACGGTCACGGGCCGGCCCCCTCGCCTGCGGGCTGCTGGGCGGAGGTGGCCTCGGGTGGCACCCTCGCCAACGGTCAGGCCCTTCGCCTCTCACACCTTGGACCACGGGCCGCACTTGGAGACACCGCGCCGCTCGCTGGTACGGCGGTCCTTGATTGCCATAGCCAGATCTTTCGTGTTCCAATGGCCACACGAGGCAATCGCAAAGATGCAGGAGGAGCCATGGACCAGAGGAAGCGTCGCGCACGGGTTCAGGTGAAAGAGCTCGCAAATCGCGTGCAGAAAGCCGTCGATGAGGGAGCGGACTCGGCCGAGAGCATTCACAAGAAGGTCGCGAACCTTCCGCTCGACGTGCTCGAGCAGATGAAGATCCTCGAGGGCGCGGTCAAGGATCTGCGCACGATCCAGGAGCGGTCGATCGGGGCGGTGTACAACCTCGTGCGCGAGATCAACCACGAGGTGAACCGGCTGGCCAAGGAGACGCTCAGCGAGGGCCGCTCGGCCCCGCGGAAGACGCGGCCGCGCAAGAAGGGGGCTGCGAAGAGGAAGGCGCCGCCTGCGCAGGCGACGACGTAGGGGCGGGATCGGCGCGAGACTCCCGACGTACGTCTCATCGGTCTCGACGAGCCCCGTGAGCCGATCCTCAGGCCGACAGCCGAACACCCTCGCGCGTCTTCGAGAGCCTTCGCTGGGGGCGGATCCTGGCTGGCTCAACGCTCCTCTGGGTCCGCAGGCCACGGCGGTCTGGTCGGCGCCCGGCCCGGAGCGCGCCGATCCGGGGCACGAAGACGGGTCGCGGCAAGCGCCTGCCGGTCGGCCCCGTCCTCCAGGACTGGATCGAGTGCTGCGTGGATCTGCAGGGCCGCCTCACGAGCGCTCCCTTGTTCGTGAACCCGAAGACCGGGAAGCGCTGGAGTCACTGGGCGCTGCGCGATGCATGGCTCAAGGCGGCCCGCTCGGTGGGCATCCACGACACGCGGCTCTACGAAGGCACGAAGCACACGATGGCGACCGACGCGGTGCGCCGCGGCGTGTCGGAGCGCGCGTTGCAGACCTTCCTGGGCCACACCGACGTGCGCTCTACTAGGCGTTACGCCCGGCTGTCGGAGGCCGTCCTGGTCAGCGTCCTGCGGCCGCCCGACGTGACACCGTCCAGTGACGATTTGTCCCGCACTTGTCCCGCGGGCGAATTGCGCGCTCGTAACCAGTCGATCTCGCAAAACAAACGGGCGTCCCCAACGGGATTCGAACCCGGGCGGAAGAAGCGCAAGTCCCCGAAACGCAAGCGGTCGAACGAGTGAATGCTTGTCCCCGGGTTGTCCCCAGGCTAGCGCAGGTCTCGGTCGTCCCTTCTGGGGCCCAACGGGTCGAACCCTCGCTCGCTCGGCCGCAAGGCGCCGCCTCGCGCAGGACACCTTGCCTGTATGTCAAGCCAGTTGCGCTTGGCTCGAATGAAGCCGTGATCGCGCTCATTCCACTCCATTCGGCCGGCCAGCCAAGGGCTTGGGGGCACGCATGGACATCGAGTCGTTTGGCTCTGGCTAGGGGCGCGTGCCGAATGCATGTGCCGGTAGAGGGTTCCGTCCCCGACGTCCGCAGCCCTCCAGCTGGTCGAGCATCGGCCCCGGAGCGTTCGCCGTGTTTCGCTAGGGCAGCTCGAAGGGTCGCCGCTTGAGATGCGCTCGCACAAGCACGTCGCCTTCGAAGCTCAGCGTCAGGCCGTCAACATACGGTTGGTCTGAAGATAGGATCCACTCGTCCGAACTGAGTAGCTCCCGGTCGAGAATCGTCGAGAGCTCGCCGAGGAAACGGATCTCGCCGGCCTGGTCGCGGACCGCTGTGGCTGTTCTTCCGATCCCCTCCCGCCCCCGTGCTCGGGAGAGAGCTTGCGCCTTGGTGTCGCCGATCCGCATGCCCCAGCGTTCACCCTCATCGATCGTCGCGTCGACGGATACCCTGGCCCAGTAGAATGAAACAGAGAGCAGCGCGACTAGTAGAAGCAACGCGCAACCGCCTAGCGCAAGAACGAGCTTACGAGTCATCGCCTGCTTCCGAAGTTGATCCTGGGCCAATTGTCCGCACCAATATTGATCCTCCCGTTGGAGGGCGGAGCGGGAGTCTCGGGACCGGGATCGCGATTGACGATCGCGAACGCCGCCGAGTTGCTGTTCGACCCGAAATACCATGCCAAGGCTGCGTAGTCCTGGTCAGCAAGAAAGTCTTCGAAGTTCCTGGAGATGTCATCGTCAGTTCTGGGAGACCTCGTGAAGGCGACATCTTCGACGACGCCGTCATCGGCTAGATCGAGGGGGCACTGCTGTTGAGCCACTGACTCCCAGTAGCCCGCGTCCCTGGCGTAGTTGGAATTGCGGTCGAGGAGGCCTTCGGGGCCTGGACCGAACGAAAAGATCCGCGCATCCGGGTCACCTGGGAAATCAGCGTCATTTGCAACGAAACAGTGGCTGAGGAAGTGACCCAACCCGCCCTTGCCGGCTCGGGAAGGTCGACAGACCAAGTACGAGTCCAAGCCCATGCTGTCAAACAAGCCTATGGGGTTGTTCGCCGCGTACGCATAGACATTCAGCCCGCCCAACTGCCCAATCGGATCCGGCTCAAGATACCGCCCTGTCTGCGGATCGTACGTCCGGAAGAAGTTGTAGTGGAGCCCCGCCGGCGTGTCCTCGAACTGCCCCGGGAAGCGTACGAAGAAGTTCTCCTTGGCGTTGTCGCCGTCGGGATCCAGGTCCACCGTGGCCTGGCCGAAGGGCGCGTAGCTCACCCGCACCACCACCATCCCGTCCGAGCCCCGCGACATCGCCAAGGGCGTCCCCAAGGGATCCAGGTTGTAGGAGGACTCTAGCGAGTGGTCCGCCCGGCGGTCCCATCAGCTGGGGCCTCGCCTACCGATATCTTTCAAGCCGCGGATGAGGTTGCGGTACTCCTCGGATTCAGACACCGAGAGGAACCGCTTCATTTCGCCGAAGGCCTTTTCATCATCACCCAGCTCCAGAGCGGTGTGGAAGACGCCCAGCGAAGCCTTCTCAAGGTCGGGCGAGATTTCGACCGCACGTTCAAAAGACTCAAGAGCGCGGTCAGGATCCCCGCGGTCCCAGAGCAGGCCCCCCATGATCAGCCAGGCGAATGAGGAGTTCGGCGCTTCCGCCACAATTCTCTCGAGGAGTCCGATGGCGGCGCGCTCCCGCCCACGATCCCTCAGCGCGATCGCTTCCTCAACCACATCATCCGCCGACCGATCTCTGCGATCGGCCATCATTCTTCCAGGTCTCTCGAGCTGCGAATCTTGCGTAGTGCATCCTTGAATCTCTGCTTGCTCTTGTCGATGAAATCAATCGGGGCCTTGTGTCGATCCCGCCTCTCCTGTCTGAAGGCCTCTTGTGCTGCTTCGATGTCCTCGAGTCGGTCCTGTGCATCTTGGACGGCTTCAGGAAGACTCCCCGGCTGAGCCGGCTCAGCTGCGTCGGCACCGGGGTCCTCCTCGTCATCACCGCCTCCGCCACTACTCTGGCAGAACAGTTGGGGGAACGCAGGTGTTGGCAGCCGGCCGAGCAGCTGCGGGAAGGTCTTCGACGCCGCGATCGCAGCGCTGATTGTGGCCAGAGTTCCGGTGGTGACAAAGCCAACGCAGGCCGGATTCTGGAGACACAGTGCGACGGGGATCGCTGGACTCTCCCCGTTCGCATCAGCGAAAGTGATAGGGCTGTTGAGGGCGTACGAGTAGAGATTGAGCGACTCACCCAGCTGCCCGATCGGATCCGGCTCGAGATACCTCCCCGTCGCGGGGTCATAGGTCCGGAAGAAGTTGTAGTGGAGCCCCGCCGGCGTGTCCTCGAACTGCCCCGGGAAGCGCACGAAGAAGTTCTCCTTGGCGTTGTCGCCGTCGGGATCCAGGTCCACCGTGGCCTGGCCGAAGGGCGCGTAGCTCACCCGCACCACCACC
>CAMYLJ010000032.1 GCA_947259215.1 uncultured delta proteobacterium
GGCGGGCCACGTTATCTATAGACGGATTCCGCTGGCTCGATCTTGCTAGTACTCGGGTGGGACCTATTGGGGGGGCCTCCTTCTCCGTGTATCGCGGCGCTCTGCCAACAGAAACCCGCGAACCGGCGGCACTCGTCCGTCTCACAGCGGAAAGCAAGCGGTGCGAGCACCGGATCGGTGCCCGCCGCACAAAGGACATACGACGGAAAGGGCGTGGAGTTGATGAGAATAGCCCGGGCGGCCAGCCGGTCGGCGTGGACGGCTGCACCGGCGCCCAGTCGGCCCCCTCGGCCCGCGCCCAGCGGCTGAACTTCTACCAGAGCGCCCTGGTCGGCCCGCCGGTCATCGATTAGGCGCGCGGCCTCGCGGGGGTGCGCGGCTACTTCTCGTCGTAGCGGACGGTGCCGTCCCAGTCGGCGTCGGGGGGCTCAGCGTGGAAGCGCCGGCTGCGCTCCACGTAGAGTTCGTACAGGAGCAGCGAGCCGGCCGGGGAGGCGAGCTCGTGGAAGGCCCGCGCGGCGGCCTCGAAACGGCGCGCCCGGAAGAACTCGAGCGCCTGGGTGTGGCGCTCGAGCTCGGCGGCCCGCGCCGCCGAGAGCTCCTCGGCGGCGCCCAGCGGCTCGAAGATCCCCACCGGCGCCACGCGGCCCTTCACCCGGACCCGGTCGAGCTCCCGGAACACCAGGCCGGGACAGGCGAAGGCCGTGGACTGGCTCACGATCACGCTCACCCCGTAGCGCTTGGTGAGACCCTCGAGACGCGAGGCCAGGTTGACGCCGTCGCCGACGACCGTGTAGTTGAGGCGCGTCTTCGAGCCCATGTTGCCGGCCACCACGACGTCGGTGTTGACGCCCACGCCGATCGACAGGGGCTGGTGACCCTGCTGCGCGATCCGCTGGTTGATGACGGCCAGCGACTTGGACATGCCCAGGGCCGTGCGCACCGCGCGCAGCGCGTCGTCCGGATGGGCCAGCGGAGCGCCGAAGAGCGCCATCACGGCGTCGCCGATGTACTTGTCCACCACGCCCCCGTGCTGCTCGACGATCGCGCTCACGCCGGTCAGGTAGGCGTTCAGCAGCCCCACCAGGGCCTGGGGGTCGAGGCGCTCGGAGAGTGCCGTGAAGTTGCGGATGTCCGAGAAGAGCACCGAGACCAGGCGCTCCTCCCCGCCGAGCTCGATCTCCTTGCGCAGCAGCTCGTCGGCCACCGCCGGTGACACCACCTTGCCGAGCAGGCTCCGCACACGGTCGCGCTCGGCCAGGCCCCGGGTCATGTCGTTGAAGGAGTCCGCCAGCAGCCCGAGCTCGTCGCGCCCGGCCACCTCCACCGGCTTCGTGTAGTCACCTTCGCCCACCCGCCGGGCTCCCTCGGCCAGGGCCGCCACCGGCCGGGTCACCCGGCTGGCCAGCAGGAACCCGCCCAGCAGCGAGACCGACAGGCCCAGACCGAAGACAGCGACCAGGATCCGCCGCAGCCGCAGGTACGGTCCCAGGGCCTCGTCCAACGAGCGCTGAAGGACCGTCACCACCCGCACGGTGCCGATCGAGGCGGCGGGCGCGATCCAGGACACGAACTCGCGGCCGCCCATGTCCAGCGAGAGGCTGCGCTCGGCCTCGTCCAGGCCCGCGGACAGGCTCTGCGACAGGAAGGGCCGCAGATCGTCCGGCAGCGTCGAAGCGAACGGCTCCCAGCGTCCGGCGTCCACGCGCTGGAGCAGCGAGACGTGGGTCCCCGTTCCCTCCTGGAGCTCCCGCGCCAGGCGATCGTCCACGACGAACCCGATCACGATCCAGGCCGCGGGGTCCGGCGTGAACAGCGGCACCACCACCAGCTGGTACGGCCGTCCGTCGATGAACTCGATCGACGAGGCCTCGCCGAACTCGTCGGCCGCCGCCGCCACCACCAGCTCCGGCAGCACGAAGTCGACCCCGTACACGTCCGGATGCAGGGTGTCGGCCTCGACCTCGCCGTCCATGGAGATGGTCAGCATCACGTCGGCGCCGACACGGGCGCGGTGGTTCTCCAGGGCCGAGAGCAGGGTGGCGTGATCGCCGTCGGCGCAGGCCTGCTTGAAGGCGAAGTCCGAGGACAGCAGCCGCACCTTCTCCAGCAGGATCTGCTCGCGGATCGCGAGCGCGCGCTCGAAGGTTCCCGCCGTGAGCGCCAGGGCCTCGTCGATGTGCTGGCGCGCGTTGCTCTCGTTGGCGCGGCTCACCGCCAGCAGCACCGCCGCCTGCACCACGAGCAGCAGGCCCAACACGAAGGTGAGGAGCCGGGCCCGGAAGCTTCGGAAGGAGAGTCTCATGGCCGCCGCGGGCGGTCTGCTAGTAGCTGGCTCCGCCCGAGCCAGGCGCGCGGCGGGGACGCCACACGCGCTTCTGCTCGATCACGAAGGTAGCGGAGCCCGCGTCCCGCAGGCGCTGGGCGGTGGAGTCCGTCTCGCCCTTCAGGCGCGGGTGCCAGACCTGGACCTGGTACTCGCCCCCCGACACCTCGGGCAGGCTCGCGCGTCCCGCATCGTCGGTGACGGCGAAGTGCGGCGTGTCGGTCACGAAGACGTAGGCACCCATCCAGTCGTGGATGTTGCAGCCGAGCGCCACGACTCCCGGCGTGTCGAACAGGATCGGCTCCGCCGGGGTTCCCTTGTAGAGCGGAATCTCGAAGGTCTTGGCGTCGGAAAAGGAGTAGACGTGATGCCGGATCGGGTCCCGGTTGGGGAAGCTCACCGGGGTTCCCGCGCGCACGGCAGTGACGTAGGGCACGTACTCCTTGTCGATCTGATTGATCTGCGCCGGCTCGGGCGAGCGCACGGGCTTGCCGTTCGCGCCGAGCGCCATGGCGTAGACCACCGCGTCGGCCACCGGCTTGCCGCCGGGCTCTTGCACGGAAATCTCGAGCTGACCCGCCGCCGGGCCGGCCCATGCCAGGAGGCTGACCACGGCCAGCGTCCACGATCCAAGCGATGTGCGCGTCATCTTCGGAAACCCCATGACTCAGTACCGGAAGAGCACCGAGAGGCTGGCGATGTTGGTCTTGTAGTTCAGCTCGTCCGCCTTGCCGCCGTGGAAGCGGTAGCCGGCCTCGATCGCCCAGCGTTCCCCGATGCCGTAGTTCAGGGCCACCGCCGCCGAGTTCACGTGGCCTCCCAGGCGGTACACGCAGCCTCCGAAGACGTTGTTCACGGTGATGGCCTTCACGTTGTCGCCCTCCCGGCGCAGCACCGTCCCGACATTGCCCACCGTGCAGGACGAGTCGAACTCGCCGTCGCGGTACGTGTAGGCCGCGCTCAGGAGCAGCTGGTCCCAGACCAGGAAGTTCAGCTTGGCGGTGACCTGGTGGTTCTGCTGGTCCCAGACGTTGGTGGGGATCGTCGGAACCACGACACCGCCGTCGCGGCCATCCCGGTACGAGTAGAGGTAGGCGATGCTGCCGTCCAAGCGCGGGTGGAAGCGCTTGCCCACCTCCAGACCCGTATCGACCACGATGCTGCTGCGCACGATGTCCTGGATGCTGCGGTAGCCGCTGGCGACGTGGCCCCGGACCCAGGGCTGGTTGGCTCCGACGCCGAACTTGTGGGTGAGCGCGAGCTCGCCCCGCATCTTGGCCTCGGACAGCAGGTCGAAGTCCATGTAGGCCGCACCGTCCACGACGGCAGCCATGCTCAGGCGGGTGTTGTCGGCGAGCTGGTAGACGCGGCCGAGGCGGATGCCCGGGCGCCAGATCACGTCCCACTCGGTGTCCGAGTCGAACGACGAGACGTTGACGTTGTCGTTGAACTCGACCCGGACGGCCCCCTCGGCGATCCAGTCGACCCACTCGGCGGCGGCCGGCCCCGCCAGCAGCACGAGCGCCGCCAGCGTGAGCCCGGCCGCCCGGCATGCGTTCCCCATGGCTGCCCCCTGACGCGCTGCTGCGCGACAGGCCATTTTAGGCCGGAATTGGGGTGTTTGGCAGCGGAATTGCGAGTCTCGCGAGAGTTGGTCTGCCGGAGTGCCGCCAGCGCGTCCGCGCAGGCAGAAAAATGCGATTCATTTCAACGGGTTATGGGCTCCGGCGTCGCTACCAGCGCTCGGCGTAGGGCCGGAGATCCAGCTCGAACGTCCAGGCGCTGCGGGGCTGGTGGTGGAGGAGCCAGTAGTTCTCCGCGATCGCCTCGGGCGCCAGCAGCCCGTCGGGCGGGCTCGCCGCCACCATCTCAGGGAAGTTCTCGCGGATCCAGGGCGTGTCGATGGCGCCGTCGATCACGACGTGGGCCACGTGGACGCCCTGGGGGCCGAGCTCGCGCGCCATGCTCTGCGCCAGCGCCCGCAGGGCGTGCTTGGCGCCCGCGAAGGCCGCGAAGCCCGCGCCGCCGCGCACGCTGGCCGTCGCCCCGGTGAAGAGCAGGGTGCCCCGCCCGCGAGGGACCATGCGCCGTGCGGCCTCGCGCCCGACCAGGAAGCCCGCGAAGCACGCCATCTCCCACACCTTGCGGTAGACGCGGGCCGTCAGCTCGCGGATCGGGAAGTTCACGTTGGCGCCGGGGTTGAAGACCGCCACCTCGACGGGGCCCACCTCGCGTTCGATCTGGTCGAAGAGCGTCACCACGGCGTCTTCCTGGCGCGCGTCGCAGCCGAAGGCACGCGCCGCCCCACCCTGCTTCTCGATCTCCTCCACCAGCGGCGCGAGCTGGTCAGCGTGGCGACGCACGAGGCAGGCAGTGAGGCCCCCGCGGGCGAATCGCTTCGCGATCGCCCCACCGGTGCTCTCCCCGGCGCCCACCACCAGCGCAACCGGTGAGTCGCTCATGCGCGAAGCCTCCTCGCGGGCATGGTCCGGTCTGGGCCGCGTGCCCGCAAGCGCCGTCCCGAGGCCGTCGGCGTCCGGCTTACCTCGCGCATCATGGCGCCGCGACCTCGGGAGCCCGAGACTTCCGAGGCAAGGAGGAAGCCCATGAAGTCCCCCCTCGTCCTGCTGGTGGTCGTGCTGACCGCCTTCAGCCTCTACACGCTCGGCGTCGTGGTGAACCACGGCTACACCGGGTTCCTGGTGCTGGCGGCGTCCGAGCCCTGGGGCGGCCAGATGTTCGTGGATCTGGTGATCGCCCTGACCCTCTTCCTGATCTGGATGCTGCGCGACGCGCGCCAGCAGGGGATCACGCCCTGGCTGTACGTGGCGCTCCTCCTGACAACGGGGTCGATCGGCGCGCTGGCCTACCTGGTCCACCGCACGGCCCGCAGCAGCGGAGCGGGAGCCGTGGCAGCCTCCTGAGCCTCGCCGCCGCTCGGCGCCGGCGGCTCCCGCTAGCCGTCGTAGGTTTCGCGCAGGAAGGACAGCACCCGCGCCAGCTCGCCCAGGGTCGGCCGCTCCGCGGCGTGTCTCATCTCGACCGAGACGAATCCCGCGTAGCCCAGGTCGCGCAGGGCGTCGGCGCAGCTCGCGTGATCGACGGCAGGCCCGCCTGCCGGCGGATCGCCCACCGGCGCCAGGAACGCCTCGCTGGCGTGGAAGTGCCGGAGCCAGGGCCCAGCCGACCGGATCGACTCCGCCACCGGATCTCCGGCGAGGCGCATGCCGGCGGCGTCCAGGTGCAGGCCGAAGCCCGGATGGTCGACGCGGCGCACCAGCTCGAGCGCCGAGGCGGCGTCGGTGGCGAAATCGCACTCGTACTGGGGTGGATTCGGCTCCAGGCACAGGCAGGTGCCCTGCTCGAGCGCCGCCTCGCCGGCGGCGCGGAAGAAGCGCTCCGCGATCTCCATGGCGCGCCCGGGCGCCAGCTCTCCCCGGCGGCGGTTCTTCGGAGAGCCGAAGACGAGCGGCCCGGCGCCCAGCAGACCGGCCACGCGGGCGATCCCGCGCAGGTGGGCCAGGGTGGCCTCGCGTCGCGCGTCGTCCTCGAACAGGGTCAGCTCGGGGTGCCCGAAGAGGAGCGCCTGCATCGCCACGACCGCGATCCCCCGCTCCTCCCAGCCCGCGCGATAGGCCCGGATCTCCTCGTCCGAGGCCGCCAGGGGATCCGGCCAGATCTTCGTCGGCGCGACCTCGACGCCGTCGATGCCCTGCTCCGCCATCAGCGCGCGAACCCCGGCTTCCTCCTCCTGGGGCCAGGCGATGTTCGAGATCGCCAGCTTCACGGACGAACCCAGCCCTCCGATTCGACGTACGCGCGCAGCGCCGCCAGCACCTCGTCGCGCGCCAGGATGTAGCGGCCGTGGCCGCCGAAGATCGGCGCGTGCAGGGTGTGGAAGTCGTAGCGCGGGGCCGCCGTCACAGCCGGGTTCTCGAACTCGATGCCGAAGGCCTCGCTCGCGATCTCGCGCACGGAGACGGGCTCGGTGGCCAGGTTCGCGAGTGCCAGGCGCGCCCCGCGCGCCCGTTCGACGTCCGACCACAGGCGCGAGAGCGGGTAGAACTGGAACACTCCCCCTGCCGGGATGCGGTCCAGCTGGTTGTCGTGGAGGAAGTCGTAGATCACGTTCTTCTTCAGGCCCGGACCGAAGAGCGCGGGAAGCCGCAGGACGGTGGCGTCGAAGCGCTCTGCCAGGCGGCGCTCGATCCAGAGCCGGTTGCGACCGTAGGCGTGGCCCGCGTCGGGATCGATCGGCGTATCCTCGTCGACCCCGACGGGATCCGGGTAGACGTCGACCGTGGAGATCAGCACCAGCTGGTCGATCCGGGCCCGCTCCACCGCCGTCAGCATGCGCTCGATGTTTGCCCGGTCGGCTTCGGGCTCCTGGTTGGCCCTCCACTTCTCGGCGGGCGCCGCCGCGCACACGGCCAGCCCGTAGTGGCGGCCCGCGATCTCCTCGACGTTCTTGCTGTGGTAGCAGTCGTCGAAGGCGGCCTGACGCAGCAGAGTCGAGCCGACGAATCCCGTGTGCCCGATCAGGGCGGTCTTCACGATCGCGAGCCCGCGGGGTCGTAGCGGCCGAGGCAGGCGTCGACCAGGTTGCGCAGCACGAGCCAGTTGCCGCGCAGCGGGCTGATCTTGGTCGGAGTCGGCCCCTTCTCCGGATAGGCGCGGGTCACCGGCAGCTCGCGCACGACGAATCCCAGCTTCGCCGCCCGGATCGCGAGGTAGTAGTGCAGCTCGTAGTGGGTGAAACAGTCGCGAAACGGAGCCACGCGTGGATCGAGCAGCAGGCGCCGCGAGTAGGCGCGGAACCCGTTGGTCGTGTCCGTGTAACGGTGGCCGGCCGCCAGGCTCAAGAGCGGCGCGTGCAGCAGCCGCAGCCCCAGCAGCCGACTCGGCGGCGTGCGCAGCGCCCGGCCCCCGGGCAGGAAGCGCGAACCCTGCACGTGATCGACCCCGTCGTCGAGCGCGGCCACGAAGCCCGGGATCGCCGAGGGATCGTCCTTGCCGTTGCCGTCGATCATGATGACGCCCTCGTACCCCCGCCGCATGCACCACGCCAGTGCCATGCGGATCTGGGCCGAGAGCCTTCCAGGACCGGTCTTCACGAGCAGCGCGTTCACGCCCCGCGGCTCGAGCTCGCCGCTCTCGGTGGAGCCGTCGCTGCTGCCGCCATCGGCCACGATCAGGTCGACTTCGCCGCAGTGCGCACGCATGCGTTCCAGCTGGTCGAGGAACTTCTGCCCCTCGTCGATCACGAAAACCGCGACGGCGTAGCGGGCGCTGCGCGGGGCGAATTCCAGCACCCGATGCTCGGGGATCTGCCAGTCGGCGTCGTCCACCTCAGCGACGCTCCGAGGCGGTCACGACGTTGCGCTGCTCGTCCGACCCCGCTACCGAGCTCTGGCGCTCCTCCGCCACGTAGTAGAGGGGCCGGCCCTTCACCTCGTCGAGCACGCGACCGACGTATTCGCACAGCACGGTGAGAATCAGGAACAGGCACAGGTACATCACGGCGTTCTGCATGGACTGGGTGACCCAGCCCTCGGCCACCTGCTCCTTCAGCACGAAGATCGCCACGATGTAGCCCATGTAGAGCAGGTTCAGCAGCGCCACGGAGAGCCCGAACAGGCTCATCAGCCGCAGGGGCTGGTTCGAGTTCGTGACGACGATGTTGACCGCCAGCCGCACGCCCTCCCGCAGCGTGCGTTGCCGCGCGCGATCGCGCCGGATGGCCGGATCGTACTCGACGGCTTCCGTGTCCAGGCCGACGGACGCGGACAGGGTGCGCAGGAAGCGCGCGCGATCACGCAGCTGCACCAGCGCATTCACCGCGCGCCGGCTCATGACCCGGAAGTGCGTGGCGTTCTGCTTGATCCCGAGCTGGAGCACGCGGTTCGCGAGGCCGTAGAACAGCCGCGCCCCGAGTCGGCTCGACCACGGCTCACCGACCCGAGTGCGGCGCACGCCGTACACGATGTCGGCGCCGCCGCGGCAGCGCTCGACCAGCTCCGGCACCAGCGCCGGCGGATCGACGCCGGGAAGCATCACCACCACGAAGTCACCGATCACCGTATCGAGCCCCGCCGAGATCGCGACCTCCTGACCGAACGATCGCGTCAGGCGGATGAGACGCACGTGGCGCTGCTCGCCGAGCAGCTCGTTCACGCGCCGCACGGTCTCGTCGCGCGAGCCGTCGTCCACCAGCACGATCTCGTAGTGGGTGTAGTGGTCTTCGAGGAGCTGCCCGACCTCTTCCACGAAGGGCCGGACGAGGGCCGCATCGTCCTGGAGCGGTGCGATCAGCGAAACGAAGCAGTCGGACCTGGCCATGCTCCTCCCTCAGGCCCGCGCGGAGACGTCCAGACAGTCGAGCACGTCGTACACGTTGTCGATCTTCGAGCCCATCACGCACGAGAGCCCGGGCAGCCCGCAGTCCTCCTGGAGCAGGATCGGCCGGCCGTCGTCCACCTCGTTGCGTGGCAGCACCGTCTTGACCTCCCAGAGCGAGTCCACGTGGCGCGCGTCCGCGATGGCCGGAAGATAGCGCTGGGCGTCCCGCAGCATGCGGGGGAACGCCGTCTCGCGGGAAGCCCGCTCGAGCATCGCGTAGGCGTCGCGGTGCGGGAAGCCCTCCCCCTCCTGCCACTCCGCGTGGGGGGTGTAGCGCACGTGGCTCAGGGTCTGGAGGCCCCGGTCCGGGAAGGGCATGCACGAGAAGAAGGGGCCGCACATGACGGTGATCCCCAGCCCGCGCAGGGGCTCGGGCACCTCGACGAGACACAGCTCGGTCAGCTCCTGCTTGAGCTCGATGCGCGGCAGGCCGGAGTCCGTGAGGAGCTGGTTCAGCCGGGAGTAGGTGCAGTTGAGGACGCGCTGCGCGCTGAACTCCCCCTGCTCGGGCTCCGCGTCGCCTGCGCGCCGCACGCGCACGCGTAGCCCCCCTCCTTCCCGCGCCTCGATCCGGGTCGCCTCGACGCCCAGGTGGACCTCGACGCCCGCCGCGTCCAGGTCGCTCGCCAGCCGGTCGCGGAGCTTGCCCGCGTCGAAGGCCGTCTCCTGCACGCGAAACACCCCCTCGACGAGCCGCGGCTCGAAGAGGTCGCGGATCGCCTCGGGCGCGGGCTCCACCGGCGCTTCGATCAGGTGGCAGAAGCGCTCGAACTGCGCGGCGGTCACCTTCGAGCCCACGCGCGCGACCGCGTAGATCTTCTCGAAGGCGTCGTCGATGCACTCGCGGTACTCCTCGGTGAAGCGCGGGAAGTTCACCCGCGAGCGCCGGGCCGTGACCACGCTGCGGGGGTAGTGGTAGCCGTTGTGGACGCGCGCCTGGTTGGCGTAGGAGGCGCGGCGCAGCAGCTCGCGCTCGCGCTCGAGCAGCACCACGTCGAGCCCGCGTTCGCGCCGCAGCAGCAGGGCGAGCACGCAGCCGTAGAATCCGCCCCCGACGACCACGGCCCCGTGCTCGGGCCGGCGGGGTGCGGGCGGGGAAGCGGCGGCCATGCCGGTAGGATCGGACGACCGCGCCCCCCGCGGTAGCCCTGCGGCCAGCCGCAGCCCCCGTGGGGCGCCCCTCGATCCGAGTCCCGTCATCGGCTAGGAATTGCGCCCGATGCCCGCTCGGGTAGGCCCGGCCCCCCCGGTCCCTCCGCTCGCCGTGGGGCTGGCGTGGCTGGCGGGGTACATCCTCCTGCTGGTCCTCGTCCCGCGCCACGTCCCGGTGGCCCCCGACGTGGCGAGCGCCTCGGCGCTGGCGGGCTACCACACCGGCGCCGCCTACTTCGCCGTCGCGGCGTGGACCGTCCTGGGCGTGCTCGCCTGCGCGCTGCTGGCGCGCAGCGGCCGCCTGCCCGCACCGGCGCCGGAGCCGGCCCCCGGGATCACCGAGACGGCCCGGCCGCGGGCCGCCCTGGAGCTCGGCCTGCTCTTCGCGCTGTTCGCCCTGGCCTACTTCCCGCCCTTCCTCGCGCGCTACGGGCCGTACTCCGAGGACCACATCTACCTCACCATGCTCCACCGCATGGCCGCGGGCCAGCGCCCGTACGTGGACTTCGAGTTCCTCTACGGACCGCTCCTGATCCTGCCGGTGCACGCCTGGGTGCAGACCGTGGGCTTCTCGATGAAGGCCTACTACGCCCTCACGGCGCTGATGGAGGGCGCCCAGGCGACGCTCCTGATGGGCGTGCTGCGTCGCTTCCTGCCGCGTCCGCGCGAGCGCTGGCTGGCCTTCCTGCTGCTTCAGCCCTTCCTCCTGAACACGCTGCTGGGCGTGAACTGGAACGGCCTGCGACGCCTGGTGCCCGTCTTCGTGCTGCTGCTGCTGGCCCGGCGTCCCACGCAGCCGGCCGTCATCGCGGGCGCCGGGGCGCTGCTCGGGCTCCAGCTCGCCTACTCGCACGACTACGGGGTCGCCTGCCTGGCTGCGGCGCTGGCCGTGTTCGGCTTCGAGGTGCTCCAGGGCCGGCTCCGCGCGCTGCCAGCGGCGCTCGCGTTCGTGGCGGTGTCGGGAGCGGTGGGCGTCGGCGTCGCCGCGCTCCTGCTGGGCCACGATCTCCCGACCTGGCTCGCGCTCGCCCGCGAGCTGGTGGCACGCTACGACGCCGGCGAGGCGGGCTTCGCCTTCCGCTGGACCCTCAACTCGCTCGCCGCCTTCACCCTGCTGACCGTCGCGGGCCTGGGCGTCGCCCGGGGCCTCTTCCCGCGCTCGCCGCGCCCTGCGACCGCTGGAGACCGGCTGCTCCTCGCCGGCCTCGCCTACGCGTTCGTGACGCTCAAGAGCGGGCTCAACCGCAGCGACTTCTGGCACCTGGACGCGGCCTTCCTGCCGCTGGCCGTCGCGGTGCTGCTCCCGCTTCCGCGGGCCGCGTTCGCGCTGGAGCCCGGCGCCCGCAAGCTGGCGCGCGCGGCGCTGGCGATCGTGGCCGTCACCGCCCTGATCGGGATCCTCCCCATCGGCAGCCACGTGGCGCGCGGCTGGCTGGCGGGCGCGGTCGACGTCGTGGCGGGACGGCCGGCCGGCGTCGCGGACCCGCCGCGCCTGCGCGCCGCCTCGCTGGCGCTCGAGAACAGCCACCCCGACGCGGCCAGCCTCGAGCTGGGCGCCTGGCTGGCCGAGGATGCGCGGGCTGCGCGGCCGGTCCTCTTCTACGGCCTGGCCTGGTCGCTGGGCAAGCAGGTGGGCGTGCCGAAGTCGGACTTCCAGAACGACGAGTTCGTGTACTCCGACGAGCGGGCGCTCGGGCTGCGGCGCTTCCTCGAGGAGCGACCCAACGCGCTGGTGGTGATGCACCGCTTCCAGTACGAGCGCCTCTTCGGCCTCTCCGCGGCGGACCGGTTTCCGGAGCTCGACTTCCTGGCTCGGCCCTCTGCGCTCAAGCGGATCGCGCGCTGGACGACGAGCGTCCACTACGACGGCGTACCCCTGGAGGTGAGGGCGCGGGATGCCCGCCTCGCGCGGAGCGCGGGCGCGCTGCTGGTCGAGCGGTTCGCCGAGACCGCCCGCTTCGGCGACTGGGTGGTGCTCGAACGGGCGGGGAGCGCGGGATCGCTGCCCGGAGGAGAATGACCGACGTGCTCGCCAACGCCACAGACGCTCCCAGCGCCCGGAGCGCCGCCCTGCCCGGCTCCCGGGCGCTCTCGGCGCTGCTCGTGCTGGGCGGGATCGCGGCCGTGGCCTGGCGCTGGGCGCGCTTCGGCGGCTATTACCCCGACGACACCTACATCACCTTCCGCTTCGCCAAGCACCTGGCGGACGGCGCGGGCCTGGTCTGGAATCTCGGCGGCGAGCGGGTCGAGGGCTTCACCTCGCCGCTTCACGTCTGGCTCCTCGCGCTCGGGCGGCTGGCCGGGCTGCCGCTGGGCACGGCTTCCGCGCTGGTGAGCGGCGCCGCGCTGCTCGTCCTGATCGGGCTGTTCGTCGCCTGCGTGCGGCGCGGCGCGGGGCGCTTCGGGCCGGAAGCGGCGCTCCTGCTCTCGCTCTACCTGGTGGCGGGCCATCTCTCGGTGCACGTCGGCAGCGGCATCGACACCCTGCTCTTCATGGGCCTCGCCGCCGGGAGCTTCGCCACGAGCCTGGGGCTCGCGGCGAGCCCGACGGCCGCCCGGGCCGCGGGTCTCGCGGGGATCAACCTGCTGGCGCTGCTCGGCCGGCCCGACGCGGCGCCGTTCCTCGCGGGCCAGGGGCTGGTCCTCGGGCTCTTCGGGATCCAGCGCTGGCGGAGGGACGCCGACGTGCGCCTGCTGCGGGCGGCGTGCGCCTCGTTCGGGGGGGTGGCCGTGGTGGGCGCGCTCTACCTGAGCTGGAAGCTGAGCTACTTCGGCTACCTCCTGCCCAACTCGTTCTACGTGAAGGCCAGCGCCCCCGGAACCTTCGCCGGCGTTCGTCACGTCACGCGCTTCCTCGAGGACGCGGGCGTACGCTACCTGCTCTGGCTGGTACCGCTGTTCGCGCTGCTGGACGGGCGGCAGCTGCGGGCAGCCGCCCGCCGGCCACGGACGCGCGAGACGGCCGCCCTGCTCGCCGTCCCGGTCGCGTGCTTCCTGGTCTTCTACACGACCACACTCCACGCCGTCTGCTACCGCTTCCGCTTCGAGTATCCGATGGCCTTCTTCCTGGCCCTGGTCCCCGCGCTGGTGCTCGGCGTGGGCGCACCGCTCGATCGCAGCTACGCCTGGCTGGCGCGCCGGCTGCCCGCCGCAGCCGCCCTGGCGGCGATCGTGCTGCCGCTGCTGGCGCTTCCGACCTGGGCGTTCTGGCGCGACGTGCGCGACGAGGACTTCGGCTTCCGCGACATGCAGGTGCTGCACTACGAGCCCATCGCCGACGCCCTGCGGCGCAGCGGCGCCGGCTCCCGCGGCACGGTCGTGTTCGACTCCGCGGGCTTCATCCCGTTCGCGAGCGGCTTCAGTCACATCGACCCCATCGGGCTCACCGACAACACGCTCTCGGGCCGCGAGCCCATCACCGCCGTCGAGCGCGAGGAGTACATCTGGGGCAAGCGACCCGACGTCTACCTCGGCCCGGTACCCCCGGCCAGCGCGGGAGCCGGCAGCGCGGCGCAAGACCCGAGGATCGAGAGCACCTACGTGGACACGGTGCTGCTGCAGCGGGCGCCGTTTGCGGAGTACCGACGCATCTTCGAGCCCCTGTCGCCCGAAGAGCGCCGGGAGGTTCTCCACCAGCGCATGCGCGAGCTGCGCGATCACTGGGTGGCGGTCGGCGAGATCCCCTACCCGTTCCCCCATCCCCCGGAGTACACGCATTTCATCTACGTGCGGCGCGACTCGCCCTTCGCCGCGGAGCTGATCCGCGAGCTCGAGCCGCTCGTGCACCGGCGGCTCCAGGATTTCGACTTCGCGGATCCGCTGCCCGGGGCGAAGCCCCGCTGACGCGCGCGAAACCCGCCCGGGCTAGAGGTACCCGAGGGCCTCGAGCTGGCGCCGCGTCTCGTCGTCGAGCGGCGCCGTCCCGCCCTCGCCGTCCGGGCCGGCGCGCAGGGCGGGCCGCGCCGCACTCCAGGCGTCCAGCCGCTCGCGCAGGATCCGGGCGCGATCACCCCGCTCGCGGGTCCGATCGCGCTCCTCGGGCGGGTCCGCCGACAGGTCGTAGAGCCGGCTCGGCCCCCCGTCCCAGACCACGAGCTTCTCGCCGCCGCCGCGGATCGCGCGCATGGGCCAGCGGAAGTCGCCCATCCCCCGCTGCATGGGCAGGCTCAAGCGCACGAGACGGAAGTAGTCCGGGTAGACCTCCGCAAACGTCTCTTCCCGCGCCTGCCGCGCTCCGTCGGCGTCCGGAAGCAGGCTCCGGCCCTCTCCCAGGCTCGGGTCGAGTCCCGCGAGCGCCAGCAAGGTCGGTCCCACGTCGAGCGTCTGGTACGCGCCCGCCACCCGCTCTCCGGCCGGCATCCGTCCCGGCGCCCGGATCACCAGGGGCACGTGGAGCAGGGCGTCGTTCAGCGCGAAGATGTGACCCCAGCGGCCGTCCTCGCCGAGGTTCTCGCCGTGATCCGACGTCACCGCGATGGCGAGGTCGTCGAGGCGCACGTGTGCGCCCAGCACGGCGAGCAGTTCCCCCAGCAGGCGATCCTGGTAGGCCACCTCGGAGCCGTAGAGCGACCGCACGACGTCTGCCTGGGGCCCCTTCCGAATGCGCAACGAATGCCAGCGCGTCGACTCGAAGCGCCGGGTGACGCGGATGGCGTCGAGGTTGTCCACGCGGCGATCCGCCAGCGGCGGGTGGTAGGCCTCGTGCGCCTCGAACAGGTTGACGAACAGGAAGAACGGACGCTGGGGGTCGCGCTCGCGCAGCCAGGCGTCGACCCCGACGACCGCCTCGGCGGCGCCCTGGTCGATCCAGCGTTCGAAGCCGACGCCCGTGAAGCGCATGAGCCGCGCGAGGACGAGCCGATCCTCCTGACCGAAGGCGGCCCGGGTGACGGCGAACCCCTGCAGCACGTTGGTCAGGAACAGGTATCCGTTGGACACGAAGGCCGCGCAGTCGTAGCCCGCGTCGGCGAATCGCTCGGCCAGGGTGGAGAACCCGTCGTCCAGCCAGCGGCGATTGCCGAACCAGGCGCCGTGGCTGCGCGGGTAGAGGCCGGTGAAGAGCGACGCGTGGGAGGGAATGGTCCACGGAGACGGGCTGATCACCTCTTCGAACACGGTTCCCTCGGCCGCCAGGCGCTCCACCACGGGGGTGGATCCGGCGGGCGCGCCGTAGGGCGAGAGGGCGTCGGCGCGCTGGGTGTCGAGCACGACCACCACGACCGAGCCCGGCGCCGCGGCCGGCGGGCCCGGCGCCGGATCCGGCCTCGGCGCGGGCCAGGTGCCCGCGGCGGCGATCCAGGTGCCGGCCAGCAGCAGCGTCCCGGGGATCGCGAGCATTCGCGAGCCGGGATCCGCCAGCCGCAGGAGCCCGTCCGGAAGGCAGCGGGCCACGAACCCTCCCAGCGCGGCGGCGGCACCCAACGTGGCGACGAGAGCCACCGCGGTGGCGGAGGTGAGCCCTTCCACAGGCTCGAGCGCCACGGCACGCCAGGCGATCCCGGCGGCGGCGAAGAGCGTGAAGGTTCCCGCCGCAGCTCCCAGCAGCCAGGCTCCCTGCCCCGCTCGCTTCCCCGCGCCCGCCAGGCGCGCAGCGAGCCACGCCGGCACGAACAGGGCGAGCATGCAGCCGGCGCCCAGCACGGCCGCCAGCGACATCGCGGCCACGGCGTCGCGCATCGGCAGCGCGTCGGTCACCCAGGCGATCTCGAGCGCCTGTGCGGCCGCGCCTGCCAACGCACCCCCTCCGGCGAACGTCAGCGCCGCTCTCATTTCCACCGCATCGGCACGGATCGGACTTCCTGGAGTCGCCGCCGGGATTCCACGTCTCGGAGGCGATACTCTCTCCATGGTAGTGGATTCGCGTCCGAACCGATGAACGAGCCGCCCTTCCCGGCCGGGCGAAGCGCGGGAGACCCGACCTGAACGCCATCGCCGAATCCGCCGCCGCCCGCGAGCCCACGGTCAGCGTCGCTGTCGTCTGCATCTGCAGCCCCGCCCATCTCGAGCGCTGCCTGGACGCCCTCGCCTGCCAGCGAGACGCGCCGGAGTTCGAGGTGGTCGTCTGCCACGACCCGAACATCCAGGGGCTCCAGCCGGTCGCGCAACGACACCCGGGGGTGCGGCTCTTCGCCAACGCGGGCCAACGCACCCCCCTGGAGCTGGCGTCGGCCGCCCTGGCGGCCGCACGCGGCGACGTGATCCTGCTTACCGAGGACCACTGCGTTCCCCGCGCCGATTGGGTACGCCGGATGCTGGAGGCATGCGGCGAGGGGCGCGCCGCCGTAGGCGGACGGGTCGAGATCCGCAGCGACGCCTCCCCGGTGGACTGGGCCTTCTACTTCGTGGACTTCTTCCGCTACGCCGCACCCGTGCGCGAGGGCGGCTCCCCGAGCCTCACGGTCTGCAACGTCGCCTACGAGCGCGACAAGCTCGAGGCCGTTCGCGCGCTGTGGGAAGGCTCCTTCCACGAAACGGCCATCAACGGCGCGCTGGCCGAGCGCTTCGGCAGCCTCTGGCTCGCGCCGGAGAGCGAAGTGACGATGCGGCGCGAGGTCACCCTGGGAGACGCGCTCTACGAGCGCTACGCCTTCGGACGCCTCTTCGGCTGCACGCGCATCGCCTACGTGTCGGGCGCCAGGCGGCTCTTCTACGCGCTGACGGCGCCCGCGTTGCCGCTGCTGCTCTTCGGCCGCATGCTACGCAAGGCCCTGCGCTCGCGCGCGCTGCTGCGCGGCTTCACGCGCGCGGCCGTGCCGCTGGCGGGAATGGTCCTGTGGTGGTCGTGGGGCGAGTGGCTCGGGTACCTGAGCGGCCGGCAGCCAGGCTCCCTCGTCGTCGCGCCCGAGATCCGGGCCGCGCAGCGGGAGATCGGCTCCGCATCCGGCGGCGGTTGACCCTCGGCCGCGCCCGGCGTCGCGAGTGCGGAACGGGCCCGCTCAGCCGAGGCGCTTCGCGATGCGGCGCAGCAGCCGCTGAACCGGGTAGCGTTCCGGATCCGCCTCCCGGACCTCCCGCAGCTGCGCGATGCCGCTCTCGATGGCGGCCTGCACCTCGCTGCGCAGGGCGAAGCAAGCCTCCCGATCCCCATCCCGGCCCGCGTAGGCCTCGGTCCCGATCGGCTCCCCGAAGAGGAAGTACTGGCGTTCGAGCCGCGGCACACCGCCGGGCCCGGTGCCCCGCGCCAGCGGGGGAATGATCTCCCCGTGACGGAACCACGGCTGCTCCGAGATGCGGAGCGCCCGCAGCAGATCGCCCACCGGGGAGCCGAGGACGTCCTCGGCGTCGAGGACGATCTCGAACATGTCCTCCACGCCCACCGATGCGAAGGGCACGATGGGCACGCCGTGCTCGATCGCCAGGCGCGCGAACCCCACGCGCTCCTTCCACACGAGCCGGTACTTCTCGCCCTTGCGCTTCAAGACTTCGCGCCCACCGCCGGGAAAGACGAGCACGGCCTCGCCGGCCTCCAGCAGGCGGCCGCAGTTCTCCCGCGTCCCCCGCACGGCTCCGATGCGCCGCAGCAGGTCGCGCCAGATTGGCAGCGCAAAATGGTTGTGGTCTCCGAGCCCGCGAACCACGCGGCCGGTGTGCTCGAAGATCTCGAGACCGAGCATTGGAATGTCCAGCAGGCCGTAGATCGTGTGGTTGCCGGCCAGCAGGACTGCGCCCTCGCGAGGGACGTGGTCCAGGCCCAGTGCGACGGGGCTCAAGATCCGCTTGAGCGGCGCCAGCACGCGGTCGAGCTCGGCGACCAGAGAAGGCTCGAAGGCCAGTTCGTCGGCTTGCGGCATGGGTCCGGGCCCGAGGTTACTCCACCGGGATGGGCTCGCGCGCCGCGGGCGCGTCACAACCGCTGCGGGCCCCTGTCAGAGAGCCGACGGCATGGGGGCTGGATCCTGTGCTACTGGAAACAGGATGAGAACTGTCATGCTCGTCTTGGCGGCGGCGCTCGTCGCCGCGTGTGGGGGGGCGGAGCAGGCCGCGAGCCCGGATTCGGCTCCGGTGCAGATCGGCGGCCTGTATCAGGTCACGGGGGTGACCATCGATCAGGCCGACGACAGCCAGCGGCAGATCGAGGGGCGGGTGCGGCTGGTGGTGGAGAGTGACCAGTACACCACCCACTTCGAGCTGAACACGGTCTTCCCGGGCACGGAGAAGGTATCGGCCCGGGTCGTCGGCACCGGCGCGGGAACCGTCGAAGGCAACGTGCTCGAGGGCACCTCCGAGCTCCAGATCGTCATGGCCAAGGTCCCGGGCGTCGACGTCGGGTTCGCCTACCTGCCCCGCGACGTGGGTCCCCGGGTCACGTCCACCTCGCTGGCAGAGTTCTTCGGCGACGGCAGCGTGCGGGTCGAACTCGAGAACCAGCCCATGGAGGGCGTCGACTACCGACCGACGAAGACCATCCTGGTCGGCTACCGGGTCGAAGACATCTAGCCACGCCGGAGGGGGCGAGGCCGGGTGCCCTGGTCGCCGAGGGCGGCGTCCACGAGCTCTTCGAACGCGCCCGCCAGCATGACCCGGAAGGGATCGAGGTCCGGCACGGCCGCCGCGTCCGCATCGATGCCCACGAACAAGCGACCGCGATATCCGTAGAGGGCCACGCTGATCGGGCAACGGGGCGCCACCGGCGCGAACGGGTAGGCGGCGGTGATCTCGGCGCCGGCCACGTAGCGCGGCATGGGAACGCCCGGCACGTTCGTCACGATCAGGTCGATCTGCTGGGACGAGGCGTAGGCCAGGCGGCGGTAGAGCGGGCGCGGCAGGGCCGCCAGCGCGCCGGCCAGCTCCGGGGCCAGCGCCGCGGAGGCGCTCCGCTTGCGCGCCTCGACCCGCTTGCGAATCTCGCGGAAGCGCGAGAGCGGCTGGCGACGGCCGATGGGCAGGCGCACGAGGATCCCGGTGGCCCGGTTGCCGACGCCCGCGTCGAGACCCCGCTCCTCGGGCGGCCGAAGGTTGATGGGGACGAGCGTCAGCAGCTCCCGAACGCTCCGGTGGCCCCGATCGCGGTGCCACTCGCCCATGGCCCCGGCCACGGCGGCGAGGAGGACGTCGATCATCCTGCCGTCGAGGACCCGACGGGTCTGGCGCAGGCGTTCGAAGTCCATCTCGATTCCGGAGAGGCGTCGAGCGCGGCCCGACACGTCCAGGGGCGACGGGCTCCGGTAGCGCAGGTCGTCCACCAGGTCGCCGACGGCGCGGACCGCCTGCACGACGCCCCCGGGCTCGCGGAGCGTCCGCCAGGCCGCGCCGGCCAGGGCGCGTCCGCGTCCCGCCGCCTGCGCCAGCCGATCGCCGACGGCGGCCGCGAGCCGCGAGGCGAACGCCGGCTCGTCCCAGCCACCCGGCGCCTTGTGAGGGACCGGCGCTACGGGAGGGCCACGCCGATCGGCGTCGGTCAGGGCCGCCAGGATAGCGTTGCCGCCGACACCGTCCGCCACCGCGTGGTGGAGCCGGAAGAAGATGGCGGAGCCGTGCGGATGATCGATCTCGATCAGCTCCCACAGCGGGCGCGTGCGGTCGAAGGGCCGCTCGTAGATCGGGCCGATCGTCTGGAACAGCCCGTCCAGGTCGCTGGCCCGACCGGTGTCCGCGGCCAGGGAGTAGCGGCGCACGTGGAAGTCCAGGTCGAATGTGGGGTCGTCCTCCCAGCGCGGGAGGGCGATCGCCAGCGGCGCGTCCACCACCCGCTGGCGCAGGCGCGGGACCGCCTCCACGGCCCGGGCAGCGGCCGCGCGCAGCCGCTCCGGCTCCGGTGCGCAATCCAGCAGCATCAGCATCGCCATGGTGGTCCGCTGCCGCGGCTGGTCCGCGTACCAGAAGGTCAGGTCCTCGGGGCTGAGCGGCGCGCTCTCGGCGCTGGGGGGCATGGCGAAGGCCTCTCTGCCGCAGGATACCGCGACCGGCGGTCGCCCGGGCGACCGCTCCAGTGAGGGCTCAACCGGGACCGGGCGCGCGCCGAAGACATGGAGAGGACGCGCGTGGAGGACCGGCCATGAGCCTGCGGGCCAGCGACGTGATGCGGCGGAGCCTGGGAATCATCGACGCCTCGGCCAGCCTGGCCGACCTGGAGCGAGCCTTCGCCGACGCAGAGGTCAGCGGCTTCCCGGTGGTGCAGCACGGGCGGGTCGTCGGTGTGGTGTCGCACACCGATGTCGTGCGTCACCTCGCCGCCAAGGAAGAGCCGCCGCGTCTGTCGTCCTTCTATGCGGACCTGGACGACTTCTCGAGCGAGGACGCCTCCGAGCACCTCGCCGATCTCGCCGCGCGCCGCGGTCGCACCCTGGACGCGCTGCGGGTCTCCGACGTGATGACCCCGTCGGTGGTGAGCGTGCCCCCGGACGCCGGGATCGCCGAGGTGGCGAAGATCCTAACCGAGCACGCCATCCATCGGGTGCTCGTGATCGACTCCGACACCCTGGTGGGTGTGATCTCCGCCCTCGACCTGGCTCGCCTGGTCGCCGAGGGGACGTTGGTTTAGAAGTTCAGTGAACTTCTAAACCAACGTCCCCTCCTGCCGCAAGAACGCGAGCGTGCGCCGCACGCCGGTCTCGATGTCGGTCCCGGGCAGCCAGCCGAGCACCTGCCGCAGCCGGACCACGCTTACGGCGGCGTGCGCCATCTCCTCGGGGCGCGTCGCCAGGGCACCGAAGTCCAGGCGCTCGGGCGCGATGCCCAGGATCGGCGCAGCGATCTCCACGAACGCCCGCACGCGCTGCAGCACCCCCGTCGCCAGATTGAGGACCGGCCCAGGCTCCCCGTCGCAGAGGCCCAGGCGCAGCAGACCCTCGGCCACGTCCTCGACGTAGACGAAATCGCGTTCCTGGAGACCCGCGGAGAGGGCCAGGGGCTCGCTCTCGCCTGCGGCCTGCAGCAGCGAGGGCAGCAGGCGGCCGGAGTGCTCGCCGGCACCATACACCGTGAAGAGTCGCGCGGTGGACGCCCGCAGGCCGAGCCGCTCGCGGCTCCGGGTGACGGCGCGGGTGCCCGCCAGCTTCGTGCGTCCGTAGACGGTGGTCGGATCGGGCTCCGATTCCTCGGCCAGGTCGCCGCCCAGGGCGCCGTACTCGAGCGCCGACCCCGCGTGCACCAGCGCGAGTCCGGCCCAGCCCGGGTTCCGGGCGGCCGCTACGGCGTGGACCAGCTCTTCGACCAGGGCGGCGTTGATGCGCTCGGCGAGCGCGACGTCGCGCTCGTCCCGCTCCACGCCGTAGCCGGCCAGGTTGAAGGTGATGCTCGGACGGATCGCCGCCAGGACTCCAGCGAGCTCGCCGGGACGCGCGAGATCCGCCGACACGATCTCGCCGCGAACCCCCCAGCGGCGGAACACCGGCGCGGCGGCCGTGGGATCCCGGACCACCAGGTGGAGGCGCGCCCCCGCCGCGCCCAGCGCACGGGCCACCCAACGCCCGATGAAGCCGCTGGCCCCGAGCACCACGGCCCCGACCCCCGCGTAGTCCACCGGCGCCTTCGGCACGGGCACACGCTAGGGGCAAGCAGCGCCAGCGGCGAGCACGACCGAGATTCCCCTAGGGGATTCCCCCTGGCCGTCCAGCCATTCGGGCGTCAAGACGGGCCCGCGCAGGCCGATCCGGGAAACGGCCCCCAACCGGGCCGTGGACCCTCTAGGCTACGATCCGGAGCATTCAGGTCCTTGGAAGACGGGATGACGAGCCAGGACGAAGGAGCCGCGAATCCCCCGGGTCCCCTGGTGCGGCCCCAGAGCGCTGTGCGCTGATGGCGGCCGGCGGCGTGCACCACACGCGGACGGCGTGCCGGGCGTGCGGAGGCTCCCGGATGACCCGCTTCCTCGAGCTGGGAGACCAGCCCCTGGCCAACGCCTTCCTTCGCTCGCAGGACGAGTTCGCGGACGAGCCGACGTTCCCGCTCGACGTGTACCTGTGCCGGGACTGCGCCCTCGTCCAGCTGCTCGACGTGATCGATCCCGAGCTGCTGTTCCGCAACTACCTCTACGTGACCGGTACCTCGGACACCATCGCGCAACACAACCAGGCGTACGCGCGCAGCGTCGGCCAGGCCCTCGAGCTCGGCAGCGACGATCTCGTGATCGAGGTGGCGAGCAACGACGGGAGCCTGCTGCGCTGCTTCCAGGAGCACGGGGTGCGAACCCTGGGAGTCGAGCCCGCCGCCAACATCGCCGAGCAGGCGCGGGCTCATGGGGTGGAGACGCTCGACGTCTTCTTCGACGAGGCGGCGGCGCAGGAGATCCGCGCCTCGCGCGGCGCGGCCCGGGCGGTGATCGGCAACAACGTGCTGGCCCACGTGGACGATCCCCAGGGCTTCCTGCGCGGCTGCAAGGCGCTGCTGGACGAGACGGGCCTGGTGATGGTGGAGGTGCCTTACCTCGGGCCCTTCCTGGAGCGCCTGGAGTACGACACCGTCTACCACGAGCACCTCTGCTACTTCTCGGTCGGGCCCCTGGCCCGCCTGTGCGATGCGGTCGGGCTCTCGATCGTGCGGATCGACTTCGTCCCGGTCCACGGCGGATCCCTGCGCATGTACGCGGGGCATGCCGGGGTGCACGGCGGCCACGCCGCCGACGTCCTGCGGCTGGTCGAACAGGAGCGGGGTCAGGGAATGGCGTCCCTCGAGCGCTTCGAGCGCTTCGCGGAGGAGGTCGCGGAGGGTCGTCGGACGCTGCTGGAGCTGCTCGACCGCCTGAAGGCCGAGGGCCGCAGCGTCGCCGGGTACGGGGCGCCCGCCAAGGGGAACACCCTGCTCAACTACTGCGGCATCGACACCGGACGCCTGGCCTACACGGTGGACAAGAACCCGCTCAAGGTCGGCCTCTACACCCCGGGCATGCATCTGCCGGTGCTGCCCGTCTCGACCTTGCTGGAGCGCAAGCCGGACTACGTGCTCATCCTGGCCTGGAACTTCGCCGAGGAGATCCAGCGGCAGCAGCAGGCCTATCGCGAGCAGGGCGGTCGCTTCATCGTTCCCATCCCGAGAGCCGAGGTGATCTGAGCCATGCAGACGGTGATCCTGGCGGGCGGTCTGGGGACGCGGCTGGCGGAAGAGACCGCCACGCGCCCCAAGCCGATGGTGGAGATCGGCGGCAAGCCGTTCCTCTGGCACATCATGAACATCTACGCGAGCCACGGGCACAAGGAGTTCCTGGTCGCGTGCGGCTACAAGGGCGAGATGATCAAGGAGTACTTCCACCGCTTCTTCGACCACAACAGCGACTTCGTGGTCGACCTGGGGAGCGGCTCGATCGAGACCCTGAACGCCGCTTCGATCGACTGGAAGGTCGGCGTGGTGGACACGGGGCGCGACACCCAGACCGGCGGCCGCATCCTGCGCATGCAGCGCTGGATGAAGAACGAGCGCTTCATGGCAACCTACGGCGACGGGGTCGGCGCCGTGAACATCGGCGAGCTGGTGGCGTTCCACGAGGCCCACGGCCGGCTGGCCACCGTGACGGCCGTGCGCCCGCCCTCGCGCTTCGGCGGCCTGCTGCTCGAGGACGACGCGGTCCGGGAGTTCACCGAGAAGCCCCAGGGCGGCGAGGCGTGGATCAACGGCGGCTTCTTCGTGTTCGAGCCGGCGATCTTCGACTACCTGGACGGCGATGATGCGGTCCTGGAGGGCGAGCCCCTGGAGCGCCTGGCGGCCGATGGACAGCTGATGGCGTACCGCCACGAGGGCTTCTGGCAGCCCATGGACACCCTGCGCGAGAAGCAGCTGCTCGAGGACCTCTGGTCCAGCGGCGAGGCCCCCTGGAAGACCTGGCGATGAGCTTCTGGAGCGACCGCAACGTCTTCGTCACGGGCGCCACGGGCCTGCTGGGCTCCTGGCTGGTCGGGGACCTGCTCGGGCGCGGGGCGAACGTGGTCTGCCTCATGCGTGACTGGGTCCCCCGCAGCCTGCTGGCGAGCTCGGGCGACCTCGAGCGGGCGAACGTCGTGCGCGGCGAGCTGGAGGACCACGCCCTGCTGCTGCGGGCGATCAACGAGTACGAGATCGACAGCGTCTTCCACCTCGGCGCCCAGACCATCGTGGGCACGGCGTCGCGCTCCGCGCTCTCGACCTTCGAAGCCAACGTCCGGGGGACCTGGAACCTGCTGGAGGCCTGCCGGACCTGTGCGAAGCGGGTGGAGCGCGTGGTGGTGGCGTCGAGCGACAAGGCCTACGGCTCCCACGAGAAGCTCCCGTACACCGAGGACGCGCCGCTCCAGGGACGCTTCCCGTACGACGCATCCAAGTCCTGCGCGGACCTGATCTCGCTCAGCTACTTCCACACCTTCGGCGTCCCGCTGGCGGTGACCCGCTGCGGCAACCTGTACGGGGGCGGCGACCTGAACTTCAACCGCCTGATTCCGGGGACGATCCGCTCGGCCTTGCGAAACGAGCCCCCGATCGTGCGCAGCGACGGCCAGTTCGTCCGCGACTACTTCTTCGTGCGCGACGCGGTGATGGCCTACATGGAGCTGGCCGAGCGGCTGCCCGACGAGCGCTTCGTGGGCCAGGCGTTCAACTTCGGCACCGAGACGCCGCTCTCGGTCCTCGAGCTGGTCGAGCGGATCCTGGCCGTGATGGACAAGAGCCGGCTCGAGCCGGTGATCCTGAACGAGGCCAGTCACGAGATCCGGGAGCAGTATCTGGATTGCAGCAAGGCGCGCCGCATGCTGGGCTGGAAGCCCCGCTTCGGCCTCGAGGAGAGCCTGCAGGAGACCGTGGCCTGGTACCGGGCGTGGCTCGGGCAGGAAGCCTCGCGCGACTGAGCGCGCCGCCCTAGCCTGCCGCGGCCACGCCGCGCGCGGCGAGCGTCCGCGCGCGCATGGCTTCCTGGCAGTCGTGGCACATGCCGTGGGTGAACTCGGCTTCCGAGTGCGCCTCCACGTACGCCTCGAGCCGGTTCCAGTAGCCGCCATCGTCCCGGATCTTCTTGCAGTGGGCGCAGATCGGCAGCAGGCCCGAGAGAGCGCGCACGGTCGAGACCAGCCGCACCACCGTGATGAAGACCGCGGCCGCCAGGGCGAGACTCGTGACGAGCAGGCCCCCGAGGACCGCCGCCGCGAAGCGCTCGTCGCGGCTCGCCCGAGCGGTCGCCAGCTTGGCCGAGGCCGCGGCCTCGCCCAGCAGCGAGCCCAGCGTATGCTCCAGGTGCTCGTTCGCGGCGGAAACCGTGGGCATGCTCTCGACCGCCGCCTGGGTGCGTCCCTCCGCCAGCAGATCGAGGGTCGCCCGCACCCGCTCGGCGTAGGCGTTGTTCGCGGCATCGAGCCGCCGCACCCGATCCTGCAGGTCGGCCGCGGCGCCCCCCGACGCCTGCTGCGCCGCGCCGTCGGCCTCCTGGAGCCGGAGCCAGATCGCCGCCGCGAACTCTTCGTACTCGGACCGGGCCTTCTCGTAGGAGTCGGCCGCCCGGGCCGATTCCGAGTGATCCTGGGCGTCGTGCAGCACGCGCTCCAGCCGGTGCGTCTGCTCGATGTGGGCGGACATCACGTCCGTCGCGAGGGCCAGCAGGGGCACGTCGCTCGCCGCGACCCGCTCGAGACCGGCGGCGGCGCGCGCCCGCACGCCCAGCGCCACCCCGGCGGCGGCTGCGAGGAACAGCATCAGCCCGGAGAGCAGCACCAGCACCTTGGTCCGAACCGCCATCACACCCCCTGACGAGAAGGACAGTAGACGCGGCGCGTCATCCGTCAATGGGCGCGAATGGCTGGGAGTCCGTAACTGTCTGTAAAAACTGATAAATTCAAATCTGCTGCTCCCCGCGGGGCTGACGCGCTGCGTGCACGCGTCAACACACCCCCTGCCCCGCTGCACCCGGATCCGTGGGATCATCATCCGCCTGACGCCTGCCCCGACGAGGAGACCCCATGATCCTGCTCGACCCGAAGCACCACGACCGCCCCTACGCCGACGCGCGCTCGTCCGAAATCATGCGCAAGACCATCGGCTTCTTCGAAGCCAAGGGGAAGGCGAAGCTCCTCGAGGACTACTACGCCCGCCCCTGGTACGCGGACTTCCTCGAGTTCGTGCGCAAGGAGCGCATCTTCGCGTCGCTGTGCACGCCCGCCGGCGAGGGCGCGCCGGACGCGCGCTGGGACACCTGGCGCATCTGCGAGTTCGCCGAGATCCTGGGCTTCTACGGGCTCCAGTACTGGTACACCTGGCAGGTCTCGGTGCTGGGCCTCGGGCCGATCTGGATGAGCGAGAACGAGGCGCTGCGCCAGCGCGCTGCGGCGGCGCTGGAGGACGGCGGCATCTTCGCCTTCGGCCTCTCCGAGAAGACCCACGGCGCGGACATCTACTCCACGGACATGGTGCTCACGCGCCACGGCGACGGCTGGCGCGCCAACGGGCGCAAGTACTACATCGGCAACGGCAACGAGGCCGCCATCGTCTCCACCTTCGGCCGCTTCGAGGACGGCGACGAGTACGTCTTCTTCGCCGCGGACCCGAGCCACCCGAACTACCACCTGGTGAAGAACGTGGTGGCGAGCCAGAACTACGTCTCCGAGTTCGAGCTGCGCGACTACCCGGTGCGCGAGGAGGACATCCTGCACCGCGGGCGTGAGGCCTGGAACGCCGCGCTCAACACCGTGAACATCGGCAAGTACAACCTCGGCTGGGCGTCGATCGGGATCTGCACCCACGCCCTCTACGAGGCGATCAACCACGCGCACAACCGCACGCTCTACGGCATGCGCGTCACCGACATGTCGCACGTGCGCCGCATGCTGGTCGAGGCGCACGCGCGCCTGGTCGCGATGAAGCTCTTCGCCCTGCGCGCGGCCGACTACATGCGCGCAGCCTCTTCCGAGGACCGCCGCTACCTGCTCTACAACCCGATGGTCAAGATGAAGGTCACCACCCAGGGCGAAGCCGTGATCGATCTGCTGTGGGACGCGATCGCGGCCAAGGGCTTCGAGAAGGACATGTACTTCAGCCAGGCCGCTGTCGATATCCGGGCGCTCCCCAAGCTCGAGGGCACGGTGCACGTCAACATCGCCCTGATCGCGAAGTTCATGCCCAACTTCTTCTTCAACCCCGCCGAGTACCCGGAGATCGGGCGCCAGGACCACGACCGCAACGACGACTTCCTCTTCCATCAGGGCAGCGCCCGGGGCCTGGGCCAGATCCAGTTCCACGACTACCGGCGCGCCTTCGACGGCGTCGATCTCCAGAACGTGCGCGTCTTCTTCGAGCAGACCGAGGTCTTCCGCGAGCTGCTCCAGGCGGCGCCCCCGGGCCCTGACCAGATGAAGGACGTCGACTTCCTGCTGGCCGGCGGCGAGATCTTCGCGCTCGTGGTCTACGCCCAGCTGATCCTGGAGAACGCGGGCCGCTACGGCGTCGACGACGACCTGCTCGACCAGATCTTCGAGTTCATGGTGCGCGACGTGTCGGAGCACGCCCTGCAGCTGCTCGGCCAGCCGAGCAGCAACGAAGTCCAGATCGCGAAGTGCCGCGAGATGCTGCGCAAGCCCGTTCACGATCCGGCCCGCTACGAGCGGGTGTGGAAGCAGCGCGTGGAGGTGTTGGACGGCGCGTACGAAATGAACCCCTGAGGGCGCTCCGGTCGGCCGACCGCGAAATCTGCCGTAGAATCCCGCCCATGACGGCCCTGGTGGAAAGCTATCGCCACCGCACCGGCGAGCACTGCGCCTCGACCGCGCTGCGCAACCTGCTGGCCCACCACGGCACCGCTCTGTCCGAGGGCATGATCTTCGGGCTCGCTAGCGGGCTCGGCTTCTACTACCTGAAGAGCGACGTGACGAGCCCGACCCGCATGTTCCACGGGCGCACGGCCTCGCTCGAGAGCGACTTCGGCCGCAACACCGGCGTGCCCCTCGACGACCGGCCCGAACCCGACGACGAACGCGCCTGGCAGGCGCTGCGCGAGGGCATCGACCGGGGCCAGCCGGTCCTGATCTCGACCGACACCTTCTATCTCGGCTATCACCGGACGACGAGCCACTTCCCAGGCCACCGCTGTGTGGTCGTCGGGTACGACGACGCCTCGCGCTGCGTCCTGATCGCCGACCGCAAGTTCGAGGCCTACCAGCGCTGCTCGTTCGACGAGCTGCGGCGCGCCCGCAACGCGCCCGACTACCCGATCTCCTGCAACAACCAGTACGGCGACCTGCGTGGCGAGATGAAGCTGGGACGTCCGCTGGCGGAGGCGATCCGCGTCGCCATCGGGCGCAATGCGCGGGGCATGCTCGAGCCGGAGGAGGCCCTGCCGGCCGGGATTCCGGCGCTGCGCAGGCTGGCCGCCGAGCTCCCCGACTGGGGCGACGCCGCCGACTGGTGCTGGGCCGCGCGCTTCGGCTACCAGGTCGTGATCAAGCGCGGCGCGGCGGGCAGCTTCTTCCGCTCGCTCTACGCCGAGTTCCTGCGGGAGGCCGCGCCACGGGTGCCCGAAATCGCGCGAGTCCTGCCTGCGGAGCGCATGGACGCGATCGCCGCCGGCTGGCGCGAGCTCGCAGCCGTGCTGAAGGAGCAGAGCGAGCGCGAGGTCTGTGACCCCGGGCTCTTCGCGCGAGCCGGGTCCATGGCGAACACGTTGGCGGATGCCGAGGAGAACTTCTTCAGCGACGCGCTCGGCCTGCCCGGCGCCTGAGCCGGCCTAGCTGAGATTGCGCTTGAGGACCTTGCCCGTCGGATTGCGGGGCAGCGCGTCCAGGAACACGATGTCGCGCGGGACCTTGTAGCGCGCCAGGTTGTTCTTCACGTGGGCCTTGAGGGCCGCCTCGTCGGCGGCGGCTCCTTGCTTGAGCACCACGAACCCCTTCAGCCGCTGGCCGAACTCCGGATCGGGCACGCCGATCACCGCCGCCTCGACCACGTCGTCATGGTCGGAGAGCAGGTCCTCCACCTCGCGCGGGAAGACGTTCTCGCCTCCGGAGACGATCATGTCGTCGTCGCGCCCGTCGACGAAGAGCAGGCCGTTCTCGTCGAGGTGGCCCACGTCGCCGCTCGACATCAGGCCGTCGATGACCTCCTTGTTGCCGCCGCCCGTGTAGCCGTCGAACTGCGTCTCGTTGGCGACGAAGATGCGCCCGGTGGTTCCCGTCGCAACCTCGCGGCCCGCCTCGTCGAGGATGCGCAGCGTGACGCCGCGGGGCGGGCGGCCGGCCGTGCCCGGGGCGGCGCGAAGCTCGTCCGGCATGGCGATCGAGGCCTGGGCGACCTCCGTGGACCCGTAGAAGTTGAAGATGTTGTCGCCGAACGTATCCATCCAGCGAAGCGCCAGCTCTCCGGGCAGGGCCGACCCGCTGGCGCAAACCATCTCGAGGGAGGACGTGTCGTAGCGACCGATCACGTCGGGCCCGAGGTCGAGGATGCGCTGCATCATCACCGGCACCACGGCCAGCACCTGGGGCTGGAACTCCTGGATCGCTGCCAGGGTTTCTTCCGGGTCGAAGCGCCGGCGCAGCCCGATCGTGCAACCGAGCTGAGCGGCCATCAGCAGGTGGAAGCCGCCCCAGGAATGAAAGGTCGGCGCCACGATGAGGTTGCGGGTGCCGGTGCGAAGCGGCATGCGCCCGAAGAGACCGACGAAGGTGTCGATGCCCTGTCGCCGCAGGGTGCGCTGCGCGCCCTTCGGCGTGCCCGTCGTACCCGAGGTCAGGATCGTGAGACGTCCCTGCTGGGCAGGCGGGTCGAGATCGGAATCGTCGTGGGACGAAGCCAGCTCGGCGAGCGTCGTCTCGGGAGCGCCGGACTCGGCCCAGGTCACGATGCGCGTGAGCTCGCCCGCGCCCCCTTCGACGATGGGGCGGAACTCCTCGTCGTAGAGGATGACCGGCGTCCCCTCCCGCGCGCAGACCTCCTTCAGCTGGGGCGCGGCGAAACCCGTGTTCAGGAGCAGCGTGTTGGCACCGAGCTTCTCCAGGGCCAGCTGCGACTGCACGAAGCCGCGGTGGTTGCGTGCGAAGAGCCCCACACCGTCACCGGGGCCCACGCCGACCGCCGCGAGTCCGCGGGCGATGGCATTCGTCGAGCGATCGAGCTCGCGGAAGCTGAGCCGGCCCAGGTCATCGACCAGCGCCGTGCCCTCGGGATCACGGGAGGCCGCGGCGTGGATTCCCGTCGCGGCCGTGGTGCCGAACTTCCGCATGGCAGGCGCCAGACTCGCCAGGAAGCGGGGACTCAGCAGGCCGGCGCCCCCGAGCACCTCGAAGACCTCTCTCAGGCGCCGCAACGCCCCGCCCTGACCGGTGCCTCGCAAGCTCATGTCGGAGGTGTACTCCAGGCGTTCTGCCGGGTCTAGCGCCCGCGCGGGGCGCCGCGTCACGGCCGCTGGCCCTTCGATCGCACCGGGCGGGGCACTGCGCCCCATCTCGGCCGCCCACGGCGCGGAGAGCCGCGCACGCCGCTGGCACGCGGCGTGCTATTCCTTGCGACGCGCCCGATTGCACGGGGGCGGATCTGTCGAGGAGCGTTGCGGGATGGCCAGCCAGAAACCGGGATCCGGGGCCTACGGGGCCCTGGCGGACCGTCAGAGCATGCGCTGGGAGATCACGAAGCGCGCAGGGGCGGCGGAACGGGTCGCGCCGTGCGTGGCCCTGTCCCGGCTGCCCGGCGCCGGCGGCGAGGAGTTGGGGCGGCTGCTGGCCGAGAAGCTCGACTACGGCTACTTCGGGCGCGAGATCGTGGAGAAGGTGGCGAAGGGCCTGGGCGTCGATCACTGGGCGGTGCGCGGCCTGGACGAGAACGCACGCAGCGGAATCGAGCGCTTCCTGCTGGATTTCTTCCGCGGCTACCCCTTCAGCGACGACCTGTTCCTGCGCAGGGTCACGCGGGCCATCGTGACCATCGGGCGTCGAGGCCGGGCCGTTCTGGTGGGCCGCGGCGCGCCCTTCATCCTGGGTCCCGAGACCGCCCTGCGCGTGCTCGTGGTCGCGCCGCGGGAGGTTCGGGTCGAGCGTTTCGCCAAGAAGAAGGACATCCCGCTCGCGGATGCCGAGCGTGAGATCGCGATCGTCGAGCAGCAGCGGGTGAAGTTCGCCGAGCAGCAGTTCCACGTGCAGCAGAACGACCCGCTGCTCTACGACCTCGTCGTCAACACCGGGACCTTCCGGGTGGAGGATGCGGCGGACCTGCTGATCGAGGCGCTCCAGCGGCGCTTCCCCGGCTGACGCCGCGGAATCGACGCGCGAGCCTGCGCCGGACCCGCTAGCGGGTCTCCGCCGAGTCCCGCTTCAGGCCCAGGCGCGCGCACAGGGCCGGCGTGAAGGTGACGTCGACCAGCCAGGCGAAGGCCAGCATGCAGGCCGCCAGCACCCCGAACTCGACCATGTGCTTGAGCCCGCTGGCGGCGAAGACCGCGAAGCCCCCGACCAGCGCGGCCGTGGTCGAGGTCACGGGACGCACCACGTTGCCCAGCGCCATCAGCGTGGCCTTGGCCTCGTCGCCCACCTCGTCGTAGGCCTCCTTGAAGCGGACCAGGAAGTGGATGGTGTCGTCCACGGCGATGCCCAGCACGATGCACGCCACCAGGCTGGTGATGACGTTCAGGGTCACGCCGGTCAGGCCCAGCACCCCGAAGTAGACCAGCACGGGCAGCGCGTTGGGGATCAGCGCCATGGCGGCCACCCGCAAGGAGCGGAAGTAGGCCACCAGGATCAGGTAGATGATGAGCGTGGCGCCGGACAGGCTGACCGCCTGGCCCCAGGAGATCTCGTCCATCGTGCGCACGATCAACGGCGTATCCCCGGTCACGTAGGCCGTGGCGCCGCTGTCCATGCTCGCCAGCTTCGCCTCGATGCTCTGCATCAGATCGGCGATCTCGTTGGTCGGCGACGCCGGAATGCGCACCAGGATGTCGGCCGCCTCGAAGCGGCTGTCCACCAGGGACTCCAGCTGGTCGTACCACAGGAAGAAGAGGTACTGGCTCACCAGGGACCGGGTCTCGGGGATCGCGAAGTACTCCGGATCGCCCTCGTGGAAGGCGCGGTTCACGACCATCAGGTACTCGGAGATCGACGAAGTCTTGTTGACGAGAGGCTGTTCGAGGAGCCAGGCCTCGAGCTCCTGCTGCTGGCGCAGGCGAACGGGGTCCTTGAACGCGTCGCGCTCGTCGGTCTCCATCACCACGTGGAGTGTGATGGAGCCCGCCATGCTCTCGTCGAAGCGCACGATCGACTGGCGCAGCGGGTGCGAGGGCCTCAGGTTGTGGGTGAAGGACGTGGACACCTCGATGCGCGTCAGGCCCCAGGCTGCGGCGACGGCAACCAGGAAGCCCGCCATCAGCACCCAGCGACGATGGCGCACGTCGAAGGTGGCGAGGCGCTCGGCCCACGCTTCGAGGCGCCCCTCGGCTGCGGCATGCCGGGGAGGCGGATCCGGGAGGATCGAGAGCAGTGCCGGCACGAAGGTAAGCGCCGCTACCAGCGAGCTCACGGCCCCCACCACGCTGAAGGCGCCGAACTCCTGGATCGCGACGAGCCGGTTCAGGCACAGGGACAGCAGTCCCGCCGCGGTGGTGAAACCGGTGAGGAAGACCGGGAACGCGACCCGCCGCAGCGCCTCGCAGACCGCTTCCGGCCCCCGAAAGCCTTCGCGCAGGACCTCTTCGTGCTCGGACACCACGTGCACCGAGTACGCGAAGCCGACGGCGTTGATGAGTGGCGGCACGATGAAGGTGACCAGGTTCAGCGACTTCCCGAACAGGACCATCGTCGCCAGGGTCCAGCCCTGGGCCAGGGTCACCGCCAGCAGCGGAATCGCCACGGCCCGCACGGAGCGGAACATGACGAAGGCCACCAGCGCCATGCAGACGTAGCCGAGGGGCACCACGGTGAAGAGGTCGCGGAGCAGGATGCGCGAGGTCGTCGCCTTGAGGGGCGGCGTGCCGGCCATCAGGACCTCGGCTCCGCCGGCCTCCTCGAGCGCGATCGCGTGGACGGTCTCGTCGATCCCGCTGGCCAGGAACTCGGACTCGCTCATCTCGAGCGGGTAGAGAAGGAAGGCCGTCGCGCGTGCGTCCGCGGAGACCAGGGTTCCGACGTGAATCGGGTTTTCGAGCACTCTCTCGCGCAAGGCGCGAAGCTCGGCATCGGTCTCCGGCACCTCTTCGAAGATGCTGCGGATCGAGACGTCGCCCTCGACCGATCGCACATCCGGCGCATTCGAGAGGCTCAGTACCGCGCGGATGCCCTCGACCTGCTCGAAGCGCTTGGTCATGCGTCGGATGCGGACGAGGTTGTCCCGGGTGAAGACGTCGTCGGTCACCAGGCCGACGAAGAGCAGCTCGTCGTTTCCGAAGCGGTCGCGGAAGGCCTGGTAGCGCTCGCGGTCCGGACCGTGGGTGGGCAGGACCTTCTCGACCGCGGTCTCGATCTTGAGGCGCACGGCCGGCGTGGTGACATCCACCAGCACCAACACCGCCCCCAGGCCCAGGGTCAGGACGACCCCCAGGACCCAGGCCGGGTGGTAGGCGATCAGGCGGTTCAGCCGCTCCACGCG
The DNA here is from genome assembly GCA_947259215.1 of uncultured delta proteobacterium. Lineage (GTDB taxonomy): Bacteria > Myxococcota_A > UBA9160 > UBA9160 > JAFDET01 > CAMYLJ01. The sequence continues at coordinate 33,326 of CAMYLJ010000032.1, forward strand.
GATCCCCTACCGGGCAGCGCAGCAGCGCCCGGCTGCGTTGGTCTCGGGTGCGCGGGAAATCCGGGATCTCCCGCCCCTGGTTATATCACGCTTCCCTGGAGTGGCGAGCGGCGGTCTCGGAGCTCTGTCCCGTCCGCCCGACTGCACTTCCGTGTAGGATAGGAAGCCCGATGCCGACCTGGAAGATGCGAGTCGCTTGCCTGGCCCTCGGTCTGGCGTGCCTCCCGGCCGGCGTCGCGGGCGCCGGGCCGGGCCAACCGCGCAGCGCGGAGAGTGTGCTGGCTGAGGGGCCACCCGGACTCGGAAGCCGGCTCGAGCAGGAGCGGCTGGTGGTGCTGGAGGATGTGGGCGAAGGCAGTCCCGATTCGTTCGTCGTGGCCTACGTGCTCTTCAGCCGCGAGCGCAGCCAGGTCCTGAGCCTCCTCCGCCAGGCCGCTCGCCAGACCGAGTACCGGCCGGAGCTCGCGGAGGTCCGCACGGTCACCAGCCTGCCGGATGGGCGCGTAGATGAGCAGCAGATGAAGATCGCCTTCAAGACCCTCACCTACCGCCTGCGCTACCGTGAAGACTCCGAAACGGGCCGCATCAGCTGGGGGCTCGATCCCGACTTCGACAACGACATCGCGCGGCTCGACGGATTCTGGGACCTGTACGAGTTCGAGAGCCGGCCGGATCGGACCCTGGGCCGCTTCGGGTCGAACGCGGACGTGGGCCGCGGCGTGCCCCGGTTCGTGCAGAGGGGGATGAGCCGGAAGACGGTCCTCCGCTACGTTCGCAACTGCCGCGAGTGGATCGATTCGAATGGAGAGTGGCGGCCATGAGGTTCTGGAGGCTGGCAGCGGTGCTCGTCGCGGGGCTCCCCGTCGCCGCGGGGGCGGCTGCGGGGGCGGTTCTGGACGAAGTCCGCGCGTGTGTCGAGCAGAACACGCCGCGCCGATCCCAGGTGATGACGATCGCCCTGGAGTACCGCGACCGCGCCGGTGAGGTGTCGGAGTCGCGCTTCAAGCTCTACTGGCGCCGCCTGTCGACGGACGAGCGGCGGGTGCTGATGCGCTTCTCGGCGCCGGAAGACCTGGTCGGGGCGGCGGTGCTGGTGCATGGCGTCCGGCGGGCGCGACCAAACGTCTATCTCTACCTGCCCGGCATCGGCAAGCCCCGGCGTGTGACCAGCCGCCAGCAGCTCGAGGGCTTCCTCGGGCGCGCGGACCTGGGCATCGAGGAGATCGGACTGCTGCTGGATCCGGTCGGCGCCGACGCCCTGCAGCTCGTCGGCGACGGCGCGGACGAGCGAGGCCGCGCAACCTGGATCCTGGAGACCCGTCAGGACGTCTCCCCGGACGATCCCGGCCGCTACCCGCGCACGCGTACCCTGGTGGACCAGGAGTTCTGCATCCCGCTCGGGGCGGATTTCTACGACGCCGACGACAACGCCGCCAAGCAGCTGCGCGTCGACCCGACGCGGGTCACGCGCGAGGCGCAGAGCTGGATCCCCCGGGAGCTGGTCTTCACGGACGTCTCCGGCGAGAGCGTCACCACCCTCCGGATCGACGAGGTCGAGGTGGACATCCCGCTCGCCCCGAGCCTGCTGACGGTCCCGGCCATGGCCGGCGGCGGCGCCCGCTAGCAGGGCCCCACGCCGCCAGGATCCGGCTCGCGGGCGACCGGACCCGGCGTGGTAGACTCCCGGGTCATGCGCCCCCTGCGCCCCCTCATCCTGCTCGCCATGCTGGGATCGATCGGCGTCGGCACCAGCGCCGCGGACGCGCCTGGCGACGACGAGGATCCGGCGCTCGCGCGCGCCGAGGCCTACGAAGGCCAGGGGGCGCTGCTCGAGGCGGCGGCGATCTTCGAGGCCCTCTGCCGCACCCAGGCCCGGGAATCCGACGCCTGCTGGCGGGCGGCGCGGAGCCACTGGCGCTTCGGCGAGCGGCTGTCGCTGGCGGGCCACCCCGCCAGCTTCGACTACTTCCAAGAGGCGGAGAAATGGTCGGGCGAGGGCCTGGAGCGCCACCCCCGCTGCGGCGAGTGCGCCCTGTGGAAGTACGCCTCCCTGGGCCGGCTGGTGGACAAGCACGGCAAGGTCTGGGCCGCACGCAACGCGCGTGAGATGCGCCGACTGCTGGACCTCGGGATCGAGGTCCGGCCCCAGCACGTCGATCGCAACGGGAACCACACGCTCGCGAACCTGTACTACGCGAGCTCCATCTTCTACCGGATGGTCCCGGAGTCGCTCTGGATCCGGATCTTCTTCGGCGTCCGCGGAGACACCGACCGCGCCCTGGAGCACATCCAGCTCGCGCTCGGCTACGCGCAGGATCGCGTCGACTACCACATCGAACACGGGGCGATTCTGCTATGCCAGGGGAATCGACACCGGAGGCCGGAGAGCACGACGGAGGGCAAGGCCGCGCTGCGCCACGCCTTGTCGCTGCCGGTGAGCTCGAACTCCGACGTGGTCGATCGCGCCTTCGCGCGCCAGATGCTGCGGGAGCCGGACAAGGCCTGCGGCTTCACCCGCAAGGGGTTCATGGACCTCGAGGCCGAGAGCCGGCGCGTCCGCGCGCAACGCCAGGGCCCACGCGGCGCGGAAGCGGCCGTGAGCGCGCCCCCTCCCGCTGCTGACCCGGGCTGATCGGATCCGCCCGGCCTTCGACCCACGGCGGCGTGCGCCTTCTTCAGCGCCGGCGGCTGCGGGCGCGGCCGCGCCCCGGCCGCGGGCCGGCCCGGTTGCCGGGCGCCCGGCTGCGGCCGGTCCGCTCGCCCCGCTCCGCCTCGGGCTCGAAGCCAGGCACCGCGCGCCGCCGGATGGCAGCCCCGATCATGCGCTCCGTGGCCCGGACCCAGGCCCCGTCGTCGCTCGTGACGAAGGTGGAGGCCCGGCCCTGCCGCTCCGAGCGACCCGTACGGCCGATCCGGTGGGTGTAGGCCTCGGGTGTCATCGGGACGTCGAAGTTGATGACGTGCGAGACTCCGCTCACGTCGAGCCCGCGCGCCGCGATGTCGGTGGCCACCAGGATCTCGTAACGACCCTCGCGGAAGCCGCGCATGGCGCGGTCGCGCTGGCCCTGGCTCATGTTCCCCTGGAGCCCCACGGCGCTGCGCCCGGCCCGCCCGAGCTGCTCCGCGAGCCGGCGCGCGCGGTGCTTGGTGCGCGTGAAGACGATGGCGGACTCGCAGTCGGGCTCGCCGAGCAGGTGGTCGAGCAGCTCGCGCTTGCGCGCCTCGCTCACCGGATACAGCGCGTGCTCGATGGTGGCGGCGGGCGCCGAGCGCCCGAGCTCCACCACGTGGGCGTCCCGGAGGATCTCGTCCGCCAGGCGCCGGATCTCCCGCGGCATGGTGGCCGAGAAGAGGAGGTTCTGGCGGCGGCGCGGCAGCGCCGCCAGGATGCGCCGGACGTCGGGCAGGAAGCCCATGTCGAACATGTGGTCGGCCTCGTCGAGGACGAGGGTCTCGACCTCCGCGAGCCGCAGCGCGCCCTGGTTCATCAGGTCGAGCAGGCGGCCCGGGCAGGCCACGATCACGTCCGGGCGCCGGCGCAGGGCGGCGATCTGCGCGCGGGCCGAGGCCCCGCCGAAGATGGCGACGGTGGTGAGGCGGGTGAAGCGGGCCAGGCTGCGGATCTCCGCATCGATCTGGGTGGCCAGCTCGCGCGTGGGCGCGATCACCAGGGCGCGCGGCGCCGCGCGGCGTTCGCCGCCGAGCAGCCGCTCCAGCAGCGGCAGCGCGAAGGCCGCCGTCTTGCCCGTGCCCGTCTGGGCCAGGCCCAGGACGTCGCGACCGGCCAGCGCCGCGGGCATGGCCTCGGCCTGGATGGGACGCGGCTCGGTGAAACCGGCCTCGCGGATGCCGCGGACGAGCCGCGGGTCGAGCCGGAAGCGGTCGAATCCGGTCTCCGTGGAAGAATCAGTGTAGGAAGCAGTCATCGAGTTGATCTGGTCTCCGCCGCGCTCGTGCACGTTCCCATGCACGGCGCGGCCGTGGGTTTCCGACCCGTACAACAGCAGGGGCAAGAAGAAATGCTTGCGGCGCGACCCCGGTTCCGGAGAGAAGGTTCCCGGGTCCTGTTGTTCGCCGCGGCCAGGCAGACGCCCGGCTCGATGGAGCGGTATGTAGCGACTTCCCCGAAGCCGCGCCAGCGCGGGACGCGTTCGGCATTCGCTTCCGTCGTGAGGTCGGAGCTGCACAGCCAGTCGGGATCGCGCCCGCCGAGCGCGCCGCTCCCGGAAGCTTTGCGGGGTCTATCGGATGCGCGGGCGCTGGACTGAATCCGCCGATGTTGCCCCGCGGGGTGAGCTATAGTCCAAGCCTTGCAGAATCTGCTCCGTCCCAGTCGGCGAACCCTGCGCCGGGAGACCTGATGAGCCAAGAGCACGCCGGATCCCTGACTGCTGCGGAGCTGCTCGACCTGTACGGGATCGCGTCAGCGGACCTGGATCGCATCCGGAAGCTCGGCGAGCGGATCGTGCCGAAGCTGGAGCAGTACATCGGCCGCTTCTACGACTGGCTCGAGAAGCAGCCCGAGTACCACGAGCTCTTCAGCGATCCGGAGGTGCTCCACCGGGTGCGGTCCGCCCAGATCGTCTACTGGACCGAGTTCTTCCGGTCGCCGGTGGACGAGGCCTACGTCGCCAAGCGGCGGCGCGTGGGAGAACTCCACGCGCGGGTCGGTCTCTCGCTGCCCACCTACTTTGCCGCCATGAACCTCTGCCTCGACATGTACTCGGAGGGCATCGAAGGCGACGCCGAGACCGCGACCGCCCTCTCGCGCATGCTCCACATGGACACCGCGATCGTCGTCGAGACCTTCTCGCGGCTCATCTCCCAGACGATCGCCGAGCAGAGCCGCTCGCTCGTCGCCATGTCGACGCCCGTCACCGCCATCTGGCGGGAGATCCTGCTGCTGCCGATCGTGGGCGTGATCGACTCCCAGCGTGCCCAGGACATCACGGGCAGCATGCTCCAGCGCATCGCCGACACCAGCGCCAGGGTGATCATCCTCGACATCGGAGGCGTTGCGGTCGTCGACACGGCCGTGGCGAACCACCTGATCAAGATCACCAAGGCGACACGCCTGATGGGCTGCGAGTGCACCATCTCCGGCATCTCCCCCGCCATCTCCCAGACCATCGTCGAGCTGGGCATCGACGTCGGCTCCGTCCAGACCACCGCGACCCTCAAGGACGCGCTGGAGAGGGCCTTCCGCAGGGTCGGCGTGCAGATCAGCGGAGACTGAGCGTGGACGTCGGTGACGAAGTCCCGCGGATTCCGATCCAGCTCGCCCGGGGCGTGCTGATCGCCTCGGTCCAGGTCGATCTGGACGACGCGGTGATGGCCGGCTTCCGGAAGGACCTGCTGGAGCGGATCCACACCTCCAGTGCCTCCGCTGTCATCCTCGACCTCTCCGGCCTCGACACCCTGGACTCCTACGAGTTCGGGGAGCTGCGACGCCTGATCGGGATGAGCCGCGTGATGGGTGCGCGAGCCGTGCTAGTCGGACTCAAGGCCGGCATCGTGGCGTCGCTCGTCATGACCGGGGTGGATGTCGACGGCCTGGAGGCCGCCCCCGACCTCGACGACGCCTTCCGCCGGCTCGCGCCCGAGCCGGAAGCTCCGCAGCCCCCCACGCCCGACGACGAAGCGGAGGCGCTGGAAGAGGACGACGCCGAGCGCGCGCAGCGCGCTGGAGACGAGTCGTGACGCAGACGGAGCTGCGCGTCACGATCCGCGGCGAGATGGACGTGACGCGCGCGGTCCTCGACGCCGGGCGCTTCGCCAGGGACTTCGGCTTCGCGGAAGCGGCGAGCATGATGATCTCCACCGCGGTGTCGGAGCTGGCTCGCAACATCCTCCGCCACGGCGGCGGGCGAGGCGAGCTGCGCCTCGCGCGCGTCGAGGACGGACACCGATCCGGCGTGCGGGTGGAAGCGCGGGATTCGGGACCCGGGATCGCGGACGTGGATCGGGCGCTGGAGGATCACTTCAGCTCGGCCGGCACCTTGGGGCTCGGCCTGCCCGGCGTGAAGCGCATGATGGACGATTTCGAGATCGAGTCGGAGCCCGGCGAGGGAACGCGCGTGTGCGCGTGCAAGTGGCGGGTCGCGTGAGCGTCGTCGAGCACTTCTCCGTGAATCGCCCCTGCCTGGGCGAGCACGTGAGCGGCGACGCGGCCGTGGTCCAGGAGCTGCCGGATGGCTGGCTGCTCGCGGTGGTCGACGTGCTCGGGCACGGCGAGGAGGCGCACCAGCTCGCCCGCGTCATCGAGGCCTGGCTCGCGGAGCACGCCAGCGGCGACGTCGCGGGCCTGATGGAGCGGCTGCATCGCCGGCTCAAGGGCACGCGCGGCGCCGCCGCGGGCTTGTGCTTCGTCGCCCAGAGCGGCAAGGCCCAGTACGTGGGCACCGGCAATACGCTGCTGCGACGCTTCGGCTCGAGCGAGACGCGCCTGGTCTCGAAGGACGGGGTACTCGGACAGGGCATGCGCACGCCCCACCTCCAGAGTCTCGAGCTGGCGCCCGAGGACCTGCTCCTGCTCCAGACCGACGGCATCAGCGAGCGCTTCGGTCTCAAGGACTACCCGGCGCTGCAGCACCACGAGCCCCGGGTCGTGGCTCGCAGCGTGGTGAAACGCTTCGGCAAGGAATACGACGACGCCACCTGCCTGGCGCTGCGGTATCTGCCGTGACGGATCTCGGACGCATCGTCCTGCGCGACCCGGCGTCGATCTTCGACGCGCGCCGCAAGATCCGGGCCCTCGCGACCGCGCTCGGCTTCACGCCGGTGGAGGCCACGCGGCTGGGGATCGGCACCTCCGAGGCCGTGCGCGTGCTGCTCGCGGCGGGCGGGAATCCTGCGATCGAGGTGGCGCTGCTCGACGACGGCACGGCTCCGGCGCTCCAGCTCGCGTTCACGCGGAGCGGCGCCGCGCCCGACCTCAGCGCGCTGGCCGCCTTCTTCGACCGCTGCGATACCGCGGAGAGCGACGGGCGCGCTCGCACGCGGGCGACGAAGCGGCTTCCGGGACGCTCCTTCCCCAGCGATCCCGGGTTCCTCGCCGAGCAGCGCAGCCGCATCGAGCAGCGCACGCGCGAGCAGCTGTTGGAGGAGCTCCAGGAGCACAGCGCCCGGCTCGAAGAGACCGTGGCCCAGCGCACCGCCGAGCTGAAAGGCGCCATGGAGGCCGCCGAAGAGGCCTCCAACGCCAAGAGCTCCTTCCTCGCCAACATGAGCCACGAGCTGCGCACGCCGATGAACGCGATCATCGGCTACAGCGAGATGCTGATGGAGGACGCCGAGGACGCCGGCAACGAGGACGCCGTCGAGGACCTGAAGAAGATCCACGCCGCCGGCAAGCACCTGCTGGCGCTGATCAACGACGTCCTCGACCTGTCGAAGATCGAGGCCGGCCGGATGGACCTGTTCCTCGAGACCTTCGACGTGGGCACGATGATCGGCGAGGTGGTCTCGACCATCGACGCGCTGATCGCGAAGAACGCCAACGAGCTGGTGCTCGACATCGACGCCTCGCTGACGGAGATGCACGCCGACCTCACCAAGATCCGGCAGGGGCTCTTCAACCTGCTGTCCAACGCGGCGAAGTTCACCCACGAGGGCACCGTCACGCTGCGCGTGGCGCGCGCGCAGGAGGACGGCGCAGAGTGGGCCGTCTTTTCGGTCCGGGACAGCGGCATCGGCATCCCGCCGGACAAGGTCGACCACGTCTTCGAGGAGTTCTCGCAGGCCGACGAATCCACGACGCGCAACTTCGGGGGCACGGGCCTCGGGCTCGCCATCACCAAGCGTTTCTGCCAGATGATGGGCGGGGACGTCAGCCTGGAGAGCGAGGTCGGCGTCGGCTCCTGCTTCACGATCCGCATCCCCGTCCGCGTGCAGACGGAAGCGACCGCGGAGGCCAGCGAGAGCGGCCCGGCGGCGGAGGTCGAGCCGCACGAGCGCAGCGTGCTGGTGATCGACGACGACCCGAACGCCCTCGACCTCCTGGGCCGCAGCCTGGGCGGAGCCGGCTTCCACGTCGTCACCGCGTCGGCCGGCCAGGAAGCGCTGGAGCTGGCAAAGGCCCTGCGTCCCAGCGCCATCACCCTCGACGTCATCATGCCGGGCATGGACGGCTGGGCCGTGCTGCGCGACCTCAAGGCCGACCCCGACACCCGGGACATCCCGGTCATCATGGTCAGCATGACCGACGATCGGGAGATGGGCTACGCCCTCGGCGCCACCGATTTCCTCACCAAGCCGGTCCAGCGCGACCAGCTGGTCCGCCTGCTGGAGCGGCACCGCGCCTCGGGCGCCGAAGCGAGCGTGCTGGTGATCGACGACAGCCCGGACGTGCGCGGCATGCTGCGGCGCGCGCTTGAGCGGGAGGGCTGGCAGGTCGACGAGGCGGAGAACGGGCGCGCCGCACTCGAACGTCTGGAGCACACCGAACCCGCCCTGATCCTGCTGGACCTCATGATGCCGGTGATGGACGGCTTCGAGTTCGTGATGGAGATGCGCCGCCGCGGCCACTCGTCGAAGATCCCGATCGTGGTCGTGACCGCCAAGGATCTCAGCGACGAGGACCGCGAGCGGCTGAACGGCGACGTAGCGGGGCTGGTCCAGAAGAAGGGCTCCGACCGCGACTCCCTGCTGAACGAGATCCGGGACCTCGTCTCCTCGGTCGGCGTGCCCGGCGGGAACTGATCGATCCCGCGTCCACGAGCGACAGCGCAAGGTTCGTCGCTTGATCCACGTGGAAACCCCAGCGATTCCGATGCCGCGCGCGACCCGGGCCCCCGAGCGATATAGTCTGGTGGTGTCACGCCCACCACCGACCTGGAGGCCCCCATGTCCGTGGATCTACGCACCCGTGTGGACGCCGAGCAGGCCCCGGTGGAGACCGGGCGCTTCTTCCGGGAGACGCTGCCCCCGCTGCTGGATGCGCACCAGGCCGACATCCAGCCGGGCGCGAGCGGGCTGCTCCTGACGGACTTCTGCATCGAGACCGAGGGCGAGCCCTGGACCCTGACCTGGCAGCAGGACCGCGTCCAGATCCGGGAGGGCCGGCACGGGCAGGCCCGCGCGCGGCTCAGCGCCGAGCAGCTCCGCGACCTCGTGAACGACCAGAGCACACCCATCGCCCTCCTGAGCAACCAGCTGCTGGACATGCCCGAGGGCGGACTTCCGGACTTCCTCAACTGGTGGCTGGTGCTGCGCGCGGCCCTCGACGGACGCCGCATCCACGCCCGCGGCGACGTGACCTTCGACCGGGAGATCCGGCACAGCTTCACGGCGGACGACTCCGACGAGGACATGCGCGCCTTCCTGGAGCAGGCGGGATACCTGCACATCCAGGGGCTCTTCCGCGAAGAGGAGATGGCGGCAGTCGAGGCCGACTACCCGAAGGCGGCCCGGCACTACCAGAAGGGCGACGAGCGGGCCTGGTTCGCCACCACCCAGGACGGCGTAGAGCACCTGGTGCGCATGGAGGGCTTCGACGGCTACTCCGAGGCGACCACGACACTCCTCGACGACGACCGATTCCTGCGCATCGGCCGCATTCCCGGGATCGGTCACGTGCAGCGCCGCAAGCCGGGCGCCCGGGCCGGTGCCCTGACCAAGCCCATCGGGGTGGTGAAGGGCATCTCCGACGTTCCCTGGCACAAGGACTGCAGCCTGGGCCGCCACTCGTACGAGTGCTGCGGGCTCACCGTCGGCATCTCGGTGACGGGTGCCGACGCCAGCTCGGGCCAGCTGCGGGTGGTGCCCGGAACCCACCGCGCGCTGGTGTGGCCGGCGCCGTGCGTGCAGCCGGGGCTGGACCTCGAGCCGATCGACCTGCCCACCCGGACCGGCGACGTGACCGTGCACCTGAGCTGCACCCAACACATGAGCCAGCCCCCGGTGAAGCGGCCGCGCAAGGTGCTCTACACGGGATTCGGCCAGAAGCCCGCCGATCCCGCGGCGGCGGAGCGGAACCGCGAGCGGCTCAACGCGGTGCGCAGCAAGACCCACACCCGCATCTCCCAGCAGCCCGGCTACCTGGGCGATTGAGCGCCTCTGGCGGATGATCGCGATCTTCGTCGACGGCGACGCCTGCCCCGTGAAGGACGAGGTCTACGTCGTGGCCACGCGCTACGGGGTGCCCGTGGCGCTGGTGGCCAACAGTCCCCTCTACGTGCCAGAGGGAATGGGCGTCGAGCTGATCCTGGTCCAGCAAGGGCCCGACGCGGCCGACGACTGGATCGCGGAACACGCCCAGCCGGGCGACGTGGTGGTCACGGCCGATCTTCCGCTGGCCGCGCGCTGTCTCGAAGCCGGCGCGCGTGCGCTGGGCACCAGCGGCCGAGAATTCGACGCCGACTCCATCGGGGGTCTACTTGCCACGCGCGAGCTCAAGGAGCACCTGCGTGGCGCGGGCGTCGCCACCGGGGGGCCGCCGCCGCTCTCGGGCAAGGAGCGCTCGCGCTTCTCCTCGAAGCTCGACGAGCTGGTGCAGAAGTGCCTGCGCGAGTTTCCCGCCGACGCGCCTGGCTGACCCGACCTCAGCGTTGCTCACGCCGGGTCTGGCACGCGATGCAGAAGGGCGTCTCCGGCCGCGCCTTCAGCCTCGCGTAGCCGATGCTCTCCTCGCAGGAGACGCAGGCGCCGTACGTCCCCTCGGCGCAGCGATCCAGAGCGGCGCCCACCTGCTTCGCGCGCAACGCGATGCCCTCCCGACTCGCCCGGGCCATCTCCTGCTGTTGGATCGCGTCGATGCGCGAGACGCGCCCGATGGGCTCGTCCACGTCCACCGGCTTCGCCGCGTCCCGAAAGCCGACCAACGCGCGCGAGAGCTCGTCGCGCAGAGCCACGAGCTCTTGCTGCAGCTCCTCCAACTCGGGCGCCGTGAGATCCGGCGCGGCTTCACGCGACATCGGTTCGCCGGTTCAGCGGCCCTCTTCGCACTCGCAGCGCCGCCACAGACTCGGCGAGAATGCCGTCAGCAGCGTGCGTTCCCTCTCCTGCCGCGAAGCAGACCGGTAGAAGGCAAGGACCCCCGAAGCCGTGATCTCCACGTCGTCGGCTTCGACGTGCTCCTTGCCCCCATCGAACTCGACCAGCCACTTTCTCATGGTCTTCCTCTGCTCGTCAGCCACCGGGGATCAGACCGGTTCGTGAGGGGTCCCGGGCCGCTGCTCATCGGCCCGATCCTTCCTGGAGGAGTCCCTGGCCGCAATCCACACAATAGGCATTTCGGCCACGTCGCCTCCTCGCGTGAGTCTCCAGCGGGCAATTCTTTGCGAGGATGCTCTCGTTCACGACCATCCCGCAGTTCGGACAGAAGCGTACGGTCACGACCGCGCGTCCGTGATTGTCGTTGGGGCAACGCGTGCGCAGCATGGGTGGTGCTCCTCTGGCCGTGGCCTGAAGAGTCCGACGTGCCAACCCATTCGTGCGCAGTGGGTCAGCGCGATCGAGACGATTCGGATGGGGCTTTACTGGGCGATCCGGACAGCAGCGGTCCCGGGCGTCTCGCGAGCATGAGAGCGGTGGGGGTTGTCCTCTTCTCGCGGGGCCGCTTGGCAATCCTGTCTGAGTCCCTGGCTATTCAAGCCCGGTCGCTCGCCTTGATACCGCACAAGTCGTCCTCCTCCAAGATCCGGGTTCCCGCACGCGCCGGCCCGGGACGACCCGGCGCCCCCGGGGAATGAGCGGATCCTGAAACGGCTCGCTGTGCCTCGGGTAGACGACCCCTATCATCCTCGCGTCTCGCCTGGAAACGCGGCGAGGCGGCTCCCCGATCGGTGGAGGGAAACTGACGGTGACGTGGCGCTCGAGGCTCGCGCGACCTCCCCTTCCGGAGTTGACCGTCTTCCTGGCGGCCCTGGCCGTTTTCGCCCTCGGCGCCTCCGCCCGCGGCCTGTGGCGCAACGACGAGCATCGCTACGCCGAGGTCGCCCGGGTGATGGCGGTCGACGGCGGCAGCTGGCTCGTCCCCCACCTGAACGGCGTGGTCTACACCGCCAAGCCGCCGCTCTTCTTCTGGACGGTGGCCGGCGCGCACCGCCTCGGCCTGGACCTCGAGCCGGCGGCCATGCTGCCCTCGGTGCTGGGAGGCGCCCTGGCCGTACTGGCCATCTTCGCGCTCGGGCGGCGGCTCTACGGGCTGGCCGCGGGGTTGGCCGCCGCGATCGTGCTGGCGTCCTCGGAGATGTTCCTGGGCCTGGCGCTGCGGGCGAACCTCGACGCGCTGCTGGTGGCCTGCACCACCGGCGCGCTCTACGCCTACTGGCGCGGGGAGGAGTCGCCCGCCGCTGCGGGTCGCTTCGCGCTGCTGGCGGGGGTGCTCACGGGGCTCGGCATCCTCGTGAAGGGACCGGTGGCGGTGGGCGTGGTGGCGGTGGTGATCGCGGGACACCGGGTGCTGGACCGCGGGCGAGAGGGGCGCCGCTGGCAGCCGCTGCTCGCGGGCCTCGCTGTCGCCGCGCTGGTTCCCCTGGCCTGGCTCGGGGCCGCGGGATGGTCGGGCGGCCTGGACTACGTGCGAGAGATCGCGCTGGGCCACGGCGTCGGCCACGCGGCCGGACGCGTCGACAAGCAGGGGCCGTTCTGGTTCTACCTCAAGGACACGCCGGCGGCGTTTTTGCCCTGGACCCTGCTGTTGCCCGCGGGCCTCTGGTCGCTGCGGCGCGTCCGCAGCAGCGGAGACGCCTTCGTGCTGGCCTGGTGCGTGGCACCCTTCCTGCTCCTGTCGCTGATGCCCCCCAAACGCCACCTCTACATGACGCCCGCCTTCCCCGGCTTCGCCCTGGTCGTGGCACGCCTCCTCGGCGGGCTGCTGGAGGAAGGCGTGGCGCGCGACCGCGTCGAGCGGCGCCTGTGGCAGGCCGGGCGCGTCGCGCTGGGCGCCGTCGCGGTCGCGGCCGGCGTGCTCGCGGCGGGCCTGGCCGGCGTCTGGATCGGCGGCTGGGAGGAAGCGCTTCCCGTGCGGTTCCGCGCCTGGGCGATCCTGGCTGCGGGGCTCGCCGTTCCGCGCTGGCTCGTACTCCCCGTCGGGGGCGCACTCTTCCTGACCGGCGTGGGCATGCTGCGCCGGCGCGATCCCGCCCTCCAGGCGCGTTTCGCACTCGGCGTGGGGGTGGCCACGTCGCTGCTGCTGGCCGGGGTCTTCCACCCCGTCGAGAGCGCCGGTCACCGCTCGCGCGCGTTCTTCGAGGAGCTCGCCGAGCGCGTCGGGGACGCACCGCTGGTGGCGTACGGGCGCTTCGTATTCGACATCAACTGGGGCACCGGGCGGACGTCGATCCCCATGCTCGTCAACACGAAGAAGCTGGCGCGCTACACGGCACGGGCCGAGGAGCCCTTCTGGCTGGTCGCCGAGGGCGACGAGCTCGAGGAGCTGGGGGAGCCGCCGGGCGGACGGGTCGTGATGCACGGGCCACGCGGCCTGAACTCGGACCTCTTCGCGTTCCTCGTGACCCCCCGGCAACGCGACGGGCGAGCGGGGGATTCCCATGGGCCACGGATCGCGGCGGAGACACCGCCCCGATGAGGACGCGCGCGTGAGCACCCCCCCCGAGAACGAAGCCGTTCCGCGCGTGCGACCCCGGGATCCGAACCGCGCCTGGTACACCTACGCCGCGCGGCTCTTGCCGGAGAAGGGCGGGCGCTGGCTGGACCTCGGCTGCGGCCAGGCCGAGCTGCTGGAGCTCGCGGCGGGACGAGGGCTGACGGGGATGGGGCTCGACGTCGAGCCCTCGAACGCCCGCTCCTGCCTCGCCTGGGGCCGACCCGCCCTCGTGGCCGACCTGGAACGGCCGCTTCCCTTCCGCAGCGGCTCCCTCGACGGCGCGACCTTGATCGAGGTGATCGAGCACGTGTTCGAGGCCGAGGCACTGGTGGACGAGCTGGCACGGGTGATCCGGCCCGGCGGCTGGCTCGTGATGACCACGCCGAACGTGGTGCACCTCACCTACCGTTGGCGGACGCTGACCGGGCACCCGCCGAAGCAGGAAGGCTACCACCTGCGCTTCTTCACGAAGGACGCCCTGCGCGACGTCTTCGAGCGGCGCGGCTTCCGCCTCGAGAGCCGGTCCTCCTTCGGCAAGCAGTCGCTGCTCTCGAAACTCGGCCGCCTGGCCGGGCGCGGGCGCAAGTACAAATTCCGCTACACGGTCCCCGCCGCCGCGGAGAGTCTGCTGGCCCAGCACTTCGTCTGGAAGCTCCAGCGCGTGGAGCACGGACGAGGCTGACGGCGCCCTCGCTCCTAGAGGTTGAAGGGGTTGCCTTCGTGAACCTCGCTGGCGTAGCGCTTGTCCGCGTCCTTCACGCGGACGTAGCCCGCGCCCCGCTTCAGGATCGTGTGGCAGCGGGTACGGGTCGTGCCGTCCCAGCGGAAGCAGTGGCGACCGAGGGGATCCACGAACCAGATGCCCGTCTGGGCCTCGCCGCGGTCGACACCGCTCATGCGGCCGTCCGGGTGGTAGTACGCCTTCCAGCGCTCGCGCGCGCGGTTGGCGCTGAAGACGAGCTCGCTGTTGCCCGTGTAGAGCTCCCAGACCTCGTCCACCGACAGCTGGCCGGGCGCGAGTTCCGGCTGGGGCGCCGCCGGGTCGTCCGCCCGCGCGGGGCCCGCGCCGAGCGCGAGCCCCAGGGCCAACGCGCACGCCGCTCCTCGGAAGACCCGCTTCACCGTGCTCCTCCCTGGCCCCCGAAAAGCCACGCCTGACACCGGGTTCTCCCCATCGGCCGTAGCGCCGGACAGGTACCACCCGCCAGATGAAGATCTCCTGAACACAGCGCCCCCGCGGGGTGACCAGGGTTGTCTCGCCTCGCCCCAGGGCCCTACGTTGCGCCTTGGGGGACCTGACCATGCCTCGGACGATCGTCGTCCTGCCCACCTACAACGAGGCCGAGAACCTTCCGCTGATCGTGCCCGAGATCCTCGACCAATCGTCGGAGGTCGAGGTCCTCGTGGTGGACGACGCTTCGCCCGACGGCACGGGCAAGATCGCGGATCAGCTGGCCGAGGGATCCAGCCGCGTCCACGTGCTCCACCGCAGCCGCAAGCAGGGGCTCGGGCCGGCCTACCGGGCGGGCATCGCCTGCGCGCTCGACCGCGGCGCCGACCGGATCATCCAGATGGACGCGGATTTCTCCCATCCCCCGGACGCGATCCCCGCCTTGCTCGAGGCCAGCGAGGATCACGATGTCGTCCTCGGATCGCGCTATCTGGACGGCATCACGGTGGTGAACTGGTCGATCCAACGCATCCTGTTCTCCTACCTGGGCAATCAATACGCCAAGCGCGTCACGGGCGTGCCGATCTCCGACATGACGGGGGGCTTCCGCTGCGTTCGGCGCGAGATGCTCGAGAAGATGGGATTCGAACGGATCAAGGCGAACGGCTACGCCTTCCAGATCGAGATGAACTACCGCTTCGTGCAGCACGGGGCGCGCATCCAGGAGATCCCGTTCTTCTTCCTCGACCGGAAGCGTGGCGAGTCGAAGCTCTCCTGGAGGATCGGTTTCGAGGCGCTCTGGATCGTCTGGTGGCTGCGCATCGCCGATGCCCTCGGCCGCCTCTGAACGGGACGGCCCGGCGAACACCCCGCTGAGCTCAGGGCTCGTCGATCCGCACCGCGACGGGCGCCTCGGGCAGACCCGGGCGGTTCGAGAGGACGAGGCGATTCCCCTCCCGCTGGAGCACGTGGACCAGCGGCCAGATGTCGCTCCGCTCGCGTAGCTCCTCCTCGTGCTGGCGATCGGTGACGACGAGCACGCGATCGGGCGAGCGCAGGTAGCGTCGCAGCCGAAGCGGGCGTTGGAGCTCGAGGGCCGTGCGTCCCGTGTAGAAGAGGCCCGCGTCGAAGACCCCGGTCGCGACCTGGTAGACGGGGACGGGGGCTCCCGGCGCCAGCAGGGGGTCGACCGCGAGGGCGATGCTTCTGGAGCTGAGGTCATTGGTCCGGGGCGCCAGCACGCCCACCCACACCGCGACCAGGGCGACGGAGGTGCCGGAGAGCGCGACGACGAAGCCCCGCGGCCGGCCTCGCAGGGCGGAGGCGCCTGCCACGCCAGCCCCGGCCGCCAGCAGTCCCGCGGCCAGGCATGCCCAGCCGACGCCGAACCCGATCCGTACCTCGAGATCCGCTGGAGCGACGAGAGGCGCCACGACGAGCGCCGCCACCGCGAGCACGGCGATCGCGAGCGCGGGCCCCGCGAGGAGCCGCCGGTGCGTCGTGTGCTGGCGGCTCCACTCCTGATCCAGGGCGTAGGCGACCAGCAGGGCGAGCGGGGGGAAGAGAGGCAGGACGTAGGTGGCGAGCTTGGCGGTGGCCAGCGTGAAGGGAACGAACACCGCGGCCACCCAGGCGAGCAGGAAGCGGGTCTCGGCGCGGAGCCCCCCGCGCAGCGACATCACGGCCGCGGGCAGGCCGACCGTCCAGGGGAGGAGGCCCACGGCGATCACGACCCCGTAGTAGTAGAGCGCCTTGGCCTTCTGGGTGCTCTCATCCGAGTGCACCACGCTGCCCGCCACCTTCCGCAGCAAGAAGGAGCTCGCGTAGTCGTCGTTGTGCAGCAGCATCAGCACGTACCAGGGTGCGGCGACGGCCAGCATCACGGCGGCGCAGAGGAGCGGTCGCATGCGCAGAAGGAAGGCGGGTCTCCGCTCCCAGGCCAGGAAGAGCACCACCACCAGGGGTGGAAGCAGTCCGACGGGTCCCTTGGCCAGGACGGCCAGGCCCGAGGCCACGGCGAAGCCGAGGAACGGCGCCGCACGCCGGCCGCCCTCGCGGTAGCCCAGCCAGAAGAGCGCGAGGGCCCAGGTCGAGGCGGCGCAGAGCGCGATGTCGTGCATCACGATCCGCGAGAGCACGATGTACTGGAAGGAGGTCGCCAGCACCAGCGCGCCCAGGAATCCGGCGCGCGTCCCGAAGAGCCAGCGCCCCAGCAGCCAGGTCGCCAGGACTCCGGCCAGGCCGCACAGGGCAGCCGGCAGCCGCACGGCGATCTCCGTCGGGCCCAGCAGGAGCATGCTGCCGGCCGCGAGCCAGGTGAACAGGACGGGCTTGTCGTAGAACGGCTCGCCGTTGAAGCGCGGCGTCACCCAGTCGCCGTGCTCCACCATCTCGCGGACGATGGTCGCGTGCACGCCCTCGTCCTTGTCCCAGAGGTAGCGGGCACCGAGCCCGACGGCGAAGAGCCCGAGACAGAGGACGAGCAGCGCCAGGCCGTGCCGCGTGCGCTCGCGGGCGCGCTGCTGGGCTTCCGGGAGGCCACGCGCACTCCCAGCCATCTCCTCCCCCTTGCCGCATCGTCCGCGGGCCGCGGTCCGCACGAGCCAGCGGGACCCTAGCGCGGGCGCGACCCCCGGCCAGACCCACTACGCCAGCGCGCGATGCGCGCTGCGAGAGGACATCGGCGCCGTTCGGCCGCTGGCGATCGCCCCAGGGGGCCAACACGCGCCGGCTTCCTGGCCGGACGCGAAGCCGCACGCTACATGGACCGGCGGCCGTTCGCCGGTCCGTGGTGAGGAGCGATCCATGAGCATCTCCGTCGAGTTCCACTTCGACTTCGGAAGCCCCAACGCGTACCTCAGCCACCGGGTGATCCCGGTCCTCGAAGAGCGCACCGGAGAGAAGGTGACCTACGTCCCCATCCTGCTGGGCGGCGTGTTCAAGGCCACGGGCAACGTCTCGCCCGCCGTGTCCTTGCAGGGGATCAAGAACAAGGGCGAGTACCAGGCCCTGGAGATGCGGCGCTTCCTGCAGGCCCACGGGATCACGCGCTTCGCGCTCAACCCCTTCTTCCCGGTCAACACGCTCCAGATCATGCGCGGAGCCATCGTGGCCCGGCGCCAGGGCTGCTTCGAGCGTTACGTCGACGAGGTCTTCCGGCACATGTGGGCGGATCCCAAGAAGATGGACGACCCGCAGGTGATCGCCGCGGCCCTGGCCGAATCGGACCTGCCGGGCGCTGCGATCCTGGCGGGAATCCAGGAGCCGGACGTGAAGGCCGAGCTGCTCGCCAACACCCAGGACTCCGTCGAGCGGGGGGTCTTCGGAGCGCCCAGCTTCTTCGTGGGGAGCGAGCTGTTCTTCGGCAAGGACCGCCTGCGGGACGTCGAGGAGGAGGTCCGTCGCCAGCAGCTCAGCGGGGAATGACGGACGGGCGCGGATTCGCGGCCGGCGCCGCGACGGGGCTCCACGCGAGGGCCTCCTCCACCCGGGGCTCCAGCAGCCGGGCCAGGGCCCGGTGCTTCGCGGCCGTCGGGTGCGAGCTGCAGCCCTTCTCCGATCGGCGCGTCTCCGGGTAGCTGACGAGCTCGAGACGCGGGTCGCCGGCCTCCCGCCGCTCGCGGATCGCCTGGCGGATCTGCTCCCGGAGACGCGGCTCCTCTTCGTCGGCGAAGGCGATCACGTACGCGTTCGCATAGCGCTCCCGCAGCAGCTCGAGGAGGGCGACGTACTCGGCCCGGAAGGCTGCCTCGTCGAGGGGGAGCGCGTTGCCGTAGTCGTTCTCGCCGAGATTCAGGATCACGAGGTCGGGCTGCCAGGTGCCCTTCCATTCTCCAGCTCGGCTCGAGAGCGTGCGCGCGAAGTAGACCGGGTACGGCTTTTCCGAGCGCGCCTCCGGGTCGGCGTAGTTGCGCATCACGCCGACGCCCTCCCGCGTGGTGAAGCGCACCTCCGCACCGAAGCGGTCGGCGAGCTGGGCGCCGTAGCTGGAGCCCGCGTCGGTCAGGCGCCACTTGTCCGCGCAGCGGCGTCGCTGCGCGCCCTGGTTGCGGTAGCCGTAGAGGAACCCATCGGACCCGAGGCCGGCAGCCACCGACGCGCCCAGCACCTCGATCCTGCGC
The DNA here is from genome assembly GCA_947259215.1 of uncultured delta proteobacterium. Taxonomy (GTDB): domain Bacteria; phylum Myxococcota_A; class UBA9160; order UBA9160; family JAFDET01; genus CAMYLJ01. The sequence continues at coordinate 52,167 of CAMYLJ010000032.1, forward strand.
TCCGGAAGCGGAATCGGTTCCAGGATCCTGCCCTGCGGCGGGAGCTCGAGCCCGAAGAACGAGACCGGCGACGACTGGTAGCGCTTCTGCAGCTCGATCTCGTGGGGCCCGGGACCGAGCTGGCGGATCTCGAGGGGGCGCCCCTCCGCACCGGCGCGAAAGACTCAGCGCCGGGTGCCATCGACCGCCACGTTGAAGTACGCCCGGCGCCCGTCGGCCCGCAGCAGGAAGCGGCAGGCGTCGGCCGCGATCCGCACCCGCACGCTGACGCCCGGCCAATCGAAGCGGGCTTCTTCCTCGCTCGAGGTTGCGACGCGCCCGACGTACTGGACGAAGGGATCGCGAGGCCCGATGCGCACGACGTCGTGCCGCGGAAAGGCCGGCTCCGTCGCCTGAAGCATCCCCGACTCGATCAAGCCCTGGGCTGCGAGGAAGTGCGCGCGGTGGGTCCAGGTTCCAAGCCTGGCATCGAACAGCTCCAGCCCCTCCGACGCAGGTCCCGACGCGCGCAAGGCCCCGGTCGCGTCATGGAACGCCACACCGGAGGCCAGCGCAGCCTCCGCGAGCCACCGCCGCAGCTCGCTGCCACCGCCCTCGTCCCCCGCGACGTCGGCCTCGCTCGCCGCGTACATCACCACCAGGCGAGCGCCGCGTGCGCGCACGAGCTCGGCCATCGCCGACAGCTGCGTCTCGACTTCTTCGCCGGAGGTCTCGCTGACGCCGGGCGCTGGCCGCCCGCCGGCGAGCCGATCCCAGTGCCGGCCCAGGAACCGGACCGCGCGGCTCTTCTCCTCGGCCCACGTCCGGAGCCCGGCCGCCGCGGAGAAGGCCACCCCTCCCTCTCCCCCGCCGTCGTGCAGGTCCACGGGCGAGACCAGCAGGAGGATCTCGTCGAAGCGACGGGTCTCGAGCGCCCGCCTCAACGTCTGTCGGATCTGCTCGAACGCGTAGCCGGGCACGGCGAGATTCCGGACCGCGACGGCGCCCGGAAGATCGCGGCGAAGCCAGTCGCTCAGCGCGTCACCCTGTCCGACGCCCTTGCCCCAGGCCGTGGAGCCACCGAGCACCAGGATGTGATGGGTGGCCCGGGGACGCTCCGCCGAACCCGGCAGGCGATCACCGTTCTCGCCGTTGGCGACGAAGACGTCGTGCGAGCCGTTCTCGACCCACAGGGCGGCGCCCGGCCTTCCCCTCCAGCCGCGTTCGGGATCCGGGACCAGCAAGCCCCGCTGCCAATCGCGCTGTGCGATCGGCCTGCCCCGCAGACGGAGCCCGAGCTCGAGCGCCAACAGCCCCGAGAGGAGTGCGATGCCGACGTAGAGCAGAACGCGCACGATCGCTAGACCTCGGATCCGCTGCCGCGTACGTCGTCAGCGTCGAGGACGGGAGGCGCGGACCCACAGACCGGGGTCAGTCGAACCCCTCGTAGTCGAAGGGCAGCTCCTCGGGTTCGCCCGAGAGCCAGGCCGTCACCGCGATCGCCCCGAGGACGAGTGCGAAGGCCAGGCCGGCGATCTTGATCGCGGGCCCGAGGAGCGATTTCGCGCCGTTCCCGGCGGCTTCGCCCGGCTCGGGGGCAGTCGCCCGATCCTGATCGTCTGCGGTCGTCAACTGGAGCCCACCCGCCTCTATCCCGGCGTGAACCTACCAGCTTCTGCGGGGCTGCATCACCCGAGGGGTGGCCTGTCAAGATCCCGTGCGGCGATTCCCCTGGGGGCCAGCGGCTCGAGCGACCCCGGGTGATCGGCGAATCCGTATACTGGGCGCCCGATGGGCGAGCACGCCTCCCGCGGGTCTTCCTGGTTCGCGAATCTGCTGCTGCTGTCCGGCTCGCTCCTCTTCGTCGCCCTGCTCTTCGCACTCCTCGAGGGGGGCTTGCGGCTCGTCGGCATCGGCGCGGCCGACGCGCAGATCTCCCGGCTCAAGTACCAGCAGATCCCGGTTCCGGTTCTCCAGCCAGGAGCCCGGCCGGACGGCAGCGCGGTGCTGCACACCTACGACGTGCGGCTGCCGTACCAGTCGATCCTGCGCAGCAAGCAGCCCGGGAGCCTGCGGGTCTTCACCTTCGGCGGGTCGGCCACCGCGGGTCTGGGGTTCAGCCCCAACGTCACCTTCGCCCGCCAGCTGTCACGCATGCTCGCCCGGGCCTACCCGGATCGACCCATCGAAGTGATGAACCTCGGGATCGTGGCGCTCGCCTCGAGACAGGTGAAGCAGCTCGTCGCCGACGTGATCCGCGGCTACGAGCCGGACCTGCTCGTGGTCTACTCGGGAAACAACGAGTTCCTCGAGGTCCACGCCGAGAAGTACGCGGCCGCGCACGCGACCTGGCTCTCGACCGCCGTCGGCCTGCTGCAGGGCACGAACTTCTATCGCCTGGTCAACCGGGCGATTCGCGGCGGGCGGGCCACGCGCACTCTGGCCGAGCAGAATCTCTCCCACGACGACCTGCGTCTGACCCAGGCCAGGATCATCGAGGACATCGAGATGACGCCTGACGAGGTCGCGGAGGTGGTGGACCAGTACGAGGCCAACGTCGACGAGATCGCCGAGGCGGCGCTCGCGAGCGGCACCCCGCTCATCCTGATGACGGTGGCCTCCAACTGGGAGTGGCGGGGCCGCGAGGACCTGCCCGACGACTGGCTCAGAGAGCTCACGGGGGAGCCGGGGCCTGCAAACCCGGACCGCTACCAGCAGGCCCTCGAGCTCCTCGACGCGCGGATTCCCTCGGCGCCGCCCTCACAGCGCTACGACCTGCTCTTTCGCCGGGCGCGGGCCCGGCAGGGGCTCGGCGACCACGCGGGCGCCCGGGCAGACTACCGCGAGGCCATGAACCAGGATCCGCACCTGCGCCGCGCCCTGGACGGCATGGCCGATCGGGTGCGCGAGGTCGCACGCCGCCGCGGCGCGCGGTTGCTCGACACGATCGAGCTGCTCTCGAGCCGGGCGCAGCACGGCATCGTCGGTTTCGACGAGTTCTACGACTACGTGCACTTCACGCCGCGTGGGGTCGTGCTCGTGGCCGGCGAGATCTTCCGGGAGATGCAGCGGATGGGCCTGGTCCCGCCGGCTGCGTTCGACGTCGATAACGACGTGGAGCGTGAGCTGGCCCGGCTTGCCGCGCTCGAGGAGGATCCGTTCGACGTGAACGAGTGGCTGGGCTTCGGCCGGGATCCGGCCTTCATCCGCGACCGCGACCTCTGGAAGTACGATCGCATGCTGAAGGACCTCGACGCGCGCTTGGCGGCCGACCCACGCGACCTGCACGCGCTCGTCTACCGCGCCAACGCACAGTCCTTCCGGATCGACGGGGCCGGGCCTGCGGCGCGCGACTACCGCGCCGCGCTCGAGATCGCCGGCGACCAGCCCGTGATCGAACGCAACCTGGAGCGCCTGCTGGCGGAGCGCAGTCCCTAGTCCCGGAGTGAAGGACGGGCCGGCTCCTGACGTCGGGCAGCTCCCCGCTTGAAATCCCGGCCGCCCCTTCTTACGCTCTGGAACACCTGCCGCGAGCCTTGCCCCTCGACCGGCTCGCGCCCCGAGACGAACGGAGCAACGACGATGAGCAGATCCGCCAAGCCGACGATGACGCCCTCCGAACTGGTGGCCGTCTACCAGGCGCTCGACCGGGCGCAGGCGATCATCGAGTTCGATCTCGAGGGGAGAGTGCTCACCGCGAATGACAACTTCCTCCGCCTCTTCGGGTACGACCTGGACGAGGTCGTCGGCAAGCACCACCGGATCTTCTGCGAGCCCAGCTATGTGCAAACGCCGGAGTACGCCCAGTTCTGGCAGAAGCTCGGCCGGGGCGAGTACCACGCGGCGGAGTTCAAGCGGCTGGCGAAGAAGGGCGACGCGATCTGGCTCCGCGCCTCCTACAACCCGGTCTTCGACGAGGACGGCAAGCCGGTCAAGGTCGTGAAGTTCGCGTCGGACGTCACCGCGGCCACGCTCCAGAACGCCGAGTACGAAGGCAAGGTCCGGGCCATCGACCGGGTGCAAGCCGTGATCGAGTTCGATCTCGAGGGACGGGTGCTGACCGCGAACGAGAACTTCCTGAACATCTTCGGCTACGGCATCGAGGAGGTCGTCGGAAGGCACCATCGGATCTTCTGCGAGCCCGGCTATGCGAAGACGCCGGAGTACGCCGAGTTCTGGCAGAAGCTCGGCCGGGGCGAGTACGACTCCGGCGAGTTCAAGCGGATCGGCAAGGACGGAACGGAGGTCTGGCTCCAGGCGTCCTACAACCCGATCCTGGATGCGGAAGGCAAGCCCCTCAAGGTCGTGAAGTTCGCGTCGGACGTCACCGCGGCCAAGCTCCAGAACGCCGAGTACGAAGGCAAGGTCCGGGCCATCGACCGGGCGCAGGCCGTGATCGAGTTCGACCTCGAGGGCACGGTGCTGACCGCGAACGAGAACTTCCTGCACATCTTCGGCTACGACCTGGACGAGGTCGTCGGAAAGCACCATCGGATCTTCTGCGAGCCCAGCTACGTGGAGACGCTGGCGTACGCCGAGTTCTGGCAGAAGCTCGGCCGGGGCGAGTACGACCATGGCGAGTTCAAGCGGATCGGCAAGGATGGAACGGAGATCTGGCTCCAGGCTTCCTACAATCCGATCTTCGACGTGGAAGGGAGGCCCCTCAAGGTCGTGAAGTTCGCGTCGGACATCACCACGGAGGTCGAGAAGCGAAGCCTCGCCCTGCTGGAGATGTCCACGCCCGTGACGAAGATCTGGGAAGGCGTGCTGTTCGCGCCGATCGTGGGAATCGTCGATTCCAAACGCGCCGTCGACATCATGAGCAAGGCGCTGTCGACCATCGAGGACTCGCGCGCACAGACGCTCGTCCTCGACATCAGCGGCGTCGCCGTGGTCGATACCGCCGTCGCGAACCACCTGATCAAGATCGCGAAGGCAGCCGTCCTGATGGGGTGCAAGACGATCATCTCGGGCATGTCGCCAGCCATCGCCCAGACCATCGCGGAGCTGGGGATCGATCTCGGCTCGATCCACACGACGGCGACGATCGAAACCGCCCTGCGGGAGACCATCACCGCGTCCGCCCCGAGCGGCCGGGGCCGCGGCGCCTGACGCCGCCGCGAGGGGCCGCGCCAGGCCGCCTCGGCCCGCGCCCATGTGATTTCGGGGGCTCCGAATCAGATGGAGGAGCCCGGCCACCGCGACCGGCGCTCGCTGGAGCGCGATGTGCATCCCGACGGCAAGCGGGCTCGATGAGCTCGGAGGGGCCCCGCGCTATCCTCTCGGAGCATGCGGAACACACGCACGCGGCGCGGCGCGCTCGCCTTCCTGGTGGCGACCAGCCTCCTCCTGCTGGGTGACGACTGCTCGGTGGACCGCGACGCCGTCCGCGAGCAGCTCGCCCGCGAAGCGGCCGAGGAGACGGACGCCGGGGCCGGCTCGGTGCCCGCGGACGCCTGCATCACGCTCCCGCAGCCGATGCCCGTGGGCCTCGCGCTTGCCCCCGCCGCCGACCGCGCGCTCGTGCCGAACTCCTCGCCGCCCGCCGTGATTCCCCTGAACCTCGCGACGCAGCCACCCTCGGTGGCGACCGCCGGGCCGGCGCCCGTCTTCCCCGCGGACAGCGATGGCGACGGCACGGCGGACGTGCCCGCGCCGGTCCTGGACGGCGTGGTCGGCATCACGATCGCCGGGACGGACGTCGCGCTCGCCACGTCCAACACGCGGGAGCAGGTGACCTTCGTCGATCCCGCCACGGGAGGCCTCGTGACGGTGACGGTTGGCGGCCTGCCCCGGTCGGCGCTCGCGACGGCAGAGATGGTGACGCCCGACCCGGCCGCACTCGATTCGCAGGATGCTCCCGCGGCCGCCGCGTTCACGACCAGCTTCACCTCGGGCGTGGCGGTGGTGGGCCTGCGGGCCTTCGTCTCCATGTCGAACGTGGCCGACGGGGCCGGCGGCGCCGATCCCCGCTACTTGCCCGGAACGATCCTGGTCTACGACTTCGACCTCGTCGCCGGGATCGCCGACGTGCCGCTCGTGATCTTCACCACCCGCTTCAATCCGACGGACGTGGTGCCCTACGTCTCTCCCGGCGGCCGCAGCTTCGTGCTGGTGACCTCCACCGGCGCCATCGGCGTCACGAACCTGACGCAGATCGGGTTCGCGACGTCCTCGACGCCCACCTCGCGGCCGGGAGCGATCGAGGTGATCGAGATCTTCCCCGCGGCGGATCCGCAGCTCGTGGCGGCGATCCCGCTGGGGGAGACGGCGCCCGGCTTCGGCAAGCTGGCGATCGATCCCTCGGGCCAGATCGGCACGATCGGCAGTCTGGTCGAACGCCGGGTCCTGGCCGTGGACCTGAGGACGCTCGACTCGCTGCCGCCCGGACCGCTCGCAGCGCCCGTCACGCCGGCGGTGCTGGACGGCAGCGGCGGCACCGAGAACGCCGTCATCACATCCCCATCCCTCACGATCACGCCGCTCGGCGGCGGACCCGATCCCGCCGTCTGTGCGGGCTCGGTGGTCGCCACGGCCTGGGCAGACGACGGGCGCCTGCTCGCCCTCGAGTTCTGCGACGGGACCCTGTCGTCGTGGAGCGTCGACACGAGCGGGAGCCCCACGCCTCCGTTCCCGGCCGACCGCTTCTCGCTCCGGATCGAGCTGGCGGCCGTGGCCCCGCTGGTGGCCGCCTCCGCGGGCCAGCTCCAGGCTCCGCTCGATATGGTCGTGCGCCGCGGGACTCCGGGTGTGACCTTCAGTGGCCCCGACGTCTTCCTGCTGGTCGGGCTGCCGGAAGGGGTCGTATGCGGACTCGCCAGCGACGCGCTCTGAGCGCGGCCTTCGTCCTGGCCGTCGCGCTGGGGGTCGGCCTCTGGCGTCTGCAGCCGAACGCACCCGCGGCGAGCATCGTCGCCGCGGCACCCGCCCAGCACCCTTCGCCCGGCGGAGGCAGCGCCGCGGCCGTCGAGCCCCACTCCGCGGATCGCACTCCGGGCGGCTCGGATCGCACTCCAGGCGCCCGCGCGCCCGCCGCCGGATGGGACGTTCCTCTCGACGAACGGGCGCTGGATTCCCCCGCCGAAGCGGCGAGCGCAGCGGAAGAGGACGGCGAAGCGGCCTCCGACGACTGGCTGGGCTCGTCGCAGACCCTGGCCGGCCCGCGCGCGATCTACCTGAATGCCTACCCGCCGCCCGAGGGGGCAGTCTCGACCCGCATCGAAGGTCTGGACACGGGCGCGCCGCGAGCGCTCGTGCTCTGGCGACTCCGGGACGGGCGCCGCATTCGCGTGGCCGCCGGCGAGAGCTCCGTGGACGGTGCGCTCCATTTTCCGGAGGTGCTGGTTCCGGACCGCCCGCTCGAGCTGGTGGTGACCGCAGCGGAGAGCGGGCCCGCCGGGCTCGACCGTTCGGCCCCGGCCGTCGTCGCAAGGGGCGCCCCCGTTCCGCCCCAGCTCCTCATCGGGCCCGCGGACGCCCGCGGCCTCGCGATCCGGGTCGCCGCAGCGGAGGGCGTGGGCAACGTCGTCCTGGCACGGGCAAACGGCCAGGAGATCGGACGCTTCGCGCTCTCTCGCCACCCGGACCCCGCGCGGCGGGTATTCGACATCCGCGTCGACGTGGCCCCGGGCGACGGGCCTCTGCTGGTGGCCCACGAGCTTCCCGACGGTGAGCGCTCCGCCTGGCGCGCCTATCCGATCCCTCCTCCGCCGGCGCCGCCCGCCGCCGAAGAGATCGCCGCGGAGAACGCGTCCGGAGGCTGAGGCCGAGGCGCGAGAGCGCCAGAAAAGCACTCGCGAAACCGGGATGTAAGTGATGGAGGCGGCGGCAGCCGCGGATTGACGAGATCGCCATCTGGCGTGATACTCACGCCAAACGGCGTATCCGCTTGAGGAGGTTTCGAGTGAGCAATCCGCGGGAGGTCGAGGGGGTCGTGGGCGTCCTCGGGGGCGCCAGGGTGGTGGGTCGGAGCGTACGCTCGCCGGAGGATCTGGCCGAGCGCGTGCGCAAGGGTCTCCCCTTCGCCGCCCTGGTCGCCGTGATGGAGCACTACGGGATCTCCCGCGACGCCCTCTGCACCATCCTCCACCTCTCGGCGCGGAACTTCCTGCGACGCAAGGATCAGAAGCGCCTGTCAGCGGACGAGTCCGACCGGCTCTACCGGCTGGCCCGTGTGATCGCCCACGCGAACCGCGTGTTCGAGGATCCGGGCGAGTCGGCCGACTGGATCCACACCCCCAACACGTCCCTGGGGAAGCAGCAGCCGTTGACCCTCCTCGACACGGACATCGGCGTCCAGCAGGTCGACCAGGTTCTCGGCAGGATCGAGCACGGCATCATCGGCTGATGCGCGTCTGGCGCATCTGCAAGGCCGACCGCGCCGCAACGGCCTTCACGGGCGAAGGCGCCCTTCTCTACCCAGGCCGCTGGCATCACGCGGGAACGCCAGTCGTCTATTGCTCGGAGAGCCGTGCGCTCGCGGCCCTGGAGCAGCTGGTCCACCTGCATCGCAACCGGCTTCCCCCGGACTTCGTCTGCTTCCCGGTGGAGATGCCGGACGGGGTAGCGATCACCGAGGTCCGGATCGAGGATCTGCCAGCCGAGTGGCGCCGGCAGCCGGGCCCGCCAGAGCTGCGCGACATCGGCACTCGTTGGGCCGAGGCGAGCGACAGCGTCGCAATGCAGGTGCCTTCGGCCGTCGTGCCCGGAGAGCACAACTTCCTTCTGAACCCGCGTCATCCGGACTTCGGCCGCCTTGCGATCGGCAATCTCGAGCCCTTCCCTTTCGACGAGCGCCTGGTGGGTCTGGCCTCGGGTGACCGGCGGAGATAGCGACGGCATACGCGGGTGGCGCTCCCGCGCGCTCGTCGAAACGCCAGAGCCCCACCTCCCCGGCCTCGAGCAGGAAGCGTGGGCGGCGACACGAGCGACGGGCGGATGCGACCACCAGGATCGGTCGGTTCACCGTGCCCTCGGAAAGCAGGGACCAGGTCTGTCTCCCGCGTTCGACGGATCGCCGCAAATTGGCGAGCATCGCCGGCGATGAGAATCCGAAGCGTGGTCATCGAGGCGGGGCACGAGCCCAGGCTCGAGTCCGATCCGGATCCCTCCGGAGCGTGGCTGGACGACGGACTGATCCGCTGGGTGAACGTGGAGGGCGCGACGCGCGAGAACCTCGAGCGACTCCTCCAGCGACTCGGCCCCGAAGGATCGGTTCTCGCCAGCCACATCACCGGAGACCACTGGTTCGAGGGCCTCGACCGCGAGCAGTGCTACGTCGCTTTCCTCGCCGCGCCCAGCGCATGGCTGGAGCACGAGAGGTGGTTCCACATCGCGCTCCTCCCGGAGACCATCGTCACGCTGCACCGCGCCGAGATCCCGAGCACGGACGCCTTCATGCAGCGCTGCTGGTTCGACCG
>CAMYLJ010000033.1 GCA_947259215.1 uncultured delta proteobacterium
CCTGTCGCAGCTCGGAATCAAGCCCGCCACCATCCAGCAGGCCCTCCAGCAGAAGAACGTCGCGGCGGACTCCGGGCGCGTGGACGTCGGCCCCGAGTTCATCTCGATCCAGCCGAGCGGCGAGATCGAGAAGGTGGAGGACTTCGAGAACCTCCTCCTGAGCGAGGAGGGCGCGGACCAGCAGATCTTCCTGCGCGACGTGGCCAGCGTGCGCCGCGGCTACGTGGAGCCCCCCAGCACCCTGCTCCGCTACGACGGCCACCGCGCCATCGGCCTCGGCATCTCCACCTTGAAGGGCGGCAACGTGGTGGAGATGGGCACGGCCGTCGAGGCCCGCGCCACCGAGCTGCTGGACCAGGTCCCCCTCGGTGTCGAGGCCGGCATCATCTCGCTTCAGTCCGCAGCCACCACCGTGGCCATCAACGCGTTCCTCGTGAACCTGGTCGAGGCCGTGGTCATCGTGGTCGGCGTGCTGGTGTTCTTCATGGGGATCCGCAGCAGCCTGATCATCGGCTTCGTCCTGGCGCTCACGATCTGCGGGACCTTCATCTTCATGGGGCCCTGGGACGTGGCGCTGGAGCGCATCTCGCTGGGCGCACTCGTGATCGCGCTCGGAATGCTGGTGGACAACGCCATCGTGGTCGTGGACGGCATCATGGTCCGCCAGCAGAAGGGCATGAAGGCCGAGGACGCAGCCGTCGAGGTCGTGGGCCAGACCTCCATGCCGCTCCTCGGAGCCACGGCAGTCGCCGTGATGGCCTTCGGCGCCATCGGCCTCTCCAACGACGGCACCGGCGAGTACTGCCGCTCGCTCTTCAAGGTCGTCCTGATCTCGCTCTCCCTCTCCTGGGTCACTGCGGTCACCGTGACGCCCGTCCTCGGCGTGATGTTCCTGAAGCCGCCCAAGCCGAAGGAGGGCGAGGAGCAGGAAGACCCCTACGGCGGCGGCTTCTACGAGCGCTACCGCGGCCTCGTGAAGGCCTGCATCCGCAATCGCTACGTCACGGTCGGCGTGGTGCTGGCCGCCTTCGCCACGGCGGTCTACGGCTTCCGCTACGTGGACAACAGCTTCTTCCCCGACTCGACACGGCCGCAGTTCATGCTGGACATGTGGCTGCCCCAGGGTGTCCGCATCCAGGACAGCGCCCGGGAAGCGGGGCTGGTGGAGGAGTACCTGCTGGGCCTCGAGGGCGTCACCCACGTCAGCTCTCTCGTCGGCGCCGGCGGCATGCGCTTCCTGCTCACCTACGACCCGGAGAAGCCCAACACGTCCTACATCCAGTTTCTTGTCGACGTGGAGGACTACAAGCTCATCACGGGGCTGATCGACGAGGTGGAGGCGCACCTGAAGGAAGCCCACCCGAACGCCATGAGCTACGTGCGGCTCTTCCGACTGGGACCCGGGAGCGGCGGTCGCATCCAGGCCAAGTTCATGGGCTCGAGCCGGGACGCCCTGCGCGAGGCTGCGACCCAGGCGCGCGACATCCTGGAGGACGACGGCGGCGCCAAGGGCATCCGCATGGACTGGCGCCAGCGGGTGAAGGTGATCGTTCCCACGATCGCCGACGAGGAGGCCAACATCGCGGGGATCACCCGCCCGGACATCGCCGGGACCCTCCTGGCCGCCTTCAAGGGCGACGCCGTGGGGGTCTACCGCGAGCGGGACGAGCTCCTGCCCATCACCTTGCGCCAGCCGGAGCCGGACCGCAGCGACGTGGCCAACATCCAGAACCTGACCCTCTGGAGCCCGGGTGCCGGCAAGTACATCCCGCTGCGCCAGGTGGTGTCGGACTTCGAGACCCGTTTCGACGACGACATCATCTATCGCATGAACCGCAAGCGCGCGCTCACCGTGCACGCGGACCCGAAGAGCGACCCGCCGAGCGTGCTGCTGAACCGGGTGAAGGAGAGGATCGAGGCGATCCCGCTCCCGCCGGGCCACACCCTGGAGTGGTGGGGCGAATACCGCGACTCGGGCCGCGCCCAGCGCGCCATCGCCTCGAGTATTCCGCTCTTCTTCGGCGCCATGGTGCTGATCGTGATCGCGCTCTTCAACGACCTGCGCCAGCCGGCCGTGATCTGGGCCACGGTGCCCCTGGCGCTGATCGGGATCACCCTGGGCCTGCTCTCGACCAGCCAGCCCTTCGGCTTCATGGCGATGCTCGGCGCCATGAGCCTCTCGGGCATGATGATCAAGAACGCCATCGTGCTGATCGACGAAATCGAGCTCCAGAAGAAGCAGGGCAGCGAGCCCTTGAAGGCCATCATCGACTCGGGCGTGAGTCGCCTGCGGCCGGTGGCCATGGCGGCGCTCACGACGGCGCTGGGCATGCTGCCGCTGCTCCAGGACGCCTTCTTCATCGCCATGGCGGTGACCATCATCTTCGGCCTGATGATCGCCACGATGCTCACCATGGTGGTGGTGCCGGTCCTCTACGCGATCTTCTTCCGCGTCCCGAACCCGAGCTAGCTGGGCTCGGCGGCGACGAGCGACGCCAGCACGCGGCGCGTGCCGGAGAAGGTGCGCCGACCGTGCATCACGGCGAAGTTGTCCACCAGCGCCACGTCGCCGGCCTGCCAGGCCAGGTCCACGGCCAGCCCCTCCGCCAGCTCGCCGGCGCGCGCCGCGGCGTCCAGGTCGATCGGCGTGCCGTCGCCCAGGGTGATCGCCTTCGCGGCCTGGTTGCGGCGGTCCTGCCAGGCCAGGGCGGCGATCAGCTGGTTGAAGAAGCTCCGGCGGCCCGAAGCCAGCGTGCGGACCGCGGGCAGCACGGGTGTCGTGGCGCGCAGGCAGTCGTCGGGCAGCCACTCCCAGGAGTAGCCGAGCCGTCGCATGCGCGCCTCCGCACTCTCCCGATCCCCCACGCCGAAGGTGCTGCACCAGCTGCGACCGAGGCCCGAGGTCGGATCGTCCTTCGGCGGCATCACGTTGGTGTAGATCAGCCCCTGGTCGGCGCAGGCGCGTGCGAACTCGGGAATCTCGCGCTCGAGCGCCTCGAGCAGCGCGTCCGAACGGCAGACGGGCGTCGCCCCACCCTGCTCCGCCGGCTTCTCGCAGAAGAAGAAGAGCCGGCTCGGGTAGAGCGGCGTCTGGGCCATCTCGTGGTGCAGGCGGATGGTCGCGCTCGGCGGCGCCTCGTTGGCCGTGAAGACGCGCTCGCTGACGTTCACGCGCACCGCGTTCGAGAGCGACTCCTGGTACGCGAAGTTCGGGTAGCCGAACGCTTGGACGAAGGCGTCGAAGTCCTGCGCCGAACGGACGGGAAAGCCCCGAAACACGATCGCGCCGTGACGCTGCAGCTGCGCCTCCAGCGCTCCGCGCTCCGCGCCGACCCAACCCTGCACGTCGGCCAGAACCGCGCCCGGCGTCCGACACGCGAGCGACAGCGGAAACGCCGCCCCGTCGAACTCCCGGGCTCCCGGAACCGATTCCGACTCCACCGTCAACGACGCCATGAGCGGGGACGTTCCTGGAAATCTGCGGTTGGTGCCACTCCTGTGGCCGAGGGCTGGCACCAACCGCAGATTTCCAGGAACGTCCCAAATCGCCGTACGGCCGGGGATCACGTGGCGAATACCGCATCAGCGCGGGAGATTGGAGAGGAGCGGCTGGGCGCCTGGGGGCTCGCCCTCGTCGTCCTGGCCACCGCGCCGCTCTACCTGACGCTCGACCACCCGTTCTGGGGCTCCGAGACGCGCTGGCTCTTCATCGCGCGCGAGATGATCGCCTCCGGCGACTGGCTGGATCCGCGACTGCACGGGCAGCCGTACGCCGACAAGCCGCTCCTGTCCTACTGGGCCGTCACCGCCTGCGCGTGGCTCCTGGGCGGAACCCACGAGATCTCGGCGCGCCTCCCGAGCGTGCTGGCGGGAACCGCCAGCGTCGTCCTGACGGCGTGGATGGGAGCGCGCCTGCTCGGCCGGACGCCGGGAATCGCCGCGGGCTGGATCACCGCCACCTCCTGGTCGTTCGTGCAGTGGTCGCGTACCGCGTCGGCCGACCTCCTGAACCTGGCCGTCATCCTGGCCGCCCTCGCCGTCTACGTGCAGCAGCTCGAGCGGCCGCGCCGCTGGCAGGTGCCGGCGTTCCTGGCGCTGATCGCGCTGGGCGGCCACGTGAAGGGCCTGCCGGCCGTCATCCTGCCGGTCGCCATCGTCTTCGCCGACAGCCTGGTCGCGCGACGCTGGAGCTGGCTGCGACCCATCTCTGTCACAGCCGCGGGCGTCGCGCTGGCCGGCGTGATCTACGCCGCGCCGTTCCTGATCTCGCGCCTCGACCGGGGCGACTGGCTCCTCACCGAGCTGGCGTGGCAGCAGAACGTGGTGCGGACCTTCGCCGCCTTCGATCACGCGGCGCCGGTCTGGTACTACGTGACCATCTTTCCCGCGATGTTCCTGCCGTGGAGCCTCTGGCTCCCGGGAGCACTGGCCTGGGTGGCGCGGATCCGCACGTCGCGGGCGGGTGTGCGCGTCGTCGGGATCGCCTGCGCCGTCATCTTTGCGCTCTTCACGGCGAGCGAATCGCGGCGCAGCTACTACATCCTGCCCCTCGTTCCCTTCGCCGCCATGCTGGTGTCGGGCTTCTGGGCCGACCTCGCCGCACGTGCGGCGTCGGGCTCGCGACTCCGCGCCGGCGACTGGCTCCTCGGCGTTGCGCCGGCCTTCCTGCTCTCGGCGGCCGTGCTGGCGGTCGGAATCCTCGCGTTCGCCCCGGCGTTGGCTCCCGGCGCCGTCGGCGACCTGTTGCGAGAGCTCCGGGGAGCGACGTGGGCGGGGATCGGACTCGCCGCCGCAGCGGTCGTGGCGGCGGTACTGCACGCGCGCCGCCAGATCGGCCGCGGTCAGCTGGCGCTCCTGGCGATCATGAGCGCCCTCCTCCTCTACTTCGTGACGGCGGTGCAGGACCTGCGGGCGCGGATCTCGCCGGAGCCCGCGTTCGCCCGTCAGATGCGCCCGGTGGTGGCCGGCGAGCCCGTGGCCTTCCTCGGCGGGGCGCGGGATGCCCTGCGCTACTACGTGGGCGGCGACCAAACCTTCCAGAGGACGAAGGAGATCGCCGCCGCCCTCCGCTTCTCCGGGGACGACATGCTGGTCGCGTGCGACGAGAACTGCATCGACCGGCTGCCGGACGACCGCTACGTGACCTGCCTCGAGGTGCTGCGGCACGAGCCGCCGCCCGGTCCGGCCTGGCTCGAGGGACGCAGCCGGTTCGTCCTGATGCGATGCGTGCGGCGCTGAGCCCCGCCTCTCCGCGGCAGTGCCGGATCGGAACTTCGGGGTACCAGTACGACCACTGGCGCGGGCGCGTCTATCCGAAGGGGATTCCCAAGCGAGCGTGGTTCGCCTGGTACGCGGAGCGCTTCGACACGGTCGAGATCAACAACACGTTCTACCGGCTTCCGGCCCCCGCCACCTTCGACGCCTGGCGTGAGGCGGCGCCCGCCGACTTCTGCTTCGCCCTCAAGTTCTCGCGCTACGGATCCCACCTGAAGCACCTGAAGCAGCCGCGGGACTCCATCCGGGCCTTCCTGCAGGCGGCCCGCCACCTGCGGGAGCGGCTGGGACCGATCCTGGTGCAGCTCCCGCCGCGCTGGTCACCCGACGTGGCGCGCCTGCACGCATTCCTGGCGGCCGCGCCGGCGGACGTGCGCTGGGCCGTGGAGTTTCGGGATCCGCGCTGGCTCTGCGACGCGGTCTACGACGTGCTGCGGGAGCACGGGGCGGCGCTCTGCATCCACGACGGGATCCCCGACCACCCGCGGGTCGTCACCGCGGACTGGGTCTACCTGCGGTTCCACGGCAACGGCTACCGCGGGAGCTACTCCCCGCAGGCCCTCACCGCCACCGCCGGCCGCATCGCGCGTCACCTCGCGCGGAGACGCGACGTCTACGCCTACTTCAACAACGACCTCGGCGGGCACGCCGTCCGCAACGCGGCGGACCTGCGGCGCTACGTGCAGAGCACCCGCGCCCGCTGAGTCAGGGCGCCGGGGCGTCCGGAGGCGGCGGCAGCACGACCGTCGCCTGCGGGCCCTTCTCGCCGCCCTCCAGGTTCAGCCCCACCCGCTGCCCCTCTTCCAGGGCCTCGAAGTCGAGCCCGCCGGACACGGCGTTGCGGTGGAAGTACACGCGCTCGCCGGCGTCGGTGAGGATGAACCCGTAGTCCTCGCCCACGAAGACCTCGTCGATGACGCCGAGCTCGGGCGGACCCGCGGGCCGGCTCGAACGCTCCTGGGTGCGGCGGTCGCGCATGCGCCACACCTCGCGCTCGAATGCGTCCAGCGCCTCGTTCAGCGCCTGACCTGTGTCGGGCCGCATCCGGGCCGCGACGATCTCCTTGCCCCGGGCCTGGCAGGTGATCCGGACCTCCTGTCCGCCGTGGCGGTGGTGCCCACTCTCGTGCGTGGCGATGCGCACGTCGATCAGATCCGTGCGATCCCGCGCCAGCTCCCGGATCCGGTCCTCCGCAAGCCGCCGCTCCTCCTCGCCCAATCCCTTCGGGTGAACCCAGTGGATCTCCATTCTTCTCCCTCTTCTCTTGCATCTCGCAATCTCGGGGACGTTCCTTGAGATTTGCGTCTAGTGCCAGTCCTCGTCCAGGACTGGCACGGAACGTCCCCGCTTCATACGTCGAGCGTGGCGCGGGCGCGCCAGCCGCCGTCCGTGGGCTCCAGGCAGAGGCCGTGGGCGGTGGCGGCCTTCACCTCCGTCGTCAGGCGGTGGCGGGCCCGATCGATGTGCTCGCCGGCGAGCTCCGCCTCGAGCCGGATGGCGTCGGGACCCCGCACCAGGCGGACGCGCCGCGCCCGCAGCAGCAGCCCCTCCGCGTCGCGCAGATACACGAGCTCGTTCAGGAGCCGGAGCAGCAGGAGGTCCAGGTCCCCCTCCTCGAGCTTCACCTGGCGCGACACGTCGTCCGCTACGCTGGCCGGATCCTCCAGCGTCGCGGCGAGGAGCGCCTCGCTGGCGGCGACCAGGGCCTCCTCCTCCGTCGCCCCCCGCGCCACGAAGGCCAGGTCGCTGGTGGCGCCCTCCACGAACTCGAAGTCCGGCGCGCTCACCCCTTGACGTTCCCGACGGGCACCAGGTGCGCCACCCGGCGCGAGAGCCCGGCCTCCTCGGTGGCGGCCGCGACCTCGTCCACGCTCTTGTAGGCGAAGCCCGCCTCCTCGGCCAAGCCGCGCCAGGAGGCGGAGCGGACCAGGATGCCCTTCTCGGCCATGCGCCGCTGGAGCTCCTTCCCGCGCACCAGCTTGCGCGCGCGGGTGCGGCTCATGGTGCGGCCGCTGCCGTGGGCGGTGCTGAAGAAGCTCCCGGCGCCGCTCTCCACCCCGGCCAGCACATAGGAGCCGGTCTCCATGCTGCCCCCGATGATGACCGGCTGGCCGGTCTCGCGGAACTCCGGCGGCAGCTCCGGGTGGCCCGGCGGGAAGGCGCGCGTCGCGCCCTTGCGGTGCACCAGGAGCTTCCGACGGGCGCGACCGGCCCCGTGCTCCTCCAGCTTCGCCGTGTTGTGCGCCACGTCGTAGACCTGGCGGATTCCCAGCGCCTCCGGGTCGCGGCCGAAGAGGTCCGAGAAGACCTGGCGGATGCGGTGCAAAATCACCTGACGGTTGGCGAACGACATGTTGGCCGCGCAGCACATGGCCGCGTAGTAGTCGCGGCCTTCCGGGGAGTCGAAGGGCGCGCAGGCCAGCTCGCGGTCGAGCACCGGGAGCTTGAAGCGCGTGGGCATCACGCGGAGGAAGTCGTGCAGGTAGTCCGTCGCCACCTGATGCCCGAAGCCCCGGCTCCCGCAGTGGAACATGATCACCACCTGCTCGGGTCGGTCGAGCCCGAAGGCCCGGGCCAGACGCTCGTCGAAGACGCCCTCCGGACGCAGCACCTGGATCTCCAGGTAGTGGTTGCCGGAGCCCAGGGTCCCGATCTGGCGGTAGCCGCGCTCGATGGCCCGGTCGCTCACGCGCTCGGGATCGGCGTCGGCCAGGCACCCTCCGCCCTCGGTGCGCGCCAGGTCGTCGGGCGTGCCGTAGCCCTTGGCCACGGCCCAGCGCGCACCCTCGCGCAGCACCTCCCGGAACGTGTCTTGGTCGATGCGCACGAAGCCCCGCCGCCCCACCCCGGCCGGCACGCGCTCCGCCAGCTCATCGACGAGCTGCCGCAGCTTCGGCTTCACCTCGGGCCAGACGAGGTCCGTGCGCACGAGGCGCATGCCGCAGTTGATGTCGAAGCCGATCCCGCCCGGCGAGATCACCCCGCTGCGCACGTCCATGGCCGCCACGCCGCCGATCGGGAAGCCGTAGCCCCAGTGGGCGTCCGGCATGCACAGGCTGGCCTCGACGATGCCCGGCAGGGTCGCCACGTTCGCGGCCTGCTCGAACACCTTGTCGTCCATCTCGTCGAGCAGCTTCCGGCTGGCGTAGACGCGCACGGGAACCCGCATGCCCGGGCGGTAGTCCACCCCGAGCTCCCAGACATCGGAGCCCACGCGTCGCATCCCCGGGGGCGCAGGCATCGGAACCTCCCGCCCGGAGTATGCGACCTCCGCACGCTCCGCGCATGCCCGGGATCCGACCTGGATCTGTGTCAGCTGGCCGACGCCACATGCGGGCTGCTAGGGGTGGGCTCGGGCGGTCTGCGGGGGCCGCTGCAATTCGGCGAGCTGCGAGGCCACGGACGGGCCGTGTTGGCCGCGCGCGATCTCGAGCCGCCGGCGGTCGATCCGGTGACCGGTCTCCGCCTGGACGAACGCCACGATCTCATCGAGGTCCCGGCTCGGCAGCGGGTGCCGCTCGATCTCGAGCTTCCCGAGAGCCTCCCGCGACTTGCTCTTCCCGCCCTTGGGCAGGTAGATGGCGCCGGTCGCAAAGTCCACGGCGAACGCCACGACACCCGGCACCAGGAACAGCAACAGCCCAACGGCGTCCAGGATCACGATATCCGTGTCGAGCTTGCCGTCAGCCTGGCCGCGTCGCTCGGGGTAGATCAGCGTGCCGCAGCCCATCAGCAAGGCGATGAGCATGGCGGCCAGCCCGGTACGCAAGACACTTCGAAGCGGATGGCTCATCTCGTCTGCCCCTCATGGGCGAATCGGAGCCGCGCAGGACGAGCTTGAGGGGACCGCCCTGCGGAAGCCATGCTTCGCTCTAGGGCTTAGAACCCGGGGGCGGCAACGGTCGTGCAGGTACACGGGCAAGCCCCCACCACGGCGTCGGCCGTGGCACCGCCCGCGATGCGGACGGCGAGCGCGCAGGACGGGCAGCATTCCGCTGGATTCCGCTGAAGAGTGGGTCCGCGTCGCACACCCAGGGGGAAACCGGCTCGCGGACAGAGCTCGGCGGGGATACCGGAACCGGCGCCGCCCCTCGCGGCGCGGCTCGACGAACGCAGCCGGTTCGTCTTGATGCGCTGCGTGCGGCGCTGAGCCCGCCTCTCCCGAATCAGTAGCAGGTGACCCCGGCGGCGCAGCGGCGCATGGCGCGGCGGCGGTGGCGGCGGTGGACGCCGGCGACGGAGCCGGGCGACATGGGGCGGCCGATCACGTCGATGAAGAGCGAGCCGGGGCCCGCGCTGGTCGGGGTGTCACCCTCGATGACTTTCACCCCGCTGTAGACGAGCTCGTCGCCGTTCAGCGTGGGCTTCTTGACCAGCGTGATGACGACGTCCGCGAACTCGTCGCCGTTGACGATGGAGACCACCGCGTTCGGCGGGTCCTCGGCGAAGCTGTCCTTGCCCTTGCTGACGGAACTCAGGAACTCCTCCACGCTGAGGTGGCCGGCGAAGCGCTGCGGCCGATCGCAGAAGAAGATCACCGACGGGCTGATGCCCTTCATGGTCAGCGTGTCACCCTCCATGCTGACGCTCTTGGCGTTGTGGACGAAGAGAGCGTTGCAGGTCTCCTCCGCCTCTTCGGCGCCGGCGACCGGCCCGACCGCCAGCATCGCCAGGATCAGGATCGCGGGAAGCTTCGTCATGAGTCCCTCCCTGCTCAGAGTGTAGGGGCAGCCGGCGCAGCGCCTATCCGCTGGCCGGACGGCGACTATCCAGATCCACCCCGGCTTCCAAAACCGGATAGTCCGCGTCCAGCGAGCGGATAGACGCGGCCCGGAGAGCCTCGTACCGTACCCGTGAAACGCCGGAGGGCTTGCCCTCCCGGCCGTCACGAAGGAGCCCCGTCATGCGACCCGCCATCGCCCTCTTCACCCTCCTCCTCGGCGCCAGCCTGGCCGCAGGCTGCACCGGCAAGACCGCCGCTGGCCAGCGCGAGCTGAAGGCGCCCGTGAACTGCGCCACCGCCCCGAACGACCTCCAGATCCTGCAGCAGGAGAAGGCCAACGTGGCGGAGCGCGTCGTCCTCGGCGCCACCTCGGTCACTCCGGCGGGAGCCGCGCTCGGGATCCTGACCATGACCGAGGACGACAAGCTCGAGGTCGCGGTGGGCGAGTACAACAAGCAGCTCGACGCCAAGATCGCCGAGATCAAGCGCGAGTGCGGCATCCGCTAGAGGAGAAGATCCCATGCGCCTCCAGCCCTCACGAATGGCCACCCCCGCGGCGGCGGGACTGGTCGCTGCACTGATCCTCGGCATCCCCTCCGCGGGAGCCCGGGACAACCTGCCGCGCGGGCGCACGGCCTCGCCGATCGTCGACGGCGAGTACCCGGCCAGCTTCTTCCCCAACACCGAGCTGCTCGGCGCCGGCGAGATGCGGATCACCGCGCTCGGCACGGGCATGCCCAACCAGACCAAGCGGGCGGTCTCGATCTCGTACTACGTGGAGCTGGGCAATGGGGACAAGTTCCTGTTCGACGTCGGCTCGGGGGCGCTGGGGAACCTCTTCTCCCTGCGACCCGACTTCTCGAAGATCGACAAGGTCTTCGCCAGCCACCTCCACGTGGACCACGTGGGCGACTTCATGGGGTTCCACGTCGGGAGCTGGCTCTCGGGCCGCTACACGCCGCTCCACCTCTACGGGCCCAGCGGGGCCACGCCGGAGCTCGGGACGGCCGCCTTCGTGGAGGGAATGAAGACGGCGTACGCCTGGGACATCGCCACCCGCAGCGGGGCCCTGCCCGACGCCGGCGGCCAGATCGAGGTGCACGAGTTCAACTACCTCCAGGAGAACGAGGTCGTCTACCAGAAGAACGGCGTCACGGTCCGGTCCTGGCCGGCCATCCACAGCCTGGACGGCTCGGTGAGCTACAGCCTGGAGTGGAACGGCCTGAAGTACGTCTTCGGCGGCGACACCTTCCCCAACAAGTGGTACATGCAGTTCGCCAAGGGCGCGGACGTGGCCTCCCACGAGTGCTTCCTGCCGCCCAAGGCCCTGGCCGCGTACTTCGGCTGGGACCTGGCCCAGGCGACCTACGTGTCCACGCGGATCCACACCGAGCCCCAGGCGTTCGGGAAGGTCATGGCCACGCTGAAGCCGCGGCTCGCCGTGGGCTACCACTCGGTGCAGTCGCCGGAGAACAACGCCGCCATCATGGACGGCGTGCGCGCCGTCTACGACGGCCCGCTGGCCATCGCCCGCGACCTCATGGTCATCAACGTGACCCAGCAGGACATCAAGGTGCGCATGGCCACGGTGGATGACTACGTGCTGCCGCCGGACGTCACCCCCGGCTACATCAAGGCGCCCCGGACGGACCGGAAGTCCCCGTCCAAGGCCGTCCTGAGCGGGAAGTGGGAGGGCTACACGCCGCCGCCGATGCCGAAGCGGGGGCAGTGAGCGGCGGCGCGGTCGGGCCCGGCCCACGGCACAAGGGCCCGTCCGGACTGACGAAACTCAATCGGGTCGCAGCCGTCCGAAATGGGCCACGCCAGCCAGGCTCGCTCGGCCCCTCCGTGCCGCCCGCAGAAAATCCGGCGACATCCCGGAATCGCTGGCGGGAATTGCCTAGATTCTTCCCCGCAGAAGGGTGGAACCCGCCGCGCCCACGCACCTGGCCCGGGCGGCGCGCAGGGAGCGGGGAACGAACTCGGGGGCTGAGTTGAGCGCGACCGCATCGCCTCTCATCGCGCCGCAACGCGGCGTGTCGGTGCACACCGACGACCCCTACGAGGGCGTCGCCCTCGTGCGCGGCCTCTACACCGAGACGCAGCACGAGGTGCTCGGCCGCCGCAGCCGCTACGAGTTCGAGGGCAGCGGCATCGAGCTGGAGCGCCTGCGCCTGAACCGCACCCGCTTCGGGGCCACGACCCGGGTGACGCCGGACACGCCGCGGGACTTCCACGCGGTCAACTTCAGCCGCTGCATGCGCATGGGGGTGGGCGCAGGCTCCTCACTCCGCATCGTGGCCAGCCAGCACCTCTCGGGCCTGGTGATGTCGGCGTCGGAGCCCGCCTACATCGACCACACGAAGGCCCCCATGCTCGGCCTGGTCCTGCCTGTGGAGGAGGTGGAGCGCGAGCTGCGCTCGATCCTGGGCTCGGAGCTGCAGGAGCCGGTGGTCTTCGACCCGCTCATCGACCTGAGCGATCCCGGCGCCGCGAGCCTCTACCGCCTGGTGCGCTTCCTGTTCGAGGAGCTGAACCAGGAGCAGTCGCTGCTGGCGGCGCCCCTGGCGCTGGCCGAGGCGGAGCGGATGCTGCGGTCCGGCGTGGTCCGCAACCTGCGCCACAGCCACTCCGAGCGGCTGGCGACGGGAGCCGAACCCGCCTCGCTGACCGTGGTCCGCCGTGTCGAGGAGTACATCGACGCCCACGCGGCCGAGGCGATCGACTCCGAGGTGCTGGCCCGGGTGGCCGGCTGCAGCGCCAGCTCCGTCTACAAGGCCTTCCGCGGCATCGGGACCAGACGCCGATCCAGCGGCTGCGCGACGTGCGGATGGAGCGGGCACGCCAGGCGCTGCTCGGCCCCGAGCCAGCCTCCAGCGTGACCGGGATCGCGCTCGACTGGGGCTTCGCCCACCTGGGCCGCTTCAGCGTGGAGTACCGCGAGCGCTTCGGGGAGTGCCCGTCCCAGACCCTGCGCCGCGCACAGTCCAAGGCCTGAGCCGCCGCGCGACAGCGCGGAATCCGGATACACCCCGTCCAGCCAGCGGATAGCGACTCCGGGGCCCTCCCCGCACTCTCCAGGCTCAGAACGCCCGAGGGCCGAACCGCCCCTGCGGGCCGGAGGACAACGCAGCCATGAACCTCACGAGGCGACCCTTCGCGGCGCTCCTGCTCGCGGGCCTGCTGCCCAGCGTGGGCCTGGCCGACCCTTACGTTTATCCGGCCAAGGGCCAGAGCAAGCAGCAGCAGGAGAAGGACACGTACCAGTGTTACGAGTGGGCGCGGGGCCAGAGCGGCTTCGACCCCATGCAGGCGCCCCAGCAGGCCTACCAGCAGCCGCAGCAGGCCACCGAGGGCGGGCTCTTGCACGGCGCCACGCGCGGCGCGGCGGTCGGGGCGGTGGGCGGCGCCATCGGCGGGAACGCCGGCAAGGGGGCCGCCATCGGCGCCCTGGCGGGTGGCGTGATCGGGGGCGCGCGTCGCCGCCACCAGCAGAACGAGATCGACGCGTCGCAGCAGCAGGCCAGAGCCAACTACCAGGCGCAGCGCTCGAACTACGACCGTGCCTACTCGGCGTGCCTGCGCGGACGCGGCTACACGGTCAACTAGGACCCGAAAGGACGACCGCATGACCCGCATGAACCGAACCCGCCTCGCGCTGGCGGGCGCGATTCTGTCACTGGCCCTCGCGCCGCTGGCGTCGGCCGCCGACTTCGATGGCTCGAAGACCCTCCAGTGCGTCCCGACGGACATGTACGAGTGCACCCGCGGCGTGGGGTGCGAACGCGCGACCGCCGAGGAGATCAACATCCCCCACTTCCTCCAGGTCGACTTTGCGAAGAAGGTGGTCCGTGGGACGGTCAACGGAAAGCCGGACACCTCGCCGTTCGAGAAGCTGCCCAGCGAGCACGGCCGGACCGCCCTCCACGGCCTCGAGGGCGGGATGGCCTGGGTCATGCTGATCGACCAGTCGAGCGGAAAGATGTCCATGTCGATCTCCACCTCGACCCACGGCGGGCACCCGGTCGGGTTCTCGATCCTGGGTGTGTGCACGGCAGGCTGATCTCCCGCCGAAGGACAGAACACATGATTCCCGCTCGTGGGTTCGCTCTCGCCCTCGCCTTCGCCCTCGCGGCGCCCGTTTCCGCCGACGTCGTCGACGACGACCTGGGGCCGCAGCCGGCCCCGACCCGGCGCCCCGCCGCAGCCCCCAGCGCCGCGTCGCAACCCAGCGCCGGGGGTGACGCCCAGCCCGAGGGCATCCTGCCGCTCGTGGATTACAGCGGCGACCTGTGGTCCCGGTCGCGGCTCAGCGGAGACTGGGGTGGCGTCCGCAGCGACCTGGCGGCGAAGGGAATCAGCTTCGAGATGGACCTGACCACCACGCTCCAGAGCGTGGTCGACGGAGGCGCGGGGACCGAGACGAACGTGGGAACGTCCCTGGATCTGTGGCTCAACGTGGACTTCATGCGCATGGGCCTGATCCCCGGCGGCCTCCTGACGGTCCGCGCCGAGGGCGATTTCGGGAAGTCCGTGCTGCAGCGCGCAGGCACGATCACGGCGGTCAACTACAACGCCCTGATGCCGATCGGCACCCTCGCCAACGACACCATGACCCTCACGAACCTGTACTACACGCAGTTCCTGGGGCCGAAGTTCGGCGTCTACGCCGGCCGCTTCGACACGTTCCACAATGGGGTTCTGATGGAGTTCGCGGGCTCCGGGCCGCGCGTCGGCGAGCGGGGATTCCTCAACGCCAACCTCGCGGCGCCCCAGATGGTGGCGATCACGACGCCCTACGTGACGGCGTTCGGGGCCGGGCTGCTCGCAAAGCCCACCGAGAACCTCGGCTTGATCGTCCAGATCGTGGACAAGGCGGAGTCGTCGCTCACGAACGGGCTGAACCAGCTCGGGGACGAGGGCTGGACCGGCCTCATCGGCGGGAGGGCCCAGTACCGCCTCGCCGGGCGCCCGGGCGGGGCGCAGCTGGCGGGGTTCTTCACCTGGGGCGGTGACTTCACCGACCTCGGCGGCGGCCAGCTCCTGAACCTCGAGGCGGGGGCGGGCCTGGAAGACGAAGAGAAGAGCTGGAACATCGTGGGCAACGTCTGGCAGTACGTGCAGGTCTTCGAAGACGCGCCCGAAGGCGCCCTGCACCTGGACGACGGTCGCCCGGATCTCCAGGGCTGGGGCGTGTTCCTGTCGTGGGGCGTGGCGGACCAGGACACCAACCCCTTCAACTGGTCCATCTCCGGCGGCGTCGGCGGCAGGGGACTCATCCCGGGTCGCGAGGAGGACGTGTTCGGGATCGGCTACTTCTACAACGATCTCAACCAGGGCGGCGTCGTGGACAGCGCCCAGAACATCCGCAGCGCCGAGCAGGGCTTCGAGATCTTCTACGAGGCCGAGCTCACGGGCTGGTTCCGTCTGACGCCCGACATCCAGGTCGTGCGCCCCGGCCTCGGGGACAACGACACGGCGGTGATCGTGGGCCTGCGGGCCCTCGTGGACTTCTGAGAACCCTACGAAGGAGCCCCCATGGAGCGATTTCTGCCGATCCGACTCCTGGCCGCCGCGGCCGGATTCGCCCTGCTCGTCCCGGCCGGCGGAGCGCGGGCAGCCGCCGACACCGAGAAGATCCTGAAGCAGCTCGGCTTCCCGGCGGACACGATCGCCCAGGTGAAGGCCGGGCAGATGGTGAAGATCGACCTCGAGTCCTCCAACGAGCGCGAGCTCGGCGTGGGGCTGGCCTTCCTGGTGAAGGAGACACCCCAGGAGCTCCGCAAGGACTTCCAAGGGGGCCTGCTGATGTCCGTGGACGCGGACGTCGAGGCCCACGGCACCATCAGCGGTGCGGGAAGCCTCGATCAGTTCGCCGGCGTGAAGCTCAGCGGCCTGGAGGACAAGTACCGCAACGCCAAGGCGGGCGACCTGAACCTCTCGTCGGCGGAGATCGAGGCGTTCCAGGCCACGAAGGGCAAGCCCGCGTCCGCCGTCGAGGAGGAGCTGCGCAAGGCGCTCCTGGCCCGCTACCAGGCCTACCACAGCAAGGGCCTGGACGGCATCGCGCCCTACGATCGCGGCGGAAAGCAGCGCTCCGGCGCCGCCGACCTGCGCAGCGCCACCGAGGCCGCGAGCGCGGTGAAGCAGCCCGCGCCCAGCTACTACGACACCCTGCTGAACTACCCCAAGAGGCCGGCCTCGGGCTTCGAGGAGCTCTACAACTGGCAGCGCTACGAGGCGCACGGCGAGCCCGTCTACATCCTGACCCACGCCTTCTTCGTGGAGGACGGCGACGCCATCTCCGCCGTGCAGCGGCAGTTCTACGTCAGCGGCAGCTACAACGTGGAGCAGGCGATGGCCGGCTTCCTGCCGGTCTCCGAGGGAACCCTGGTGATCTACCTGAACCGGACCTCCACGGACCAGGTGGCGGGCTTCGGCGGCGGGACCAAGCGCTCCGTCGGCAAGAAGCTGATGGCCACCCAGCTCGAGGAGCTCTACACGAAGCTCCAGAAGGCCGCGGTCAAGTAGCGGAGGAAGCGAAGGTGAGGACGCTCGAAGAGGCGGACGTCCGCCCCATGGACCTGATCCTGTTCCGGGGCGTCGATGCCGTGAGCAACGCGATCTGCGTCGTCGAGGCCAAGAAGAAGGGCCGCGGCGACTTCTCCCACGCCGGCCTGGCCGTGACACGGGAGGTGCTCGACCTGCCCTTCCTGGAGCCCGGCAAGGTCTACGTCTGGGAATCCACCATGAGCGCGCCGGCGGGATTCTGGTCGAAGTTCACGGATCAGGTGGGCGACGCCGAGGGCCGGGACGAGGTGCGCTTCGGGGTGCAGCTGCGGGACCTCGAGCTCGTGATCCCGGCCTACGAGGCGAGCGGCGGCCACGTGGCCTGGAGCTCCTTCGGAGGCGAGCGCCCGCCGGACGACGAGGCGCGCGCCCATCTCCACCAGCTCTACCAGGAGTACGGCCACGCGCCCTACACCGCCAACCTGCTGGAGGTCTTCGGCGTGGTCTTCCCGCACGTGCGGCACCTGCGCGACGCCTTCGACTCCGCAGAGGACCGGCTCGCCCACTTCCGGAACCACATCCTCGAGAAGGCCCATGCCCACGGCCATCGGGAAGATGGCCGCGCCGTCGAGGACTCCCACCACCACGTCTTCTGCTCGCAGTGGGTCGCCATGGTCTACCAGAGCCTGGAGCTGGTGGACATCAAGGACCCGCGGCTCGTGGCCCCGGTCGACTTCCTGGCCCACCCGCTCTTCGAGGAGCCGGTGCCGCTGGTACCGGAGGATCCGGAGAGCGTGTAGAAGCGGGCCTAGACCTCGCGTATGGTGAAGTAGAACGAAGCGGAGGAATCGAGATGAAGATTGGAGCATTCGCAGCGGCGTTCGCGGCCGTGGGTCTGGCCCTGACCGGCTCGGCGCCCGCCGCCGAGGAGGCCGAGGCCATCGAGGTGGTGTCCTATTCCACCTTCATCGAAGCGCATCCCTACGAGCAGAGCGTGATCTCCCAGGCGGGGGCCCTGGCGGTGGCGAACATCGGCGAGGCGCGGGTCGCGCTGTCCGAGCGCCAGTACGCCCGCGCGCGCCGGGACGTGGGCCGCGCCCACAAGGCGCTCAAGCTCGTGAAGCACGCCAGCCCGTCTCTGCGGCTGGACGACCGCATCGGCACGCTCCACCAGCGGCTGGTGGCCGGCCAGGGCGGCGATCCCGAGGATCTGGTGCCGATCTACACGGACCTCGAAGCCTACGCCCAGGTCACCAAGGTGGAGGACGTCCGGGTGGAGATCGACCGGGCCAAGGGCCACATGGCAGGAGGCGAGGTGAAGGAGGCGGCGGTCGCACTCGAGCGGGCCCGGGCCCAGATCGTGTACGTGGAGATCGACGTGCCGGTGAAGGAGACGATCGTCAAGCTCAATCGGACCATGGTCCAGCTGCAGCGGAGGCCGCCGGACTACCTCGCCGCGGACGCGACCCTGCGCGAGGCCCAAGGGCACCTGATGAACTTCGCCGAGATCGCGTCGATCGAGGTGGACACGGAGATCATTGCCGTCGGCGCGGGGCCCGAGTAGGCAAGACGGCAGCCGGAGGCCCCGGCGAGCTGACGCCGTGCGGATCTGACATCTTCCGCGCCAGCATGGGACTCTACCTGGACATGATCGTCCTCGGGCTCCCCGGGGCGTTCCGCTCGGACCTCACGCGCGTGGCCGTGATAGCCGAGATCGGAGAGAGTGCATGAGTGAAGCCGCGCCGAGCACCGCACCCCGTCCCGTCATGGCGCTGGACCGCACCAAGGCGCTCTCCGACGGCGTGGTGGCGATCGTCATCACCCTGATCGTCCTCAGCATCGAGGTTCCGACGGGGCAGCGCTTCGACGGTCCCGGGCTGCGCGAATTCCTGGGCAAGGTCGCGCACGACCTGCATCCCTACTTCGGCAGCTTCGCCCTCATCGCCGCCTACTGGGTGCAGCACGCCGCTCTCTTCCACTACGTCAAGCTGGGCAACCGGACCTTCGTCTGGCTGAATCTGCTCTTCCTGCTTCCGATGACGCTGATCCCCATCGCCAACGAGGCTCGCACCCAGTACCCGAGCGAGACGGTGATCCTGGCTCTCTTCGCGACCGTGCACCTCGGCTGCCAAGGCGGCCTGATCCTGCTGTGGAGCTACGCCACGAAGGGTCGGCGGCTGGTCTCCCCGCGCGTTCCTCCGGAAGTCGTGCGCTCCATGGGGCGTCGCATGCTGGCCGCCTGCGGTCTCATCGTCGCGGCCTCCCTGGTCTCCATCCTCAACGGGTACCTGGCGACCGCGGTGCTCGCGCTCGTGCCGATCCTCAACTTCTCGCACCGCGAAGTCGACTCCCACTGGAGCGCGGAGTAAGCGCTTTGCTAGGCTGCGCTCGAACGCTTCAGGGAGGCCTGGGTTGAACGCGCCTGCGGAGGAACGCACCGCCTGCGTCGAGTGCGACCTCCTCGTCCAGATCGGGGAGCTCCAAGGCGGCGAGCGGGCCGCCTGCCCGCGCTGCGGGCACGTGCTGACGGCTCCGAAGGCCGACGGCTTGACCCGCACGCTGGCCTACGCGCTGGCGGCGTGCGTGCTGCTCGCCCTTGCCAACGCGTTCCCGTTCATCGAGCTCAAGGCGAAGGGGCTGGAGCAGGTGATGACCCTGCCGCGGACGGCGGTCGAGCTGTACCGCGACGGCTACGCGACCCTGGCGGTGCTGGTGCTCGGGCCGATCGTGGCCATCCCCGCCCTGATGCTCGCCACCCTGGTGGCGCTGCTGGTGCCCCTGCGACACGGGCGAAAGGCGGGGTGGCTGGTTCCGGCCGGGCGCTTCCTCTTCGTGCTCGGCCCCTGGAGTATGGTCGAGGTGTTCGTGATCGGGGTGCTGGTCAGTCTGGTGAAGATCGGCGCCATGGCCTCCGTCGTGATGGGGATCTCGTTCTGGGCCTACGTCGGGTTCGCCTTCTGCTTCACCGCCGCCCTCTCGAGCCTCGACCAGCTCGAGCTGTGGCGCGAGATCGAGGCGTGTACGCCATGAGCGGCTTCGCGACCGGCACCGCCGCCGCCGAGGGGCTCGCGTGCTGCCACGTCTGCCTGAAGGTGGCCCCGGATGCCCTCCACGAGTGCCCTCGCTGCGGCGCCGCGCTGCACGTGCGCAAGCCCGACAGCCTGCAACGCACCGTGGCTCTCGTGGCAACGGCCGTGCTCCTCTACATTCCCGCCAACGTGCTCCCGATCATGACGACGACCCAGCTCGGGAAGGCCACCCACAGCACCATCATCGGCGGCGTGGTGCTGCTGGTCCACCACGGCGACTACCCGATCGCCGCGGTGATCTTCATCGCGAGCGTGATGGTGCCCATCAGCAAGCTCGTCGCGCTGTCCTGGCTCTGCTGGAGCGTCTCCCGCCGCCACCCGACCTCGTATCACGAGCGGGCCCGGCTCTACCGGGCCACCGAGCTGGTCGGGAAGTGGTCCATGACGGACGTCTTCGTCGTCGCCATCCTGGTGGCGCTGATCCATCTCGGGGGCCTGCTCCTCATCACGCCGGGCCCGGCGGCGATCGCGTTCGGCGGGGTCGTGGTCGTCACGATGATCGCCGCGCACTCCTTCGACCCGCGCCTCATCTGGGATCAGCTCGGGGACGCCGATGGCTGAGGCCGAGGCCCGCATCAGCCGCCCGCGTCGGCGCATCTCGACGATCTGGCTGGTGCCGATCGTCGCGCTGGTGCTCGGCGCCTGGATGGTGATCCACACCCTGCGCAGCCAGGGCCCGGAGATCGAGATCGTCTTCTCGTCCGGGGCGAGCCTCGAGGCCGACAAGACCAAGATCAAGTTCCGGAGCGTCGAGGTGGGCCTGGTGGAGAGCGTCGGGCTGGCGGAGAACCTGGAGAGCGTCGTCGTGACCGCGCGGCTCGACAAGGAGGCGAGCCCGCTGCTGCGCGAGGACACCCAGTTCTGGGTGGTGCGCCCCCGCGTGGGCCCGGGCGGCGTCTCGGGGCTCGGCACCCTGCTCTCCGGCGGCTACATCCAGCTCGCCCCGGGGACCGGCGAAGAGGGTCGCCGCGACTTCGAGGGCCTGGACGACCCGCCGGTGACACCGACCGGCGCGCCGGGCCTGCACTTCAAGATGGTGGGCGACCATGCGGGCTCGGTGGGAGGCGGGGATCCGATCCTGTACGAGGGCTTCCGCGTCGGGCGCATCGAGAGCGCCGAGTTCGACGTGGCCAGCCAGAAGATGCACTACGACGCCTTCATCGAGGCGCCCTACGACGACCTCGTGACCTCGGCCAGCCGCTTCTGGAACGCGAGCGGGGTCACCCTCAGCGCGACGGCGGACGGGATCAAGGTGCGGACGGCGTCGCTGGAGACGATCCTCATCGGCGGCGTGGTCTTCGGCCTGCCCGAGGGGGTGAAGCCCGGAGGCCCCGTCGAGGCCGACGAGACCTTCCGGCTCTACGAGAGCTACGCGAGCGTGAACGAGCAGCCCTATCGCTACAACCTGGAGTACGTGGTCCGTTTCGCGCGGTCGGTGCGGGGCCTGCGTCCGGGCGCCCCGGTCGAGTACCGGGGCATCCCGATCGGACGGGTGGAGCGGGTCCTGCTGGCGGAGCTGGTGAGCGGGGGCAAGGGGCTCAGCGGCAAGGGGGAGCCGATCCCGGTGCTGATCCGGCTCGAGCCGGGCCGCTTCGAGCTGCCGGACTCCGAGGAGGGAGTGGCGACCTTCGAGCGCGTGATCGCGGTCGCCGTCGGAAACGGCCTGCGCGCGACCCTGTCGACGGGGAGCCTGATCACCGGCAGCCTCTACGTCTCCTTCGACATGCGTCCCGACGAGCCCGCCGCCGAGATCGGCGAGTTCGCGGGCCACCCGACCCTGCCCACCGTCGGCGGCGGCCTGGAGGGGATCGAGGTGCGCGTCACCCGGCTGCTCGACAAGCTGAACGCCCTGCCCGTCGAGGATCTGCTGGACGGAGTGGACCGGCTGCTGGCGGACCTCGACGCGGTCGTGGCGAGCGACGCGACCCAGAACCTGCCCGCGTCGCTGGACGCCACCCTGGTCGAGCTGCGGCGCGCGCTCGACTCGGTCTCGGGAGACTCGGCCATGCAGGAGCGCCTGCTGCGCACCATGACCGAGCTCGACCGCACGCTCGCCGCCTTGCGGCAGCTGCTGCAATCGCTCGACGACCAGCCGAACGCCGTCATCTTCTCCCGGGACCCGCCCGCGGATCCCGAGCCACCGGCAGGAACGCCATGAGACCCGTCGCTCTCTCGCTGACTCTCTTGCTGGTCGCGTGCGGGGGCTCGGCTCCCGTACGCACCCAGTACCTGCTGCGCGGCGAGGCGCCCGAGCGCACGGTGCGCGTAGAGGGGGCCGCGCGGGTAGGTCTGTCCCGGGTGGTGGTGGCGCCCTACCTGGACCAGTCCGGCATCGTGGTGGAGAGCGCCGGGCGCGAGATCCAGGCCGCGCGCAACCACCAGTGGGCCGAGCCGCTGCAGGACGGCCTGCGGCTGCTGCTGCGCGCCGAGCTCTCGACCGCGCTCGGGGAGGAGGTCGGCCTCGACCCCGCCGACCGCAGCCGCTGGCAGCACGACGTGCAGGTCTTCGTGGAGCAGCTCCACGGCAGCATGGCGGGCCGCGCCATGCTGGTGGCGGACTACCGGATCGAGTCCCGGGCGAAGCCGGGAGAGATCGCCGAGTACCGCTTCGCGCGCTCCCAGGCCCTGGCCCGCGAGGGCTACGCCGGCCTGGTGGACGCCGAGGCCGAGCTGGTGGGCCAGCTGGCCCAGGCGATCGCGGCCTCCCTGCGCGAGATCGGCGAGGCGCCTTAGGCGGTCACTCGTCCGACGCTCCGGCGATCTCGTGGAACCAGCGGGCGTGGATCTGGTCGTACAGGCCGTTCTCGACGATCCGCAGGATGGCGCGATCGAGCGCCTCCCGGTGCGGGCTCTCCTCGGGGAGCAGCAGCGCGGCCTTGCTTCTCGTGAAGCGCGGCCCGGCGAGAACGGCGCGGCCCTTTCCGTCGTGCCGGACGTAGTACGACGCCATGGCCCACTCGTGGACGATCGCGTCGAGCTCCCCGGCCGTCATGGCGTCGAAGAGCCCGCCGGGCGTCGGGTACAGGATGGGGTCGACGCCCCGAAGGCGGACGCGCTCCACGACGGGGGTCCCGGCGAGGAGTCCCACCTGGTGACCGCGCAGGTCGTCGACGGTCCGAATGCCCGGGTCCAGGTGTCTCACGGTCACCGCGGCCGAGACGCTGCCGATGAACAGGGTGACCAGGAACAGTGCCCCGAACATCCAGAGCAGTGCCACGGCACGGCCCAGGGCCCCTCTGGGGACGGCGTCGCCGTATCCCACGGTCGTGGCGGTGACACACGCCCACCAGAATGCGTCGTAGATGCCGTGGCGGTACCCGGGACGGAAGTTGGAATCGGGCCGCTTGCGTTCGATCAGCCAGATGGCGTGAGCGACCACGATCACCACGAGAAACGCGGCAGCGAGGAGTTCCAGCAGGTAGGTCGCTCGCAGGAGCGTGCGCAGCGATCGCGGCCCGCCGATCCCGGTGGACGCGACGATCTGTGCCCCGGTCTCGTAGATCCCGCGGCTGTAGTCGTACTCGGCCTCCAGCTCGCTGAGCTGCGGAATCGGCGCCGCGGTCAGGTCCGCAGCGCCGCTTCTCAGCTTCTCGAGTCCCGCGGCCAGTGCCTCGACCTCGATCAGCTCGTACGGCAGATCGGCCTCCGTCAGGATGGCCTCGACGACTTCGCAGCCGAAGCCGCTGAGCACGTTCCCGGTCTTGAAGCAGAGGGGCACCGCCTCCCACCACACGACGCGGAGCGGCCGCAGCTCGCCTTCCGGCTGCTCCTGGGCGAAGGCGACGCTGCCCGCAGAGAAGGCGATGCCCATGGCGAGGCAGGCGACCGACACGGCCCGCGTCCGTGGCCAGCGCCACGTGTGGATTCCGTACATCGGCGACCTCCCGTGTGATGCCCCGCTCCAAGCCGGACTGGATCCAACAGCCCATGGCTAGGGATCCGGGGACGTTCCTCGCATGCATTCCCCAGGGGGCGGGTTGACCGATTGCGGGTGGAACGTACGTTCGGAACGATCGTTCGAAACCTTGCGCGCCGGAGTCCCCCCCAGACCATGAGCCAGGCCACGCACCCCCGCGACGGGAGCCTCGAGGAGGCGCCGCCGTGCCGTAACACCAAGCGGCGTCTGCTGGATGCGGCGGAGCGGCTGTTCGCCGAGCGCGGGTTCGAGGGGACGTCGCTGCGGGCGCTGACCCAGGCGGCGGGGACGAGCATCTCGGCGGCGCACTACCACTTCGGCTCCAAGGAGGAGCTGCTGCGCGCCACCCTGGAGCGGCGCGTCGCGCCCATGAACGCGAGCCGGCTGGAGCGCCTGGACGCCGCGGAGCGCGCCGCCGCAGGAGCGCCGCTCTCGGTCGAGACCCTCGTCGGCGCCTACCTGGATCCGCTCTTCGAGGAGCGCGCGACGCACCGCGGCTCCCTGAGCGACGTGCGCTTCGTGGCCGCGCGGCTCTACTCGGACCCGCCGGAGCTGGTGTCGGCGCTGAAGCGCGAGCTCTTCGGCGAGGTGAGCCGCCGCTTCCTCGACGCGCTGGCCCGCGCCCTGCCGGAGTGCTCGCGCGACGAGCTGGGCCTGCGCTTCCAGTTCGGCGTGGGCTGCATGGTGCACGTCATGAGCGGCCAGATCGAGGACGCGCCCCACGCCCAGGGGCGAGACCCCCTGCCCGATGACGTCGTGCACCACGCCCTGGTCCGCTTCCTCAGCGCCGGTCTGCGCGCGCCCGCAGGAGATCCGCGATGAAGCGCCCTCCCCCGAAGCTGCTGCTCCCGCTCGCGATCGCGGGCGTCGGTGTCCTCGGCGTGGCGATCCTCGTGGCCACCCGCCCCGAGCAGGAAACCCGCACGCCGCCCGAGTTCGCGCCGCTGGTGCGGGTCGTCGAGGCCCAGCCCCAGGACTGGCGCTACGTGGTGCGCAGCCACGGCACCGTGGCGCCGCGCACCGAGAGCGATCTCATCCCGCAGGTGGCTGGCGAGGTGGTGTGGATCTCGCCGGAGCTGGCGTCGGGCGGCTTCTTCGACCAGGGCGAGCCGCTGGTGCGCCTCGACCGGGCGGACTCCGAGGTCGACGTGCAGAGCGCCCGGGCGGCGGTGGCGCGCACCCAGAGCGAGTTCGCCCGCGCCCGCACCGAGCTCGACCGGCAGCGGAAGCTGAAGGAGAAGGGCGTCGCCTCCCAGGCGCGCATCGACGACGCCGAGAACGCCTACCGCGTCAGCGAGGCCGCGTTGAGCGAGGCGCGCGCCCGGCTCGTGCGCGCCGAGCGCGACCTGGCGCGCACGGAGCTGGTAGCGCCCTTCGAGGGCCGCGTGCGCAGCAAGGACGTGGACGTCGGCCAGTTCGTGAACCGCGGCCAGGCCATCGCCACGCTCTACGCCGTCGACTTCGCCGAGGTGCGGCTCCCGATCCCGGACCGCGAGCTGCGCTTCGTGGACGTGCCCCTCCGCGTGCGAAACGGCGACGGCGCGGGAGGGGGCGAAGGCAGCGTGCCGCGGGTCCGGCTCCACGCCGAGTTCGCCGGCCGCGACAACACCTGGACCGGCAGCGTGGTGCGCACCGAAGGCGAGATCGACCCCCAGAGCCGGATGGTGAACGTGGTGGCGCGGGTGGAGGATCCCTACGGCCGCCACCGCGAGCAGCCGAGCGTGCCGCTGGCCGTGGGGCTCTTCGTCGAGGCAGAGATCGAGGGCCGCACCGCCCGCAACGTCTACGTGCTGCCGCGCACCGCCCTGCGGCCCGGCGACCCGATGGATCCCTCGGCCCCGGACAGCGTGCACGTGGTGGACGCCGAGGGACGCCTCGAGATCCGGCCGGTCGAGGTCCTGCGCACGGAGCGCACCCAGGTCCTGATCGGCGCGGGGCTCGCGCCGGGCGAGCGGGTCTCCGTGTCGCCGCTCCAGGCCGTGGTGGACGGCATGGCGGTGCGCACCGTCGGGCCGGAGACGCCCTCGTGAGACGGATCATCGCCTGGTTCGCGGAGAACCACGTCGCCGCCAACCTGCTGATGGCCGTCCTGGTCATCGGCGGCCTGGTGTCGATTCCGAGGATCAACCAGAAGAGCTTCCCGGACATCGAGGTGGACGTGATCCAGATCGGCGTCCCTTTCCTCGGCGCCACGCCCGAGGAAGTCGAGGAGGGCGTCTGCATCCGGATCGAAGAGGAGATCCAGGGCATCGCGGGCATCGAGCGCATCACCTCGAGCGCGTCCGAGGGCAACTGCGGCGTCTCGGCGGAGCTCATCTCGGGCTACCCGGTGGACCGCGCGGTCAGCGAGATCAAGAACGCGGTGGACGCCATCACGACCTT
Source organism: uncultured delta proteobacterium (assembly GCA_947259215.1). Taxonomy (GTDB): domain Bacteria; phylum Myxococcota_A; class UBA9160; order UBA9160; family JAFDET01; genus CAMYLJ01. The sequence continues at coordinate 25,895 of CAMYLJ010000033.1, forward strand.
CCCGGAGGACACCGAGAAGCCGATCGTGAGCCACTACGAGATCCGGCGCAACGCGCTCCAGATCGCCCTGGCGGGACCCGCCAGCGAGTCGGCCCTGAAGGTCTTCGGCGAGCGCGTGCGCGACGAGGTCTCGAGCCTGCCGGACGTGACCCAGGTGGAGCTCTCCGCCGTGCGCCCCTACGAGATCTCGATCGAGGTGCCGGAGGAGTCCCTGAGCCGCTACGGCATCACCTTCGACGACGTGGTGCGCGCGGTCTCCCGGGGCTCGCTCGACCGCCCGGGCGGCTCCATCAAGGGCGAGGGCGGCGAGGTGCTGCTGCGCACCAAGGGCCAGGCCTACACCGGCGAGGAGTTCGGCCGGATCGTGCTGCTGACGCGCCCGGACGGAACCCGCCTCCTGCTGAGCGACGTGGCCACGGTGGTGGACGGCTTCCAGGAGGACGACCGTTACGCGCGCTTCAACGGCCGGCCGGCGGTGCTGGTCAAGGTGTACCGGGTGGGAGACCAGCGGGTCCTCGACCTGGTGGAAGAGGTGAAAGCGTACGTCGTCGGCGCCGCCGAGCGCCTGCCCGGCGAGCTGGATCTCGTGGTCTGGCGCGACGGCTCGAAGTCGCTGCGCGACCGCCTCGACATCCTGGTGCGCAACGGCCGCAGCGGCTTCCTGCTGGTCTTCGTGGTGCTGGCGCTCTTCCTGCGCCTGCGCCTGGCGTTCTGGGTCGCGATCGGGGTGCCGATCGCGTTCCTCGGCTCGCTGATGCTCTTCCCGCCGCTCGGCATCTCGATCGACGTGATCTCGCTCTTCGCGTTCATCCTGGTGCTGGGATTGCTGGTCGACGACGCCATCGTGGTGGGCGAGAACGTCCACCGCCACCAGGAGCGCGGCGAGCAGGCCCTGGGCTCGGCCATCCGCGGCGCCCAGGAGGTGGCGGTCCCCGTGATCTTCGGGGTGTTGACCAGCATGGTCGCCTTCCTGCCCATGATCGCCTCGCCCGGGCCCTTCGGGCAGATCTTCGGCGCCATCGGCACCGTCGTGATCTGCTGCCTCTTCCTCTCGCTGGTGGAGTCGCAGCTGATCCTGCCGGCCCACCTGGGGCACATGAAGCTCGAGCGACCCATCGCCGAAGCCGGGCCCCCGAGCAGCGGCGGCATCCAGGCCCGCTGGCGCCGGCTCCAGGGCCGCTTCGCCACCAGCCTGGAGCGGCTGTCCCAGGGCGCCTACCGGACGCGCCTCGAGCAGGCGCTCGAGTGGCGCTACGCCGTGCTGGCCGGCGGGGTGGTGATCCTGGTCTGGACTCTCGCCATCGTGGGCACCGGCCGCCTGAAGTTCGCCTTCTTCCCCCCGGTGGAGAGCGACTACGTCTCGGCGCGCCTCGTCATGCCGCTCGGGACGCCGGTGCGCGCCACCGAGGAGGCGGTACGCCAGATCGAGGAGGCCGCACGCCAGCTGCGCGCGGAGCTCGACGCGGAGTACGGCGCCGCAACCGACGAACCCCTGGTGAAGCACGTGCTGGCGGCCGTCGGCGAGCAGCCGTCGCTGCGCAGCGGCCCCCCGATGCTCTCGCGCCTGGCCACCGGCGACAGCCACCTGGGCGAGGTCTCGATCGAGCTGGCGGGCGGCGACGTGCGGCCGATCTCCGCCAAGGAGGTGGCCAACCGCTGGCGCGAGCTCACGCCGCCGATCCCGGACGTGGAGGAGCTGGTCTTCGCCTCCTCGCTCTTCTCGGCGGGCGACCCCATCAACGTCGAGCTGACCTCCTCCGACGTGCCGCGCCTCCAGCTGGCGGCCGAGCGCCTGAAGCAGAAGCTCGCCGAGTTCCCAGGCGTGCTCGACGTCTCGGACAACTTCCGCGAGGGCAAGCAGGAGATCAAGCTGCGCCTGCTGCCCTCGGCGGAGCCCCTGGGCCTCAGCCTGGAGGACCTCTCGCGCCAGGTGCGCCAGGCCTTCTACGGCGCCGAGGCCCAGCGCATCCAGCGCGGACGCGACGACGTGCGCGTGATGGTGCGCTACCCGCGCGCGGAGCGGCGCTCGCTCGAGGACCTGGAGAACCTGCGCATCCGCACGCCCGCGGGCGGCGAGGTGCCCTTCTACGCCGTGGCCGAGGCCGGGCGCGGCCGCGGCTACGCCACCATCAAGCGCGCCGATCGACGCCGTGTCATCAACGTCACGGCCGACGTGAACGAGAGCGAGGCCAACGCCAACCAGATCATGGGCTTCCTCCAGCGGGAGTACCTGCCCCAGCTCGCGGCGGACTTCCCCGGCCTGAGCTTCGACTTCGCCGGCCAGCAGCGGGAGCAGCGCAAGAGCCTGGCGGCGCTCGGCCGCAACACGCTGCTGGCGCTGGTCGGGATCTTCGCGCTGCTGGCCGTGCCCCTGCGCTCCTACTTCCAGCCGCTGATCATCATGGCCGTGATCCCCTTCGGCCTGGTGGGCGCCATCGGCGGCCACCTGCTGATGCGCCCGATCACGCCGGCGGTGCAGAACCTCTCGATGATGTCTGTCTTCGGCGTCGTGGCGCTCTCCGGCGTGGTCGTGAACTCCAGCCTGGTGCTGGTCCACTACATCAACCAGCAACGCGCGGCCGGCCGGCCGCTGCTCGACGCCGTGCACGAGGCCGGCGTCGCACGCTTCCGGCCCATCGTGCTGACGTCCCTCACCACCTTCGCCGGCCTGACGCCGCTCTTGCTGGAGCGCAGCGTGACGGCGCAGTTCCTGATCCCGATGGCCACCTCCCTGGCCTTCGGGGTGATCTTCGCCTCGGCGATCTCGCTCTTCCTGGTGCCGGCCGCGTACATGATCCTGGAGGACCTGGGCGGGCTCCTGCGCGGCGGCCGCAGCGATGAACCGGAGCCGGCCGCGCTGCCGTCCGCGCCGGCCGCGGCCGACGAGCCGGACGCCGCGCGCATCCGCGCCCTGCCCCGCTCGCGCCTCGACTAAGACGGCGCTCAGCCGTCGACGCCGAAGGTGAGGCTCTCGTCGAGGCGGATCCCGCCCTGCTGGAACTGGATCTCGAGCGCGTAGATCCCGCTCTCGGCGGACTCGGGCAGGCGCACGAAGGTGTCCACGCTCCAACGGCCCGGCTTGAGCTCGAAGCCCGGCTTCCGGTGGTTCAGCATCACCTCACCCTTGAAGCGCACGCGCGTCGTGAGCGTGCCGGTCACCACCTCCGTCGCGTGCCGCGGGCAGAGCGCGTAGACGATGCGGTGGTTGAGCTCGCTTCCCGGCTCGATGCGGGTGGGGTTGATCTCGTTGCGCTCGAGCTCGAAGTACGGGAGCGGGCGCTCCGCGCACGCGTAGTCGGAGGCGACCTGGTCCGGCAGCGCGAGGAGATGCTCGCCCGGCTCGCGCATGGCCCGGCGCGCCTTCCCCAGCCACTGGGTGGTGGCGCAGCCGCTGAGCATCAGGCAGAGCACGAGGACCAGTCCCCGGCGCGTCACCGGACGATCTCCCAGCCCTCGGAGCGCGGCCGCTTCGGGGCGCTGCGCTGGGGCGGCTTCGCGCCCGCGGAACCGTCGCGCGTCTCGCCCGCTGCCGGAGGCGGTGCGTCGGATTCCGCCTCAGCCTGGGTGCTCTCCCCAGACTCTGCGACCGCCGGCGCAGCGGCCTCGCCCGCCGCCTGCGGGGTGCTCTGCGTCGCGACCCCGCTCTCCGGCGTCCGCTCGGGCGCCGCCAGCCAGTTGACGGCGGCGACGAAGGCGGCCGCCAGGATCAGCACGCCGAGCCAGGTGCCGGCGCGCGACCAGGCGGGGTGAGCCTCGCGAGAGACCTCGATCGCGGGCATTTGCGACGCGTCCGCCTGGGAGTCGTCGAGCATGCCGTCGGGAACCGTGGCGGCGTCGTGCACCTCCGCGGCGGTCGGGGCCTCGGGGAGGGCCATTGCGGAGAGATCCGGCCGGGTCCGCTCGTCCGGAATCAGGGTCGGGGCGGGCGCGCGCACCGCCACCGGCTCGGGCGCCCCCGCCTCGACCAGCGCTTGCTGAAATGCCAACGCACTCTCGAAGCGCTCCTCGGGGTCCTTCGCCAGTGCCCGCAGCAGCGTCTCTTCGAGGCGCTCGTCGATCTCGACGCCGTGCTCGCTCGGAGGCGACGGAGGCGCCTCGACGTGGGCGCGCATCACGTCGAACTCGCCCTCGCCGGTGAAGGGCAGCTTCCCGGTCAGCATCCGGTAGAGCACGATCCCGAGCGAGTAGACGTCGGAGCGGACCGTCCCCGGCTCGCCGCGCACCTGCTCGGGGGCCATGTACTCGGGGGTGCCCACCAGCCCGCCGCCGCGGGTCATCCGCTCGCCCCCCTCCACGCGGGCGATGCCGAAGTCGATCCACTTCACCAGGCCGCCGGTCTCGAGCATCAGGTTCGACGGCTTGATGTCGCGGTGCACCACGCCCGCCTCGTGGGCGTGCTGGATCCCGTCGAGGGCCTGGTGGAAGAGCAGGAAGCCGGACTCGAGATCCAGCGGGCCGCGACGCTCCAGGTGGGCCCAGAGGGTCTCGCCCTGCACGTACTCCATCACCAGGTAGAGGTCGTCCCCATCCTCCAGGAGGGCGAAGACCGTGGCGATGTTGGGGTGGCTCAGGCGCGCCAGGACCCGGGCCTCCACGCGGAAGCGCTCGAGCAGCCCGTGGCTCTCGGCCAGCTCGCTGCGCAGCATCTTCACGGCCACCGGGCGTCCCAGCGCCTCGTCCACGCCGCGCCAGACGCGGCCCATGGAGCCGCCCCCGATCCGCTCCCCGATCCGGTAGCTGCCTATCTTCTTGCCGGTCTGCGGAGTGCCCATACAAGCCCGCCCCCGCGGGGCCAAGAGGCTCCGCGGCGCAGGGTAGATCGGCCGTCTGGGGCCCCATCTGAAGGCGCGATAGGGTCCGGCCGTGGGCCGGCCGAGCGAGCGAAGCGGTGCGACTCCCGGCAACCCGTTGGCGGGAAATCCGCTCCGCACACGGGAGGACCTCGCACGCGCCGCGCGCGACCTGTTCGCACCGCTCCTGCCCCGCTTCAGCGAGGGCGGCGCGCGCGTCCGGCTGGGCGGTGCGGGGGCCCTGTTCCCCGAGGTGGCCGTCGAGCTCGAGGGCTTCGCCCGGCCGCTCTGGGGCCTGGTGCCGCTCGCGCACGGCGGCGGGGACTTCGCGCACTGGGACCTCTACCGGCGCGGCCTCGCCGCCGGCGCCGACCCGAAGCACCCCGAGTACTGGGGCGAGGTCACCGGCGTCGATCAGCGCATGGTCGAGATGGCCGCCATCGGCTTTGGCCTCGCCTTCCTGCCCGAGGAGCTCTGGGAGCCCCTGGACGCGCGGACGCGGGATCAGCTGGTGGCCTGGCTGGACCGGATCAACGATCACGCGCCGGTGCGGAACAACTGGCAGTTCTTCCGCGTGCTCGTGAACCTCGGCCTCGTGCGGGTCGGGCGCTTTGCGCCCGAAGACGCCCAGCGCGAGTCCCTGGACCTGCTGGAGAGCTACTACCGGGACGACGGTTGGTACGAAGACGGCGCCCGCGGTCACGTGGACTACTACGTGCCCTGGGCGCTCCACACCTACGGGCTCCTCTACGCCGCCTCGGGCCTCGGGGATCCGGCGCGCTCGCAGCGCTACCGCGAGCGCGCGCGGCGCTTCGCGGAGCACTTCCAGCACTGGTTCGATCCCGGAGGGCGCGCCATTCCCTTCGGTCGCAGCCTGCTCTATCGCTTCGCGCAGGCGGCCTTCTGGAGCGCCCTCGTGCTGGCGGACGTCGAGGCGTTGCCGTGGCCGCGCATCAAGGGGCTCCTGCTGCGGAACCTGCGCGCCTGGTCCACACCCCCGATCGCGAGCCCGGACGGCGTCCTCAGCGTGGGCTACGGCTACCCGAACCTGCTCGTCGCCGAGCCCTACAGCTCCGCGGGCTCACCGTACTGGGCGATGAAGGCCTTCCTCGCCCTCGGCGCCCCGCCCGAGCATCCCTTCTGGAGTGCCGAGGAGGAGCCGCTGCCGGCGCTCGAGTCCGCCGTCGTCCAGGAGCCGGCTCGCATGGCGATCACCCGCGACGCCAGCCAGGCGCTGGCGCTCTGCGCCGGCCAGACCGAGCGGTTCTACGCGAACGGCCCCGCCAAGTACGCGAAGCTCGCCTACAGCTCCCGCTTCGGCTTCTCGGTGGCGCTGGCGGAGTCGCGCCCGCACCAGAACGTCCCCGACTCGATGCTGGCGCTGCGCGAGGAGCACGGGACCTGGCGCGTGCGCGACGAGATCCTGGACTTCGCGATCGCGGACGGGGTGGTCTGGTCCCGCTGGCAGCCGCTCCCCGGGGTGCAGGTGGACACGCTGCTCGCCGGCCGCTGCCCGTGGCACTGGCGGCTCCACCGGGTCCACAGCGACCGGGTGCTCCACTCCTGCGAGGCGGGCTTCGCCCTGGGCTACGACGGCGTCGAGCCGGGCCTTCCCTCGCTCGAGATGGAGCAGGAGACGGGGATGGTGCTGCTCCGCACGCGCTGCGGCTGCTCCGGCATCCGCGAGCACGAGGGCGGGCGCGATGCGCGCATGCAGCCGGCGCCGCCGAACACGAACCTGATCGAGCCGCGCACGCTGGTGCCCGCCCTCTTCGGGCGCCACGAGCCGGGCGCGTTCACGCTGGGCTGCGCGGTGCTCGCCACGGACCGCGCCGATCTGGCCGGCTTCGCCGCCGTCCCGGCGCCCCCGGACGCGATGCGCGAGCAGCTCGAGTCGCGCAGCCTCCGGTCCGCGACCCGGATCCCGTGAAGCCGCCCGTCCCTCAGCCGAGCGCGCGCACGATCGCCTCCAGCAGCGCGTCGTTCTCCGCGGGCTTCTGGAAGAAGGCCACCGCCCCGGCCTCCAGGGCCTGCTTCTCATTCTCCTCGGGGTCGCGGGCCGAGAGCACGATCACCGGGGTGCAGGCGAGCTGGGTGTGCCTGCGTAAGCGCTCCAGCACGGTGAAGCCGTCGCCGCCGGGCAGGCCCAGGTCCAGGAGCACGAGATCGGGCTCCTCGCGCCGAGCCACGGTGACCGCGCTCATGCCATCCTCGGCGAACACGGTGGCGTAGCCGCTGGCGCGCAGCCGCGCGTGCAGCCCGACGCGGATGTCCGCGTCGTCATCGACGATCAGGATCTTCCTTTTCTCCACGAGACGTCTCCTTCCATTGGGATCGAGTGAAGCGCACCATCCGATGCGCCAGGTGTTCCAGGGCCTCGGCCAGGGGCATCGATCTCTCCTCGGGGGTGGTGCGCTCGGCGCGGGCCTCGACGCGCACCCGCACGCGCGCACTCCGAAGCTCCTCCAGGTGTCCGAGCTGCCGGCGCATCCGCCCCACGATGGGCTCGAGCCCGGGCCTTCCCGTCCGGGCCACGATCACGATGGGCTCGCCCGGGTCGCCCGGCAGGGGCGGCAGCACCACGTCCAGGTGGGGGTGGTAGACCAGGGTGGCCAGCTCGTGGCGCACCCGGCGGAAGAGACGCTCGTCCGCGGGCGCCCCATCGGCGTCCAGGGCGACCCGCACCAGCACGAACTCCTCCACCAGGCGCCCCTCGTCGCTGATCGCCGGCGCCACCAGGTCCGCCAGCCGGAAGATCGGAAGTGTGAAGTGGAAGGCGGCGCCCTGCCCCAGCTCGCTCTCCACCCAGATCCGGCCCCCCTGGCGCAGCACCAGCTCCCGGCAGATCGCCAGACCGAGGCCGAGCCCCTGGCGGCTCCGCGACTCCGCGATCTGCTCCTGGTGGAGGCGATCGAAGATCCGATCGGCCGAGGCGGCATCGAGGCCACACCCCGTGTCGCGCACGCTGACCCGTACCCAGCGCTCGGGCTCGGCCGGATCGTGGAGCGCCCGGATCGCTACGCGGCCCCCCGGCGGCGTAAACTTGATGGCGTTCTCCGCCAGGTTTCCGACCACCTGACGCACGCGTCCGTCATCGGCCAGCACCCGCGGCAGGTCGGGATCGAGCTCCAGCTCGAGTGCGAGGTCCGCGGCCGCGGCGTCGGGGCGAATGCCGTCGCTCAGGCAGCGCAGGATCTCGCCGAGGTCCAGGGATCGCGGCGTCACACGCAGCTTTCCCGATCGCGCCCGCGTCAGCTCCATCAGGTCGCCGATCATCCGCTTCAGCTGGCCGACGTTCCGGGCCGCGATGCCCAGGTACTCGCGCTGCTCGGCCCCGATCGGGCCGGCGATCTCGTCGAGCACCAGCGACAGGAACTGGTGGGTCGCCGCCAAAGGAGTGCGCAGCTCGTGGGAGACGTGGGACAGGAAGCGGTCCTTCAGCTCGAGCTCGCGCTGGCGGCTCCGCTCGAGCTCGAGGGCCTGGCGTTCGAGCTCGATGGCGCGCTCCTCCGCCAGGTGACGGGCGTGGGAGGCCTCCTCGAGAGCGCGCCCGCGCACGAACTCGTAGACCGCGGCCACCAGCACGGCGAAGACCAGCATGACCGCACTGCCGACGAAGCGGCCCCGCAACAGGAAGTCCGGGGCCAGTTCGATGCTGGGCTCGAGCCCCCGCAGAACCAGCCAATAGAGGACCGCGAGCTGCAGGATCCCGACTCCGCCCCAGAGCGCGCCCACCCGCACGCCGCCGATCAGGCTCGAGATCATCGGAATGAACGGGATCACCACGAGCGGCGGCGTGGTGGCCCCCGCGGCGCGCAGCACCATGAGCCCCAACGCCACCGTGAGCTGGGCCGCCAGCACATGAGCCACGATACCCATCGCCCCGGGTCGGCGGAGGAGGACCGGGAGCAGCGCGGTCGTCGCGGCCAGCGCGAGCACGATGCCCGCGTTTCCGAGCATTCCGTCGGCGAGCAGCCAGGCGACGAACGCCAGCTCGATGGCGAGGATCGTACCGACGATGCCGAGCGCCAGCCGCGCCCGACGCATGTCGCCGGCCTCGGCCCCTTGCCAGGCAGCGCCGAGCACGTGGTCGGCCGCACGGGCGAACCTGCGCACCAACCCGGGGGGAACCCCGTGCGTGCGGACGTCGCTGCGGACCCACGTTGCCTGCAAGCTGGGCGTACTCCCGTTGCAGCGCATCGAACGACAACGGCCGCCGCTTGATACTGCGAACGCCCGATCCCCGTGCTGCGCACGCGGGTCAGCGGAGCGGGCGCGCGCTCGAGCGCCGCTAGGGAGCGCGCAGGGCCGCGACCAGGTCCGTGAAATCGGTCGAGGCGTCGAGCAGCTCCGGCCCCACCGCGATCAGCTTCGCGACCTGCTCCTCCGACAGCTTGAAGCTCGTCGGAAGCTCCAGGAAGTACTTCCGGCGCTCCGGGTCGGAGATCGCCTCGAAGCTGACGTCGATCACGGAGGGTGCGAGCTCGCCGCTCGCGAGCTCGCGCCAGCGCCCGCCAGAGCACTCCCCGAGCTCCCCCTCGCAGTCGGTCAAGATGCCTTGAACCTGCTCCCGCGCTTCCGCCAGGTCCCGCATCACCTGGATGCTCTCGTTGCTGTAGTTACCCATGGCGACCGTCGCGGTCGCGTTGGCAACGAAGAAGATCCCGGGCGACTTTCGACGACCGCTGATCTTGTCCTCGCCCTGGGTGCGAGCGTTGACCACGAGGATCACGAGCTTCTCGATGCCTGGGTCTTTGCCCATCGCCGTCCGGATGAACCCGCGTCGGTAGGCGCTCTCGACGGGCCGCAGACCGATGTTGTCCGCGAGCCCCCCGTCCATCAGGTGGATCCAGGGGAGCGCCTCCTTGTCGGTGGCGTACATCGCCCGGTTCTTCGCCCAGTAGTAGCGGCGACGATTCAGGTCGTAGTCCTCGAGGGCTCCTTCGTACTCCCTAGACAGCTTGAAATCCGGGGCGTTCGGATGGTTCTTGAGCGTGATCGGGCTCAGCAGGAACGGGAAGGCGGACGAAGCCGCGACGGCGCGCGACACCGGATACGAGCCGAGATCCGACGCCAGGAAGTCGAACTGCTCCTGAGTAAAGCTGAAGCGCTCGCCGTTGGCGAGGTTGGTGGCGTTGATGATGACGAAAGGCCGCTCGGCTAGAGCGGCGAAGGTCCCGTGATCGAAGACGTGCTTGTCGTAGTACTCCGCGGCCAGGTCGATGCGGCTGAAGTACGGGGAGGCGAGCCGGAACCAGTTGACGGGATTCAGCAGGCGCCAGAAGAGCGCGAGCTCCACGTTCTTGTCGAGGAACTCCGACCGGAAGTGCGTGAAGAGACGGTCGCCGAAGAGGCCGTAGTAGGCCGACGTGAACGAGCCGCCGGAGACCGAGGAGATGCAGTCCACCTCGTCGAGGAGCGTCTTGGTCTCGTCCTTCCAGACGATCTCCGTGTCGCGCAGCTTCTCGAGCACTCCGTAGCTCAGCGCCGCCGCACGCGTGCCGCCCCCTGAGAACGTGAGACAGACGAACAGGGAATGAGTGTTCTTCCCGGAGGCCTCCTCGGGGAAGCGGTGCTCGCGGCCCGGCGTCTGGAGCGGATCATTGAGCGTCGCACAGCCCGCCACCGCGACGAGAGCGAACAGGCGGAGCAGGGACACGCGCTCACACGACATCGAAGCGGACCATGCGAGGGTTGGTGGGCGTCGTGTCCATCAGCCGGATCTTCCTCTCCTCAGGCGTGAAGTTGTACGGCGGCCCCAGCGACACGAAATGCGTTCCCCGCTCGATCTCGAAGAAGTGCTTATCGGACTGGCCCAGGAAGTCGTCATCGATCTTGACCCGCCGGGACAGCTCCCGCCCGTCGCGATCGAACAGCTCGACGATCAGATACTCGAACGGCACTTCAGCTCCTCTCCACGGCCGATGGCGGCCGTCAGGTTGATTCTCTCCCCACGGACCGGCTTTGCGCAAGCGGAACAGGACGCTGGCGGGTGCGACCCTGAGCAGGGATCGGCTGAACTGTGGACGTCCAACCGCACGAGATCAAAAGACGAGGATCTCGCTCCCCCGCGCGGCGCTAGCGGTGGAAGCGGTGGAAGAAGCCGTGCTTCTCGTGCTCCTCGGGTGTGGGGCCGTCGTCCGCCGTCTTCTCCTCGCTCTTGTCGTCGTGGTGGAAGAAGCGGCCGATGCCGTGCTCCCCCTCCTGCTCCGGCTTCGCGTCGGCGGGCGCCTTCTCCGGCGGGCCGCGCCAGATGAGCGGCTTCCACTTCAGCCACTTGTCGTCCAGCTCCGGCTGCAGCCGGAAGACCGATCCCGGCTTGACGCGCGCGCCCGGCTTGTTCGGGGTGGCGAAGGCGATGCCACCGGCCATCAGCGCCTCGAGCGACTCGGCATGCACGTGAATGCCCCGGAGGCCCATATCGGCGCTGATCCCGCTGGCGTTCCAGAAGACGGAGTTGTCGCGGACCAGGGTGGCGTAGGGGGAGCGGATGTTCAGGTGGACGCGCACGCTGCGGGAGTCCGTGGACAGGGCCTGGGAGACCACTGCGCCGACGCGCTCCTCGCGGTAGTAGACGAAGTCTCCCCGCTTCAGGCCTCCGAGCTGGGGCCCCTCCACGACCACGTGGAGCCCACCGTAGAGCCAGGGGGCTGCCTCCAGCTCGGCACGCCCGGGCTGGAGCAGGAAACGCGCGCCCTGGTCGGCCGGCTTGCCACCGGAGGGGCTGTCGAAGCTCACCCCGCCCGTGACCAGCGCCTCGAGCGACTCGGCGCGCACGTCGATCTTCCCGAAGCCGGCCTGGACGTCGAGGCCCCCGGAGTTCCAGAAGCGACTGTTCGTGCGCACGCGCTTCACATAGTCCGGATCGATCAGCGCATGGACCTCGACGCCGTCGTCGCTGAGCTCGTGGCCCTCGATGGTGCCGACGCGGATCTGGCGGAAGTGGATCGGCGTGCCCGGCCCGAGGGAGCCGAGCTCGGGGGCGTGCAGCATGATCTTCAGGCCCGGCCCCTCGGGCTCGCTGATCGGCGGCGCCTTGAGGCCCGTGAACTCGCGCAGCGACTTCCCGTCCTCCGGTCCCGCCTCGAAGGCGATGAAGGCGCCCGAGACCAGGGTGCCGAGACCCGAGACGCCGCCGAAGCCGATCCTCGGACGCACCACCCAGAACTGGCTGCCTTCCTTCAGATGACCCTCCGCGCCCTTGTCGAGGGCGCAGCGCACGACGATCTGCGGCTTCTCCATGCGGATCGAGATGTCGTCGACCACGCCGATGGGCACGGACTTGAAGCGGACCTGGGTCTTGCCCTCCTCGAGGCCCGCTCCGGTGGCGAAGTAGAGCGTGATCGTCGGCCCCTTCTCGGCCTGGGTGCGGATGCCGAGGTAGACCGCCAGCCCGACCGCCACCAGGGGGATCAGCCAGATCAGCGACAGGCGCCCCTGACGCACTTCGGGCTCGCTGCCGTGTCCGGGATCGGATTCCGTCATCGTTCCTCCTCCATCGCGTCCCAGATGAGCCGCGGATCGAAGCTCTGGGCTGCAAACATGGTCAAGATCACGACACCCGCGAAGCAGGTGGCCCCCAGCCCGGGCTCGATGGTCATCACGCCCCCGAGGTGCACCAGCGCCACCAGCAGGGAGGTCGTGAACATGTCGAGCATCGACCAGCGCCCGACCGCCTCGATCACGCGGTAGAGCACGGTCCGCTGTCTCGGGTTCCAGTGCGAGCGCCAGTGCACGGCGAGCAGCAGCCCGCTCAGCCCCACCAGCTTGAGCATCGGGACCAGGATGCTGGCGAAGAGGATCACCAGGGCGATCGGGTACCAGCGCGCCGCGAAGAGCGCCTCGATGCCGCTCAGGATGGTGTCGGCCTCGGCCTTGCCGAACTGCTCGATCACCATCACGGGGAATACGTTCGCCGGCAGGTAGAGCGCGGCGGCGGCGATCACCAGCGCCCAGGTGCGCTGGAGGCTGCCGGGCGAGCGGTGGTGGAGCGCCGCGCCGCAGCGCCCGCACGGCGCGCCCGGGGCGACCTGGGCGCGGGGGTGGAGCTTCTCGCAGCCCGGGCAGCGGACCAGCCCGGCGGCGGCGGCCGTGGTGGTGGCGGTAGCCGCCGCGCTCATCGCGCCGCCTCGAGACGCCGCCAGACCACGCGCGGGTCGAAGGCGGAGATCGCCGCCGTCGAGACGCCGATCAGCGCCACGAAGGCCAACGCGCCGACCTTCGGCTCGACGGTTGCCATGGCGGCGAGCTTCGCCAGGGTGGCGAGCAGCGCGAGCATGTACACCTCGAGCATCGCCCACGGGCGCAGGGCCAGCTGGAAGCGGGTCACCCGGGCCAGGCCGGGCGGCAGGCGGCCCAGCAGAAGCGGCCCGGTGATGTACAGGCTCATCCCCACCTGGGCCGCCGGCGCCAGCACGCTGCTGAAGAGGATCAGGAGCGCGAGGGGCGCGTAGCCCGCCTGCCAGAGCAGGAAGACGCCGCTCACGATCCGGTTCACCGAGGTCTGGCCCTCCAGGCTGAAGCTCAGGAACGGGTAGACGTTGGCGACGACGAGCAGCGCGAGCGCGGCCAGCGAGAGCGCGAAGGTGCGCCGCAGGGAGTCCGGCCAGGCGCGGTACAGGACGCCGCCGCAGCGCACGCAGAGCGCCTTCTCGTGCGCTCGCAGCGCACGCTCCTGGTGGAGCCAATCGCAGTGCTCGCACGCGAGTGACTGCTCCCCCGGCAAAGCCGGGGGCATCCAGGTGAGCCGCTCAAAGCGGCTGGACGGGGCCGCTGCGCGGCCCCTTGCGCCCCCCTACGGGGGGC
>CAMYLJ010000034.1 GCA_947259215.1 uncultured delta proteobacterium
CCTGCTCCTGGCCGGTGCCCTGGTCGGAATCGGGCTGGCGGCCTGGTCTCTCGCCGGCTCGGGCGCGCCCGACGCGGGGCTGCCGCGGGGCGCGATCGCGCGCGTGAACGACCAGACGATCTCGGCCGAGGCCTTCGCGCGCTTCGTCGGCGCCGTGGCGAGCGAGCGCCGGGTGGAACTCGACGCCGCCGAGCGCCGCCGGTTGCTCGAGCGCATGGTGGACGAGGAGCTGCTGCTCCAGCGCGGCGTGGCCCTCGGCCTGGCTCGTCACGAGCCGACCGCGCGCCGCGCGATCGTGGCCGCGGTGATCGCCACGCTCACGGCCGAGGCCGAGGCGGCGGAGCCCGAAGAGGCCGACCTGCGCGCCTTCTACGGCGCGGAGAGCCAGCGCTTCCGGCGGCCGGGCCGGGTCAGCCTGGAGACCGCCTTCGTGGCGGCCGACGGCCGCCCGGAACGCGAGCTCCAAGCGCGCGGCGAGGAGATCGGGCGCCGGGTCCGCGCCGGAGAGCCGATGCTCCAGGTGGCGGCCGACCTCGGAGATCCGGCCACGGCACCCCTGCCCGCGGGTCCCCTGCCCCTGGAGACCGTGCGCCAGTACCTGGGCCCCACCGCGGCCCAGGCGGCCCTGCGCCTCTCTGCGGGCGAGGTGAGCGAGCCGATCCGCGCCGTCGGCGGCTATCACGTGCTGCTGCTCCGGGAGCGCAGCGACGGAGAGGTGCCTGCCTTCGAGCAGATCCGGGAGCTGGTACGCGCGGAATACCTGCGCTCCCTCGGCGAGCGGGCGCTGCGCGACACGCTGCGCGAGCTGCGCGAAGACGCCACGCTGGTCCTCGACGAGCGCCAGCTGGAGGCGCCGTGAGCTGGACGCGCAGGGGCTTCGCGGCGCTCCTCGCGGCGGCCGCGCTGGCGGCCCCGGAGCCGGTCCACGCCCACGGACGCTCCACCTCGATCGCCGCCTGGGACGTCCGCAGCGGCCCGCCGGCGTCGGCGCGCGTGCACCTGCGCGTCGCCTGGGCCGACCTCCAGCGCGCCCTGCCCGCCCTGGGCGGAGTCACGCCCGCGGGCCTGGCGGCGAGGCCCGCGCTGGCCCAGGCCGTCGATGCGTACCTGGTGGAACGCTACGCGCTCGTGGCAGACGGGCGGGACTGCGCCGTCGACGGGCGGGTCGCGTCGCTCCCGACCTCGGACCCGGGTCACGTGGCGCGCCGCTGGCGCGTGGTCTGCCCGGACGCGCGGCTCCTGCACCTGCGCGGCGCCGGCTTCTTCGAGGCCGTGGCGAGCCACCTGCACCTGGCGCGGATCCGGCGCGACGACGCGCGGCCGGTGGAGCAGGTCTTCCTGCTGGACCGAAGCGAGATCGCGCTCGCTGAGGGCACCGACGCGGCACCGCCGCCCGCCGGCGGAGTCGCGACCTTCATCGGCCTCGGCGTCGAGCACATCGCCACGGGCTACGACCACCTGGCCTTCCTGCTGGCGCTGCTGCTCCTCGGCGGCTCGATCCTCGAGGTGGCCACCATCGTCACCGGCTTCACCCTGGCCCACAGCGTGACGCTGGCCCTCGGGGTGCTCGGCTGGGTGCGCCCGGAGGCGGCCGCGGTCGAGGCGTTGATCGGGCTCTCCATCGCGGTAGTGGCCCTGGAGAACGCCTGGCTCGTCGGCGGCCCGCGCCTGCGGCGCGGCGTGGGGATCGCGCTGGCGGCGCTCTTCGCCGTCGCCAGCGCGGCAGCGGCGCTCGGGCGGGTCGCCGTGCCGGCGGCCGCCCTGGTCGGTGTCGGCCTGTTCTCCCTCTGCTACCTCGGCCTCGCCGCGCGGGTGGCACGGCCGTTCCGGCTGCGCTGGCTGCTGGCGTTCGTGTTCGGGTTGATCCACGGCTTCGGCTTCGCCGGTGTGCTGGTGGAGATGGCGCTCCCGCCCGAGCGCCTCGCCCCGGCCCTCTTCGGCTTCAACGTCGGCGTGGAGCTCGGCCAGCTGACGATCGTGGCGCTCGCCTGGCCGCTCCTGCGCTTCCTCTTGTCCCGCGCATGGCTTCCGCGCACCCTGGTCGTCCAGGCGGGCTCGGCGGCGGTGCTGGCGGCGGGTCTCTTCTGGTTCGTGTCGCGGGCACTGGCGTGAAGGAGGGGAACGACATGCGGCTGGTTGCAGCCCTGCTCCTCGTGGCGGGCCTGAGCGCCTGTGGCGGGCAGGAACGCGACGCGGGAACCATCGCGGGTCCGGGGCGCGCGCCCGAGGTCGTCGCTGCAGTCGAGGCGGGCCGCACGTCGGGCGAGGCGGACGTGGCCACCCTGGCCGGCGGAACCCGCGCCCGGGCGCCGCGGCAGATCCTGTTCGGCGACCTCCACGTGCACACCACGTACTCCACCGACGCGTTCTTCTTCTCGCTGCCGATCACCGGCGGCGAGGGCGCGCACCCCCCGGCGGACGCCTGCGACTTCGCCCGCTACTGCTCCGGGCTCGACTTCTTCGCACTCACCGACCACGCCGTCTCGCTGACCCCGGAGCAGTGGGCCGCCGAGAAGGAGAGCCTGCGCCAGTGCCAGGCCCGCGCCGGCGACCCGGGCGATCCGGACCTCGTGGCCCTGGCGGGCTTCGAGTGGACCCAGGTGGGGCCGACGCCCGAGACGCACTGGGGCCACAAGAACGTGATCTTTCGCGAGCTGGCCGACGAGGCGCTGCCGGCGCGCCCGATCAATTCGCTCAGCGACGAGCTGGCGACGGCGGCCCGGGACGCCCGCGACCGCATCGGCGTGGGCACGGCCATCCTGACCCTGGTGGATCCGCTCGGCTGGCGCGAGTACGCGGACTTCCGCTGGTACCTGGATCGCCTGACGTCGCTCCCGCGCTGCGAGCGCGGCGTGGACACCCGCGAGCTCCCTCCGGACTGCGTCGAGAACGCTCCCGAGCCGACGGTGCTCTTCGAGAAGCTGGAACAGTGGGGCTTCGACTCCCTGGTGATCCCCCACGGCACGACGTGGGGCATCTACTCGCCGCCGGGAACGCAGCTCGACAAGCAGCTCTCTCGCGAGCAGCACGATCCCGGGCGCCAGTCGCTCATCGAGGTGATGTCCGGCCACGGAAACAGCGAGGAGTACCGCTCGTACCGTGCGGTCTTCCCCGGGCCGGACGGCGCGCCCCTCTGCCCCGAGCCGCGGGAGGACTTCCTGCCCTGCTGCTGGCGCGCCGGGGAGCTCATGCGCGCGCGCTGCGGGGATCGGCCCGCCGCCGAGTGTGAGGCCCTGGTGGAGGACGCGAAGCGCTACGCCCTGGAGGCGGGCATCGCCCCGCATCTGGTCTTTCCGGACACGCGCGCCGAGGACTGGCTCGACTGCGACGAGTGCCGCGACTGTTTCAAGCCCGCGCACGGCTACCGCCCGGCGGGCTCCGCCCAGTACGCCCTGGCGCTCTCGCGTCCGGACCCGGCGGATCCCGACGGCAAACCCCTGCGCTTCCGCTGGAGCTTCATCGCCTCGAGCGACAACCACACGGCGCGCCCAGGGACCGGCTACAAGCAGTTCGCCCGGCGCGGTGTCATGACCGACGCCACCGGCGCCCGCTCCGCATTCTACGATCGACTCCTGCGCTGGAGTCAGGAGCGGCGCCATCGCGACTGGGACCCGAGCCGACCGAACCGGCTCGAGGACGTCGGGGCCCGCTTCATCGGCGCCGACGCCGAGCGTGTGACGAGCTTCCTCTACCCGGGCGGGCTGGCCGCGGTCCACGCCGAGGGCCGCAGTCGCGAGGCCGTGTGGTCGGCGCTCGCGAGCGGCCAGGTGTACGGCACGAGCGGGCCCCGGATCCTGCTCTGGTTCGATCTGCTGAACGGCCCGGCCGGCGCCGCTTCCATGGGAAGCCGGGTGAGCCTGGCGGAGGCTCCGCGCTTCGAGGTCCGCGCCGTCGGAGCCTTCGTGCAGCAGCCGGGCTGCCCGCAGGAGAGCCTCAGCGCGCTGTCGCCGGAGCGCCTCGAGCAGCTCTGCCGGGGCGAATGCGATCACCCGAGCGACGTGCGCCATCCGATCGGGGCGATCGAGGTGGTACGGATCCGACCCCAGCGTACTCCCGACGAGCCGCTGGACGACCTGATCGAGGACCCCTGGCGCCGCTTCCCGTGCGAGCCGGATCCGGGCGGCTGCGTCGCCCGCTTCGAGGACCCGGACTTCGCCGCCGCGGGACGCGACGCCGTCTACTACGTGCGCGCGCTCCAGGAGCCCACGCCGGCGGTGAACGGCGCGAACCTGCGCACGGAGTTCGACGCCGAGGCCAACGCGCTGCGCACGCGCCCCTGCTACGGCGACTTCCGCACGTCGCCGGACGACGACTGCCTGGCCCCGGTGCAGGAGCGCGCCTGGTCGTCGCCGATCTTCGTGGACCGGGCCCGGTGAGCGGCAATCCGCTCACGCGCCGGGCCTTCGTGCGACTCGCCGCAGGCGGAGCCGGCGCCGTGGCGCTCGGCTGCCGCGACTCCGAACGCTACACCGACGCCGACGCCGCTCGGCTCGAGGCGCAGCGGCGCGAGGAACGGGAGCGCTCCGGCCGGGGACCCTACGGCCGGCAGGTGTACCGCGGCTACCGCGGTCTCGCGGAGCTGCCGTGGTTCGAGCTCGATCCCGAGGGTCGCCTGCGCTGCGTCGACGAGAGCGTGCCCCTCGCCATCGACGTGCACGCGCACCTGGCCGTCGCGGTCCTGTTCGCCCCGGCGCCCGACCTCCAGGCGCGCACCGAGCGCGTACAGCACCTGCTCGACTGCGACCGGGAGGATCCCGGCTGCCCGCTCGACCTGGACGTCTACATCAACGCCAACTTCACGCCCGACGACCTCAGCGCGCTGCGCCGGGGGGCGCTCGGGAACCTGCTGTGGGGGAGCGCCGCCGCACGCACCCACACCATCCCCAACCTGCTGGCCGAGATGGACGACTCCCGCGTCGGCCGCGCCCTGGTGCTGCCGATCGCCTTCGGCGTGCCCTTCCACGACGACCTGACCGAGCGCTGGCTCGACGCCGGCGAGCAGGCCGGCGTGCGCGAGCGCCTGATTCCCGGCGCCTCGGTGCACCCGCGCGCGGACGACGCGCTCGAGCGGCTGCGGGCCTACGCGGCCCGGGGCGCGCGGGTCGTGAAGCTGCACCCGACCATGCAGCGCTTCTTCCCGGACGCGCCAGAGGTGATGCCCATCTACGAGGAGTGTCAGCGCCTGGGCCTGGTGGTCTTCTTCCACGGCGGACGCGCCGGGATCGAGCCGGGCTACACGCATCAGTACGCCCTCATGCGCCACTACGAGGGTGCGCTGCGAGCCTTCCCGGAGCTGGACTTCGTCCTCGGCCACGCCGGCGCCCGGGACCTGGCAGACGCCGTGCCCCTGGCACGCCGCTACCCGAACGCCTGGCTCGACCTCCACGGCCAGGGCGTGACCTCGATCCACGAAATCGTCGAGGCCGTCGGCGGCGAGCGCCTGCTCTTCGGCACGGACTGGCCCTTCTACCACCTGGCCGCCAGCCTGGCCAAGGTGCTCATCGTCAGCGAGGGCCGGCCCGAGCTCCGCAGCGCCATCCTGCATCGAAACGCCGAGCGACTGCTCGGCCTGGCTCGGGAGGACGCGTGAGTCCGCGCGTGGACTAGGGGCGGGCCGCGACCGCCAGGCCGTGGCGGCCGGAGAGGGACGCGCAGCGCTTGCAGTCCGGGTACGCGGGGCCGCCGGTGCGCGGGTTCAGGATCACCACCCGACCCACCAGCCAGGCCGGCATCCGGACGCCGCACAACGTGTCGCCCCCGTCCCGCCGGACGTGGTTGCGCCCGCCGGGCGCAACGCCCCTCCGAAGGGGACGCGTGAAGTGTGTGAACCAGCCCATCACCTGTGAAGTGCACGCAATGCGCAGGCAGGTGACGAAAAAATCGTCCCCGGGCCTTCCCGGGGGGACGAGCCCTCATCCGCCCCGCTCGGCCCCCCCTCCAGGCCGGGCGGCACGGTCGAGTCCGGCACTCGCGGCGCTAGAAGATCATGTAGCCGCCGTCGATGCGAATGGTGTCGCCGGTGTGGAAGCGCGACGCGTCCGACGCCAGGTAGACCGCAATGCCTTCGAGGTCTGCGGGCGTGCCCCAGCGGCGGGCGGGGGTGCGGTGCAGGATCTGCTCGTTCAGGGCCGCCCACTCCTGCACCGGCTTCGTGGCGGGCGTGTCGATCCAGCCGGGCAGGATCGCGTTCACCTGGACGTCGTGCCTGGCGAACTCCACGGCCAGCGAGCGCACCAGCGACGACAGGCCGGCCTTGGTGGCGGCGTAGTGCTCCTGGCGCGGCATGCCGCAGATCTCGCCGATGGACGACGTGGCCACGAGCTTGCCGCCGCCGCCGCGCTCGACCATGTGCTTCAGCACCTCGCGGAAGGTCAGGAAGGTGCCGTTCAGGTTGAGGCGCAGCACCGACTCCCACTCCTCCAGGCTCATCTTCAGGAAGGACGATGCGAGCCCGCCGCCCGCGTTGGCAAAGCAGGCGTCGATGCGGCCGAAACGCGCCAGGGTGTCCGCCACCGCCGCCACCACCTGCGCTTCGCTCGTGACGTCGCAGGCGAAGGCCGCGGCCTCGGCGCCGAGCGACTCGAGCTGCTTGACGGCGGCCTCGTTCTTGGCGGCGTCGCGGCCCCAGACGGCCACCTTCGCCCCGGCCTTCGCCAGACCGCGGGCCAGGCCGAGCCCGATGCCGCTGTTGCCGCCGGTGACGAGGCCGACGCGGCCGTCGAGGTCGAAGAGGGGGTGGCTCATGGCGGCGATGGTATCACGCGCCCATGCGCGCGATGACCTGCTCGCCGAAGCCCTCCAGGTAGGCGCGTTTCTCGTCGAGGCTGCTCGTCGGGCCGAGACTGTACACGAACGGGTAGCTCACGGTTCCGGTGGCGCCGGCGTCCTCGAGCCGCCGCAGGCTGTCGGCGTCGGGCGGCGTGGTGAGCGGGACCAGCGCGTCGAAGGGCTCTGCGCTGCGCCCGGCCTCGGCGCGTAGACGCGCCAGCGTGGACAGCAGGGTCTGCGCCTGGTCGGGCGTCTGGCCCGTCCCGATCCAGCCGTCGCCGTGCCGCGCGGCCCGGCGCAGGGCGGGCTTCGAGAGACCGCCGATCCAGAGCGGCACCGGCGCACGCGGGGCCGGGCTCATGCTGAGGCGCTCGAACTGGAAGAACTCGCCGCGGTGCTCGACGGGGTCGCCGGTCCAGAGGCTGCGCAGCACCTGGATGCACTCGTCGTAGCGCCGGCCGCGGGTCGTGAAGTCGACGCCCAGGGTGTCGTACTCCTCGCGGATCCAGCCCGCGCCCGTCCCGAGCACGACCCGGTCACCGGACAGCACGGCGGCCGTCCCCACCGACTTCGCCACCTCGAGCGGGTTCCGCAGGGGCAGGATGTAGACCATCGTGGCGAAGCGCAGCCGTCGGGTCACCGCCGCCATGGCCGAGATGGCCGCCCACGGCTCGGGGAAGGGGGTCCCGTGCCCGAAGCCCGGCGTGCCGTCCTCCGAGTAGGGGTACTTCGAGTCGAGCCGGTCCGGGAAGAAGAGATGGTCGGACACCAGCACGCCCTCGAAGCCCGCGGCCTCGGCGATCGGGGCGATCTCCACCAGCTGCTCGGGCTCGCTGAAGGCGAGGGACTGCCAGAACTTCACGAGGGCGCCTCCGCGCTTGACATGGGGCGGGGCATTAGAACATGTTGCACCGCCGTGAGCCACCCCGTCCGAGTGTTGTGCGCAGCCCTGGTGCTGCTGGCGCTGGCGTGCGGCGCCGAGCCTCCGGCGCCCGACTTCTCCGGCCCGACCGCCGACTGGCCTACCCACGGCGGCGACAAGGGCGGCCGGCGCTGGTCGCCCCTGACCCAGATCACCCGCGACAACGTGGCGGGGCTCGAGCTGGCCTGGGAGTACCGACACGGGGACGTGTCGGACGGGAGCGACGGCACCTCGCGCACCGCCTTCCAGGTCACCCCGATCGTCGCGGACGACACGCTCTTCTTCTGCACCGGCGCCAACCGCGTGATCGCCCTCGACCCGGAGACCGGGGAGGAGCGCTGGACCTTCGACCCGCAGCAGCGCGTGGAGAAGCTCGAGGGTCCCTACGGGCGCGCGTGCCGCGGCGTGGAGTTCTGGCGCGATCCGGAGCGCGAGCCCGACGCCGACTGCGCGGCGCGCATCTTCACGGGCACCCTCGACTCCCAGCTCATCGCCCTCGACGCGGCCACGGGCAAGCCGTGCGACGACTTCGGGCGGGCGGGGCGGGTCGAGCTGCGCGAAGGCATCGGCGAAGCCGAGCCCTGGGAGTACTACCCGACCTCGCCGCCGGTGGCGGTCGGCGACGTGGTCGTGGTGGGTGCGCTGGTGGCGGACAACCTGCGCAGCGACGCGCCGTCCGGCGTGGTGCGCGGCTTCGACGCCCGCAACGGCGCGCTGCGCTGGGCGTGGGACCCGGTGCCCGAGGACTGGCAGGCTCCGGCCGACGGTCTCTACACCCGCGGCACCGCCAACGTGTGGGCGCCGATGGCGTCCGACCCCGAGCTCGGCGTCGTCTTCGTGCCGACGGGCAACGCGTCGCCCGACTACTTCGGGGGCCGGCGCCGCGGCCTCGACCACTGGTCGAGCTCGGTGGTCGCGCTCGACACGCTGACCGGCAACCCGGTGTGGCGCTTCCAGACCGTGCACCACGACCTGTGGGACTACGACGTGGGATCGCAGCCGGCGCTCTTCGACTTTCCCCGCGAGGGCGGCCCGCTTCCGGCGCTGGCCCAGGCCACCAAGATGGGGCTCGTGTTCCTGCTGGACCGCGACAGCGGCCAGCCGCTCTTCCCGGTGGAGGAGCGCCCCGTGCCGCAGACCGACGTGGAGGGCGAGACGACGGCGCCGACGCAGCCCTTCCCCACCCACGTACCGCCGCTGCACCCGCACGCCCTGTCCCCCGACGACGCCTTCGGGTTCACGCCCTGGGACCGGGGAGCCTGCCGGGATCTCATCGCCGGCCACCGCTCCGAGGGCATCTACACGCCGCCTTCGCTCCAGGGGTCGATCCACTTCCCCGGTCCGGCGGGCGGCGCCAACTGGGGCAGCGTCTCCCTCGATCCCGAACGCCGCATCCTCTACGTCAACCAGTCGCGCATGCCGCTGGTGGTGAAGCTCCTGCCCCGCGACGAGTACGACGCGCTGCCCGAGAAGAGCGCCGTCTACCCCAACGACATGTACCCGATGGACGGCACGCCCTACGCGGTCGTGCGCGGCCCGCTCCTGTCGCCGCTCGGGGCGCCGTGCAACGCGCCGCCGTGGGGAACGCTCACCGCCGTCGATCTGGTGCAGGGAGAGATCCTGTGGGAGGTGCCGCTCGGCACCAGCCGCGACCAGGCGCCCTTCCCGATCTGGTGGCTCCAGGGCGACGTCGGCGCACCCAACCTGGGCGGCTCCATCGCCACCGCCGGCGGCCTGGTCTTCGTCGGAGCCACCACCGAGAAGACCTTCCGCGCCTTCGACACCGAGACCGGCGCCGAGCTCTGGCAGGCGCGGCTCCCCTTCACCGCCAACGCCACCCCCGTCACCTACCGCCTGCGCGAGGATTCGCGGCAGTTCGTGGTGGTCCCCGCCGGCGGCCACGGCTGGTCCGAGCCGGGCGACGCCGTCATCGCCTACGCCCTCCGCTTGGGGGACGTTGGTTTAGAAGTTCAGAAACTGCGGCAGTTTCTGAACTTCTAAACCAACGTCCCCTCGGGTTTACAGAAACGATACGTATCGTTACTATATTGCTCCCTTGGACAAGCGGACCACGGAGCGCGAGGCCGTCGGCGAGCTGCGCGACGGGATGACGATCGGAATCGGCGGCTGGGGCTCGCGGCGCAAGCCCATGAGCGTCGTCCGCGAGATCCTGCGCAGCGACCTGAAGGACCTGACCCTCGTCAGCTACGGCGGCCCCGACGCGGGCCTGCTGTGCAAGGCGGGCAAGGTTCGCCGCATCATCTACGGCTTCGTCTCCCTCGACTCGATCCCGCTGGAGCCCCACTTCCGGGCCGTGCGCCAGGCGGGCGCCGTCGAGGCGGTGGAGCTCGACGAGGGCATGCTCCAGTGGGGCCTCTACGCCGCCGCCCTGCGCCTGCCCTTCCTGCCGACGCGCGCCGGCCTGGGCTCCGACGTGATGACGGTCAACGCCGACTGGCTGCGCACGGTGCGCTCCCCGTACGACGACGGCGAGGAGCTGGTGGCCGTCCCCGCCATCGAGCTCGACGCGGCCTTCGTGCACATGAACCGCGCCGACGCGCGCGGCAACGCCCAGTTTCTCGGACCGGACCCCTACTTCGACGATCTCTATTGCCTGGCGGCGAAGCGCCGCTTCGTCAGCTGCGAGCGGCTGGTCGAGACCGGCGACCTGCTGAAGGGCGGCTCGGCGCACACGTTGAAGCTGAACCGCTCCATGGTGGACGGCGTGATCGAGGCCCCCGGCGGCGCCCACTTCACCGAGTGCCCCCCGGACTACGGCCGCGACGAGGCCTTCCAGAAGGAGTACGCGGCGACCGCCAAGGACCCCGACGCCTGGGAGCGCTTCTTCGAGACCTGGCTGACGCTGGACTCCGAGGCGGACTACCAGCGGCGTCTGAAGGAGCGGGCGTGAGCGACGCCAGCCGCGCCGAGGTCTGCGCGGTGGCGGTGGCCGAGGTCTTCCGCGGCGACGGCGAGCGGCTCGCCAGCGCCTTCGGCGCGGTCCCGACGATCGGCGCCCGCCTGGCGCGGCTGACCTTCGAGCCGGACCTGCTGATGACCGACGGCGTCGCCTTCCTGCGCGCCGACGTGCCGCCGCTCGGCGCCGAGGCGGGCGACGACGCCGTCGTCGAGGGCTGGCTTCCCTTCCGCAGCGTCTTCGACCTGCTCTGGAACGGACGCCGCCACGTGGTGATGACCGCCAGCCAGATCGATCGCTACGGCAACCACAACTTCGCCTGCATCGGCCCCCACGAGAAGCCGAGGGCGCAGCTCCTGGGCATGCGCGGCGCGCCGGGCAACACACTCTGCCACCCCACCAGCTACTGGGTGCCCAATCATTCTTCCAAGGTCTTCGTGGAGAAGGTCGACGTGGTCTCCGGTGTCGGGTACGACCGCGCCCGCGCCCTGGGGCCGGCCGGACGCTTCCACGAGATCCGCCGCGTGGTCTCCAACCTGGGCGTCTTCGACTTCGCGACTCCGGACAACCGCATGCGCCTGGCCTCGCTCCACCCCGGCGTCTCCGTCGACGAGGTGGTGGAGCAGACCGGCTTCGAGCTGGCGATCGACGGCGACGTCCCGCCGACCCGCCTGCCCGAGGCCGAGGAGCTGCGCCTCGTCCGGGAGGTGCTGGACCCCCGGGGCGCCCGCGACCGCGAAGTCGTGGGCTGAGCGAGGCGACGCGTGACCTCCCCCCTCCACACCGAGCTCTGCGACCTGCTCGGCTGCCGCTGGCCGGTGGTGCAGACAGGCATGGGCTGGGTCGCGGAGCCGGAGCTGGTGGCCGCGGTCTGCAACGCCGGCGGCTTCGGCTTCCTGGCCGCGGCCACGATCCCGCCGCGCGAGGTCGCGGCTGCCATCGAGCGCACCCGCGCGCTGAGCGACCGGCCGTTCGGCGTGAACTTCCTGATGGACGCGCCCGGCGCCGACGTCATCAGCGACGCGATCATCGAGCACGGCGTCCGCGCCGCCGGCTACAACCGCGCGCCCGACGCGTCGCTGATCCGCCGGCTGAAGGACGCCGGGGTCGTGTGCATGCCCACCTGCGGAGCCCCGAAGCACGCGGTCAAGGCCGAGCGGCTCGGCGCGGACGCCATCATCGTGCAGGGCGCAGAGGGCGGCGGCCACACCGGGACGGTGCCCACGTCGCTGCTCGTCTCCCAGTGCGCGGACGCGGTCTCGGTACCGATCGTGGCCGCCGGCGGCTTCCGCGACGGTCGCGGTCTGGTGGCCGCGCTGGCGCTCGGCGCCAAGGGCATCGCCATGGGGACGCGCTTCCTGCTGACGCGCGAGAGCCCGGTGCCGGACGCCACTGTCGAGCGCTATCTCGAAGCGGAGGTCGACGACGTGGTGGTGAGCCGAGCCCTGGACGGCCTGCCCCAGCGCATGATCCGCAACGAGCTGCTGCGGGAGCTCGAGCGCCGCGGCGCACCCGGGCGGCTGTGGCTGGCCTTCCGCAGCGCCCTGGCCCTGCGCCGCGAGACCGGTGCCTCGCTCCTGGAGCTGCTTCGCTCGGGCCTGGCCATGCGCCGCCACGAGCGCCTGACCCGCGCCCAGGTGCTGATGGCCGCCAACGCGCCCATGCTCGCCAGGACCGCCATGACCGACGGCGACCCGGTGCACGGCTACCTGCCCAGCGGGACCGTGACCGGCGTCATCGAGGACCGCCCCACCTGCGCCGAGCTCCTGGCACGCATCGTGGAAGAAGCCGAGACGACCTTGAAGGCGCTCGGGCGCTAGGAGGACCGCATGGCACTCGACATCCAGGTCTCGGAGTTCGTCGCGGAGCTGGTGATCGACAACCCGCCGGTGAACGCGCTCGACAGCGCTGGCTGGCACGACTTCGCCGCGAAGGTGGCGGAGCTGGGCAAGCGGGCCGACGTGCGCTGCATCGTGATCCGCGCCGAGGGACGCGGCTTCCAGGCCGGCGTGGACATCAAGGAGCTGGCCGCCAACGCGAGCCTCATCACCGAGGTGAACCGCGGCTGCTACGACACCTTCGCGGCCATCTACGATTGTCCGGTGCCGGTGATCTCGGCCGTGCACGGCTTCTGCATCGGGGGCGGAATCGGGATCGCCGGCGCGTCGGACATCGTCGTCGCCTCCGAGGACGCGACCTTCGCCCTGCCCGAGATCGACCGGGGCGCCCTCGGCGCCGCCACCCACCTGATGCGGCTCTTCGGCATGCAGAAGACCCGGCGCATGCTCTACACCGGCGAGAGCATCGACGCCGCCGAGGCGCTGCGCCTGGGCGGCGTGGAGTCGGTGGTGCCGAGGGAGAAGCTGCGCGACGCCGCCCTGGAGCTGGCGCACACGATCGCCTCGAAGAGCCCCAAGGCCGTGCGCCTGGCCAAGCAGTCCCTGAACGGGATCGAGCTGCTGGACGTCAAGACGAGCTACCGCTTCGAGCAGGGCTTTACGCTCGAGCTCTACACCTCCCCCGACTCCCAGGAATCCCGCGACGCCTTCGTCGAGAAGCGCGACGTGGACTTCCGCGACGACGGCCGCGACGACGGAGCCTAGGCGTGGACCTCCGCTACACCCCCGAGCAGGAGGCCTTCCGCAAGGAGGCGCGCGCATGGCTGGAAGCGAACGCGCCCGCCAGCCCCCTGCGCTCGTTCGACACCCGCGAGGGCTTCGAGGAGCACCGCGCCTGGGAGGCGCGGCTGCACGAGGCGGGCTGGGCCATGGTGCCCTGGCCGCGAGAATACGGCGGCCGCGGTGCCGACCTGCTCGAGTGGCTCGTGTTCGAAGAGGAGTACTACCGGGCCGGCGCGCCCGGCCGCGTGAACCAGAACGGCATCTTCCTGCTCGGCCCGACCATCATGGAGTACGGCACGCCGGAGCAGAAGGCGCGCTTCCTGCCACCGATGGCCTCCTCTGCGGAGGTCTGGGCCCAGGGCTGGTCGGAGCCGAACGCGGGCAGCGACATGGCCAACATCCAGGCCACCGCCGTGCGCGACGGCGACGACTTCGTGATCAACGGCCAGAAGACCTGGGCCTCGCGGGGCGCCTTCGCGCACTGGCTCTTCGGCCTCTTCCGGACCGACCCGGAGTCCTCGCGCCACCATGGGCTCTCCTTCGTCCTGGTGCCGCTCGACGCGCCGGGCGTCAGCGTGCGCCCGATCCAGAAGCTGAACGGCAAGGCGGCATTCGCCGAGGTCTTCTTCGACGACGCGCGCGTCTCCGCCGAGAACCTGCTCGGGCCCGGGGGCAGGGGCTGGAACGTCGCCATGGCGACCGCCGGCTTCGAGCGCGGTCTCATGCTGCGGAGCCCGGCGCGCTTCCAGAGCACCGCGGCGCGGCTGGTCGGGCTCTACCGCGACGCCGTCCGCCGCGGCGACCCGGTCTCCCCCGGCATGCGCGAGCGCGTGGCGCGCTGCTGGATGGACGCCGAGGCCTACTGCCTGAACACCTACCAGACCGTCTCGCGCCTGCTGGCCGGCGGCAAGATCGGCGACGAGGCGAGCCTCAACAAGATCTTCTGGTCCGAGCTCGACGTGCGCATGCACGAGCTGGCGCTCGAGCTGCTGGGCCCGCGCGCGGAGCTCCTGCCCGAGGCGCCCGCGGCGGGCGACGTGGGCGGCTGGCTCGAGGGCTACCTGTTCGCGCTGTCGGGACCGATCTACGCGGGCACCAACCAGATCCAGCGCAACATCATCGCCGAGCGGATCCTGGGACTGCCGAGGAAGTAGCCGTGGACTTCACCTTCAACGAGGACCAGCTCCTGCTCCAGCAGGCCACCCGGGACTTCCTGGAGGGGGAGTGCACGCCCGAGTGGGTCCGCGCGAGCTGGGAGTCGGACACGGGACGCGACCCGGCCTTCTGGAAACGGCTGGCGGAGATCGGCGTTCCCGGACTCCTGGTCCCCGAGGCGCACGGGGGGCTCGGCCTCGACGAGACCGACTGGGTGCTGCTGCTGGAGGAGGTCGGCCGCGCGGCGCTGGCCGAACCGGTGGTGGCGACGGCGGTGGCCGCTGCCGCACTGGCCGAGCTGGACGACCCGGCGCCCGCCGCCGAGTGGCTGCCGCGGGTGGCGGCCGGCGACGCCCGGCTGGCCATGGGCCACGCCGCGAGCCCCTTCGTGGCCGACGCCCACGTGGCGGACCGGCTGCTGCTGCCCGCCGACGGCGCCCTTCACCTGCTGCCGCAGAGCGCCGTCTCGCTCGAGGCCCAGCCCTCCAACGACGGCTCCCAGCGCCTGTACCGCGCGACGTTCGCTGCCAGCTCCGCGACGCGGGCGGCCGACGGCGCCCGGGCGGCGGCCATCCTCGACGCGGCGCTCGACCGCGGCGCGCTCGCCTGCGCCGCCCAGGCGCTGGGCGTCGCCGACCGGCTGATCTCGCTGGCTGTGGAGTACGCGGGCCAGCGCCAGCAGTTCGGCGTGGCGATCGGGAGCTTCCAGGCCGTGAAGCACATGCTGGCAGACGTGAAGGTCGCGCTCGAATACGCGCGCTCCCACGTCTACCGGGCGTCCCACTCGGTGGCCCGCGGCGAGCGCTGCCGCGCCGTCGACGTGTCCATGGCGAAGCTCGCAGCCTGCGAGGCGGCCACCGCGGCGGCCAAGACCTCGCTCCAGGTGCACGGCGCCATCGGCTACACCTACGAGCAGGACGTCCACCTGTGGATGAAGCGGGCCTGGTCCCTGGACCTGGCCTTCGGAGACCCGGTCTTCCACCGGGCGCGCCTGAGCAGCGCCGTCATCGACGGCGCCCTGCCCGCCGAGAGCTTCGGCTACAGCCCGCAGGGAGCGTGAGGTACGCTGCCCGCGGGCGGAGGAGAGCATGAGCAAGAACCGCGTACCGGCCATCGAGGGCTGGTTCACTCTGGACGAGGCCAGCCCCCAGCTGCTCGGCCTGCGCGACCCGGGCAGCGGGAGCTACTTCTTCCCCAAGGACGTGGCCGTGAGCCACGCGCCGGGCTACGACGACGCGGAGCTGGAGGAGGTGGCGCTCTCGCGCACCGGCAAGCTCTGGTCGTACACCACCAATCACTACAAGCCGCCGGAGCCCTACATGGCGCCGGACCCGTTCGAGCCGTACACGGTGGCGGCGGTGGAGCTCAGCCAGGAGCGCATGGTGGTGATGGGCCAGCTCGCGCCGGGCGTCTCCGCGGAGCAGCTCGAGGTGGGCATGGAGATGGAGCTGGTGTTGGACACCCTCTACGAGGACGACGAGAACGAGTACGTCGTCTGGAAGTGGAAGCCGGTCGCGGCCTGAAGGAGCAGTCATGGCAAAGAACGAAGTCGCGATCCTCGGCGTCGGCATGCATCCCTGGGGCAAGTGGGGGCGAAACTTCGTCGAGTACGGAGTGCACGCCATCCAGGCCGCGTTGAAGGACGCGGAGCTCGACTGGCGCAAGGTCGAGTTCATCGCGGGCGGCGACACCATGCGCAACGGCTACCCGGGCTACGTGTCCGGCGCGACCTTCGCCAAGGCCATGGGCTGGACCGGCATCCCGGTGATGAGCACCTACGCCGCCTGCGCGACCGGCGCCCAGGCGATGGAGGCCGCGCGCACGCGGATCCTGGCCGGCATGTGCGACGTGGCCGTGGTGGCGGGCGCCGACACCACGCCCAAGGGCTTCCTGGCCCCCGCCAAGGGCGAGCGGGTGCTCGACCCGGACTGGCTGCGCTTCCGGCTGCTGGGCGCCACGAACCCGACCTACTTCGGGCTCTACGCCCGGCGGCGGATGGACCTCTACGGCGCCACCGAGCAGGACTTCGCCCACGTGAAGGCCAAGAACAGCCGACACGGCGTCAGCAACCCGAACGCCCGCTACAAGAAGGTCTTCAGCGAAGAAGAGGTGCTCGCCTCCAACATGGTGGCCGACCCCCTGCGGCTGCTCGAGATCTGCGCCACCAGCGACGGCGGCGCGGCGGTGGTGCTCTCGTCCCTCGACTTCGCGAAGCGCCACGGCGCCGGCGACGCGCCGCGGGTGGCCGCGATCTCGACCATTACGCCGACCTTCCCGGACACCTACATCGACATGCCGGCCTTCTCCACGGACTCGGCGGCCGGGATCCCCTCCCCCGACCGGGGCTTCAAGGATTCGATCGCCCACGCGGCCTACGAGGAGGCCGGGCTCGGGCCCGAGGACCTGGACCTGGCGGAGGTCTACGACCTCTCGTCGGCGCTCGAGCTCGACTGGTACGAGAACATCGGCCTGTGCAAGCCCGGCGAGGCGGAGCGATTGCTCCGCAACGGCGACACCACCATCGGCGGCCGCATCCCCGTGAACGCGAGCGGCGGGCTGGGCTGCTTCGGCGAGGCGGTCCCCGCCCAGGCGATCGCCCAGGTGTGCGAGCTGGTGTGGCAGCTGCGCGGCCAGGCCGGCGAGCGCCAGGTCGCGGGCGCGCGGGTCGGTATCACGGCGAACCAGGGCCTCTTCGGCCACGGCTCGTCGGTCATCGTCACCAAGTAGAGAAGAGGTAGAAGCGAGATGGCAGAGGCGTACATCATCGACGCGGTGCGAACGCCAGTGGGCAAGCGCGGCGGCGGACTCTCGACGGAGCACTCGGCGGACCTGGGCGCCCACGTGCTGAAGGCACTGGTGGACCGCACCGGGATCGACGCCGGCGCCGTCGACGACGTGGTCTTCGGCTGCTGCGACACCGTCGGCACCCAGGCCGGCGACATCGCCCGCACCTGCTGGCTGGCCGCCGGGCTGCCGGACCACGTTCCGGGCGTCACCATCGACCGCCAGTGCGGCTCGTCCCAGCAGGCGGTGCACTTCGCCGCCCAGGGGGTGATGAGCGGCACCAGCGACCTGGTGGTGGCCGGCGGCGTGCAGAACATGAGCCAGATCCCGATCTCGTACGCCATGACGGCGGCCGAGCCGCTGGGGATGGAGAACCCCTTCCACGGCTCCAAGGGCTGGGTCGAGCGCTACGGCACCCAGGACGTGTCCCAGTTCCGCGGCGCCGAGATGATCGCCGAGAAGTGGGGCATCTCGCGGGAGGACATGGAGCGCTTCGCGCTGGAGAGCCACGAGCGCGCGATCCGCGCCATCGACGAGGGGCGCTTCGAGAACGAGATCGTGCCCTACGGCGACGTCACCACCGACGAGGGCCCGCGCCGCGGCACGAGCCTGGAGAAGATGGCGAGCCTGCCGACCCTGGAGGAAGGCGGCCGCCTCACCGCGGCGGTGGCGAGCCAGATCTCCGACGGCGCCACGGCGATGCTCGTGGCCGGCGAGCGCGCCGTGAAGCAGCACGGCCTCTCGCCGCGGGCGCGCGTCCACCACATCAGCGTGCGCGCCGACGACCCCATCTACATGCTGACCGCCCCGATCCCCGCCACGAGGTACGCCCTCGAGAAGGCGGGCATGAAGCTCGAGCAGATGGACGCGGTGGAGATCAATGAGGCGTTCGCGTCGGTAGTGCTGGCCTGGGAGAAGGAGCTCCACCCGGACATGAGCAAGGTGAACCCGAACGGCGGCGCCATCGCCCTGGGACACCCGATCGGCGCCACCGGCACGCGCCTGATGGCGACGCTCCTGAACGAGCTCGAGCGCACCGGCGGCCGCTACGGCCTCCAGACCATGTGCGAGGGCGGCGGCCAGGCCAACGTCACGATCCTGGAGCGCGTGTAATGCAAGCGGCGAAGCCGCGCGCAGCAAGCCGGAGGCGAGCGAAGTTCATATGAGCGGGATCTGTGATGGGCGCGTCGTCATCGTCACCGGCGCGGGCCGCGGCATCGGGCGCGAGCACGCGCTGGCGTTTGCACGCGCCGGGGCGAAGGTGGTGGTGAACGACCTGGGCGTCTCGCTCCAGGGTGAGGGCGGCTCTCAGACCCCGGCCGACGAGGTGGTAAAGGAGATCCAGGAGCTGGGCGGCGAGGCCGTCAGCAACGGCTCCGACGTGGCGGATTTCGCCCAGGCCGGCGAGCTGGTGAAGACGGCCATCGACGCCTTCGGCGGCCTCGACGTGGTGGTGAACAACGCCGGCTTCGTGCGCGATCGCATGTTCGTGTCCACCTCCGAGGACGAGTGGGACGCGATCGTGCGCGTGCACCTGAAGGGCCACTACGCGGTCGCCAGCAACGCCTGTGCGTACTGGCGCCAGCGCTCCAAGGACGGCCAGGCGGTGGACGCGCGCATCATCAACACCAGCTCCGGCGCCGGACTCCAGGGGAGCATCGGCCAGAGCGCCTACTCGGCCGCCAAGGGCGGCATCGCGGCGCTCACCCTGGTGCAGGCGGCGGAGCTCGGCCGTTACGGCATCACGTCCAACGCCATCGCACCGTCGGCGCGCACCCGCATGACCGAGGAGGTCTTCGCCGAGATGATGGCGAGGCCCGACGAGGGCTTCGACGCCATGCACCCGGGCAACGTGTCGCCGCTGGTCGTCTGGCTCGGCAGCCCCGAGTCCCGCGACGTCACCGGCCGCATCTTCGAGGTGGCGGGCGGCTCCATCAGCCTGGCCGACGGCTGGCGCACCGGCCCCGAGCTCGACAAGGGCGCCCGCTGGGAGCCCGACGAAGTGGGCGCCGCCGTACATGAGCTCCTTTCCAAGGCGGAGCCTCCCCAGAAGGTGTACGGCACCTAGGCGTGGACTTTTCCTTTACGGAGGAGCAGGAGGAGCTGCGCGCCACGGCGCGCGCCTTCCTGGCCGAGCACTCCGGCTCCGAGGCGGTGCGAGCCGCCATGGAGAGCGAGCTGGGACACGACCCCGGCCTGTGGAAGCAGCTCGGGGCCGAGCTCGGCTGGACCGCGGTCACGATTCCCGAGGACTGCGGCGGACTCGGCCTTTCGTACGTGGAGCTGGTGGCGCTGCTCGAGATCATGGGCGAGCACCTGCTGTGTTCGCCGTTCTTCGCGAGCCTCTGCCTCGGCGCCAACACGATCCTGACGGCGGGAAGCGAGAGCCAGCGCCAGGAGTTCCTCCCGGGCATCGCGGAAGGCGACGTCCGCGCCACCCTGGCAGCGACGGAGGGGGTGGGCCGCTGGGACGTGGACAGCATCGAGACGACGGCCGAGCGCAAGGGTGACGGCTACGTGCTGCGCGGCGCCAAGCGCTTCGTGGTGGACGGCCACTGCGCGGACCTGATCGTCGTGGCGGCACGCACGCCGGGCAGCGCCGGTGCCGAGGGCGTGAGCCTCTTCGCGGTGCCGGCGGACGCGCCGGGCCTGGTGCGAACACCGCTCCCGGGCATGGACCGCACCCGCCGCCTGGCGGCGCTCGGGCTGCACGAGGTGCGCGTGCCCGCGTCGACCCGGCTGGGCGACGAGGGCGCTGCCGCCGCGGCGCTCCAGCAGACCCTCGACCTGGCCTGCATCGGTCTCGCAGCCGAGCAGGTCGGCGGAGCCCAGCGCTGCCTCGACCTGTCGGTGGAGCACGCCAAGGAACGCGTCCAGTTCGGCCGGCCGATCGGCTCCTTCCAGGCCGTGAAGCACCTGTGCGCGGACATGATGGTGGCCGTGGAGACCGCACGCTCCGCCGCCTACTACGCCGGCTGCGTCGCGGCCGAGAGCAGCGACGAGCTCGCCCTGGTGGCCCCGCTCGCCAAGGCCTGGTGCTCCGACGCCTTCTTCCGCTGCGCCGGCGACGCGATCCAGGTGCACGGAGGCGTGGGCTTCACCTGGGAGTACGACGTGCATCTCTACTTCAAGCGCGCCCGGGCCGGCGCCAGCCTGCTCGGCGAGCCGAGCTTCCACCGCGAGCGCGTAGCCCGCGGCATCGGTCTCTGAGAGCGCACGGTGGCGATCGAGATCGACTTCTCCGAAAAGGTCGCGTTCGTGACGGGCGGCGCCCGCGGCGTCGGCCGGGGCATCAGCGAGCGCTTCCTCGAGGCCGGCGCCGAGGTGGTGATCTGCGGACGCAGCGAACCCGAGACGCTGCCGGAGGCGGGCGGGCGCGCGGCGGTCTTCACGGCCGCCGACGTACGCGACCCGGACCAGGTGGAAGCCGCCGTCGGCTTCGCGCGCGAGCGCTTCGGCCGCCTGGACGTGCTGGTGAACAACGCCGGCGGCTCGCCCTTCGCCGAGGCGGCCAGCGCCTCGCCGCGCTTCTCCGAGAAGATCGTCCAGCTGAACCTGCTCGGACCCCTGCACTTCTGTCAGGCCGCGAACCGCGTCATGCAGGAGCAGCCCGAGGGCGGCGCCATCGTCAACATCGCCAGCGTCTCGGGCGTACGCCCCTCGCCCGGGACGGCCGCCTACGGCGCCGCCAAGGCCGGGCTCCTGTCCCTGACCCAGACGCTGGCCATCGAGTGGGCGCCCCGGGTGCGGGTGAACGCGGTCACGGCCGGGATGATCAAGACCGAGCAGGCCCACCTGCACTACGGCGATGACGCGGCCCAGGCCCGGGTGGCCGCGACCGTGCCCCTGGAGCGGCTGGGCGAGCCCCGGGACGTGGGCGACGTGTGCGTCTGGCTCGCCTCGCCCCTGTCCTCCTACGTGACCGGCGCCAACGTGCTCATGCACGGCGGCGGCGAGCGCCCCGCCTTCCTGTCCGCCGTCACCGGCGACTAGACCGGAGCCCCCATGCTGCGCGACGAGACGATCCTCATCACCGGCCCCACCAGCCAGGTGGCCTTCCCCATCGCGCGCGAGCTGGCGAAGCACAACCGCGTCTACGGGCTGGCGCGCTTCTCCAAGGCCACCGACCGCGAGCGGGTGGAGAAGCTCGGCGTGACGCCGCTGGCGGTGGACCTGGCCAAGGACTCCCTCGACACGCTCCCCGAAGACGTCAGCCTCGTGTTGCACTTCGCCGTCGTGAAGACGGGCGACTTCGACTACGACCTGGAAGCCAACGTCGAGGGCACGGGTCGCCTCTACTCGCGCTGCCGCGGCGCCCGCGCCTTCCTGCACTGCTCCTCGGCGGCGGTCTACGAGCCCGCCCAGGGCCGCGCCCACCCCGAGAGCGACCCGCTCGGCGACAGCCACCGCAGCATGTTCCCCACCTACAGCATCGCCAAGATCGCCTCGGAGTCGATGGCCCGCTACGCGGCGCGGGAGTGGAACGTCCCCACCACCATCATGCGCTTGAACGTCCCCTACGGCGACAACGGGGGCTGGCCCTGGTACCACCTGATGATGATGAAGTCGGGCGTCGAGATCCCGATCCACCCCGCGGGCCCGAACCGCTTCAACATGCTGCACGAGGACGACTACCTGGCGCAGATCCCGAAGCTGGTGGAGATCGCGAGCGTCCCGGCCACGACGCTCAACTGGGGCGGGGAGGTCTCCAGCATCGAGGAGTGGTGCGCGTACCTGGGGGAGCTCACGGGTCTCGAACCGCGCCTCGTAAAGAACGAGAGTGCCACCAGCAGCAACGAGCTCGACCTCTCCCGCATGCACGAGCTCATCGGTCCCGCCACCACGCCCTGGCGCGACGGCATCCGGCGCCTGGTGGAGGCGCGCAACCCCGAGCTCCTGAAAGGCTGACCGCCATGGCGACCGTCTTCGACACCCCCGTCGCCCTGCTCGACGCCGTGGGCAAACCCCTGGGCTCGAGCGACTGGCTCGAGATCGACCAGGCGCGGATCGACCTGTTCGCCGACGCCACCGGCGACCACCAGTGGATCCATGTGGACCCGGAGCGCGCCAAGGACGGGCCCTTCGGCTCCACCATCGCCCACGGCTATCTGACGCTCTCGCTGGTGAACCTCTTCCTGCCACAGATCGTGGAAGTTCACGGAATCGCGATGGGGGTGAACTACGGCTCGGACAAGCTGCGCTTCCCCGCCCCGGTACCGGTGGGCTCGCGGGTGCGCGGCGTGGGCGAGCTGCGGCAAGCTGCCACAGCCAAGGACGGCTCGATCCAGGCCACGATCCGGGTCACCGTGGAGATCGAGGGCAGCGAGCGACCGGCCTGCGTGGTGGACACCATCAGCCGCTACTACCCCGCCGTCAGCTAGCCCGGCCTGGACGATTCCCTTGACTCGACGGAGGCTTGGATCGTATCCTGCCTGTCAGGACGGGTCGTCCAAAAACGGGGGTATCGCATGAGATCGTTTCGACTCTTTTCGATCGCGGCGGCGGCCGCAATCGCGTTGGCGAGTGTGCCGGCCAGCGCGGACAACAACATCGGCTGCGGGCTGGGCACCATCCTGTGGGAAGGGAACGACGATCTGGTGATCCAGGTGTTCGGGGCCACGACCAACAGCATGTTCTTCCAGACCTTCGGCATCAGCAGCAACACCTTCGGGTGTAAGCGCAACCAGGTGATCACCACCGAGTACCGGGTGAACATGTTCGCGGGAGCCAACATCGACGGGCTCGCGCGCGACATGGCCGTCGGCGGGGGCGAAAATCTGGAGACGCTGGCGACCCTGATGGAGGTGGAGGAAGCGGATCGGCCGGCGCTCTACGCGCTGACCAAGCAGAACTTCGCCGCGCTCTTCCCGTCAGACGACGTGACGGCTGGCGATCTGCTGACGAACCTCGACCGCCTGATGGCCGAGGACGCGCAGCTCGCGCGCTACGTCCGAAGCTAGTCGACGCGCCCGGCGGGCAGGGTCCGCGCTGCGGATCCTGCTTGCCGGGCTGCTCGTCTCCGCCGCATTCCCGGCAGCCTCCGCGGCCTCCAGCTATTTGGAAGAGCTGCGTGCGCAGGCGCTCCAGCACGAGCTGGCGGCGTCCCGCGAGTGGCACGTCCTGCTGCACTACCGCGAAGACCGGCTGGGCGGCGGCGTGACCAGCCTAGCCGACTCGGACAACTTCTTCTTCGCACCAGACGGCAAGACGAACCCCCAGGCCGAGCTCGAGGCCACCCTCGCCGCGTTCCTCGATCCCGACGCCCGGCTGCGCAACGACGAGCACCCCCAGTGCGTGTTCGTCGCCCGGCGCGCCTTCCTCGACCGCAACCTCGGCCTCGATCGCGCGCGCCTTCCCTGGCGACCGTGCCCCGAGTACGACGAGTGGCGCACGGCCCTGGGCGCTGCGGGCCTGAGCCTGATCTTCGCCGAGGCGTTCATGAACAACCCCGCCTCGATGTTCGGGCACACCCTGCTGCGCCTGGACCGGCTGCCGCCGGGCGACGATCGCACGCGGCGCGACCTGCTGGCCTACGTCGTGAATTTTGCGGGTGAGACGGGGATGGACACCGGCGCCCTCTACGCCATCAAGGGCATCGTGGGGGCGTATCCCGGCTACTTCTCCCTGGTTCCGTACTACGACAAGGTGAACCAGTACGGGAACTGGGAAGCTCGGGACCTGTGGGAGTACCGGCTGGACCTCTCGCCCGAGGAGGTCGAGCGTCTGCTCCTGCACCTCTGGGAGCTGCGCGATGTGGCCTTCCAGTATTTCTTCTTCTCCGAGAACTGCTCCTACGAGCTGCTCGGCCTGATCGAGGCGGCGCGACCGGAGGTCGACCTGCGCGGACGATTCGGCGGCTGGGTCGTCCCGGTGGACACGGTGCGCGCCATCCTCGAGGAGGCCGGGCTCGCCGGCGAGGTAGTGTGGCGTCCCTCGTCGGTCACGCGCATCCGCAGCGAGGCCGAGCCCCTCGACGGCGAACAGCAGCGGCTGGCCCTGGCCGTGAGCGAAGGCCGACTTCCTCCCGATGCGCCCGAGATCGAGGCGCTCGCTCCGGAGCCGCGTGCGGCGGTGCTCGCCCTGGCCCACGACCACCTCCAGCAGGTCGCCGAGTCCCGGGACCGCGAGGCCAGCGCCCGCGGCCTCGCCATCCTCAGGGAGCGCAGCCGGGTCCCGGTGACGGGCGACCCGGCCCCACCGCCGGAGCGGCCGACGACGCGCCCCGACGAAGGGCACGGCACGGCCCGGATGCAGCTCGCCGGCGGCTGGCTCGACGGGCGTAGCTTCGTCGAGCTGCGCGCGCGGCCCGCGTTCCACGATCTGCTCGATGCCATGGGGGGATTCGTGCCCGGCGCCCAGATCGACTTCCTCCAGGGCGCCTTGCGCTTCTATCCGGACGACAACGAGGTGACGCTCCAGGAGATGACCCTGATCGAGATCACGTCCCTGGCGCCGCGCGACCTCTTCTTCAAGCCGGTCTCCTGGAAGTTCCGCACCGGCTACCTGCGGCGCCTGCTGCCCTCGAAGGTGAGCGACGACCTGCGCGAGTCCGGCCTATGGCGAACCACCGGAGGCGCGGGGCTGACGTGGAACCCGTTCGGGAACGCCCTGCTCTACACCTTCGCCGACGCCACCTTCGACGTGTCGGGGAAGCTCGACGACAGCGTGGGCCTCGGCTTTGGCGCCTCGACCGGGATCTACTTCGGCGACGAGGGCGACCGCTGGCGCGGCCACCTCTTCGGCCAGGCCATGAGCTTCGTGGCGGGGGACACGCGCACGTTTCTGGCCGTCGGGTTCGAGCAACGCCTGCGCCTGACCCGCAACACGGCACTCGAAGCCCGCGTGGCCTGGGAGCGGGACTTCAGCCAGGGCTTCCTCGACGCCCGTCTGGCCTGGAGCTTCTACTTCTAGCCGCTAGCCGAAGGCGCGGTCCACCAGGCGCTCCACCAGGGCGGCCCCCACCCACGAGCCCAGCGGGATCAACAGGTAGAGCCCGAAGCGGCGCAGCGCCGCGGCGTCGAACGGCCACTCGCGCAGCGCCTCGACGCGATCCTTCCATACTGCGAGGTCGACCACGGACAGGCGCTCGGCGTCCGCGGCCAGCGGGGAGTCGCACAGGCCGCTGCGGTCGCCGACCAGGGCCGATCGCACCCGCACCAGCTCCGCCGCCTTGGCGTCCTGGATGGCCCGGTGCAGGCCCCACGAAGGCAGCACCAGCGCGGCCAGCCCCACGGCCATGATCCCCAGGTAGAGCAGCACCTCGACACGCGCGGGCCCATACCCGAAGGCCGCTGCGGGAGCCAGCAGCAGCGGGACGGCCAGCACGACGAGCGCCATGCGAAGCCCGAAGCGGGCAAAGGGCGCGAGTGCCTGGAGGTCGAGGAGGTCCACCCGCACCCCGTGGCGCCCGCAGCGCCAGAAGCGGCGTACACCGATGATCCACGCGAGCAAGACCGGACCAAGGGCGATCCAGAAGAAGACCTGTCCCACGAGGTCGTAGAGCTCCGTGAAGCCCACGGGGCCGCCGGCCAGCACGATCGAGGTGGGCCCCCCGGTGCCCGGGGCGATGGCGTGCAGCACGACCGGCACCATCGGCCCTACGAGCGCGGCCACCAGCAGCGCCTTCCTGGA
This sequence comes from uncultured delta proteobacterium, assembly GCA_947259215.1. GTDB lineage: Bacteria > Myxococcota_A > UBA9160 > UBA9160 > JAFDET01 > CAMYLJ01. Next base: position 25,799 of record CAMYLJ010000034.1, read on the forward strand.
GTGGAGCGCGACATCGGCCGCGGCGCGCGCGCAGGCGTCGGGAGTCCCGCAGAGCGACGGCTGCAACTCTGCCATGTCGCGAACCGAGCCCTCGATCACGAGCCAGCCGCCGAAGACCAGGAAGTAGGCGATCCCGGCCGGCAGCAGGACGAAGTCGACCAGCAGGGCCGCGTCCACCGTCACCGGCGCGTCCGCGAGCAGGCGGTTCCCCATCAGCGCGAGCCCACGCAGGGCGGCCAGCACGCCGGCGATCGCCAGCGCGGCGCCGAAGGGCGGCGCGGGAAGCGTGTCCACCAGCCGGCAGAACCAGGGACGGACCCCGGAGCTCATGCGCCGAGTCTACACCGGCGCGTGCGGCTACGCGTGCTGGCTCGAGACGGAGACGACCTCGCCCGTCATGTAGGAGGCGAGGTCGCTGGCCAGGAACAGGATCACGTTGGCCACCTCCACCGGCTCGGCGGCGCGGCCGAAGGCCTCCCGCGAGGACAGCTCCTCCAGCAGCCCTGCCGGCGTGACCTTGCCCAGGAACTCGTGCATGGCCAGGCTCGGCGCCACGCAGTTGATCCGCACGCCGCGCTCGGCGGCCTCGACGGCCGCGCAGCGGGTCAGCGCCATCACGCCGGCCTTGGCGGCGGCGTAGTGGCTCTGGCCTTCCTGGGCGCGCCAGCCGAGAACGGATGCGTTGTTCACGATGGCGCCGCTCCCACGCTCCAGCATGTGGGGCAGGATGGCGCGGGTCATGCGGAAGGTGCCGTTCAGGGTGACGTCGAGGACCTTGGACCACTGCTCGTCCGTCATGTCCACGATCTTCGCGTAGCCGCCGAGGCCCGCGTTGTTGACCAGCACGTCCACCTGACCCAGCTCGGCGATCGCCGTCTCCACGAGCCGGCGCACCTGGTCCTCGTCGGTGACGTCGCAAAGGCAGCTGGCCGCGCCGATCTTCTCGGCCGCCTCCGCCAGGCGCCCCTCGTGCAGGTCGCTCACCATCACTCGCGCGCCCTCTTCCACGCAGCGCTGGGCGGTGGCGAAGCCGATGCCCGTGCCGGCAGCGGCGGTCACCAGCACGGTCTTGCCGGCGAGGAGTCCGCTCACCGGGGCTCCCGGGGCAGGCCGAGGGCGCGCTCGCCGATGATGTTCTTCTGGATCTCGTTCGAGCCCGCGTAGATGGTGTCGGCGCGGGTGAAGAGGAAGAGCCGCTGGAGCCGCGTCAGCTGATAGGGCTCGCCCTCGATGATCTCCGCCTCCGGGCCGAGCACGTCCATGGCCAGCTTCCCGAGCTCGCGATGCCACGTGGCCCAGAAGATCTTGGTGATCATGGCCTCCCGGGCCAGCTCGGGCCGTGTGGAGGACAGCATGCGCAGGGCGTTGTAGCGCTGGATGCGCAGCCCCATCCAGGCGTCGGCCAGGCGCTGGCGGAGGAGCGGATCGTCGGCCGCCCCGTTCTCCTTGGCGATCCGGATGATCTCGTCCAGCTCGTTCTGGAACAGCAGCTGCTGGCCCAGGGTGGACGCGCCGCGCTCGAAGGCCAGCGTGCCGTTGGCCACCTTCCAGCCGCCGTTCACCTCGCCCACCACGTGGTCGCGGGCGGTGCGGGCGCCGTTGTAGAAGACCTCGCTGAACTCGGAGTCCCCGGTGATCTGCACGATCGGCCGGATCTCGATCCCGGGCTGGTGCATCGGAACCAGCAGGTAGGAGATGCCGCGGTGTTTCGGCTGCGCGTCGGGGTCGGTGCGGCAGAGCACGAAGCACCAGTCGGACCACTGGGCCCAGGACGTCCACACCTTCTGACCGTCGATCACCCACTCGTCGCCTTCGAGGACGGCGCGGGTCTGCACGTTGGCCATGTCGGAGCCGGCGTTGGGCTCCGAGTAGCCCTGACACCAGAACTCACGGCCCTCGAGGATGCCGGGCAGGAAGCGCGCCTTCAGGGCGTCGCTCCCGAAGGCGATCACGGTCGGGCCGAGGAGCCCTTCACCGATGTGCCCGAGCCGCCCGGGCCCGCCGGCACGGGCGTACTCCTCGTGAAAGATCACCTGCTGCATCAGCGGCAGCTCGCGCCCGCCGGCGGCCTTGGGCCAGCCGATCCCGATCCAACCCGCCGCGCCCAGCGTGCGCTCCCAGGCCTTGCGCTCATCGATGCAGGTGTGCTCGTCGCCGGGACCACCGCGGCCGCGGATCGCTGCGAACTCGCCGGCCAGATGCTCGCCCAGCCAGTCCGCCACCTGGCGCCGGAAGGCCTCGTCCTCGGGGGTGAAGCGCGTGTCCACGGCAGGAGATTACGATACGATACGGCTCGTATGCAAGTCGGCCCCCTACCCGCTTCGATTCCGGCCCTGGCGCTCGAGAGCGCCGAGCGCTTCGGGGACGCGTCCGCGATCGAGGACGGCGCAGCGCGAATCTCCTACCGGGAGCTCGGCGCGCTGACCATGCGCGCCGCCCGCGCCTGTCTGGCCGCGGGCGTGGGGCCGGGCGACGCGGTCGGGGTCTGGGCGCCGAACCGCTGGGAGTGGATCGCCGCCGCACTGGGCATCCAGGCCGCCGGCGGCGTGCTCGTCACGGTGAACACGCGCTTCAAGGGCAGCGAGGCCGCCTACGTGCTGGCCAAGAGCCGCGCGCGCCTGCTCTTCACGATGGCCGACTTCCTCGACACGAACTACGTGGCGGCGATCCGCGAGCACGACCTGCCCGACCTGGGGCGCATCGTCGCCTTCGACGCGGCCACGGACGGGGCCGAGACCTGGGACGCCTTCCTGGCAGGCGGCGACGCGGTGTCGGAGGACGAGGCCCGAACCCGCATCGCGACGGTCGGGCCCGACGACCTCTCGGACGTGATCTTCACCTCCGGCACCACCGGCCACCCGAAGGGCGTGATGACCGCCCACGGCCAGAACCTGCGCGCCTTCGCGACGTGGTGCGACGTGATCGGCCTGCGCGCCGGCGACCGCTACCTGGTGGTGAACCCGTTCTTCCACTCCTTCGGCTACAAGGCGGGCTGGATGGCCTGCTTCCTGCGCGGCGCCACGGTGCTGCCCCACGCCGTCTTCGACGTCCCGGCGATCTTCCAGCGCGTGCTCCACGACGGAGTGAGCGTGCTGCCGGGCACGCCCGCGGTGTTCCAGTCCTTCCTGGCCCATCCCGACCTTGCCTCCCACGACATCACGAACCTGCGCCTGGCCACCATCGGGGGCGGCGCCATCCCGGTGGAGCTGATCCGCCGCATGCACGACGAGCTCGGCTTCGAGACGGTGCTCTCCGCCTACGGGCTGACCGAGTCCTGCGGCATCGTGTCCATGTGCGTGCGCGGCGACGACGCCGAGACCATCGCCGCCACCTCGGGCCGCGCCATCCCGGATGTGGAGGTGCGCTGCGTGGACTCCGACGGCAAGGAGGTGCCGCGCGGCGAAGCGGGCGAGGTCGTGGTGCGCGGCTACAACGTGATGCGCGGCTACTTCGACGACCCGGAAGAGACCGCGAAGACCATCGACGCCGACGGCTGGCTCCACACCGGCGACGTGGCGGAGATGGACGCCCGTGGCTACCTGCGCATCACCGACCGCATCAAGGACATGTTCATCATCGGCGGCTTGAACTGCTACCCGGCCGAGATCGAGAAGCAGATGTACGACAGCGGCCTCTTCGCTCAGGTGGCCGTCATCGGCGTGCCCGACGAGAGGATGGGCGAGGTGGGGATGGCGTGGGTGGTGCCTGCCCCCGACCAGGTCGTCACGCCCGAGGGAGTCGTCGCCTGGTGCCGCGCCAACATGGCCAACTACAAGGTTCCCCGGAGCGTACAGGTGGTGGACGCCTTGCCGATGAACGCCTCGGGCAAGGTGCAGAAATTCCTGCTGCGCGAGCGCGCCACCGCCCTACAATCCGAGGCGTGATCGAAGCGCGAACGCTCTGGCAACTGATCGAGCGGCGGGCGGACGCCACGCCTGAGGCGCTATTCGCGGTGGACGAGCGCGGCCGGCGCCTCTCCTTCGCCGTCTACCGCGCCGCCTGCGAGCGCGCCGCGGGAGCGCTCTTCGCCCAGGGCGTCGAGGAAGGCAGCCGCGTCTCGTGGCAGCTCCCCACCACCCTGGAGGCGATGGTGCTGGTGGGCGCGCTGTCCCGCCTCGGCGCGGTGCAGAACCCGATCCTGCCGATCTACCGCGCGCGCGAGGTCGGATTCGTCGCGCGCCAGTTCGGGCCCAGCCTGCTCTTCGTTCCCGGAGTCTTCCGGGGCTTCGACCACGAGACGATGGCGCGGGAGATCGCCGCGGATCGGGACGGGCTCGAGGTGGCGGTTCTGGACGGCTTGCTCGCCGAGGGCGACCCGGCCGCGCTGCCCGCGGTCTCGCCGCCCGACGTCACCTCCGAGAGCGTGCGCTGGGTCTTCTACACGTCCGGCACCACCGCGGACCCCAAGGGCGCACGCCACTCGGACGCCGGGCTGATGGCGGCGTCACGCGGCATGAGCGCAGCGCTCGACCTCCAGGAGGACGACCGCGTCGCACTGGTCTTCCCCTTCACCCACGTGGGCGGCGTGCTCTGGCTGATGAACGGCCTCCACAGCGGCTGCGCACACATCGTGGTCCCAGCCTTCGACCCGGCGACCAGCATCGACGTGCTGGCGCGCCACGGCGTCACCCAGGCCGGCGCGGGCACGGCCTTCCACCAGGTCTACCTGGCGGTGCAGCGCGAGCGCGGGGGCGCGCCGATCTTCCCGCGCGTGCGCGCCTTCCCGGGCGGCGGCGCGCCGAAGCCGCCGCAGCTCCACCACGACCTGAAGCGCGAGATCGGCGGCGCCGGAATCGTGGCGGGCTACGGCATGACCGAGTGCCCCGTGCTGGCGATGAGCTCCCCCGGCGATCCGGACAAGAAGCTCGCACACACGGAAGGCCGCGCGTGCCCGTCCGAGATGCAGATCCGGGTGGTGACGCTCGCCGGCGACGTCGCCACCCCCGGCGTGGAGGGCGAGCTGCGGGTCAAGGGACCGCAGCTCTGCCAGGGCTACCTGGACCCGTCCCTGGACGACGCCGCCTTCGACGACGACGGCTTCTTCCGCACCGGCGACCTGGGCTTTCTCGACGCCGACGGCTACGTGACCATCACCGGGCGCCTGAAGGACGTGATCATCCGCAAGGGCGAGAACGTGAGCGCCAAGGAGATCGAGGATCTCCTCTACGACCACCCGAAGGTCAAGGACGCCGCCGTGATCGGGCTGCCCGATCCCGCGACTGGCGAGCGGGTCTGTGCGGTCGTGGCGTGCGCGGACGCGAGCGACCCGCTCGCCTTCGCCGAGATGGTGGACTGCCTGCGCGGCCGCGACCTGATGGTCCAGAAGATCCCGGAGCGCCTGGAGCTCCTGCCCGAGCTGCCGCGGAATCCCACCGGAAAGGTGCTGAAGCACACGCTCCGGGAGCGCTACGCCGGCAGCTGACGCCCGCGCTTTCCCTGCCGAAGGTGAGTGGTAGCCTCCGCGCCAGACATGCCCGGCGCAACGAGACGACGACCCGGAGCCCCCGCCCTCTGCCTTGCGGGTCTCTGGCTGCTGCTCTCCGCGGCCGTCCCGGCGGCCGCCGAGGAAGGGGTCCTGCTGGAGCCCGTGGACACCTCGGGTCCGCGCTCCACGCTCGCCAGCTTCCTGGCTGTGATGGACGAGGCGATCACCCTCTACCGCGAGGAAGGCGACCGCGAAGGGGCCCGGGCGCTGGTCGTCGACGCCGTGCGCTGCCTCGACCTGGGCCAGGTGCCGCCCACGGTGGCCGAAACCGTGGGCTTCGAGACCGCCCTGCGGCTGAAGGAGGTGCTCGACCGGATTCCGGTGCCCTCCGCGCGGCACATCCCCGACGCTGCGCAGATGGAGGAGGAGCTGACCGGGAGCTGGAGCGTCCCCGACACGCCCATCACCATCGAGCAGGTGGTGGAGGGCCCCCGCGCCGGCGAGTACCTCTTCTCGCCGGAAACCGTCGCGCGCAGCGAGGAGTTCTACGAGCGCGTCAAGGACATGGACTACAAGCGGCGCTCGACCAAGGGCGCCAACTACGAGCAGTACCAGCTCGGCGCCGGGAAGTTCCTGGGCCGCTGGGTGGCTCGGCTCCCGGACTGGACCAAGCAGTCCTTCCAGGGACAGGCGGTCTGGCAGTGGATCGGTCTGGCCCTGTGCCTGGCGATCGGCTCCGCCCTGGCAGCGCTCGTCTACACGGGTGGACAGCGACTGGCGGGCTCGCGAAAGCACCTCGCCGCCTACGTGCTGCCCCTCACCTTGATGGGGATATCCGTTCTCATCGAGGTCGTTGCCGAGGAGATCCACCTGACCGGCGGGGCCTTCACGACGATCGCCCTGCTCTTATCGGCGATCTTCTTCCTGGGCGGCGTGCGTCTGGCCGCGGTGGTGCTGAACCAGATCGCCAGCGCGGTGATCTCCACCGCGCACCTGCGGCCCGAGGGCGTGGACAGCCAGCTGGTCCGCCTGGCCTTCCGGGTCCTGATCATCGCCGTGACCGCGGCCCTCATCATCGGGGCGGCGGACCGGCTCGGACTTCCCGCCTACTCGCTCCTCACCGGCCTCGGAATCGGCGGTCTGGCTGTAGCCCTGGCCGCGCGCGAGACCCTGGCGAACTTCCTGGGATCGGTGGTGATCATGTTCGAGCGGCCCTTCCGGGTCGGGGACTGGATCAAGGTGGCGGGCCAGGAGGGCAACGTGGAGGACGTGGGCTTCCGCAGCACCCGTATCCGCACCTTCTACAACTCGGTCGTCACGATTCCCAGCAGCGAGATGGTGAGCGCCTCGATCGACAACATGGGCATGCGCCGCTACCGGCGGGTGCGGACCATCATCCAGGTCACCTACGACACGCCGTCCGAGAAGATCGAGGCGTTCGTCGAGGGCATCAAGGAGATCATCCGGACCCACCCGACCACCCGCAAGGACTACTTCCACGTCGTCTTCAACGACTTCGGCGCCCACAGCCTCGACATCCTGCTCTACTTCTTCATCGTGGCTCCCGACTGGAGCGAGGAGCTGGTGGAGCGCCAGAAGGTGCTGCTCGAGATCGTGCGCCTGGCCGAGCGCATGGGTGTGCGCTTCGCCTTCCCCACCCGGACCCTGCACGTGGAGAGCCTGCCGGACGAGAAGGACCTGCCGCCGATGGTGGAGGAGCCAGGGCGGGAGTAGCGCTACTCGCCCGGTCGATCCGACCACTCGACGGAATCTGTGGCATGCTGCGCCGCGTGACGCGCAACGCCAAGATCGTCTGCACGGTCGGTCCTGCGACGGACTCCCCGGAGTCGGTGCGCGACCTCGTCGAGGCCGGCATGGACGTGGCGCGGCTGAACTTCTCCCACGGCACCCACCAGGAGCACGCCCGGCGCGCCGACTGGATCCGCGCCGCGAGCCACGAGGTCGGGAAGCCCGTCGCCATCCTCCAGGACCTCTGCGGCCCGAAGATCCGGACCGGCCTGACCGGGCCCGAGGCGATCGAGTCCGGCCAGCGCGTGCGGGTGATCGCCGGCGACGAGGGAGGCCCCGACACCATCGCCGTCGGTTACGAACACGTGACGCGCGACCTCCAGGTGGGCGACCGCATCCTGCTGGGGGACGGCGAGATCGAGCTGCGGGTCGAGGAGGTCGGCAGCGAGGCCCTCGTCTGCCACGTGGAGCACGGAGGCGAGCTGCGGGCGCGCCAGGGGGCGAACCTGCCCGCGGCCCGCATCCAGGTCGGCTCGATCACCGACCGGGACCGCCGGGACCTCGCCTTCGGCCTGAAGATGGAGGTGGACTACGTCGCCCTCTCCTTCGTGCGGAGCGCCGACGACGTGGCGGAGCTTCGGACACTCTGCGAGCAGGCCGGGCGTCCCACACCGGTGGTACCCAAGATCGAAACGCCCCAGGCCGTGGAGGCCATCGAGGCCATCGCCGAGGCGTCCGACGCGCTGATGCTGGCCCGGGGCGACCTCGGCGTGGAGCTCTCGCCCGAGGCGGTCCCCGTGGTCCAGAAGCGGGTCCTCGAGGTGTGCCGCCAGAAGCACACGCCGGTGATCGTCGCCACGGAGATGCTCCAGTCGATGGTGACGGCAGCGCGCCCGACCCGCGCCGAGGCCAGCGATGTGGCCAACGCGGTCTTCGACGGCGCGGACGGCGTGATGCTCTCGGCGGAAACGGCGTCCGGGCGCCACCCGGCCCGCGCCTGCGCCACCATGGCACGGATCATCGCCCAGGCGGAGGCGAGCCCGCACTACGACCCGTGTCCCGCGGACGTGGGGACCGCCACCGCCGAGGCCATCGCCCGGGGGGCCTGCGAGGTCGCCCACCGGATCCAGGCGCGGGCCATCGTGGTCATGAGCGCCACGGGCTCGACGACGCGTCTCATCTCCAAGGCGCGCCCGGACCGACCGGTGATCGGTGTCGCCCACGAGGAGGCCGCCCTGCGCCGCATGGCGCTGCTGTGGGGCGTGCGGCCCGCGCGGAACCGCGACCTGGGAGACGATGCCGAGACCCTGGCCGTCCGGGTGCGCGAAGCGCTCGTGAAGCGCGGCGCGGCCACTTCCGGAGACCGGGTCGTGATCGTCTACGGGACGCCGCTGGGCGAGCCGGGATCCACGAACTCCATCCGCGTGGAGGCGATCCCCTAGGTGGAGCACGAACGCGTCCTGCATCTGGTCGCGCCGGACCACGGCATACGGGAGTCCCTGACCTGGGTGCTGGCGCGGGACGGGATTCCCGTCCGGGCCCATCCCGACGCGGAGACCTTCCTCGCGGACTGCCCGGACGAGACCCTCGACCACGCCTGTCTTCTGGTTCAGGCAGATCTCCCGGGCGCGAGCGGCGTCTCCCTGGTGAGGACCCTCCGCAAGCGCGGCGCCCGCGCGCCGCTGATCGTGCTGACGGCATCGCACGACCGGAGGCTGCGTCGCCGGGCGTTTGCGGCCGGCGCAACCGACGTCCTCGAACGAGAGCTGATCGAGGCGTTCATGATCCAGCGGCTCGCGCAGCTCTGGCCCGGTGTCGAGCGGACCGACATCCCCGCGGCGACCGTCGAGTTCGCAGGAACTCGAGTCACCTTCCGCACCATGCACCCCACGGACGCCGAGATCGAGCAGGAATTCGTGCGTGGGCTGTCGGACGAGTCCCGCCACCGGCGCTTCTTCTCCGGCATCCGCGAGCTGCCGCCCGACATGCTCGAGGACTTCACCCACCCGCACTACCCCTACAGCTACGCCTTGATCGCCACGATCGACGAAGATCCCGAAGGCGCCGGCCGGGAGCGGCAGATCGGCGTCGCCCGCTACTCGCCCACCGAGGACCCAGCCATCGCCGAGTTCGCGGTGACCGTGGCGGACGCGTGGCATCGCCGCGGCATCGCTACGCAGCTGATGCACGTCCTCACCACCTCGGCCGCCGTCGCGGGCATCGAGGTGCTGGAGGGCCTGGTCCTGCAGGAGAACCGGGGCATGCTCGAGATGTGTCGGAAGCTCGGGTTCCTGCCGGAGGGAGACAGCGGCGACCCGGGAGTCGTGCGCGTCGCCAAGGCGCTGCTCCAGGACGACCCTCCCGACTCCTGACCCCAACCGCGAGTTCGGAGATCGGACCTACATCGTCGATGTCAGCAGGCGATAGTCATTCCGAGCCCTCAGGCCGCCCGCGTATCGGAAGGGCGCTCGCCGAAGGTCCGACGGTAGTCGACGGCGAAGCGGCCGAGGTGTGCGGAGCCGTAGCGGAGAGCCACGTCGGCCACCCGCAGCTCCTCGGGGTCGGCGACAAAGAGGTCGCGGTGGGCCGCCTCGAGCCGTCGCCGCCGCAGGAAGGCCATGGGACTCATGCCCGTGCGCTCATGGAGGGTGCGGGAGAGCGTCCGGACGCTGGTTCCGAGCTCGCTCACCGCCTTGGCCAGGGACACGGGCTGTCTTACATGGGCGGCCAGGAGCTCCTCGGCACGTGCGCTGAGAGCGCTGCGGGTCGCCCTGGACCCCGTTCCCTGAGATCCGCACGCCGCCGCCGACCAGTGCGGCCAGGTTCTCCTCGACCTCCTGCGCGGCCACGGGGCCGCGGAGCGGCGACGTGGGGCTGCGAAGCTCGCGGAGGATCCAGTCGAGGTAGTCGACGGCTCGCCGAGCGTCCTCGGAGGCTGAAGTCACCCGGAGGGGCCAGCCGTCTCGAGCCCGGCTCTCGCCCGGCTCCGCCCGATGCGCTTCGACCAGCGCCGCATCCAGGTTGATCCCGACGACCTGGCTGCCTTCGAGCGCAGCGAGCTACGCGGACACTCCGGGAGCCAGGAGATGAATCTCGCCGGGACCCATGAGCAGTGAGCTCCGCCCCCGGCGGACCTCCATGGCTCCGTGGAGAGTCACGCCCAGCGCCATGTAGGAGCGGTCCTCCGGGAAGCGCGCGCGGCCTCCCTTCACCCCGTATTCGAGGAACCCCGCGCCGCCGCACCAGTCCTCTACGCCGGGCAGCATCCGCGATACTATGGCTCGAAGGCGCTCGCCACGAGGGGAGAGACCCTCCTGGCCGAGAGCGACCGCCCCAAGGAGACCCCCGATGAGGCCCCGCAGGAGCTTCCCCCTTGCGCTGCTCGCGCTCGCCGCAACGGGTGCCGCCTGCGGCGGAGAGGAGCCGAAGCCCGAGATCGTCCGCCCCGTGCGGGCCATGCGGATCGAGACGGCGAACGCCTTCGATGAGCGCTGGTTCCCAGGGCGGGCGCAGGCGTCGCAAGAGGTCAACCTGGCGTTCGAGGTGCCCGGGCAGCTGATCGAGCGCCCGGTCAGCATCGGCGATCAGGTCGAGGAGGGTCAGGTGCTGGCGCGCCTCGATCCGCGCGACTACCAGAACGACGTCAGCGCGGCCCGGGCGGCGCGCGACCGCTCCAAGGCCAATTACGAGCGCAGGGCTCAGGCGGCGAAAACGGGAGCGGTGGCGCTCCAGGACGTCGACGACGCCAGGGCGGTCTTCGAGGCCACCGAGGCGGCTGTCCGGATCGCCGAGAAGGCCCTGGAGGATTCGGTGCTCCGGGCCCGGTTCAGCGGCTCCGTGGCGGCGACCTACGTGGAGAACTTCCAGAACGTCCAGGCCAAGCAGGCGATCATCCGGGTTCTCGACACCTCGAGCGTCGAGATGTGGATCAACATTCCCGAGAGCCTGATCTCCTTCTCGCCCTACGTCCGGGACATCGTGGTGAAGTTCGACGCCTTTCCCGACCGTGAGGTGCCGGCCGAGATCACGGAGGTCAGCAACGAGGCCTCGCTGACGACGCGAACGTACCCCGTCAAGCTGCGCATGGAGCAGCCGGACGACATCGAGATCCTGCCCGGGATGGCCGGTCAGGCCCGGGGGCGGGTCGACACGCCGCGCGCGGCGTCCACGACGGGGGTGGAGATCCCGTTGTCCGCTCTCGGCACGGACGACAACGAGGGTAGCTTCGTCTGGGTGATCGACGAGGCCAGCGGCACGGTCGCGCGCCGCACGGTCCAGGTGGAACGGCCGTCGGCGCGGGGCGCCGTCGTCGAAGGGCTCGAGGTCGGCGAATGGATCGCGACCGCGGGCGCAGCCACGCTGGTCGAGGGCCAGAAGGTGCGCATGCTCGAACCGGACGGGGAGAGCGCCGGCTGATGGGCATCACCGCGTTCATCGTCGAGCGCAAGATCGTCGCCTACTTCTTCGTGTCCCTGCTGGGCGTCGGTGGCGTCATCGGCTTCTCCAGCCTCGGTCAGCTCGAAGATCCGGACTTCACCGTCAAGACCGGGGTGGTCGTCACCCGCTATCCGGGCGCGAGTCCCGAGCAGGTCGAGCTGGAGGTCACCGATCGGATCGAGCAGGCGATCCAGGAGATGCCCCAGCTCGACGACCTGACCTCGTTCTCGCGTGCCGGGGTCTCGCTCGTCACGGTGGACATCAAGTCGGAGTACTGGTCGGACCGTCTGCCCCAGGTCTGGGACGAGCTGCGGAAGAAGATACGCGACGTCACGCCGGAGTTCCCACCGGGGGTCGAAACGCCGGACGTCTCGGACGACTTCAACTTCGTCTACGGCTTCGTTCTCGCGGTTACGGGCGACGGCTTCAGCTACGGGGAGCTGGAGGACTACGTCGACGGCCTGAAGAAGGAGCTCTCCCTCGTGCCGGGCGTGGCCCGGGTCGAGCGCTGGGGCGTGCAGGACCGGGTCGTGTACCTCGACGTGGCCGAGACCCAGCTCGCCGCGCTGGGCCTGACCCCCGCGGAGATCGCCGAGACGCTCCAGATCCAGAACCGCGTGCTGGACGCTGGCTCCATCGACGTCCAGGACCGGCGCCTGCGCGTGGCCCCGACCGGCGAGTTCCGTTCGCCCGTGGAGATCGCCGATCTCGCCGTGCGCAGCTCCCTGGCGGACACGCTCGACCGGCTGGCAGCGCCGGGAATGGCGAGCGGCGGCGGCCAGGCCATCCCCGGCGGCGACGCCAGCATCGCCGGATCGACCGGGAGGGTGAGCGGAACCCGGCCCGGCAGCAGCGAGCTGCTGCGCATCCGGGACGTCGCGACCGTCCGGTCCGGCTACCGCGAGCCGCCGCGCGAGCTGATGCGCTTCAACGGCAGACCCTCGATCGCGCTCTCCATTGCCAACGTCGCAGGCGGGAACGTCGTCGACACGGGACGGGCCCTGGACGCGAGGATCGAGCAGATCCTCCAGAGGCTCCCCGTCGGCATCGAGCTGCACAAGGTCGCCTGGCAGTCGGACCTGGTCACCGAATCGATCAACAGCTTCATGCTCAGTCTGGCCATGGCCGTGGGGATCGTGCTGGTGGTCCTGATCATCCCGACCGGACTGCGGATGGGCGTCATCATCGGGTCGATGCTGATCTTCATCATCCTAGGCACGTTCGTCTTCATGGCGATCTTCGGGATCGACCTGCAGCGCATGTCGCTGGGCGCCCTGATCATCGCGCTGGGCATGATGGTGGACAACTCCACCTTCGTCGCCGACGCCATGACGGTGCGCATGCAGCAGGGCATGGGTCGGGTCCAGGCGCGGTGATGGCGTTCTACGCCATCTTCGCCTCGTCCGCGGATGCGGGCGAGTACTGCCGGACGCTGTTCACCGTCGTGGCGATCGCGCTGCTCCTGAGCTGGCTGATCTCCATGACCCTGACGCCGGTGATGTGCATCGACATGCTGCCGGAGCCCGAGGCGGACGCGGCGGATCCCTACGACACGCCGTTCTTCCGCGGGCTCCGCCGGATCTCGACGCTCGCGATCCGCCATCGCTACGTCACCCTGGCGGGGCTCGGCGCCCTGCTCGTCGCGGCCCTGGCCTCGTATCCCATGGTCCGCCAGATGTTCTTCCCGGACGCCACCCGCAACCAGCTGATGGTCGACTACTGGGCGCCGGAGGGAACCCGCATCGAGGAGACCTCGCAGGGCGTGAAGCCGATCGAGGAGTGGTTGATGAAGCACGAGCGGGTGACCGGGGTGGCCACCTTCGTCGGCAACGGCCCTCCGCGCTTCTATCTCCCCGTGGACCCGGAGTCGCCCAACCCGGCGTACGCGGAGATCATCGTCAACACCCGTTCCTACGAAGACATCCAGCCGCTGGCGGACGAGCTCGAGCCGTGGCTCAAGGAGAACATCCCGGTCCTGACCCGGCTGCGGAAGTACGGCGTGGGCCCGAGCGACACCTGGAAGCTCGAGGCGCGGATCAGCGGTCCGATGGAGGCGGATCTGGCGGTCCTGCGCAGGGCCGGGGACCAGGGGATGGCGATCCTGCGCGCGAGTCCGCTCGCCCGCGAGATCCGCACCGAGATGCGTCAACCCGTCAAGACGCTCGTGCCCGGCTACAACCAGGAGCGCGGGCGCTGGGCGAACCTCACGCGCCAGGACCTCGGCGACGCCACGAAGCGCCTCTACGACGGCATCCAGGTGGGACTGTATCGCGAGGGCGACGACCTGTACCCGATCCTGCTGCGCAACGTCGAGCCCGAACGCCGCGATGCCGCGGGGCGGCTCGACGTCCTCCAGATCCAGGGGCCGATGTCGACCCAGAGCATCCCGCTCGCCCAGGTGACCGACGGCGTGGGGCTCGCGTGGGAAGACCCGATCATCCACCGCTTCAACCGTCGGCGTGCGGTCACCGTCCAGGCGTCGCCGCTCGACGGGGAGACCTTCCCCTCCCTCTACAACGACGTCATCGCCGACTTCGAGGAGCTGGAGGCGAATCTACCGGCGGGATACGAGATCTTCTGGGACGGCGAGTTCGACAGCACGGCCACCGCCCAGGCGTCGCTCGTCCCGGGCATGATCCCGGCGGCGGTGGTGATCTGCAGCATCATCGTGCTGCTCTACAACTCGATCCGGGTGCTGCTCTGCATCCTCCTCACCGTGCCCTTCGCCGCCATCGGCATCATCTTCGGACTCGTCGCGCTCGACTCGCCCATGGGCTTCATCGCGATCCTCGGCGTCCTCAGCCTCACCGGCATGATGATCAAGAACATGATCGTGATGACCAGCGCCATCAACCAGGG
>CAMYLJ010000035.1 GCA_947259215.1 uncultured delta proteobacterium
CGGCGCCCGACGCGGACCGCTTCCTCGGCAAGACCGTCCGTGCCCAGAAGCTGGTCGCCGACCTCGGCCTCGTCCCGGGCTGGCCCCCGGAGAGCTAGCGGTACGCTCCGCCGCCGGCCTGGGGGAAGCCGGTGATCCGGGTCCCCGCCGTGAGCCCGCCGTCCACCACCAGGGACGCTCCGGTCATGGCCGACGACTCGTCGCTGGCCAGGAAGAGCACCACGTTGGCGATCTCCCGGGGCTCGAGGCAGCGGCCGAGCGCATGCATGTCCGCCATCTCCGCCGGCGTGCGCGGCGAGACCTGGTGGATCAAGGCCAGCAGCGGCGTGTCCACCGCGCCCGGGCAGATGGCGTTGCAGCGGATGCCCTGGCGCCCGTACTCGATGGCCACGGTGCGCGTCAGGTTCAGCACACCGGCCTTGGCCGTCGCGTAGGGCGCGGAGAGCATCTCTCCGTAGAATCCCGCCACCGATGACGTGTTGATGATCGAGCCGCCGCCGCGCTCCAGCATGGCGGGAATCCCCGCCTTGCAGCCGAAGAAGACCGCGTCGAGCATCACCGCCAGGCTCTGGCGCCAGACCTCGGGGTCGATGTCCGCGACGTAGCCGCCGCCGGTCGAGGCGGCGTTGTTGTGCAGTACGTCGAGCCCGCCGAACTCGGAGACCGTGGAGGCCACGGTCTCCTCCAGCTCCGCCAGCGAGGTGACGTCGCAGTGTCGGTAGGCGACCCGCAGCCCTTCCCCCGCGAGGTCCTTGGCCAGGGTCTCGCCCTTGTCGTCCTGGATGTCCGCGGCCACCACCGCGGCGCCTTCCTCGGCGAGCCGGCGCACCGTCGCCGCGCCGATGCCCGACGCGCCGCCAGTCACCAGCGCCACCTTGCCCTCGACCCGTCCCATCACGTCACCTCCGCGTAGCGAACCAGCGCATCCGCCAGGGTTGATTGCTCCACACCGGGCTCTTCCACCACCGCGCGCAGCCACTGGGGCCGCTCGCTGGCGCACACCCGGATCGGGATCTCGAGCTCCGACAGCTGCACCGCCTGGCGCACGTACGCGGTGGCGTAGTCCGGAGGCCGCACGTCGGTGGAGAGCTCCACCAGTGCCAACGGATCGGGCGGCGCCACGGCAAAGGGGTCGGCGGTCAGGATCTGCGGCGTTCCCGGCAGCGCGCTCCCGCCCGCCAGCCCGGGGCCGTCACGCAGGATGGCGCCGCGCACATGCTGATGGCGGGCCCCCGCCAGCAGCAGCGCGATGTACGCGCCGAGACCGCGCCCGACGACGGTGGCCTCACCCAGGTGCGCCAGGGCGTGGTCCGCGTCCGAGAGCAGCAGCTCGCAGGTGTAGCCTCCGCCACGGGGCACGCTGGACGCGCCGTGTCCGGTGAAGTCGAGGGCGTGGACCGGGCCCGGCCACTTGCCGAGCTCCTCGGGCACGGCGGCCGGCGAGCGCTCTGCCAACGCGTGAAGCAGCAGCAGGGGACAGCCGTCACCGGGGCGCAGCTCGTGCAGCGCCAGGCGCACCTTGTAGTGGGAGAGCCAATGGATCACGCCAGGAAGTCCGCCACCAGCTCGGCCACGCCGTGCGGGTGCTCGATGTGAACGAAGTGGCCGGCGTCCTCGTACTCCACCAGCTCGGCCGCGACAGGCAGGTGCTTCTCGAGATCGCCCTTGCGGGTTCCCCAGCCCATCTCCTCCTGGACCGTGGCCAGGATCCCGAGCAGCGGAACCGGGAAGCCCGGCAGTCGTCCCAGATACCAGTCCGGGCGCCAGGGGCCGAAGCCGCCGAAGCGCATGATCGGGTCGAGCTTCCAGCGCCAGCCGTCCGGATCCTGGCGTGCGCCGATCTCCACCAGGTAGCGAAGCCACTCGAAGGAGAGCCGCGGGTTCATGCGCCCGCGGCGGCGCGCCAGGTCGTCGGGGTCTCCGGGCTTGCGCGAGAGCTCTCCGGACCGCAGCCGGCGGTCGAGCCAGGAGGCGATCTCTTCGTCGCGCATGCGGCTGCGCTCGTGGTCCGCCACGTCGGGCGCCCGGAAGCGTGACGGCATGCCGTCGATGTTCACGTAGCGCATCACCCGGTGGGGGCGCGCCTCGCAGAGCTGCATCAGCACGGCGCCGCCCTTCGAGTGGCCCACCATCGGGATGGGTGCCGACGTGACGGAGTTGAGGACCGCCAGCGCGTCGCGCAGGTCGGCGTGCCAGGAGTAGAGCGGCGCGTGGTCCGAGTCGCCGTGGCCGCGGTGGTCCCAGGACACCACCCGGTAGCCCGCGTCGGCCAGCAGCGGCGCGAAGACGTCGAAGGTGCCGGCGAAGTCGAAGCCGCCGTGGGCCAGCAGCAAGGGGGTGGCGGTGGCGTCGCCCCACTCGTAGACGGCGATCCCGATGCCGTCGGAGTCGACGCTTCGCCGCCGCTCGGGACGCCGGGCGCCCGGGTACGTGTACGAAACGGCCGGGGGGGAAGCAGTCACGGGCACAGCATCCCGGACGCGCGCTGTGCCCGCAAGCGGGGGCGGCGGCTGGGGTCGGGCTAGCGACCCGGGGTCGGACGCTCGCCGCTGCCGTTCGTATCGCCGCGCACCACGCGCGTGGCGAGCGCCAGCATCGACGCGATGTCCGACAGGTTGGCCGGCACCACCAGCGTGTTCGACTCCTTCGCCAGCTCGCCGAACTGGGACACGTACTGCTCGGCCACACGCAGCTGCATGGCTTCGTTTCCGCCGGGCTCGTTGAGTGACCTGGCCACCTGGCGCAGTCCCTCGGCGGTGGCAGTGGCCACGGCCAGGATCGCCTGGGCCTGGCCCTCGGCCTCGTTGATCTGCTGCTGGCGCGCGGCCTCGGACTCCTTGATGACCTTCTGCTTGTCGCCGTCGGCGCGGTTGATCTCGGAGTCGCGCGCGCCCTCGGACTCGAGGATCACGGCGCGCTTCTCGCGCTCGGCGCGCATCTGCTTCTCCATGGCCTCGATCACGTCGTTCGGCGGGTTGATGTTCTTGATCTCGTAGCGCAGCACCTTCACGCCCCAGGGCTGGGTCGCCTGGTCGAGCTCGTTCACCACGTTGGAGTTGATCATGGCCCGCTCCTCGAAGGTGCGGTCCAGGTCGATCTTGCCGATCTCGCTGCGCAGGGTGGTCTGGGCCAGCTGAGAGATGGCGAAGGTGTAGTCCACGATCCCGTAGGAGGCGCGCTCCGGGTCGAGGACCTGGAGGTACAGCACTCCGTCCACCCCCACCTGCACGTTGTCCCTGGTGATGCAGACCTGCTCGGGGATGTCGAAGGCCATTTCCTTGAGCGTGTGCTTGTAGGCCACCCGATCGACGAACGGGATCAGGATGTGGAAGCCGGCGCGCAGGGTCCGGCTGTACTTGCCGAGGTTCTCGATCACGAAGGCGCTCTGCTGGGGCACCACGGTGGCGGTCTTGGCGACCACTACGATGCCGAGAACCACGAGGCCCAGGACTCCGAACGTGAAGACGTCCATGCTCAACCCTCCTCCAGGTCGCCGCGCACGCGCAGGATCACGCCCTCGGTACGCTCGACCTTGACGCGGGCGCCGGCTTCGATGGCCGCGTCGCCGTCGTTGCGGGCGGTCCAGGGCGTGCCGCGCAGGGTCGCCCGCCCCTGTGCGCCGGGCTCGATGCGCTCGTCCGCCACGGCCCAGGCCCCTTCCACGCCTTCCGGCAGCTCCGTCTGTCGGCGCACGCGGGAGGAGACCCGCTGGCGGAAGAAGACGAGGGAGACCACGGCCAGGGCGGAGAAGAGCAGCCACTGGAGCCAGACGGGACCGCCCAGCCCCGCCATCCCAAGCATGCCTACGAGCAGAGCCGAGACGCCGAGGAAGACCAGGTAGAACTCAGCGTCGACAAAGGCCATCTCGGCGGCGAGCAGCAGCCCGCCGGCTGTCATCCAGGCCCACCACGGCATGGCAACTCCTATCGGTGATCCTACGCGTCGGCTGGAGGATCCGTTCAACGAATCGCGCCGAGGGGATCGTCCCCCACGGCGTCACCCAGGCTGCGCAGCGCCTGCGCGAGCGCGGGATCGATCAGCGTGTCCGCCAGCTGCCGCGTGAGCTCCCGGGCCTCGCTGACGCGGCGCGCCGCCTGCTCGTCGTCGCCGCGGCGGCGGTCCAGCTCCGCCTGGAGCGCAAGGGCGCGCCAGAGCGCGGGCGGGTACTCGATGCGACGCGCCACGCGCACGGCGGCGTCCAGCGCTTCGTCTGCCTCGTCGCGGCGGTCGCTCGCCACCAGCGCGTGTCCCCGCGCGGCCAGCGCCCGGGCCTCGATCTTCGCGGCGCTGTGCTCGCGCGCGCCGACCAGCTCCGCTTCCAGGAGCGGCAGCGCCGCTTCCGGGTCGCCCTGAGCGATGAGCAGCCGCGCACACGCGTCGTGGCGGTGCAGGCGGTAGCGCCAGCGCATCCAGGGGTCGTCGTGGGTCTCCATCTCGGTGTCCAGGCGGTCGAGCTGCTCGTCCGCCTCAGCGAGGTCGCCCAGGACGATCAGGTTCCCGACCAGGTTGACCGTGGCGTTGGCGTGGGGCTCCGGCGCGCTGGCGACCAGACCCAGCTCCAGCATCTCGTCGGCCACCTCGACCGAGGCGCGGTTCAGCTCCACGGCGCGCTCCGGGCAGCCGAGCTCGGCCATGCACCAGCACAGCGTGTTCAGCATCCGTGTCTTCCAGGCCCGGTCGCCGATGTTCCGCGACAGCTCGAGCCCCTCGCCGATCGCCTCCATCCCCCGCTGGTAGTCGCCCAGACAGATGCTCGACTTGCCCAGCAGCCACAGGCTCGCGATCAGCACCGGCCCGTTGCGCGTCCCCCGCGCCAGCTCGATGCCGCGCTCCTGCGTGTCGCGGGCGCGTCGGTAGTCGCCGGACCAGTCCGCGTGGTGACCCATCCAGAGCATCAACAGCGGGGTCAGGATCGGGTGGTCGGGGACCATCGCCGCGGCGCGCTCGAGCGCCGCGCCGAAGTGCGGGATGGCGCCGCGGTTGGTGGCCTGGGTGTACCCTTCCATGGCGATCGCGAGTGCCTGGCCCGCCTCGTCGTCTTCTGCGCGCGCGCGTTCCAGCGCCCGGGCCAGCAGCTCCTGTGCGCGATCGTAGTCGTGGCCCCAGTGGAACGCGTAGGCCGACTGGCACAGGCTGAAGGCCTCCTCGCGGGGGGTTTCGGCGAAGCCCGACGCCTGGAGGTAGGCCTCGCCGGCGGGCCGGAAGTCGCTGACGGCTTCGGTCACCTCGCCGAGCAGCCGCGCCAGGTCGCGACGCCGCGTGCGCGGCACGGCGTCGCCCAGTCGCTCCGCGATGGCCAGCGCTTCGCGGCAGTGCTCCGCGGCGGTGTGGTTGGCGTAGACTTCGGCCGCCTTGGTGGCCGCACGTGTGTGGTACTCCAGCGCCTTCTGCCACTGCTCCGCGCGGGCGAAGTGGTGGGCCAGGGCCTCGTAGTGCTCCTCCAGGCGATCGGCGTAGAGCTCCTCGATCGCGCTGCCGACGATGCCGTGGAGCGCCCGCCTCCGCTGCACCAGCACGCTGTCGTAGGCCACGTCGTGGGTCAGCGCGTGCTTGAACATGAAGGCCAGCTCGGGATGTGCGGCCTTCTCGTAGATCAGCTCGAGGGCGCGCAGGTCGTCCACCACGTCGCGCATCCGCTCGCCGGCCTCGCTGATGCGCTCGAGCAGCCGCATGGCGAACTCGCGCCCGATCACGGACGCCAGCTGGATCGCGCGCTTGGGCTCCGCGTCCAGCCGGTCGATGCGCGCCATCAGGATGTCCTGGATGCGATCCGGTACCGCGATGGCGGAGAGGTCGCGCGCCAGCGAGATCTTTCCGTCCTCTACCTTCAATACGCCCTCTTCCAGCAAGGACTGGGTGACCTCCTCGACGAAGAACGGGTTGCCCTCCGCCTTCTTCACGATCAGGTCGCGCAGGGCGTCGGGCACCCCGGAGGCGCGGAGCAGGGCGCCCGCCATGGCGGCCGTCTGATCCGGCTGGAGGCCGCGCAGCGGAATCCGCAGCTGGAAGCTGCGGTCGCCGAACGGCGCCTTGTAGCCGGGCCGCCAGGTGAAGATCAGGAGGATGCGATGGGCGGGCACCGAGTCCGCCAGGAAGGTGAGAAACTCCTCCGAGGCCGGGTCGATCCAGTGCAGGTCCTCCACCAGGAAGACCAGCGGCGCCTCGCGCGCGGCGCGCAGCACGCGTTCGCGCAGCGCGCGCACCGTCTCGCTGCGGCGGGTCGCCGCGTCCATGGCGTCCACCTCCGCGTCGCCCGAGGGCAGCGACAGCAGGCGGCGGGCGAAGGGCAGGGTCCAGGCCAGCTCGTTGCCGCGAGAGGCCTCGATCGATTCGAGCTTGGCCAGGGCCGCGTCGTCGTCGTCCTGTTCGCCGATACCGAAGCGCCGCCGCCAGGCGTCGCGGATCGGCTCGAAGGAGCTGGTGCGCCCGAAGGGGCTGCAATGTCCCTCCATCCAGATGTGTGGCTCGTCCTGGAGGCTGTTGCGGAACTCGTAGAGCAGCCGGGACTTGCCCAGGCCCGCGTCTCCGATCACGAACGCGACGCGGCCCTCGCCGGCCTTGGCGTCTTCGAAGGCGTCGCGCAGGCTCGTCAGCTCGCGCTCTCGCCCGACGTACGGCGTGAGACCGGTCTTCGCCGCCACCTCGAGCCGCCCGCTGACGTCGCGCTCGGCCAGCACCTCCCAGGCGCGAACGGGTTGGGACTTGCCCTTCAGCGCGAGGGCGCCGGCGTCGCGCACGTCGAAGAAGCCCGCCACCAGGTCGGCCGTGACGTCTGACATCAGGATCGTCCCCGGCTGCGCCGCCCCCTGAAGCCGCGCGGCCAGGTTCATGGTGTCCCCGACGGCCGTGTAGTCCATGCGCAGGTCGTCACCGATCCGGCCCACCACGACCGGGCCCGTGTGGATGCCGATGCGCATCTGGAACGGCATGCCGTGGCGCTGCATCACGTCGGCGTGCATGGACTCGAGGCCGTGCAGGATGCCGAGCGAGGCCAGCACCGCCCTGCGCGGTGCGTCCTCCAGCGCCAGCGGCGCGCCGAAGAGCGCCAGCACGCCGTCGCCCAGGAACTGGTTGACGGTGCCCTCGTAGAGGTGCACCTGCTCCAGAATGTGCGAGAAGCACAGGTCCATCAGCTGGTGCATCTCCTCCGGGTCGATGCGCTCGGCCATCGGCGTCGAATCCACCAGGTCCGCGAACAGCACGCTCACGTGCTTGCGCTCGCCCTCGAGCGCGTCCTTGTTGTGCAGAATCTTCTCGGCCAGGTGGCGGGGGGTGTACTCGCGCGGGTCGCGGACCTCGGCCGTCTGCGCGGGCTCCGCCGCAACGGCGCTGCCGCAGCCGTCGCAGAAGCGCGCGCCCGGGCGCAGCGCGCGCTCGCAGGCGGGGCAGCGGAGCTCCAGGCGAGCCCCGCAGCCGTCGCAGAACTGCGCGTCGTCGCGGTTGCTGCGTCGACAGCTCGGGCAATCCACGCGCCCATTCTACGCGCGCTTGGGATCGGAGGCGATCTGGGCCATTCTAGGCCTGTGGCGCTGCATCGACGCGACTTCCTGGCCCGCTCCGCCGCCGCGGGCCTGGGTCTCTCGCTCTGGCCCCTCGGCGCGGCCTCCGGCGCCCCGGAGTCCGGAGTCCGGCGCCGGGTGCGGCTCGGGCGCACCGGTCTCGAGGTCTCGGACATCGGGTTCGGCTCGAGCCGCCTGGCGGGCGACGAGTCTCTGGTCCGCCACGCTCTCGACCGGGGTGTCAGCCACTTCGACAGCGCCGCCGGCTATCAGGGCGGACAGTCGGAGGAGACCCTCGGCCGGGCGCTCCGCGGCGTGCGCGACCGGGTGGTGCTGACCAGCAAGGTCAAGGCCGGCGCGGGGGAGCGGAAGGAGTCGCTGATGGAGCGGCTCGAAGCCAGCCTGCGGCGCCTCCAGACCGACCGGGTGGACCTCTACTACAACCACGCGGTCAACGACCCCGACCGCATGGCGAACCCGGAGTGGGCCGAGTTCAGCCAGCGCGCGAAGGAGCAGGGCAAGATCCTCTGGCGCGGCATGTCGGGCCACGGCGGGCGCCTGGTGGAGTGCCTGGACTACGCGCTCGACCACGACCTGGTGGACGTGGTGCTGGTGGCCTTCAACTTCGGCCAGGACCCGGCCTTCCACGAGCGCCTGACCCGGCGGCTCGACTTCGTCGCGACCCAGCCGGAGCTGCCCCGGGTGCTGGCCCGCGCCCGGGAAAAGGACGTCGGGATCGTCGCCATGAAGACCCTGCGCGGCGCGCGCCTGAACGACCTGCGCCCCTACGAGACCGGCGGTGCGACCTTTGCCCAGGCGGCCTTCCGCTGGGTGCTGTCGTACCCGAACGTGGACGGACTCGTGGTGACCATGAAGTCGCCGGAGATGGTGGACGAGTACCTGGGCGCGTCGGGCTGGACGCGCACCGCGTCGGGAGATGCACGTCTGCTGCTCGCCTACGAGGCCAGGAACGGCGCCCGCCAGTGCCGCTATGGCTGCTCCGCCTGCGTGGCCGCCTGTCCCCACGGCGTGCCGGTGCCCGAGGTGCTGCGCAGCCGCATGTACGACCGCGACTACGGCGACCGCGAGCTTGCGCGCGAGGACTACGCGCGGCTCGCTCCCGGCGCCGAGGCCTGTCTCGCCTGCGACGGCAGCCCCTGCGCGGGCGCCTGCCCCTTCGGCCTGCCCATCGACGATCTCACCCGCGACGCCGCCCGGCGCCTCGGCGGCTGACGCCGCCCGGGCACATCCGCGTCTCCGCGCCGCGCGTACCATCCGAGGCTGCGGCCCCGCAAGCCCGGCGCCCGGCAGCCCGAACAAGCCCAGAGCCACGACGCCGGGCGCGCAGCGGGCCGAAGGCGAGCGAAGTTCATCAAACTAGGTCCGGTCGACGTCGTCCTCGTCGAGCTTGCGCTCGATGCGCTCGAGGCGTTCGTCCAGCTTGTGGAGCAGGCCGCGCAGCTCGCGCAGCAGCTCGGACTGGCCGGGGCCCCAGAGGTCGTCCCGGTCCCACACGGGGGGTGCGGGGCGGCCGCGGGGGATGACGGAGACCTCCACGCGCTCGCCGCGGCGTAGGAGCACGAGGGCCAGCGCCTCGCCCTCCGGCGCCTTCCCGACCACCCGCCGCAGCGCCTTCGACCCGTCCACCTCCTGGCCCCCGGCCTCCAGGATCACGTCCCCGGCCTCGATCCCCGCGCCCGCGGCCGGGGTCCCGGGCTCGACCTGGGCGACCAGGACGCCGCGATCCTCGGGGGCGTCGAAGTAGGCGCGCAGGGCGGGGGTCATCTCCTGCACCCGTAGGCCGAGGCGGCCCTGGCCGGCAGACGCCGCAGCGGGGAGAAGCAGGACGGTCAGGATGGCGAGGGCGAGCGGCGCGGGACGCATGGGGACCTCCTGTGATCGCTCCGCTTCGACGCAGCCGGGCTCGCGCCTATTCGCCCCCTTCGCCCGGCATGGCTCGCAGGGCGCGGCTGAAGTTGTTCTGCCCGGTCCAGCAGGTCACGCCCCCGTCGACCACGATGCAGGCGCCGTTGACGTAGGAGGCGTCCTCGGACGCCAGGAAGGCCACGACGCCGGCCACCTCGTCGGCCCGCCCGAGCCGGCCCATGGGGATGTTGCGCTCGAACTCCTCCACCAGGCTCGGGATCTCGAGCAGGGGCCGGGTCAGGGCCGTCTCGATCGGCCCGGGGCAGACGGCGTTGGTCCGGATCCCGTCGCGGGCGTGGTCCAGGGCCAGGGTGCGCGTCAGGTTCACGACCCCGCCCTTGGCGGCGTTGTAGGCCGCCAGACCGTAGTCGCCGTGGAGCCCGGAGATCGACGCCGTGTTGATGATGGCGCCGCCGCCGGCCGCGCGCAGGTGGGGAACCGCGGCGCGGCAGCCGTAGTAGACCGAGTCCAGGTCGACGGACAGGATCCGGCGCCAGGTGTCGGGATCCAGGTCCGGCACCTCGCCGTAGGCGCCGATCCCGGCGTTGTTGAAGACTACGTCCAGGCGGCCGAAGGCGGCGGCGGCCGCGTCGGTGGCCGCCCCCACCTCCTCGCGCTGGCCGACGTCCACGCGCCAGAAGCGAGCCCGCTCGCCGCTCGGGTCGAGCTCTTTGGCTAGGGCGCTGCCCCCCGCCTCGTCCAGATCGAGCAGCGCCAGCCGCGCGCCCTCGGCGCCCAGGCGCCGCGCGCTGGCCGCGCCGATCCCCGAGGCCGCGCCGGTGATGAGCGCAACCGTTCCCTCGAAACGTTTCGACATGCTCCGCTCCTCTTCCGACGCCGCGGGTCCAGGATAGTGGTGCGCCCCCGAATCGACCATCGGGTGGCGGTGCTGGCCTCCGGGCTGGCTACGGGTTCACGAACCCGGCCAGCTCCTCCAGCTCACGAGGTCGCTGGATCGTGACGAAGCCCTGCTTGCTGGTGACGAGGCCCTGCTCTTCCCAGATCCGCATCTGCTTGTTCACGCTCTCGCGGCTGGTGCCGACCATGGTGCCGAGATCGTGCTGCGAGAGCTTGAGCTCGATCCGGACGCCGGAATCGACGTCGCGTCCGTAGGCCCGCGCCAGGTGCGTCAGGCGTTTGGCGAGCCGTGTCGGCAGGTTCAGGAAGACGGTGTCCTCGACGAACTCGGAGACGCGGATCACCTGCTTCGCCAGGACCTGGAGCAGCTCCGCCGCCACCTCCGGGTGCCCGTGCAGGAAGGGCAGGAAGTCGCGCCGGTCGAGGCCCAGCAGCTCGCAGTCCTCGAGGGCCGTCACCGTGGCGGTGCGTTGTCCGCCGGCCAGGAGCGACAGCTCGCCGATCACCTCGCCCGGGTTCATGAGGTTCAGCACCACGTCGGCGCCATCGGCGGAAGTGGTGGTCACCCGCAGCCGGCCAGCGATGACGACGTACACCTGGCTGGCGTCGTCGCCCTTGTGCATCAGCTCGTCGCGCGCCGCGAGGCGTCGGGTGTGTGCCACCCGGGCCAGCTCGTCGAGATCGCGCTCACGGAGCCCCGAGAAGATGGGAACGCGGGCCAGTGCCTCGCGGCGGGCGATGGCGCTCGAGGTCGGCATGCGTCGGGGGCATGGTACACCCCCGGGGCGCTATTCGCCGACGATCGCGGGCAGCAGGGCGGGGCGGCGCACCTGCCACGAGCCGCCGGGCGCGACCGACTGGCAGGCCAGTCGCAGACGCGGGAAGCGCCGCACCAGCAGCCGCAGCGCGATCTGTGCCTCCATCCGCGCGAGGTGGCTGCCGAGGGCCAGGTGACTCCCGAAGCCGAAGGCCAGGTGCGGCGGACTCTGGCGCTCGATCTCGAAGGCGTCCGGGTCGTCGAAGAACTCGCCGTCCCGGTTGGCCGAGGCCAGGAGCGCCCACACCCGCTCGCCGGCCTGGATCGCCACGTCCCGGAAGACGACGTCCGTCCGGGCCACCCGCGCGGTCAGCTGGATCGGCGAGCTCCAGCGCGCGCACTCCTCCACCGCAGCCGCGATGCAGCTCGGGTCGCGACGGAGGCGCCGGGCCTGTGTCCGGTGGCCGAGCAGCGCCAGGGCACCGCCCGCGAGAAGCGCGGACCCGAGCTCGTGGGCGCCGCGTGCGAGCGCCACGCAGAACTCCACCAGCTCGGCGTCGTCCGCCTCCTCGCACAGGATGAGCTCCGAGAGCAGATCGAGCGCCGGCGCGCGCCGGCACGCGCGCACGTGTTCGGCGAAGTAGTCGGCCAGCGCCTCCCGGGCCTCGCTCGTGCGTTCCGGCTCGTCCGCCCAGGCGGCCACCAGCGGGCGGTCGCCGGCCGCCACGCCCAGGAGCTCGCAGGCGCCGACGGAGGCGATGGGCGAGGCGTAGTCGTGCACCAGGTCGAAGGCGCCGCGCCGCTCCGCATGGTCGAGGGCGCCGATCACGAACTCGGCCACGTGCAGCCGCAGCGCCTCGATGGCGCGTGGCTTCAGGGCCGCCGCGACCCGGCCCTCGGCGACGTACGCGCCGTCGGCGTCGTGGAAGAGCAGAGGGTCGGCAGGGTCTCCGCCGGGCCGGAAGTGGGGGTGCGTCAGGAGCGCGAGGCAGTCCTCATAGCGCGGCACCACCCAGGTCTGCTGGCCGTCCAGCGGGGCGCGCAGGATCGGGCCGACGCTCCGCAGCAGCGCGTAATGGGGGTACGGATCCTCCCGCACCGCCCGTCCGGCGAGGTCCGGTCCGGGCTCGCTCGCCGCCGACCGGCGCGAATTCCGCTCCGCGCTGACTTCGCCCGAGGCTGCCATGGGTCGGAGGATCGGGCAGCCCGGCCCCGGCTCCTGTGAAGTAGTTCACAGGCGGCTCCCGCCGCTGCTCAGGGGGCGATCCGCTCGCTGGCCCCACGTGGGCGGGCCGCAGGGACGGCCTCGGCCGCGGCCAGGGCGCCCGCGGGGGCGGCGTGGTACAAAGCCGACGATGAGTCTCCGGCCTGTGGCCGTCGCGCTCGCCCGCTGCGGGGTCCGATTGGCGCTGGCCTGTCTGACGGGCGCCGTCTCGACGGGGTCGGCGGCGGATGCCGCCGGCGCGCGGTCTTCCACGCCGCCGGACGTGCGGGAGCCGTGCGCGCAGCACGATCCGTTGCGCCGACCGCTGTTCGGCGATCTGCACGTCCACACCGCTCTCTCCCACGACGCCAGCACCCAGGCGACGCGCAACCTGCCGCGCGACGCCTATCGCTTCGCGCGGGGCGAGCCGCTGGGCATCCAGCCGTACGCCGCCGACGGCAGCCCCATGCGCACACTCCAGCTCGATCGGCCCCTCGACTTCGCGGCCGTCACCGACCACGCGGAGCTGCTGGGCGAGGTGCGCGTATGCGAGACCCCGGGGCTGCCGGGGTACGACGCGTGGCTGTGTCGCCTGCACCGGCGTTGGCCGCGGGCGTCGTTCTTCCTGATCAGCACCCACGTCGCGCGCGGTACGGGGCGACGCATGGGCTTCTGCGGCCCGGACGGAAGCCTCTGTCTCGAGGCGGCCGTCACGCCCTGGAACGAGATCCGCTCCGCCGCCGAGGCGGCCTACGATCGCACGGCCGCGTGTCGCTTCACCAGCTTCGTCGGCTACGAGTGGACCGCCTCGATCATCGGGCGCAACCTGCACCGCAACGTCATCTTCCGCAACACTCGCGTCCCGACGCTCCCGACCAGCTACTACGAGGCCACGACGCACGAGGACCTTTGGGCCGACCTGCGCGAGCAGTGCACCGAGGCGGACACCGGCTGCGACGCCCTGGCGATTCCCCACAACTCGAATCTCTCCGCCGGCCTGATGTTCCGGCTCGAAGACGACCTCTCCGCCGACCAGGCGCGAGAGCGCTCCTGGTGGGAGCCCGTCGTGGAGGTGATGCAGCACAAGGGCGACTCCGAGTGTCTCTGGCAGCCGGGAGGCACGGACGAGGAGTGCGCCTTCGAGCAGCTGCCCTTCGACAGCTTCCGGGGCAAGTTCTTCGGGTTCCTCAAGCACGCGCCGCGGCGCGAGGACGGCGTGCGCTACGCGCTGCTGGAGGGGCTGCGAAGCCAGGCCGAGCGGGGTGCCAATCCCTTCAAGCTGGGTCAGGTGGGGAGCACGGACACGCACCTGGGAACGCCGGGCTACGTGGACGAGACCGCGCACCCGGGTCACGGCGGCGCCGGCGCCCCTTCGCCGGACAGCCTGCCGCCCGGCCTGCCCGACGACGCGTTCTTCAATCCGGGCGGCCTGGCGGTGGTGTGGGCCGAGGAGAACTCCCGCGACGCCATCTTCGAGGCGCTGCGGCGGCGCGAGGTCTACGGCACCAGCGGTCCGCGCCTGGTGGTGCGTCTGTTCGGCGGCTGGGGCTACCCGCAGGACCTGTGCCAGCGTGCGGATCTGGCCGCCGCCGGCTACGCGCAGGGTGTTCCCATGGGCGGCGATCTGCCGGCGCGAGACGGCGAGCGCAGCCCGGCCTTCGTCGTCTCCGCCCTGCGCGATCCCGGAAGCGGCTCCCGCCCCGGCGCGCTGCTGGAGCGCATCCAGATCGTGAAGGGCTGGCTCGAGGACGGAGAGCCCCGCGAGCAGGTCGTCGACGTGGTGGGAGCGCCGGGCGAGAAGCGCGACGGCCTCTGCCGCGTGTGGCGGGATCCCGACTTCGACCCCGCCGCCCCGGCCTTCTGGTACGCGCGCGTGCTCGAGACGCCGACGCCTCGCTGGCACACGTACGTGTGTCGGTCCAAGAACGTGGATTGCGACGACCCCGGCGAGGGCCTCGAGGCGTGCTGCGACCCGGCGATCCCCCAGTTCATCCGCGAGCGCGCCTGGACCTCTCCCATCTGGTGGACGCCGTGACCCGTCACCCCGGGGTCCACTTCCTGTTGCTCGGGGCCGTGCTGTTCGGACTGGTCCGCTGGAACGAGGGCCCGGCTCCGGGAGCGGCGGACGCGTCCGACGAGGAGCGGCTCTTCCGCGCCGCCCTGGATCGCGGGGTCGCGCGCGCGGATCCCATCGTGCGTCGGCGCCTGCTGCGGGACATGCGGTTTCTCGTGCCCGGGGATCCGCGCGACGAGGCGGCGCTCCTGGCCGAGGCCTGGCGCCTGGGGCTCGATCGCGCCGATCCCGTGGTGCGCCGCCGCCTGATCCAGCGCATGGAGTTCGTGGCCTTCGCCCGGGCCGATGCCCGGGAGCCCGACGACGCGGAGCTGCGGGCCGTCCTGGCCCGGGATCCCGAGCGCTGGCGTCGTCCCGCGCGGGTGCGGCTGTCCCACGTCCATCTCTCCCGCGATCGCTGGGGCACGCAGCTGGAGGCTGCTGCACGCGCGCTGCAGGCGCGCCTCGAATCCCACCCCGCAGACGGAGCGGAGCGCTTTGGCGACCCCTTCCTGTGGGGGAGCCACTGGCCGCTGCTCTCCGAAGCGGAGCTGGCCGCCCGGGTCGGGCCCGAGCTCGCCCGCGCCGCCTTCGCAGCCCCGGTGGGGCGCTGGTCCGGTCCCCACCCCTCGAGCTACGGCATGCACCTGGTCTGGGTGCACGAAGCCGATCCCGCCGGCCCCGCCGCCTTCGAGGACGTGCGCGACGCCCTGCGCGAGCGCGTGCGCGAACACCGACGCCGCGAAGAGCGCACCCGCCTCCTCGCCTCCCTCAGCGCAATCGGCGGGGACGTTCCTCGATAGTTGCGGTTGGGGACAGTCCTCGAGAGGAGTGGCACCAAGCGCAACTCTCAAGGAACGTCCCCGTTCTTGCGCCAGGGGGTGAGGGGGTCGCGGTCGAAGTGCCAGGCTCCGCGGCGGGTGGGACGGCGGACGCTCGTGGCGAGCGCGGCCAGGAAGCGTTCCCGGGGCCAGTCCTGTGCGCCCAGTCGCATCACGTGCTCCGTCCGCACCTGGCAGTCCAGCAAGTCGAAGCCCCACGCGTCGAGCTGGCTGACGAGGCCGGCCAGGGCCAGCTTCGAAGCGTCGCCCGCGCGCGTGAACATGGACTCGCCGAAGAAGGCGCCTCCGAGCGAGACGCCGTAGACGCCGCCGACGAGCTCGCTCCCGCGCCAGGTCTCGACGGAGTGGGCGAAGCCCAGGGCGTGGAGCGCGACGTAGGCCTCCAGCATGTCCGGCGTGATCCAGGTGCCGTCCTGGCCGGGCCGCGGGGCGGCGGCGCAGCCCGCGATCACGGATTCGAACGCGCTGTCCATGCGCAGGTCGAAGCTGCAGCTCGCCACGGCGCGGCGCAGGCTGCGTGTCGCCCGCAGGGCTCCGGGCACGAGCACGGTGCGCGGGTCGGGCGAGTACCAGAGCGGCGGACTGCCCTGCCACGGAAAGATTCCCCGGGCGTAGGCCAGCAGCAGGCGCTCCGGGCGCAGGTCGCCCCCGATGGCCAGCAGCCCGTCGGGCTCCGCCTCGGAGGGATCGGGGAAGACCAGCCGCTCGTCGAGCCGGTAGACGGTCAGGGGCGGACCTCGAGGACCGCGGCGCCCCGGATGCGGTCGTGCTTCAGGTCGGCCAGGGCGGCGTTGGCCTGGCTCAGGGGATAGGCGCGGGTGTGCGTCCGCAGCGGGATCTCCCGGGCCAGGGCCAGCAGGCGCCGGCCGTCTTCGCGCGTGTTGGCGCTGACGCTTCGCAGCTCGCGTTCCTGGAAGAGATGACGAGCGTAGTCGAGGGGCGGAACGTCGGAGAGGTGGATGCCGGCGACGGCGAGGGCCGCGCCGCGATCGAGCGCCTCCAGGGCCGGCGGCACCAGCTCGCCCGCCGGCGCGAACAGGATGGCGCCGTCCAGGGGCTCGGGCGGCGGGTCGAAGCTCCCGCCCACCCAGCTCGCGCCGAGCTCGCGCGCCAGTCCACGGTGCCCCTCCTCGCGGCTGAAGACATAGACCTCGCAGCCGTGGTGGACCGCCACCTGGATCGTGATGTGGGCCGAGCCGCCGAAGCCCCAGAGCCCGAGGCGACCGCCGGGCGGAACGCCGGAGCGCAGGTAGGCGCGGTAGCCGATGATCCCGGCGCACAGGAGCGGCGCCAGCTCGCGCGCCGGGAGCTCCTCCGGCAGCGGGTAGGCGAACGCCTCGGGCACGCGGAGGAACTCGGCGTAGCCGCCGTCGGCGTCCCAGCCGGTGAAGCGCGGGGCCAGGCACAGGTTCTCCGCGTCCCGGCGGCAGAAACGGCAGTCGCCGCAGGCGCGGTGCAGCCAGGCCACGCCCACGCGCTCGCCCTGGGCGAGGCGCCCCGCACCCGGGCCGTGTGCGACGACCCGCCCCACCACCTCGTGGCCCGGCACGACGCGCGGGCGCCGGGGCGCAAGGTCGCCCTCGGCCAGGTGCAGGTCCGTGCGGCAGACGCCACAGACCTCCACCTGCACCAGCACCTCGCCCGCCGCGGGCGTCGGCGTCGGGAGCTCCAGCTCCCGCAGGGGATCCTCCTCGATGGGGCTCGGACGCTCCAGCGCCATGGCGCGCATGCACCCATTCCTACCGCAAACCGCCGGCCCCGAAAGAGGGGCTATGTTGGGTCGCCGTGCCGCGAGCCGCCCGAACCGCTCTCCTCCGCCGGGTCCTGCCGTGGGTCGTGTCGGCGGGCCTGCTCTTCTACGTCTTCGGTTGGCTGACCGACTGGCAGACCCTCACGGCGAGCATCGGGCGCGCCAACGTGCCCCTGTTCGTGGCGGTCACCTTCGCCGACAAGATGCTCTTCTTCCTGCTCTGGACCACGCTCCAGGTGACCGCCATCCGGCGTCTGGTGGGGCCGCTGTCCGTGCGCTCGCTGCTGGCGCTGCGGGGCGGCTCGGAGCTCCTGCGCACCATCAGCAACCCACTGGCCGACGGCGCCTTCCTGGTGGCTCTGATCCGGGTGACCGGCGGCAGCGTCGGCCGCGTGGTCCTGGCCGCCTCGGTGCCGGGCCTGGTGCACGGCATCGTGCTCGTGTTCCAGATCACCCTGGCGCTCTTCCTGCTGGAAGGCGGGGTCGCCGCCAATCGGGACGTGGCGATCACCGCGGCCGTCGGCTGGGGCCTGATCCTCGGGACGGCGTTCGGCGTGCGCCGGGCCCGCCACAGCGCCTCCGGCCGGCTGGCCCGGGTGCGCGCCACCCTGGAAGCCATCGACTTCCGCGCGTTCGCACCGATGCTCGGCTGGTTCCTGGTGCTCGGGTTCCTCGACATCACGGTGCAGTGCATCGCCACCCACGCCTTCGGTGCGCCGATCCCCTTCCTGTCCCTGATGGCGCGGATCCCGATCCTCTACGCGGCGTTCCTGATCCCCTCGTTCGGGAACTTCGGCACCCGCGAGCTGGCCTGGGCCGGTCTCTTCGGCGAGTACCACGACCGGGACGTCCTGATCGCCTACGCGTTCGCGACCAACACGCTGTTCCTGATGTTCCACGTGCTGATCGGGGCGACCTTCCTGCCGAGCGCGATCTCGCTGATCCGGCAGGTGCGCAAGGCCCAGCGCGAGGGCGAGCCCATGCCCAAGGGGCCGCTGGTGCACGACCCCGGCGAGCCCTAGCCGCCAGCTCGGCTTCGTCCCGAGCGGTGGCTCAGGCGCCCTCTCGCGTGCGGGTGTGGGCGCCTTGCTCGACGGGCAGGTTCTGGACCTCGCGCGGGAAGTGATCGACCAGGAAGTCCACCACGTCGCGGACCGAGATCACGCACACCGGGCAGCCTTCCGCGTTCACGATCGGCACGTGCCGGTACCCGCCGGTGCTCATGCGGTTGAGCACGTAGGCGACGCTGGAGTCCACCAGCAGCCCTTCCGGGTCCGGCGTCATCACCTCCTCGACCGGGAGCACGGCGGGATTGCGACCCCGGTTGACGATCTTGTAGAGCACGTCGCGCTCCGTGAAGATGCCCACCAGGCGGCTCCGGTCCGTGCCGTCCTCGGTCACGAGCACGCAGCCCCGGTGCTCGCGTTGCATGGTGGCCATGGCTTCGGTGATCGAGGACCGGGGTGCCATGATGATCGGCTTGCGGACCGGCAGCACCGAGAGCGGGCGGCGCAACAACGCCGAATCGAAGACGCGCGAGGCGCGCCGCTCTTCCTGGAAGTACACCTCGTCGCCGAGGTCGTCGAATTCGTTCGACATGACGCGCTCCTTTCTCGCTGGCCCCACAGGATACTACGACCTGCGGAACGCGACGAGCGCGCGCTCCAGCAGCCGGCGCACCTCCGGGTGCAGGTCGTCCTCGCGCATGGCGCGGGCGATCCGGCCCGTCTGCAGCGGTCTGCCAACTGCCCGTGCCAGCTCACCTTCGGGCGCCAGCAGTCGCTTGGCGTCCAGGTCCTGAAACGCGTTCTCGTCGTCCTCGGCGGGCAGCAGGCGCCGGCAGGCGCGCGTCACCCGGCCGTCGGCGGACGGCAGGCGCAGGCTGCGGCGGATGGCCTCCGGCACCAGCAGGTAGCTCTCGATGTGCCTGCGGCCCCAGACGTGGAACTCGAGCCCGGGCTCCGCCTCGGGCAGCGCCAGGGCGTGGCCGTTGCCGTCGCGGTCGAGCACGCACAGGCCGCGGGCGTCCGGGTGTGCGTCGCGCAGCTCCCGGAAATGGGCCCTGGCGCGCCCCGGCTGGCGGCCCCCGAGGATCACCGCCGCACGGGCCATGGCACGCCCCAGCGGGGCGTGCAGGCGCTGGGCCCAGACACGCAGGACGTCGCGATCGCGAGGCCCTTCGACGTAGAACACGAACATGGGGTGAAAGTCCGCCCGCGCCCACATGCTAGCCCCGTCGGCCCCGAATCCCCAGCCATGGCGGGATTGCTCGCGCCGGGGCTCGGGGGATACCCTGGGACGATGCACTCGGTGCTGGTGGCGGATGACCACGGGATCGTGCGGGAGGGGCTGCGAAGGCTGCTCGATGCGGAGGACGATCTGACCGTCTGCGGCGAGGCGCGTGACGGGCGCGAGGTGCTGGAGCAGGTCGAGCGCTGCCGCCCGGATTGCGTGGTGCTGGACATCAGCATGCCCCGGCTCGGCGGGCTCGAGGCCCTGGAGCGGATCCGCGGCAAGCATCCCCGCACCAAGGTCGTCCTGCTCTCGATGCACGCGGACGCCCCGTTCATCCAGGGCGCGGTCAACCTCGGTGCCGACGGCTACGTGCTGAAGAACGGGCGCGCGGGCGAGGTGGTCTCGGCGGTGCACGCGGTGCTGGCCGGAGGCAACTACTTCAGCCCGCCGGTGGCACGCGAGATCGTCGAGCAGCTGCGCGAGCCGCGCAGCGCCGGCTCCGAACCCTACACGCTGCTCTCGAGCCGCGAGCGCGAGGTGCTGCTGTTGATCGCCGAAGGCCTCTCCGCCAAGGAGGTGGCTCGCGAGCTCGACATCAGCACCAAGACCGTGGAGGCCCACCGCACGAGCTTGATGCGCAAGGTGGGCGTGCGAAAGGCGACGGAGCTCGTTCGCTACGCGGTGAAGCACCGAGCCGCTTCGCTCGCCTGCGGCTCGCTGCGCGCCCGGCGACCCGCGCCGTGCTCGGCCCTGCGCTTCGGCGCCGGGCTTGCGGGCCGCGGGGTCCGGAGCCACGGCGAGCCGGTCAGGGCTTGGGGCCTTGGGCGCGTGAGTCGACGCGAGCCGGTCAGGGCTTGCTGGTTTGTGGTCGCGCCGTTTCCTTGGTCAACGTTGCCACGGCTTCCAGATGAGGGGTTTGGGGGAACAGGTCGAAGCCCCGGACGTTTGCGAGGGTGTAGCCCGCGTGTGAGAGCTGGCCGAGGTCGCGTGCCAGGGTGGCGGGGTCGCAGGAGACGTAGACCAGGCGTTCGGGGGCGAGCTCTGCCAGGGCTTCGGTGCATCCCGGCGGGAGTCCGGTGCGCGGCGGGTCCACCACGACCACGTCCACCGGTCGGGGCAGGGCGGCGAGCACACGCTCGGCGCGCGCTCCCCGCACCTCCACGTTGCGACAGCCGCTCCGCAGCAGGTTGCGGCGCAGGTCGGACACGGCCCTGCCCTCGCTCTCCACCACCACGAGGCGCGCGAAGCGGCGCGCCAGGCCCACGCTGAAGAAGCCGCCGCCCGCGAAGAGCTCTACGCAGCGCTCGCCCGAGCCCGCCGCCTCGTGTACGGAGCGCGCCAGGGCATCGTGCAGCAGCGCGTTCCCCTGGACGAAGACGCCCGGCGAGAACTCCAGGCGATCCCCCAGCACGTCGATCGCGATGCGCGGGTCGTCGGCGAGCGGATGGGCGAGGGGCAGCGCGCGGGTGCTGCCGTCGGCTCCTGCGACCAGCTCCCACTCCTCTTCACCCTCCGGGCGTGCAGCGGCGAGTGCCGCCAGCCTGCGCTCGAGGGCGGGCGCGAGCACCGGACAGGCGGACGTTTCGCACAGGTCGTGCGAGCGCCGGCGCCGGTACCCGACGCGCCCCGCCTTGGCGACGACGCGCGTGCGGCTGCGGTAGCCGTACGGCCGGGGACAGGGAACCACGTCGGGCGGCGCGTCGAGCCGCAAGTCCCCGAGCCGTTCCAGCGCGTCGCGCAAGAGGGCTTGCTTGGCGGCCAGCTGTGCGGGGTAGGCGACGTGCTGCCAGGCACAGCCCCCGCAAGCGCCGTAGACGGGGCACTTCGGCTCCACGCGGTCGTCCCCGTCGGCGATTCGGGTGATCACCTGAGCGCGCGCAAAGCGTTTCCGCTCCTCCACGATGCGAACGCGCACCCGATCGCCCGGTGCGGTTTCGGGCACGAACACCACGCGCCCGTTCTCCGCGCGCGCCACCCCGTCGCCACCGGCGGCCAGGCGTTCGATTCGCAGCTGGCAGGGGTCATCGGTCACGCGCAGGAGCCTGCCGTCGTCGCGCGGCTTCGGCAAGCGGGACGCGAATTCAGGCCATCTTGAAGGGCGGCTGACCCCGTACGCCACGCGCTGTGGTGTCCTCGGGGCCATGAACGCTGCACTCGAGGAGTTGGCCAGGATCTTCGTCGGGACCAGCGGAGCGGCGGTCCGCGTGCGGGATCGGCTGGCGGTGCTGGCCTCCCTGGGCGTGCCGGTGTTGCTGTCGGGCGAGCCGGGCTCCGGTCGCGAGTGCGCCGCCCGCGCTCTTCACCGCGCCGGTCCCTGGCGGCACGTGCCCTTCACCCGCGCGGCCTGCGCCGGCGGAGTCACGCCTCCGCCGCGGGTCGCCGGCGTCTTCTACCTGGACGCGATCGAGTCGCTGCCTCCCGACGACCAGCGCGCGTGGCGCGCCTGGCTGGAGCGCCACCTGCGCGCGAACCGCGTGCGGGTGATTGCGTCCACCGGGCTCGACCTGGCCAGGCTGCCGGAGTTCGATCCGGCGCTGGCCGCCCGGCTGGCGCGCTTCCAGGTATCGCTGCCTCCTCTGCGCGAGCGGGCGGAGGACGTGCCCCTCCTCGCGCGCCGGCTCCTGCATCAGCACGCGGAGCGCCTGGGGTGCAAGCCACCGCAGCTGGGCGACGCGGCGATCCGGCGGCTCGCCCGGCACGCCTGGCCCGGGAACGTGCGCGAGCTGTCCGAGGTGCTCGAGCGCCTGGCCGCCCGCGCGACGGACGGGCCCGTCGCCGCGGCCGAGGTCGGGCGCGCGCTTCGCGCCGACGCGCCCAGCATCGCCGAGCTGCGCGCGCGGGGCGCCCGGCGCGAGCGCGACGAGCTGGTGGCTGCGCTCGACGTCTGCCGCGGCAATCTGGCCGCGGCGGCGCGACGCCTCGGGCTCTCGCGCAGCGCCGTGGTGTACCGGGCGCGCAAGCACGGCCTGCTGCGGGGTCCGGATGAGGGCTGAGGCCGGGTCGCGGGGCAGCACCGGTTCGCTGTCGGTGCTGCTGGTGGAGCCCGACGAGGCGTGGGCCGCGAGGATCGCGGGCGTCGTCGCGCCACGGGTGGCTCTGCTGGAGCGCGTCGCGGACGCGGCCGGTGCCTTCGCCCGGCTCACGGGCGGGGCCTGGGACGTGGTGTTCGCCGCCGCGGAGCTGCCGGGCCTGGAGTCGGCGGCGCTGGCCCGCTGGGTCGCCGCCACCGCACGCGACGCGGCCGTCGTCCTGCTGGCACGGCGGGCCACGGCCCAGGAGGCCGTGCGCGCCATGCTCGCCGGGGCCGCCCTCTACCGCGCCAAGGGCGCGGAGCTCGAAGCCATCCTCGCGACGGACCTCGCCTGGCTGGCGCGGCGCCGGAACCTGGAGGCCGAGCCGGCGCCCACCGGCTTCGTGGGCGCCAGCGCCGACGCCGCGCGGGTGCTTGAGCTCGTGGCGGACTACGCGTGCGAGGCGTCGCCGGTGCTCGTCACCGGCGAGAGCGGGACCGGCAAGGACGTGGTGGCGCGGGCTCTGCACGAGCGCAGCCCGCGAGGCGGGGGTCCCTTCGTGGCGGTGAACTGTGCCGCCGTCCCCGAGGCGCTCTTCGAGGGGGAGCTCTTCGGCGCCACCCGCGGCGCCTACACGGGTGCCGATCGGGACCGCAAGGGCCTGCTCGGCGAGGCGTGTGGCGGCACGATCTTCCTGGACGAGATCGCCGAGCTGCTCCCGGCCACCCAGGCCAAGCTGCTGCGCTTCCTGGACGGCGGGCGCCTGCGTCCCGTCGGCGGCAGCCGCGAGCAGGAGCTGGACGTGCGGGTCGTGGCCGCGACCCACCGGGATCTGGAGCGCATGGTTTGCAGCCGGACCTTTCGCGAGGACCTCTGGTTCCGACTCGATGTGCTCCGCATCCACATCCCTCCCCTGCGCGCGCGCCCGGTGGACGTGCCGCTCCTCGCCCGCCACTTCGCCGAGCGCGCCGCGGGTCCCGGGGTGCGCTTCGGGCCCCGGGCCGTGGCCGACATGCTGGCCTTCCCCTGGCCCGGCAACGCGCGCCAGGTGCAGAACGTGGTGCTGCGCGCGCTGGCGCGGCAGGGGCGCGACATCGAGTCCCTGGAGCGCGAGCTCGCTGCCGGCGGCTCTCCCCACGCGCAGCTCGACGAGCTGCTGCGCCGCCACGCGGGCGATCTCGCGGAGGTGTCGCGGGCGCTGGGCGTGAGCCGCCGCACCGTCCAGCGTCGCCTGGCGCGGATCGGTCTGCGGGCCGCGGCCTATCGCTCGACCGGCCTCTGATCCGGGCCGGGCTCACGCCTCGGGCCGGGCGAGCTCCGGCCGGTATTCCGGGTGATCGGTCAGCCACTGGGACAGGGCCCGCATGGACTGCTCGTTCTTGCGGTTGATGAAGCGGTAGATGGGACCCTCGAACCAGCGCCAGGGCGCGGACGCCAGCCGGTAGCGTTCCTCGAAGTGGAGCCGGGTGCGGTTGCTCGCCAGCTGCTCCAGGCGCAGCCGCCCGGTCTGGTCGTTTCCGGGCTCCCGGGACAGCATCGTGTACGCATAGCCGCCGCCGGGCACCACGTCGGTGACCAGTTCGAGCGCCGCACCCCGGCGTCCGAAGGGCAGCGGGTAGATCACCCGGCGCAGCAGGCCGTTGCCGCCGGCGTCGCCCGGATGCACCACCTGCACCTCGATCACGGCGGGCGCGAACTCCGGCCAGCGCGCGTAGTCCTGCATCAGGGCCCAGACGCGCGCCGGGGCGTGGGGCAGGTCCAGCGTGTAGCGATGCTCGCGCATCGGCGCCTATCATACAGGCCCCATGAGCTACGAGACCCTCCGCTTCGAGATCGACCAGGGCGTGGGACGCATCACCCTGGCCCGCCCGGATGCGGCCAACGCCGTCAACCTGCAGCTCGCGAAGGACCTGATGTACGCCGTCCTGCGCTGCGACGAGGACCGCGCCGTGCGGGCGGTGCTCGTCGGGGCAGAGGGAAAGTTCTTCTGCTCCGGCGGCGACCTGGCGTCCTTCGCCGAGGCCAAGGACGGCGGCATGCCGGCCCTCATCAAGGAGATCACCACCTACCTGCACGCGGCGGTATCGCGTCTCGCACGCATGCGCGCGCCGGTGGTGATGGCGGTGAACGGCATGGCCGCGGGCGCGGGCATGAGCCTGGCGTGCGCCGGCGACCTGGCCCTGGCGGCCGAGTCGGCGCGCTTCACCATGGCGTACACCCGGGTCGGGCTGACGCCGGACGGCAGCAGCACCTGGTACCTGCCCCGGCTGATCGGCACCCGCCGCAGCGCCGAGCTGGTGCTGACGAACCGCGTGCTCTCGTCTCACGAGGCGCTCGAATGGGGCATCGTGAACCGGGTCGTGGCGGACGACGCGCTCGCCGACGAGGCCTTCGCCCTGGCGAAGAGCCTGGCGACGGGGCCGACCCAGGCCCACGGCATGGCCAAGGGCCTGCTGCTCGGCGCGCCCAGTCAGTCGCTCGAAACCCAGATGGAGCTCGAGACCCGCGCCATCTCCGACGCAGCGCGCAGCGCGGACGCGCTCGAGGGGGTCCGCGCCTTCCTCGACAAGCGCAAGCCCGACTTCCGCGGCGAATGATCCAGGAGAACCCCCGATGACCACCGCAGCCGAGCTCCCCAAGCAGCACACGACCATCCTGGGACGCGAGATGGCCTGGCACGAGCGGGGCGAGGGAGATCCGATCGTGTTCCTGCACGGGAACCCGACGTCGTCCTACCTGTGGCGCAACGTGATCCCGCACCTGGCGGACCAGGGCCGCTGCATCGCGCCGGACCTGATCGGCATGGGCGATTCCGCGAAGCTTCCGGACTCCGGTCCGGACCGCTACACGTTCGTCGAGCACCGGGCGCATCTCGACGCCCTGCTCGGTGCGCTGGGCGTGCGCCAGACCGTGACCTTCGTGATCCACGACTGGGGATCGGCCCTGGGCTTCGACTGGGCCCGCCGCCACCCGGACGCCGTCCTGGGCATCGCCTACATGGAGGCGATCGTGCAGCCGCTCTCGTGGGACGACTGGCCGAAGGCCGCCCGGGGCGTCTTCGAGGCCTTCCGCTCGCCCCAGGGCGAGGCCCTGATCCTGGAGCAGAACGCCTTCGTGGAGCAGGTGCTTCCGACCTCCATCCTGCGAAAGCTGTCCGACGAGGAGATGGCCGCCTACCGCCGGCCCTTCGCCGAGGCGGGCGAAGCGCGGCGCCCCACCCTGACCTGGCCCCGCCAGATCCCCATCGACGGCGAGCCGGCTGACGTGACGCAGATCGTCCGCGAGTACGGCGAGTGGCTCACGGGGAGCGAGCTTCCGAAGCTCTTCATCGACGCGGAGCCGGGCGCCATCCTGCGTGGGCCGCAGCGCGAGTTCTGCCGCCGCTGGCCCAACCAGACCGAGGTCCAAGTGAAGGGCATCCACTTCGTCCAGGAGGACTCGCCGGACGAGATCGGCCTCGCGCTGGCCCGCTGGAGGCGCGGGCTCCGCTAGAGCCCGACGCGCGCTCTAGCGCTGCGCCTCCTGCCGGGCCGCCTTCTTGCGGGCGACGCGGCGCTTGCGGCGCTGCTTGTTGCGGTGGCGCTTGACCTTCTGCTTGCTCTTGGAACGCGGCATGGCGTGCTTATAGCACGTCAGTCGCGAACGATCTCGGCCACGACCGTGCCCATGGCCTCGGTCTCGCCGTCGGCCAGGCGCTCCACTTCGGGCAGGGCCCCGACCAGGGCCTCGAGGCGGGCGGCGTCGGCGTCGGAGACGTCGAAGAACTGGAGCGCCAGGCCGCCCGTGTCCTCGCGCACGGCTCGCGCCCTCACCAGGATCGGCTCGTCGCCGTCGCGGCCGAAGATGGCGAGTCGCGTCTCGTCGCCCTGGCCGAGCTCGAGGGTCTGCTCCACCAGCATGCCGCCCATGGAGAGGTTGCGACCCATCAGGACCCGCGCGGCCTGGTCCTGGATGGCCAGCACCTGCCGGGAGTAGCTGCCGCGCGGGGCCGAGCGGCGGTCGTCCGAGTCGTCGTCCGCGAAGGCCGCGTCTTCGCTGGACGCGTCGACCTCGCCGGTCGGCTCGGGCTCGTCGCTGTGGATCTCGCTGGCGTGGATCTTGGCCTTGAGCACCTCGCGCAGCGCGGCCTCGACGCTGTGCTTCAGCGTTTCGAAGGCGACGGCCGCCTCGAAGCCCTCTCCGCCCCGGGGCGCCGGCTCGCAGCGCACCACCCAGCCCGGCAGCACGATCCGCGTGCCGCCGGTGAAGGGCTTGGGCAGGTAGACGCTGATGCGGGTGTCGGGCTCCACGGTCTCCTCGAGCTGGAGTCGGCAGCCGCGCAGCGCGATCTCCACCAGCACGGCGCTCCGCTTGCGAAGCCCGGTGCGGTAGGCGACCTCGCCGCCCACCGGGTAGCGCACGGCCACCCGGCGTTCGGGTCCGCGGTAGAGCGCGCGCAGCAGCAGCAGTCGCAGTGCCGAAGGATGCACGGGCTGGCGCACGAGGTAGTCGAATCCCACGGCGCGCAGCCGGTCGCGCAGGGCGTTGGAGTCCTCGTTCGTCACCACGATGCGCACCGCCGCGCCGCCGTTCGCGCCGGGAGGAGAGCCCTCCTGGGCGTCACGCGTCGCCAGGGAGAGGGCGCGGCGCGCGTTCGCGACCAGCAGGTGCCGGGGCTCCACCACGTCGAGTCCCTCCACCGCGCTGCCGCGCAGGTAGGTGTACTCGATCCCGATCTCCTCCAGGGCGCGCCGGACCTCTCCCAGCTCGCCGTCGTCGAGGACCAGGGTGCCGGGTGTGGGCATTGGCTACGAGTCGGCCGACCGCGGACCCATCTGAAGCGGATTCGGGGGCGGGGCCTCGGGGAGGCGCTGGCGGCTTCGCCAGGCGGGCAGCAGCGCGGCGGCGGCCACCCCGGTCCCCAGGGCGAGCGTCAGGGCAGCGTGCTCTCCGAGTCCGATCTCCGCGCCGAGGTACGCACCCAGGACGGCGACGGCGTTGTTGAGCACGTGACACAGCATCGCCGCACGCGTGCTCCCGGCCAGCCAGGCCACCAGGCCCAGGTAGATCCCCAGGGCCAGTGCGCCGGGAGACTGGACGGGGTCGAAGTGGGCCAGGGCGAACAGCAGCGCCGCGGTCCCGATGGCCAGCGCGCTGGCGGCGAGGCCCGGGCCGAGCCGCGCGGCGATGCCGCGCTGCACCAGGCCGCGAAAGAAGAGCTCCTCGGCCAGGCCGGGAGCCAGCGCGAGGCCCGCCAGGGCCAGCGGCAGCTCGGCCGCGGTCATGCTGCCGAGCACGTGCTCGAGCTCCGCCAGGGTGCCGACGTCGCTCGCTCCGGCCAGGTGGATGGCGGCGTCGACGGCGTGCGACAAGGCGACGGTGCCCAGCGCGAGCGCCGCCAGGCTGCGGCGATCGAGCGCGCTGGGCCCGAGCCCGAGGCGGCCTGCGCGCATGCCGGGAGGCAGGGGCTCGAGTCCCGCGAAGCCCACCGCCAGCACCGCGAACACGCCGGACATCGCCGCGGCGACGATCGAGATCTGAAGCGCGGGCGACGCGATCGCAAGCGCGCGGTTTGCGGCGACGACGAGTGCGACGCATGCGAGCAGCATGCTTGCGATTCGCCCGGCCGGACCCACGCGATGAGCCTAGCGTGTGTGGGCCGCTCCCGTCCCGGACTGCTACCTTCGGATCGTGTCGGAGTCCTCCATCGCATCGTCGTTGCTCGTGGCCATGCCGCAGCTCGAGGATCCCAACTTCCACCGCTGCGTCGTCCAGATCGTGCATCACGACGAGGAGGGCGCGTTCGGACTGGTGCTGAACCGGCCGAGCGGCGTCGCGGCGGGCCAGCTTTGCGACAGCCTCGAGATCGAGTGGGGCGGCGATCCGGACGCCGAGGTGGGCTCCGGAGGTCCCGTGCAGCCGAACACGGGCTGGCTGCTCTTCGGAGAAGGCGCGCCCGACGATCTGCCCGACACCACTCCCATCGTGGAAGGCGTGCACTTCGCCGGGTCGCTCGAAACCCTGCGGCGCATCGGCGCGGAACCGCCGGAGCGGGTGCGGCTCTTCCTCGGCTATGCGGGCTGGGGGCCGGGGCAGCTCGAGCTGGAGCTGGCCCAGGGAGCCTGGCTGCTGGTGCCCGCCAGTGCGGAGGTGGCCTTCGCGCCGTGCGAGGACGAGCTGTGGCTGCGCGTGATCCGCGACCTCGGCGTGGATCCAGCTACCTTGATCTCCACACCCGGAGTCCACTGAGCCAGGCGCGCCAGGCGGGTGGAAGGCGCGAGGGGAAACCATGGGCGCACCCGCTGCATCCGACGCTCCGCTCGAGTACGCCGTCGACGAGCTGCTGGCCGACGGCCCCTACGAGGCTCCGCTCGTCGCAGGTCAGGTGCGTTGCCACGGCGGCTTCGACGCCGAGGGCCGCTACCGCTCGCCCCGCACCCTGCAGCGGGCTCCGGCCATCCGGGCCTGGCAGGCGCAGCTCGCGCGGGACGGGCACGAGCTGCTCGCGATCGACGCGGCGCTGATGCCGCCCCAGTATCCGAACGTGGAGCAGGCGAAGCTCCTGCTGCGGGAAGGCGTGCGGGATCCCGTGGTGCGCCGGCTCACGATCATCAGCATCGTGGAGGGCTTCGGCGCGATCATCCGCGACGTGAAGGTCCCGGATCTCGCGGCACTGGTCGTGGAGCCGATCGAGGGGACGGCCCTGGCGCACCTGCGCGGGGGCCTGTTCGAGGCGCACGCCCGCGACGAGGCCGGCTACCGGGACGAGGGCGGCCACAAGCAGATGTGGGAAGCCGCGCGCGACCTGGCGCTGGAGAATCCCAGGATCCCCGGCGACGTGCTCATGCGCATGCTGGGTCAGGGTCCCGGTCGCCGGCGCGAGCGGCGGCGCGCCCTGCCCCGGCTCGACGAGGCCCTGGAGACGATGCTGGCCACCATGGCCCAGGTGCTGGCGGTCGAGGTCTTCGCCATGGGGGCCTTCGACTGGGGCGAGCGGCTGCTGTCCGACCCGGAGGTCTCGGCAAATCCCGAGGCGGCGGGAAGTCTCGTCTCCTACATCCGCAGCGACGAGAGCCCCCACGTGGAGTACCTGCGCAGCGCGCTCTCGGAGGTGTCGGCGCGCAGCCTGCGCTGCGTCGACGGGGGTACGATCCCGGGGCGCGAGGCGGTGCGCGTCCTGCTGCACGCGACCCTGCGCGGCCTGACCCGTGAGCGCCGCGAGGAGCAGCGGCAGGCGATCCGCGAGAGCCTGCTGGATTCCATGCAGGCGCACGCCCAGCCGGAGAGCCTGCTCGAGCGCTACGACGCGCTCGAGTCCGCCTGGACGCCGCCCGCGAAGACCGGCTTCGAGCCCGAGACGCCCGAGGCATGAGGCTGCTCGTCCGGCTCTACCGGAGCCTGCGGATCGCTGCGACGGCCGCCCGCGTCTACCTGCTCTACAAGCTGCCCGCCTGGGGGCGCAGGCTCCTGCGCCGGCCGGAGCCCGAGGATCTCGACGCCAGCCACGAGCGGGCGGCGCGGATCCTGCTGGGAACGGCGCTCTCCCTGCGCGGCGTCACCATCAAGTTCTGCCAGGTGGTGGCGACGCGGGCGGACGTGTTTCCGCCGGCCGTGATCGAGGTGCTGAAGCAGTGCCACGACGCGGTGCCGCCCCAGCCCTTCCCGCGGATCCGGGCTCACGTGGAGGCGGAGCTCGGACGCCCGCTCGATCAGGTGTTCCGCGCCTTCGAGCCCGAGCCCATGGCGGCGGCGTCCCTGGCCCAGGTGCACCGGGCGGAGCTGCTGGACGGCACCCCGCTGGCGGTGAAGGTGCAGTACCCCGACATCGAGCAGATCGTGCGCACGGACCTGGCCAACATGCGCCGCGTCTGCGCCGTGTACGAGTTCTTCGATCCCCAGCCGCTGGAGCTGCGGCCGCTGGTGAAGGAGCTGACGAACCACCTGGCGCTCGAGCTGGACTTCCTGCGGGAGGCCGACTGCGCCGACCGCGTGCGTGAGCTCTTCGCCCGGGACGGCACGGTGGTGGTGCCGGAGATGCACCGCGAGTGGTCGACGCGCCGCGTCCTCAGCATGCAGCTCG
This sequence comes from uncultured delta proteobacterium, assembly GCA_947259215.1. GTDB lineage: Bacteria > Myxococcota_A > UBA9160 > UBA9160 > JAFDET01 > CAMYLJ01. The sequence goes on from CAMYLJ010000035.1 coordinate 30,195, forward strand.
TGGACGGCATCAAGATCACGGAGAAGGAGAAGATCCAGGCCGCGGGCCTGGATCCTGCCGACGTGGTGCAGGAGCTCATGCGCATCTACACGCGCATGATCCTGGCCGCGGGCTTCTTCCAGGCGGACCCCCATCCCGGGAACCTCTTCGTGCAGCCCGACGGCCAGGTGGTGCTGCTCGACTTCGGGCTCTCGAAGGAGCTGCCCGAGGGATTCGGCCTCGGGCTCTTCGAGCTGATGTTCTCGATGATGACCTTGAACGAGTCGGCCATGATCCGGGCCTTCCAGGAGCTCGGCTTCGAGACGAAGAACGGCGACCCGTCCACCTTCCTGCTCATCACGCGGCGCATGATGAAGCGCAGCGACACGGGCCGCTTCGAGGGCGAGTTCACCGAGCAGATGACCGACGAGCTCTTCGACGCGATCCGCGAGAACCCGGTGGTGCAGGTGCCGAGCGACTTCGTGCTGGTGGGCCGGGTGTTCAGTCTGCTCTCCGGCATCGCCCACACGCTGGGGTCGCGCGCCAACGTGCTGGAGGCCATGGGCGCCTCGACCGGCTAGTCGCCCTCGGGAGGCCGCGCCGAACCCGCGGGCCGGACGTATACTCGGCGCATGAAGGTACGAGCCGCCGTTGCGTTCGAAGCCGCCCGTCCCCTGGAGCTCGCCGAGATCGACCTCGAGGGGCCGAAGCAGGGCGAGTGCCTGGTGCGCCTGCATGCCACGGGCGTCTGCCACACCGATGCCTACACGCTCTCCGGGCGCGACCCGGAGGGCCTGTTTCCCGCGGTGCTGGGCCACGAGGGAGGCGGCGTCGTGGAGGAGATCGGCGCGGGCGTCACCTCGCTGGCCCCGGGCGACCACGTGATCCCGCTCTACATCCCTGAGTGCGGAAGCTGCGCCTACTGCACGTCGGGCAAGACCAATCTCTGCATCACCCTTCGGGCCACCCAGGGTCAGGGCGTCATGCCCGACGGCACCAGCCGCATCTCCCACGAGGGCCGCACGCTGCACCACTACATGGGCACTTCCACCTTCGCCGACTACACGGTCGTGCCGGAGATCGCCCTCGCAAAGATCCGCAACGACGCGCCCCTGGAGAAGGTGTGCCTCCTCGGCTGCGGCATCACCACGGGCATCGGGGCGGTGCTGAACACCGCCAAGGTCGAGCCCGGCGCCAGCGTGGCCGTCTTCGGCCTGGGCGGCGTCGGCCTTTCGGTGGTGCAGGGGTCGACGATGGCGAAGGCCGGGCGCATCTTCGTCGTGGACAGCAACCCCAAGAAGTTCGAGCTGGCCCGGCAGCTCGGCGCCAGCGACTGCATCGACCCTGCGGAGGTGGGCGACGTGGTCGAGGCGCTGGTCGAGATGACCGGCGGCGGCGTCGACTACAGCTTCGAAGCCATCGGGAACGTGGAGACCATGGGCCAGGCGCTGGCCTGCACGCGGCGCGGCTGGGGACAGTCGATCATCATCGGTGTGGCCGGCGCCGGCGAGGAGATCCACGCGCGCCCCTTCCTGCTGGTCACCGGCCGCAGCTGGCGCGGCACGGCGTTCGGCGGCACCCGCGGCCGCAGCCAGCTCCCGGGCTACGTGGATCAGTACATGGAGGGGAGCCTCGAGATCGACGCCTTCGTCAGCGGCAGCCTGCCGCTCGAGCGGATCAACGAGGCCTTCGACCGCATGCACGAAGGCGAGGCGATCCGGACGGTGATCGACCTCACAGCCGAGTAGGGTTCGGCCCGCATCGGGCCTGAAACCTTTTTCACACCCTGGGAAAATTTGTTCCGCGATTGGGAAAGGACTTTCGGCCAGGGTCGGGAAGTACCCGCGGAGAATCCATAATATTCAATGATTACAGATGGTTATATATACGCAAACGCGTGGCACGCCGGTTGCAAGCACAATGGGCGTCTGTCGAGTTGTCCCAGCTGAAGTTGAGTGGATGCTGAGCGGCCCATGCGGTGTTCCCGTGGAGCGGTTGCAGATGGGGACCCTCGACCGAAAGCGCGGATTGACGCGAGCCGTGCGCCACGAACGCCCCGGTGAGAGCCGGGGCGTTCCCTTTTTCGGGCGCCGCGACGGGCTCCGGGCTATCGCAGGTCGAGCTGACGCCTCTCCCAGCTGGCGGTGGGAGCCCGGAAGATCAGGAGCCGCCGGGAGGTGCGCACCGTCGCGGAGTTGGCCACCGCGTGCGTGCCCTCGTAGCGCTCGTTCAGCTGCAGCCGGGCCTCGAAGAAGCCCCCGCGGAACGGTGAGAGGCCGAGCACCCGGCGGTCGGTGACCGCCACCGCCACGTTCTCCCCGACGACGGCGTCGACCAGCGACTCGTTCGGCCCGAGGCCGCTCTCCACCAGGTTGCCGCTCCCGCCGTCGAAGCCGATGACCCGCAGCCGGGTGGTCAGCAGGGCCACGCGCGCCCCGAGCAGCGGCTTCTCGGGCAGGCGCTCCCCGCGACGCCAGCGCTTCTGGGCCCACGAGCCGCTCGTCGTGGTGACGGCGAGGGCGCGTCGATCGGTGAGAACGACGCCGACCCGCCCGCGCGCCCGGGTGAAGAGCACCTGCTCGTCGATCTCCAGGTCCGCCGCCAGCTGCCCGCCGTTCCGCGCGTCGATGGAGAGGACCTCGCGTTTCAGCACCACGAGTTCGAGATCGTCGGCGACGACCCGCTCGTCGGCGAGCTGCGCCGCCGCCGTGCCCGCCAACGCCAGGCACGCGAGGATGAGGACCTTCCGGAGCATGGGCGTTCTCGACCAGGGTAGCGCGCGGGCGCTCCCTTGGGCGGCGCGCCGGGGGCGCTACCGTGCCGGGGCCGTGGCCCGCAAGCGCTTCGTCGTCGAGTTCACCGGTTCGCCCGGCGCAGGCAAGAGCACCGTGGCCAGCCGCTGCGCCGAGCTCGCGCGCGCACGCGGGCTGCGGGTGCCCGAGCGCGAGGCGGTGCGCGACCTCTACCTGCGCCACGGTTGGCTGGGCCGCCTCGCAGGTCCGCAGCTCGCCGAGCGCGAGGTGGCGGGACAGCGTCTCGAGTACTTCAAGGAGGTGGAGACCCCGCGCCTCCTGCGCGGCTTCCGGCTGAGGCACCCGCGCGGGTGGCGTGGCTACCGCGCTGCCCTCGAAGAGATCCGGGCCGACGATCCGGACGAGGCCGAGGTGCTGGAACGCTGGGTCGACCAGAGCATCCTGACCTGGCGGATGCTGCGGCGCCGGGCGTCGCGGGTCGACTTCTTCGCCTGGGAGGAGGGGATCGCGCACCGCGCGCTCAACCTGTTCGTGCGCCCGGGACGTCCGCTCGACGAGGACGCGGTGCGCGCGTTCCTGCGCCGTTGGGCCCTCCCCGACGCGCTGGTGTGGGTGCAGGCAGACACGGATGCGTGTCTGTCGCGGATGGCGGCCCGCGGCCTGCCCGAGCGCCTCGTGGGTCACGGGCCCGAGGCGGTGCGCGCCTTCGTCGAGTCCGGGGCCCGGGTCTCCGCCGCCATCGCCGCCGAGGCGCGTCGGCGCGGGCTGCCGGTGTTGGAGCTCGAGAATCGCCAGCCGGACCGGGCTGCGCTGCTGGCCTCGGGGGCGTGCGAAGAGCTGCTGGAGCGGCTGCTGGCGGCGCTGGCCTAGAGCAGGTCCCAGATCCCCCGCTTCAGGTCCAGCAGGACGTCCGGGTACTCCCGGTTTCCGTCCACCACGGCGACGGCGTCCGACGGCGCGAGTGCGTTCACGCTGCGCGCCTTGCGGGCCTGGACCTCCGGGTCGAGGTCGTCCTTGCGCGCGCGCAGGACGGCGGGCTCGGTGCGGAGCGCGAAGGCCCGGGTGGGCGGCGGGATGCGGTCGTAGAGCGCCCGCTCCCGCGCCGCCCCTCGCCCGCCGACGAGGCGCGGCCCGTCCATGGGCTCCGGTGGCTCCCACAGGCTCGGCAGCGGGTAGCGGTCCGCCACCACCACGCCGCCGCGCGCGGCGATCCGCTCGGCGCGCCGCGACTCGCGCACCCGGTGGCAGGCCACCAGCCGCCAGCGCTTGCCCTCGAGCCAGGCGGCGCCGAAGCGGCGGCTCGCCCAGCGAAGCAGCCGGTAGCGCCGCGAGGCCTTCGGGATGCCGAAGTAGGCGGGTGCGACCTCGAGCTTCCAGCCGAGCCAGCTCCGGAGGTCCTCGGCCAGGCTGCTCTTGCCCGCTCCGTCGGCGCCGACCAGCGCCACCACCGGACCGCGTCCCGGCAGGCGCTTCCTGCGCGGCGCCACCCAGCCGCGGCGAGCGGCGCTGGCGAGGGCCCACGCTCGGAGCGCGTCCAGCGTCGCCCGCCAGGCCGGCGCGCGCTGGTACGCGCCCAGGGCGCGCAGCACGTAGCGTCGGGCGCGCGCGATGTCGGGCGTGGTCACGCTGCGCGCCGCCACGGCGCGGGCGAAGCCGAGCAGCCGATCCGCGTCGAGCGGCAGCCCGGTCTTGCCCAGGAGCGCCCGGAAGCGCTCGTCGTCGATGCGGGCGACGAGATGGTCGAACTCGCGCACCAGGCTGCTGGGCAGCGTCTTGGCGCCGTCGCGACGCCAGCGCCGGGCCAGGCGCGGCAGCGAGACCTTCTGCGGCGCCCGGATCGCCAGCAGCAGGAGCTCGAGCTCCGGCGACGGCGCCCGCACACCCTCCACCTGGGCGACGTCCGAGAGGAGCAGGCCCTCGATGGGCAGGTGGAGGTTCTTGGCCCAGCGCCCGCCCACGACGAGCTGCTCGTGCAGGTGCAGGTGGGCGAGGCGCCCGCTGTCGCGGTCGAATCCCAGGCGGTCCGACATGCCCGGGAAGCGCCGCTCCGGCGGCGAGACGACGGTCTTGAAGCCCAGCGCGGCGAGGATGGCGTCCAGCCGCGCGCGCTCCTCCGGCGCCACCAGCAGGTCGAGGTCCGTGCGGCCCGCCAGGGCGGCGCCCAGGTGCTCGTTGCTCTTCCAGTGGCAGTAGCGCAGTCCCTCTGCGTCGAGCCGGTCGAAGAGGCTGCGGCACAGGGCCAGCGGTGCGTCACCTCCCGCGGCCTGGTCGAGCAGCTCGCGGCGCTTGCGGGCCACCCGCTCCGGCGCCAGCCCTCCCGCGCGCTGCAAGGTCGCCAGCGCTCGCAGCTTGCCGCGGGCCCGCTCGGCCGCGTGCACGCGCGACACGTTGGCGTCGTGGATGCGGCGCTGGCAGAGCACGCGCGGCAGGTGGGCGATCGGGAAGCGGCGCGCCAGCCGCACCCAGAACTCCCAGTCCTCGCCGCCGAAGAGCGAGGTGTCGAAGCCGCCCACCTCCTGGAACGCGCGCCGCCGCACCGCGGCCGAGGCCAGGCGGATGGTCGTGTGTTCGAAGAGGCGCTCGGCGAGGCCCGGCCCCCAGTCGAGGGCGGCGCGGCGCGCGTTCTCGGCATCCGCCGCTCCCGGGATGGGTCGGCCGTCGGCGGCGATCCACTCGACGTCGGTGTGCACGGCCGCGAGCGCCGGATCTGCGTCGAGGCGTGCCAGCTGGGCCTCGAGCTTCTCGGGCAGCCAGCGGTCGTCCTGGTCGAGGAAGGCCAGCACCTCCCCGGATCCGAGGGCCACCGCGTGGGCGCGCGCTCCGGCGGCCCGCTGCGACTCGGCGAGGCGCACGAGCTCGATCCGCTCGGGATGCGCGGCGAGGTAGGGCGCCACGCGCTCGGCGCTCGCGTCCGGCGACGCGTCGTCCACCACCCACAGCCGCCAGTGCGGCCACGTCTGGGCGAGCACGCTCTCGATCGCTTCCGCCACCCAGCGCTCGCCGCCGTACACCGGGAGGATCACGTCGACCCTCGGGGTCACGGAGCGCCGCCGTAGGCCAGGCGCTGCATCAGCGGATGGTCGGCCCGGGCGCGGCGCAGCTGGCTCCACTCGGCGTCCCCAGGCCGGGCGTCGTTGCGGCCCGGGTCGACCTCGGCGGCCGCGGCGCGCGCGTCCGACTCCGACAGGTCCACACCGGCGAAGCTCGCCAGCTCCCGGATCTGCGTCTCCGGCTTCTCCACCAGCGCCTCGTACCGGACGTCGCGCACCTGGCGCGGCGTCAGGTCCTCGGTGACCCGCAGGCTCGCCTCCACGTACTCGGCCCACAGGTCGAAGGCTCGCTCGGGGTCGAGGCAGCGCGAGGAGCGGATCGGGTTGGCCAGGCGCCCGCTCCGCTTGCGCTCACGCGTCACCAGGCTCGCCGCGACGTCCACACCGTCGCGGTAGACGTTCACCACCCGCGCCTCGGGAAAGACCCGCAGCCAGAGCGGCAAGCTGTAGGTGTTGCGCGGGTCCTTCCAGCCCCAGGGGCCGGTCTGCGCGCCCAGCTCCCGCGCTGCGAGCCAGCGGCGCCAGCCGAGGAATCTCCGCGCACCGCTGCTCCCGCAGGCCGCCCGGAGCTCCGCCTCCAGGGCTTCGCAGGTGTCCGAGTCCGCGAGCAGGGCTTCCATGCCCGCAGGCCAGTCCCAGTCCGCGTGGGCCGCCTGGAAGATCCGCTTGTTCTGCTCGCGAAAGAAGTCCGACTCGTCGTGGACGTTGGTGTCGCTGCCGAGGTGAACGCCCGCCTGCTGAAGCACCCGCGTCACCAGAGAGGTGCCGGAGCGGTGCATGCCCATCACGATGAGCGGCGGACGGCCGGCGAGCGCCATCGCGACACCATAGCGCCTTGGCCCCGTGGGGGGGCAGACGCTGCCCGGTGCGGCGTCAGCGGCGGAGCGCGGTGCTGGAGCGGGGCGACTCGCCGACGGTGTTGAAGCTCGAGATCTTGAACAAGGCGGACGGCGCCGGCCGGTCGAAGTCCAGGGTGAAGCTGACGGCGTTGCCGCTCTGCCCGCGCTGGACGGGCGCGACGAACTTGCCGCCGCTGATCGTGTTGCTGTCGAGCGCCAGGAACGAGTAGTCGACGACCTCGGTGTTGCCGACCATGCGCGGGGGCCAGATCAGGATGCGCTCCACCTGCTGGTACTTGCTCCCCCCGTCGTCGAGGCGCCAGATGTTGAGACCGGCGACCTTGCTGGTCTCGTAGTCGGGAATGCGAAGCTTCAGCGAGACGGTGGCGACCGAGGTCGGCGGCGGGCTGCCGCCCCCGGGAAGCGCCGCCTGCATGACGCCCGAGAAGACCATGCCGCTGCTGCCGACCAGCTCGAGCCGGAGACCCCGCGGGTCGACGCTCAGGGCTGCCGCCTGCTTCCGGGTCGCGCGGGAGCCGAGGGACAGCCTGCCCTTCGTGTGCTTGCGCTTGCGGGTCACGCTCAGCGTGGCCCGGGAGGTCCCGTCGATCCGGACGCTGTAGTCGCCTTCGGGAAGGTCCTTGGCGTCGATGTCGAGGAACCGCGAGCCCTTCTTGGCGGTGCGGTAGCGCGCCGTCGCGGTGGCGCCGCCCGCGCCCGCCGCGGGCGTGAGCTCCACCTGCTCTACGAAGGTGGTCTTCGGAGGCTCCAGCGGGCCGTACAGGACGGCGCTCAAGAGGTCGTTGCCCGACGTGTCGGACACGCTGATCAGCATGCCGCGGGGATCGAAGTCCAGGACCGGCTGCGTGCCGTCGCCCACGAGCACTCCGAACGTGACCTTCGCGTTGCCCTTCTTCCTGGTCGTGAACGTGGCCCGGTCGACGCCGTTTGCACGGAGCCGGTACGTGGTGTTGCCGAGAAGCCTGGCCACGTGGAGCTTCAGCTGGGCGTGCGCGGGGATCGAAACCTTCTTGACGGATTTCTGGGGCTGGATCGTGAAGGACAGACTGCCGCGGGCCTTGCTGTCGGCCTGGAGGGCGTCCATCGGAACGGTGATGCTGGAACGATCGTCCCCGCGGGAGTCAGCTGCCCACAGGCACGTCGCGGCAGCGAGAAGCGATACTGTCAGCGCTCGGCGGATCACCAACGTCCAACTCGACATCCAACCACCCCCAGACCCATGCTCCGTCCTGGGGTGTTTCGCACGCACGCTACGGCGGCTCCGTGACCGCAATCACAGGCCGCCAAAGGCGCGACCTGGATCCATCACCGGGAGTTCGTTAGCACCACACTGCCACTGTGCGCCCGGGATTCGCGCAGATTTTCCGGGAATTTCTCACCGGGGTTGCGCATTCCTGAAGCCCCGCCGCCGGGAGCCGTGTGTACCGCGAAAAGAAGACCGAACTCCCGCGAATCCGCCTGGCGACGGCGGGGCTGCGCGTCCTGCCCCGCTTCCTGATCGTGAGCGTCGAGCGCGGGGGCACCACCTCGCTCTACCGCTACCTGGCCCAGCACCCGTGCGTCGGCGAGTCCTTCCGCAAGGAGGTGGACTTCTTCGACTTCAACTGGTCGCTGGGGCTCGGCTGGTATCGGGCCCACTTCCCCACGCGTGCGCAGGCGGTCTGGACCCGGCTGCGCCGCCGGCAGGCGCTCGTCGCCGGCGAGGCCACGCCCTACTACCTGTATCACCCGCAGGTGCCCGCCCGGGTCGCGCGCACGCTCCCCGACGCCAGAATGGTGGCCTTGGTGCGCAACCCGGTGGACCGGGCCTGGTCCCATTACAACATGAACTGCCGGCAGCAGAAGGAGACGCTCTCGTTCGAGCAGGCGATCGAGCGCGAAGAGGAGCGGCTGGCGGGTGAGGAAGAGCGCCTGGCTCGCGGCGAGATCGCGTTCAGCGAGAACCACTACAAGTTCGGCTACAAGCTCCGCGGTCGCTACGCGGAACGCCTCGAGCGCTGGCACGCGCACGTTCCCCGGGAGCGTCTGCTGGTGGTCCCGAGCGAGGATCTCTACGCGGAGCCCCAGGCGGTGGTGGACCGGGTCTTCGAGTTCCTCGGCCTGGCGCCCTTCCGGCTGCACTCCGTGAAGGCCTACAACCAGAAGCCCTACGACGAGATCGATCCCGCCACCCGGCGTCGCCTGAGCGAGTACTTCGCGCCCCACAACGCCCGCCTGTACGAGCTGCTGGGCCGCGATCTGGGCTGGGATCGCCCTCCCCCGGGGTAGCTGGCTTCATCGTCCCTTCAGGCGACCGCAACGGGGCTTCGGTATTCCAGGAGCCGCTTCAGGAGGGGGGCTCGTGAGAGGTGCACTCGCAGTGGTGATCGTGGCGGCCGCGCTGGCCGCCGCCTGGCTCCAGTCGAAGACGGATCCGAACGCGGCGACGCCGCCCGGCGCCACGTCCGCGGCGGAGGCCGGGCTGCTCGATTCCGAGCCGTGGAGCGCGCCGCGCGAACGCTAGAACCCGCGGCGGCCGCGCCCGCGCCCGCTGCGCGCGATCCTGCCGCCACGCCCCTGCTTCGCGCACCCGTCGCCGGCCTGCTGGCGATCGCGCTGGCCCTGGTCGCGTGCTCGGAAGCCCCGGTCGACCCGCCGCCCGCGGCTCCTTCCGACGCCGAGATCGCACGCCTCGAGGCCCTGGGCTACGTGGACTTCGCCGGGGTGGCGCGGGGTGGCGACGCGGCGGGCGTCGCGCTCCACGACGCCTCGCGTGCCCACGGCGGCTACAGCCTCTTCACCTATCCCGCCCTCACGCGCGCGGAGCTGGTGGACGCGAGCGGGCGCGTGATCCGAAGCTGGCAGGGCACGGTCCCGGGTAAATGGGAGCGGGCGCTCCTCAGCGCGGACGGCCACCTGCTCGTGGTGGCGGCGGAGGAAGGCCCCGGCGAGCCGGGATCCGCCCGGCGTCGGGTCATCCTGAAGCTCGCCCCGGACGGCGGCCAGGTGTGGCGGCGGGTCCTCCCGGCCCACCATCACGTCGTGGCCCGGCAGGACGGCACGATCGCGGCCCTGACCCGCCGCCTGCGCAGCGACGACGACGAGGCTCGCCTGCTGGACAACGGCATCGCGCTGCTCGACGCAGACGGCGAGCTGCTCGAGGAGCGCTCGATCCTCGACATGCTGCGCGCCCGTCCCGACGTGCTGGTCCCGCGCCCCCGCGTGGACGCGGAAGGCGCGCCCATCCCCGACCTGCTGCACGCCAACTACCTGCACTGGCTGGCCGACCCCGTGCTGGCCGCGCGCGACCCCTTCTACGCCGAAGGCCGGGTCCTCGTCACCCTCCGCAACCAGGACGCCGTCGTCCTCTTCGACTGGCAGCGCGGCGAGGCGGTCTGGGCCTGGGGTCCGGGGCAGCTCAGCGCGCCCCACGACGCCTCGCTGCTGGCCGACGGCCACGTGCTGATCTTCGACAACCGGCCCGGCGAGGGCGCCTCGCGGATCGTCGAGCTCGACCCGCTGGCGCGCGAGATCGTGTGGCAGTACCGCGCCCCGGGGCCCGGCGAGTTCGCGTCGGACACCCGCGGCACCGTCCAGCGGCTCGCGAACGGCAGCACGCTGATCGGAGAGTCGAACGCCGGACGCGCCTTCGAGGTCACAGCCGGCGGCGAGGTCGTGTGGGAGTACTGGGTTCCGCACCGCGACGACCGGGGCTTCCGCGCGGCCTTCCGGGTGCGGCGCTACGAGCCCGCCGAGGTGCGCGCTCTCGTGGGCGCCGACTCCGCCTCGCTCTCCGAAGCCGAGCTGGAGCGCCTCTCGACCCTCGGCTACCTGGACTACTCGCTGGAGGCCGTCGATCCCGCGCGCAGCGGGCTGGTGGCCTTCGACCCGCAGCGCTCGCAGCCCGGGTACACGCTCTACAGCCTGCGCGCCCTGCGCCGGGCCGAGCTGGTCGACTGGCGCGGGGATCGGGTGCACGCCTGGGAGCAGTCGGCTCCGGGTCACTGGGACCGCGCCGTACTGGTGGCCGACGGCGGGCTGCTCGTCGTGGGAAGCGAGCACGATCTCGACGCCGCGGGCCAGGTGGCTTCGTCGCGGCCCTTCCTGCGGCGGCTCGAGCCGGACGGCGCGATCGCCTGGAGCCTGGCGCTGCCCGCCCATCACGACGTGGCCCCGGGGCCGGGCGATCGCTGGTCCGTGCTGACGCGCCGGCTGCGGAGCCTGCCCGGCGTCGGGTCGGACGTCCCCGTGCGAGACGACGGCGTCGCGCTGGTGTCGGGGGAGGGGGCCGTTCTCGAGGAGCGCTCGCTCTACGAGATGCTGGCCGCAGACCCCGAGCGCTTCCGCTTCGCCGACGTCGAGCCGCGGCTGCTGAAGCCCGCCTTCGGCGACCTGGTGGACGGCCGCCCGGACCTCGCCGCGAGCGCGGCGCGCGGCTTCGTCGACCTGCTGCACGCCAACGCGGTCCAGTGGATGGACCGGCCCGAGCTGGCGGCCCGTTCCCCGCTCTACGCGCCGGGAAACGTGATCGTCACCCTGCGCAACCAGGACACCGTCGCGGTCTTCGACTGGCAGGCCGGGCGCGTGGTCTGGGCCTGGGGCCCGGGCGAGATCCACCAGCCCCACGACGCCAGCCTGCTTGCCGACGGACGCTTCCTGGTCTTCGACAACCGCCGCCACCGCGGCTGGTCCCGCGTCGTAGAGGTGGACCCGCAGACGCGTCGCATCGTGTGGGAGTACCGCGCGCCGACCCCCGAGGATTTCTATACGGGCACGCGCGGCTCGGCCCAGCGCCTCCCGAACGGGAACACCCTGATCGCGGACTCGGACTCGGGACGTGGGTTCGAGGTGACCCCCGACGGCGCGGTCGTCTGGGACTTCCGCGTGCCCCACGTGGACGCCGCCTCGCGCCGTGCCACGGTCGTGCGCATGCGGCGCTACGACGACGGCTTCGTGAGCGCGCTTCTCGCGCGCCAGAAGGCGCCGACCGCCAGCGAGCCGATTCCGTAGGCGGCGACCGTCGCCAGCACCGTCGCCGCCGGCAGCAGCTGCACGAGCATCCGGGAGTTTCCGATCACCAGCAGCAGGCCCGCGCTGTAGTAGGCCGCGAAGAGCGCCACCAGCGCCGTGGCGAACGTCCAGCGACGGGCGAAGAGCAGGGCGAGCGGGGCGAATGCCAGCAGGCTGCGGTTCATGCGCCACGCCCAGCGTTCCGCCCGCCACAGTGGCTCGCCCCCCGGATCGATCTCCTGCCAGCGCGGACGCCTGCGCGCCTTGGTGAGATAGGACTGCTCGAGCTGGTGGACCAGCTTGAGTCGCATGCGCCGAGCCAGGTCGCCCGGGTCCACCTCCGCCAGGTAGGCGAGCACCCGTTGCCGGGCCAGCGACTCGCGCTCGACGGAGTCGTCGCTGTAGCGGTAGTACGGCTTCCGCACCTCGTTCAGGGGACGGTCGCCCCAGGTGACTCCGGTCTCCACGTTCAGCCAGAAGTTCGTCGCCAGGGCCGTCGTGCCGTGGCGCAGCTGGTTCGCGGCGCGCTGGGGCAGCAGGGTGGCCTGGAACGCCAGCAGGTACGCCGCGAGACACCACGCCAGCGCGTGCAGCGGGGCGCGCTCCCGGCGCTGCCGGAACGCGAGCGCCGCCAGGGCGCCGCCGGCGAGGAGCGCATAGGTCCCCGCGATGCCCTTGGTCAGGGCGGCGAGCCCCAGCAGCACGCCCGCGCCCGCCCCGGACAGCGCCGCCGCGCGTGGCCGCGCGTCGCGGCCGTGCCGGGAGGCCTTCGCCAGCACGAGCACGCCCGCCCACAGCAGGACCGCGTGCAGGAGCTCCGGCCAGAGCGCGGTCGCGTAGAAGCCGAGGCGCGGGTTGGCGTAGAGGGCGAGCATGCCCGCGAGTGCCAGCGGGACGGGGCAGCCGCAGAGTCGGCAGAGCGCGTAGACGAGCACACCCAGCGCGGCCAGGAGCGCGCTGTTGGTGAGCGCGATGCGCCGGAGTGTCTCCCCGGCCTGCGCGGGATCGACCGGGAAGTGGAACGCCTCTTCGAACTCCGGGTGCTGGCGCATGCCGCTCGTCGGGTCGCGCGTGCGCTGTGACCGGAATTCGCGGAAGGCCGCCTTGGAGCGCTCCGGCGCCACTTCGCAGCGGGCCAGCAGGCCGTACACGCCGAAGGCGAAGGGCGGCCAGACCTCGAAGAGCATTCCGCCGGGAAGCGCGTGGGCGATCCGCTGCTCACACGCGAGCTCGGCGTACCGCAGGTAGGTCCGCTCGTCGCCCCACAGCCGCTCGAGAGGATGGGCGCGGAGCCACAGCACGTGGCTGCCGAATGCGAGCGCCGCCAGGACCACGGCCGCCATGCGACCCGCTCGCGGGCTCACGCGATCCCCACCGTGGGCGGGCTGGAGCCCCCATGGGGGTGCCGTGCCGATTCAGGAAGCCTTAACATCGCTCTCCGTCCCATCCGGTATCTACCCCTTCCAGGAGGTCGAGCGAGCATGAGGTGCAGCGGATTCGTCGTCGTCGGCATCGCGTGCCTGCTTGCCGCGCCCGCGCCGGCGGACGACGTGGGGCCCGAGAGGCTGTCGGAGGCCGAGGTGAAGGCGCTCTTCGAGGGCAACACCGAGGAAGGCGTCTACTGGCGCGGCGAGCGCGACACCGGCAAGTCCTGGAAGACCTTCTACGCCGCGGACGGCACCTTCCGCAAGGTCTCCGGGAAGGGCGAGAAGACGGGCGGGGTGTGGTTCGTGGATCCGATCGGGCGTCACTGCTTTCGCGGCGAGAAGAAGCAGACGACCAAGTGCGACCTCATCGTGCGCGATGGGGACCACTACCTGCGCGTCCGTGACGAAGAGCGGCGGGGCCGCATCCGGATCGAGCAGGGCAACCCGGGCAACCTCTAGCCCGCACCGTCCACGTAGCGCCGCAAGAGGACCCGCACGTGCTCGCACAGCGCGCGGATCTCGCGCACGCCGGGAGCCTCGCCGGCCAGCCTGCGCCAGGCGCGGGCCGCGCGCCCGCGCAGGCCGGGCGGATACACGTGCTCCAGCACGAACCGCTCGTAGAGGTCCACTTCGCGCAGCCAGTCCGGTCCCCCTCCGCCCAGGCGCAGCAGGTGCACGGCGTGGTACAGGCGCGCATCGGCCAGGCTGACGTCGCCGGCCATCAGGTGCATCCAGGTGCCGTGGAGCGACCCGGGCAGCCGGACCAGCGGCAGCCCCTGGCGCCGGCAGCGGCCGACCGTGAGCGCGAACCCGAACTGGTCCTCGATCGAGATCTTGCGGTGGGTCGGATCGTCGAGGGGAAACTGCCTGGCCAGCCGGTCCTGGTAGTCCTCCCAGGTCTCGACGAAGCCGGGCACGTCCCGCCAGGGGAGCGCCAGCACACCCGAGTTGTAGTAGGGGACCATGGGCTCCAGGTGCCGGCGTCCGTGCCAGGCACGCTCGGGGAGTCGATCCGCCAGCTCGGCGCGCACGCACAGGATCCGCTCCTCGGGGAGCGGCTCGCCGACGGCGGCGTAGACGCGTTCCGACATGTCGAGGCGGATGCGGTGGCTGCCCGCCGGCGCCACCGCCAGGCCCGGCTCCAGGGCGAGCACCGGAGAGGGGTCGCCCAGCACCAGCACGTCCACGTCGAGGAGCAGGATGCGGTCCGTTTCGGGCTTGACGTCGAACCCGCGCAGCTTGTTGCGGGTGGGCGCCTGGCCGCGGGCCACGGGGGCGTGGACGCTGATCCGGGCGCCGCAGCGCTCGGCGAGGGCACGCACCCGCGGCGGGGGCTCGCCGATGCACGCGAGATGGAGCGGCCATTCGCGCGCGGCGCCCGCGTTCTCGAGCCACGATCCCAGGAACAGCAGGCTTCGGGCTTCGAACAGCGCGGAGGTGGAGCCCTGGAAATCCGGTACAGTGACGACGTCCGCGCCCCGCATCGGCCTCTCTTTCGCCGGTTCGGCGCCTGATCTTACCGGGCGACGACGGGGGCGCAACGCGCGAGGAGGGCAGGATGATCGCGACGACGGCGTCACGCGTGGCGCGTCTGTTCCTGGGGCTGTCGCTGGTCGCGGGCGTGGGCTGCGTCTACCGCTCGTCGCCGGAGACCGGGCTCTGCCGGGATCGGACCCTCGACTCCAAGCCGTTCCGCGGATCCCGGGTCTTCTCGGGAGACATCGAGAACCTCGTCTACGTGAACGAGGAGGACACCCTCTGGATCAGCGACGACAACGCCAACCAGATCTACCAGGCGGATCGCGACTCCGGCGAGTTCAAGGCCCGGCTGCGGGCGCGGGACATGGTGGCCGCGTTTCCGGACGCCGGTCGCTGCGACGACGGGGACGACGACCCCGAGACCGAGTGCTCCTACGTCGAGGAGCTGGAGACCCTGGCCTACGACGCGCAGGCCCGGACCCTCTACGTGATCAACACCGTGGGCGATCCGGAGAAGACACCGCCCACGGACAAGCCCGCGATCTTCCGGCTGCGAAAGCGCGAGGCCGACCAGAACTTCCGCTTCCGCAACTGGCAGGAGCTGCCGAGCGGGCCGCGCTACGACGCCGCGGTGGTCGCAGACGGCACGCTCTACGTGGCCGTGGACGCCGAGCTGCGCGCCTACACCTGGAGCGACAACCGCCTCGACGGCACGGCCGCCATCTCGACCCCCCACGGCAACATCGTGGGGGCCGGCTACGACGGCGAGCACGTGTGGCTCCTGACCGCGTCGAACAAGCTGGTGCGGATCCGCTGGCAGGATCGCAGCGAGGACGGCGTCTGGGACCTGGAGGCCCAGAAGATCGGCAAGCCCAAGGGGCTCGCGGTGGTACCGGGCGAACTCTTCGTGGCCGACGGGGACCAGCCGAACCCGATCTACGCCTTGCGTTTCGACACGGCGCAGGGGTTGGGACGAGCGGCCTGGCTGGGAGGCTGGCCGCGGTCCTGCCCCTAGCTGACGGAGCCCGAAGGGCTCCGTTTGCGGCGCAAGCCGACCCAAGACTTCGTCTTGGGTCGGCCTGCTAGGCGCCCGCCACGGGGCGCTTCGCCAGCCACGAGAGCACCGCGGCCACCGCATCCACGTTCGCGAGCCGGCGCCGGGCCGCGGTCAGGGTCTCCGCCGGGCCCACCCGGAAGGTCATGGCCATTCCCGCCAGCTGGCGGAAGGCGTCCTCGTCCGTGTGGTCGTCGCCCACGTAGATGACCCGAGCCTGTTCGGGCCAGCCGGGTCCGTAGCGCGCGCGCAGCACGTGGAGCACGGCGCGTCCCTTGTCCCAGCCGATGGGCGGGCGGGCCTCCAGCGCCTTGTGGGCCTCGCGGGCCTGGAAGCCCGATCCCTCGATGATCTGCCGGGCGTGTTCCAGCAGCGCCCCGGCGTCGCCGCGCACCGCCCGGTAGTGCCAGGTGAGGGTGTGTCCCTTGGGCTCGACCCAGGCGCCGCCGCTGCAGACCTCGTCCAGTGCCTCCGCCAGCTCGACGACGCGGTGGTGGTAGTGCTCCGCGTCCTCGTGGCGGAAGGGCGGCAGGTCCGGTGCCTCCACTTCGAGACCGTGGTTGCCGGCGTAGGTGAGGCCCGGTAGATCCACCAGCTCGCGTACGTCTGCCAGCGCGCGGCCGCTGATGATCGCCACTTCGGTGTCGTCCCGCTTCGCCAGGTGCGCGATGGTCTGGCGGATTTCGTCCGACAGACGCGCCTTGGAGGGATGGTCCACCAGCGGCGTGAGCGTCCCATCGTAGTCGAGGAAGAGCGAAACGCGGTAGCTCTGGAGATAGCTGGTCAGCCACGAGCCGATCTCCTCGTCGGTCAGGGGCGTCAGCTCGCCGGTGTCTGCGCGCGACTCGTCCAGGAAGTGCGAAACCCAGGCGTGCACGTTGTCGCGACGCTCCCGCCGGCGCAGGGCGCCCATGCGCGACCGCCGCTCCGTCTCGTCCATGGTGAGCGCCCGGTGCATGGCCTCGGCGGTCTCGTCGATGTTGTAGGGGTTGACCTGGAGCGCCTCGCGCATCGTCGAGGCGGCGCCCGCCAGCTCCGACAGCACCAGCACGCCCGGGTCGTCCACCTGGCAGGCCACGAACTCCTTCGCGACCAGGTTCATGCCGTCGCGCAGGGGGGTCACCAGCGCCACGTCGGCGTCCCGGTACATGGCGGTCAGCCGGTCCAGGGGGACGGTGCGGTACAGGTACCGGATCGGCGACCAGGTGTCCGTGGCGAAGCGGCCGTTCACCCGGCCCACGAGCTCATCGATCTCCCGCTTGAGATCGCGGTAGTCGCTGACCTGGGAGCGGCTGGGGACCGCCAGTTGCAGCAGCACCACCCCGCCGCGATGCCGGGGATGCAGCTCGAGCAGGCGCTCGAGGCCGCGGATGCGTTGGGGGATGCCCTTCGTGTAGTCCAGCCGGTCCACTCCCAGGATCACGCGCTCGGCACCGTGCGACTTGGGCTGCGGAGCGCTCTGCGCCGATTCCTCGAACATGTCGAAGTCGATGCCGAGGGGGAACGCGCCGGCCTTCACGACGCGGCCGCCGTAGTCCACCAGGCCGGCCGCGCGATCGACGCGGGCGCCGAGGCGCTTCTCCACGCAGTCGAGGAAGTTCTGGACGTAGCCGTCCACGTGGAAGCCCACCAGGTCGCAGGCCAGGAGCCCGCGCAGCAGATCGCGATCCCACGGCAGCAGACGGAAGAGATCCCACGGCGGGAACGGGATGTGCAGGAAGAAGGCCAGCCGTGCGTCCGGCGCCGCCTCCCGCAGATGGTGGGGGGACAACATCAGGTGATAGTCGTGCACCCAGACCAGCTCCGATTCCAGGGCGGAGGCGGCCGCGGCCTCGGCGAAGCGCACGTTCACCTTCTCGTAGGTGATCCAGTCTCGCCGGTCGAAGTGCGCCCGGGCGGGGAGCGAGTGGAAGAGCGGCCAGAGGGTGCCGTTGGAGAATCCGTGGTAGTAGCGGGCCACCTCCGTCTCGCTGAGGGAGACGGGAACCACCTTGTACGGGTCCTTCGAGGACCCGATGCGCTCGCCCCGGCGCAGCTCCACGCCCGGCCACCCGATCCAGGTGCCGCCCCGCTTGCGCAGGGCGGGCTCCAGGGCCTTCACGAGTCCGCCGGTCGACGGCTTGCGCTCGAGCCGCCCGCGGTTGCGCTGCACCGTGAAGGGCAGGCGATTGCTCAGCACGCAGAGGGCGCGGCCGCTCGAGCGCTTCGAGGAGGGTGCCATCACCGGAGGCTAGCGTGACACCCCCCGCGGTGCGATGCAGATCAGCGGGCTTGCCGAAGCCCGTTGCGAGCGCGGAAGCGCCGCCAGCGGCGCCGGAAGTAGTAGGCGTCGTTGACGCTCTGGGGCGGCCCCTCTTGCCCCAGGTTCGGACGCGGCTCCGGCTTGTGATACATGTGGAACGCGCGCGCAGCGGCGATCGCCGAGCGACCCATCACGCCGGCGAGCTGGAGCCGCAGGGCGAGGTCGTGGTCCTCGCGTCCCCAGTTCGTGAAGTGCTCGTCGAAGCCGTTCACGCGCTCGAAGGCGGCCCGCGGTATCCCGCACTGGATCGTGATGAGACGCAGCTTGCGCATGCGCGCCTCGAACAGGCGCAGCCAGGGGTCCTGGGAGCGTCTGCGGAACTTGGCCTCCATGCGCTCGATCTTTGCGATCCGCGGGTCTTCCGGCGGCGGCCACAGCTCGTGCAGCTTGCCGTCCCGGATGCAGGCCTCGTCGATCTTCTCCGAATCGGCCGCGTCCAGACGCACGGCCTGACCCGGCGTCCAGAAGCGTCCCTCGGACAGCGCCTCGTGCTGCGCGACGGCGTCGGGAAACATCGCCACGTCCCCGTCCACGAACAGCAGGAAGTCGCAGCGGGCTGCCCGGGCGCCGTTGTTGCGGCTGGCGGCCGCCCGGTAGCCGAGGTTCTCCTGCTGCACGTAGCGCGTGTCCATCGGGCAGGCGCGCATGACCTCGCGCACGGCCTCCTGATGGGCCTCGTCGGAGCCGTCGTCGGTGATCACGATCTCGTCCGGCGGTCGCGTCTGCACTTCGAGCGCGGCGAGGCAGCGGCGCAGGTGATACGGGCGCATGTAGGTGGTGACGATGGCGGAGATGCTGTTCACGACGGCGGCAGAAGATAGCGTGGTAGAGTCGGAGTCGCCGAGCAGGGGCGGCGGAGGGAGCCGTGGGTGCCATCCTGGACCTGGCCGAGCGCAGCTGGCAGGGGGAGTTCGTGGGCGGCGGGGTGGGCCTGCTGCGCCCGACCTTCGAGACGGAGGAGGTGGCCCCGGACCTGGTCTTCCTCCAGGGCTTCGCCAACGTCAGCGCCGTGCGCAGCGACGACGGGCTGCTGCTCGTCGATACCGGGAACTACCTGAGCGCGCGCCAGAGCTTCGACGGGATCCGCCGGGTCGACCCGGCGCGCGTGCACACCGCCGTCTACACCCACGGCCACGTGGACCACGCCTTCGGCCTGCCGCCTTTCCTGGAGGAGGCCGAGGGGCGCGGCTGGGCGGCGCCGCGGGTCGTGGGACACGCCAACGTCGCCTCGCGCTTCGATCGCTACCGCCGCACACGGGGTTACAACGCCTGCATCAACGCCCGCCAGTTCTCGCTCAGCGGTGCGCTTGCCTGGCCCGAGCGCTACGACTACCCGGACGTGGTTTACCGGGAGGACCTGCACCTCGAGGTGGGCTGCTTCCGATTCGAGCTGCACCACGCCCTGGGCGAGACCGACGACCACACCTGGATCTTCTGGCCCGAGCGCAAGGTCCTCTTCAGCGGCGACCAGTTCATCTGGGTGACGCCCAACGCGGGAAACCCACAGAAGGTGCAGCGCTTCGCCGACGCCTGGGCGGAGTCGCTGCGGGTCATGGAGGCCTGCGGGGCGGAGGTGCTGATCCCCGGCCACGGCCCGCCCATCCTGGGGGTGGATCGGGTCCGGCAGGCGCTCTCCGATACCGCCGAGTGGCTGGAGACGCTGGTGCGCGACACCCTGGAGCGAATGAACGCCGGTGCGCCGCTCGACGAGATTCTGCACGAGGTGAAGCCGCCGGCGCGGCTGGCGGAGCGGCCCTACCTCCAACCCAGCTACGACGATCCGGAATACGTGGTGCGAAACGTCTGGCGGCTCTACGGAGGCTGGTACGACGGCGTGCCGTCGCACCTGCGTCCGGCGCGGGAGTCGGGGATCGGGCGGGAGGTGGCGCGCCTCGCGGGCGGCGCCGGCGCCCTGGTGCAGCGCGCGCGGGCATTGGCGGACGCCGGCGACGCTCGGCTGGCGGGGCACCTGATCGACTGGGCGGCGGCGGCCGAGCCCGAGAGCAGCGAGATCCACGCCGCCCGAGCGGAGATCTACGAGGCCCGCGCGCGCCGCGCCAGCGCGCTCATGACGAAGGGCGTCTTCAACGCCGCGGCGCGGGAGTCCCGCGAGAAGGCCGGCGGCTAGTGCCGCTGTCGTCGGACAGCACCGGCGCCGCCACCGGCGCCGTCCCGGTGGCGGTGGACGCGCGCTGGACCATGGCCTACGCCGCGGCGCTCGGCGACGACCGGGCCTGCTACTTCGACACCCGTCGCGGCGGCGGGGTGGTGGCGCACCCACTGTTTCCGGTGACGTTCGAGTGGCCGGTCTTCCTCGCCACCCACGGGCTTCCGGGCAACGAGACCCTCGCCGCCGGCGAGCGCCTGCGCGGAGTCCACGCCACCCACGACCTCCACCTCGCGCGTCCGATCCGCGCCGGCGAGACGCTCGCGACGCGGGCCCGGGTGGCGGGCGTCGAGCGCCGCACGCCGGGCGCCTACCAGCTCGTGTGCCTGGACACCTGCGACGCGGCTGGCGAGCCCGTCTGCACCA
Organism: uncultured delta proteobacterium; assembly: GCA_947259215.1. Lineage (GTDB taxonomy): Bacteria > Myxococcota_A > UBA9160 > UBA9160 > JAFDET01 > CAMYLJ01. Next base: position 50,621 of record CAMYLJ010000035.1, read on the forward strand.
CCTGGTACGGCTCGCTCTACCGGGGCGTCGAGGTCGCGGGTCCGGACCGGCCACCCGACGGAGCGCCGCCGCCGCCGGGGCCACTGGATCCGGGGACGCTCGCCCGCGAGATCGAGATCCCCGTCTCCGCCGGCATGCCCCACGTCTACACCGAGTGCGCGCGGATCTGGAACCCGATCCACACCGATGCGGCGGCGGCCGAACGCGCCGGCCTGCCGGGTATCGTGCTCCACGGCACCGCCAGCCTGGCCCTCGCGGTCTCGCAGGCGGTCGCCGCCGCCGGCGGGGATCCCACGCGGGTGGTTCGCGTCGCCGCCCGCTTTGGCGCCCTGGTGCGCGTGCCCTCGACGCTCCTGCTGCGGATCGCGGAGCCCACGCCCACCCCCGAGGGCGACGCGCTGCGCTTCGAGATCCGCAACGCCGACGGGAAGCCGGCGATCCGGGACGGGCTCGTGACCCTGCGGGGCTGAGGACCCGAGGGCTTGCGGCCCTCGGGCGCGTCCATCATCTTGCCGCGGCGAGGGGGGGATCCCGTGGAATCCAGCGCCGCCAGCGTCCGATCGGCCGCCTGGCCCTACGTCCGGATGGCGCGGGTCGATCACTGGTTCAAGAACGCCTTCATGCTGCTGGGGGTGTTCGTGGCCATGTTCTTCGATCCGTCGCGGATCAGCTGGTCCCACGGCCCTGTGCTCCTGCTGGCGCTGCTCTCCACCTGCCTGGTGGCCTCCAGCAACTACGTCCTGAACGAGCTGCTCGACGCGCCCAGCGACCGCGAGCACCCGACGAAGCGCCACCGGCCCGCGGCGGCGGGCCTGGTGCGGCCCTCGATCGCCGTGGTCGAGTGGTTGCTGCTGGCCGTCGTGGGGCTGCTGCTCGGGCTGGCGGTGAACCCGCTGTTTGCGGCGTCGGCGCTGGCGCTCTGGGTGATGGGGCTGGTCTACAACGTGCCGCCCCTGCGCACCAAGGAGCTTCCCTACCTGGACGTGCTGTCGGAGTCGGTCAACAACCCGCTGCGGCTGCTGCTCGGCTGGTTCGTGGTGATTCCGGAGATCTTCCCGCCGGTCTCGCTCTTCATCGCCTACTGGATGGCCGGCGCCTTCTTCATGGCCATCAAGCGCTTCGCCGAGTACCGGCAGATCGGCGATCCGGAGCGCGCCGCGCGCTACCGCGGCTCCTTCGCGCACTACGACGAGGAGCGCCTGCTGGTGAGCCTCTTCTTCTACGCGGTGGCGACGTCGCTCTTCGCCGGCGTATTCATCGTCCGTTATCACCTGGAGCTGATCCTGGCCGTGCCGCTGCTGGCGGGCTTCTTCACCTACTACGTCAAGATCGGTTTGAAGCAGGACAGCCCCGTGCAGAACCCCGAGCGGCTCTACCGCGAGCGGGGCTTCGTGGTCTACGTGGGGGTGTGCGTGGCGGTCGTGACCCTGCTCATGTTCAGCCACGTCCCGGTCCTCTACGACCTCTTCAACGTGGAGGCCGCGAAGACGCCGGCGCTGTGGGTGCTGGAGTAGGGATCCTCACTCCACGTAGCCGAGGGAGCGCAGCACCTCGAGGGTCTCGGGGCTGAGGGCGGGCAGCGGCTCGCCGGCGTCGCCGCCCCCGCGTTCCCGCCATTCCGCCAGCGCCGCGCCCAGCCGATCGGCCAGCTCGGGATCCTCGTCGGCGCGGTTGGCGAGCTCGCCGGGGTCGCGCGAGAGGTCGAAGAGCTCCCGGTACCAGCCTCCGGCGCGCGTCGGGTACTCGATCAGCTTCCGGTCGCCGACCCGGATCGCGGAGAGGATCGCGCGGTCCCGGAGCGTCTCCGGGATGTGTCGCAACCGCGTCGGCTTGGTCACGGCCTGGCTGAAGCGGGCGCGCTCGGGATCGGGATCCCCCTCGCCGCGCAGGCGCCCGGCGAACGAACGGCCCTGCAGGCCCGTCGGGACCGGGAGGCCCAGCAGCTCGAGCACGCTCGGGAACAGGTCCACCTGGTGCACCGGGTCGCCCAGCCGCTGGCCGGCCAGGGCGCTTTCGGGCAGGCGCAGCAGCAGCGGGATCCGGATCTGCTCGTCGTAGACGCGGGCGCCGTGATCCGCGGGCCGTTCCCGCTCGAACAGGGTCTCCCCGTGGTCCGAGAGCACGACCACCAGGCTGCGGTCCCAGAGGCCGAGCTCCCGCAGGGTGTCGAAGAGATGGCCGGCGTGGCGGTCGCTGAAGCGGATCTCCCCGTCGTAGCGGGCCACGTAGTGGCGCTGCGTCTCCGGGTCGATGCTCCCGTAGCGCGCCGGGTCGCGCAGCGCCTTCGTGTCGAGTGGGCGCAGCCGTGTTCCCGGGGGCAGGAAGCGCAGCGCGTCTTCCTCGGGCGGCTCGTAGCGGTAGTGCGGGTCGTAGAAGTGGATGAAGAGGAAGAAGGGCGTCGCGTCCGGAAGCGCTTCGAGCCAGCGCCGGGCCTCGGCCCACGTCTCGTCGGCCGGGCGCTGGGGGCGGGCCTTGTCGAGGGGCGCGTCGTAGACGTCGAAGCCGACGCCGAGCCCGGTGGCGCGGCCGAGGGTCCAGCCGCTGATGAAGCCCGCCGTGTGGTAGCCGCGGTCGCGCAGGATCTCCTGGAGCGTGCGCACGCGCGGGTCGAGCGTCCTGCCGTTGCTCCGGATTCCGTGCGCGTCCGGGTAGAGGCCGGTCAGCATGCTGGCGTGGGACGGCGCGGTGGCGCTGAACGCCGCCAGCGCGTCGTCGAAGACCACCCCCTCGCGGGCCAGGGCGGCCAGGTTCGGCGCGGTGTCGCGCTCGTAGCCGTAGAAGGACAGGTGATCGCGCCGCAGGGTGTCGATGCTGAGGAGGACGAGGTTCCAGTCCGGCGGCTTCGACTCGGGCTCGGGCAGCGGCGGCGTGCCCCAGCAGCCTGCGGCCGCCAGCGCCAGCGCCGCGATGGCGACGGCGCGTCTCACGTCAGCCGCACCGCGACCCGGCCGAGCGGGCCGAGGTCCGCGGTCACTTCGTCGCCCGGCGCGACCGGCACCGGCTTCACCAGCGAGCCGGCCAGGATGCGGTCACCGGCCCGCAGGCCTTCGCCGAAGGCGCCGAGGGAGTCGGCCACGTGGCGCACCACCTCGCCCAGGTCCGCCGGGACCAGCGAGAGATCGCCGGGGCCGATGTCCTGTCCGTTCTTCCAGCCGCGCGCGTCCACGCCGTCGAGGGACGCGCCGGCGCGTCCGGCGGCGTTGTTGAAGACGGCGGCGTGGTGGAAGATGTCGTGCTCCAGGATCGCGCGCGGGCTCTCGAACGAGCGCGCGAAGTCCACCAGCTCGAGGGCGGGGAGCAGTCGGGCAACGGCGGCGTGGGCGGCCTCCGGCGCGGCGCCGGCGGGAACGTCCTCGGCCAGCTCGATCGCGATCTCGATCTCGAGCATGCCCCGCGCGCCCGCCGGAAGCGCGCAGCTGCCGCCCGAGGCCACCACGCCGCTGGCGAGCACGCACCCGACGAGCGGCGCCGCGATGCCCAGCTTCTCGCGAGCGCCGGGATCGTTGAAGCCGATCTTCCAGCCGGCGCGCGCGTCCCCGGCGGCCAGGGCCTCGCGCCAGCGCGCGAGCAGCGTCTGCATGCCGAGCCGCAGCTCGTCGTCCATGATTCCTCCGGGTCCATCTGGATAGCGGAGTGTCGTGTGGCTGTCCCCCGCGCTCAGCCGTGACGGCCGCGAAGCACCCACTGCGCGGATTCGCCGCGCTCGGCGGCCTCGCGGGCCGTCACGACCGCGGCGTGGGCGGGGGCCAGGGCGCAGGCCGGATCCGCCTCCGCCGCGTCGCCGGCCAGGGCGAAGGCCTGGCAGCGGCAGCCGCCGAAGTCGCGCTCGCGTTCGGGGCAGTCTCGGCAGGGCTCGCGCATCCACGCCTCTCCGCGGTAGGCGTTCATCCCCGGTGCGCGGGTCCAGCAGTCGGCCAGGGGGCGCTCCGCCGCGGACCAGAACTCGAGGGGCAGCGCCGCCGCCCCGTGACACGGCAGGACGGTCCCGTCGGGCGCCACCACCAGGTTCTTGCGGCCCCAACCGCCCATGCAGGCCTTCGGCCTGTCCGCGTGGTAGTCGGGCAGCACGAATACGATCTCCGGTCGCGGAGCCTCGGCCCGCGCCGTGCGTACGGCCGCCGCGGCGGCGTCGAGCTGGCTCCGGGTCGGGAGCAGGGCAGCGCGGTTCGCGAGCGCCCAGCCGTGGAGCTGCACGTTGGCCAGCTCCAGCCGGTGCGCATCGAGGTCGCGCGCCAGGGCCACCACCGCGCCCACCCGCTCCAGGTTGTGGCGGTGGAGGACCACGTTCAGCGTCAGGGGCAGCTCGAGCTCGCGCACCCAGGCCGCGAAGGCGAGCTTCCGCTCGTGGACCTCGGCGCCCGCGACCGCGTCGCCGTCCCCGGCGCGCACGTCCTGGAGCGAGAGCTGGACGCTGCACAGCCCCGCATCCCGCAGCGTGGCCAGCGCCGCGCGGTCCAGGGGCACGCCGGCGGTCACCAGGTGGACGTAGAGGCCTGCCGCGGCGGCGCCGGCCACGATCTCGCGCAGATCCGAGCGCACGCCGGGCTCGCCGCCGGTCAGCCCCGCATGCAGCACGCCCAGCTCCGCGGCCTCGCGGAAGACGCGGCTCCAGGCCGGGGCGTCGAGGCCGTCCCGGACGCGCTGCCAGTCGAGGGGATTCGAGCAGTAGGCGCAGCGCAGCGGGCAGCGATAGGTCAGCTCTGCGATCAGGTTGTAGGGTCGCGGTGCGCTCACGCCGCCGACTCGAGCACGCCGAGCCGCTCCATCTCCGCCAGGAACCCGTGCACGTCGGGCTCGATGGCCTCCACGTCGGGATGCCGAAGCCGCAGCGTGCGCGCGATGGCGTCGGCGCTGCGCTTGCCGTCGCACAGGTCGAGGATCTCGCGTCCGCTGTCGTTCAGCCGGACCGCGCGCTCGGGCAGGACCACGGTGGGCCGGCCGTCCTGGGGATCGTCGCGGCGCCGCGCCGCGGCCGTCAGGCGCGGCACCCGATGGGCTGCCGCCACGGCGTCCAGCAGGCGCCAGAGGATGTCGCACTTCGCCTCGAGCGCCGCCACGCAGCGGCCCTGCACGTCGGCGCGGGTGGCGTGGTCGAGGACCCAGGGCAGGCCCCAGTCCGCGTCCTTCGGCGCCTGGGTGGTGCGGCTGCGGAAGTAGCGCAGCCCCTCCTCGCCCACCCAGGGGTAGTGGCGCTCGAAGGCCTCGATGCGGACGTGCATGATCTTTCCCGCCCCGAGCTCCGTCAGGGAGGACGCCACGGCTTCCACCAGGTCCCGCTCCTCCACCAGCCGCACGTAGTCGTCGCACGCCTCGCGCACGCCGGGGAGCACGCCGGACAGGTCCTCCACCTCGGTGCGCTCCAGGCCGACGGCCTCGGCGAGGCGCAGCCAGAGCTCGAGGCCGCCCTCGCGCTCGGCGGTGCCGTCGTGATCGTGGATGCGCTGCACCCACTCGCGCCGGAAGGCGGGGTCGCCGCTCTTGGTGAGGATCACACTGTCCTTGAGCGGAATCCGCGTCTGGTAGTAGTAGCGGTTCCGGATCCACGTCTGGAGCTCCTCGCGGCTGAGGGCACCCTCGTGCATGCGCCGGTTGAACGGATGCCGATCGTGGTAGCGCTCGTCCAGCACGCCGCGCAGGCGTGCCTCGAATTCGTCGCGGCTCCAGCTCACACCTCGAACTCCACGCCGTCTTCGGCGACCTCGACGCCGGCGCGCCCGACCACCTGCGCCTCCCGCGAGTCCGCGTCCAGCACGGGGTTGGTGTTGTTCATGTGGATGTAGAGCCGTCGCCCCGGGAGCGCCGCCAGCCGCTCGAGACTCCCCTCGCTGCCGACGATCGGGAGGTGGCCCATGGCCAGGGCGTCGGGCGCTCCCGGCCGGTGCGCCTGGAGCTCGTCCCGGGTATAGAAGGTGCCGTCCACGAAGGCGCAGTCGGCGGCTTCGATCTCGGCCCAGGTGGAGTCGTCCAGCGAACGCACGCCGGGCGCGAAGACCAGGCGGCGACCCGTGGCGAGGTCGCTGATCCGCAGCCCGACGCACGCCTCGGGATGCGGCTTCGCGACGTCGCGCAGATAGCCCGGCACCTTGCCGGGCACGGGGAAGAGGCGCGCCTCCAGCCGCGCGTCCCGGTCGAGGGCCAGGGGCTGGTCGAGCCGTGCCAGGCCCCACGCGGGCTCGAGCAGGCGCCAGGCGGCGTTGTGCTCCAGCACGGCGTTGCGGACCCACGGCGTCGAGACCACGCGGTAGGAGAGGGCTTCCCGCAGCACCAGCAGTCCCATCACGTGGTCGAGCTCCGCGCTCGTGAGCACGATGCTGTCCAGGGGCAGGTCGCGGGTTCCCGGCCGCGGGTGGAGGCCGGGGAAGTCGGCGAGCTGGTCGCGGATGTCCGGACTCGCGTTCAGCAGGGACCAGCGCGCGCCATCGGCCGAGACGGCGACGGAAGGCTGGCTGCGGCGCGGCACCCGGGGATCCCTCGCGCGGGCGCGCACGCAGTTGTCGCAGCCGCAGTTCCACTGGGGCAGGCCGCCTCCCGCACAGCACCCGAGCACACGCACGCGCATGACTGCAAGGGTACTCGTCCCGCGCCACCTCGCGAGCGGCCCCTCCCGGGGCACCGTGGTAGATTCCAGCGCCATGCCGGGCCCCCGATTCGAGCAGGTCGCGCCCCTCGTCCGCTTCCCGGAGCTGGAGTCCCGCATGCGCGAGCTGTGGCGCGAGCGGGACGTCTTCCACGAGAGCCTCCGCCGCCGGGAGGGTGCCCCCCGCTTCGTCTTCTACGAGGGGCCTCCGACCGCCAACGGCCTGCCCCACAACGGTCACGTGCTGACCCGCGTGATGAAGGACGTCTTCCCCCGCTACAAGACCATGCGCGGCTTCCACGTACCGCGGAAGGCCGGCTGGGACACCCACGGACTGCCGGTCGAGACCGAAGTGGAGAAGCAGCTCCGGATCTCGGGCAAGGCGGCCATCGAGGAGTACGGCGTCGAGCGCTTCTCGCGCCGCTGCCTCCAGAGCGTCTTCCGCTACACCGAGGAGTGGTCACGCCTGACCGAGGCCCTGGGCTTCTGGGTCGATCTCGACCAGGCCTACGTCACCTTCCACAAGCCCTACGTGGAGAGCGTGTGGTGGGCGCTCGCCCAGCTCCACGAGCGCGGCCTCCTGTACCGCGGGCACAAGGTGGTCTGGTGGTGGGCGCAGGGCGGCACGGCGCTCTCGGCGGCCGAGGTGGGCCAGGGCTACCGCACGGTGGACGACCCCTCCATCTACGTCCGTTTCCCCCTGGTCGACGATCCCGAGCTGTCGCTGCTGGTCTGGACCACCACGCCCTGGACCCTGCCCTCGAACATGTTCGCGGCGGTGAAGCCCGACGTGGACTACGCGGTGGTGCGGGACGGAGACACGCGCCTCGTCGTGGCCGAGGCCCTGGTGGAGACCCTGGCGGAGAAGGCGGGTCGCGAGCTGCCTGTCGAACGCAGCCTGTCGGGCAGCGAGCTTGTCGGTCGCCGCTACCGGCCGCCGTTCGACTGGTACGCGGATGCGCCCGCCGCGGATCGGCTCTGGCAGGTGGTGTCGGCGGACTTCGTCGAGCTCGACGCCGGGACCGGCATCGTGCACGCGGCGCCGGCGTTCGGCGAGGTGGACTTCGATCTCCTGCGCGAGCGGCAGCGGGAGGACCCGGAGCTGCCGCTGCTGTGCGCCGTGCGTCCCGACGGGAGCTTCGACCCCGACGTGGCCGC
>CAMYLJ010000036.1:0-34068 GCA_947259215.1 uncultured delta proteobacterium
TCGGCGGTCTTCACCATCGATATGCGTGGCGCCAGGCGGCGTGATTGCGCGGTGGTCGGCGCAGTGGATGTCCGCGATGAGTTCTGAGAACAGACAGCCTCGGACTGCTCGAAAAGTCCCCGCTGGTTCGACCTTGATCTCGAGTCGTTGCGCCGTCCAACCGATGGACTAAAATGTACAGTCAAATGTACATCTCCTGGGAGCCAAGCCGTGGCTGAGAAGACCTATTCCGTTGCTGAGGCACGCCAGAACTTCGCCCGGCTGATCCGGTCGGCGGAGCGCGGCAGGGCCATCGAGATCACCCGGCGCGGCGAGCCCGTCGCCGTCGTGCTCTCGGCGGCGCAGTACCTCGCCCTCACCGGCGAGAGACCTCCGTTCCTCGAGACCCTCAGCCGCCTCCGCGAACGCCTCGAGGTGGAGGACCTGGGGATCGGGGACGAGGAGTTCGAGGGGCTGCGGGACGAATCGCCCGGCCGCGAGGTCGCGCTCTGAGCATTCGATTCCTCCTCGACACCAACGTCTTGTCGGAACCGATCAAGTCACGGCCCGACGAGCGGGTGCTCGCGAGGATCGAAGAGCACGATGGAGAGCTGGCCACTTGTGCCGTCGTCTGGCACGAGCTCCGCTACGGGGCGACCCGCCTGCCAGCCTCGAAGAAGCGGGGAGCGATCGAGACGTACCTCGAGGAGGTGGTACGAACGGCGCTTCCGATTCTTCCCTACGACGAGGAGTCGGCGGCGTGGCACGCGCAGCAGCGCGCCCACCTGGAGAAGCGCGGGCGCCCGCCGTCCGCAGCGGATGGACAGATCGCTGCAATCGCGCGAGTGAACGAGCTCGTACTCGTCACCGCGAACGTCCGCGACTTCCGCCGATTCGAGGGACTCACGGTCCAGGACTGGACCCGCTGAGGGCATCCAAACCCGACCCCGAGGTTCGAAGCCTGGTGCTCGATCTCCAACCACCGGACAACGCAGTTCGGTGGACCGCGCGAGTGGGCCAGAAACCAGGCGCTCGTCGGCGCGACCAAGCGCAACCAAAGCGCGGAACCAAGCACCGCCAGAACGCCAATTCCTCAGCGAATCCTGCGATTCATGGCGGGGCGGACGGGACTCGAACCCTCAACCTTCGGCCGTAACCCCTCGGAAACGCAGGGGTCCGAAGAGATGAAGTTTGTATCCCGTTGTATCCCAACTTCTCCGAGACCCCCCCGCTGCCCGAAGCGCAGCGAGGTTTGGCGGGACCCAGTCAACCAGGTGCGACCAATTCGGACCGGGCGATAGCGAAGAGCGCCCTGCCCCGTTGAAGCGCCACCCGCCCCCCAGGTTCGAAGCCTGGTCCAAGAAGAAGAGATGACGCGGACTTACGCCTCGTCGCAGTGCAGGGGAGTGCAATAGGGTGCATCCGCTACCACTGGGGCCAGGGCCCCGAAGGCCCCAGAGATTTCCTCGACCGGGGTGAAGCCGGAAGCTGGTGGTGGCTCTTTGACGGGTTCGGCCACGCGGACGAGCTCTACATCACTGGCTGCGGCGCGCGGGGCGTCGGTCGGTGTCGCGCTACCGTCTGCCGATCATGAACGGACCCGTGAAGAGAGACCCGTTCCTGTTCGCCGCCCACGATGCGGTGAACGTGATCGTCTTCCTGGTCGTGCTGGCGCTGCCCCGTGTGGATCCCCCGCCTACGGGCCGTACGAACCTGAGAACCCCGGGCAGTTGTCATAAAGGCAGTTCTCGGACCTCGAAAGCCCGCTTGGAGTTACTATCCGCAGGCATCGGTGCCTGGGGACCCGGCCGGGCAGGCGCGCTCCTTCCCGGTCTACCTGCTCAGAGCGGACGACGGAACATGGCAAGTCTACGACTACTGAGTGCGTTTCTCGCGGCTGCACTGATCCTCGGGGGATGTGCCCGGGTCCGCACACCGCGGATTGCGGGCACGGTGGTCGACAAGGCGTCTGGCGAGCCCGTCAACGGCGCCGAGGTGTTCGTGATCCGCAACATCGGCCTGCGCTGGAGCCTCGCGGTCGAGGCCCTCGACTGGCGCTGGCAGACGACCAACGAACGGGGCGAGTTCGAGTTCCCGCCTCACGTCACGGAGCGGCGTGTGAATCGGCTCATGTACAGCGTCGGTCGCAAGCCCGAAGTCGGCGTGGTGCATCCCGCCTACGGCATCCGAAGCAGGGCCCGTACGTGTGCATGGGATTTCCCCGGCCCGTCAGGCTGCGCTGCTGCCGCGTCGCCTACCAGCTTTCAGAGGACGAGTGCCGTGAGATCGATTCCTAGGATCGCGGGCGCAGCCTGCCTCGCGATGCTCTCCGGCTGCGCCGTGGGTCCCGGGTGGGCTCGGCGGGTCGTCCACCGGGCGCGCAGCGAGGACGGGGCATGGGGGGCTCTTTTCGCACTGAGGCGGTTGCTGCTGGCCGGGAGCATTGCCGCGCTTCTCGGGAGCTGCTCGATCCCGCGCACGATCGAGCTGCCTCGAATCGCGGGACAGGTTGTGGACGCCCGGAGCAGCGATCCCGTCGAGGGCGCGGAGGTCTTCGTCGACTACACCTTGACCAGTCACGGATTCGGTCAGGCGGTTGATTACAGCTACGCGAGCCGCTGGACCACGACCGACGCGAAGGGGCAGTTCTCCTTCGACCCCATCCGTTTCCGCAGCAGTCGTGAAGCGACGCTCGACGATCCCTTGGGAATCAACCTCGTGCATCCTCGCTATGGGAGCATCGCCATCGACAGGCCCGATTCCCGAGACGCGTGGGGCAGCTTGGTTCTGAGGATCTCCCCGGACACGCGAACGTTGGGAACCATGAAGGACCCGCGGCTGGGTATCTCTCCCGTCTGTGGTTTTGCAAGCCTGGATCCCCCGGCCTACATGCGTTGTTGCGAGGTCGCGTACGGCCCGGATCACGAGGAGTGCCTTCGTCTCCGGAGGCTGCATCCGTGAGGCGTACCGCCGTCGCACTCGCGCTCTTGGAGGACGGCTCGTGGCTGATCTTCGCCTACTGAGACGGCTGCTCACGGGGCTCTGCGGGCTAGCCGTCGTGCTGATCTCCGGCTGCGCCGTGGGTCCCGGCTGGGCTCGGCGCGTGGAGGGAGTCGTCGTGGTGAAGGACACCTGCGAGCCCGTGGCGGGAGCCGAGGTCTTCCAGTTCTACTGGATCGTCGCCAGCCGCGGGTCTCACAACGTCGACTTCCGCTGAACGACGACGGACGAAGAAGGTCGCTTCGCCATACCGGCCCACCTGGCCATCAGCCCGACGCTGCCGATCAGTAGCACCGATGATCTGCCCACGATCGAGGTGGTGCACAGAGGCCTGAAGCTCCGGGGTGGCTTCAACTGGGACGAGCGATTCGCCCCGGACGACTGGAGCAGCCTGCGACTCGAGGTCGAGCCCGGCCGTGGTGGCCACATGTTCGAAACACCCGACAACTGGCCCATGCTGTGCAGCGGCTACTCGAAGAAGGCATGCGACCGGATGTGCGAGGTCGCGTACGGCTCGGTCCAGGCGTGCTACGACGCGGGACGCTACACGCCGGAGGAGAGGGGGTCGCGGTGAGGTGGCGAGGTGCCCCCGTCGCAGGTGGGACTGGTCAGGCGACCGAGAGAAACGGGGCGGTCTCGTCCGCTTCGAACTCCAGGATCTCCTCACGACGCTCTTGGAGCAGCGCCTCGATCTCCCGGGTCGAGCAGTTGCCGCGGCGGATCCAGACCACCTTGGGCGGGGGCCCTTCCGCCAGGCTTCGCTCGGCGAAGTCGGCGTCCTTGGTGACGATGGCGAAGCCGTGCTCGCGGGCGTGACGCCACACGGCCTCATCGTCGGCGCGCTCCAGGCCTACCTCGCTCACGTGGGCCGATCCGGGGTAGAGGGCCTCCAGGGCGGGAACCAGTCGGCGCGACAGGTTCTCGTCCAGGAGGAGCTTCACGCAGCGGAGCCGGGGGCGGACTTGCGCTCGCGCTCGGCCGCGAAGGCCAGGGCGGCGCGGATGTCATCCGGCTCGAGCTCCGGGAAGTCGGCCAGGATCTGCTCCTCGCTCATCCCGGAGGCCAGGTACTCCAGCACGTCGTAGACGGTGATCCGGAGCCCGCGGATGCAGGGCCGTCCCCCGCGCTTGCCGGGCTCGAGGGTGATGCGCTCGCGCCAGTCCACGCCCCGCAGGGTAGCCGAGATGCGCGGGCGCCTGCATGTGGTGACCGGCCGCCGTTTCCGGCGGCGGACCTTGCCCACAATCTGCCCACAAAGAGGGAAGCGAGACGGAGGCGCCGGGAAGGCGAGGCGCTAAGTGATTGAAGTGGCGGAGAGGGTGGGATTCGAACCCACGGATGAGCAAGCCCATCACCTGATTTCGAGTCAGGCCCGTTCAACCGGACTCCGGCACCTCTCCGCGCGGGCAAGCTAGCACGAGGCCTCCGGGCCAGGGAACGCGGGAGGAGCGTGCTGGCGGGGGGAGGGCCCCGTGCTACCGTGCGCCGCCGGAGGGGCCCTTTGGCTCGAGACGACCTGATCCAGACGACCGGTGCGGTCGAGAAGATCCTCGGCGGGGGGCGCTATCAGATCACGCTGGACTCGGGCCAGACCGTCACCGCCCAGCTCTCCGGCCGCATGCGTCGCTTCCGCATCCGCGTCATCCCCGGCGATCGCGTGCAGGTGGGCCTCTCGCCCTACGATCCCACCCACGGGTTCATCACCTTCCGTCTCCGCGAAGGGCAGGGTCCGCCGGGGCAGCCCTAGGGCTGCTGCAGCCCGCTGCGCGCCCCGCCCGGAGCGGCGGCGCTTGCAGCCGCGGCTTCCGGAGGCGCGGCCGCCCGGTTGCGGCAAGGGGCGGTCTTCGCTCGTATCCCGGTGATGCGGAGGCTCGTGCTCGTCGCGATCATGCGGGTGGTCTCGTTGCGGGACCGGCTGCGCCTGCGTTGGTTGCGGTGGCTGCATCCGGGGCTCGAGGTCCACCGCAGCGCCAGCTCCGCGCTGGCCCGCGCTCGTTTCTCGCTGGGCGCGGGTGCCCGGCTGCTGATCGGCCCGGGGGTGGTGACGGAGCGCAATCCAGGGAGGCTCTCCTTCGAGCTCGGCGAGGGCGCGCAGGTGGAGATCGGCGAGGGGACCTGGCTGCGGACGACGCTCGGGCCGGTGAACGTGGTGGCGTTCGCAGGGGGGCGGATCCAGGTGGGGCCCGCGTGCTTCCTGAACGGCTGCCACGTGTCCGCCAAGCGCTCGGTCACGCTCGGGCGCCGCGCCTGGATCGGCCCGGGCTCGCGGGTCTTCGACGCCGACCAGCACGACTTCGACGACGCGCGGCCCGAGCGGAGCGCGCCGGTCACCATCGGTGATTGCGTCTGGGTGGCCGGCGACGTGACGGTGCTGCGCGGGGTGACGATCGGGGAGCACAGCGTCGTCGGGACGCGCTCGGTCGTGACCCGCGACGTGCCGCCCCACACCCTGGCGTATGGCGTGCCGGCCGAGCCGCGCGGCGAGGTCGGCGACCGGTCCCGCAGCCGCTGAGCTACCGTCGGCGCGATGCCGTTGCGGATCGCGATCTTCGGACAGGCGCCCTTCGGGCGCGACGTGCTGAACGGGCTGGCGGACGCGGGACACGAGATCGCGGCGGCCTACGTGCCGCCGGACCGCGGGCGTCCCGACCCCATGGCCGAGGAGGCGGAGAAGCGCGGCGTCGCCCGGATCCGCCACCGCTACTTCCGCCGCAAGGGCCAGGCGATCGCCGAGCGCGTGGACGAGCACCGGGCGCTCGGGGTGGACCTGAACGTGCTGGCCTACGTCACCGCCATCCTGCCGCCGGAGATCGTGGACGGACCTCCGCGGAAGTCGCTCTGCTTCCATCCCTCGCTGCTGCCCGAGTACCGGGGCGGCGCCGCGATCCCGTGGCAGATCATCCTCGGCGCGGAGGAGACGGGCGTGACGGTCTTCCAACCGGACGCTGGCGTCGACACCGGCCCGATCGTGGTCCAGAAGGGCGGGCTCACGATCGCGCCGAGCGACAACGCCGCCTCGCTCTACTACGACAAGCTCTACCCGCTGGGCGTCGAGGCGATGCTCGAGGCGGTGGCGGCCGTGGCGGACGGCAGCGTCGAGCTGAGGCCCCAGGACGAGTCGCGGGCGAGCTTCCAGGGCCTGGTGGACGACGAGGTCGCGCGGGTCGACTGGTCGAAGCCCGCGGCCGAGCTGGATCGCCACCTGCGCGGCTGCGACCCCAGCCCGGGTGCCCACGCCCGCTGGGGCGAGCGCAGCCTGCGGCTCTTCGACGCCCGCGCGCTGGACGAGACCCCGGACGCCGAGCCCGGCAGCGTGGTGCGGCTGGACGAGGGGGCAGCGGTCCTCGCGGCGCGCGGCGGGGCCGTGCGCGTGGGGCGGGTGCGGGTGGAAGGCGGCAAGAAGGCCCCGGCGTCGGAGGCGGGTCTCGCGCCGGGGGATCGCCTCACCTGATGGGAGCCGCGGTCGGGGAGCCCGTCGCACGCGTGCGAGAACGGCTCGATCGCGCCGCCCGCCTGCTGGAGCGCGCCGCCGCCGTGGCGCCGCCGACGCTGGACGACGACGCCGCCCTGCGTGCCGAGGCAGAGCGCCTGCGCCCGCGGGTGGAGGCGCTCGTCGGCCGCGACTACGGGCCGCTGCCGCGAGTGCGGTTCCGGCGCGGCCTCGGCGCGCGGCTCGGCGGGCCGTGGAGCCAGTACCTGACCCTGGGCCATCCGCGGACGCGGCTGGTGGTGATGACGGTGCTGGCGGGCTCGCGCGGAGCGCTGCCCACCATCCTGGCCCACGAGCTGGCCCACCGCTTCTCCTTCGACGAGTCCCTCACCACCCTGCGCGGCCTCGAGGTGAGCGCGCGCCTGGCGGAGGAGGGCGACCCCATGCACGCCCACGCGGCGCCCCGCGAGCTGGCTCGCCTGGCGCTCGGCGCCGCCATGGCCGACGCCCTGGAGGCCGGGCCGGAGGTCGCGGCCGAGGTGGACGCCTTCCTGGGAGAGCGTTCCCGGGAGCCCGCCCTGGCGCGTACCCGGGCTCAGTGGACGCGGCTCGTCGGGAGGCTCGAGCGGGACCGCGGCGTGGACTGCGTCACCCGGGTCTACGCCGCGATCCCGTGCTCCGGCCTCGAGGAGGCCCGTCGCGCGGGCCGAGACGAGGCCGGCCCATTGCCCCACCCGCGCTTCCCCCTGGACTCGGCCCAGGCGCTGGCCGTGGCGGTCTACACGGCCCTCGACGCCCTCGGGGGCCGGCGCCGGGCGCGCACTCCGATCGAGGCCACCGCCCGGCTCTGGGAGGCGGCCGGGCCAGGCGGCTAGCTGGCCGACCCTCTGGGTCGGCTTGCGCCGCAAATGGAGCCCTTCGGGCTCCATCCGCTAGCCCCGGGAACTCGGGGGGTTGCGCGGGACAAGCGCGAATCGCGTGTTAACTTCCGCGCCGCTCATGTCGATCCAGGCGAGCCGAGGGGACGAGGCCCTCCACTCGGCGGACCCGGAGCGGTTCCAGCGCCTGCGCAGGACGGTGGTCCAACGGCTTCAGGCCCTGGAAGCGGAGCGCGCCCGGCTGCTGCGAGGAGGGCATCCGGAGCAGGCCCGCAGGGCCCTCCGGGCGTTTCGGGAAGTCCCGACGTGATCGACCAGATTCAGGAGCTGTAACCACCCCGCCCTGCGGGGGGCTGCGAGGGAGCAGCGGCGGAGTCCCCACGGATCGCCGCGCCCTCCGGAGTCAACGTCGGCTGTCACGCCATGCTCAAGGACCTTTCGAAGATCCGGAACATCGGGATCTCCGCCCACATCGACTCGGGGAAGACCACGCTCACCGAGCGGATCCTCTTCTACACCGACCGCATCCACCGGATTCAGGAGGTGCGCGGCAAGGAGGGGACCGGAGCCACCATGGATCACATGGAGCTCGAGCGGGAGCGCGGCATCACCATCACCTCCGCCGCCACCTACTGCACGTGGGACGACCACCACGTGAACATCATCGACACGCCGGGCCACGTGGACTTCACGATCGAGGTGGAGCGCTCCCTGCGCGTGCTCGACGGCGCGATCCTGATCCTGTGCGGCGTGGCGGGCGTGCAGTCCCAGTCGATGACCGTGGACCGGCAGATGCGCCGCTACAAGGTCCCGCGCCTGGCCTTCATCAACAAGCTCGACCGCTCCGGCGCCAACCCCGCCCGCGTGACCGAGCAGCTGCGGGACAAGCTGGGCCTGAACGCCGTGCCCTTGCAGCTGCCGATCGGTCTGGAGGCGGATCACCAGGGCGTGGTCGACCTGGTGAGCATGAAGGCGCTGCGCTTCGAGGGCGACAACGGCGAGCACATCGTGGAAGAGGAGATCCCCTCCGAGATGCGCGACGAGGCCGACGCCGCGCGCGAGAACATGCTCGACGCGGTCTCGCTCTTCAGCGACGAGCTGACCGAGGCGATCCTCGAAGAGCAGGTGACCGAGGAGCTGGTCCGCGAGGCCGTGCGCCGGGGTGTGCTGGCCAACGAGCTGTGTCCGGTCTTCCTGGGCTCCGCCTACAAGAACAAGGGCGTGCAGCCGCTGCTCAACGCGGTGACGGCCTATCTCCCGAGCCCGCTGGACGTCGAGAACACCGGCGTCGACCTCAGCGCCGACGAGGCCCCGATCGTGCTGGCCAGCGACCCGCAGAAGCCGCTGGTGGCGCTGGCCTTCAAGCTCGACGAGACCCGCTACGGCCAGCTCACCTACCTGCGGATCTACCAGGGCAGCATGGGCAAGGGCTCCACCATCATCAACAGCCGGACCCGCAAGAAGCTGAAGGTGGGGCGCCTGGCGCGCATGCACGCCGACAAGATGGAAGACATCGAGCAGGCGGGCGCGGGTGACATCGTGGCGCTCTTCGGCGTCGACTGCGCCTCCGGCGACACCTTCGCCGACGAGTCGGTCCAGGTGGCCATGAGCTCCATGCACGTGCCGGCGCCGGTGATCTCGCTCTCGGTGAAGCCGGCGGACAACAAGGCCGCCGACAACATGGCCAAGGCCCTGGGTCGCTTCGTGCGCGAGGACCCGACCTTCCGCGCCGGCGTCGACCCCGAGAGCGGCGAGACCGTGATCTCCGGCATGGGCGAGCTGCACCTGGAAGTCTACGTCGAGCGCATGAAGCGCGAGTACAGCGTGGATGTGGCGACGGGCGCGCCCCAGGTGGCCTACCGCGAGACCATCTCCCAGCGGGCGGAGTTCGACTACACGCACAAGAAGCAGACCGGCGGCTCCGGCCAGTACGGGCGGGTGGGCGGCTACGTGGAGCCGCTCGAAGACGGCCGCGACTTCGAGTTCGTGAGCGAGATCCGCGGCGGCGCCATCCCGACCGAGTACGTCCCCTCCGTGGAGAAGGGCGTCCGGTCGGCGCTCGGCAAGGGCACCCTGATCGGCTTCCCGATCGTCGGTGTCCGCTTCGTGGCGGACGACGGCAACTCCCACTCGGTGGACTCGTCGGACATGGCGTTCCAGACCACCGGGCGCGACGCCTTCCGCCAGGTCTACCCGAAGGCCCGGCCGATCGTGCTGGAGCCGGTGATGAAGCTGGCCATCGAGGGGCCGAACGAGTTCCAAGGCGCCTACATCAAGACCGTGATGCAGCGCCGCGGCACCATCATCGGCACCACCGAGGAGGGCGGCTTCTGCGTGGTGGAGGCCGAGGTGCCCCTGGCGGAGATGTTCGGCTACGCCACCGACCTGCGCTCGCTCTCCCAGGGGAAGGCGGAGTTCACGATGGAGTTCTCGCGCTACATGCCGGTGCCGGGCGACGTGCAGGAAGAGCTGGTGGAGCGTTTCCGGACGCCGGGGAAGGGAGATCAGAAGTAGATGGATCGCACGTTCCTGAACGCGCGCAGCCCGCTGCGCGTGCTGGAGAAGGGCCTCCACGGCGGACTGGGAGCTGGCAACCTGGGCGTGGTGGTCGCCGGACATGGGGTCGGCAAGACGTCGTTCCTGGTGGGCGTGGCACTCGACGATCTCCTGCGGGGCCACGACGTGCTTCACGTGGCCTTGGACCAGACGGTCTCCCACGTGCGGGCCTACTACGACACGGTCTTCGACGACCTGGCGTCTTCGACCCACCTCGAGGACATCGCCCGGGTGCACGCCGACGTGGACCGCCATCGCCGCATCCGCGCCTATCCGCCTGCGGCCTTCGACACCGCCAAGCTGCGCGAGGCCGTGAAGCTGGAGGCGGAGGCGGGCGCGAACCCGAGCCTGATCGTCCTGGAGGGATGCGACCTGGCGGCGGCGGGGCGCGACGAGCTGGCCGCACTCAAGGCCCTGGCGGGCGAGCTCCAGGCGGAGGTCTGGCTCTCGGTGGTGAACGACGGCCAACGCCACGACCTGCCGGGCGCCGTAGGCGACCTGGGCGACCTGATGAGCGTCGTGCTGGCCCTGGAGCCGGAGTCCGGGCACGTCGCCCTGCGCGTGCTGAAGGACCACGAGAACCCGGATGTCTCCGAGCTGCACGTGGCCCTCGACCCGAAGTCGCTGCTGCTGGTTCGCAGCTAGCTGCGGATCCCCGCCCGCCTGCGACCGCTAGCGCTTCGGCAGGGCCTGGAGCACCCCGAGCTTGTCGCGCCAGCTGGACCGCAGCGCCGCCAGCTCCTGGCGGTCCATGCCCAGCTCGTCCCCGATGGCGTTGATCTCCGCGTTCTCGGTGGCCGAGATCGAGCCGTCCGCGGCCGCCACCGCGAACAGGCAGAAGAGCAGCTCGCGCCGCTGCTCCAGGCTGGAGATCCTCCGGAACTCCCGGGTCACCGTGTAGTTCTCGGTGCCGCCGAGGAGCCGGGCCTGGGACTTGGCGATCTCGATCACCAGGGCCGTCTCCTCCGGCGAGAGCGACGCCACGCTCCCCACCCGACGCTGCATCTCGCGGGTCTCGTCCTCATCGATCTGGAGATCGGCGTGGGCCACCCGCGCCAGCACGTAGGCGAAGGTCGCCAGGTACTTGGCGGTCGCCGGCTCGAGCCGCTCGAGCCGGGCGGCGATGCGACGCACGGTCTCGGTCTCGGATTCGGACTCGGCAGGCGCGGCGCGATCGCCGCCCAGGCCGAGAAAGCGCAGCAGGGACAAGGGCACCTCCAGACGGGGGAGGGGCCAGGATCGCCCACGCCGGAGGCGCTGGCCAGCAGCTGCTACGGCTTGAGTCCCTTCTCCGGCGCTGGTACCTGAGGGAGGGAGGCAGCCATGCGCGGCAGCGGGATCCTGGTCGCGGTGCTGGCCGCGCTCGCGTGCGTCTCGGCGGCGGGCGGGGCCGGGGCGGAGACCCTGCGCGTCTCGCAGGGCGGCTCGATCGTCGCGGCGCTCGCGCGCGCGCAGCCCGGGGACGTGATCGAAGTCGAGCCGGGCACGTACGCCGAGTCGCTCGCGGTGGACACCCCGCGGATCACCTTGAAGGGGCTCGTGCGGGGCGACGCGCGCCCGGTGCTCGACGGGGGCGGCGAGCTCGTCGTAGGCGTCCTCGTCTCCGGAGCGAAGCTCCGCATGAGCGGATTTCGCGTGCAGCACTACCGGGCCAGCGGCGTCACGGCCCGCGGCGCGAGCGGGGTCACCCTCGACGACCTGGTCGTGGACGACACCGGGCTCTACGGGGTGCGTCCGGTAGACTCGAACGGCGTCCGCGTCACCCACTGCACCATCACGCGCATGAAGGACGCGGCCATCTACCTGGGCGATTCCAGCCGCGCGCTCATGGCCTACAACGAGGTGCACCACAACGTGGTCGGCATCGCGGTCGCCAACAGCGACGACGTCGAGGTCCGCGACAACCTCGTGTACGACAACACCACGGGCATCCTGGTGTTCGTGCGGCCGCGGTCGCGTCAGAAGGGGGGCAACCGCACCACGATCCAGCGCAACTGGGTCACCCGGAACAACACGCCGAACTTCGGCGATCCGAGCATCCCCGTCGGTCGCCTGCCCCATGGCGGCGGCATCCTGGTGATGGGCGCTGATGCCACCCGGGTGGAGAACAACTGGATCAAGGAGAACCGGAGCTTCGGCATCGGCGTGGTCCGGCTGGCCGCCGACCGGGCGGCCGAGGACCCGGAGCTCGAGCCCCTGAGCGACCGCACGCGAATCGGCGACAACTACCTCTTCGACAACGGCCGCGATCCGCACCCGTTCGGCGTGGAGCGCTTCGGGGGCGGGGCGGACCTGGCGTGGGACGGCACCGGCGAGGGCAACTGCATCACCCGCCCCGAGCACGCCCGCTACCGCGGTGGCACGCTGCCCGACTGCCGGCGCGAGGATCCCCAGGCCGAGCCCGGTGCGCCTGGAGTGGCGCCGTAGTCGGCCGCCGGGGCTCCGACCGTGCAGCCGTTGGTTCGCGCCCACGGCATGCGGTACCACCCGAGGCGTTCGTCGATCGCAGAACAACGCACGCGTGGAGTGACCCGATGACCGCCGAGCCCCGTCTGCTGCGCTGGGAGTCCCTCAGCAAGTCCGCCTTCGACCGGCTGGATCCGGCCCGTTGCGTCGTGCTGGTGACCTGCTCGCCGATGGAGGTGCACGGGCCGCATCTACCGCTCGGCGCCGACGCCCTGGAAGGCGAAGGCCTGGCCGAGCGGATGCTGCGCTTCCTGCCGCCGGGCCACCGGGAGCGCACCTTCCTCAAGCTGCCGATGATCTACGCGGCCGCCGACGTCGTGCCCCAGAGCGGATCCCTGGCCTTCCGCTCCGGCACCACGGTGCGGGTGCTCGAGGATCTGGGACGCAGCCTGGCGGGCCAGGGCTTTCGGGATGTGCTGGTCTCCAACTTCCACGGCGGGCCGCGTCACTTCCTGGCGATCGAGCGCGCCTGCGACCGGGTCTGGCGCCGTCACGGCGTTCGCATGATCTCCGTCTTTTCGCTCATGATCGCGCGGCTCACGAACGGCACCTCGAACCTCGACGACGTGCTGGCTGAGCTGCCGGGCGTGCGCCGGGAGGACCTGAAGGGCGACACCCACGGTGGGCTCGTCGAGACCTCGCAGCTGCTGGCCCTGCACGGAGACTGGGTCGATCGGGACTACAAGAGCCTCCCGCGCCAGACGGTCGAGACCTGGCTCGCGGCGCGCGGCGAGCCGGCGCCCCGCTCGGGTCGCGGCGATCCGCGGCGCTTCCTCGAGATGCTGCGCGCGTTCCGCGCCGGCACACGCTTCTTCCGCGAGGCCAGCTACTCCGGCGCGCCGGCGGGTGCCTCGGCGGAGCTCGGCGAGCGGATCCTCGACACGCTGGCCGACCGGGCCGCCGGCGCCTGCTCCGAGGTCCTGGACGGGACGCTCTCGCCCGGCGCCTGCCACTCGCCGCTCTGGCCCTACCGCTTCCTGTTCCTGAACCCGGTGCTCACGCGCATCGCCAACCGACTCCTGGGGTATCCCGATGCCTTTGCCGACTAGCGACGAGCGGCTCCTGCTGCTCCACAATCCGCGCTGCTCCAAGAGCCGGGCCGCCAAGGCCCTGCTGGAGGAGCGCGGCGTCGCCTTCGAAGAGCGCCGCTACCTGGACGAGCCCCTGGCACGCGACGAGCTGTCGGATCTGGCCGAACGCCTCGGCCTCCCCGCCCGCGAGTGGGTGCGGACCGGCGACGAGGCCTGGCAGCAGACCGGAGTCGCTGCGGACGCCGACGACGCGGCCGTCCTCGACGCCTTGGCGGGTCATCCGAGCCTGCTCCAGAGGCCGATCCTGGTGCGCGGCAGGCGGGCCGCGGTGGGCCGCCCCCTCGAGCGGATCCTCGAGCTGCTGGACTGAGCGCCGGGCGGGCTCCACCCGTGTGGTAGGTTTCTCGAAGCATGCACGACTCCGACGAACGGGCACTGCTGCGACTGCTTCAGGCGGGCGACGACGCGGCCTACGAGGAGTTCGTCCGCGCCCAGACGCCCAGGATGCTGTCCGTCGCGCGCCGCTTCCTGCGCAACGAGGAGGACGCCCGCGACGCGGTCCAGGACGCCTTCGTCTCCGCCTTCCGCGCCATCGGTAACTTCGAGGGCGGGTCGCGCATCGCAACGTGGTTGCACCGGATCGTCGTGAACGCGTCGCTGATGAAGCTGCGCTCGAAGCGGCGCAAGCCGGAGGAGTCGATCGAAGAACTTCTGCCCCGCTGGCAGGAGGACGGGCACGCGGCGCGACCGGCGGCCCCCTGGGCGGCGGAGAAGCTGGTGGAGCAGGACGAGCTGCGAAAGCTGGTACAAGCCGGGATCGAACGCCTGCCCGAGAGCCACCGGGAGGTCCTGCTGCTGCGGGACATCGAGGAGCTCGACACCCAGGAGGCGGCGGAGATGCTGGGAATCTCGACCAACGCCGTGAAGACGCGCCTGCATCGGGCCCGCCAGGCCCTGCGCGAGGTCATCGACCCGGCGCTGCGGGAGGGGACCTGAATGCTCACCTGCCGTGAGTTCGCGGACTTCCTGATGGCCTACCTGGACGAGGAGCTCGAGGACGTCCAGCGCGACGAGTTCGAGCAGCACATCGAGCTGTGCCCGCCGTGCGTCCACTACCTGGCGACGTACGCGGAGACGGTGCGCCTCGGCAAGCAGTGCTGCGTCTCCGACGACGGACCGCCTCCGGCGGACGCACCCGAGACCCTGGTGCAGGCCATCCTGGCCGCGCGCCGAGTCCGTTGAGCTTCGCTCGCCTTCGGAAAGAGAAGGATCGGAAGTCGGCTGAAGCCGACTTCCCAGCTTGCTTGGCGCTGTCGCTGAGACTGCTGCGCGTCGGGCGACGCAGCGTCGCCCTCCTTGCGGGGCGCGAGCTGCTTGGCCGATCAGCCAGTCAGGCGGAACCACCAGCGGAAGGCGCGCTGGGCGGCGGGCGTGAGCTTCGTGCGCCGCCAGGCGTCGGCGGCCTTCTTGATGATTTCGCCCTGGGTCGGGTAGGGGTGGATGGTGCTGGCGATCTTGCCGAGCCCCACGCCGTGGGTGACGGCCAGGCAGAGCTCACCGATCATGTCGCCCGCGTGCTCCGCCACCAGGGTGGCGCCGAGGATGCGGTCGCTGCCCCGCTTGACGTGCACCCTCAGGAAGCCCTCGGCCTCGCCGTCGAGGACGGCCCGGTCCACGTCGTCGAGCGGCACCGTGATGCTGTCGATCTGGATGCCCTGCTCGCGGGCGTCGCGCTCGTAGAGGCCCACGTGCGCGATCTCGGGGCTGGTGTACGTGCACCACGGTACCGTGAGCCCCGTGTGCTTCGCCGTCGGCGCGAAGAGCGCGTTCTGCACCACCAGGCGGGCGTGGGCGTCCGCCAGGTGCGTAAACTTGTAGGAGCGGATCACGTCGCCGGCGGCGTAGATCTTGCGGTTGGCGGTGCGCAGCCGTTCGTCGACCTCCACGCCCGTGCGGTCGTACACCACCCCGGCGGTCTCGAGGCCCAGGCCCTCCACGTTGGGAGCGCGGCCGGCGGCCACCAGGATCTCGTCGCTGACCAGCTCGTGGGTCTCGCCCTCGCGCTCGTAGCGCACGCTGTGCAGGCCGGAGTCCCGGGACACCTCCTGGATGCGGACTCCCGGCAGGTAACGCACGCCGTCCCGCTCCATGGCCACCTGCACCCGCCGCGCCGCGTCCGGATCCTCGCGGGGCAGCACGTGCTCGCCGGCGTCGAGGATGGTGACCTCGCTGCCCAGGCGAGCGAAGGACTGCGCCATCTCGCAGCCGATCGGGCCGGCGCCGATCACGCACAGCCGCTGCGGCCGCTTCTCGAGCGAGAAGATCGATTCGTTGGTGAGGGGCCCGGCCTCGGCGAGCCCCGGGATCGGGGGCAGGCTGGCGCGGGCGCCGGTGGCGATCACCGCCCGCCGGAAACGCAGCCGGGCGCCGCCGACCTCGACGGCGTCTCGGGCGACGAAGCGCGCCTCCCCCAGGAAGACGTCCACGCCCAGGTCGCGGAAGCGCGCCGCTCCGTCCACGGCGCTGATGCCGGCTCGCAGCCGCCGCATGCGTTCCATGGCGGCGGCGAAGTCGCCGTCGCCATCGCTGCGCGGGCCGCCGAAGGCGTCCGCGGCGCTACGCGCCGCATGGAACGCCCGGGCGGCGCGGATCACGCCCTTCGAGGGCACGCAGCCCACGTTCAGGCAGTCGCCGCCCAGCAGCTCGCGCTCGACCAACGCCACCCGGGCACCCAGGCCCGCAGCGGCTGCGGCACTCACCAGCCCGGCCGTGCCGGCGCCCACCACCACCAGGTGGTAACGGCCACGAGGCTCCGGATTGACCCAGTCCGGCGGGTGGACGTTTTCCAGCAGCGCGCGGTTGTGCTCGTCGAAGGGCTGCACGGCGGTCAGCTGCCGGGGATCCGTGGAGCTACTCACCGGTCGCCTCCTTCAGGGCCTTGCGCGCTGCCCGCGTGACCACGGCCGTCACCGCGACGGTCGCCGCCAGGCCGAGTCCGAGCACCGCGTAGTCGGCGGCGCCGCGTTCCGGACCCGTGCCGCTCGCCACCGCGGCCACCTCGCCGGCCACGGCGCCGTAGTAGACGTAGAGGATCGTCCCGGGGATCATGCCGAGCGACGCGATGAGGTAGTCGCCGAAGCGGACGCGCGTCAGCCCGAGGGCGTAGTTCAGCAGGTTGAACGGGAAGACCGGCGACAGGCGCAGCAGGAAGACGATCCGGCGCCCCTCGCGCGCGACGGCTCGCTGGATGGCGTCGAAGCGGGTGTTGCCGGCGAGGCGTCGCTCGATCACGCTCCCCACCCCGTGGCGCGACAGCAGGAACGCGGCCGAGGATCCGAGCACCGCGGCCGTGAAGACGTAGAGGGAGCCCTTGATCACGCCGAAGATCGCCCCGCCGGCCAGGGTGAGCACCGCTCCCGGCACGAACGCGACCGTGGCCACGGCGTAGCCGAGCACGAACACCGCCGGGCCCCAGAAGCCCAGATCCTCCACGGCGCGCGCGAAGTCCTGCACGGCCCCGCCGAGCCGCTGCCCGACCAGGGCCAGCACCACCACCAGCGCCAGCACGAGGCCGATCCGAAGCGCCGCGCCTCCGGGCCGGGACGCGGTCTGTGCCTCGGAGACGGTCGCCTCGGGCTCGCTCATGGTGCTCTGCTCTCCTCGGCAGCTGCGATGCCGAGGATCCTCGGCTGGTTTCGCTAGGTGGCTCGCGCCTGAAGTGCCGGCTCGGGGGCCGCCTCGCTTTCCTGGGCCGGCGGGGGCACCCGGTCGCCGAACCAGGCAAAGAACTCCGGCACCCGCGCGCGGCGGGTCGGCGGCAGGTAGCCGAAGTTCACGCCGCGGTCGGTGATCTCCCAGTAGTCGGCCTGGTCCTCGGCGAGCAGCTCGTCCCGGATGGAGGCCAGGCGCTCGGGGCGCTCGTTCCGCATGTCGTCCCACACGCGGCGCGCGCGAGACTCGTCCTGGCGCTCCAGGAAGAACGTCGCCAGCTGGACCTGGGAGCGGCGCACGCCCCGCAGGGTCGATTCCTGGGCCGGCGAGTCGCTCTCCTTGTCCACGGTCAGGAACAGGTCGAGGAGCTCGTCGGCCGCGGGGCTCTCCTGCGTGAAGGCCGACTCGCACACCTGCGCGATGTCGTACGCCACGGCCTCGAGGATGAAGGACAGGCTCTGCGCGAAGGCGGTCTGGCCGTAGTAGCGGAGGTGGGCCGTGATCCCGACGGCGCACTCCGGCCGCCCGAGCCGCACGGCGTCCTCGGCCAGACCCCGGTAGTGGTGGAGGGTGTAGTAGGTCGTGCGCACGTCGCGGGCGTTGATGCCGGCGCGCAGGTAGGTGTTGAAGATGCGCATGGTGAGGTCGAACATCGCCGGTTGATGCTGCTCCAGGGCGGTGGTGGCGAGGCGGTGGGTGTTCAGGGAGATCAGGTAGGCGACCCCACGCATGTGATTCAGGGCGTCCACGTAGAGGTTGTGGTACTGGCGCAGCACCTTCATCTCCACCCAGGTCCGGCTCCGGGTCAGGTCTTCCCGCACCTGCGGTGCCATGGCGATGAAGTCCGGGTCGTGCACCAGGCTCCGATCCACCTCGAACCACGCGCCGGCGAGCTGGTCGCGCGTCGGCTCGTAGTCGCTCAGGAACTGATGCAGGGCTTCCACGGCTGCCAGGGAGATGCCGCTGTCCTTGTGTTCCATGGCGTTCAGCGCCACGTCTTCCAGCTGCTCGATGCTCGTCACCATCTGGGCCCGCAGGCCGTGCTGGTAGCCGCTCGTGGCCTTCTCCACGACCCGCGAGGCGTGTGCGCGGATCCGATCCACCACGTTCAGCGGCTGGAGGAATACGAACACGTACGCGAAGTAGGGCAGGAGCAGCAGCAGGGAGAGGGTGACCATGGCCAGCGACATGGCGACAGCCCCGTGCCGGACGCTGGTCTCGTCGCCCAGGGTGGCCGACACCCACATGCAGTGGAGTGCCGTGAGCACGAAGAAGCCCATCACGGCGAGGTTGGCGGGCTCGCGCACGAAGAGCTCGGTGATGCGGTGCGTGTAGCGGTTGGCCGCCAGCTCGACCACGATGGCCACGACGGTGATGGCGATGGCGAGCACGGCAGCCACCACCTCGGCCGCGTTGGACAGGGTCTCGATGGCCGCGCTCGGCTCGAGGCGGCCGAGCCAGGGAAACAGGGCGTCGAGCCAGACGTCGGAGAGGCCCTCGATCCAGACGGTGATTCCCAGGAGCGCGAGCCCGGCCAGGACCACGGCGCCGAACGGGATCAGCCAGACCCGGGCTCCCGCGAATCGCGAGCCGCTTCTCCGCTCCATTCCGGGAGTATGGCATACGCCCGCAGCGGGGCTCAGCCGCCCGCGTCGAGCAGCCGGTCGAGGGAGGGCCAGTCGATGGCGGTCTGGGCGGCGAACGCGCGCAGCAGCAGCTCGCGGTCGTGGCCCTCCTCGCCGGCACGGAAGCGGGTCAACGCCGCCTCGAGGGCCGCCGGGTCGGGCTCCGCCGGCGTGGCGTCCTTCAGGCTGCCCTCTTCGTGGGGGACGCCGGCGGCGTCGAGCCACTCCAGCAGCAGCGGCTTGCGACACTCCAGGAAGTAGACCGCCAGGATCTCCTCGGCCAGGGCGTTGGCGCCCACCCGGGCCAGGCAGCGCCGGACCGCCGCCGCACGTTTCGGGAGAGGCATGCGCTTCACGTAGACCGGCCGCGCCTTCATGGCGGCCCCCGCCGCCGCCAGCGCCTGGGCCGCGACGGCCGGCGCGTCCGACGCCAGACCCTGGAAGAGCGCCTCCGCCTGTTCCTGGGACATCCCGGCGAACACTTCGTACGATCGCAATCCCGTTCCCTCCCTAGAGCGCCGGTCGCGCCCAGGCCTGCCGGACCGCCACGGTCCAGGTGAGCACCAGCCCTGCGGCGAGCGCCGAGTGCAGGCCCGTCACCTCGACCGGCAGGCCGAGCACCACGTTGGCCACACCCACCACCACCTGCGCCAGGCCGAGCGCCAGGGCGAGCGCGCAGGGACCGCCGACGCCGGGTGCGCGTCGCGCCACCAGCGCCGAGGCCGCCAGCGCCACCAGCAGCAGGTAGCCGTTGGTGCGGTGGACGAGGTGCAGCGCCACGTTCCCGCCCAGGTGTGGGTACCACTCGCCGTTCAGGCACGCCGGCCATTCCGGGCAGGCCATGCCGGCGAACGAGGAGGACACCAGCCCCCCGAGTGCGACCTGGAGGCCCAGCAGGACCGCCGTCGCGACCAGGAGCGCGCGCGCACCCGCGGCGATCCTGGGCCAGGCGCGGTCCGGTCTCGCCAGGTCGCGCAGGCGCAGGGCTACGAGCGCGAGGGTCACCGCGAAGGCGTTGGCGGTCAGCAGGTGGGATGTCACGGACCAGACGGCCAGCAGCTTCCAGACCGTGAGCGCGCCCAGCAGGATCTGGACGCCGAGCAGCAGCGCGGCCAGCGCCAGGAGTCCTCGGGTCTCGGCCGCCACGGCCGGGCTTCGCAGGCTGGCGACCGCCAGCGCCGCGAACACCAGTGAGACGCCTCCCGCCGCCACCCGGTGGCTCCATTCGAAGGCGACCTTCAGGTCCATGCGGGGCACGAACTCGCCGAAGCAGAGCGGCCAGTCCGGGCACGCGAGCCCCGCGCCATGAGCCCGCACGAGTGCGCCGAGCACCATCAGTCCGAGCACCGCCCCCGCCAGTGCGGCATAGCCGACGGCGAGGCGGCGCGCGGTCTCGCGGCCCTGCGGCTGACTCTCGAGAGGCATGGACGGGGGCTCCAGCGGTCCGTACAGTCCGGAGCCCGAACATTGCAGATGGATGCATCCGCTACAACGCAGCCGGCGGCGATCCGCGTCGAGGGCTTGGCGAAGCGCTACCGCGCCGTGGTGGCGCTCGACGGTCTCGACCTTTCGGTGGAGCAGGGCGCCTTCTACGGGCTCCTGGGTCCCAACGGGGCCGGCAAGACCACGACCGTGTCCGTGCTGGCGACCCTCGCGCGACCCGACGCGGGCCGGGTGCAGGTCGCCGGCCACGACGTGGTGAGCGAGCAGGCGGAGGTCCGTCGTGCCATCGGCATCGTGTTCCAGGAGCCGAGCCTCGATCGCGAGCTGACGGCCCGCGAGCACCTCGACCTCCAGGGTCGCCTCTACCACCTGGACGACCGTCGCCGGCGCACCGGCGAGGCCCTGGAGCGCGTGGGACTGGCCGCCGATGCGGATCGGCCCGTGCGCGGATTCTCCGGGGGCATGAAGCGGCGACTCGAGATCGCGCGCGGGCTGCTGCACCGGCCACGCGTGCTCTTCCTGGACGAGCCCACCCTGGGGCTCGACGTGAACGCGCGCGCCGGAATCTGGGAGCAGCTGCGCGAGCTGCACGCCGCCGGCGGAACCACCGTCTTCCTGACCACGCACTCGATGGACGAAGCCGACGCCCTGTGTGAGCGCATCGGCATCCTCGATGCGGGACGCCTCGTCGCCGAGGGCGCCCCGGAGGCGCTGAAGTCGGCGCTCGGGGGAGACGTGGTGGAGATCGGATTCGAGCAGCCCGACGGCTGCGCGGCGGCGGAGTTGCTGGCGCGGATCGAGGGCGTGCTCTCCGTCACCCGCGAGCCGGAGGCCGCGCGCCTGCGGATCACGGTCCGCGACGGCTCCCGCCGTCTGGCCGCGCTGCTCGAGGCGGTGCGGCCCCACGTGGTGTCGGAGGTGGCGCTGCACCGGCCGGACCTGGAGCACGTCTTCCTGCACCACACGGGTCATCCGTTCGAGCCGGAGCGGCTCGGGGGCGGCGGGTGAGCCGGGCGCTCGGCGACACGCTGGCGATCCTCCAGCGCGAGCTGCTGCGCTACCGCCGGGATCGCGCGTACTGGGTGGGGCAGATCGCCTTTCCGCTGGCCGTGGTGGCCTTCATCGGCTTCGGGCTGAACGACGTGGTGCGGCTCCCCACCGGCGCCGACTACCTGGGCCACCTGGCGTCGGGCATCCTGGCGCTGCTGGTCGGGTCCGCCGGGGTCGGGGGCGGCATGACCCTGATCCAGGATCGCGAGAGCGGCTTCCTGCGCGCGCTGCTGGTGGCCCCGGTTAGCCGCACGAGCCTGGTCCTCGGGAAGCTCCTGGCCCGCGCCCTGGCCTCGGTCGCGCTCGTGGCGCTGCTGGTCGCGCTGCTCGCCGTCTTCACGCCGGTCGGGATTCCGCATCCGGCGGCCGCGCTGCTGGCCGTGGTGGCGATCACCGTAGCCTTCGTGGCCCTCGGGGTCGTGCTGGGAACCTGGCTGCGCAGCGTGGAGGCCTACCGCCTGCTCGCGGGTCTCGTAACGGTGCCGCTGTACCTGCTGTCGGGGATCTTCTACCCCGTCTCCACGCTGCCCGCGGCCACGCGCTGGCTCTCCTACGCCAACCCCCTCACCTACGGGGTGGATCTCTTCCGCTACGGCCTCCTCGGAGTGAACGAATTCCCGGTCGCGGTCAGCGCGAGCCTGCTGGGCGTCCTGACCCTGGCATCGACGATCGGCGCCGTGGTGGCGTTCGATCGCGGGCTGCGCGAGTAGCGGCGGGTCTGCGCGCGACTTGCGCACGGCGTGGGGGCGCTGCCACACTCGGGCTACAGGCGTGTCGGCGAACCGCCGATGCTAGAAGCACGATGGCAAGCCCGTCTTCGATCCCGGGGGACGACCCCCGCCAGATTCGCGAGCACCTGCTGCGCTCCTGCGACCTCGCCACCAGCCACGGGCTGCCGTCGGTGGTGGTGGGGCTGGCCGGAGCCGAGGGTGACCTCGGCGTGCCCGAGTTCCTGACCTTCGTGCAGAGCGCCCTGCGGGTGGAGGACGCGATCTTCCGCCTGACCCGGGAGCGCGCCGTGCTGTTCCTGGCCGACGTGAATCGCGGCCAGGCGACGGAGATCGTGCAGCGGCTGGCCTCGGACTTCGCCGGTCGCTTCCCGGCGGTGGCGGAGCCAGACCTGGTGATCGGAACCTTCGAGGTCGAGCCCGGCCAGCGCACCCTGCTGGTCAAGGACGTGCTGCCCGCCGTCTTCCCGCCCCGTTCGCGTGGGCCCTCGAACTAGCCCCCGAGCTCCGCACGCAGTGCCTCCTCCAGGGTCGGGTACTGGAAGCGGAACCCGTGTTCCTCCGCCCGGCGGGAGACGACCCGACGGCTGCCGAGCAGCTCGCCCGCCAGCTCGCCCAGACCCATGCGCACGGCGAACCCCGGTACGCGCAGCAGCGCGGGTCTGCCGAGGCATGAGGCCAGCGCGCGGGTGAGCTCGCTGTTGCGCACCGGGTTCGGGGCCACCGCGTTGAGCGCACCCGCCAGCGTCTCGTCCTCCAGGCTCCGGCGCAGCAGCGCGACCAGGTCGTCCACGTGGATCCACGGCACCCACTGGCGACCGTCTCCCAGCGGGCCGCCGAGGCCGAGCCCGAAGAGCCGCGCCAGGGGGGCGAGCGCGCCCCCCTCGCGCGCCAGGACGATGCCGATGCGCAGCGACACCCGGCGGATTCCCAGTGCCTCGGCGCGCGCCGCCTCTCGCTCCCACGCCACGCAGACCTCCGCCAGGAACCCCTCGCCGGGAGCGGCGTCCTCGTCGAGGACGCTCTCGCCCCGGGAGCCGTAGTAGCCGACGGCGGACGCGCACACGAAGACGTCCGGGCGGTCCTCGGCCGGGAGTGCGGCCAGCGCGTCGACCAGGGCGCGGGTGCTCTCCACCCGGCTGTCGCGGATGCGCCGCCGGCGGGCAGCGGTGACGGGCCCCCCGAAGACCGGCTCGCCGGCCAGGTGCACCAGCGCGCGTGTGCCGCTCAGCGCGTCGCCGGACAGGCGGCGCCCGTCCCAGCCGACGCGCTCCGCCCGGGGGTCGCTTGCGCCCGCGCGGTCGGGCCGCCGGGTCACCGCGGCCACCGATTCCCCGGCGTCCAGCAGCGCCGGCAGCAGGCGCGCCCCCACCAGGCCGGTGGCGCCCGTCACCAGGATCCGGCCGTGTGCGGACATCAGCGGGGCGGCATGCGGACCGCGCCGTCCAGTCGGATGGTCTCCCCGTTCAGCATCGGGTTCTCGAGCACCTGGAGTGCCAGCATGGCGTACTCGCGCGGCTCGCCCAGCCGCGGCGGGAAGGGGATGTGGGACGCCAGGGCCTGTCGCGCCGGCTCCGGCATCAGCATGAGGAGCGGGGTGGCGAACAGGCCCGGCGCGATCGTGTTGACCCGGATCCCCGCCTTGGCCAGGTCGCGCGCGATCGGGAGGGTCATTCCCACGATGCCGCCCTTGGAGGCGGAGTAGGCGGCCTGGCCGATCTGGCCTTCGAAGGCGGCGACGGAGGCGGTGTTCACGATGGCGCCGCGCTCTCCGCCGGCGTCCGGCGGGTTCCCCAGCATGCGCGCTGCGGCGAGCCGGATCACGTTGAAGGTGCCGACCAGATTGACCTCGACCGTGTGTCGGAAGAAGGAGAGATCGAAGGGCCGGCCCTCGCGGTCGACGGTGCGTGCGGCCGAGCCGATGCCCGCGCAGTTGACCACGCCCCGAATCTCACCGAAGGCTTCGACGGCGCGGTCGAGGGCCGCGGTCACCTGCTCTTCGCTGGTGACGTCCGTCTCGCAGAAGATCGCGTCGCCGCCCAGGGATGCAGCCAGCTCGGCGCCCTTCGAGTGCCCCAGGTCCAGGATCGCGGCCCGGGCGCCGCGCTCCAGCAGCACGCGGACCGTGGCCTCTCCCAGCCCCGAGGCCCCGCCCGTCACCACCGCTGCGCTGCCCTGGATCTCCATCGCGTCTCTCCTCCCGCCGGCGGCGGATCATAGCGGCTCGTCCGCCGAGGCCAGGGTCTCCGCCAGCCGCTGCGCCCAGGGTCCGGCGCTGCCGCTGCCGACCGGCGCTCCGTCCAGCTGCAGGACGGGGCGGGCACCCCGCACCGCGTTGAGGGCCACGATCTCCCGGGCGCCAGCCAGCGCCTCCTGGGCGACTTCCGCCTCGAGCAGCCCGACGCCCGCTTCGAGGACGACGGCGCGCGCCAGCCCCGCCACGCCGCCGCGCGCCAGGGGAGGCGTGTGGGCGCCGGTGTCCGTGACCACCACGATGCTCGCGCGTGCCCCCTCCACAAGACGTCCCGCGGCGTCGAAGAGCAGCGCCTCGTCGGCCCCGGCCTCGTCGGCCTCGGCGCGGGCGCGCTCGACGGCCGGCTGCGCCAGGATCTTCGCGCCCGCCGCCTGGCAGGGCCCCGCGTGCAGCGTCCGTGCCCGGATCGCGCGCCAGCTCGGCGGGTCGTCGCCGAGGGGCCGCGGGTGGGCGGAGAGCTCGGGTCCGCCGCTGCCGGCTCGCGCCTCCAGCCGGAGCACGCCGTCTCCGGCGCCGAAAGCCTTGCGCGCCGACGCGATCAGGACGGCCAGGCACTCGGCCTCGTCCAGCGACCCGAGTCCCAGGCTACGGGCGTCGCGCGCGAGTCGCGCTGCGTGCCGCCGGGCGAGCCACAACCGCCCGCCGCGCACGCGCGCGCTGGTGTAGCAGGCCGGGAGCGGCGCCACGCGTCGCTAGCGCTGATCCAGGGGCACGAAGGGACGGGCGTTCTCGCCCACGTAGACCTGGCGCGGCCGGCCGATCTTCATGTCCGGGTCGCCGTGCATCTCGACCCACTGGGCGATCCAGCCCGGCAGGCGACCGATGGCGAAGAGCGCCGTGAACATGTTGGCCGGGGTTCCGATCGCGTTGTAGATCACGCCGGAGTAGAAGTCGACGTTGGGGTAGAGCTTGCGCTCGACGAAGTAGTCGTCCTTGAGCGCGATCTCCTCCAGGTCCTTGGCGATCTCCAGCAGCTTGCTGTGGACGCCGAGCTTGGCCAGCACGTCGTCGCAGGCCTTCTTGATGATCGTGGCGCGCGGGTCGTGGTTCTTGTAGACGCGGTGGCCGAAGCCCATCAGCCGCGAGGTGTCGTCCTTGCTCTTGGCGCGCTCCACGAACTGGCGGGCGGTCATGCCCTCGTCGCGGATGGCCGCCAGCATCTCGATCACTTCCTGGTTGGCGCCACCGTGGCGCGGGCCCCAGAGGGCGTTGATGCCGGCCGAGATCGCCGCGAACAGGTTGACCATGGACGATCCCACCAGGCGCACGGTGCTGGTGGAGCAGTTCTGCTCGTGGTCCGCGTGCAGGATCAGGAGCAGGTCGATGGCCTTCACGACCACCGGATCGGGCTCGTACTCCTCGCAGGGATTGGCGAACATCAGGTGCAGGAAGTTGGCGACGTACTCCAGCGAGTTGCGCGGGAACATGAACGGCTGCCCGAACGAGTGCTTGTAGGCGTAGGCCGCGATGGTGGGCAGCTTCGCGATCATCCGGTGCACGGAGATCTCGACTTGGCGCGAGTTCCGCGGATCCAGGGAGTCCGGGTAGAAGGTGGCCAGCGCGCCGACGGCCGCCGAGCAGGCGGCCATGGGGTGGGCGTCCTTGGGCAGCGAGCTGAAGAGCGCCTTGAAGTCTTCGTGCAGCATCGTGTGGATACGGATCGAGTGGGTGAAGTAGTCGAGCTGGCTCGGCGTGGGCAGCGTGCCGTAGATCAGCAGGAAGGACACTTCGAGGAAGCTCGAGCGCGACGCCAGGTCTTCGATGTCGTAGCCGCGGTAGCGCAGGATGCCCTGCTCGCCGTTGATGAAGCAGATGGAGCTCTGGCAGGAGCCGGTGTTGGCGTAGCCCGGATCCATGGTGATGTAGCCGGTCTCGGCGCGCAGGCGACTGATGTCCAGGGCGCGCTCGCCTTCCGTGCCTTCCAGCATCGGCAGCTCGATGGTCTGGTCGCCGATGCGAAGCTGGGCGGTCTTGGCCATGGGGGCCTCCTTCGCTGCGAGAACGGGGATTCGTGGCGGAGGCGCCAATGTAGCATCGGCGGGGCGGCCCTGCCCCGGTGGAATCCGCCCCACCTCGGCTAGGAATCGCCGCAAACGGCGGTACCCTTGGGGAACGGGAGGTGTTCCATGCAATCGTCCACGCCCGCCGCCGAGCTCTCGGCCCGTCTGCGCGAAGGGCCGGTCCGGCCGTCCGAAGTCGCGAGCCTGCTCGACGGCATGAGTCACGGAGAACGCGTCGAAGCCGTGCGCGCCCTGGGGCGCGCCGAGCAGCGCAACCTGTACCGCGCCGTCGACGGATTCGCCGAGGTGCAGCTGCCGGACCTGGTGCCCCCGGGCGTGGCGGAGCTGACCCCGGTCCGCCACTACGGGCGCAACACGCTGCCCGCCTTCACCCTGTTCGAGAAGCGCTTCTGCCGACCGCAAGGCTCCGACGCCGCCAAGCCCGACGAGCTCTTCGGCTACAACTTCCAGCCGACGCCACTGCTCGGCTCGCTCACCGGTCCCGGCTACTTCCTGGCGGTGGAGGACCGCAATCGCGCGGAAGTGCTGATCGACTACACCCACGTGCCCTCGCTGGAAGCCGCCTTGCCCGCCGGCTGGCCGGCCGTCCGGAGCAACGAAGCCGGGCTCTCGCGCTTCGTCTACGGCTTCATGATCGACACGCTGCGGCGCGTCTCCGAGCACGTGACCATCGGCTCGGCCGCGCGCAAGGGCAAGGACATGGGCAGCTGGTTCGTCCTCTGCCGCGAAGCCTGACGCGCTCATGACGGATTCCGAGCGCACACCCTGGCTGTCCGTCGTCGTCCCCGCCTTCGACGAGGAGGAGAACCTCCCGACCCTTCACCGGGAGATCTCGGCCGCCCTGGACAAGGTGGCCAAGCCCGCCGAGATCGTGTTTGTCGATGATGGCAGCCGCGACGGCAGCCTGCGCGTGATGCACGAGCTGGCGGCCGAAGATCCCCGGGTGCGGGTCGTGGCCTTGGACGGCAACCACGGCCAGAGCGCGGCCCTGGAGGCGGGCTTCCGGGCCCTGCGCGGCGAAGTCGTGGCCACCCTGGACGCGGACCTCCAGAACGACCCCGCCGACATTCCGCGCCTGCTCGCGCACCTCGACCGCGCCGACGTGGTAAACGGCGTGCGCGCCGAACGCCGCGACACGCGGGTGCGCAAGCTGTCGTCCCGGATCGGCAACGGCTTCCGGAACTGGGCCACGGGCGAGTCGGTCAGCGACGTCGGGTGCTCGCTGCGGGTGATGCGCGCCGCGCCGCTGCGGCGGGTGAAGCTCTTCCGGGGCATGCACCGCTTCCTGCCCACCCTTCTGCGCATGGAGGGGGCCACGGTGATGGAGGTGCCCGTGAGCCATCGGCCGCGGATTCACGGGCAGTCCAAATACGGGATCGGGAACCGGCTCTTCACCGGCCTGCGCGACGTCTTCGCGGTGCGCTGGATGCAGAGCCGCGCGCTCCGCTACCGGCTCAAGGACTGACGCCTCCGGCGCGAGAGCCGCCAGCCGAGCAGCGCCAGCAGCGGCGCCAGCTCGGCCCCGAGCCCGCAGCTGGAGGGGGGCCACTCGCTGTTGCGCTGGGGTGCCCCGACGCACTGGGGGTCGGGGTCTGCGACGCCGTTGCCGTCGGGGTCACTCACGCCGGCTGGGCAGCTGCCTCCGGCGCACAGGCCGTGGATGGACTCGCCGCCGTCGAAGTCGACCCGGCCGTCGTTGTCGTTGTTGAGGCCGTCCTGGCACTTCGGATCCTCCCGGACCCCGTAGGCGCTGACGCAGCCGGGGTCGTCCGGGAAGTCCGCCCAGCCGTCGAGGTCTTCGTCGATCCCGTTGTCGCACACCGGGCTTCCGCGCTCGGACGCGTCGTTGGCCGAGTCGCAGCCCGGGTCGACGCCGAAGTCGGTCAGCCCGTCGCCGTCGTCGTCGACGCCGTTGCCGCATACTGGCAGCATGTCGAGCGCGGCGGAATGGATGCGGATGCTGACGGTGCTGTGGCCCGGAACGTCCGCGCCGGTCGCCTGAAGGGCAGCCAGCACCTCGTCGACCGTCGCGTCGCTGACGGCATGTCGCAGGATGGCCCACGCCGCCGCCACGTGGGGCGTCGACATGGAGGTGCCGCTTTTCGCGAAGTAGCCGGTGGTCTGGTACCGCGGCGCCGTCACCGTAACGCCGGGCGCCCAGAGAGAGAGGAACGAAGCCGAGTTGGACCAGGTCGCCGGATTGCCGAAATCGTTCACGGCGCCGACGCTCACGGCGGACGAGATGCACGCGGGCTCGTCCACCGCATTCGAGAGGCCCGCGTTGCCCGCAGCGGCCACGGTGGCGATGTCCACCGAGCGCAGGTTGTCGATCTGGGTCTTGATGGCGGTGTTGGCGGAGTCGCAGGCCGACTGGCTGGTGTAGGCAGTGCCACCGAGACTCATGTTCACCGCGGCAATCGTGTGGGAGAGCCGGAAGGTGTCGTAGACGTGGTCGAGGGCGGCGATCTGGTCGGACTCCCAGATGCGCAGGCACGGAGCGGGGTCGGGGCTGCACTGGAATGCGCTCGTGACGAGCGAGGCCACCTGGATCGAGATCAGGTCGGCGCCGACCGCGACGCCGTCGTACTGGGGCCCGTCGCCCAGCGCGATCCCCGCCACGTGAGTGCCGTGGAAGCAGTCGGCGTGGAAGGTGCAGTGGCGCCCGGCGTAGAGGCTGAAATCGGTCTCGCCGCCGTTCGGGCAGTCGCCGCTCGGCCCGTTCGCTCCCGAGGCGAAGCAGGCCTCGTCCACCAGCTTCCCTGCGAAGTTGGGATGATTCGTGTCCACGCCGGTGTCGATCACGACGATCGTCTGGCCGCCGCCGTCGTAGCCCGCCGCCTGGGCCAGGTCGCCTTCCACGATCGGTACGGTCCCATCGAGATAAGGCCGGAAGAGACGATCCTCGCGCACGGAAACCACGCCGGGCGAACGCCCGAGCGCCGCCAGGCCCGCCGCGTCCACCTCGACGGAGGCCCAGGGAACGGCGCGGAAGTCGCGCCGCCAGCGGTGGGTCTTGCCGGCGAGTGCGGCCGCGGCGGACGCCCGGGCGGCGGCGAACGCCTGGCGCTGTGCGGCGCGCCCGGCCGGGTTGAGGCGTCCCTCGGGCGTGAACGGGGCGGCGAGCTCCACCAGCACGCGCACCGAGCCCTGGCTGGCGGCGCGCTCGGCCAGGCCGGGGGCGACCTGTGCCTGCGCGCTCAGCCCGCACGCGACGATCGAGATCAGCAGCACCCCGGCCAGCCGCATCCGCTTCTCCGCCCCGCTGCCGCCGCTGAATCATATCCCACCCCGGGGCAGACGCTCGGCGCGAAGGCTCGAGCGGCGCACTTTTCCGGCGTCGTCCCTCAGGGGGTCGTCCACGAACTCGAAACTGCGCGGCACCTTGTAGGCCACCAGCCGCTCCGCCACGTGTCCCCGCAGCGCCTCCTCGGAGACCGACTCGGAGAGCTCGATCACGGCGTGGACGCGGCTTCCGAGCTCGTCTTCGGGCAGCCCGATCACCGCGCACGAGCGGACGGCGGGGTGCTCCTCGAGCGCGGCCTCCACCTCGGCCGGGTACACGTTGCGGCCGCCTACCAGGATCATGTCTGCGCGGCGATCGCCCAGGTAGAGGTAGCCGTCGGCGTCGAGCCAGCCCATGTCTCCGACCGTCTCCCAGCCGTCCTCCCGGCGCTGCGGGGAGGCACCCACGTAGCGGTAGCTGGTTCCCGGTCCCGCGTCGGGCAGCATGAAGATCTCGCCCAGGACGTGCGGCGCGCACTCGGCGCCGGTCTCGGGATCCAGGATCTTGAGCCGGCCGTGGGAGGGGCGACCCACGGAGCCCGGGTGGGCCAGCCATTCGCGGCCGCTGATGAAGGTGCCGCCGATGCGCTCGCTCGGTCCGAAGGCCTCGTGCAGCACGTCGGGTCCGAGCCACTCGATCCACGCGCGCATGAGCCAGGCGGGGCAGGGCGCGCCGCCGGTCATCACGAAGGTCAGCGAGGAGAGGTCCCGTGCGCGCCGCTCCGCCTCCGGCAGCCGCCAGATGCGCAGCATCATGGTGGGCACGAAGCACACGCGATCGACCCGGTGCGCCTCGATCAGGCGCAGGCACTCGGCCGCGTCGAAGCGCGGCATCACGACCGCGCGTGCCCCGCCGAAGAGCGCCTGCCACGCCGCGCTGAAGGGCACCGCGTGGCAGAGCGGTCCGGGCACGAGCGCGGCCCGGCTCGCGTGGAAGATTCGCGACGGACGCTCGGGGTCGTAGACGCCCGGGTTCGCCGGCACGATCAGCTTGGGGGCGCCGCTGCTTCCTCCCGTAGCCAGGGCCCGCTCGTGCGGCGGGGTCGCATCCGGCAACGGCGCGTCGGAGACCGACGGGCCGGGCGTGTAGCCCGCCGGCAGGCACGCCCGCCCCGCGGCCGCCTCGCGCCGGAGGCCGACCACGAGCGCCGGGTCCGCCCGCGCCACGATGGCGTCGCGCTCGCTCGCCGGCAGGCGCGCGGAGACCGGATTCGGCACGGCCCCGAGCTTCCAGGCCGCCATCGTCGCGACCAGTAGCTCGAGCGAGTTCGGCAGGGCGAGCGTCACGGAATCGCCGGTCGCCACGCCGCGCTCGGCGAACACGCGGGCCAGGCGGTTGGACGCGCGCTCCAGCGCGTCGCGCGAGAGCGTCGCCTCCCCGCAGACGAAGGCCGTCGCCTCCGGGTCCTCCCCTGCCAGGCGCCGCAGCCGTTCGCCGTAGGAAACCGGGGCCATGGCGCCGGGCTCCCCTGCTAGCCGCCCGCGCGCTTCACCGTGTAGCCGCGCCCTTCGAGCTCGGCAACGACGACGTCCCGGTGGTCGCCCTGGATCTCGATCACCCCTTCCTTGGCCGAGCCGCCGCTGCCGCAGCGTCGCTTCAGCTCGCCCGCCAGGGCGCGCAGGTCGTCGCTCGCCAGGGGCAGACCGTGAATCGTGGTGACGGGCTTGCCGCGGCGTCCGGCGACCTCGCGCTTCACGCGCACGATGCCGTCGCCCCGGGTCGCCCGGGGCGGCGGCGGGGCGTCGCGGTCGACGCGCCCTCGCTCCGAGGAGTAGACCAGACGCGCATCGTCTTGCGGCGGGCGCAGTCGGCGACTCACGACCCTCCGATCCTACGCGACGGCGGCGCCGCCGACAAACCGCGGGCGCGTCCCTCAGGAACGCCGCTGGATCCAGCGCTGAAAGGTGGCGCGCATCGTCTGGCGGCTCTGGATGCCGCCGAACGGCCAGGCGTCGAGCATGAAGGTAGGCACGCCGGTGACTTCGTTCGCGGCCGCCAGCTGCGTGCGCCGGGTCAGGTCCTCCAGCCGGGCCCGCACGCCCTCCGGGTCGAGGGCCAGGTCGAGGTCGCGTGCCAGGCCGATCAGGGTCTCGGCGCCCCAGGGCTCCCGCTCTTCTTCGAAGGCCGCGCTCCAGATCCGCTCGCGCCAGGCCGACGCCCGCTCCCGCCCGGCCTGATCCTCCACCCAGAGCGCGGAGGCGCCGGCCAGGCGCGAGTCGGGCCAGCGACGCGGCACCCGCACCGCCAGCGAGAGCTCTTCGGCCACCCGCGCGGCGTTCCGGCGTCGGACCTCCGGGACCTCCGCGCCGCGCGGCCAGCCGGTGATCTGCGACAGGTCCACGGGCGACCAGCGCAGGGCGAGTCCGAGCTCGTGCAGGTCGTCGGCCATCTCGCCCATCAACCGGTGCGCCAGGTAGCAGAGCGTGGAGCCGAAATCGTAGTGGACGCTCAGCTCGATCACGCGTGAAGGAGACGTCCGTGCTCCAGCATCAGACGGCGATCCTGCACCACGGCGATGCCCGCGGCCTCGAGCCGGGCCGCCGCGTCGTGCCGGATGCCGAGCTGGAGCCACACGCCGCGCGGCGGCCGCGGCAGGGCCAGGATCTCGTCGACGTGCCCCGGGACGTGGGCGGCGGCGCGAAACACGTCGACCAGGTCGGGTATCTCGCCGAGATCGACGAGCGCCGGGACGCAGGGCTCGCCGAGGACGCGCTCGAGCCGCGGGTTCACCGGCAGGATGCGGCGGCCCCGCGCCTGCATGTACGCGGGCACCCGGTAGGCGTCGTCGCCCGGGCCGGCCTTGATGCCCAGCACGGCGATCACACGGCTCGCGACCAGCAGCGAGCGCAGCGCGTCGTCGGATTCCAGCGGCATCGCGCCTCCTCGACACCCGGGGGCGGGCCCGATAGGTTACTGCGCCATGCGCGGGGTGGGATGGGCGGTCGTACTGGCGGCGGTTCTCGTGGGGGTTTCCGCGGGTGCGGCTCCCGAGGGCTTTCAGGACCCCGCGGCGGCGACCCGCATCAGCCGGCTCGAGAACGGCCTGACGATCCTGACCCTGGAGGATCGCTCGACCCCCGTGGTGTCCTTCCAGGTCTGGGTCAAGGCGGGATCGCGGGACGAGAGCCGCTTCACCGGCATCGCCCACCTGTTCGAGCACATGATGTTCCGCGGCACGGAGAACCTCGGGCCCGAGGAGTTCACCCAGCTGATCCAGGCGCGCGGTGGGCGCCTGAACGCCTTCACCTCCCACGACGTCACGGTCTACTTCGAGGACATTCCCCCGGAAGCGCTCCCGCTGGTGATCGACCTGGAGGCCGAGCGCTTCGCCAACCTGGTGATCGACGAGGCGCTGCTCGACACCGAGCGCGAGGTGGTGCTCGAGGAGCGGCGCATGCGCACCGAGGACAGCCCCCAGGGCCGCGCCTTCGAGGCCCTGATGCCGCTCACCTTCAAGGCCCACCCCTACCGCTGGCCGGTGATCGGCTGGCGCAGCGACGTGGAGCAGGTCACGGTGGAGGCCTGCCGCGAGTTCTTCGCCCACTACTACGCGCCCAACAACCTGGTGATCTCGGTGGCCGGCAACTTCGACAGCGAGGAGACCCTGGCACGGATCCGCCAGCGCTGGGGCGGCATGCAGCCGGCGGCCGAGATCCCGCGCACCCTCACGCGGGAGCCCGAGCAGCGCGGCGAGCGCATCTCGACGGTCCACTTCGACGTGCGCGGTCCGGTGCTGATGATCGCGTGGCACGCGCCGCCGACCGGCCACGAGGACGGCCCGGCCCTGGACCTGCTCTCGACGGTGCTCTCGGGCGGACGATCGAGCCGGCTCTACCGGCGGCTCGTGAACGACGAGCAGCTGGCCCTCTCTGCGGGCGGCGGCTACTGGGAGCTCCACGACGCCGGCGTCTTCTTCGGTCGGGTCGCGGTGCGTCCGGACGCCGACCCGGCGCGGGCCCGGGAGGCCTTCCTCGATGAGATCGAGCGCGTGCGCACGCAGCCGATCCGGGCCGAGGAGCTCGAGAAGGCGCGGCGACAGCTGGAAGTGGGGCTGGTGAACGGCCAGGGCACGGCCCACGGGCTGGCGGACCGGGTGGCGCGCGACTACGTGGCCTTCGGGCGCATCCGTCCGCTGGAGGAGCTGCTCGGCGGGATCGAGGCGGTGACGCTCGAGGACGTCCAGCGTGTGGCGGAGCGCTACCTGCAGCCCGAGGGGCGCAACGTGGTGCGGGTGCTGGCGCCGCCCGCGGATGCGGCGGCGCCGGAGGAGGCGAGCCCGTGAGCAGACTCGCGGCGTCGCTGCTGGCGCTGGCGGTCGCCGGCTGCAGCCTCTTCGGGGGACCGCCCCCCGCCTGGGAGCAGGCGGCGCCGCTGCCGAAGGAAGGCCCCGTGGTGCCGGCCGAGCGTCTGCACCGGACGACCCTCGCCAACGGGCTGCAGCTGGTGGTGCTGGAGGACCGGCGGCTGCCGCGCGTGGTCCTGGGGATGACGTTCCGGCGCGGCGCTTCCGACGTTCCGGTGGAGCAGGCCGGCCTCGCCAGCTACACGGCGGAGCTGCTGCGCCGCGGCGCCGGCGAGCGCGACGCCCTGACCTTCGCGGAAGCGGTAGAGAG
>CAMYLJ010000036.1:34139-83349 GCA_947259215.1 uncultured delta proteobacterium
ACTCGACGGGCGTGGTCGTCTCCGGACTCGTGCGCGATCTCGACGCCCTGTCGGACCTGCTGGCGGATGCGGTGCTCCACCCGCGCTTCGACCCGACCGAGGCGGAGCGCGTGCGGTCCCAGCGGCTGGCCGCGCTCGAGCGGGCCAAGGACAGCCCCGGCACGCTCGCCCGCTGGCATCTGGCACGCGCTCTCTATCCCGGGCACCCCTTCGGCCTGCCGACCGAAGGCTCGCCGGAGACGGCCGCGCGTCTGGACGCCGCCGCCGCGCGCGCGTGGCACACCCAGGTCTTCGTTCCCGGCAACGCCCTCTTCTTCGCCACCGGCGACGTGGATCGCAGCGACATCGAGGCGCGCGCCGAGGCGCTCTTCGGAGGCTGGCGCGGCGGCGACGCGCCGGAGCCCGTCGGCGCACCCGCGACGCCCGCGCCCCCTGCGCGGAAGGTGGTGGTGGTGGATCGGCCGGAGCTCGTGCAGGCCCAGATCCTGCTGGGCCACGAAGGCATCACGCGCAGCGCGGACGACCGGCTCGAGGTCAGCATCATGAACAGCATCCTCGGCGGTGGTGGCTTCTCGTCGCGCATCATGGGAAGAGTGCGGGAGGACGCAGGGCTGGCCTACTTCGCGTATTCCGGCTTCGGACAGCGACGGCGCGGCGGCACCTTCGTGGCGGCTACGGGCACGCGCGTGCCGGAGACGGCCCGCGCCGTGGAGATGCTGCTCGACGAGATCGAGGGCGCCCGCACGCGTCCCTTCAGCGCCGAGGAGATCCGCGACGCCAAGAGCCTGGCCGCGGGACGCTTCGCCCTGAGTCTCGAGACCTCCCAGGCCATGGCGGCGGGTCTGGTGGACCTGGACGTGCAGGGGCTGCCCGCGGACAGCCTCGACACCTACCGCGCGCGGGTGGCGCGGCTGTCTCCCGACGCGATCCAGCAGGCGGCAGTCGATCACCTGCATCCGGAGCGCGCCGCCATCGTGGTGGTGGGTCCGGCCGAGGCCCTGCGCCCCCAGCTGGAGCGCTTCGGCGAGGTCGAGGTCGTCGCGCCTTAGTTGGCGTGCTCCGGGATCTGCGGGTCGCGCGGCACGCTCTCCACGGGCGCGATCTCGGGCATCTCCTTCTTGGCGGAAGCGCCGAGCTCGCGGATCTTGCGCGACTGCGGCAGCACCCGGGTCTCGAGCGAGCCGAGCGACTTGTTGTAGTGGTCCACGGTCTTGTCGATCGAGTCGCGCAGCCGCGAGAAGTGTCCGGCGAACGTGACCAGCCGGTCCTGCATCTCCTCGGCCAGCGCCACGATCTCGTCGGCGTTGTGCGCCAGCTGCTCCTCGCGCCAGCCGTGGGCCACGGTCTTGAGCAGGGCGAAGAGGGTGCTCGGCGTGGCGAAGACCACCCCGCGCCCGAGGGCGTACTCCACCAGGTCGCGCTGCCGCTCGCAGGCCGACGACAGCAGCGCGTCGTGGGGCAGGAAGAGCACCACGAACTCGAGCGCCTCCGACAGGCGCGTCTGGTACTCGCGCGACGCCAGCGTGTCCACGTGGCGCTTGAGCTTGGTGGTGTGGTCGTCCAGGTGGGCCGCGCGCTCGTCGTCGCCGCCGGCGTCGATGGCCTTCAGGTAGCCGTCCAACGGCACCTTGGCGTCGATCACGATCTCGCGGCCGGCGGGCAGGTGCACGCGCATGTCGGGACGCATGCGACCGCCCTCCGCGCCCAGCTGCTCGCTGAAGTCGCAGTGCGCCGAGAGACCCGCGAGCTCGGCACTGCGGCGCAGCGTGATCTCGCCCCAGCGACCGCGGGTGTGGGTGGACTGGAGGGCGCTCGCGATGCGCTGGGTCTGCCCGGTCAGGGCGCTCAGGTGGTCCTTGACCAGGCCGAGGTCCTGGAGCCGCAGGCTCTCCAGCTCCGCGGTCCGCTCGCGGTAGCCCTGGAGCTGCGCGGCCAGTGGCCGGACCAGCTCTTCGATGGCCTTCTGGCGGCCGTCGAGGTCGT
Organism: uncultured delta proteobacterium; assembly: GCA_947259215.1. GTDB lineage: Bacteria > Myxococcota_A > UBA9160 > UBA9160 > JAFDET01 > CAMYLJ01. Next base: position 36,123 of record CAMYLJ010000036.1, read on the forward strand.
CGTTCAGGGTCTGCTGGTGCGCCCCCACCTGCTCCAGGGTGCCCGCGCGCGCCTCGGCCGCCGCCACCCGGGCTTCCGCCCGCGCGCGGAGCACCACCCATGCGAGCGCCGCACCGAGCGCGAGACCGCCAATGAACCAGACGGGACCCAACTCCATGACACCCTCCTCCTGTCGATCCGAGGATCGGCCGGGGATGTGTCGGAAGCGGTCACGAGCGGAGAAGGGTGGAGGACCCGTCTCCGAGGGTACCGGCTCGGGGGCTGCGGGGCACGGGCGGATTCCGACTTCCGGGGCCCCCCGCCTTGCCGACCGACCGCTCGGTCGGGTATAAAGCCCGGGCGCCGTCCGACCGATCGGTCTGCCTGGAGGGTGGGGATCGGTCCATGCGTGTCCGGATGCGTCCGGGCCCCCGGAGAGCGGATGACCGACGAAGCCCAGAGCGCGGGCTCCCGCGAGAAGATCCTGGAGGTGGCCGAGGCCCTCTTCGCCCGCCGCGGCTTCGCGGGGGTGGGGCTGCGCGAGGTCGCCGAGACGGCCGGCCTCGGCAAGTCGTCCCTCTTCCATCATTTCCGGAGCAAGGTCCAGCTCTACTTCGACGTCCTCGGCCGGGCCCTGGGGCGGATCGAAGCGCGCCTGCTGCCGACCCTGGCGGGCGGCGGGGAGCCCATGGCGCGGCTCGACCGCGCCGTCGACACCATGATCGACAGCCTGGCCGAGCAGCCCGCCACGGCGCGGCTGCTGCTGCGCAGCATCTTCGAGGACGACGACTTCGCGCCCGACCCGATCCCCGAAGCCGAGCCCGCCGAGCGCGCGCTCGAGGCCATGATCGCCGGCCTCGAGGCGCTGTTGCGCGACGGAGTCACCTGCGGGGCCTTCCGACCGGTGTCCGCGCGGCACATGGTCCAGACGCTGATCGGCGCCACCGTCTACCACTTCGCGTCCGGAGACTTCGGCGAGCAGCTCGTGGGTGGCTCGCTCTTCTCCGCCGACGAGGTGCGGCGGCGCAAGGACGAAGTGAAATCCCTTTTGCACCACGGGCTGGCGGCCACCGCCCCGGTCCCGACAGGAGGCTGAGAGCCATGAAGAAGCTGATGCAGGAACAGCGGGAGAAGTTCGGCAACTTCGAGGTGATCGACTTCGTCGACGAGGGCGAGATCAAGCGCCTGCGCGACCAGCTCGACGTCGAGGCGCCGGTGGCGCTGCACTGGACCTGGACCTACGGCCAGGAGGTGGAGGAGCTCCGCAACCTGTACGAGAAGGGCAAGGTCAACCAGTGGAACGCCGAGACGGACCTCGACTGGGACACGCCCGTCAGCAAGGACGAGTGGGTGCTCGAGCCGGAGGGCTCCATCCTGGCCATGATGCTCGGCATGATGGGCGCGGACGAGGCCACCCGCAAAGCCGCGGCCTTCGACGAGCTCAACTACATCCTGTCCCAGCTGCTCCACGGCGAGCAGGCCGCGCTCCAGCTCTGCGGCCAGCTCACCAACGTGTGCCAGACCATGGACGAGAAGTGGTACGCCGCCAGCCAGGTGACCGACGAGGCGCGCCACATCGAGGCCATCGCCAAGTTCCAGGAGCGCAAGCTCGGCACGATCTACCCGATCGGCCCCACCCTGAAAGTGCTGCTGGACGAGCTGCTGAGGGCGCCCGACGCCCAGACCAAGACCCTCGGCATGCAGTGCCTCTTCGAGGGCACGGCCGTCGGGATCTTCGAGCTGCTGCGCGAGACCTCCCAGAACGCCCTGCTGACCGACATGGTCCGTCGGGTGGAGCAGGACGAGGCGCGCCACGCGGCCTTCGGCGTGCTCTGCATGCGCCGGGTGGTGCGCGAGGCCGCCCCCGAGGAGATGGAGCGGATGGAGGACTGGGCCTTCAGCATCCTCGAGGCCCTGAACGCCAACCAGCAGCTCGACATGCTCCACGTCCTGGGCCCCAAGTACGGCCTCGACCCCAAGAACATGGTGCTGGCCATGACGTCCATGCCCAACTGGGTCGACTTCAACAGCATGCTCTTCATGCACACGGTCATTCCCAACCTGAAGAGCCTGGGGCTCATCACCGAGCGCACCGAGAGCGAGTGGCGCCGGCTGGGCATGATGACCGACCGGCGCAAGACGCTGGCCGAGCTGAGGGCCGAGGGCGAGGCGGCCGCCGCCCGCGCCAACTAGCCGCGGCGGACCGGCGCCGAACCGGGTGGCTGTCGCCGGCGACGAGCTGAAGCGATCGATCGGCCTGCGATCGGCGGTGGCGATCGTCATCGCCAACATGATCGGCGCCGGCATCTTCACCACCACGGGCTTCCAGGCCGAGGCCCTGGGCGATCCCGGGACGATCTACCTGCTGTGGATCGTCGGCGGTGCCCTGGCGCTGTGCGGGGCCCTCGCCTACGCCGAGCTGGGCGCGGCGATGCCCCAGGCGGGCGGCGAGTACGTCTACCTGCGGGAGTCGTACGGCGGTGCCTTCGCTTTCATGAGCGCGCTGGTGTCGCTCACCGCCGGCTTCTCGGCTCCGATCGCGGCGGCCCTGAAGAGCCTGGTCCGCTACGCGAGCCACTTCGTTCCGTCCCTCGCCGAGGAGCCCGCCCTGGTGGGGGGGTTGTCTCAGAACGACGCCCTGGCGATCGCGCTGGTGTGGCTGCTCGTCGGGGTCCACACGCGCAGGCTGGGAGCCGGCCTCGCGTTCAACGACGCGGTGACCGTCTTCAAGGTGGTGGGTGTGCTCGGCATCGTGCTGGGTGCCGCCCTGTTCGGAGACGGCGACCGCGCCAACCTGCTGGCCACGTCGGAGACCCTCACGCCTCCGTCGGGAGCGCCGCTCTTCGCAGCCTTCGGCACCTCGCTCATCTTCGTGATGTTCTGCTACGCGGGTTGGAACGCCGCCGCCTACCTGGCCGGCGAGATCCGCGAGCCCCAGCGCACCCTGCCCCGGGCGCTGCTCATCGGAACCGCGACGGTGGGGGTGCTCTACCTGGCCCTGAACCTCGTCTACTTCTACGGCGCGGGGGTCGACGGTCTGGCGGGCCGGGTCGAGGTGGGCCTGGTCGCGTCCCGCGGCCTGTTCGGTCCGACCGGGGTGACGCTCACCAGCGTGGTGCTGCTGGTCTCGCTGCTCGCGTCGGCGTCGGCCATGACCATCGCCGGGCCCCGGGTCTACTACGCCGCGGGTCGGGACTGGGCGCCGCTTCGCAAGCTGGCGCGCACGCGAGGCGAGACGGGCGTGCCCGCGCTGGCCCTGGTGGTCCAGGGTCTCGTGACGTCGGGGATGATCGTCGCCGGCCGGGTGGACCAGATCCAGCAGTACGCCGGCTTCACCCTCAGCCTGTTCGCGACGCTGGCGGTCTCCTGCGTGATCGTGCTGCGCGTCCGGCGCCCGGACCTGCCGCGGCCGTTCCGGACCTGGGGCTACCCGCTCACGCCGCTGGCCTTCATCGGGATCTCGCTGTGGATGATGTACTGGGCCTTCCAGGGACGTCCCGTCGAATCCGGCCTGGGACTGCTCACCGTCGCTGTCGGCGGCATCGTCCACCGCTTCGCTCGCCCCCGCGCGTAGGGGTATCATCGCCGCCTTCGCAAGCCGAGGAGGTGCGGAATGGCGGAGCTGTCCTTCGACGCCGAGTCCCTGATGGCGGCGGCGCGGGAGGCCACGGGCCTCGCGGACTTCGGCGACGACCGCTTCCGCGAGGGGCTCGACGTCCTGCTCGAGACCTACCAGAAGACCGCGAACTTCGGCGCCAAGGGACGCAAGCGGCAGGCGGGCCGCGTGCTCCAGTTGCTCGGCACCCGGCTGCGCATCGAGGAGGCGTTCCGCAAGCACCCGGAGATCCGCGAGCGGGAGATCCGTCGCCCCGTGTACCTGACGGGGCTGCCGCGCACGGGCACCTCGGCGCTCTTCAATCTGCTGGCCGCCGATCCCGCGGCGCGTCCCCTGCTGCTGTGGGAGGGAACCTTCCCCGATCCCGCCGAGAACCTGGCGCCCGGCGAGACCGACCCGCGCTACCTGGCGGTGAAGGCGTACTACGAGCGTGCCCGGGAGAAGGACCCGGAGTTCACGAAGATCCACTTCGCCGACGCGGACACCCCCGAGGAGTGCGTGCTGCTCCAGGCCCACGCCTTCTGCGACGTGCAGATGGGGATCGAGGTGCTGATGGAGCCCTACGCCTCCTGGTTCCAGCGCCAGGACCTGCACCACGCCTACGCCTACTACGCCGACCTGCTGCGCCTGCTGGACTGGCAGCGGCCGGGAGAGCGCTGGCTGCTGAAGAGCCCGGCGCACCTGTGGGCCGTCGACGTGCTGGCGGAGCTCTTCCCCGACGTCTGCCTGGTCTTCACCCACCGCAACCCGCTGGAGTCGATGGCCTCCATGTGCAGCATGATGGAGGCGCTGATGAAGGATCGGGAGGGCTTCGACCTGCGGGAGCTGGGACCCGTGGTGGTCGAGTACTACGCGCGCTCCCTCGAGCGCGGCCTGGCGGCCCGCGACGCGCTCGATCCCGCGCGCTACGTCGACGTGGACTACCTCACCTTCATCGACGACAACCTGGCGGCGGCGCGGCGCATCTACGACCACTTCGAGCTGCCGCTGCCGCCGGAGAGCGAGGCCGCGCTGGTGGCGCACGCGGCCAGCCACACCCAGGGCCAGCACGGCCGCCACGAGTACGAGCTCGACAAGTACGGGCTCGACGGGGAGCGGGTGAGGACGCGTCTGGCGGCCTACATCGAGCGCTTCGGGCTGCCGTCGGACTGAGCCGGCCTGCGGGCTTCAGCGCAGCTCGTCGATCGGGACGACGCCCACGCTCGGCTCCACGTCCTGCTTCGCCTGGTTCCAGCGCAGCCCCATGGCGCCGTGGCGATGGCCGGCGGTGTCCATCCAGTTGCCGACGCCCGGGTCGCGGTGGGCGACGACGATGCGCACCGATCCGTCGGGCTCCGTCTCGACCGAGTGGGCGTTCACGGTCACCGGGAGCCAGCGGTAGTCCAGGGACTCCATCCAGCGGTTGTCGAGCTGGAAGTTCCAGTAGAAGCAGTCGGGCGGCGTGAACTCGATCAGGAGGGCCTCGTCGTCGGCCAGGTGGTAGTAGCCGTGGCGGAAGATCTGGTTCGGGTCGCCCCAGGCGCCCTGGGCCTCGGGGGCGTCGGTGGTGAAGGCGTTCCGCGCGTTCTTCGCCAGGTCGTCCACCCAGTTCGTGAAGAGCGTCGAGCAGCCGGCCACGAAGGCGGCCGCGCCGTCCAGGGCCTTCCCGAGCTTCTCCGGCGCCAGGGGCTCCAGGGTCTCGTTCGTGTCCAGGCACTCGATCTTGAGCTGAGCCGGCGTCTCGTTCTCGCGGTCGAGGAAGAACTGGCGAATGGCCAGCATGCCCGGCTCGGGACGGGTCTCGACCCAGTTGTCGCCCTCACGCTTGGGGCCGACGAAGACCTCGAAGCGGCCGTCGTCGTCCACGACCAGGTTGCCGCCGTCGATGAAGCCCATCACGCCCAAGCGGTCCTGGCGGGCACCGTAGTTGCCGGCGAAGGCGCTGAAGGACAGGTAGCGGACCGTGCCCCGGGTGCCGTGCACGCGGTAGCGGAGCGACCCATCGATGGTGGCCGTCTGGTAGAGCGAGTCCGGGTTGTCGGACCCGATCTTGACCTGGTCGGGCAGCGAGCGGATGCGGGGGAAGCGGGTGTCGCCCGCCTCGACGAAGCTCTCCAGGCCGCCGCGCAGGAGCCGGGAGAGGAACCGGAATCCCTCGCTGCGGTCGAGGTCGCTCTCCGAGCGTTCCAGCACCAGCGCCCCCGTCTCCTTGAGCCGGTCGCAGAACTCCGCCCAGGCGCGGCCCTCGACGACGCGTGCCGCCGCTTCGGATCGTTCGTCGCTCATCGTCTACTCCTCGAAGATCACGACGGATCGGGCTGCGGAGCCCCGTCGCAGCTCGTCGAGGGCCGTGTTCACCTCGTCGAGCCCGAGCCGGGCCGAGATCATCTCGTCGAGCTTGAGCCGGCCGTCCAGGTAGAAGTCCACGTACTTGGGCATGTCCAGGCGGAAGCGGTTCGAGCCCATCATGGAGCCGACGATCCGCTTCTCCTGGAGCGTGATGTCCGCCGCGTGGAGTCCGACGAAGGTGCCGACCGGGACGACTCCCACCAGCACCGCGGTGCCGCCGCGCTTGATCATGGTGGCCGCCTGCTGGACGGTCTTCTCGAGCCCGATGCACTCGAAGGCGAAGTCCACGCCCCCGCCGGTGAGCTCCAGGACCTTCCCGGCCGCGTCGCCGTCGGAGGCGTCCACCCCGTCGCTGGCTCCCAGCTTCTGGGCCAGCTCGAGCTTCCAGGCCTGGGCGTCCACCGCCAGGATGCGGCTGGCGCCGGCGATGCGGCAGCCCTGGAGCGCGGCCAGGCCGACCCCGCCGCAGCCGATCACGGCGACGCTGCTTCCGGCCGGCACCCGCGCGGTGTTCAGCGCCGCGCCGAGCCCGGTGGTGACGCCGCAGCCGATCAGCGCCGCGCGGTCGAGCGGCATGTCGTCGCGGATCTTCACCAGGGAGCGGTCGGGTGTGAGCATGCGCTCGGCGAACGACGACAGGTTGGCGAACTGCGGGATCGGCGTGCCGTCCTTGGAGAGGCGCGGCGTCGCGTCCGGCGGGCGCTGGAAGCTCGCCATGTTGGCGCAGATGGAGGGCCGGCCGACCAGACAGAACTCGCAGCGGCCGCACCAGGCGGAGATGCAGCCGATCACGTGGTCGCCGGGGGCGAAGTCGCTGACGCCCTCGCCCACGGCCTCGACCACGCCGGCGGGCTCGTGGCCCAGGATCGTCGGCGGCGGCATCGGCAGCCCGCCCTCGATCACGTGCAGGTCGCTGTGGCAGACGCCCGACGCGACGGTGCGCACCAGCACCTCGCCCGGGCCCGGCGCGTCGATCTGCACCTCCTCGATCGCGAGCGGCTGCTCGCGCTCCCACATCACGGCGGCCTTCATGGCGCCCTCCTCAGCTCCGGACCTGCTCCCGGGCCCAGCGGTAGTCGGGCTTCCCGCTCGGGCTGCGCTCGACCCGTTCGCAGTAGACGAACGCCTTGGGCAGCTTGTAGCGGGCCACGTGCTTGCCGGCCTCGGCCAGCAGTGCCGGGTCGCCCGGCTGCTCGCCTTCCCGCAGCTGGACGATGGCCACGACCTCCTCGCCCCAGCGTTCGCTGGGGCGGCCGGCGACCACCACGTCGTAGACGCCCGGATGCTGCTTCAGCGCGTGCTCCACCTCCTCGGCGAAGATCTTCTCGCCGCCGGAGTTGATGGTCACCGAATCGCGCCCGAGCACGTCGATGCTGCCGTCCGCGCGGTAGCGGGCGCGATCGCCGGGCACCGAGAAGCGCGTGCCGTCGACCTCGGGAAAGGTCTTCGCCGTCTTCTCCGGATCGCCCAGGTAGCCGAGGGGCACGCGGCCGCGCTGGGCGAACCAGCCCATCTCGTCGTCGCCGGGCTCGAGCACCCGATCGAGCTCGGCCGAGAGCACGCAGGCGCCGGGGCCGGGCGTGAAGTCTCCCGTCGAGATCTCGCTGCCCTTGCTGGACGGGTTGGTGGCCTGGGTCCCGGTCTCCGAGGAGCCGATGCCGTCGATCACGGTGGCTTCGGGCAGGTGCTCGAGCAGCGCCCGCTTGTTGGCGGTGGAGAGCGGGGCGCCGCCCGAGCCGACGATCCGCAGGCTCGAGAGGTCGCGGCCGCCGCGGGCCATCTCGTCGAGCAGCGGCCGCGCGAAGGCGTCACCCACGATCGTGATGGCCACCGCCTTCTCGCGCTCGATCACCGCCAGGAAGTCCGCCGGATCGAGCTTCTTCACCACGTCGGGGAAGATCACGGTGGCGCCGCTCGTGAGCATCAAGAAGCTCACCCACTGGGCGGCGCCGTGCATCAGGGGCGGCCCCATCACGCTGCGCATGGCGCCGCCCAGGGCGGTGCCCGCGACGATGGTCTCCAGCGACTCGTGCTCGGTCCCGCCGAGCGGGCGGCCGCCCATGGCGGCCACGAAGATGTCGGCCGAGCGCCACAGGACGCCCTTGGGCATGCCGGTGGTGCCGCCGGTGTAGAGGATGTAGAGGTCGTCCGGCGAATGGGCGACGTCGGGCAGGGCGGGCGAGGCGGCGGCCAGCGCTTCCTCGTAGTCGACCGCGCCCGGCAGCAGGGCGTTGCCCGACTCGTCGGCCACCTGGATCAGCACCTCGAGCTGGGGGAGCTTCCGGCGCACCGCGGCGACGCGGGGCGCGAACTCCGCGTGGTAGAGCAGGGCGCGCGCCCGGGAGTTGTCGAACAGGTAGAGGAGCTCCTCCTCCACGTAGCGGTAGTTCACGTTGAGGGGCGCCACGCGCGCCTTGAACGCTCCCAGCATGCCCTCCAGGTACTCGTTGCCGTTGTGGAGGTAGATGGCCAGGTGATCCTGGCCCGACTCGTGGGGCGCCAGCTCCGCGCGCTCCTGCGACACGTGCAGGCCCCGCGACAGCAGCACGCCCGCGAGCCGCCGGCTGCGCTCGGCCAGCTGGGCGTAGCTGATGCGGCGATCCCGGAACACGATGGCCTCGCGGTCCGGAATCGCGGCTGCGATCGCTTCGTGCACCTCGGGGAAGTGGAAGTCCAATGGGGGGTCTCCTCGACGGAATGGAACTCGGGAACCACGGCTTCGGTCACGGAACCCGTTGAAATTGCAAGGGTTAACCGCAATAGTACACGCTCGGCGAAACGATTCAATCCGAGGGCTGCCCACGTCGATCCGAACCCGTTGCGAGCTGTGTCGAGCGTGACGCGCGCGCCGGACGCAGGGCCCTTCCTCCCGGACGTGGGCGTGCTGGCGCTGGACGTGGAGCCCTGGAGTCCGCGCTGGCAGAGCCGCCAGCACGTTCTCAGCCGGCTCGCGCGGCGCTTCCAGGTCCTGCACCTGCCGCGCGCGCCCGACTGGCGGGAGGCGCTTCGCGCCGCGCCGGCCGGCGGCGATCTGCACACGCTTCCGCCCGGGCTGCATCTGCACCGCTCGCCCGCCTGGCTGCCCCGCTTCTACCGTCCGCGCTGGCTCGCCGGGCTGGCCGAGCGAGCGCGGCTGGCGGAGGCGCGCTCGGCGCTGCGCGCCGCCGGCTGTCGCCGCTTGGTGGCGTACCTGTGGCGGCCGGAGTTCGAAGCCGCGCTCGACGCGCCGGGATTCGACCTCCGCTGCTATCACGTGGACGACGAGTACTCCTTCTCCGAGGAAGAGCTGCCGATCTCGGCGCAGGAGGAGCGGGTGCTGCGCGGCGTCGACCGCGTCTTCCTGACCTCGCCCGCCCTGTACGAGAAGAAGGGCGGCTTGAACCCCCGGAGCCTGCAGATTCCGAACGGCGTGGACGCGGCGCTCTTCAGCCGCGCGTGTCCGATGCCGGCGGATCTGGCGACGGTCCCGCGGCCGCGCATCGGCTACACGGGCTGGCTGAAGCGCCAGCTCGACTGGCCCCTGCTGCAGGGGCTGGCCCACAAGCATCCCGAGTGGTCGTTCGTGTTCGTGGGCGCGCGCGCCGAGGATCCCGACCTAGACGCGCCCCTGGCGGAGCTCGGGGCCCTGCCCAACGTGCACCTGCTGGGCGCCAAGACCAGCGAGCAGCTGGCGGCCTACCCCCAGCACCTCGACGTCTGCCTGCTGCCCTACCGCAGGAATGCCTACACCCACTACATCTATCCGCTGAAGGTCCACGAGTACCTGGCGGGCGGACGGCCGGTCGTCGGCGCTCCGCTACGCAGCCTGCAGGACCTGGGCGACGCGCTGGAGCTGGCCGATTCGCTGGACGGCTGGTCCGACGCCCTGGCGCGCGCTCTGGCCCCGGAGTCGTGCGCGCCGGCGCGCGTGGAGGCGAGGCGGGCCGTCGCCCGTCGCCACGACTGGGACGGGCTCGTCGCGCGGATCGCGGCGTCGCTCGCCGAGGGACTGGGCCCGGACGTGGCCGAGCGCCTCGCCCGCGCGGGTCCGTAGTCCCGCGCGAGGCGCGGAGGCTCTCTCTGCTACCCGCGCAGGCGGCGCAGGATGGGTAGCGCGGCGCGCAGGCGGGCGCGGTGCAGCGTGAACAGCGCGCCGGCGTACACCGCCACGCCCACGGCGATCTCCAGCGTGAGGCGCGTCGCGTCCGGATCCCCCGCCGGCAGCCCGCGGCGGAGCGCTTCGACGGCGGCCGCCATGGCCAGCGAGCTCGAGACCGCCGGCCACAGGGCCCGGGCGTAGGCGCCCGCGGAGATGTCGAGGGTGCGGAAGACGCGCACGTAGTTGGGGAGCGTGACCAGCGGGTGGAGCACCAGCCACGCCAGGGCGATTCCCGCGACGCCCCAGCGGCTGCCCACCAGGAAGCCCGTCGGCAGGACCAGCGCGGAGAGCACCCCCACCCACATCCCGAAGCGCGTGTCGCCGGTGACGTTGAGCACGTTGGCCAGCACCGGCGTGAGGCAGCGGAAGGAGGCGTAGAAGGCCAGGATCCGGAGCGGGACCACGGCGCCGAGCCACTTCTCCCCCAGCAGGACCGGGATGAGCTCCTGGGCTACGAGCGCGAGCCCCCAGGTGGCGGGCATCGTCACCAGGGCCAGGGCTTCGCTCAGGCCGAGCACGTAGCGGCGCAGGGCAGGGCGGTCGTCCTGGACCGCGGAGAACACCGCGGGCGTCACCTGCTGCACCATGGCCGCCACGCGATCCAGCGGGATGTGCGCGAGGCTGAGCGCGAAGGAGTAGAACCCCAGCGCCTCCTTGCCGAGCAGCCGACCGGCCACCAGGAAGTCGGCGTGGGAGTAGACGTACCACGAGACGCGCCCGACCAGGATGTGCCAGCCGACCACGACCGTGGAGCGCAGGGTGGCGGGGCGCGGCAGGGAGAACGCCTGGGGACGCACGGCCACCGCCAGGGCGCTGGCCACGCTCGTCCCCACCAGGGGCCCGACAACGAGGGCCCAGTACCCGAGGCCCGACCGGGCCGCCACGACGGTGGCGACGGCCGCGACGATGCTCTGCGCCGCCTCGATGAAGGCCAGCCCCCGGAACTGGAGGTCGCGCTCGAGCAGGGCGCCCGGGACCGTGCGGAACGGTGCGATCAGGAACCCCAGGCTCATGAACAGGACGATCCCCGTCAGCTCAGGCGCGCGGTAGAACTGCGCGATCGGCTCGGCCAGCAGCCACGAGAGACCGAACCAGACGCCTCCGAGCAGCAGCGCCAGACCGTTCAGCTGACGGATCGCTGCCGGCGGCAGCTCGCGCAGGATCACGATGGCCGACCCCAGGCCGAACTCGTTCACGATGCGCACGAATCCGAGGTACACGACGGCCATGCCGAGGAGGCCGTAGTCCGAGGGCTGGAGCAGCCGCGCCACGTAGATGGTGGCGATCCAGGTCAGGATCTGGCTGGCCCAGCGGATGCCGCCGGTCCACGCCACACCGCGCACGAACGAGCGGTCGAGCTCGTCGCGGGCCGACCCGCCTCCCGGCTCGCCGGACGCGCCGCTCATCCGCGGGTTCCGTCGGGCGCGGTCGGATCGCCCTCGCCGAAGCGGCCGAGCGCCGCTTCCACCTCGCGCGCGCTGGGCTCAGCGTGCGCGCCGAGCTGGCGCCAGCCGATGCCCTCGCGTGCGGCGCAGAAGCCGCCGATCCCCATCACCACCACGAGCTGCACCGCGTGCGTCACCAGCGAGAAGCTGAGCGCCGGATCCTTGGGCACGCCGTACAGTCCGAGCGCCAGGATGCAGCCCGCCTGGAAGGTGCCGACGAAGCCGGGCGCCGCGGGCAGCATCAGGAACACGGCCACCAGGGCGTCGAGGGAGGCCAGGCCGGCGTGCAGCGTGTGGCGGGCGGCATCCTCCAGCCGCCGCGGGAGCCACGCCAGCGCCCGCTCCGCGAGGCGCCCCAGCAGATCGCGGCGAAAAAAGAGCACGACCAGCACCGCCACCGCCGCGACGAGCCCCCCGGCCAGGATCCGGAGCGCGGTCTCCAGGCGGTCGCCGGCGCCTTCGGGCAGGGGCGCCCAGCGGGCGGTGAGGGCCAGCAGCAGCACCAGCATCGCTACGTCGAGCAGGCGCTCCACGATCACCGTCGCGAACGTCATCACGAAGGGCAGCCCTTCCTTGCGCCCCAGGGACCCGGCGCGCAGCGGCTCGCCGACGCGGATCGGGATCACGTGGTTGGCCGCGTTGCCGATCATGGTCGAGCTGAAGAGCGACGCCGTCGCGATGCGCTTGCGATGCCGGAAGAGGACGCCCCAGCGACCGGAGCGCGTCCAGTTGGCGTAGGTCGAGGCCGCGAAGCCCGCCGCGACCCAACGCCAGTCGGCGCCGCGCAGGTCGTTGGCCACGCGCCCGAGGTCGACCCCCGACAGGGCGAATGCCACCAGACCGAGGCTCGCCACGAGGCCCAGCGCGATCTGGAGCGTCTTCTTCGCGGCGTCCCGCACCCAGGGCCGCAGTCTAGGGGACTCCCGTGCCCCCCGCAGACGACGAACCGTCGGCTCAGCGCGATGCGCGGGCGTCGGCCTTCCCGCGCCGTCGGCCGCGCCGGCCGGCAGGGGAGGCGTAAGGCTCCAGAGCGGCACGGAGCTCGCGCGCCACGTCTTCGCGCAGGCTCTCGGGCTCCAGCACCTCGGCCCCGGCCCCGAACGACAGGATCCACTGGCGCAGCTCCTCGACGCCGCCCACCTCCATCTGCAACTCCACCCCGCCAGCGGGGGCGGGGGCGAGGGTCTGGCTCGGATGCCAGGTGCGCTCGCGCACGTGGGTCGCCCAGCGTCGGTCGAAGCGGATGCGCACGGCCAACGCGGGCTCGGCGACGACGCCGAACGCGCTGGCGGTCCAGGCCTCGAAGTCGAAGTCGTCGCGCGGCCGGAAGCGCCGCTCGGTGGCCGAGAGCGCCTCGATGCGGTCCACGGCGAAGGTACGGATCTCGTCGGACTTGTGGTCGAAGCCCACGACGTAGAGTCCGCCAGCCCGGTACCAGACCCGGTAGGGATCGAGGTCGCGGGTGGCGCGCTTGCCCGTGCGCCCGGTGCGGTAGCGCATGCGCAGGGTGCGTCGGCCGAGCACTGCCGCGTTCAGGGTCTGGATGGTGTCGCGAAACTCTGCGTAGCGCTTGTGTGGCCCCGGCAGCACCCGGAACGACTCCCCCAGGCGCTCCAGGAACCCGCTCAGCTCCGGCCCGAGGCCGGCCCGGATCTTGCGCAGGGCCGAGTGCACCGAGTCGTGGAAGACCGTGCCCTCCAGGGTGCGCAGCAGGTCCTCGGAGAAGGCCAGGGCCAGCACCTCGTCCGCCGTGAAGGGGGCGTCGCCCAGCCGGAAGGTGTCGAGGAAGCGGTAGAAGACGCGGCCGTCGCGCTTCTCGGACACCACCGGGAAGCCGGCGTACTGGAGCGCGTCGAGATCGCGGTAGACCGTGCGCCGCGTGCACTCCAGGTCGCGGGCCAGCACGTCCAGCCCCACGCCGGCCCGGCTGTGTGCCAGCCGTTGGATCAGCTGCCACTGGCGCGCGAGCTGGTCCCCCCGCATGCGGGGGAGTCTAGATCAGTTCACCCGCTCGACGTACTCGCCGCTGCGCGTGTCGACCCGGACCCGCTCGCCCTCCTTGATGAAGAGCGGAACCTGCACGGTGGCGCCGGTCTCGAGGGTCGCCGGCTTGGTGGCGCCCGAGGCCGTGTCGCCCTTCATACCGGGGTCGGTCTGCGTGATCTCGGCCTCGATGAAGGACGGAAGCTCCACGTTCACGGGCTTGCCTCGCCAGAACAGCACGCTGACCTCGATGTTCTCCTTCAGGAACTTGACCCCGTCACCCACGACCTCGGACGGAAACGGGGTCTGCTCGTAGCTCTGGTTGTCCATGAACACGAGATCCTCGCCGTCCCGGTAGAGGAACTGCATCTGCTTGTCCTCGACGTCCGCCTCCTGCACGCGCTCGCCGGCCCGGAAGGTCTTGTCCTGGCTGCGGCCCGTCAGCAGGTTCTTCACCTTGGTGCGCACGAACGCCCCGCCCTTGCCGGGCTTCACGTGCTGGAAGTAGGTGATGGCGAACGGCTCGCCGTCGAGCTCGATCCGGAGCCCGTTGCGGAACTGCGAGGTGTCGAGAGCCATGGCGTCTCCTCCGAGGACGGCGGAAGTTAGCGAATGGGACGGGGGGCTCTAGGTGCGGTTGGATGGCGGCGGTGGCGCGCGCGGGGTGGGGAGGGGCATGGCTGCGCTCCTTCGGTTCGCGCGCTTCGGCCTCCGGAGGGCACGCCGGGTCCGTCAGCGCGCTCACAGGCGTCGCTCCGCCACGCCCCTCCCCACCCCGCGGTCACGCGACGGCTCGCCCAACCCAAGCCCCGGAGTCGTCACGACCCTGCCCCAAGCCCTGACCGAGTCCGGAGTCAACATGGGAGGTTGTGGCCGCAAGCGCGGGCCTTCCAGCCCCGCGCGCGCAGCGAGGCGAAGCCGAGCGGAGTCACGATAAATGGGAGCCACCGCGTTCCGTTGACCTACCGGAGCCCCGCGGCCCGACGAGACCGCCCCGCCCACCTCGGCGCTTACAACGCCGACGTCTCGAGCCGCGACCTCCCGTCGCCGCTGCGAGCCATGCCGATCCGGTACCCGGGCCGGAAGCCCAGCTCGCGCTGGGCGCGGGTCGTGTCGAGGCTGAAGCCGAAGCGCAGGTGGGGCCCGTCGAGGGTTGCCGAGCCGGCGCCGAGCAGGGCGGCCCCGCGCGCGGCCCAGCGCAGCGCGCTGCCCGGGAGCGGCAGGCGCGGACGCCGGGTCCAGCGCTCGAGCTGCGAGAGCGGCACCAGCTCGTGTCCGGCCAGGTTGAAGACGCCGCGGGCGCGGCGCTCGATCGCGGCCTGGATGCCCTTGGCCACGTCCTTGTCGCTGATGAGGGCGCACAGGGGGTCGAAGCCCAGAGGGCGCAGCTGCGGGCGCGGGGGGCCCTCCAGCGCGGGGTTCAGGTAGATGGCGCCGCCCGAGGCGACCACCGTCGGTACGCGCAGGAGCGCCGTGTGCAGGCGCTCGCTTCCGATCTCGGCGTGGAACAGCATGTCGCAGTCGATCCAGGCGCGGATCTCGGCCGGAACGTCCGGGTCCAGGTCGAGGGCGCAGCTCTCGTCCAGCCGGTTGGCGTTGCCGGGCTCGAGCCGGTAGACGAAGGCGCTTCCCAGGGCGACCAGGTGGCGGATCGACGCCACCTCGAGCGAATGCTGGAGCACCAGGCGCGCCTCGGCTGTGCGCTCGGCCACGCCCGCGGCCAGCGCTGCGCCGGGCGTGGCGCCGTGGCGCGGCACGTGCACGACCGTGTCGATGCCCAGGTCGCGCACCCGGCGCGCGTGGAAGAGGTCCGCCACCGAGCGGTGGCGGGCCAGGTCGACGCAAGCGTACGCGAGGCGCGGCGGCGTCTCCGAGAGGAAGCGGTCGAACGCGCGAGGCGCAGGTCCATCGCCCACCGCCAGCAGCGACGCGACGCCGGGATCGTGGTAGAGGGACTTCACCAGCCGCCGGCCGAGCGGCTCGTCCGCATGCGTGATCAGCACTCCCGTCATCGCGTGCGATCCAGCAGCTGCTGCACGGCGCGTCGCACCTGGTTGGCGAGGTAGCGCACGAGCCGGGGGTCCTCGGCGTCCTCGGGCCCGAAGCGCGTGTGGAATTCGAGGGGCTCGCCGTACGCGATCCGGTAGCGAACCGGGTAGGGCAGCAGGCCCAGGGGACCCAGCCACGGGAAGGTCGGGGTCAGCGGCGCGGCCGGCAGGCGCAGGAGCCGGGCCAGGGGCCGCACGTCGTACAGGATGGGCGTCTGGTCGTCGCTCCCGGCGATCGCCATCGGTACGATCGGAACTCGCGCGCGCAGGGCCTCTTCCACGAACCCCTTGCGGAAGTGCTGGAGCCGGTAGCGCTGGGTCACCGGCTTGCGCGCGCCTTCCATGCCCTCGGGAAAGACCAGCACGAGCTGGTCGTCTTGCAGCAGGTCGATCAGGTTGCGGCGGGTGCCCACCACCTGGCCCACCCGCGCCAGGAAGACGTTCACCCACGGCAGGCTGCCGCCCCAGCGGTCCACCACCGTGCGCAGCAGCCGCGGAGGATCGCTGTGGAGCAGCACGTCGAGCACCGCCATGGCGCCGTCGAAGGGGAGCAGGCCGGCGTGGTTCCCTGCGACGACCGCGCCGCCCCGGCGCGGGAGGTGTTCGTGCCCCTGGGCCTGGACGCGGAACCAGCCCCGGTAGAGCGCCAGGAAGAAGGGCAGCGAGTTGCGCAGGGCGCGGGGCGACATACCGAAGCGGTCGTAGTCGGAGCCCGTCTCTGCCAGCCCGGCCAGGGCCGAGACCCGCCGCAGCGCGTCTTCATCCACCAGGCGTTCCAGCCAGCCCCGGGGCTCGGGCGGCTCCAGGTCCGCGAGCGGCGGCGCGCCCCGACGACCCGGGCGCGGCGGCGCGGGGGCGGGGCGCCGCGGCGGCGCCTCGCGCGCCGGCTGCGGCGTCGGCTCGGGCAGCCGCGCCAGGAAGGGATCCGGCCCGGCGGGCTCGGCGAACGGATCGCCGCCGAGCACGCGGCGTCCGGGGGGCGGCAGCGGAATCGTCTCGCCCTCGACTCCGTCCAGCAGGATCGGCGGGCGCTCGCTCATGCTCCCATCCCCTCGGCCGTGCGGAGCTCCAGCTCTTCCGCCAGGGCCGCCAACGCGACGGCGCCGCGGTCCTTCGGCGCGTACTCGAAGATGGAGAGGCCCCGCGATTGGGCCTCGTCGATCTTCACGTGGAGGCCCAGCACGGTGTGGGCGATCTGCTTGGGAAAGCGGTCTTGCAGCCGCTCCAGAATCTCGTGGGCCAGTCGCGTGCGGCGGTAGAAGGTGGGGATCACCATCGCGATCCGGAGCTCCCGGTGGCCGTAGCGGCTGCGCACCGTGGCCAGCGTGCGCTCGAGCTCCGCGCAGCCATCGAGGGCCAGGTAGGTGAGCGGCACTGGGATGACGACCTCCTCCACCGCCCGCAGGGCGTTCAAGGTGAGCGGCCCGAACGACGGCGGCGCGTCGACCAGCACGAAGTCGTAGTCCGACAGCTCGCGGGCGCGGTCGAGGCTCGCGCGCAGGCGGCCCGTGGGGTCTGCGGCACCGCCCTCCAGGCCGGGCGCCAGCCCCAGTGCCTTGTTGGCCACCACCAGGTCGAGCCCCGGGATGCGCGTGCGCAGCCGCGGCAGATCGCCCGGCAGCTCCTCGGGGGACGGCGGGCCGTCGAGCGCCGCGTCGTCCAGCACCTGGTCCAGCAGCAGGTCCACGGCGGAGCGCTGGGGCGTGCGCACGTCGACGCCGAGTGCCTTGCCGAGCTGCCCCTGGGGATCGAGATCGATGGCCAGGACGCGCCTGCCCCGCCGCAGGGCCCAGAAGGCCGCGGTGCTGGCGGTCAGGGTGGTCTTCCCACTCCCGCCCTTCTCGTTGATGAACGCGATACGTCGCGGAATGGCGTCCCCCCCTACGAAACGCCGTTCAACCCACAATTACGCCGGCACTCGAACGATGGCAACGCAAAACCGCTGCGCTGCGGAAAAAGCGACGAGCGGGGTGAGGGACCCACCCCGCTCGTACGTGCTTCTTCTGAGGCGTGGAGCGCTCAGCCGCCCTTGGCTGCCTTCACGGCGCTGGTCAGCGCCGGAACGATCTCGAACAGGTCGCCCACGACGCCGACGTCGGCCACCTCGAAGATCGGGGCGTCGGGGTCCTTGTTGATGGCGACGATGAAGTTCGAGGTCTTCATGCCCACCAGGTGCTGGATCGCCCCGGAGATGCCGACCGCGATGTAGAGCTTCGGGGACACGACCTGGCCCGAGGAGCCCACCTGGTACTCGTGGGGAAGCCAGCCGGCGTCCACGACGGGGCGCGAGGCGCCCATGGCGCCGCCCAGGGCTTCGGCCAGGGGCTGGATCACCTCCGGGAACTTCTCCGGGTCGCCCACGCCGCGGCCGCCGGAGACGATGATGTCGGCCTTGGTGAGGTCGACGCCCTTGGACTCCGCCACCTTGGTCTCCACGAACTTGGCGCGCAGGCCGGACAGGTCCACCTTCAGCTCGCTGGTCTTGCCGTCGCCCGAACCCTCGTAGGCCGAGGTCGCGCCCGGCTGCATCGTGGCCACCACCCGGCCTTCCGACGCCGTCAGGCGGGCGTCGAGCTTGCCGTTGAAGACCCGGCGCAGGAAGACGAGCCCGCCGCCCTCCGCCTGGATGTCGAAGCAGTCCGACACGAAGGCGGCGTCGAGGCCCGCGGCCACCCGCGGCGCCACGTCCCAGCCGGTGGGCGTGTTGGACATCAGCACGAGATCGGCGCCGGCGGCCTCCACGGCCGCGCGGATCGCCTTCGTGTAGCCGTCCACGTTGTAGTTTGCGAGCGCTGCGTCGTCGGCGACGAAGACTTCGCCCCCGCCCTTGGAGGCCAGCGTGCCGGCCAGGTCGGCGACGCCGCTCCCGACCACCAGGCTCTTGACCTCGCTTCCGTTGGCGTCGGCCAGCTTGCGGGCGAATGCGACCAGCTCGAAGGTCGCCTCGCGCAGCGCGCCCTTCTGGATCTCCGCGACGATGAGGATGCTGCCCATCGGTACTGCTCCCTCGGGCCCCTAGAGGAGGCCCAGCTCCTTGACCTTGTTCATCAGGCTGCCCACCACGTCGTCGGTGGAGCCCTCCAGCAGCTCGGCACCCTCGCCCTTCGGGGGCTGGTAGACCTTCTCCATGCGCACCTTGGCGGCGCCCGCACCCACCTGGTCGCCCACCCCGAGGTCGGCCGCCGTCTTCACGTCGATCGGCTTCTTCTTGGCGGCCATGATGCCCTTCAGGGACGCGTAGCGGACCTGGTTGAGACCGGTCTGCACCGCCAGCAGGCAGGGCTTGGGCAGCTCCACCACCTCCATGGCGCCGCCCTCGAGCTCGCGCTCGACGGTGAGGCTGCCGTTGGCGCCGTCCACCTTCAGCACCGACGTGGCCGAGGGCATGTCGCAGAGCTCGGCGATCATCGGCGGTACGGCGGAGAAGTTCCCGTCGTCGCTCATCAGGCCGGTGACCACGAGGTCCGGGCTCTCCGCCTTCACGATCGCCGCCAGCACCTTGGCGATGCCGAGGGCGTCGGAGCCCTCGACGGCGGAGTCGTTCACGTGCACCGCCCGGTCGGCGCCCATGCCGAGCGCCGTGCGCAGGGCCTGGGTCACGCGGTCCGGGCCGATCGAGACCACCACCACCTCCGCCTCGCCCGCGTCCTTGATGCGCAGCGCTTCTTCGAGAGCGTAGGTGTCGTAGCTGTTGATCTCGAACTTGAGGTTGTCTTCCTGGATCCAGGTGCCGTCCCCGTTGATGTCCAGGCGGGCATCGGAATGAGGAACCTGCTTGAGGCACACCACGATCTTCATGGGGGTCTTCTCCGCCTCCGGAATTGGAAGGCCCCGAGGCGGACACCCCGGGGACCTTGAAAGCGCGCCAACGGTAATGGACGGGGGGGCGCCTCGCAACCGCGGCCAGCGCAAAAGTGACTCGGATTCAGGGCGTTAGCCCGATCTGGAGGAAATCGGGGGGGAGTCGAATCCCCTCGGACGGCCTGCGTCAAAAGAGTGCTAACCCATTGAAGGGTCTGGTATAACTGCCCAAACCGCACATTCGGAGGGACCCATGGCCCGTTTCACCCCGTTCCGTCACCTCGGTCTCGCGGCTGCGATCGTCGGGCTGGCCCTCGCAGTCGCCCCGGGCTCGCGCGCCGAGGAGGCGGAGGACGCCCGGCCGACGGAGCTGCCCTACGACACGCCGGAGGAGTTCCCGCAGCTGGACCCCTCGTACCGGATGACCTCGCACAAGATCGTGCTGATCCTGGACCACGCGCTGAATCCGCGCTTCGTGCAGCTCGCGCCCGGGGATCTGGTGGCGTGGATCAGCTACGCCAAGCAGCCCTCGCTCGTCGTGTTCGAGCGCGAGACCGCCAAGAAGATGGTCTGCCACAGCCTCGTGAACTTCAAGATCCAGGACGACGAGATCCGCTCGGCGCCCATCCACGCCGGCGAGTTCGCGAGCTTCTGTCAGCTCAAGCCCGGCCGCTACACCTACAAGGTGCGGCGACCCGACGCCGGCCAGATCCGCGCCTCGTCGGCGAAGCAGCTCGATGGCACGATCTGCGTGTACCCGGAGTCGGGGCCGGCCCCGGCCGAGTGCCCGGAGCGCAAGAAGAAGGGGTAGTCGCGCGGGGCGGGGGCGGCGTGGCTGCGCTCCTTCGGTTCGCGCGCGTCGGCCTCTCGAGGGCACGCCGGGTCCGTCGGCGCGCTCACAGGCGTCGCTCCGCCACGCCGCCCCCGCCCCGCGGTCGTGGTAGAGCACGCAGAGGCTCCGAGGTCTGACCGGGATCGCGGCGTCAGGCCCGGAGTCCCCCAGCGGGCCGCTCAGCCCAGGCCGAGAAAGCCCAGGAACGTTTCGAGCCCGGACACCCGCAGGTAGGGGTTGGTGCGCTTCTGCTCGCCGAGGGTCGACTCGGGCTCGCTCGCGTAGAGGTGGCCCGGGTAGAGCAGGGTCTCGTCCGGCAGCTTCTTCAGCACCCCGTGCAGACTGTGGTAGAGGGCCTCGGGGTCGCCGCCGGGCAGATCCACGCGCCCGCAGCTTCCGAGGAAGAGGGTGTCGCCGGAGACGAGGCGTCCGGGCGCCCCGGACTCCTCGACCAGGAAGCACTGGGAGCCCGGCGTGTGGCCCGGCGTGTGGAGCAGGCGCACCCGCAGGCGATCTCCCAGGGCCACGACGTCGCCGCCGGCGTGGCGCACCAGGTCCGACTCGGACACGCCGGTCACCCGCTTCAGTCCCTCGGCCTCGTGCTCGTTCACGTGGACGGGCACGGGGCGGCGGGCCAGCAGGCGGTCGAGCCCCTCGATGGCGTGGCCGAAGATCTCGCCGCCCACGTGGTCCTGGTGGTAGTGGGTCACGAGGGCTCCCACCACGGTCACGCCGTCGGCCTCGCAGGCGTCGAGGAGCGCGTCGACGCTCCAGGCGGGGTCCACCAGCAGCGCCTCGCGGGTCTCCCGGCTCCCCACCACGTAGGCGAAGTTCGCCATCTCCCCGACGGACTCCTGGCGGAAGTAGAGGTCGCTTGTGGCCGTCACCGTCCGTCGTCTCCGGGTGCGTCGGGATCCGGATCGGGAAGCGGCGACGGCAGCAAGGGCGCGCGCGACCAGGCCTCGCTGAAGAGCCGCAGCCCTGCCGCCAGCACGCGGGAGCCGAGCGGCCCCAGGCCGGCGCGGCTCAAGATCTCGCGGGCGAAGCCCCCCGTCTGCCCGGCCAGGTGGCGTCCCAACGCCGAGCGCTCCTCCGGGTAGTCGAGCCCCAGCAGCTCGAAGTAGGCGAGGGTGTGCTGATAGAGCACCTGGGCGGTGAGGTTCAGCAGGGGCGGCGCCCAGGACCAGACCAGCTCCCGCTTCACGTTTCCGTCCAGCAGCACCGGGCTGGGATCGAGCTGGCGGTACTGGATCCCGTTGGTCCACGCGATGGCGACGTCGGCCGCTGTGTCCCAGAGCGGGTCGCGCTGGATCTCTGGCGTGTAGACGGCCTTCATGGCGGCGAGGTCGTCCACGTTCCAGGCGAGGGTCGCCACGTCGAGCGGGTTGGCGATCCGGTGCAGACGATCGCCGAAGCGGCCGTCAACGTAGGCGGCGAAGTCGTCGTTGCCCGGCGTGGGCCCCGCGTAGGCGTACACGGACATCAGCGCGCGACCGTGCTGGTCCCACTCCTTCTGAGTGTCCAGCAGCCAGAGCGCCAGGGTCGGCGAGAGGGCGCCGCCCAGGCTGTGACCGCTCACCGTCACCTCGACGGGGTCGCCCTCCACGGCGAATCGCTCGCTGAGGAAGTCGACGAGGGTCGTGTTCTCCCCCGGGATTCCACTGGGCGGCACCATGCCCTGGAGCGCGAGCAGGCCCTTCAGGGTGCCCTTGGAGAGAGCCACGCTCTCGGGAGCGTCGCCGTGGCCCCAGGCGCGGGTCTCGCTGACCTGGAAGTCCTCGACGAACCAGGCGTAGGCGGAGAAGGGGTTGGTGCCGGCGATGGCGACGAAGAGCTCGCCGGTCTCCTCGTGCTCCGCGACGAACAGGGTGTTGGCGGCCACGGCGCCCGGCACGACCTGGAAGACGCCGGGTCCCCAGACCAGCGTCCAGGGCCCGATCAGCGGTCGGAAGAAGTCGAGGCCGGCCGTGACCAGCGCGCAGGCCTTCTCGCTGACGTCGGGCCCCGCAAGCGGGACTCCGAGGTAGGGCAGGAAGGCCATGACCAGGTTGCGCCGGGTCGGATGGCAGACACCGAGCCTCTCTCCCATCTCGCGCAGTTGCGGATTGAACTCGACCGAGGACGTCACGGCTGCGCCTCCTGTTGCGGGAAGTGGCGGACTATGCCGAATCTCCTCACTGCCCGCCGTCATCCGCGCGACGCCCTCACTCCCCGCCGAGCCGCACCCCCACCACGCCGTCGCGCACCTCCACCGGGTAGCTCCGCAGGTGGCACGACGGGTCTTCGTCGCAGCGACCGCTGGCGACGTCGAAGGTGTAGGCGTGGACGGGACACAGCAGGAGGCCGTCGTCGACGCTGCCGTCGCCGAGGACGGCGCCGGCGTGGGGACAGATCCCGTCGAGGGCGAACAAGACGTCGCCGGTCCTGCCCACCGCGAGGCGCACACCCGCCACCCGGGCGGGGCGGACGCTCTCGGGCGCGAAGTCGGCCACGGGTCCGATCGCGCGCCAGTCGCTCAGAAGACGATCCCCACCCCGAGGCGGGCGAGCGCCAGGCCCACCAACACGACGCCGGCCGCCGGCAGGGCCTCCGCCCGCGACACGGCGCGCAGCGCGACCGTGCCGGCGGCGGCCGTGGCGAGCCACTGCGCCAGGGCCACGAGCCCGCCCAGTAGCGGGAGTCCCGCGAACAGGCCCAGGGCGAAGGGCGCCGCGGCGAAGCCGAGGGCGCGGAACTGGGGAGCCAGGCCCGCGTCGAGACCCAGGCTGCGTGCGCCCGCATGGACCGCCGCCAGCCACAGGCCCCACCCCAGGCTGTGGGCGGCGAAGCCGAGCAGGATGCCGTCGAGCCCGCCGCCGCGTCCCGTCGCGGCCAGGAATGCGGCGGCCAGCACCACCACCAGCGCCGCCCCGGTGGCGCCCTCGTCGCGCCCCACCTCCTGGAAGACCTCGGGCTCCAGCCGGGCCACCCGCGGCAACCGGTCCAGGACGGCGTCGGACACGGGCTAGGTCCCGAGCACCTTGGCGACCCAGGCCTCCATGGTGGCGAGCACCTCGGCCACCACCTCCTCCTGGCTGCGCCCGGACTTCTTCAGCACCTTGAACTGGTGATCCGCCTCGGCCACCACGTGCAGGGAGGTCGGCGCGCCGACCCTCGCCAGGGTGCGGCGCAGGGTCTCGAGGTCGCAGTAGCGGTCACGGGTGCCGCAGCAGAAGAGCATGGGCGAGATGATCCGGTAGAGGTGGTCCGCTTCCACCTTCTCGGGCTTGTCCGCGGGGTGCAGGGGGTGGCCGAGGAAGAAGAGGCCTTCCACCCGCAGGCGGGCCGTGGCCATCTGGGCGGCCACCTTGCCCCCGAGGCCCTTGCCGCCCAGAAAGAGATGGGCCGGCGCGGCGGTCGGGTCGCGTCCCAGCAGCGAGACGGCCTCGGCGAAGGCCCGCTCCAGCACCGCGTCCTTGTCCGGGCGGCGCTTGCCCGCCTGGGCGAAGGGGAAGTTGAAGCGCAGGGAGAGGAAGCCGTGCTCGGTCAGGCTTCGCTGCAGGCCCTCGATCACGGGGTCCGTCATGTCCCCGGATCGGTCGTGGGCCAGCACGACCCCCACCCGCGACCCGGTGGGCCACCACTCGGGGATTCCGAGGACCCCGGGGACCGACTTCAGGCCGCAGAGATCCGCCGGCAGGGGGATCTCGACGTCCTCGTAGCGGGATGCGGGCTCGACCAAGGCTCCCTCCGGGGCGGCCCTTTATAGCACGGCCCCGTCGTGCCGATGCTACCCTCAGGGGCTAAGCCCTCGGAGAATCGATGGAAAAAGTGTTGATCACCGGCATCTCGGGCGGTCAGGGGCGACTCCTCGCCCGCCGGCTGCTGGAGAGCTACGAGGTCTGCGGGGTGGACCGTGTGGCCTGGGAGGGGCGCCCGCGGGGCGTCTCCATCCACACCGTCGACCTGCGCAAGAAGAAGTTCGAGGACGTGATCCGGACCGAGCTGCCCACGGCCATCGTCCACATGGGCTTCGTCCGCCACTTCCGCAGCGGCGAGGATCTGCGCCACGAGGTGAACGTCCGGGGCACGAAGCAGCTCCTGGACCACTGCACCCACTACGGGGTCCAGAAACTGGTGGTGCTCTCCAGCGGCTACGTCTACGGCGCCTTCCCGGAGAACCCCTTCGCGATGGACGAAGACCAGCCCCTCTCCGCCAGCCGCTCCTATCCGGAGATCCGCGACCTGGTGGAGGTGGACACCCTGGCCAGCGCGTTCATCTGGAAGTACCCGCACATCCGCACCTGCGTGCTGCGGCCGGTGAACACGCTCGGCGCCTTCGTGCACAGCATGATCGGCGAGTACCTGCGCCTGCCGCGCCAGATCACGATGATGGGCTTCGATCCGATGATGCAGTTCATCCACGAGGAGGACGTGTCGGAGTCGATCGCCCTGGCGCTGGAGCACGGACTCCAGGGCGTGTTCAACGTGGTGGGGCCGGGCGAGGTGCCGCTGCACGT
Organism: uncultured delta proteobacterium; assembly: GCA_947259215.1. Classification (GTDB taxonomy): domain Bacteria; phylum Myxococcota_A; class UBA9160; order UBA9160; family JAFDET01; genus CAMYLJ01. Next base: position 60,792 of record CAMYLJ010000036.1, read on the forward strand.
GGCGATCGAGGAGACGGGCGGACAATCGCTCGGGCTGCCCGAGCCGCTGGTGCGGCCGCTCCTGCGGCGCCTGTTCGACTGGGGCCTGTGGCCCTACCCGGAGGGCGCGCTCGACTTCCTGAAGTACCCGGTGACGCTGTCGGGCAAGCGCTTCGTCGACGCCACGGGTTTCCGGCCGCTTTTCGGTCTGGAAGAGATCTTCCACAGCGTGCAGCGGTAGGGAGCGCGAGTGTTCGCGGGGCTGAGACAGGCGTTGAAAGATCTCGTGGGAGCGGGGATCCCGATGGCGTGGCGCGAACTGCAGGGCGAGCTGGCCGATCGCATCGCCAAGGCGCCGGTGCAGCTGAACGAGTACGGCTACGACCCCTACGGGATGCACCCCGCGACCATGGCGGAGAGCATCCTTCCCTCGGCGCTGCTCTACCGCCACTACTTCCGGGCCGAGACCTACGACGTCGACCGCGTGCCGGAGGGCCGGGTGCTCCTGATCGCGAACCACGCGGGACAGGTGCCCTACGACGGCATGATGCTGACCATCGCCATGCTGCTCGAGGCGAACCCGCCGCGGATCTGCCGCGCCATGGGCGAGTACTTCATCGCGCGTCTCCCCTTCCTGAGCACCCTGGCCGCGCGCGGCGGGGTCATGTCGGGCACGCCCGAGAACTGCGTGCAGATGCTCGAGAACGGCGAGTGCGTGATGGTCTTCCCGGAAGGCGCCCGCGGCATCAACAAGCCCTACTCCAAGGCCTACCAGCTCCAGCGCTTCGGTCTCGGTTTCATGCGGCTCGCCCTCGAGACCGACACGCCGATCGTGCCCGTGGCCATCGTCGGCTCCGAGGAGCAGCAGCCGGGCCTGGCGAACTTCGAGGGGCTCGGCCACAGCCTGGGCCTGCCGTCGTTGCCCATCACCGCGACCTTCCCGTTGCTGGGCCCCGCCGGCCTGCTGGTGGCGCTGCCCGTCAAGTACCACATCTACTTCGGGGAGCCGCTGCGCTTCGAGGGACATCCCTCGGACGAGGACGCCGTGATGCAGCAGCGCGTCGACGTGGTGCGCGACTCGATCCACGCGATGTTCGAGCGCGGGCTGGCCGAGCGCGCGGGAATCTTCCGCTGATGGCCCGCGCCCCCAAGCGCGTCTTCATCCTGGGAGGTGGCGCGAGCCTCGGCGCGCACCAGGTCGGCGCCATCCGCTGCCTGGAAGAGAAGGGCATCCGCCCGGACGCGATCGTGGGCTCGTCGATCGGCGTGATCAACGCCTGCCTCTACGCCAGCGGTGGCGCGGACCACATGGAGCAGGCCTGGGCGGAGTTCCGGACCGGCTCCAAGGTCTTCCGCCCGAGCCTGCGCCACAACCCGATCGCCGGGCTCTCGCTCTTCTCCATGGAGGCCCTGGCCGCGTCCGTCGAGGAGCACCTGGATTTCGAGACGATCCTGGCCTCGCCGCTCGATCTGTCGTTCATCGTACTCAACCTCTCGCGCGGCGAGGGGCAGTTCGTCTCGAACCGGAGTGCGAAGAGCGCGCGCGAGCTCCAGAAGTTCGCGCGCGCCGGCTACGCCATCCCGCCGCTCTTTCCGCCGGTCAAGATCCGAGGCGAGTACTACGTGGACGGCGGCTTCGCCTGGAACGTGCCGCTGCTCCAGGCCGTGGACATGGGCGCCAGCGAGATCTACGTGCTGGCCGTGATCGCACCGCAGCTCCCCTTCAAGCGGAAGTTCTCGAGCTTCGCGGACTACTCGACCCGGCTGATGGACGTGATGTGGCGCACGCTCGGCAACGTCGGCTACGTGACGACGCGGATCGAGGCGGACGGCACCTACCGCGGCGTGCCGGTGACCGTGATCCACCCGACCGAGGAGCACGCCGGGTTCAGCCTGCTGAACCTGCTCTCGTCGAGCCCGCGGCGCACGCGCCAGCTCGTGACGGCGGGCTACCGAGACGCCAAGCGCGAGCTGGCTCGCCGCGCCCGCGCCCGCAAGCGCGGCTCGCAGGCCGGCGAGCCCCTGGGCGAGGTGGAGCCCGCCTTTCGACACGAGGTTGCGTGAGGCGAGCCGGGGACCTCGCCCTCGGGCTCGGGATCGGCCTGGCGCTCGCCGGCTGTCTCGGCCGCGGCGCCGCGCCGCCGCCCGCGGGCGCACCGCCGGAGCCCGGGAAACCCGACAGGATCAGCGCGGCGGAGCCCGGGCCCTCGCAGCCGGGTCGTCCCGCGCTGGTGCTGCTGGTGGCGGTCAGCGGGCTCGAGCCGGGCGCCTACGCCGGAGACGCTCCGGTCATGCCCACCCTGGCGCGGCTGGCCGCGGGCGGCGCCGCGGCCGACGACCTCGAGCCCGTGGCGCCCGCAACGCGCGCCCCCGCCCACGCGAGCCTCGTGACCGGACGCCGTCCTGCGCGACACGGAATCATGTCGGACCGGTTGCTGGGCGAGAAGGGGGTCCGGCGCGCCGGCTTCGACCACGCCAGCTACCTGCGCGGTCCGAGCCTGTGGTCCGAGGGGGTGGCGGCGGGCCGCTCCGTGGCGGCCCTCGGCTGGCCGACGACCCTGGGGGCCGCGATCCCGCTGCTGATCCCCGACCTCCCGCCCTCGCGCACCGGGCTGTCGTGGCTCTCCCAGCTCGGCGACACATCGACGCCGTGGCTGGTGGAGCTGGCGGGCCGCTCCGGGGGCTCGGAGGCCGGTACGGATCTCAGGGGTCCCGAGCGCGACGCGGCGCTGGTGGGCGTGGCGTGCGAGCTCGTGCGCGCGCCACGGCCCCCCGAGCTGCTGCTGCTTCAGCTCGCCCAGACGGCAGGCGCGTTGGCGCGTGCGGGCGCTGGCTCGCCGGAGGCGCGGGCCGCGTTCGCGAGCGCCGATGCGGAGCTCGGCCGGCTGCTCGACTGCCTGGCTGCTACGGGCCGCCTCGCGTCCGCGAGCGTCGTGGTCGTTGGGGACGCCGCCTTCGCGCCCGTCCACACGGCGCTGGCCCCGAATGCGATCCTCGAACGCCAGGGGCTGCTCTCGCGCGCGAGTCCGCGGGAGCTGCGTGGCTGGCGCGCCATCGCGCGGGCCAACGGGGGCTCGGCGTTCGTCTACGCCCGCAGCGAGGGGGACGCGCTGCGGGCGCGGCGCGTCCTCGAGGCGGAGGCGGAGGAGGGCGGCCTCTTCCGCGTGGTTCCGGCCCAGGTGATGCTCGAGCTCGGAGCCGATCCCGAGGCCTGGTTCGGGATGGAGGCCCGGCCGGGCTACGTGTTCGTGGACTTCCCCGACGCCGCCCCGGCGGCCGCGTCGGCGCGGCGCGCCGCTGCCGGCTACCTTCCAGGGCGCCCGGACGTGCGCGCCGGCTTCGTCGCGTGGGGCCGGGGGGTCCGAGCCCGCGTGCGCGTGCCCTGGCTGCGTCAGATCGACGTGGCGCCGACGCTGGCGCGGCTGGCGGGCCTGGAGCTTCCGGAGGCAGAAGGCCGCGCCGTGGAAGGCGTCCTCGACCTGCCGCAGGTCGCGAGCCCGCGCCCCGGCGGGCCGTGAAGGAGGGGCGGGCGGTGTTGGAACCCGGCTGGTGTCTGATCCTGGGAGCGTCGAGCGGCTTTGGCGCCGCGGCGGCGCGCGCGTTTGCGGCTGCCGGTCTCGACGTGGCGGGCGTGCACCTCGATCGCAAGGCGACCCTGCCGGCGGCCGAGGCCGTGCGCGCCGACGTGGAGGCGGCCGGGCGCCGTGCGCTCTTCCTGAACCGCAACGCGGTGGATCCGGAGGCGCGGGCCGAGCTGATCGAGCGGCTCTCGAAGGCCTGCGACGGGGGGCCGCGTGTTCGCGTGTTGCTTCACTCGCTGGCGTTCGGGACCCTGAAGCCCGTGGTGGCCGAGGTGCAGAAGGACGCCGTCTCCCGCGCCCAGATGGCGATGACGCTGGACGTGATGGCGACGAGCCTGGTGGACTGGACCCAGGCGCTGCTGGCCGCCGGGCTGCTGGAGCGCGGCGGGCGGGTGTTCAGCATGACGAGCGCCGGCGGCCGTCGCGCCTGGCAGGCCTACGGCCCGGTGTCGGCGGCGAAGGCGGCGCTGGAGGCTCTGACGCGACAGCTGGCGCTCGAGCTGGCGCCCTGGGAGATCACCGCCAACGCGGTCTGCGCCGGCGTCACCGAGACCCCGGCCCTGGCCAAGATCCCGGGCTCCGACCGCATGCTCGACATGGCGCGCGAGCGGAACCCGCGCGGCCGCCTGACCACGCCCGAGGACGTGGCCGGGGCGCTCGTGGCCCTGTCCCGGCCCGAGGCCGGCTGGATCTCCGGCAACGTGATCAACGTGGACGGCGGGGAAGAGGTGGTGGCGTGAGGCGGGCAGCGTGACCAACCCGGTCGTGATCGAGCTGAACCCGCGCGAGCGGCGGCTCTACGACCGCATGCGGGCGAAGCTGGTGGCACCCCGCGTCGGTCGCGGCTCGGGCCTGACGGACCTGATGCTGCTGCTGCCGGACCTGACGGTCCTGCTGGCCCGGCTCCTGCGCGACGAGCGGGTGCCCGTCAGCTCGAAGCTCATCGCCCTGCTCGGCGTGGGCTACGTGCTCTCGCCCATCGATCTGCTGCCCGAGGCGATCCTGGGACCGATCGGCCTGGTGGACGACCTGCTGGTGGTGGGCGCGGCGCTGTCGCGTCTGCTCGGCGACGTGCACCCCGACGTGGTGCGCTCGCACTGGTCGGGACAGGGCGACGCCCTCGACGCCATCCACCGCGTCACCGCCTGGTCCGACGGCTTCGTCCGCGTGCGCCTGCTCGGCGCCGTCCGCCGCATCTTCGGCTAGAGGGTGGCGCGCGCGGAGCGGGGGCGGCGTGGCTGCGCTCCTTCGGTTTGCGCGCATCGCCCTCCCGAGGGCGCACCCGGTCCGTCGGCGCGCTCACAGGCGTCGCTCTGCCACGCCGCCCCCGCCCCGCGGTCTCGAGATACCGCGACGAAGCCCCAAGCCCTGACCGATCCCGCAGCCAGCATGGGAGGCGGAGGCCGCAAGTCCGGGCCTCCGGCCCGGGCGCGCAGCGGTCTCAGCGACAGCGCCAAGCGGGCTGGGGAGTCGGCCTTGGGCCGACTCCCGACCCTTCCTCTTTCCAACGGCGAGCGAAGTCACGATAAATGGAGCGCTGCGCGCAGGCGGTCCCGGTGCTCGCGGGGGATGCGCCGCGGGCGGCCGTCGCCGTCCACCATGGCGTGCTCGGTGGCGGCGACCGCGACCGCCGCCTCCCCGCAGCGCAGCGCGTACCCCATGCGCAGGGAGGCCCCGCGCAGGGTCTCGATCCAGACGTGGACGACCAGCACGTCGTCGAAGCGCACGGGGCGCAGGTAGTCGACCTCGACGCGGGTGGTGGCGAAGTGCAGGCCGCGCTCGATGTACTCGCGGTAGGGGCGGTCGTGCTCGTCCATGTAGACGACCCGGGCCCGCTCCAGGAAGTTCACGAAGTTGGCGTGGTGCACGATGCCCATGGCGTCGGTCTCGTAGAATGAGACACGGTGCTTCACGCTCGAAGTGGCGGCGCCGGCGGGCGGCCCGACGGGCTCGCGCCGTGCCACTGGCTAGAAGCTGTCCTTGGCCGCGCGCCGCTGCCCGAGCACGTCCACGCTCTCCGCGCGCATGAACGGGTTGGTCTCGTGCTCCTCGGCGATGGTGGAGGGGACGGTCATCTCGGCGGGCGTGGCGTCGTGCCAGTCGGCGGCGGCGTTCTTGCGGATCGTGCGCACGCGCTCGAGCTTTGCCGCCACGGCGGCGTTGTCGGGCTCGGCGTGGGCCGCGTAGGCCAGGTTGCTCTCGGTGTACTCGTGGCCGCAGAAGACCCGCGTCGCGCCGGGCAGGGCGCCGAGCTTGCGCATGGCGTCGAACATCATCTGCGGGTCGCCTTCGAACAGGCGGCCGCAGCCGCCCGCGAAGAGCGTGTCGCCGCAGAAGACCGCGTCGTCGTCGTCGAAGACGTAGGCGATGTGGCCGCGGGTGTGGGCCGGGATGAAGAGGATGTGCGCCTGGCAGTCGCCCACCGCGAGGCTGTCGCCTTCCTCCAGGCCGTCCGTGAAGCCCGGGATGCGCTCGCGGTCCGAGACGTGCCCGAACACCGGCGCTCCGTAGCGTTCCGCCAGCTCCGGGTTGGCGCCGGAATGGTCCCAGTGGTGGTGCGTCGAGAGGATCTTCGTGACCCGCGCGCCCGTCTCGTCGACGCGCTTCACCACGGGCTCGGCTTCCGGTGCGTCCACCACCGCCGCCTCGCCGCTGGATTCGCACACGAGCAGGTAGGTGTAGTTGTCTCCGAGGGTGGGAATGCGTTCGATCCGAAGGGCCATGGGCCGGGAGGCTAGCCGATCGACCGGCGGGTGGCCCCGCCTAGAGGAGCGAGCGCTGCGCGGGCTGCGACGGCGGCGGCGCTGGCGAAGCAGCCCGCGTGCGCCCGCTGGCGGGGCAGCGCTCGCCGTACTCGCACCAGCCGCACAGGGGGCTCGGGCGGGCGGGGTATTCCTCCTCGCGCTCGATCCGCCCGATCAGGTCCATCACGTCGCTGCGCAGGCGCTCGAGCTGCTCGGCACTGCGGGTGGAGACCCGGGTGGCCCCGAACACCAGGTAGTGCCACACGAGCCGGAACGGACGCTCGGGGTACTCGCGCGCGACCGCCAGCTGGTACAGGGCGAGCTGGCGGTCCGCGTCGAGCCGTTTCTGGGACGGGATGCGCTGGCTCGTCTTGTAGTCGTGGATCTCGATGGCTCCGTCACGAGCGCGCACCAGCCGGTCGATGATTCCCCGCAGCCGGTAGCCGCGTTCGGCGTCGAGGTCGAAGCGCACGTGCTGCTCCAGGCCCAGGGTCTCGTCGGCGTCGAACGGGTAGTGCTGGCGGTAGAAGCGATCCAGGCAGCGCTCGCCGATGTCCAGGTAGAACTTGTCGTCGTTCTCCTGCCGTACGATGCGCACCCGGGAAGGGTCGTAGCGCTCCTCCCAGTTGACCCGGAAGCGGCTCACCACCTTGGCCAGGGAGGGCACGAGTCCGCGGTCCGCGAACTGCTGCAGCCGCTCCAGCACCTCGTGCACGCGCTTGCCCAGGAAGGCCTCGATCGACTCGCTCTCGGCCGGGAGCTTCAGGACGTAGCGGTAGTGGAACTGCTTGGGGCAGTTCTCGAAGCAGGACAGACGCGAATGACTGTAGAGCGGCGGCACGGTGCACCTCGGCAGCAACCGAAAAGCGATCGGCGTCACCCGCGGGGTGGCCGGGTGCGCACCGTGGAGGAGACGCGCCTGGGGGAGCGCGCCGTCGCCCAGTATACGCGATTCGCGCTAGAATCGTGTTTTACTGCGCGTTCCTGCGAGGAGATCCCATGCCGAACCGTCCGGACGGACTGGACGACGTGCTAGAGCCCACGATCCGGGCGCTGGCGGCCAGTGGCGACGACGCCCTGTCCAAGGCGGCCGCCGAGGTCTGCGTGGACTGGGGCGAGGCCGTGGAGTGGACGGAGCGCGTGAAGCAGGTGGTGCTCCGTGAGCGCCGGCCCGACGTGCTGCGCGCCGAGATCCCCGCGTTGGCGGAGCGCCTCCAGCGTCTGCTGGCGGGGGTGTCCGCCCTGGAGGAGATCGATCCCGCGGCCCTGGCGGCGCGCTTCGTGTCCGGCCTGCCGGCGATCCGGGCCAGCCTGGCGGAGGACGTGGAGGCGGCGTTCGAAGGCGATCCGGCCGCCCGCAGCTTCGCCGAGATCGTGGTGGCCTACCCGTCGATCCACGCGATTGCGATCCACCGGCTGGCCCACGCGCTCTTCGGGATGGGCGCGCGCGTGCTGTCCCGCATCATGGCCGAGCACGCCCACGCCCGCACCGGGATCGACATCCACCCGGGCGCGACCATCGGGCGGCGCTTCTTCGTGGACCACGGCACCGGCGTCGTGATCGGCGAGACGGCGGTGATCGGCGACCGGGTGCAGATCTACCAGGGCGTGACCCTGGGCGCGCTCTCGCCCCGGCGCGGCCAGCAGGTGCGCGGGACGAAGCGCCATCCCACCCTCGAGGACGACGTCACCGTGTACGCGGGCGCCACCATCCTGGGAGGCGACACCGTGATCGGTCGCGGGAGCGTGATCGGAGGGAACGTGTGGCTCACGCGCCCGGTTCCCGCCGACAGCCGGGTGGTGATCGAGCTGCCGCGGCTCAGCGTGCGCGGCAGCGGCCCGAGCGACCCGGGCGCACCCGACTGGGACATCTAGGAGCCTCGGGTGAGCGAGCCCGCGGTCGAGGACGCGGAGGTCGTCCGCGATCGCGTTCGCGCGGCCCTGGCCGGCGTCTCGCGCGTGGTCGCGGTGATGAGCGGCAAGGGCGGCGTCGGCAAGAGCGCCGTCGCGGTCAACCTGGCCCTGGCCCTGGCGGCGCGCGGCCAGCGCGTCGGTCTGCTCGACGCGGACCTGCATGGTCCGAGCGTGGGCCTGATGCTCGGCTTGCGCGGGCAGCCGGTGCGCGTGCAGGGGGAGATGCTCTCGCCGATCCCCGGACCCGCGGGCCTCGCCGTGCAGAGCATGGACTTCTTCCTCCAGGGCTCGCAGCCCCTGGACTGGGACGGTGCGGGGGGCGAGGGCGCGCTCGTGCGCAGCGCCCTGGAGCAGTCGGCCCTCGGCGACCTGCTGGGACGCACGCGCTGGGGAGAGCTGGAGACGCTGGTGGTCGACCTGGCGCCCGGGGCCGATCGCCTGCCGGCGTTCTCGCAGCTCGTGCCGTTCCTCTCCGGCACGCTGGCCGTTACCATCCCCACCGACGTGGCCCTGCTGGCGGTGGAGCGCTCGATCCGCAGGGCCCACGAGGCCCGGATCCCCGTGATCGGGCTGGTGGAGAACCTGGGAAGCGCGGTCTGCGGCGCCTGCGGCGTCGAGGGGCCGCTCTTTCGCGAGGCCGACCTGGGCGTCCTCGCCCGGCGACTGGATGTGGAGATCGTGGCACGGATTCCCTTCGATCCCGAGCTGGCGCGCGCAGCCGACCAGGGGCGCCCGTTCGTCCTCGAGTCCGGCGACACGCCGGCGGGTCGGGCGTTCCGCGCGCTGGCCGCGCGGGTGGTGCTGCGGGCCGACGAGACGCGCGAGGTGTCGGCGTGAAGGTCGCGGGCGGACTCGGGCTGCTGGTCGCGCTGGCCCTGGCTGGGCCCGCCCTTGCGGCGGAGGACGCGCCCTGGCGCTTCGACGTCTACAACGAGCTCATGAGCCCCTACTGCCCGGGCCGCAGCCTGAACGACTGTCCCAGCGGCCAGGCCGAGGAGCTGCGCGAGTGGATCGGCGCCCAGGAGGACGCCGGGCGCCCGCGCGCCGAGGTGGTGGACCAGCTCTATCGCCTCTATGGCGACGGCATGCGCTCCGCGCCGCGGGTGCAGGGCTGGGGCCTGGCCGCCTACCTGATTCCCGTCGTCGGGACCCTGGTCGTGGGCGGCGTGATCGCGCTCTTCCTGCGCCGGCAGACGGCCGCTCCGGTCGAGGCCGCGCCCGCTGCGCCCGAGCCGCTCGATCCCGAGCTGGAGCGCCTGCTGGACGAGGAGCTGAGGGGCGGTCGTCCGTGAAGATCTATACCCGCCGCGGCGACGCGGGCGAGACGGATCTCCTGGGTGGCCGCGTGGGCAAGGACGACCTGCGCGTCGAGGCCTACGGCGCCGTCGACGAGCTGAACGCCGCGCTGGGAGCGGCGCTGGCGGCGTCCTCACAGGGCGACGTCGGCGAGCTCGGGCAGCGGCTCCAGAGCGAGCTCTTCGACCTGGGCTCCCAGCTCGCCGCGGTCGACCCGGAGAAGCACCGCCAGACGGGGCTGCCCGAGCTGGGCGACGCGGAGGTCGAGCACCTGGAGGCGCGCATCGACGCCTTCGAGGAAGAGCTCGCGCCGCTGGAGCGGTTCGTCCTGCCCGGCGGCACGCCGGCCGCCGCCGCGTTTCACGTGGCGCGCACGGTCTGCCGGCGCGCCGAGCGCCGCACCGTCGCGCTCGGGCGGACGGCCGCGCTGGAGCCGGCGGCCCTCCGCTACCTGAACCGCCTGTCCGACCTGCTCTTCACCCTGGCGCGGCTCGAGAACCGGCGCGCGGGCGTGGACGACGTGGAGTGGCGCGGTCGCCGGCGCTAGGCCCAGGTAGGAGCGAGGGCGCTCCATCCGCAGCCGCAGCCAAGTCCCGATCGCCAGCCCGAAGAGCAGCGAGAAGAGCATCGCCAGCAGAAACGCGCGCAGCGCCTTCACCGAACGGCACCCCCCAACAGAAGGGGACGTTCCATGGAATCTGCGTTCGGGGACACTCCTCGGTGCATGAACTGCGGATGGTTCCCCAGGAGTGGCACCAAGCGCAAATTCCATGGAACGTCCCCTTCTGCTAGGCGAAGGGGTCGCGGCGGAGTTCGTGGCGGCGGCTCGCCAGGAGGCGGTCCAGCCGGGCGCGCAGGGGGTCGCGCGCGCCCGGGCGGGGGGCGCGGTGGTCGTCGCGGACCATCGCCTCGAGCAGGCGCGCCATGCCGACCAGGTCCGAGAGACGGATGGTCTCCGGGGCGATGCGGCGGCGGGCGCCCATGTTGTGGTAGTTGCCCAGCGCGACGCACAGCGCCGCCGACGGGTGACCGAAGCGCTGGAAGACCGTGGCCTCGCAGGTGCCGCCGTCCATCAGCCGGCGCTGCCAGCGGAAGCGCGTGCCCGTGGGACCCGCCAGGCCTGCCGCCAGGCCGCCGATCCAGCGCGTGAGCGCGTCGTCGAAGATGCTGGTGCGGTCCCCGACGCGAAGGATCGGCCCCGCGCCCTGGGGCGCGTGGGGCAGGGCCTTGCTGGCCTCGAGAGCGACGATGCGCGCCGCGCGCGGCAGGCGCCGGCCGTGCATGGCGGCCAGCGCGCCGACGAAGCCTTCTTCCTCGCCGCGGGTGAGCGCGGGTCGCTGCGATCGGCGGCGTCGAAGACGGCCAGGATCGCGGTCACCCCGGCCAGGTCGTCGGCCACCCGCGCCACCAGCAGATCGGGATCCCCGGGCGCGCGGGTGAAGGCCGGCAGGTCCCACATGCCGAAAGCGCCCGGCGTCACCGGACGGCGCGCGTGCAGGCTGACCCGCGGGTAGCCCCGGCCCCGGGCGGGTCGTCGGCGCAGGACCCGCGCCGGCACCTCGTCCCCGTCGTCGCCGAAGAAGCGCGCGCGGGCGCCCGGGAAGTAGCCGGGCGTCACGCCGCCCAGGAAGTGCGCCTCGACGCGCCAGTCCCGGCCGCTGCGGGTCGAGCGGATCGCCCGGAAGCCGGGGTGATCCATGTGCGCGCTGAACACGAGTGGAGAGCGATCGGCGCGCACGCCGCGGCGGCGCAGATGCAGGTTGCCGTCGGCGTCTTCGCGCAGCCGCAGCTGCGGGCGCGCCTCGCAGAAGGCGCGCACCCAGGCGATCACCGCGCCTTCCCGGAAGGGTGCGGTGGGGCAGGCGAGGGTGCGCCGCGCCAGACGCAGGACGGTGTCGCGTCGGATGGCCGACGCCATCAGGACTTGCGCAGCGCCTCTTCGACCTCGGCCCCGAGCGCACGCAGCACGGAGAAGGCGGCCCGGTCGAGATCCGCGGGCAGGCGCTCGCGCAACGCCTCGGCGCCGCCCAGGGCCTCCAGTCCGAAGCTCCCGTAGCGGCGACTGAGCCCCTCCAGCACGAAGGCCTCGGCCCCCGCGCGGCGGCGCGCGGGGAGGGCGTCGCGTGCGAGGAGGTGCTCGCGGTGGGCTTCCAGGCGGTCGAGCAGCGCGTCGATCCCACTGCCCGTTGTGGCCGAGATGCAGAGCACGGGCCGGGTCCAGCCCGCGTCCTCGGCGCCGCCGAGCCCGAGCCCGGACTCCAGCTCGCCCGCCGTGCGCTGGGCCGGCGCGCCCTGGTCGGCCTTGTTCACGGCGAAGACGTCCGGCAGCTCCAGCAGGCCGGCCTTCATGAACTGGAGCGTATCGCCGGCACCGGGCTGGGCCACGTAGACCAGCGTGTCGGAGAGGCCCGCCACGTCGGTCTCCGACTGTCCGACGCCCACGGTCTCGACGAACACGCGGTCGAACACGCAGGCCAGCACCAGCACGCTCGCGCGGGTGGCGTCGGCCAGCCCGCCCAGGCGGTCGCGGGCCGCCATGGACCGGAAGAAGACGCCCGGGTCGGCGCCCCGGGAGCGCAGGCGGATGCGGTCCCCGAGCAGCGCGCCTCCCGAGCGGCGGCTCGACGGATCGACGGCGACGACGCCCACGCTCTCGCCGCGCTCGCGCAGCACTCGCACCAGCGCGTCGAGCAGGGTCGACTTGCCCGCGCCCGGGGCGCCCGTCACGCCCACCCGAACCGCGCCGGGGAAGGGCGCCTCGCGCTCGAGCGTCTCGAGCAGCTCCAGCGCCTCGCGCCGGCGGGCGGGACGCGCGTCGTCCACCAGGTTCAGGGCCTCGGCGACGGCGTCGCGCTCCCGGGCCAGCAGGCGTCTGGCGAGCTCAGGCGGCAGCGGCCGACTCCGCCACCACGTCGACCACCTCGCCCATGATGCGGACCAGATCGTAGTCCTTGGGCGTGTACACGCGGCGCACGCCGGCGCGCCGCAGCAGGTCGGCGTCCTCGTCGGGAATGATGCCGCCCACGACCACCGGGACGTCCCCGAGCCCCTGGGCGCGAAGCTGCTCCAGGGTGTCGATCACGAGCACACCGTGGGAGCCCGAGAGGATCGAGAGGCCGATCACGTGCACGCCCTCGTCCCGGGCGGACTGGGCGATCTCCTGGGGGGTCAGGCGGATTCCCTCGTAGACCACCTCCATGCCCACGTCGCGCGCCTTCACGGCGATCTGCTCGGCGCCGTTGCTGTGGCCGTCGAGCCCGGGCTTGCCCACCAGGATCTTGAGCGGCCGGCCGAGGTGCTCGGACACCGCGCGCACCCGTTCACGCACGCGCCCGGCGCTCTCGCCCAGCTCGGCGGAGGCGCGGTCCGCCACGCCCGTCGGCGCCCGGTACTCGCCGAAGACGTCGCGCAGGGCGTCGGCCCACTCGCCGGTGGTGACGCCGGTCTCGGCGCAGCGGATGGACGCCGGCATCACGTTGGCGCCGGACTTGACGGCGTCGCTGAGGCCCCGCAGCGCGGCCTCCGCGTCGGCGGCGTTGCGGCGCTTGCGGAAGGCCTCGAGCCGCTCGATCTGCGCCCGCTCGGCGGCGTCGTCCACCTTGAGGACCGACTGGCTGCCCTCGAGCAGCGGCGACGGCTCGCTCTCGCTGTAGCAGTTGACGCCGATCACCTGGAGCTCGCCGCTCTCGATGGCCTTCACGCGCGCGGTGTGCGACTCCACGAGCTTCCGCTTCATGTAGGCGTTCTCGACCGCGGCCACCGCGCCGCCCAGCTCGAGCACCTTGTGCAGCTCGGCCTGGGCCTCCTCCAGCAGCTCGGCGGTGCGGCTCTCGATCACCGTCGAGCCGTCGAAGATGTCGCCGTACTCGAGCAGGTCCGTCTCGTAGGCCAGGATCTGCTGGATGCGCAGCGACCACTGCTGGTCCCACGGGCGCGGCAGTCCGAGGGCCTCGTTCCAGGCCGGCAGCTGGAGCGCTCGGCAGCGCGCCTTCTTCGAGAGCGTGACGCCCAGCGCCTCCAGCACGATTCGGATCACGTTGTTCTCGGGCTGGGCCTCGGTCAGGCCCAGGCTGTTCACCTGCACGCCGTAGCGGAAGCGCCGCAGCTTCTCGTCCTGGACGCCGTAGCGCTCGCGCGCCAGCTCGTCCCAGATCTCGGCCATCGCCCGGCACTTGCAGACTTCTTCCAGGAAGCGGATGCCCGCGTTCAGGAAGAAGGAGATGCGGCCGAAGACGCGCGGGATCGCCTCGTCGGGCACGTCGTCGCGGGCCCGCACGGCGTCCAGCACCGCCACCGCGGTGGCCATGCTGTAGGCGATCTCCTGGGCGGGCGTCGCCCCGGCTTCCTGGAGGTGGTACGAGCACACGTTGACGGGATTCCACTTGGGGATCGCATCCACCGTGAACGCCACCATGTCGCTGATGAGCCGCAGCGAGGGCTCCGGCGGGAAGACGTAGGTCCCGCGCGACAGGTACTCCTTGATGATGTCGTTCTGGGTGGTGCCCTGGAGCTGCGCGGGCGCCACGCCCTGGCGCTCGCCGGCGGCGACGTACAGCGCCAGCAGCCAGGCGGCGGTGGCGTTGATCGTCATCGAGGTGTTCATGCGGTCGAGGGGGATCTCCTCGAACAGGGCCTGCATGTCCTCGATCGAGCCGACGGGAACGCCGACCTTGCCCACCTCGCCCCGGGCCAGGGGATGGTCGGCGTCGTAGCCGGTCTGGGTCGGGAGGTCGAAGGCCACCGAGAGGCCGGTCTGGCCCTTGGCCAGATTGCTGCGGTAGAGCTCGTTGCTTGCCCGGGCCGAGGAATGGCCCGAGTACGTGCGGAAGACCCAGGGTCGAGCGCGCTCCGGTCGCGACATCCTCTATGCTCCTAAGTATCCGGCGAAACTAACGAAATCGTTCGCTCACGGCAAACCGGCCGAATCGGGCGCCGGCCGGCCGGGCGCGCGCAGCCGCTCCCGGGCCGTCGAGTATCTTCTGGTGGGGCGTCCCCGACAGGGCGGGTCCACAGCGGAGGGCCGTAGGCTGCAGTCTCCCGCATCCAAGGCCGAGTTCATGCGGCTGCGCGGCGAGCGGCGCAACAGCGCGCTCGTCGGGCTGACGGCCAGCTACGCCATCCTGGTCCTGGCCGTGGCGGCGGCCGCCGTCCGCCCGGGGCTCGCCACCGGGATTCCGGCCTTCCTGCTGATCGGGCTGATGCAGTACCGGCTCGTGGTCGCCGTGCACGAGGCGACCCACCGCACCTTCCTGCAGCCGGCCTGGCTGAACGAGCTCTCGGGCGTCGTGAACGCGGCCCTGGTGGGAACCAACTTCACACGGCACCGGCGCGAGCACCTCGCGCACCACGAGACGCGGGAGCTGGCGAAGGATCCGATCGGCTACATCTACCATCCCATCCTGCGAGCGCGTCCGGGCTGGCGGCGGCTCGGGGTGCTGATCTTCGGCACGGCGTTCGAGGCGCTCGAGAAGCTGCGGCAGCAGGGCGCCGGGGCCGGTTTCGAACGCGATCGCCCGCGCGCCGAGCGGCGCGATTCGCTCGTGCTGCTGGCTCTGCACGCGCTGCTCTTCGGCGTGTTCTGGGGGCTCTTCGGGTGGTGGGGCTGGCTGGTCTTCTGGATGGCGCCGGTCGCGACCGTGGCGCTGTTCATGAATCGCGTGCGCATCTTCGTCGAGCACGGCATTCCCTATGCCGGCCGCGAGCACTACGGGAGACCGCTCGGCAGCGCGCCGCTCCTCACGGTGGACCTGGCGTCGAACCCGGTCGAGCGCTTCTTCGTCGCGGGCTTCTGGATGAACTACCACAACGCCCACCACCACGTGCCGAGCATCCCCCACTACCACGTGCCGCGGCTGCGCGAGATCCTCGAGCAAGAAGAGCCCGGCTACCCCGGCGTCGTCGCCACGACCTACGCGGTGAGCCTCGTGCGCATGGTCCGGGGCGTCTAGGGCGCGACGCGCCTTGGCAGGGCGCGGCTCCTGCGGTACCCGAGAGGAGCCATGCACGCCGGGGTACAGAGTGCAGCGCCGGCCCGCGGCGTGGGTGCCACGCTGGCTCTCGCTCTGGCCTTCGTGATCGTGGCCCTCGGGCTGGCGGCGCCGGCCTTCGACGGGGTCTTCCTGTCGGACGACTACCTCTACATCGTCAACAACGCCTACGTGCACGGGCTCAGCTGGGAAAACCTGCGCGTGCTGGTCGATCCCTGGGGCCCGCCGACGACCTACACCCTGAACTACGCCCCGGTCCATCTGATCCTGCACGCCGCGGAGTGGCACGTGTTCGGGCCCGAGGCCATGTGGGGCTGGCACGTGGTCAACGCGCTGGCCCACGCGGGAGTCTCGCTGCTGCTGGTGGCGCTCTTCTCCCGTTCGGGCCTGCCGCGCGCGGCGGCGGTCTTCGGGGCGGCCCTCTTCCTGGTGCACCCGGCCAACGTCGAGACGGTGTGCTGGATCTTCCAGCTCAAGACCATCGTGGCGTTGGGCCTGTCCGTGGCGGCGCTGGTGCTGCACGAGCGTCGGCCCGGCTGGGCCGCCTTGCTCTTCGCGCTGGCCGTCCTGACCAAGATCACCGCCATCGCGACGCTTCCGGCGGTTGCGGTGCAGGCGTGGATCCGGAGCCGCAACGAGGGGGCCCCGGCGAACTGGGCCTGGATCGGCGTGTGGCTCGTCTTCCTGGCCGCTGTTTCGGTGCCGGAGTTCGCGGCCTTCCAGCGCCAGGCCGACAGCCGCATCGTGATCCACGAGGACGTGCTGGTGCACGCGCGCACGGTCGTCGCGATCGCCGGCCGCTACCTGGCGATGGCCGCGACGGGCTGGGGCGTGTCGACCTTCCACGAGCCCGCTCCGGCCACGTCCCTGGCCGATCCGTGGTGGCTGGCAGGCCTGGCGGGGCTGGCCGCGCTGGCGGCGCGCAGCGTGTGGGCGCTGCGCAACCGGCGCGAGGAGGCCGTCTACTGGGTCCTCGCCGCGGCCGGCTTCGCGCCGGTGTCGCAGGTCTTCCCGTTCATCTTCCCAATGGCCGATCGCTATCTCTATCCGATCCTGCCCGGCCTGATCGGCGGCGTTTTGCTGGCGCTGCGGCCCGGCGCCGACTGGCTGTGGCAGCGCGCCGGGGCCTGGGCGGGGAACGATGCGCGACGCAGCGCCGCGGTCGTCGTCGCCGCACTGCTGCTGGCGTTCCTGGCCGCCACCAGCCGCGCGCGGGCGCCGGTCTTCGCGGACCAGGACGCCATGTCCATGGACTCGGCCCTGAACTACCCGGACGGCCTGCAGGCGGCCCTGCTGCGCGCGCGACACGCGGTCCGCGTGGGCGACGCGCCCGCCGCGGCTGCGGCCTACCGACGCGCGGTGGAGCTCGGCTACTCGGACCTGGGGGTCCTGGTGGGAAACCCGGCGTACGCCCGGGTGCGTGCGCATCCCGACTTCCAGGCGATGCTGCGCGACCTGGCGGACCGCGACATCGAGCGGCTCTCGCGCCACGAGGAACCCGACCAGTCCGAGCTGATGGGGCTGGCGCTCGCGTACACGCTCCGCGGCGAGCCCGCGACGGCGCTGCGTCTGCTGGAGCGTGCCCTCGCACTCGAAGGGCCCTTCCGCCAGCAGATCCGCGAGCAGATCCGCGTGCTGCGCGCGCAGCACCCGGATGCGGGGGACGCGGTCGGTCCGAGCTGAAGCGCTGCTAGGAGCCCGCGCCGGCGCCGCTCGCGTTCGCCAGCTCCGCCTGGGCGCGGCGTGCGCCTTCGTGCTCCGGATCGACGGCCAACGCCCGCTCCAGCTCGGCTCGCGCCTCGTCGGTGCGGTCGAGCCCCTGGAGCGCGAGCCCCAGGTGGTAGTGGAAGTCCGCGGGGACCGGACGGCCCCTGTCCTTCAGCTGGGCGATCGCCTCCCGGAACTCGACCACGGCGGGCTCGTTCAGGCCGCGCCGGTAGTACACCCAGCCCAGGGTGTCGGCGACCGCCGGGCTGTCGGGCATGGCGGACTTGGCCTGGCCGGCCAGGTCGAGGGCGCGGTCGAGATCGCTGCCCAGCTCGGCGAGCGTGTAGGCCAGGTCGTTGCGCGCCACGTGGAGCTGGGGGTCGCGCTCGAGGGCCTCCTCCAGGGCCGCCCGGGCCTTCGGCAGGTTTCCCGACTCCATGTAGAGGCGGCCGAGCTGCCACAGATCCAGGGCCCGCAGGTTCGCGCGGTTCTCCTCGTAGACCGCGATCGCCTCGTCCGCGCGGCCCTCGATCTCGAGGATTCCGGCCAGCAGGGCAGGCGCGCGCTCGGAGCCCTGGCTGACGAGTGCGCGCGCATCGCGCTCTGCCTCCTCGGTTCGGCCGAGCTCCGCCAGCAGCTGCGCCCGCAGGAAGCGCAGATCGCCCGAGCGCGTCTCCTCCCGCGTGCCCTCGTCGAGGCGCGCCAGCGCCTGCTCGAGCTTGCCCTCGAGCCGGTCGAGACGTACCAGCGCGGTGATCACGCCCTGGGCGCCCGGCCGCTGGGCCAGGATCGCCTCCAGCAGCTCGCGAGAGCGTTCGGGATTCGTGCCGGCCTCGAACTGGGTGTAGACCAGGACGGCCGCGGTGTTGGGCGGGTCCTCTCGAAACAAGGGTTCGAGGACGCGACGCGCGCGCGGGTGCTCGCCGCGGTGGTAGAGGGCGCGAGCCATGTACAGGCGCTCCAGCGGGTCGAACGAGTGTCCTCGCCGTCGCATCTCGCGCAGGGTCTCGAGCACCGCGTCCCAGTCTCCGCGCAGGGCCAGGATGCGGAGACGCCGGCGCAGGTTGAGCTGGCTGACGTAGCCGCGCAGCTCGATCGACTGCTCGAGTGCACGCAGGGCGGCGTCCGTGTCGCCCAACGCGAGCTCGGCCTCCGACAGGAGCAGGTAGATGTCCGCGCGCTCGATCTCGGTGGAGAGCACCCGGAGCAGGTCGGCCGCCTCCTCGGCGCGCCCGGCCTCCATGGCGATCCGGGCCCGGGCGTAGCGGCTGTACGGCCCGCCGGGATCGTCGGCCTGCATCTCGGCCAGCAGGGCGCCGGCACGGTCCGTCTGCCCGTCCGCGAGCCAGGTCTCGAGCAGGCGTACACGGATCGCCGGGTCCGCCGCAAGGCCCGGATCGAGGGCTTCCAGATGGCTCAGGGCGTCCGCGCGCCGTCCCGACTGCACCAGATAGCGCGCGAATGCCGCGTGCCGGTTCGGGTCCGCCGGATCGCTGGCCATGGCCTCGCGCCAGATCGCCTCGCCGGCTCCAGCCTCCTCCTCGTCGGCCAGCTGGGCCAGCCGCATCACCGTGGCAAGGTGTCCGGGATCCATTGCGATCCGCTGCTCGAGGGCCCAGCGCACCAGCGCCCGGTCGCGGGTGATCCTGCCGTAGCGGGCGGCCGAGTTCGCGCAGATGCGCATCCCCGGCCCGGCCTCTGCCGCACGGGCGGCCGCGAAGGCGTCGCGCCACGCCTGCTTGGCATCCTCCTCGTGGCCCTCCCAGTGCTCGTAGACGAGCGCGATCTCGTGGCGATCCCACCAGTGGTTGTCGCCGACCTCGGCGGCCGCCTGGAAGGCCGCGAGGGCTTCCTCGTGGATCGACGGGTCGAGGGCTTCCTCGCGCAGCAGCTTCGCGCGCACGATGGAGCGGTACACGGTGCCGACCGCCCGGTGCGAGCGCGGGTCTCCGGGCGCCAGCTCGCGCGCCGTCAGGGCCGCCGCGAGCGCGGCGTCGGTATCCGCCCCGAGCAGCGCCAGCTCGGAGCGGAGGATGTAGGCGTTCGCGTTGGACGGGTCGCGTGCGAGCACTTCTTCGATCAGCTTGTCCGCCGCCGCCGGATCGCTCTGGTAGAGCGCGGGAGCCTGCATGATGGCTGCGTCCGTCAGGGTCGGGTCGAGGCGGTAGGCCTCGCCGTAGAAGAACGCCGCGTCCTGGCGCAGACCCATGGCGGTGTAGGTCTCGGCGATCCGGAGGTTGATCTGCGGATCCCGCGGGTCGACCTGAAGGGCCTTTCGCAGCAGGATCAACGCCTCGCGCCACTCGCGATCCTCGCGCTTCTGCTCGGCCTGGATCAGGTAGCGTTCGACCTTGTCCTCGTCCGAGGTGCAGCCCGCCAGGCACAGCGCCAGCGCGGCCACCGTCAGCAGGGCGCCCGTGGAGCGCCGCGTTCCCATCCTCATCCGCGTCGACCTCCTCAGGACCCGCTCGGGGCGAGGCGGGCCAGCTGCTCGCGGGCCGCCTCCTCTTCCGGGAACGTGCCGGTGTCGAGAGCCTCTCGCAGCAGCGCGCGGGCGCGCTCCTCCCCGCCCGTCTGCAACAGGGCCAGGCTCAGGCGGTAGGCGATCGAGGGGGACTCCGGCTGCATGAGATGCGCCTTGCCCAGCGCATCGGCCGCGGCTTCGTAGTCGCCGCGCTTGAAGTGCACCCAACCCAACGTGTCGAGGGTTTCGGCAGAGGGGGCGCCCTGAGTCCCGCGGCGCGCCAACACCAGCGCCCGCTTCAGGTCCCCGCCCTGCTCGGCCAGGATCCAGGCCAGGTCGTTGTTCGCCTGGGCGTGGAGCGGGTCGAGGGCCAGGACCTCGCCGAGCCAGCGTTCGGCTGCCTTCACGTCGCCGGCGGCGAGGTCGCGCTGGGCGACCGCGTAGAGGCGTGCAGCGTCTCGGGGCTCGATCTCGGCGGCCTGTACCCGCAACTCGCGGGCTCGGGCCTCGTCGCCACTCGCATCGGCCAGCTGGGCCAGGCCGAGCATGGGGGCCGGATCGTCGGGGTTCAGGGCCAGGGCCTGCTCGAACTCCGCGTGCGCTGCGTCCGGCTGTCCCGAGGCCGCCAGGATCCGCGCCCGCAGGTCGTGGAAGGCGGCCGCCTCGGGATGGGCCTCGACGGCGCGATCGGCCAGGGCCAGGGCGCGCTGGGGCTCACCGGCGGCGATCCAGCGATCGGAGGCCTGCCGCAGGAAGCTCTCGTTGCTGGGATGGGTCAGATCGAGGCCGGGCGTCGTCTCGATGGATTCGGCCGCGGCCGACGGCCCCTGGGTGCGGGCCAACAGCTCGCCACGCAGCGCCACGACCGCTGCTGCGCTCCCCGGAGTCCGGCCGAGCACGCGCAGGCTGTCGGCTGCGGCCTCGTAGTCGCCGAGCTCCAGCTGGGCGCGCGCGGCGATCGCTGCGGCGTCCCGCGTCCGCTCGGGGTTCCGACGCGCGTTCGGGTCCTGAAGGACCAGGGCCGCGTACCCCAGGGCGCGCGCCGGGCGTCCGCGCCCCAGCTCGATCCGCGCCAGATCGACGCCCGCGTTGGTGGCACCGACGTCGATGCGGACCGCTTCGCGCAGCTCCGACAGCATCCGCTCCACGTCCCCGAGGCGGTAGGCCGCCATGCCCGCCAGGTAGCGGGCGCCGGCGTTGTTGGGCCAGGGACGCAGGCCGCGGTCCAGGTGCGCGAGCGCCGAAGCCATGTCGCCGCGCTCGAACGCGATCTGCCCGAGCATGAGGTCCCGGTAGTCCTCCTGCTCGATCTCGCCGGCCACCTGCTCCGCGGCGTCGAGGTCTCCCGTGGCCAGCAGGATGGCCGCGTGCTTGAAGCGCAGGGGGTCGGTCTGGGACGGGACCCGCTCGAGGGTGTGCCGCATGGCCTCGAGGGCTGCCGGGTAGCGTCCCGCGCTGCTGCGATACTCGGCCAGGGTCAGCCAGGCCTCGGGAGAGTCCGACCGCTCGCTGGCCTCCAGCAGGACCGTATCGCCCGCGGCGGTGTCTCCGCGTGCGCGCAGCCGCTCGGCCAGCAGCGTCCTCAGCTCCAGCTGCGTCGGCGCCTCCGCGATCGCATCCCGATAGGTGGCGTCCCCGCGGTCCGGCAGGCCGCGCAGGTCCCAGTACGCGACCAGGGCCTCCAGGGCCCGCGGCTGTTGCGGGAACCGCGCCACCAGGTCGGCCGCGTGGGCCTCCGCGCGTCCCTCGTCGTCGAGCTGCCGCTGGTAGAGCCGCAGCAGACCGATTCCTGCCTGCAGGGTCGCGTCCGGGTCCTGCTCGGCGTAGCTCTGCCAGATCGCGAGCAGGGTCTTCTCCGCGTCGCCGGGGCGCTCGGCGCCGATCAGCGCGTGGGCGCGCAGGGCGAGGGGCCCAGCGCTCTCGGGCTCCAGCGCCAGCAGGCGGTCGGCGTCCTCGATCGCCGCATCCCACTCTTCGGTCGCCAACTGGACGCCCGTGCGCAGCCGCAGGGCGCCGAGGCGGGTCGCCCGGTCGGGCTCGCCTGCCAGCACGCGGTCCGCCGCCTCCAGGGCCTGAACGTACTGGGCCAGAGACAGGTAGGCGCCGCCCAGCATCAGCTCCGCCTCGCCGGCCGTGTCCGGGGCGCGGCTCGCGATCTGCAGCGGGAAGATGGCGAGCGACGGACGGCCGAGCCGCAGCTGCGCGGTTCCCAGCAGGAGGTTCGCGCCGGGGTCGTCCGGATGCTCGTGAAGGATGCGACGCAGCTCCTCCACGGACTCCTCGAAGGCTCCTCTCTCATAGAGGTCGCGCACCCCGTCGACGCGTTCCTCGAGACTCTGCCTGCACGCGAGAGCCAGCAACCCCAGCAGCAGCAAGGGGATCAGCGTCACCCGGCTGGGGGACGCGCGCCGCCAAGTCGGCGTCTCGAGCTCGTTCATCCCTGGGCGGTCCTCCGGCAAAGCCCCGCAGTATAGCCGTGCCCTTCCGCGTTCCCTTCCGAGTCGGCGGTCGCTCGCGGGTGCGCGTGAGGGTCCGGGTCCGGCTCGGAGGTGACGCCTCGCCGGACCGACCCGCACCGCCGCCACCCGGGCGCACCGGGAGGCAGCTTTCAGCGTAGATTGGCCTCCCCGAGGGGGGAAATCGCTCAGAACGCCCGTGCGGGCTGAAGAATGCCCCACGGGGAATGACACGATTGCCCACGTGCACCCACTTACACACAAAACGTCGGCAGCCTGCCCGTCACGGATCGTGCCCCCGGCAGGGCCGTCTTCGGAAGGAGTGAAACATGCGCAAGTTGTTCGGTATCGCGGCTTCGGCCGCCCTGCTGGTTGCAAGCACCGCGAACGCCGCCCCGGTGGTGCGTTCCGCAGACGTGTTCCTCGGCAT
>CAMYLJ010000037.1 GCA_947259215.1 uncultured delta proteobacterium
GCGTCCTCCCCGAACGGGTAGCTGCGTTCGCGGCTCGCCGCGATCTCGGCACCGCAGTCGGCACAGACGGTGAGTTCTCTGGTCTCCGAGCGATGCATGTGTCACTCCTCCAAGGGGCGGAACGCTCGCCCACGTCGGCGATGTTACATCTCACGTTCGCGCGGCGGAAAGGCGTCCGCCCGCGCTCCAGGCTGGGCAGTGGCGCCGCGGATGGCCAGGACGGTGGGTGTGGCGTTCGGTCCCGTCGCCTCGGGCCCCGCCGTGGCTGGAAGCCACACCGCCGTCGTGCCGCTCGCAGCAGGTCCTCGTGGCCGGATCGGCACGCGCGCTGCAACCCGAGGAGCGCATGGGTCGAGCCCCCGCTAGCCGGCGCCGGCGGCCGGTGAGCAACACCGAGGTGGCGCATGCTCTCCGGGAGATGTCGCTCTTCCTGGAGATGGACGAGGTGCCGTTCAAGCCCCGGGCCTACGAGAAGGCGGCCCTGGCCGTGGACGCCTTGGAGCGTCCGCTCGCCGAGATCGACGCGGAGGCCGGCCGCGAGGGCATCGAGCGGCTGCCCGGGGTCGGCAAGCGCCTTGCCGAGAAGATCCACGAACTGCTCGCCACGGGTCGAATGGCTGCGCTCGAGCGCCTGCGCAAACGCACGCCGGTCGACGTCCTCGGCCTGACCGCCGTGGAGGGTCTGGGGCCGAAGGGCGTCCACGTGCTGTACGAAGAGCTGGGGATCCGCGACGTGCGAGGCCTCGAGAAGGCCTGTCGTGAGGAGCGCGTGCGCGCCCTGCCGCACTTCGGGGCGAAGAGCGAGGAGAAGCTCCTGCGCGGGATCGGGCTCCTCGCCGGCACGGCCGGACGCCAGCTCCTCGGCCAGGTGCTGCCGGTCGCGCGCGACATCGAGGCGCGGCTCCGCGGCTTCTCCGGCGTGAAGCGGGCCACACTGGCGGGCTCGGTGCGTCGCCGCAAGGAGACCATCGGAGATCTCGACTTCCTGGTCGCCACCCGCGATCCCGACAAGGTCGGTCGCGCCTTCGCCAGGATGTCGGACGTGGAGCACGTGTACGGGCACGGCGAGACGAAGGTCATGGTGCGGCTGACCAGCGGCATGGACGCAGACCTGCGCCTGGTCTCCGAGGCGAGCTTCGGCGCGGCGCTTTGCTACTTCACGGGCAGCAAGGCCCACAACGTGGCGCTGCGCCGCATCGCCCAGACCCGGGGGCTCAAGCTCAACGAGTACGGCCTCTTCCGCGGCAGCCGCAAGCTCGCGGGCCGCAGTGAGGAGGAGGTCTACCAGGCGCTCGGCCTGGACTGGATCCCGCCCGAGCTCCGGGAAGACGCGGGCGAGATCGAGGCCGCGGCGAAGGGCCGCCTGCCGCGGCTGATCGACCACGGCGACCTGCGCGGCGACCTCCAGATCCAGACCGACTGGACCGACGGCTCCGCCTCCATCGACGAGATGGCCGACGCCGCCCGGAAGCTCGGCCTCGAGTACATCGCCATCACCGATCATACCCGGGATCTCGCCATGGCCCGCGGCAGCGACGAGAAGCGGCTCCTCGAGCAGGCCGAAGCCATCCGCGGCCTGAACCGCAAGCTGCGGGGCTTCCGCGTCCTGTCCGGTGCGGAGGTGAACATCCGCGAGGACGGAAGCCTCGACGTGGCGGACGAGGCCCTGGCGCAGCTGGAGGTGGTGGGCGCCGCCGTCCACAGCCGCTTCCGCCAGAGCCGGACGCAGATGACGCGCCGTGTGATCCGCGCCCTCGAGAATCCCCACGTGGACATCCTCTTCCACCCCACGGCCCGCTCCATCGGGCACCGGGAGCCGGTCGACCTCGACGTCGACGCCGTCATCGCTGCCGCGGTGCGCACGGGCACCGTGCTCGAGATCGACGCCATGCCCGACCGGCTCGACCTGCGCGACGCGTACGTGCGCAAGGCCGTCGAGGCTGGGGCGCTGCTCGCCATCGACTCGGACGCCCACCAGCCGGGGCATCTGGCCTACGCCGACGAGTTTGGCGTGGCAGTGGCCCGGCGAGGGTGGGCGCGAAAGGCGGACGTGGTGAACGCGCTTCCGGTGACGAAGTGCCTCGCCCGGCTCAAGGACGGAGGTGGGGGGCGGGGACGGCGGCGCAGGAGACGGAGCCGAGCCGGCATGCGGGGATCAGAAGAAACGTAGTGCGTCGAAGGCAGTTCCTGCGCCTCTCCACCTTGTCGGTGTGGAGTGTGCTCGTGAATACCGGGGCCTCGAAGGAATTCTTCGGACCCGTGACCCTGTGCCTCTGCGGGGACGTGATGACGGGGCGGGGGCTCGACCAGGTGCTGCCCCACCCGAGCGATCCGCGCCTCTACGAGCCCCACGCGCACTCGGCTCTCCACTACGTCGAGCTGGCCGAGCGGCGAAATGGAGCAATCGCGAGGCCCGCGGCCTTCTCCTACCCATGGGGGGATGCGCTCGCAGCCGTGGAGGGCGCCCGACCCGACGCGTGGATCGCCAACCTCGAGACGGCCGTCACGACCAGCGACGACCGGGCACCCAAGGGCATCCACTACCGGATGCACCCCGAGAACGCGCCCTGTCTCACCGCCGCGGGAATCGATTGCTGCGTGCTCGCGAACAATCACGTCCTCGACTGGGGCAGGGCGGGGCTCCGCGAGACGCTCGAGACGCTGCGCGCCAGGGGCCTGCGAACCGCTGGCGCTGGGCGCGACGTGGCGGAGGCCGAAGCCCCGGCGCTCCTGCCGCTGGCCGGCGGTGGACGGGTGATCGTCTTCTCCTTCGGATCGGTCACGAGCGGCATCCCCCGCGAGTGGGCGGCGGGAAGGAACCGGCCCGGCGTGAATCTGCTGGGAGGCAGGACGGTCGCGCAGATTGCAGCGAACGTGCGACGCCTGAAGCGCCCGGGCGACGTCGTCGTCGCCTCGGTTCACTGGGGAGGGAACTGGGGCTACGAGGTTCCGGGCGAGCACCGCGAGCTGGCACGTCGCCTCGTCGACGAGGGGGGCGTCGATGTCGTGCACGGCCATTCGAGCCACCACCCGAAGGGCATCGAGATCTACCGGGGTCGGGTCCTCCTCTACGGCTGCGGCGACTTCCTGAACGACTACGAGGGAATCGGTGGCTACGAGGCATATCGCGGCGATCTGGTGCTGCTGTACTTCGCGACCGTCGACCCCTCCAAAGGGGAGCTTGTTCGCCTGGAGATGACGCCGTTTCGGCTCGCCCGCTTCCGCTTGAACCGGGCCTCCAAGGTCGACGCCCGCTGGCTCCAGGAGACGCTCCACCGCGAGTGCGCAAAGCTCGGCACGCGCGTCGAGGCGACCGCGGACGGTCGTCTCAGGCTTCTCTGGGGATGAGCCCCCCGCGCAAGGCCCGCGCAGGCGGTTGGCGCTACGGAGTTCTCCTCCGGCCGATCGTGCGCTCGCATCTGTGCCATCCTAGTTGACGATGCAGCTCTACCTGGTCCAGCACGGCCTGGCCCAGAGCAAGGAAGAGGACCCCGCGCGACCGCTCACCCCAGCCGGCCGCGAAGAGGTCGAGCGCATGTCGCGGGCCGCCGCGGCGGCGGGCGCGCGCCCGGCCTCCATCCTCCACTCAGGGAAGACCCGAGCCCAGCAGACGGCCGAGATCTTCGGGGCGCACGTGAAGCCCGCGCACGGTGTCCACGCCGTGGAAGGCCTCGACCCCCGCGACGAGCCGCACCGGATGCGCGAGCACCTGGAGCAGGCAGACGAGCCCGTCATGCTGGTGGGGCACCTCCCCCACCTGAGCCGCCTGGCCGCACTCCTGCTGGCCGAGAGCCCCGAACGCGAGATCGTCGCCTTCCGCAACGCGGGCGTGGTGTGCCTCGGACGGTCGGAGGGCCGCTTCGCGGTCCGCTGGATCCTGACGCCGGAGCTGGTGCAGCCGTGAGCCAGCCCGAGGGCTTGCCGGACGGGAGTCCGCCTGCCTAACGTCGGGAGGGAAGGGGGGCGTCGTTGAGCCGAGCCCGGCCGGCCAGCGTGGTGCCGGCGGTGGTCGTCGCCTGGGTCGCCCTCGCCGCCGCGGTCGCGCTCGGCCAGCTGCGCGAGGGAGGGGCCTCGATGGAGTTCGATCTCACGTCGCCGAGCTTCAGCGCCATGGGCGAGATTCCGCGCCGGCACACCTGTGAGGGGGCGGACGTCTCCCCGGAGCTGCGCTGGTCCGGCGCGCCGGAAGGGGCAAGGAGCCTCGTGCTCATCGTGGACGACCCGGACGCGCCCGACCCGGTGGCGCCCAAGAAGACCTGGGTCCACTGGGTCCTCTACGACATCCCTGCCGACGCTACGGGTCTCCCCGAGGCCGTCTCGGCGGCGAATCTCCCGCCGGGCACGAAGCAGGGCAGGAACGACTGGAAGCGCACCGGCTACGGCGGCCCCTGCCCACCGATCGGGCGGCATCGCTACTTCCACAAGCTGTACGCGCTGGGCCAAGAGCTCGGCGACCTGGGCGAGCCGACCAGGGCCGAGCTCGAGCGCGCGATTCAGGGAAGGGTGCTCGCCCAAGCGGAGCTCGTGGGCACCTACGAGAAGGGCCGCTGAGTCCCCGCGCGCTACGGATCGACGGCGCCCAGCAGCTGGGGAGCGGCACGCTGGTGCGCTTCGCCGTGGCCCTGTCCGGCCTCAGCGGCCGGCCCATCGAGATCGTGAATGCTCGCGCGAAGCGCCGCAAGCCTGGCCTGCGCCCGCAGCACGTGGCGGCCGTGCGGGCCTGTGCCGAGCTCTGCGAGGCCCGGGTCGAGGGGGTCGCGGTGGGCTCGGGCACGCTGCGCTTCCATCCCGGCCCCCGCATCCGAGGCGGGAGCCACGTCTTCAGCGTTGGGACGGCGGGCTCGGCCTCGATGCTCGCTCTCACGCTGCTACCGCTCGCGGCCTTCGCCGACGCTCCACTCGAGGTCCGGCTCCGCGGCGGCGTCTTCCAGGACTTCGCGCCCTCGCCCATCCACATGCAGCACGTGCTGCTGCCCATCCTCGCACGCATGGGGCTTCGCGCCTCGCTGGAGATCGCGCGACCGGGCTACGTGCCGGCGGGCGGGGGCGAGCTGCTGCTGCGGGTGCCGCCCGTCGCGCGAGCGCTCGCCCCCCTGACACTGCTCGATCCGGGGCGCGTCGAGACGGTGGCCGGCATGGCCCTCTCGAGCCATCTGGCGGCGCGACACGTGAGCGAGCGCATGGCGGGGACCTGCGAGGAGAGGCTCGTCGCCGCACGTCTGCGCTGCGAGATCGACCGCGTCGAGGACGACCGCGCGCCCCAGGCCGGTGCGAGCTTGTGCATCTGGGCGGAGAGCTCGACGTACTGCCGCTTCGGGGCCGATCGGGCCGGCGCCCCGCGACGGAGCTCCGAGGCGATCGGCCGCTTCGTCGCAAAGCGCTTCCTCGCCGACGTCGCCAGCGGCGGCACGACGGATCGTCACCTGGCCGACCAGCTGGTCGTCTTCGCCGCGCTCGCGCGTGGCGAGAGCCGCTGGATTCCGGCCCGCTGGACGCAGCACCTCGACTCGAACCTCTGGCTCGTGGCGCAGTTCGGCGCGGCGGTGCGGCGCCTGGGTCGCACGCTCGAGGTGCGGGGGATGGGTCGGCGGCGGTAGGCGGCCGCGCGGTGCGGCGGCCCCGCCCCGGCGCGGGGGTATGATTGCGCGGTGCCCCCGTTCATGGAGCCCGAGATGCGCGACGGAACCGGCCCCGTGCGGCTCTTCGCGGTGGCGCTGTTGTATGGGAGGAGTCATGGCGAGCGCGCAGGGAGATGTCGCGCTTCCCGCGCCGAGCCGCGACGGCGAGGTTGCGGTCGAACGCGCGCTGGCGCTGCGGCGGTCGGTGCGTGAGTTCGCGTCCGAGCCGCTGCCGCTCTCGGCCGTGTCGCAGCTCCTGTGGGCCGCGCAGGGCATCACGGACCCGGCCGGCCTGCGGACGGCCCCTTCCGCCGGCGCGCTCTACCCGCTCGAGGTCCACCTCGTCGTGGGAGCCGTGTCGGGAGTCCGGCCGGGCGTGTATCGCTACGACCCGCGGCGGCACCGCCTCGTCCTCGGGTTGGAGGGCGATTCGAGAGCCGGCGTCGCCCAGGCCGCGGGCGGCCAGGACTGGGTGGCGGAGGCGCCCGCGATCATCGTGCTCGCGGCCGTCTACCAGCGCAGCGCCAGCAAGTACGGAGAGCGGACTGAGCGCTACGTGCACATGGAAGTGGGACACGCGGCGCAGAACGTCTACCTGCAGGCCGGGGCGCTGAGCCTCGGGACGACGATGGTCGGCGCCTTTCGCGACGAGGAGCTCGCGCGCGTGCTCGGACTCCCGGAGCAGACGAAGCCGCTCGGGCTCCTTCCCGTCGGGAAGCCGCGCTGAGCGCGGGAGCCCTCGAGGCCACCGGGTGACTCTCCGCAAGTCGACCAGACACGCTCGACTTCGCTCCGATTCGCCGCGGCCTGCTTATCCTTGCCTGCCAGCCTTGTCCCCGGTAGCGATTGCGCTTCATTTTCGAAGAGTTACCAATCCGAGAACCCTGAATGGGGTTCAGGAGGTCGCGAGTTCGAATCTCGCCGGCCCGACCAATGATTCCAGCCAGTTACGGAACCCCGCCTACCCGCCTGAAACCGACTGGCAAGCACCCGGCAAGCAGTGCGGGCGTCCGAGGCTGCCTGCCGCATTGGCTGGCGCATGCCCCCAGTTGCCCCCAGAATCACCAGACAGGGGGGGCCATGGCGGACGACAACGAGCGCAGCGACCTCAAGTGGGCCGTCAGCTATGTCGCGGGCCACGAGGCGTTCGACAAGAAGGTCGGGGAGTTCATCCAGGAGCTCATCCACACGCGGATGACCCAGCTCATCCCCGAGGAGAATACCGAGCAGTTCTACCATGGAGGCGGCTGGACCCACCAGCGCGCTGACGGCTCGACCCATCAGGGCTCCTTCGAGGAGTCCCGATCTCAGTCGGAGGTTCGCTACGAGGATCTCATCGGCTTTCGGGTCGACGTGCTCCCTAGGTTCATCGAGGAGATGGCCGAGGGGATCTTCGGTGCCATCATGAGCCGCATGTACGAAGTCGCCGGCGAAGCTGCCGAGAGCGTCGGAAACGTTGTCGATGGAAAGGGTAAGACGTCGGCGCAGGCGTTTCTGGAATCGCTTCGCCAGATCGAGTTCGGTGTCGACCGTGATGGCCACGTGACTATGCCACAGCTTCACCTTCACCCCTCCGTGGCGCAGAAGATGTTGGATGACCTCAACGCTCAGGGGCCGGAGTTCCGCGCAGAAGTGGAGCGGGTCCAGCGGGAAAAGGCAAAGGCGGCGCTGGAGCGCGAGGGTGCCCGACTGAGCCGCTACAAGGCGCGGAACTGAGCAGTGGTCAGCGTCCTGGTCTGCGTCGGGTGCAACCACTACGACGCGCTGAGCAACCTCGTTAGCGCAGAAAAGGATGCCTCCGAGGTTTTCGACGCCCTTGTCGCAGAAGGCGGTCTCTACGATCCGAAGTTCTCGCGTCTCTTCAACTCTCCTTCCCTCGACGAGTTTCGTTCGGCGATCCGCGAGGCCTTGTCTGCGACGCCAGAACTCGACGTCCTGACGTTCTACTTTGCGGCTCACGGCGGTGTGAAGAGCGGCAACTACTATATCTGCTTCCGCGATTCCCGGGCTGAGCAGCTCTCGCTCACCTCACTGCCCGTCCTTCAGCTCTTCACGATCGTGAACGAGATCTCACCCAGGCAGGTGAACATCGTGCTGGACTGCTGCCAATCCGGCGGTGCGATGTACGAGCTTGGAGCGCTGCTGCGGTCCGCCGAGGTGGACGCTTCTGCTGCCGCTAGCGTGTCCTTCCTCGCGGCTAGTCGTAGCAACGAGGACGCTGGGGAGTCCGAGCAGGGTGGTCTTGCGACTCGGGCACTGCTCGAGATGGTGGGCGGATCGGTTCGGATTCAGGAATCCCGACCGTTCCTCGACTTGGTCGAGGTCGGGCGGGCGGTTTCAGCCCAACTCCTTGGAGCGGGTGCATCGCAGACCCCTGTTACCTGGGGACTCAATCTCTACGGCGAAGGCCGCTTCGCTCCGAACCGCCACTACCGCGCGCCCGGCGACTTACCCGCGTTTGCCTTGGCCCAGGTCCTTCCCGGGTCGGATCTGGGCGGGCGGATTCGGGAGAACTCGATCGAGCTTTGGCAGGAGTATCGCCGCTTCCGTGACGATCCCGATTGTGCTCGGCTGCAAGCGCTGCTGACCAAGCTCACCAGTGGGATCCCTGCGCAGGACGAAGTTCCCTTCGTCCTGGGTTTCGCTCGCGCTCTGGCAGCCAGAAGCCGAGATTCTGCAGACGTACTTGCGGAGCCGACCGCCTGGGGCGTTGCCGCGGTAACGATGCTCGGATCCCAGGCTGACGAGGCGGACGTAGCGCGTCAGCAGCTGTTGACTGAGCTTGCGGCGGCGAGCGCACGGGCTCGCGCCGCCTTGATCGAATCGCTCAGGAAGGAACCGCGATGCCTCTTGAACCGAGGCGGCGGCTTGAGCGATCTCTACTACCTGCCGCTTCGGGTTTCTCGACTGCTTGGCTGGGTCGGCTGTTCGCTCGTCGTAGACGCCTTACTCGAGCAGGGGGATCAGGAAGCTGCAGATCAATGCGCGGTCCTCGTGGACCTTCTCGTTGAGCACTATTCCGGCTCCTTCGCAGCCGTTGGCGACGAACAAGCAGCGTGGCTCCACCTGTTCACGGCTGCCTGCGAGCAGCGGAGTTGGGTGGACCGCGCCACCACGGTTCTCGATCGGATCTTCGCGAGTCTGGCGTCGGTCCAGGGTGCGATTGCCAAGCCGCACCTGCCGGGTGAAGTGGCTTTTGAGTACCTCTTGGCACGCAGCCAGCGTGTGGCTGGGCCGCATAGGGCTCTCGCCCGCCCGGTTCAGCTGCTTCCCGTTCTGCTGCTTCACGGCGCGAGGCTCGAGCGGGCGGCAGAATGGGACTTCGAGATGCGCGCCTTCGATCGACTGGCAGTCAACCTTTTCGTGCCCGCTACCTATTCCGACTTCGGCATGCCATTCATTCGCGAAGGGGAGAACTTCACACTCTGCATAGGCGATGGAGTCTGGTCCTTGGATGAATATGATCGAGAGTTCCGCTCTATGGCAGGGGATGCTGTGCTCCGGGCGGCCTCCTCGTTGCCCAAGAGCTCGTTGGCATTGGCGGTCGTGGCGTCGGAGTTGTTCCCGGATCGGGTGGCGCTCTTCGTTCCCGACTGCCTCGTCAGCGGTTGATCTACAGGAGATGCCGCGGCGGGAATCTCTGCAGCGCGCGCCGTCGCGGGCTCCATCGCGCGGCGTCCGCAGCGCTGGAGGGCTGACCGCATCTCTGCTGCTTGAGGCCCGCCGGACGACAGTGGGGTAGCGAAGAAAGTATGACTCGGATGGGTACCCGGCTGAGCGGTGGCCCAGTTTGGGATGCGACAGCAAGATAAGCGGTGGGCCACTTCTCTGGAGGTGCGCGCGGCCGCTCAGATTTTCTTGGCCCATTCCGCTGCGCATGGCCCAGAGTGGCCCACGTTGCCGTAGGGCATCAGCAGCGTCAGCCACGCGACACCCCGCCCTGTAGCGGCATGGCTAGAATGCAAGTTCCACAGCCAGCGCTTTGCGTTTTTCTCCCCGGAGTTACCGCGCCGGACCCCGGAGGGTCCGTGTGGGTGAGGTCGTAGGTGCTCGCCTGGCAACCCGAGAACACGGAGAAACGATGAGACTCTCAACAAGCACCGTCATTCTCACGAGCTCTCTTCTCTCGCTCGCGCTGTGGCCGGCCGCCGCGCTGGCCCAGAGCTCGGGAAGCTCCTCGAACGTCGTGAGCGTCGAGTGCGACGGCGAGTCGCTCGACGGCCTGTATGCCGATGTCATCGTGAAGGGCGCCGGGTGCACCCTCGACGGCGCGACGGTGTTCGGCTCCGTGAACGTCGAGAGCGGGAATCTCGACACCCTCAACGGCACCGAGATCCAGGGGCGCGTCGAGGCCAAGGATGCCGGAGACGTCAGCTTGGCTGCGACCCGCGTGTTCGGAGACGTGAGGCTCGAGAAGAGCGGAGACCTCACCGTCGCCGATTCGGAGACGGGCGGAATCTCGCTGAAGGACTCCGGAGACGCGATCGTGGGGGCCCTCGCGATGACCGACGAGCTGATCTTGGAGAGCTCGGGCGACGCGACCGTCTTTGGAGCCATCGCCGGCGTAGTCAGCAAGAACTCCGGCAGCGTCACCCTGTCGGACGCGACGGTGTTCCCGGGCGGGGTGTTCGTGTCCGAGGCTTGTCTGAGCGCTCCCTGCGGCTCGTCCGCGGTGTCCGTGAGCGGCGGCTCGATCAAGGGCTCCATCATCGTTGGGAAGAGCACGGGGGACGTGCGCGTCCAGAACGCGGTCCTGGATACCAGCGACCTGATCGTGGTCGAGCTGACCGGCAGCGTCGTCGTGGGCGGCGCCGACGCGGGTGTGACGCTCAGTGACGTGAACGTCGAGAAGTCGAAGGGCAGCATCACGCTGACGAACGTGACGACGGACAGCGACGTGAAGATCATCGAGAACCCGGAAGGCCACGTGTCGATCGCCGGGTCCACGGTGGGTAGTGACGTCAGGATCTTCGGCAACCAGATGGTGTCGCTCACGGGCAACTCCTTCTCGGGCGAGGATCTCCTCGTCAACAAGAACGGTCCGGTCACGATCGACTCGAACTGCGACATGCGGCTCACGGTCACCGAGAACGGCCCTGTGACGCTGACCAACAACCGCGACCCTGACCCGGCCGACCCGAATGACGGGTGTGTCTCAGGGTTCGGGTTCTCGGACGCGGACGTCAGCAAGAACCAGGGCGGCGTGATGATCACGAACAACACGGGTGAGGGCCTGTACTGCTCGGACAATGACCCCGCGCCGACGCCGAACAACACCAATACGATCACGTTCAGCGACGGACAGTGCGCGGGGTTCTAGGAAGTCGTCGACGACGGCCGCGGTGAGCCCTGACGATGCGGTGTGAGCCGCGCACTCGCGACAACAAACGCGTCACCCAAGAGTCGCTCGCGTCTATCATTGATGCAAGAGGAGAAGAACCCCATGCGCCAGCTCCCGATCGTTGCTCTCGTAGCCACTCTCGCCTGCCTCGCGGGGGCAGGGACCGCATCTGCGGACGACGTCTATTGCGACGGAAAGCTCTACCCGCGGAAGGTGGAAGGCAACGTCTACGTCCCCTATCGCGCGGTCTGCAAGATCCAGGGCGCCAAGATCTACGGCAACGTGATGGTCCAGGACGGCGGCGCGCTCTATGTCAAGAGGGCCAAGATCTACGGGAACGTCGAATCCTACGGCGCGGAGTGGATCAATGTCTACAAGGCGCACGTGGAAGGCAACATCCGGATCGAGAAGACCAAGAGCACCTACGACCCGCAGAAGCCCAACTCCGTCTGCGGCAACTGGGTCAAGGGCAATCTCGAGATCTATTCGAACTACGCTCCCTTCTCGCTCAACTGCGGCAAGAAGGGCAACTACGTGGACGGGAACGTGGAGCTGTACGGGAACAAGACGCCCTTCGGCGGCTACGAGGTCTCGTACAACCAGATCAAGGGCGACCTGAAGTGCCAGAACAACGACCCGTACCCCATCGGCGGTGACAATCGGGTCGAGGGCAACGCCGAGGACCAGTGCTTCGGCTTCGATCGCCCTTCGAACGGCTACCGGCACGACCCCTCGGGTCCGAGCCCGGTCTGCAAGCCCTAGCCCGGATCGCGGCGTGAGCCCCCGATGGGGCCCTCGTCGTTCCCACTGTGAGTCCGAGCCGGCGAGCGGAAGCGCGGATCCAGGTCATCCACCGGATCCACGCCGTGAAGCTCCGATCGAAGGGATGCCGGATGGTGGCGCGTCCGGCTCCCGTTCCTTGAGCGGCCCGGAGAGCTGAGCGACGCGACCGGGTCTCCGTGCGTCGTATCGACGCCTGGTGGGGCACGCGTGAGGCTACCGGCGGCGACCCTTCTTCGCCGCGTGGCAACTCCCCGCGAAGTGCTTATCCGGTGCTTACAGGCCCGCGGGAGGCTGCCGAAACCCGCACGTTTTTAGCCAGTTACCGACCCGTTCGCCCTGAATGGGGTTCGGGAGGTCGCGAGTTCGAATCTCGCCGGCCCGACCAGCGAAATCAGCCAGTTACGGAACCCCGCCTTCCCGCCGGAAGGTGAGGCTCCGACTGCCGGGACGCCTCGCCGCAGACCTGGACGACTATCGCGCCTTGTATGCCCAAGCCCACGGCCAGGAGATCGAGCTGCCCGCCCTCATCGGGGGAATCCTCAAGCAGTTCTTGGCCAGTGACCGGGCGTTTCAACGCCGCCAGCGAACGAAGCAGCCGGCCGCGGGTGCGAGTTCCGACAGGGCTAGCGACGGGGAGGATTCCCAACCACTGGACCGCGGACGATGAGAACCGACGCATGCGTCTGATCGCGGCCATCGAGGACCCCGATGTCGCGCGCCAGATCCGCGAGTGCCTCGACCTGCCCGCCCGAGCGCCGCCGCTCTCGCCCGCCCCGGAGGAGTCGGCCTTGCAGGACAGCGAGTTCGGGGATGAGGAGCCTCCGTGGGCGTTCGGTCCGACGGACCCCGACCCGGACGGCACGGCATAGCCGTGACCTGCGCCGAAACGCTTGACCGGGCGCGCCCTATCGAATCCGATCTCGGTCCCTCGGCCCACCCGTGTGGCCGCTGGTCGCGCTCTTCCCGAGTCCACAGCCGCGCCGGCACGCAGAGCCGTCCGCCGCGCCAGGCGAGCGCCGCCTGCACTTTGAAATCGCCCCAGCGCGGGGCTTATCCCCCTCGCCTTATCCGATTTGACGGAGATGGATTTATCGGCCCCTGCCAAGAACGCAGCCTGAACTCCCTATGCCCGCTGAGCGACGGGTCCAAGAACATCTACGTGGCGACGCTGCCGGAGCCGTCGACGGGTGCGCTGTTCGCGAGCGGTGCACCCGTCCTGGGGCTGGCCCGGCGGAGGCGGGGCCGTGGGCGAGCGGGACCATCGCTACCGCGGCCTGGGTTTCTGCGGCGGCAGGGGCCGCACGGGCACCGATGCCGTGGCGCCCGTGGGTGAGGTGATGCTTCGGTCTCGCTGCCACTGTTCGAGCGCGGTCTGCAGCCCGGCCGGATCAGCGACTCCGCCCCGATAGCGGAGGCGCTGCTTCGCGTCCGCGAAGAACGCCGTCGGGACCGCCGTCACCTCGTACGCGGCTGCGATCCAGCGGCGTCGGTCGTACAGGATCGGGCCGCGCAGGCCGCCTGCGCGGTAGAACGACTCCGCTGCGCCGACGTCCACCTTGTAGGTGACGTCCACCCAGACGATCCCGATTCCCCGGGACTCGAGCCAGGCCGGGAGCGCGGCCAGTGGAGCGAGCTCGTCCGCGAGCCGGGTGGTCAGGAAGACGAGCACCAGGCCTTCGGGTCCGGCGGACTGGTCCCAGGCACGGATCGTCTCAGCGTGGTCCTTCAACGCGAATCCCGGCGCCGGCTGGCCGAGCGTCGCCCGCACGTCGTCGACCTGGGCGCCGCCACACAGCCAGCCTGCCAGCAGTGCAAGGGCGGCGCACGCCCGGCGCGAGCGCGACACGCATCGCGCCGGAGTCATCGCCTCCAGAGGACCAGGAGCAGGATCACCACCACGACGAGGAGGACCAGCGCGATCCAGCAGCACAGGGCGGGCGGGATGGTCGGCCTCGGCGTCGGCTCGCGCGTGTCCACCGTCACATCGCCGGTCCGGGTGGGTGCGAAGGCGCCACCGGGCGGGTAGTTCACGGCGAGGCGCACCGAGCCGTCCTCTTCCGGCTCGATCGTCTCGTCGATCGAGCCGTCCGTGTCGGTCTGCACGTCGAGCCATACGTGTCGTCCGGAGGGGTAGCGGACCTCGATCTCGATGTCCTGGCCGGGCGCGGGCGGCTTGGTGGTCCCTTCCACCACGATGTCTCCATCGCGGTCGACGCCCACGTCGACGTGGATCACCACGTTGCGCGCGGGCTGGACGTCGTAGGTGATGCCGCCGATCGGCACCCGGAAGTCGCCGGCCAGGGCGAAGCCCTCCAGGTGGAAGCGCCGCTCCCGGGGTCTGCGCTTCAGGTAGGCGTCGAAGCTCTCGAACGGAGGGACGGGAATGTGCGTCTCGTCCAAGCGCAGCACGGCAGCCACCTGGACGCGGCTCCGGGCGGGGACCTGGAACATCGTGCGTTCGATCTCGACCACGAGGCCCGGGGTCAGGCCGATCGGCTGGACCTCGACCTCGACGTCGTGGTCCAGGGGGTTCGCGACCTCGAACTCGAAGGGCTCGGGCTGCCAGGGGCTGCTCGCCCCCGGGTTGAAGTCGTTGACGTTCTCCTGGGTCCCGTTGTTGAAGGGCTCGATGTCCCCCAGCACCGAGTCCCAGCGGAAGATCTCCGCCTTGACGCAGGTGTGTCGATCCACGCGCGGGTTCCACGGGAAGTCGAAGATCGCCGACCCCCCGGCTGGGACGTCCTGTGGCGCGGACAGGGGGAGCTCCGCCCAGGTTCCGGATCCGCCCATGCCGCCCGGGGTGTTGATGCGGAGCTTCACCTGGACGTCGGTCGCGTCCACGGTGCCGTCGTTGGTGACCAGCACGCGCACGAAGTTGAGCGGGACGCCGCCGTTGGCAGCGGGGTCGTAGTCCGGGGACCAGCGCACCGGCTCGCCGTTCCCGGGCAGGGGCACCGTGCCGAGCGGCTCGTCGCCGTGCTCGAGCCAGATGTCGGGGCTCTCCCAGGGCGGTGCGCCCCAGGGCGTGATGCGCAGATCGAGGAAGTCGCTCTGCTCCCGCGAGACGTTCACCAGCAGGGTCTCGGGCAGGCCCGCGGGCCCCGCCTGGGAGCCGACCACGTCGATCGTGAAGCCGGCGTACGCCGGGTAGGTGCCGGTCAGCGTGACGTCCGGCTGCGGGGCGCGATCCACGACCGGGCTGGTATTGCCCGGGTTCGGTACGGCAACGAGCGGAACGTCGGTCAGCGGGTGCACGAAGTTGCGGCTGGTGATCCCGAAGTAGTTGAAGAACTTGCGCGTGATGACGTCCGTCACGTACAGGCCGCCCGCCTCGGGGGCGCCCGCGGCCTGGGGCAGATCCTGGCTGAAGCTGGCGCCGGGCTGGCGGTTCTGGAGCAGCAGGTAGTGGTCGTTCTGGGTGGGGCCGAGGCCCAGCGGGAGCCGGATCAGCTTGGCCTCGGTGCGCCCGCCGGGCGGCGCCACCTGGGAGTCGTACTGGGCGTTTCCGAACTCGAGCGGGGTCAGCGCGAACTGCCGCGTCTCGACGCCCGGGGTGGCGGGCAGGGGGAAGGAGGCCACCGTCGTCCCGTCCCGGCTCACCCAGGTGGCCCGCTGCTCCTTGTGCAAGCCCCCGGTATGCGGCAGCTCGCTCTGGCGGTGCATGCTGTCCCAGTCCAGGGGGTACTCGAGATCCGGGCCGTAGTTGCCGCCGCTGTTGTCGTACAGATCGTAGAAGCCGATGTTGTGGCCGATCTCGTGGGCGAAGGTCGCGGCGGAGGTGGTCTGGAACGCCAGCTGGATGTCCCCGAAGGTCTGGTACTGATACAGGAAGCCCGCGTTCTCGATCCCGACGTCGATGTAGCCGCCCGACGCGCCCGCCCGCTTTCCGCCGCCGTCCAGGAAAAGCACGGCGAACGCGGCGTAGGTGTCGACGGCGTTGGCCAGCGCGGCGTCGATCTGCGCCTCGTTCGCCGCCGTGATCGCCAGGTTGGGGATGTTTCCCGGAGGCGCCGCCGGGCGCCCGAGCTCGTTCAGGACGTACGCGGCGATCGCCTGCCCGGTGATCAGCCGTCGATTGCCACGGACCGTGTTGCGCGCCGCGAAGCTCACCACCCCCGTGGTCTCGGCGATCTCGTCCAGGCCCAGTGCGTCGAGATCCAGGTCCCCGACGATCGTGAAGGTGAGCGACTCGATGGGGAGCGCGATGCCGGGTGTCACATCGAAGCGCAGCTCGCCAGCGTCCTCGCTGATCGTCGCGTTGGCATGGGTGGCGCCGTGGGCGGCTACGAAGGCCGCGGCGTCCGCCAGCGCGCCCGCGGGGATCGCCCAGGCGAAGGGCTCGGTCGCCCCGGCCTCGTTCTCCACGGTGAGGGTGAGCGTGCTCGCTGCCGCCGGATTCAGGGGGAAGGCGGAGCCGCGCGACGTGATGCGCGGGGCGGCGAGGTCCTCCAGGGGGGTGTCGAGTCCCAGCGCGTCGAGCACCGCGGGGTCGCTCCCCGCAGCTTGTATGCGGACGAACGTCCCCTCTCGGACGTGACGCTGCCCCACGGTGAACCGCAGGCGGCGGGTGGCGCCGCCGAAGATGGACACGGCGAGCTTGTCGCCCAGCGGGGCGATGGCATCGGAGAGCTTCGTCTCGAGCTGCGCGAAGGTGTAGGGCGAGTCGGCCGCGTCGAAGGGAACCGTCACGGTCGTCTCGTCGCTGGTGCTCACGTGCACGCGGAGCTGGAGCGTTCCCGTCGGGACGGCGACCGGCTCGCTTAAGGTGGCAGAGCCCGTCACGCGGGCCGCCTGGAACGCGGGGTTGAAGTAGTGGTCCAGCCCTCGCGGCATCTGGTAGAAGCGGCCCAGCACGTCCGTCTGGAAGGAGACGCGGGTGTAGGAGTTCTCGCTCCAGAAGTCGCTCACCGTCTGGAACTTGTTCTGCAGGTTGCCCTGCAGCGCGGGGTCGATGCCAGCGAGGTCGTTGTTGGCCGGGTCGAAGGCCGTGTCCTGGGTCACGACGGGGATGACCAGGACCTTCTGTCCCGCGTCGTCGTCATTCACGGAGAGCGTCGTGGTGGTGCCCAGGGCAGGCTGAGCGGCGGCGAAGACGTGGACCTGCTGGGCTGCCGCAGGCAGCGCGGCGCAGGCGGCGAGCGACGTAGCGACGGCGAGTGCGTGGCGGAGCATGGGGGTCCTCCGACTCGAGAAGCCGTGGGGAATTCATTCTACACCCGAGCTGTACGGCCCGGTGTGAAGCAGTTCACAGCCGGAGCGCCGTCAAGCACGCTTGCGCTTCGGGCGGGCGCTCCAGCACCGCGAGTACGACGACCATCGCTGGGGCGGGCTCAACCGTGTGACCCCCATCCGCTCGGAGGCGCCCGGTCCACCCTGGTCCTTCCGGTGCAGAACTCGCCCACCGTGACTCGAATCGATCGTGGACGGGTCCTTCAACGCACATCACAGACATCGATGAAGCCGCCGCCAGATCCATCTTCCTTCAAATGCCAGGCCCTGAGCTCGGCTCGACGCAGCCCGCTTTCGGGCTCCTCGAAGATCCTCACCGATGTGTAGCAGGCGGGAAGATCGGATAGAGGCCTGTCCCGCAGGGCCTTGCCAACGTTCTTGTCTCCAACCATCGCTCTGAACGATTCGTCGTCGATTACTCGCTGGAAGGCACCGTCGTTCAGCACGCCGACCGGCCGTTGGGATGTTCTTACAGACCACTCGGTCTCGAACGCGTGGGTGTGACCGTAGACGAAGAACCGCATCTGGTCGTACTCCTTCGCACGTTCCTTCACGTAGGGCGCGACGAACCTCTTGCGTGAATCCAGCGTTCGGGAAACGAGATCGCCAAGAACGCGGGGGTCGGGATTGAGAGGGCTGCTGGAGGAACATCTCTCAGGGCGAAAAGACGCATAATTCCAAATGCTTGCGGAGATCGGACGCGGGTTCGATTCCCGCGGCCTCCGCCGATTTAGCCAGCAAGATCAGATGCTTGAACGTCCGATTCCCTCCGGCCGGCACACCCGTCGGCCGTCCTTCGAGCTCCGCTGGCGCATCCACGACGTTCGCGGTCGTGCGGCGGGCCGGGCCGATGGGTCACGGAGTGACACTCGGCGCCCCAGAGGCGCCCTTCGAGTCGGACGCGAACAAACCCTCGCATCGGCCATTTCGTGGGTACGGGCCAAGCGCCCGCAGGCAGCGCACGATCTTCTTGTGTTGCTGCCTCCAGCTCCGATGCGGTCGCGTGACCAGCGGTCGCTCGCCGCGCGTGTTCTCGGCGGCCACGCGGTCCCCATCGAAGCGAATACCCAAGGCGAGATCCGCTGCGGTCGGAACGATCAATGCTGTCACCAGCGCGATGCTGCGGTGCTTGCTCTCCGCAGGATCGCGCGGGATGCTGAAGAGGTCTCCGACGATCGGAACACGACCGAAGATGGCTCGCCAGACGTGTCCGACCACCGGAAACACCGCGTCGGGTCTCAGTAGCATGATCTCCGAGCGGAAGGTCGAGAGCTCGAACAGCCGGACGTTCTCGACGCGCACGATGTCCTCGACCGAGTGCGCGGCGACCCGATCGATCGGGGCCTTCGTCTTGGCACCTTGGAGCAGCACCGGATCCGCGTCGTCGTCGCCCACCGAGAACTTGATCTTGAGCTCGGCCGACGCCGCCGTCGCCATGGCCTCCGGAGTGACCTCCAGCTGGAGGCCCCGCTTCACCTCGGCCAACTTGGGCTCCTGCTCGGCCGCAGCCAGGAGCCTGAACGCCGCCACCACCTCCGGCGCTGCCACTTCTGAGAGAGTCGGCAGGCCGCCCGCCGGCCCACTCAACACACTCATCAGAGGATCGGGAGTCGACACGTCGAAGTAGTTGGCGCTCCCGGCCGACACCCTCGCCGGTGTGCCGCTGATGGCTTCGACCGTCAAGTAGCCGAACGACTTAAACTTGATACCTGCGGCAGTCTTCTCGTTCAAGAATGGGTCGATGGCCATCAATACGAACTCCTCGAAGTCCGCGTTGAGGGCCTCCACCACCGGGACCAGGATGCTGTCGAGCCGAGCGGCGCTCTGGCCGAGGTCGTATGGCACGAAGTGATGGGGATACGTCACCGACCATTTGTAGTGGAGGAGGAAGTCGAGCAGCGCCGCGCGCAGTACGTCTCGACGGTGCTCGTCGTAGAGCTCCTCGAG
Organism: uncultured delta proteobacterium; assembly: GCA_947259215.1. Classification (GTDB taxonomy): domain Bacteria; phylum Myxococcota_A; class UBA9160; order UBA9160; family JAFDET01; genus CAMYLJ01. The sequence goes on from CAMYLJ010000037.1 coordinate 18,919, forward strand.
GGCCATCTGGAACCGATCGAGGCTCGCCTTCCGTTCGCCCTCTTGCGCTAGCGGGACGGATTCCTCGCCCCACTCGAATGTTTTCGATGTCTTCAAGTGCTTCCTGGCCTCGTTCCATGCCTTCCTGAGCTGCGCGTTCATGCTTTCCACGACGGCGTCACCGTGGCTCTTGGCGTCCGCGGCGGTCCAATCGGCCCCCGCCAGGAAAAGCAGCATGCCGGAGAGCGTGGCCGGTCCCCTGAGGAACGCCTCCGAGTAGCCAAGGCAGTACTGCCTCCCTCCTTCGCACTCGCCGTGGCGACCGGTCAGGTAGTTTCGGAACAGGCGAGCTCGCGCCGATTCGGATTCGTCACTCGCCTGTGGCCGATCGCTTGAGCTGTTTGACAGGGTATCGCTCGCCTGTTTCCAGCCGCTGGCAACCGCGAGGCGCAGGCCGCGATCCAGCTCTGCAACGCCGCCACGGAAGGCCTCGAATCTCTCCGCGGCGTCCGCCGGCCTTCCCTTGATGTAGTCCCACATCGCTTGAGCACCCAACCACTTGGCCTTGTCCCAGAAGTCCCGCGGCTCCTCGCTGACCTGGTATCCCCAGACGGTCAAGGCGAACTCGGGTCGCGGGAGGTCGATCAGGGCGATGTAGCGGCGCACCTCCTGGATATCCCACTCCTTGGTCGGCGGTCCGCCGCGCAGGACGAGGACGTCGGCGCCAATCGCCTTCACGCCCACGCAGTTCACGGCCTGATCGAGCGCCTTGGCGACCACCGAAGCGTTCCGGTGGTGATAGAGCCGTACCACATGGGAGTCGCTGACGTCTTCGGTGGTCTCCTTCAGGATCGGGTGCTCCGGCCACGGCTCGCAAGCCACAGTTCGCTCCGTGGTCTCGGAGCGGGTGGTGGTGGACTCCGTCGTCGTGGCCGGTGGGGTCGTCTTCGTCGTCGTGGCCTCCGGCGTCGTCTTCGACGTCGTGACCTTCGTTGTCGTCGCCGTCTTCTTCGTGACCTTGGTCTTGGTGTCCTCGGGCTTGCTGACCGTGGGTTTCGCGGCCTTGGCAGCGGCGGCGGACGCCTTGGCAGCCGGCGCCGCGGGGGGCTCTGCCGGCGAAGCCTCGGGAGCGGCTGTCAGGATGGCGGCCAGCAGCAGCAGAGCCTGTCTTCGGGCCGGCATACACAGGATCGCGTGCCGACCGAAGGCGTCGTCCATACCTGCGCGTCGCGATCGGTCGCGAACGCTCCCGGCGTCACGCTCGAGTTGCCCCCGGCCTCTCGACCTCAACATCTGCACGACGACACCTCCTCGGAACGCCTCTTGTCAAAATGCATGCAGGAGAATCTGGCACCCGCGACGTAGGGCTACACGATAAGTTGACGGGCGCAAGGTTGAGAGTGCTGCAAGCGGGCTTGCACCCCGGCGCCAGACGCGTCGCCCGGCCATGCACCGAGATCAGTGCGTGCAGGAAGGAGCTCTTGCGGCGGACGAAATCGTCGGGATCGCACCCAGGTTCCAGACGCGGCTGGACGAGCGGTCTCCGGCGAGCCCGAAGGCGTCTCAAGGAACATCGGAGGAACCTCCTGGAGGGCGAAACCCGATGATTTCAATGTGTTGAGCTGGTCGGACGCGGCTTCGATTGCCGCGAGGCGCTCTTTGCCCCTGGCAGATCACCCTGGGCTCCGGTTGCTGTCCGCATTCGACACTCCGCGGAGGAACCCCGGGTCCGATGTGGACGCGCGCCGGGCCTTCGCGAGGAAGCGCTCCAGCTCGGCGCGGTCGTAGCGGACGGCGTGGCCGAGCTTGAGGAAGCGAGGGCCGCGGCCGGACAGGCGCCACTTCTGGAGCGTGCGGACGCTCAGGCAGAGGAGCTTCGAGGCATCGCGTTCGGTGAGGAGCTCGGCCATGCCCACGGCCATCGCAAGCTGCGTGCCGGGCGAGATCTTGGATCCGGGCGGGCAGGGGAGGGCTAGAAGCGGCCTGTTTCCGGGCTCTTCGCCCGGGCACCCGAGGTGCCACGGGAGGTGGATTGGCCGCTGTTGGCTCCGCCTTTGCGACCAGAACGCACGGCTCGCCCCCTGTTGCGCCCCTCCATCTCCAGCACTGGAGCCTCCGCGCGGCCGTCCAGGGCCGCCGCGATGCGCGAGCCCACCAGCTCGCTGGCGCTGCGGATCGGGTCGTCGGCCAGGTGGGCGTAGCGGTCGGTCGTGGAGGCCTGTCGGTGGCCCAGCAGGGCGCCGATCAGGGGCAGGCTGAGTCCGGCCGCGGCGCCGACGCTCGCGAAGCTGTGTCGCAGGTCGTGGAGCCGGACGTCCTCGATGCCTGCGCGCTTGCGGACCCGGCGCCAGATCTTGCCCAGGTTCACCAGGTGCTCGCCGGGCAGGTCACCAGGGATGACCCAGGGCGAGTCGCCGCGGGCTGCGTGGCGCGCCACCAGGAGCTCGAGGGCAGGGGCGTTCAGCGGGATAGTCTTGGCCCCGGTTTTCGAATCCGGGATCCGCAGCATCCCCCACTCGAAGTCCACGTGCTCCCAGCGCAGGCCCAGGATTTCGCTGGTCCGGGCGCCGGTGAAGACGAGGAGCCGCAGGGCGGCCACGGCGGCCGGAAGCTCTGAGCTGAAGCGTCGGGGGTCCTTCCCGGCCTCGTAGGCGTCTTCCAGGGCCTTCAGGGCGTCCCCGAGCCTTGCCAGCTCCTGGGCCGAGAGGAAGCGCTCGCGCCGGCGCTCGGGGAACCGCCGTACGCCGCGAGAGGGGTTGAAGAAGGCCGGCACGAGATCCTGCTGCTCGGCGAAGTGGAAGAGCGTCGAGAGGAGCGAGACCACGCGGTTTCCCATGGTCGGCCGGTCGCGCATCGAGAGCTGGAGGCGCTCCACGTCCGCGCGCGTGATCTGGAGGACGCGGCGGCTGCCCAGCACGGGGAGGACGTCTCGTTCCAGCATGCGCCGGTCCTCGGCGGCGCTTCTTGGCTTCTTCCTCGGCTCGGCGTGCTCGGCCAAGTACCGGAACGCGAGCTGGCGCAGCGTCAGGGCCTCGCGCGAGGTGTCGCGGTCCTCGGCGGGATCGCCGCCCGCCGCCACTTCGGCGAGGACGCCCAGGGCGAGCTTCCGTGCGCCATCGGGCGTAAGCGGGCCTGGGTGTCCCAGCGTGAAGTGACGCGTGCGGCCGTGGGCCCGGTACTGGACGACGTAGCTCTTCGTGCCGGTCGCTCGGACGCGCACGCCGAAGCGCGGGAGGTCTTCGTCCCAGAGGACGTAGTCGTGCGGCTTCGGCCGCGCCCCGTCGACGGTGCGCTTGGTCAGCTTTGCCATCCGGCTCTCCGCAGTCCGCGACCTTCTGACATGACTCAGTGACGTTCCGGCAAGCACAGGGCGAGCAAGCGGGATCAATTCGCAGGGTATGCGGGGGTGGAGAGTGGTTCAACAACAAAGCGACAACGCTGCGAGATTTCGTACGCAATCGCAGTGTGTCGCAATTCTGCGTAAGGCTAGTGAACCTTATGGGGTTCAGGAGGTCGCGAGTTCGAATCTCGCCGGCCCGACCAACACTTAGCTCGCCTCGCACCCCGTTCTTGGGTGCCGCCCCTCGAAGACCGACCCCGTGGCGTCCGGCTGGCCCCTCGGAAGCGAATGCCAGGTCCAGGCGTCAGCCGTGAACCCGAGCACGTCGGCCTCGACCCTCCAGTGGTTCGACGGCCAGGGAAACGAGATCGGCATCGCGCACGAAGGGGCACTCGGGTTCAAGCACGGAGCGGCCTTCAACAAAAACTTGGCCTTGATGGTGCGCTTTGATGCGACAACCGGAGAACTCTCTTCCGGAAACGTGGTGTGGTTCGAGTCGCTCGATTGCAGCGGCCACGTCCGTATCTTCCGGGGCCGGCTCCGAAGCCAGCTCGGGCAGTCCCCCGACCTGGCTCGCGTCGTCGATTAGCGAGCCAGCGCGGTCCACTACGCTTCGAACGACGCGGGTATCGACCGCGTCTCGCCGGGGCAACGAGGCTCCTGCGTGAGCCAGGACCTGCGCGTAGGCGTCCCCGGCAGACAGGACCGTGACCTTCGGCCGCGGCGTGTCGACGGGACGCCAGCATGTGCGCCCGGCCCCGGAGCGGGGCGTATCTACCTCCGCTTACGTCGATTTGACCGCAACGGATGTTTCCCGGAACGCAGCCTGAAATCCCTATCTGCGGACGAGTGATCGCCGGGAGGCGCAGCCGCTCCGTTTCCCTAGAATCGGCGTTCCGCAAGCGCCCGGAACGCTCGCGGCAGGGAGGCGTACATGGGGACGAGCGACCGACGATCGGAGCTCCGACGATGCAGGCTGAAGAGGACACGACGGGTCGGGTTGCTGATCCGCGGGTCCGCTCTGCTGCTCGCGCTCGTCGGCGCGCGCGGGACGGCGCTCGCGGGCGACTTCGAGGTGCCCCCCGTTCTCGAGGCGAGCGAGGCCGCACCCGCGAAGCTCCTCAAGGGCGAGCACTTCCGCGTCCAGGACAGCGTGCCGACGGACGGCCTGACCACGCGCTTCACGATCGTGTCCGACGCGGGCTTGTTCGAGGCGAGCGGCGTCGAGACCCTCGCGCTGCGCGTCTCCGAGATCGGCCCGATCCTCGAGCTGCAGAGCCAACGCCGCACGAGTGTCTTTGCGAGCGCGGCCGCGAGCGCGGCGGCCCGCCCCGTCCAGGCGGCGTCGCAGATCGTCGCCGATCCGGCTGGCACGGCGAGGGGGGTGCCGTCGGGAGTCGGCCGCCTGTTCGGACGGGTCGGCTCGGGGGCCAGCAATCTCGCCGGCACCGTGGCCGACTCGCGTACGTCTAGAGAGGAGCGCGCGGCGGCGGCCGCGGGAAAGACCGGTCGCATCACCGCCAACGCGCTCGGCTACGACCAGGAACTCCGCCAGCTCGCAAAGCGCCTGGGCGTCGACCCCTACACCACGAACGTCCGCCTCGCGCAGGAAATGCACGACTACGCCTGGGTCGCGTTCTCCGGCCGCGTCGGCGTGAACACCCTGGTCTCGGTGTTCGTTCCCGTCTCGCTCGCCGTCAGCGGCACGCGCATGGCGCGCGACCTCGTCTACGACACGCCGAGCGGCGACCTGATCGTTCGGAACGCGGGGAAGCTGCAGTCGATGGGGGTCTCGGACGAGGCGATCGGGGCCCTGCAGGCCGCGCCGGGCTTCACGCTCTCGATCGAGACCGGCCTGGTCGAGGGACTGGACCGACTCGAGGGTGCCTCCGGTCGCGAGCACGTCGTCGAGCTCGCCGGGACGGTCGAGACGTACGACCAGGCACTGCTGGTGACGCGGGCCGTCCTCATGCTCGCCGGCCGACACGAGCGTGGAGAGCGCGTCGCGGCGCTCGTACCGGGCCGGCCCGTCGTGGCCAGGCTCGAGGACGGCACCCACGTGGTCCCGGCTCCCGTCGACTACGTCTCCTGGGTCGAACAGGTCGAGGGACTCGCGACGCGCGAGGACGTCCAGGCGAAGCGTCACGAGGTGTTGCTCACAGGCAGCGCGAGCCCGCGCGCAAAGCGCGAGCTCGAGACGCGCGGCTGGACGGTGCGGGAGCGCGTCGGCGACTAGCGGGTCGGGCTCCCAGCGCGGCTGACCTGCCCCCCCAGCCTTCTCCCCGAAAGCACTCGTGAGCCGCGGAGCGCGCGGGCTTCAGCGCTGCTCCAGGTGCAGGCGCAGGATGCGCCGGACTTCCTCGATCGCGGGGGGTGTCCCCTGGGCGGAGTGCCCGGTGCGCTCGATCACGAGCTCCGACTCGACGCCTTCCACGTGGGCGCTGTCGTATTCGACCACGCCGTCGTCGAGTCCGCTGAAGGGCGGCCCGGTGCCCTTCACCGGGATGATCGAATGCACGGTGACGCCCGGCGCGATCGGGCTCGCCGCCATCGTGACGCTGAAGGGGTGCTCCGGGTCCATGTTGTCGACGCTGCTCGGCATCCGTCTCAGGTCTCGCATGGCGAGGGCGTCGCGGTTGCCGGTGAGGATCTCTCCCCCGGTCTGGGCCACGTCCACGGGCATCCGCACCAGCCGCGCCGCGATCCGGCCGAGGCGGTTGCCGGCCACGAAGCTGCCCGCGTGCGGTGTCGAGATGAAGATCACGCCCTTCACCGAGGCCACCGGTTCGAAGAAGAGGGCGCGCTGCAGGACATCGCGGGTCGCGTCGCTGACGTCGAGCTCGGCGAGGGGCTTCGTGGCCACGGCGTCCCAGAAGCGGTCGCCGCTGTCGGTCACCATGAGCCGGGTGACGACGCCGCCTTGGCTGTGGCCGATCAGCACCATGTCGCGCAGCGCCGGGTCGAGGCCCTGCGGGTCCAGCTCGCGCACGGCGCCGCGCAATGCTTGGCGCAGCTGCGACGCCGAGTAGAGGATGGGGTTGCCGGTGTTGTAGATGAAGAGCCAGAACTGACAGCGGCGGTCGATCAGCGGATCGCCCATCAGCTCGTTCAGGAGCTGGGCCCAGCGCGCCGGGCTCGATGCCGTGCCGTGGACCAGGACGACCGGAACGCGTCCGCGGCTGTAGGGCTGGAGCGCGTACAGGCCGTCGGCGTCGGACCGGTAGGAGCCGGAAAGGTAGCCCCGCTTCTCGAAGGCCCAGAGCTCGGAGTGCTCCAGGGTGTACGCCAGGGCCGCCGTCGGATCGTACTCGAGGGGCACCACGCGACCGGCGATCGTCACGCTGGGAGCCACGTGCTCGGCGAAGAGCTCGAGCTTCCCGTGCATGCGGCCCGTGCGAACCGACCGTCGGGGGGCCTCGAAGCGGATCAGGGCGGTGACGGGAACCTGGAGTGCCGGTGGGATCCGCAGCGACCGCTCAGTCGCGTCCTCGCTCTGCTCGCGCTCGAGGCGGCCCGCCAGCGCGGCTCCGATGCCCGGGCGGCGGTAGCGGTTGCGGAGACCGCGAACCTCGAAGCGGGCCAGGGATGTGAAGCCCGCGAGGCGATGCCCACCCCAGGAGAACCCCTTCGGGTCGCCCTCGAGCTCGAGGGTTCCGAAGGGGACCTCGAAGGTCCCCCCGTGCAGCGCGATTGCCCCGGCTTCGGTCTCCTGGAAGCCCTCCGCGAGCCCGCGGTTGTAGAGGTCCAGGGCCAGGCGCGTGCGGGCGTCGAAGGGCCCTGGGGGCTCGGCGGACTCGGGAAAGAGGAACGCATAGGCGTAGAGGGCGGCGGCCAGGTAGCGGGTGCGGCTGCCGGTCTTCTGGCCCTGCTGGAACGAGAGCTCGGCGAGCGCGAAGAGCAGGCGGTCATCCAGGTCGCCTCCGAGCTCCGCGTGCAGGGCGGCGAGGGCGCCTTCGGGGTCGCTCCCGTACCGGTCCCAGAGCCCGAGGCGCAGCAGCTGAGATTTCGAAAAGGAGCTCGGCTCGCCCGCCGAGAGGACGTTCCGGCTGAGGGCCCGATGGGAGGTCTGATCATCGACGCGCTTCACCCCGACCGGCGTGGCGCAGGCGGCAACAACGAGGAGGCCGAGGATCGCCGGCGGCGTGGGTCGCAGCATCGCGCGAGCAGGGTAGCGCGAGCGCCGAGTTGCTTACGGTGTGCTTACTGGCTCCGTTTAAGGGGGCCGATTCCGAAAGAATTCCAGTGGGTTGGAGCCCAACGGACCCTGAATGGGGTTCAGCAGGTCGCGAGTTCAAATCTCGCCGGCCCGACCCATGAAATCAGGCCTTCGCCGATCTGCCGAGGTGCGTGACTTCCTCCGGCAAGCACCTGGCAAGCAAGGCCGCGGTCCTTCCGCTGACTGACTAGACCGTCGTACTTCCGGGCGAGTCGCCGCGCCAGGTAGTCGCCGTCGTTCTTCGTGCATCCGCGCAAACACGGGTATGCTCCGGAGGGTCCCGCACCGACGGGGGCCACGCGCGAGCGATGAGGGGGGAGCGCCCTTGCCCGACCGCTCCTTGAGCCTGACTGACGCCAGCGCCGCGATGCGCTTGCTGAGCCAGTTCGGCGCCCTGCGCGAGGACCTGATCTCCAGCCAGCGCCGCTTGCTCGTGGGTCTCGCCGGGCTGGTCGGCGCCGACGCCTGGGTCTGGGCGCTCCAGGCTGCGCCGAAGGGCGAGGCCGGGCCCGTCTACTTCGGGCTCATCGAGGGGGGCTGGGCCGACGAGCGCCAGAAGCGCACCTGGCTGGAGAGCGCCTTCTCGAGCGAGTTCCAGGAGCTGCTGCGCCCGCTGGCGGAGCGCTCCGGCGAGCACCGCACCTTCACGCGCTCCGAGCTGATGCCGGACGAGCGCTGGTACGGGTCGGATTTCTACCGGAAGTACCGCGCCCCGGTCGGGCTCGACGATCTGCTGCTCTCCTGGTATCCGCCGGAGCCGGACGTCGAGAGCACGATCCGCCTGCACCGCAGCCATGGACGCCGGCCCTTCGGCGAGCGGGAGCGCGACCTCGTCCACCTGGTGACGGGCTCGATCGACTGGCTCCACGCCGCCGCGATTCCCGATGCCGGCATGCCCGAGATCCCCGAGCTGTCGCGCCGCGAGCGACAGGTGCTGGCGCTGCTGCTGGCGGGGGACGGCGTCAAGCAGGTCGCCGCCAAGCTCGGCCTGAGCGAGCACACGGTGATCCAGTACAACAAGGAGCTGCATCGGCACTTCGGCGTGCACAGCCGAGGGGAGCTGCTCGCGCGCTTCATCCCCCCGGAGGTCCTGGAGGGCCTGCGGCAGCCGCTCGACGAGTACGAACCGACCCGGTGAAGCCCGGGGCGCCTCCTCCGCCCAGGAGGCCGTCCGGAACGCCGAGCATGCGATCGCGGCCGACGTCGAGAGCCCGAACCGACGCCTCGGTGTCGCGATCCGCCGCACCCGCGTTCGTGGGAATTGAGCGCCGGCTCGCGAGGCCAACAATCCCCGCATCGGGGCGACGAAAGGTGGCCTCCCTGATCCGGCTACGAACCGGGTGTCCGCGCAGCGCGGGCTTGCTTCCGCCTTGGCGAGGGCGGATAGAGTCGGCTGACCCCACCTGGGCCCCGCGTCCCGCCCGAAGGGAGGACGGGCTGGGACCCCCATTCGTGGGACAACACGTTCTTTCCGTCGAGCGGCGGAACGGCGACGACTACCCGCCTGAGCTCCGACGGCGGCGATTGTCTGCGGAACGAGGGGCCCTCGCCCCGCAAGGCTCCGTGAGGCCCGGCGTACACCCGTAGCTTCCGCTCCATGGGTCCCCGGAGAGTTCGAGCGCGCTTCCGGCGCCGAGGCGACCCGGCTCCGGGGTGTGAAGTGCTTCACTCACGCGAGCGTCTCGGCGTGTCACGCTGTGGTGTAGCAGGCACTTGCAAGCAGGAGTCAGCCATGGGAACCGCGCTCTCGAGCCTCGCGCTTCTCATCTTCCTCGGGCTCTCCACGACGACGTCGGCGGAGCTCGTCACCGTGGACGTCGGCTCCTACGCCGGCGACTGGGCTCTCGGCGGCCCGTTCCTGAGCGGCAATGCCGTCGTGGACCTGGGGGAGTCCGCGTCGCCCTGGACAGCTTCAGCGGCGGGGAGAGCCCGGTCGTCGGGCTGGGCACTGCGCGACAGCCGACGAGCTCGGTCAGCTCACGAGGCCGAAGATGAGTCGGACTGACATGTCACCGCAGGCCGTCACCGTGCGGCTGGTTCGCACGGCCCAGCTTCGTCGGCTCTGCCTCCAGCTGGCCCGGGGACGTGCAGGCGCCCGAGGCTCTCCAGAGCCGACAGCCCCCACCGCGTCCTTACAGTGTGCGTACTCGCCTCACGGTCGAGGGCGATTCCGCATTGATCCCGGAGGGTTATGGACCATCCGACCTGAAAGGGATTCAGGAGGTCGCGAGTCGATGTCTCGCCGGCCCGACCACTCAGGGCTTCGCCGACCCGCCGAGTTCCCTCGTCCTTCGGCAAGCACCTGGCAAGCCGACGCACCCACGTCCTGCACCGGGGTGTTTCGGAGGTCGCCCGGACGAGCGGCACCCTTCTTCCCCCAGAAGAACACCGTCCGCCGGCGCCCGGCCTCCGGTCCGTCCACTTGGCGGGCGGTGGTGTCGCGCGTACCTTTCGGTGTGATATGGACCCTGTCGTCCTTCTCGAGATGAGTGCGGAGTCGGCCTTCGCCTCGGACGAGAACGGCCGCATCCTTCTCTGGAACGCCGAGGCGACGCGGCTCCTCGGCCACGAGGCAGCGGACGTGATCGGTCGCCCCTGCTCGGAGGTGATCCAGGGCGAGGATATCTTCGGCAACCGGTACTGCGTGGAGCGCTGCAACCCGCGCCAGATGCTGGCGCACCACGGCCCGGTGCACGGATTCGAGCTCGACGTCGCCACCGCTGCCGGCGAGCCAGTGCGCGTCGCCTTCTCGATCGTCGTGGTCCAGGGGCCGGCGCATTCCGGGTATACAGTCGTCCATCTGATGCGGCCCGTTGCGCGGCGCCAAGCCGGCGAGTACGTCGCAGACCCCGACCCGATGATCAGCCCGCCGCTGGAAGCCGTCGCTCCCGCGCCCGAACAGGTCAAGCCGTCTATCTCGAAGCGCGAGATCGAGGTCCTTCGCCTCGTCTCCGAGGGCCGGGGGACGGCTCAGATTGCGACGGGACTCTCCCTCAGCGCGGCGACGGTGCGGACCCACGTCCAGAACATCCTGCGGAAGCTCGACGCGCACAGCAAGCTCGAGGCCGTGGCGATCGCGCGTCGGAAGCGGCTGCTCTGACCTAGCGCGTACGCACTAAGCCACTTGCAGCAGCAGAAGCGTGCATCTGGCCGATTGTGATTCCCTGGCGATGCTGCCATCCTGCGTGGGGACGGTTGCGTACGGTGGGCCCGCGCTCTCCAGAGAGGGGGGCAAGCCATGGGCGAAACGGAACCTGAACTCGGGGCGAGCCCGGCACTTCGCCTGAGAAGAAGGTACCTGGTGAGCCTCGCTTGCGTTGCGACCTTCGTCGTGTCGGGCGCATTCGCCGCCCAGATGTTCTTCGGGTTCCTGAAGGCGATTCCGCCCTCCATCAACCAGGCCGGCCGCCAACGCATGCTGAGCCAGAGGCTTGCCAAGGACGCGCTCCGACTACGACTCGCGAGGGACGCCGATAGCCTTGGGGCGATCCTCGATTCCCTGGAGCAGACTTCTTCCGCCTGGGTCCGGGGGCACGAGCGCCTGCGGCGCGAAATCGAGAGCCCGGACGCCCTGTTTGCGGGCGCCGGCGCACGCGCGGCCATGCTTGGCGTGGAGGCGACCTATCGGCTCATGCTCCAGGCGTGCCGCGATCTGATCAGCGCATACGAAGGGTCCGCCGCGGGTGCGCGGGATCCACCGGCCGCCGAGGACGCCGTCGATCGCATTCTCGCGCACGAGCCGCTCTATCTGTCCGAGATGGATCGTCTGGTCTCGATCTACGAGGCGAGGGCGTCAGCGAGGCTGGGCCTGCTGCGAAGGGCCGCGCTCCTCTTCATCCTGAGCAGCATCTTGCTGCTCGTGATGGTTGGGCTCTTCGTTCTGGAGCCCGGCGTGCGACGCGCGCACCGGCAGTTCGTCGACACCCGCGTGGTGGCCGACGCCGCACGCGCTGCCGAACGCAGCCTCGAGGAGCGCAACCGCTCCCTCGAGGCGGTGTTCGGCAGGTATGTCAGCAATGAAGTGGTCGAACGCCTTCTTCGCGATCCTCGAAATCTCGAGCTCGGCGGAGAGGAGCGGGAGGTGACGCTCCTGATGGCGGACTTGAGAGGCTTCACCGCCCTGACATCGAGCCTTCCACCGAAAAAGACCACCGCTCTGTTGAACCAATACCTGGAGAGGATGACCGATGTCGTCCTGGACCATCGGGGAATGGTTGGCGACTTCATCGGGGATTGCGTCTTCGCGATCTTCGGAGCGCCCTCCGACTCCGCGGAGCATCCCCGGGAGGCAGCGAAGTGCGCGCTGTCCATGCAGCTCGCCATCCGGGACGTCAACCGCGTCTTCCGCGAGGAAGGCATTCCGAGCTTGCAGGCAGGCGTCGCCGTCCACACCGGCACGGTAGTGGCTGGGAACATTGGCTCCCTCCGGCACGCCAAGTACGGCGTGGTGGGCGCCCCGGTGAACTTCACTGCACGCCTCGAGAGCTGCACGCCCCCGGGGCGGGTTCTCGTTTCGAACGCGACGTTGCGCAGGCTGGGCCCGGACGCACGGGTGGGCAGAGACGTAGTGATCCAGGTAAAGGGGTTCGAACTCCCGGTTCAGGCCCACGAACTGCTCGGCATCGGGGAGACGCTTCGGCTCGTATTGCCCAAGCAGCCCCAGGCCCTGGTGAAACTCCGTAAGACGTACCCGATCATCTACCGCAGCGTCCACGACGACGCAGTGTCTGCCCGCGCGTTCCGGGGCGAAGTGATCCGCATATCCTCCGACTACGTCGAGATCGAATCGACGAAGCCGTGCACCTGCCCGCTGGACGAGCGAGCTCCGCCGTCTTGCCCGATCCTGCCCGTGACGACTGGAGACGAGGTAGAGGTGTCCCTGAGCCCCTTGTCGGAACGCGTGTTGCCGACGACGGCGTATGGCCGGGTAGCCGAGGTGCTCGAGGGCGAACGTCCGGCCTTCCGCGTGCGGTTCAGCAGCACGTCTCCTGCGGCGCTCGCGATCCTGCGGCAGTTGCGGCGCGCGAACGGCTAGCCCGCATCCGTCTCCCGCAAACGAGGGGAGCGTCAGGCGGTCTCGCCGCTGCCACGGGTTTCGACACGCAAGACCTGAAGGGCACGAAGGTGCTGTTCGAGGAACTGGGTGCCGAGGTCACGAAGCGCCGGCTTGCAATCTCTCGGCCGGCGTGGTGCCATAGCGCTGCGGGAGGCGGAACGTCGGGATGCAGATCCGTTTCTGGGGCACGCGAGGCTCGATCGCCACGCCTGGCCCCGCCACGGTTCGCCGCGGCGGCAACACGTCGTGCGTGGAGGTGCGCACTGCGGCCAGCACGCTGCTGGTCCTCGACTGTGGCACCGGGGCCCGTGGGCTGGGCCAGGCGCTGGTGGCCGGGGGTGGCCCGCTCCGGGGCCACGTGCTGATCGGCCACACCCACTGGGACCACATCCAGGGGCTCCCCTTCTTCGCGCCCTTCGTCTCGTCGGAAGGCGAGTGGGACGTGTACGGGCCGCGGGGCCTGGGCGTCTCGCTGCGCGAGACCCTGGCCGGGCAGATGGAGTACACGTACTTCCCGGTCACCCTGGAGCAGTTCGCCGCCACGGTGCGCTTCCACGATCTGGTGGAAGGCGAGTTCGCCATCGACGAGGTTCGCGTGCGGACGTCCTACCTCAACCATCCGGCCCTCACCCTCGGCTACCGGCTCGAGGCCGACGGAGTCGCGCTGGTCTACTCCACGGACCACGAGCCGCACTCCCGCGAGCTGGCGGTTCGCGGCTATCGGCCAGGCTGTGCTGAGGACGACCGCCACGTGGCCTTCCTGGCCGGGGCCGACCTGGTGATCCACGACGCGCAGTACACCGGGTCCGAGTACCCGCAGAAGGCGGGCTGGGGGCACAGCACCGTCGAGTACGCGGTGGACGCCGCCCTGGCGGCGGGCGCCCGGCGCCTGGCCCTCTTCCACCATGACCCCCTGCGCGACGACGCGGCGGTGGACCGCCTCGTGGACCAGGCGCGCGAGCGGGTGGCCGCCGCGGGCGGCGAGCTCGAGGTCCTGGCCGCATCCGAAGGCGCGAGGCTGGAGCTGGAGCCCGCGCCGGAGGCGCCGCGCCGGCGCGACCCGGCGGCCACCCTCGAGGCGTCCGCCACCGTGGCCGCGGAGACCGTCGGTCACGCGGTCCTGGTGTACGTGTCCGACCCGGCTGCCCGCGAGTCGCTCGAAGAGGCGCTCGACGCCGACGACCTGGAAGGGATCGACGCCCACGGCGCCGAGGAGGTGCTGAAGCGCGCCCGCGAAGAGCAGCCGGCCCTGCTCCTCCTGGGCCGCCCCGGCGGCGACCGCGACGCCCTCGACGTGTGCCGCGCGATTCGCACCGGGCTCGGCGCCCGGGGCCGGGAGGTTCCCGTCGTCGTCGTGGCCGGATCCGAAGCGGATGTGGATCGGAAGGCCGGCTCTGCCGCCGGCGTGACCGACTGGCTCGTCCGTCCCTTCTCCAGCCAGTACGCCCGCACCCGCATCCGCGCCTGGGTGCTGCGGATCGCGTGCCGCTGGCAGAAGGCGGGCCTCCCCCTCGACGAGGAGAAGCGCCTGGCCGCTCTGCGTGAGCTCGCCATCCTGGACACTCCGCCCGAGGAGCGCTTCGACCGCCACACCCGGATCGCCTCGGCGCTCTTCGACGTGCCGATCGCCCTGGTGAGCCTGGTGGATGCGGACCGCCAGTGGTTCAAGAGCCGCCAGGGGCTCGACGCGGAGGAGACGCCCCGGGACATGGCCTTCTGCGCCCACGCCGTTCTGCACGACGACCTGCTGCTGGTGCCCGACGCGTTCCGGGACGACCGCTTCGCCGACAACCCGCTGGTCACCGGCCAGCCGCGGGTGCGCTTCTACGCCGGCGTCCCGTTGCGCCTGGGCGACGGCAGCCGCGCGGGCACCCTGTGCCTGATCGACCACCGCCCCCGCGTGCTGGACGACAAGCAGCAGGCCCTGCTGCGCGACCTGGGCCGACTGGTGGAGGACGAGCTGGCGGCGTTCGCTGCCTCCGACACCTGATCACGGGCGCTCAGCACACCCGGGCGGAGCGTCGCTCCCGCTTGTTCTCGTACATGAGCCGGTCCGCGTCGCGCAACAGGTCCGCCAGCCCGGCGTGTCGGCTGGGATCGAAGGAGACCAGCCCCACGCTGTACTCGAGGGCCCAGGAGCGCTCTGTGCGCGCGCTGTGGGCCCTCACCCGCTCGTCGAAGTGCATCAACGGGCGCTTGAGCGCGGCGCCGGAGGCTCCCGTCAGGAGTACGCAGAACTCGTCACCGCCAAGCCGCGCGATCACGTCGGACTTCCGGAAGCAGGTCCGGAGGAGCTCCCCCATCTCGACGAGCGCCTCGTCGCCGGCCGCGTGACCGTGCTCGTCGTTGATGGCCTTGAAGCGATCGAGATCGAAGAACAGCAGGGTGGCGGCGCGCTCGTGCTGTTGGCACATGGCGAGCGCCTTCTGGGCGATCATCTCGAAGCCGCGGCGGTTCGAAAGCGCCGTCAATCCGTCCATGGTGGCCAGCTCGAGCGCGGCGAACTCCCGTTCGACCATCTGCCCGAGGTCGCGCAGGACGCCCACGTCGTCATCGTCGAGCTGGCGCGGCTCGCGGTCGATGATGCACACCGTGCCGATCTTGCGGCCGTCGGGCGCCGAGAGCGGATAACCCGCATAGAAACGGATGCTCGGATCGTGTGTGACGAGCGGGTTGTCGGCGAAGCGTTCGTCGCGCTCGGCGTCGGGAACGACCATGACGTCGGACCCGTGGATCGCATGTCCGCAGAAGGAGATCTCGCGTGGGGTCTCGCTGGCCTCGAGTCCCTGACGCGACTTGAACCACTGCCGGTCCGCATCCACCAGGCTCACCAGGGCGATGGGGACTCCGAACATCCGGCGGGCCAGCCGCGTGAAGCGGTCGAACCGCTCCTCGGGCGGCGTGTCAAGCACCTTCAGGGCTTGAAGCGTCGCGAGGCGGGCCGCCTCGTCGGATGTGGGCTTCGGTCGAATCATGCCGTCGGACCCCTCCAGCTCCGGGCCGGCTCCCGCAGTACGAGTGCTCGCGATCGGCACACCACTGGGTGTTCTTGAGCGGATTCGGCGGGTCGAAGCGCTGCTTCTCGATCGGCGTCGGGCAAAGAATGTACGGTGCGCCTTCCGGCGTGCTCCAGCCGGTCGGCGGGGACGCGAAGGACTGCGCGCGGATGCCCCAACAGGTGCTCATCGGGTGCCAACAGCCCTCCGGGCACGCGCCGGAACCGTCGCCTTCCCAAGCAGTCGGGGGCCTCCGCATCCTGAATGGGGTTCAGGAGGTCGCGAGTTCGAATCTCGCCGGCCCGACCAGCTTCTTCCCTGAAACTCTTTTGTTTCCCGACGGGTTGCACTGCGATCGCGTGCGCTCCGTTACCCCTCTCTCCGCCGATATTTCGGTCCGTTTGCTTACTATGTGCTTATTGTGAGCGGGCCGAGGCGCGCCTGAAAGAAATTCAGGTGCGCTCGCGCGGGGGAGAAATGCCGCGGCTTTCGAAGCGCAGCGTTGACGGGGCAGAGCCGGCCGAGAAGCCGCGCTTCGTCTGGGACGCGGCGCTCCCGGGCTTCGGGCTCCTCGTGCACCCGAGTGGGCGCAAGGTCTACGTCGTCCAGTATCGCAACGCCGAGGGCCGCTCGCGGCGCCTGAGCCTCGGCTCGCACGGTGTCCTCACCCCCGAGCAGGCGCGCCGCATCGCCGCGGGCGAGCTCGCCGCCGCGCGGGCCGGCCAGGACCCGGCCGCGGAGC
Source organism: uncultured delta proteobacterium (assembly GCA_947259215.1). GTDB lineage: Bacteria > Myxococcota_A > UBA9160 > UBA9160 > JAFDET01 > CAMYLJ01. Next base: position 35,248 of record CAMYLJ010000037.1, read on the forward strand.
GTCAGAAGGCGCGCCGCTCGCTGACCGTGGCCGATCTCGTGGCCCGCTACATCGAGGAGCACCTCCCCACGAAGAAGGCCACCAGCGCCCGCGAGGACCGCCGCATGCTGCGCAAGCACGTCCTCCCGGCCCTCGGGAAGCGGAGGCTCGGCGACGTGCGCCAGGGCGACGTGGCTCGGCTCCACCTCGCGCTGCGCGCCACGCCCGTCATGGCCAACCGCGTCCTCTTCCTCGTCTCGACCCTCTTCAACCTGGCCGAGCGCTGGGGGCTGAGAGGGGAGGGCACCAACCCCTGCCGGCACGTTCCGAGCTTCCGCGAGCAGAAGCGCGAGCGCTTCCTCAACGACGCGGAGCTTGGCCGACTGGGCGAGGCGCTGGCCGAGGTCGAGCGCGAGAAGGACTCGAACAAGGCGGCGCTCGCGGCGATCCGACTACTGGTGTTAACAGGCGCGCGGCGCGGCGAGGTGCTGCGCCTGCGCTGGGAGGACGTCGATCTCGGGCGCCGGGTGCTGCGCCTTCCGGACTCGAAGACGGGCGCGAAGGTCATCCTGCTGGACGATGCGGCGGCTGCACTGTTGGCCGGCCTTCCGCGCAAGGGCCGGTGGGTCTTCCCGTCCCGGACGCACGCCGGGCTCCCGCTGCGCGACATCCGCAAGACCTGGTGGCGGGTCCTCGCGCGCGGCGAGCTCCCGGGCCTGCGCCTCCACGACCTGCGCCACACCCACGCCAGCGTGGGCGCCGCATCGGGACTCTCGCTGCAGCTGATCGGCTCGCTGCTCGGCCACCGGCGCGCCGCCACCACCGAGCGCTACGCACACCTGGTCGACGACGCCCAGCGTGCCGCGGCGAGCGTCGTCCAGGGCCGGATCGCCGCGGCCCTGGCGGGCCAGCAGCCGGCCAAGGTGCTCCCGCTCCGCCGCTGAGCCGGCGCCGTTCCGCTGCCGCCCTGGTGCGACGACCGCTGCGGTGCCGCGACCGTGTCGGCGCCAGGCTGCCTTCCGTTCGGGCCCTCTGCTGCAGCCGGACGGACGGTCGGGCCGCAGCGCGACGGCAAGGCCCCGGTCAGGTGCTCTGCAGCGTGGCGGAAGCGGGATGGTGAGGAAGCCAGGCTGCTAAAGCGGGCGGAGTGACAAGTGGCCAGCAGAGGAGTGCGAAAGCAAGATAAGAGGTGGGCTACTTCTCCGCAGGTGCTCGCGGCTGCTCAGTATTTCGTGGCCCATTCCGCTCCGCGTGGGCCAGAGTGGCCCACTTCCCTGTCGGGGCCCGTGGCAGAGGTTTCGCCGTCCGCTTGGTGACGCTTCGGGCGCGGGATGCGCCGGCGGATGGCGCGTTGGCGGAAGACACATCGGTCGGTTTTCGCGCAGAAAACGAGCCCCCCGGCGGAATCGGTCTACGGCAAGATAAGAGAGGGCCGACGGTCGGCGAAGTGCCCGATCGGGAACGGGATCTCGTGGGCGGTTCGCCTTCCGGGGGCCCGTCCGGCCCCCTGCGCGTTGGCGGTGGCTTCCGGTCTCCAATCGCGGATCATTCGCGGTGCGGCCACCGATCCGCCGGGGGCTCAGGGTGACATGAGCAGCGTCGAATCGGAGCCGGCTCGAGCGGCGCGGCCGCGTCGCGACTGGGCCCGGATCGGCCTCTGGCTGGTCGGCGCGACCCTCGCCTACAACGTGATCGAGGCCGGAATCGCGCTCTGGTTCGGCACCGAGGCCGAGAGCATCGCCCTCGTCG
>CAMYLJ010000038.1 GCA_947259215.1 uncultured delta proteobacterium
GCCATCGGTGGCCTCCAGCGGGCAGGCGCCGGACGCAGGCCAGGGCGAGGGCCGCGTTCGCCGCCTGGTGTTCTCCCAGCGACGGCAGGTCCAACGTGAGCGCGAAGTCGCCGTCGCGGAGATCGAGGGTCGAACCGTCCGCGCCGCGACTCCGCACGCGCAGCTCGATCTCGTCTCCGATGCGGGCCAGGGGCGCACCCAGCTCGCGCGCGCGCGCGGCCACCACTGCGGCCGCCTCGGCCGGCAGCGTCCCGCACACCGCGGGAACCCCGGGCTTCAGGATCCCGGCCTTCTCGCCCGCGATCGCCGCCAGGCTGTCGCCCAGCCGGTCCGTGTGCTCGAGCTCGATGCTGGTGATGCAGCAGACCGCCGGATCCACCACGTTGGTGGAGTCGAGCCGGCCCCCCAGGCCGACCTCGAGCACGGCCCGATCCACCTGCGCCTCGCGGAAGAGCAGCAGCGCCGCCGCCGTCGTGACGTCGAAGAAGGTCGGCGCGTCGGCCGGGTCCTGCTCGCGCAACGCCTCCACGGGGCGGCGCAGGCGCCCGAGCACCGCAGCCAGGGCCGCGCCGTCCGCTTCTTCCCCGTCCACGCGGAAGCGCTCGGTCCAGCGCTCGAGGTGCGGCGAGGTGAAGGTGCCGACCCTTTCACCGGCCGCACGCAGCAGCGCCTCGGCCGCGAGCGCCGTCGAGCCCTTGCCCTTCGAGCCGGCGACGTGGAGGACGCTCTGTCCGTGCTGGGGATCGCCCACCTGCGCCAGCAGGCGCCGGATCGGACCGAGTCCCATGCGCGCGTAGGGCCAGTCGGGCCGCCGCTCGACGTTGATCAGCCCCTCCAGCCAGGAGGTGGCCTGCTCCACGCTCTCGAAGGGCGTGCCCACGCGCGGCTCACGCCGCCGTGGCGTACGTCACTGGGTCTGGTAGCGCTTCCAGCGCCGGTAGTCCTTCACGGCGTCGCTGGTGGACTCCACCGCCGGGTAGAAGAAGCGCAGCGCGTAGCCGCACTCCTCGCAGAGGCGGTAGCAGAACTTGAAGCCGTCCACCTCGCGCACCGTGCCCACGTTGATCCGGTTGTCGTCGTTGCAGCACGACTTCGGCTTGGTGGGCGAGATGATGCGCTTGGGATAGTCGTTGCGCGGCTTTTCGTCGTCCGTGTAGCGGATGATGTTCCGCGTCGGCCGGTTCGACCGGGCGTCCGCGTTCTGCTTCCGGATGTTGCTTCCGATCCTTCTCAACGCTGGTTCCTCGTGTTGGGGGTGCCCGTCGCGATCCGGGACGGCCCGAGTTCGCGCAGGAGTGGGGTGAGATCGCGGTAGGGCGTGGTGCACGGCGGCCCGTCGGCGTGGCGCAGGACGTCCTGCCCGGGCTCCTCGCCCAGGGCCAGCAAGCTGGAGCTGCGCGTGCCGTACGCGCCCGCGTGAATGCAGGTGTTCTCGAGCGGCGGGGCGTCGCGCAGGTGCACGCGGCAGACCGCGGCCAGGGCGTCGAGCACGCCCGCCGCGGGCACGCGCGCCGCCACGTCCGCCTCCACCAGCAGGCGCGCCACCTTGGGGTGTCCGCGGTCATTGGGGTCGGCGTTGGCCACCACGTGCGCGCCGGGCTCGAGGCTCCACACCTTGGGCTCCGCCTCGTAGCGGGTGACGAAGGCGTCGCGGGCGTCGGCCACCAGCAGGTTGAACGGGTTGTAGGCCGCCAGCGGCAGGCGCTCGAGCTCGGCGGCCGCGGCCCGGGCGCTGTCGGCGGCCAGCACGTCCTGGACCAGCAGGCCCCGGGAGCGGCGGCTGCGGTCCGGGCTGGCGTTCGGCCGATTGGTGAGCCCGACGAATACGCCGTGGCGATTCACCCCCAGCCAGGTGCCCCCTTCTCGGGCGTCACGAGGAGCCAGGAAGCCCTGGTCGCGCAGCGCGAACCCCTCCGCCGGACGCTCCAGATACTCGTCCCGGTTGGCAGCTACCACGAGGGGCATGCCCGGAACGCACCGGTGGAGAGCGATGAGGGTGCACATGGAGAACCCGGCAGTATACCCTTCGGGCCGGATTCTGCAAGTTTATGGCGAGGTTACGCCCTTCGGTCGCCCACCAGGCGGAGGGAAGGGCGCTCGTCGTCGGCAGCCTCGCGGGCTGTCTCGTTGCCGCTCCAGCCCTTGCGGGCCCGGGCGCGCTGGGCCTTCCGGAGGGCGGCATCCCGATCGAGCACCAGGCCGTATTGGCCGAACACGTCCCGCAGCTGGTCGAAGTTCTGCTCGATCGTGCGCCGCACGGACTCGAAACCGTGCTCGATGGCGGCCTCCCGCTTCCAGAAGGCCAGCGGGTTCACCTCGAAGAAGTCCGAGTCCGTCTCGCGGGGCTCGATCAGGATGATGTCGCCCTGGAAGCGGTCGTCCGCCAGGTAGCGCTGGATCCCGAGCTTGAGCCGCGAGTGCAGCAGGGTGCGGAACACCTGGTTCAGGACGGTCTTCATCCCGCGGTCCGACAGGTAGCGGCCGTCGGCGAAGTACTCCACGCCCTCGTCCTCGGCGTCCAGGCGGTTCAGGAACGGGCGGAAGGGGTTGTAGCAGATGATCAGGTCCGCCCCCTTCTCGATGGCGAGGTCGATGTTGGCCGTGTGGCGCACGCCGCCGTCCACGTAGTCCACGCCGTTGATCCGCGCGGGCCGGTAGAAGAGCGGCAGCGCCGTCGAGGCCTTCACCGACTCGGAGATCGTGACCTCGGCGTTCTCGTCGGGGCCGAAGATGGCACGCTCGGCGGTGTCGAGGTCGCAGGCCGTCACGTAGAGGCGCTTGTTCTGCTTGCGCTCGAAGGCCCGGAAGTCGTTGGGCATGCGCAGGCGCTCGAGGTTCACGCGCAGCCAGCGCTCGAGGCTCGAATTGTCGAAGAAACCCGAGGGGATGTGGTTCGTGAGCGCCGGCACCTCGCGGGTGGGCGCCACCTCCTCGATCAGGTTCATCGCGAAGGCTTCGAAGTTGCGGTAGCTCGGCTCGCTCACGAAGCGCCGCGCCGATTCGCCCGCCACCTGCGAGAGCCGCGGCAGGCCCGTGGCCAGCTCGTACGCCACCGCGGGCAGGTAGCTCGCCAGGTCGTACGCGAACTTCGCGGGACGCTCCAGGAACTCGCGCCAGTTCGGGTTGTAGAAGTCGAAGGGCTTCAGCTGGCGCAGGCGCGCGCTCGAGCCCTCGAGCACCGCCACCATCTCGTCGGGCGTGACGCCCGCCGCCAGGGACACCGCCAGCATGGAGCCGGCCGAGAGCCCGACGTACATGTCGAGATCGGTGACCTTGCGGCCCACCAGGAAGTCGTTCAGGGCCTTCAGGCCGCCGATCTTGAAGGCGCCCCCCGAGACGGCGCCGCCCGCCAGCACCAGCGAGACCACGGGATCCCGCCGAGGGCGGGTGCCATCGCTCTTGCGGATGAGCGTCAGTCCCACTCGAACCCCCTCCGCCCGGGCCGCTATTGCCGGGGGGGCGGCCGTGGAGCCTCTCCGGGCGGTCAGTCGCAGCATTCGTTCGCTGCGTTGCGTTAGGATACTTATCGACCGGACGGCCGTCTACCACAAATCGATTCGGTCTCTGCCGGATTCTCATCGAAAACCGAGGAGTTCGGGTAGCAAGGGATGGTGGGGAAATACCCCCTGGGGTCCCAAGCCGGCCCCTGGAGTTGCCGCGGCGCGTCGGCCCTGCCGGCCCGTGGGCGCGAAACCTCCACCGTGCTACCTCCCACTAAGCTCTCTGGAGGTGCCGTTCGATGGCCACGCGCACGCTCGCCCTGGCGCTGGCCGCAAGCCTGGCCGTTTCGGCGGGCTGCGCCACGACCGGCGTTCCCGTGGACCCGAACGACCCGACTGCCCAGGCTTCCGGAGGACCGTCCATCGGCCGGCGCGTCGGGGCTGTCGCCGAGGGCGCGCTGATGGGAGCCGTGATCGGTGGCCAGATGGGCCCCATCGGGATGGCCGTGGGCGCCGCCAGCGCCATGCTCTACAGCGCCATCACCGGAAAGGTGCCGTTCTCCGCCCAGGGCGGCGGCGGCGGCGGCTGGGGCGGCGGTCCCGCGACCGGCAGCGAGCGCGAGCGGGAGCGCGAGCTCGAAGACGAGATCGAGCGCGAGATGTCCCGCCAGGCCTCCCTCGAGACCGAGATCGAGGAGGAGCTCGAGCGCCAGGACGCGCTGCTCCAGCAGATCGACAACAACGCGGCCCAGCCTCAGGCCGATCAGGCGCCTTCGGCGCCGGAGCCGGTGAAGCCCCAGGACATCGACCCGCGGGCGGCGCCCACGGCGCCGACCGACCGCAACCTGCCGGCCGTGGTGTTCGACGAGAAGCCGGTGGAGGTGCCCAAGGGCACCTGGGACAACGACCGCAAGCTGCGGGTGCTCGAGCGCACGCTCGACGCGGACCGCGACGGAGTGCCGGAGCAGGTGCGTTACCTGGACGCCCAGGACGGGCAGATGGTGCGCAAGGAGCAGGACCGGGACTACGACGGCAAGCTCGACGCCTGGACGCGCTACGAGGACGGCCAGGTCGTCGCGCGGAGCGTCGACGAGAACAAGGACGGGCTTCCGGACGTGTGGGAGGAGTACGACCGCGGCGTCATGAGCCGCCGCGAGGTGGACCGCGACCAGGACGGCGTGCGCGACGCCTTCTACGAGTACGAGGCCGGCTCCCTGGTGGAGGAGCGCCACGACGCCAACGGCGACGGTGAGCCGGACCTGGTCGTCACCTACAAGGACCGGGTGCGGGTGCGGGCCGAAGAGGATCGCGACAAGGACGGCCGCATGGACACCTGGAGCACCTTCGAGGTGGTCGAGGGCGAAGAGGTGGTCACCCGCATCGAGCGCGACCAGAAGGGGCGGGGACAGGCCGACACCTTCGAGACCTACCGCGCGGTGGACGGGAAGCCCGAGCTGGCCCAGAAGGAGGAGGACGTGAACGGCGACGGGGACGTCGACATCACGTCCGTCTACGAGGACGGAAAGCTCAAGCGGCGGGAAGTGAGCGACCCCGCCATGATGCCGCTCTAGGCGAGCGCCCTACGGCTCCGGCGCTTCGGGGCTGAGCTCGAGCTCCCGACGCTGCATCTCGCGCTCCCGGAAGGCGTCGATCCGGCGCCGCTCCAAGAGCAGCTGGAGTTCCTTGTTGCGCGTGCGGATCCGCTCGAGCTCCAGCGCCAGCTCCCGGTCCGAGAGCTCCGCCATCTTGAAGTCCAGATCGATCTCGACGCTGGCCCGGGTGCCGTCGGACGCCAGGGCCGTCACCCGCACCCGGTTCGTGCCCTCGCGCACGGGGACGAAGCCCGAGAAGGTGCCGTCGGGCGAGAGCTCGACGTCGGTGGAGAAATCGCCGGTGGTCAGGTTGGTGAGCACCAGGTCCTCGATATTGGCGAACGACACGCCCTGGAGGAGCGCCACGATGTCGCCCGGGTTCTGGACCGGGGTGAACTGCCCGTGGGTCACCCGGGCCATCTCCGTCAGCGCCACCGGATAGGAGAGCGCCTGGGGACCGAGGGCGTAGGTGTTGATGGTGATGCCGGCCTTCTGGGCGAGCCGCGCCGCGTTGACGGCGGCCTCCGTGTCGCCGGCGTCGGACTGGTTCCCGCGGCCGATGGGCAGGGTGGGCACCCCGTCGGTGAGGAAGAGCATCACCTTGCGCGCGCCCCGCGGCTTGCTCTTGGAGCCGGGAAGGGCCGCCAGCTCCGTGATTCCCAGCCGGACCCCAGCGGCGAAGTTCGTGGCGCCCCGGGCGCCGCGCGCCTTCACACCGACCAGGGCGCGCCGGACCTTGTCGAAGTCGTGGGTGAAGGCGATCTCCAGGAAGGCGTCGCGCTGGTAGGGATCGAGGCGCTCGCCGGTCAGCGGGTTCACCTCGCCCCCGAACGTCAACAGACCCAGGCGCACACGCCGGGGGTCGATGCTGTCCACCAGGGCGCGGGCCGCCGCCACCTGGGCGCCCAGGATCGTGTCGTCCGGATCCGTGGAGCGGACGTCGTCCGAGAAGGCGCCGGGCGGCAGGAGCTCCACGTGCGGGTTGATCCCGACCTCGCCGTCGCCGTCCACGTCGACGCCGCTGGCGTCGTTGGTGGAGTCGGAGATGTCGATGGCGATCATCACGTCGAAGTCCGCGGACCCCCCGCCCTCGGCGACGGCGCTGCCGCGGATGGGCGCGATGTGGACCTTGTTGCGCACCACCTCGCCCGTGGTGGGGTCATCCACGAAGATCTGCACCGGGGATTGGGCGGCGGCCTCGGCCGGCGACACCGCCGGGGCCGGCCCGGCGGCCAGCACACCCAGGGCGGCGACGGCGACCCACAGCCTCACGGCGAGGCGGGCTCCGACGCGGCGCCTTCGCTGCTGGGGGGCGGCGGAACCTCGGCGTCGGACGGAGGCGCCTCCGCATCGGACGGGAGCGTGTCGGCGTCGGGCGGCGCCGCGGATTCCGTCGCGGCCTCCTCGCCGGCGGCCGCAGCGCTCTCCGCGTCCTCGACCACCTCGGACTCCGGTCCCTCCTCGAGCACAACGACCGGCTCGGGCTCGGGCGGCGGCAGCAGCCGGTCCACCTTGGCGAGCCGCGTGGTGATGTCGCCCAGGCCGTCCAGCGCCACCTGGCCCACGGCGCCGAGGCTCTCGGGCGAGACCTGATCGAGGGTGTCCGCGGGGGCGTCCTCGGGCAGCTCGCCCACGAAGGCCACCACGCGCTTGATGCCGGCGTCGCGCAGGGCCTGGTGGGCGGCCTCGCTGGGCTCCGTCGGCACGTCGCCCCGGAAGATGCCTGCCTTTCCTCCGCGGGTGGCGGCGCGCCAGAAGGCCTCGCGGCTCGAACGGTGGGAGCGCAGGTCGCGCTCGATCTGGAGGTCGATGCCGCCCACCCGGCGGAAGATCATCGCCATGCGGATGCGGGAGAGCACGCCCTCCCGCTCCAGGATCTGCGCCCACACGCGCCCGGTTCCGACGGCCTGCTCGCCCGGCGAGGCCTCCAGGAACGCGACCCAGGTGGTGTAGTCCAGCGGCTGGGCCGCGACCTGGCGCGCCAACTCCAGCACCACGGCGGGACCGCTGGCCACGCCGTTGGCTGCCGGGCCCTCTTCGTCGGGGGTGGTGGCATAGGCGGCGCCCAACAGGACCACGTCGGAGAGCTCGCCCGGAATCTCGGCCCACAGCACACGCGGGAGGTGGCCGAGCTCCTCGACCGAAGGTCCGGCCGCGGGGTCCGCGCCCTCTGCGGCGCCGTCGCTGAAGACCTCTTCCACAGACTCCCCTTCCCCAGCGGACGCCTCCTCGGTCGCAGCGGCGGCAAGCGCGGCCTGCTCCTCTTCGTACACCTGGGCGAAGTCGATCTCCTCGACCTCCAGACCCAGGGCTTCGAGCTCCCCGCGCAGGTAGCGACGCGTCTGCTCCACGCCCTCGCTGCCCAGGGGGCGAGGGCCGATCGCCGCCATGGTCTCCAGATCGGCCCAGGCGCGCTCCGTCTGGAAGCTGCGGCTCCGGGTCCACTCCGCCTGCTCCTCGTAGACGGGCGGGGCATGACAGAAGGTGTACGACCAGGGGCCAACCGCGACGAGAAGGACGGCGATGCGCATGGGACCGGTTAGATTAGCGGGCCCCAACCTCCCAAGCACCCGGTTCGGCGCGGTTTTTCACCCACCGGCAAGTTTGGGCGACACTTTTGCGGCGGGAAAGCCACTTCTCTCTTGAGGGCCCCTCCTCGCGGGGCTTTCAGAAGTGGAAGGTAGGGCCCGGCATGGGCCGGGCCCTATCTTCGTCCTTCCGCCCCTGCACGCAGCCCCACCCCCTCATCCCACCGGTCCCGATGGGAACTCCGCGTGTCCCGCGTATTCGGAGCCACGTTACGGGGCGTGGACGGCGTCGCCGTCGAGGTGGAGGTGCGCATCAGCTCCCAGCTGCCGCGGGTGGACATCGTCGGTCTGCCCGAGCCGGCGGTGCGCGAGGCCGCGGCGCGGGTGCGCGCGGCGCTGGCCGCCGCGGGCGAGATCTTCCCGGACCGCCGGGTGACCGTGAACCTGGCCCCCGCGGCCGTCCGCAAGTCCGGCGCGGGACTCGACCTGGCCATCGCCGCCGGCATCCTGGCCGCGTCCGCGCAGCTCGAGCCCGCGACGCTGGACGGTGTGGGACTGCTGGGCGAGCTGGCGCTGGACGGCAGGCTGCGACCGGTGACCGGCGCGCTGGCGCTGGCCCTGGCGGTGCGGGACGCCGGCTGCACCCGCGTGGTGGTTCCCGAAGGAAACGGCGGCGAGGCCGCACTGGCCCCGGGCATCGAGGTGCGCGCCGGCCGCGACCTGGGCTCGGTGCTGCGACACCTGCGTGGCGACCACGCGCTGCCGCAGCCGAGCGCGCCGGACGCCTCCGGCGCGGCCGACCTCGCCTGCGAGCTGGCGGACGTGCGCGGACAGGAACGGGCGAAGCGCGCCACCCTCGTGGCCGCCGCCGGTGGCCACGGCGTGCTCTTCCAGGGGCCGCCCGGCTCGGGCAAGACCATGCTCGCCCGGCGCCTGGCCCCGCTGCTGCCGCACCTCGACCCCGACGAAGTGCTCGAGGCCACGCGGGTCCACAGTGCCGCGGGCCGCCTGGACGAGCGCCAGCCGGTGGTGCGCACGCGGCCCTTCCGCGCACCGCATCACTCGGCCAGCCCGGCGGGCCTGCTGGGCGGCGGCAGCCCACCGCGCCCGGGCGAGGCGTCGCTGGCGCACGCGGGCGTGCTCTTCCTGGACGAGCTGCCGGAGTTCGAACGCCGCGCGCTCGAGGGCTTGCGCCAGGTGCTGGAGGAGCGCCGGGTGGTGGTGGTGCGCGCCGCCGGCCGCTGCACCTTCCCCGCCCGTTTCCAGCTGGTGGCGGCCGCCAACCCCTGCCCCTGCGGCTGGCGCCTCTCGCGCGTGCGCGAGTGCCGCTGCGACGACGCCGCCGTGGCGCGCTACGCCGCGCGTCTCTCGGGCCCGCTGGTGGATCGCATCGACCTCCACGTGGAGGTGCCCCACGTGCCGTGGAAGGACCTGGACGCGGACCCGACGGGACCGACCAGCGCCGAGGCGCGCGCGGCCGTCGCGGCCGCGCGCGGCCTGCAAGCCGCGCGCCTGCACGGAAGCGGCGCGCGCACGAACGCCGAGATCCCCGACGGCGCGCTCGACGAGCTGGTGGCCGCGACGGTGGAGGCGGGCGCGCTCCTCGGACGCGCCGTCGACCGACTGGGGCTCTCGGCGCGGGCGGCGCGGCGCGTGCTGCGGGTGGCGCGCACGATCGCGGACCTGGCAGGCGAACCCCGGGTGCACGGGCACGCGGTGGCGGAGGCGCTCGGGTATCGGGCGCTCTAGACGCCCGCGTCCTCAGACCCCCCAGTCGCCCCAGCCGGGCCAGGCGTAGAGGTCCGCGACACCGCTCACGATCACCCACGCCAGCAGCCGGCCGCCGGGGACGGCGTTGGTCATCACGGCGACGCCCAGGCCCAGGCCGCGGGTGTCACCGACGATCACGCACTGGAAGCCCGTGTTGCTGCCGACGTGGAAGAACCGGTCGGGACTTCGGCCAGGATAGGAGACCGCCCCGGCCGAAGGGCCGCCGTCGCTCCGCGTCCCGGCGTCCGCATTTCGACACCCGGGGACAAAATCTGACACCGGCAGCTGCCAACGGCCGGAAACCCGAGCCGACCACCGCCTCCCAAGAGCCTGATTTCATTAGGCTTTCATTCAGACGGAGTTTCTCGTGAACTGGCACGCTTCATGCTTCGTCCAATGGGTGCAAGGGGGACGAGGTCCGATGGCGGCAGCACCGGCGACGGCAGCGATCGAGCAGGAGACCACGCTCCTGGATCTGGTGACGGCCGTGAGCGAGCACGCGCACAGCGATGCGGAGGTCGTGGCCACGGTGCTCCACCTGCTGCGAAGCGGCCGGGTCCGGCTCTGCGGCAGCTTCCGCGGCTCGCTTCTCGAAGAGGGCTGACCGCCCGCTACCATCCCCCGCGGACCGATCGGGGGGATGGTCCCAATGGCCGAGCAGGAGACGTTCCGCTTCGGGGGCAAGGTGGCCGCCGGCAAGAAGACGTCCAAGCGCAAGGCGCCGGCGGCCCGCAAGGGCGGGGCCTCCCGGAAGAAGGGCCCCAAGCAGCCGGCCTCCAAGAAGCCGGCCGCACCCCGCACCCGCCAGGACGCCAAGGACCTCGCCCGCGGGCAGCGCGACATCTCGGTCTCGGAGTTCTTCGCCAAGAACCGCCACCTGCTGGGATTCGACAACCCGAGCAAGGCGCTCCTCACCACGGTGAAGGAGGGCGTCGACAACTCGCTCGACGCCTGCGAAGAGGCCGGCATCGTTCCCGAGGTGCGGGTCGAGATCCAGCAGCTGGAGGAGACCCGCTTCCGCATCGCGATCGAGGACAACGGGCCGGGGATCGTGAAGGCGCAGGTGCCGAAGATCTTCGGGCGGCTCCTCTACGGCTCGAAGTTCCACCGCCTGCGCCAGAGCCGCGGCCAGCAGGGCATCGGCATCAGCGCCGCCGGCATGTACGGCCTGCTCACGACCGGCAAGCCGGTGGTCATCACCACCCGCACGGGCGCGAAGAAGGAAGCCCACCACTTCGAGCTGGTGATCGACACGCAGAAGAACGAGCCGCGGGTCAAGGTCGACCGGACGGTCGACTGGGGGCGCGACCACGGCACCCGGGTGGAGATCGAGCTCGAAGGCAACTACCGCGGCGGGCAGCACTCGGTGGACAACTACATCCGCCAGATCTCGCTGGCGAACCCGCACGCCGAGATCACCTACGTGCCTCCGAAGGTCGAGGAGCACGGCGCCCAGCACACCTTCCCGCGCGTGACCGAGGAGCTCCCGCCGGAGACCGCCGAGATCAAGCCGCACCCCTACGGGGTCGAGCTCGGCGTGCTGATGCAGATGTTCCGGGACACGCGCTCACGCAACGTCCGCGGCAGCCTGATGTCGGACTTCAGCCGCGTCTCGGGCCGGATCGCCGACGAGATCTGCAAGCGCGCCAAGGTGCAGCCCACCCGGCGCCCCAAGGAGGTCACGCGCGAGGAGGCCGAGGCGCTCCACAAGTCCATCGCGGCCACCAAGATCATGGCGCCTCCCACGGACTGCATCGCACCCATCGGGGAGGAGCTGATCGAGAAGGCGCTGCGGGCCGAGGTGGAGGCCGACTTCTACGCGTCCGTCACCCGGCGGCCGGCGGTCTACCGCGGCAATCCCTTCCTGATCGAGGTGGGTCTGGCCTACGGCGGAAAGCTCGGGTCCGAAGACCCCATCACCCTCTACCGCTACGCCAACCGCGTGCCACTCCAGTACCAGCAGGGCGCCTGCGCCATCACGAAGGCGGTGACCGGCACCGACTGGAAGGCCTACCAGCTGCAGCAGCCCCGCGGCGCGCTGCCCGTCGGGCCCGCGCTGCTGATGGTGCACATCGCCAGCGTGTGGGTCCCCTTCACCTCCGAGAGCAAGGAGGCCATCGCCCACTACCCGGAGATCATCAAGGACATCCGACTGGGCCTCCAGGAGTGCGGGCGGCGGGTGGCCACCCACATCCGCAAGCAGCGGCGCGCCGCCGACGAGGCCAAGAAGCGCGCCTATATCGAGAAGTACATCCCGCAGGTGGCCGTGGGCCTGCAGCAGATCCTCGGCTTCGCGGACGGGGAGCGCGACAAGGTGGTGGCGAACCTGACCGACGTGCTCGAGAAGAGCCGCAAGCTGTAGCCCGGCCGCAGGAGGCGAACATGGCCGCACGCAAGAAGACGACGGCGAAGAAGCCGGCCCGCAAGAAGTCCCCGGCGCGGCGCCCGCGCGGCTCGAAGAACGCCTCCGGTGCCACCCAGGCCACCGACGAGCAGACCGTGGCGGCCATCGTCGGCACGGCGGGAGACGTGCACAAGTCGATCCAGAAGCGGCAGAAGCCCGATCTGGCCTTCCCGCTGCGCACGCTCTCGAACGTCTCCTACAGCCAGAAGAAGGGCTTCTTCGAGATCGGACGCCAGAAGAAGACGCGCACCCTCACCGTCAACACGGTGAAGACCTTCGCCCAGACCCTGCGCATGATGGGGCTCTCCAAGGAGCTGGTGGAGACCAACGACTTCGCCACCAAGCGGGACGCCTACTACCAGAGCAAGAACTGGGAGGAGGCGCACTTCGACGAGCAGTCGGAATCCGACGCGGTGATGGACGACATCGAGGCGCTCTTCTCGGCGCAGTCCGTGTCGCGCGAGCAGCTGCGCTTCGTGCCCGACGAGCACGGCGGGGCGGTGTCCGGCCGTCTGACGGTGATCGACCCGGATCGCGAGACCGGCGAGCTGATCCGCATCGACTGCACCCGCTTCGGCTCGGGCGCGTACTCGATCCCCTCCAGCGTGGAGCACCTGTCCTTCGAGACGGACGCGGATTTCGTGCTGGCCATCGAGACCGGCGGCATGTTCCAGCGGCTCCAGAGCCATCGCTTCTGGGACACCAGCAACTGCATCCTGGTCTCGATGGCGGGCGTGCCCACGCGCGCCACGCGCCGCTTCATCCGCAAGCTCTCCGACGAGTGCACGCTCCCGGTCTACGCCTTCGTGGACTGCGATCCGTACGGCATCTCCAACATCTACCGGACGCTCAAGGTGGGCTCGGGCAACGCGGCGCACCTGTCCCAGTTCTTCTGCGTGCCCCAGGCGCACTTCCTGGGAGTCACGCCCCAGGACATCCTCGACTACGAGCTGCCCACCCACCCCCTCCAGGACGTGGACATCAAGCGCGCCAAGGACGCCCTCAAGAACGACCCCTTCTTCCAGTCCCACAAGGAGTGGCGCAAGGCCATCGAGCAGCTGCTCAAGCTGAACGTCCGCGCCGAGCAACAGGCGCTGGCAAAGTGGGGCCTCAACTACGTGATCGAGCGCTACCTGCCGGACAAGCTGGGGGCGACCAGCAAGTTCCTGCCGTGATGCCGGGCGCCGGGCGGGCCTGCGTGCTTGCTACACTGCCGCGGTCATGAAGGGCATCGTCCTCGCCGGCGGCAGCGGAACGCGCCTCTACCCGATCACCCGGGCGGTGAGCAAGCAGCTGCTGCCGATCCACGACAAGCCGCTGGTCTACTACCCGCTCTCGACCCTGATGCTCGCCGGGATCCGGGACGTCCTGATCGTCACGACGCCTCGCGACGCCGACGCGTTCCGCGAGCTGCTGGGAGACGGGGAGCAGTTCGGCCTGAGGATCGCGTACGCGAGCCAGCCGCGGCCGGAAGGCCTGGCACAGGCGTTCCTGATCGGGCGCGAGTTCATCGGCTCGGACCGGGTGGCGCTCGCGCTGGGCGACAACCTCTTCTACGGCGGCGGCCTGACCGGCGTCCTCGAGCGCGCGGCGGCGCGCGAGACCGGGGCCACCGTCTTCGGCTACTGGGTGCGTGACCCGGAGCGCTACGGCGTGGTGGAGTTCGCCGAGGACGGGAAGGTCAGCGGCCTGGAGGAGAAGCCCGCCCAGCCGCGCTCCCACTGGGCCGTGACGGGCCTCTACTTCTACGACAACCGGGTGGTCGAGGTGGCGGAATCGCTCAAGCCCTCGGCCCGGGGAGAGCTCGAGATCACGGACGTGAACCGTCGCTACCTGGAGTGGGGAGAGCTGACCGTGGAGCGCCTGGGGCGCGGCTTCGCCTGGCTGGACACCGGAACCCAGGAGACGCTGCTCCAGGCCTCCAACTTCATCCACGCCCTCCAGGAGCGACAGGGCCTCAAGGTCGCCTGCCTGGAGGAGATCGCCTTCCACAAGGGCTGGATCGACCGTGATGCGCTGCTGCGGACGGCCCACGAGATGAAGGGCAACGCCTACGGCCAGTACCTGGCGAGCGTCGCGGAGGAGCAGGCGTGAAGTTCCTGGCCACGGACATCTCGGACGTGGTGGTGGTGGAGCCCGTGGTCCACGGCGACCCGCGCGGCTTCTTCCTGGAGAGCTGGCGCTCGGACCGCTACCGCGAGGGCGGCATCGACGCGCACTTCGTGCAGGACAACCACTCCTCCTCGCTGCACGGCACCCTCCGCGGCCTGCACGCGCAGCTCGCGCCCCACGCCCAGGGCAAGCTGGTGCGCGTGATCGACGGCGAAGTCTACGACGTCGCCGTCGACATCCGCCGCGGCTCGCCGAGCTTCGGCCGCTACGTCGCGGCGATGCTCTCGGCGGAGAACTTCCGCCAGATCTGGGTGCCGCCCGGCTTCGCCCACGGCTTCTGCGTGACCAGCGAGCGGG
This sequence comes from uncultured delta proteobacterium, assembly GCA_947259215.1. GTDB lineage: Bacteria > Myxococcota_A > UBA9160 > UBA9160 > JAFDET01 > CAMYLJ01. The sequence continues at coordinate 14,204 of CAMYLJ010000038.1, forward strand.
CCCAGGTCGAGTACAAGTGCACGGCGACCTACGCCCCGGAGTGCGAGCTCGCGATCGCCTGGGACGATCCGGAGCTCGGGATCCCCTGGCCGGTGCGGGATCCGATCCTTTCGGATCGCGACCAGGCCGCGCCGCGCCTGGCCGACGTGGGCGAGCGCCTGCCTCGACTCGGCGAGGAACGGGGCGGGACGTGAAGATCCTCCTCACAGGCGCCACCGGTCAGCTCGGCCGCGCGCTGCAGGCGACCCTGGCGGACCACGACGTCGCCGCCCTCGGATCCCGCGAGCTGGACGTCACCGATCTCGAGGCCGTCCGGGGCACCGTCGAGAGCACCGGCGCGGAGCTGGTGCTGAACGCCGCCGCCTGGACCGACGTGGACGGCGCCCAGGCGGACCCCGAGGGCGCCTTCCGCGTGAACGGGCTCGGCCCCCGGAACCTGGCGCTGGCCACCCGCGCCTGCGGCGCCGCACTGCTGCACGTCTCCACCGACTACGTCTTCGACGGCGAGTCGGACCGCCCCTACTGCGAGTTCGACGCGACGAACCCCCAGTCCGTCTACGGCCACAGCAAGCTCGCCGGCGAGGACGCGGTCCGGACCTTCAACGAGCGTCACTGGATCGTGCGCACCGCCTGGCTCTACAGCCCCTGGCGCAAGAACTTCGCCCTCACCATGCGCGGGCTCGCCAGCCGCGACGAGGTGCGGGTGGTGAACGACCAGGTGGGATCGCCGACCTACGCGCCGCATCTGGCCCGCGGCATCGCGCGGCTCGTCGAGACCGACGCCTACGGCACCTACCACCTGGCGGGCAGCGGCCAGGCCAGCTGGCGAGACGCCCGTGCACCCGGTCGGGACGGAAGCCTTTCCGCGGCCGGCGCCGCGGCCGCGCTTCGCGCCGCTCGTGAGCGTGCAGTCGCCCCGGATCGAGCTTCCGCCCTGGCAGGAGGGCGTGGGCGCCTTCGCCCGCGACCTCGAGGCCTAGAAGTCCTCTTCGGGCTCGAGGTCCTCGAGGTCCGCGTCCGGCTTGCCACGCAGCACCAGGGGCGCGCCGCAGTAGCTGCAGTAGACGTCGTCCCCGCTGCGCTCGTCACCGGCGAGAGCCAGGTCGGCATTGCAGACGGGGCAGCTGAGATCGGCCACGTCCTTGAGATCGGAGTCCTCGGCCGGGTTCTTGAGTCCGGGGGGCCACGCCATCGGGTACCTTCCCCGCCGTGATCTTCCTGCGCGCGGGCGGAGTTGGGCGGCGGGTTGCGGGCGCAGCGGCCTTGCTGGCCCTGGGACTCGCAGCCGCCGCGGCCGCGCTGGCGTCGACTCCCGTGGAGGCCGCGAGCGCCGGCGCGCCGGCGGGGGCCGACCCGGGAACGGCCCTCGTGCTGGCGGGTCTGGTAGGAGCCCTGGCGGGGGCGCCGCGCCGCACGCGAGCGCGGGCCGGCCTGCTGGGTGCAATCGCCGCCGGGGCCGTGGTCTGGATGCTGGCGCGAGAGCCCGGTCTGGCCCTCGCCGCAGGGGCGCTGGGCGGGGCCGTCGGCGCCTGGTCGCCAGCCCAGGGGCGCCGTGCGCGACCGGCCGCCTGGGGCGCCCGGCCGGGGGAGGTCAGCGTCCGATGGCCATGAGGCCCTCGACGGTGATGGACCCGACCGACTGCCTGCGCGTCGAGGAGGCGGTGCTCTCCTCCGAGCGCGCCACGGCCGGCGAGATCTCGGTCGTGGTGGTGGACGCCTGCGACGCCTACACCGGAGCCAGCTGGCGGGCGGGAGTGCTCCTGGCCGGCCTCGCCCTCGCGGCGCTCGCGCTCGCGGCCCCGGGCCTGCCAGCGTGGGCCCTGCTCGGCGCCCAGGCGGCGGGGCTCGCGACGGGCCATGCCGCGTGCCGGGTGCGCGCCGTGCGGCGCCACTTCGTGGCCGACTCCCAGGCCGAAGCGCGGGTGGTGGAGCGCGCGCGGCGCGCCTTCGCCGAGCAGGGTCTCGCCCGGGCGGACGGACACGGCGGCATCCTGCTCTTCGCGGCCCTGCTGGAGCGGCGGGTCGTGATCCTGGCCGACCGCGGCATCCACGAGGCGGTGGCGGCCGACGCCCCCTGGGCCGGCATCGCCGCCCGGGCGGTCCGCGGCCTGGCGGAGGGGCGCCGCGCCGACGCGCTGGTGGAGGCGGTGGAGGCCTGCGGCCGCGTCCTCACGCGGCATCTGCCCGGTCCGCCGCGGGAGGCGGCCCGGCTGCCGGCGGCCCTGGCCGTGGAGGAGCCGGGTGCTTGACGGCTCCTGACCGGCCGGTCAAACTGGTCCGACCAATTTCCTGTGCGCCCCCGGAGCCTGCATGAGCACCGCCGAGACCCTGCCCTCCCAGCATCCCGCCGAAGGCGAGGGCGTCCGCGCCTCGCTCGAGGCCGTCTACAACTGGAACTACGACAGCGAGATCGACGAGCTGCGCACCCTGTACGGGAATGCCCTGGAGCGGCAGTGGATCGCCGTGCGCGACCTCGACTGGGACCACGAGATCGATCGCGACGCCTTCTCCAGCAGCTTCAGCATCGGGGGCTTCCCGATCGAGAAGACCCGCTTCTGGCAAGGCCTGCCGCGCGACGTGCGCTGGGAAGTGTCGCGGCGCTCGGCTGCCTTCATGCTCTCGAACTTCCTGCACGGGGAGCAGGGAGCCCTGATGGTGGCCTCGCAGCTCGTGAACGCGGTGCCCCACATGGACGGCAAGTTCTACGCCGCCACCCAGACCCTGGACGAGGCGCGTCACGTGGAGGTCTTCGCCGCCTACGTGCGCAAGCTCGACGAGGTGCGCCCGATCGCGCCGTCGCTGAAGCAGCTGCTGGACAACGTGCTGGCGGCCGACGGCTGGATGCACAAGGCCGTGGGCATGCAGGTGGTGACGGAGGGGCTCGCCCTCTACAGCTTCCGCGACATGCGCAACAAGACCGAGGAGCCGCTGCTGAAGGAGCTTCTCACCTACGTGTCGCGGGACGAGGCGCGCCACACGGGCTACGGCATCAAGTACCTGAACGCCGTGGTGCCGAGCCTCGACGAGCGTGAGCGCGGCGAGCTCGAGGACTTCGCCTTCGAGGCAGCGCGGCTGCTGGTGGATTCGCGGGCCGGCACCTCCATGCGCGACTCGGTGTTCGAGATCTGGGAGGAGGCCGGAGTCGAGCGCACGACGGCCCTGGCCGAGCTGGCCCAGGAGCGCGACACGATCCGCCAGGCCATCGAGGAGAACGGCGGGCGCCGCGGCCCGATCCGCGGCTTCGTGATCCCGACCCTGCGCGCCATCGGTCTCTTCAGCGAGCGCATCGAGGGCCACTTCGCCGACATGTTCCGCGCCAACCTCGGCGAGAGCTTCGGCAGCCTGTCCGACGACCCCCGCGACGTCCCCGAAGACCTGGAAGCCTGGGCCACCGGCTCCTGAACAACGCAAGCAACGGGGACGGACCTAAGAAACGGGGACGGTCCTAAGAAACTCCGCAGCGGAGTTTCTTAGGACCGTCCCCGTTTCTTAGGTCCTCACGAGCCGGTGAGCGGCAGGACCTGGCCGTCGAGGCCGGCGGGCGGATCCACGCCCAGCAGGGTCGAGAGCGTGGGCGCCAGGTCGACGCTGGCGGCGCGGCCGCGCACGACCCCGGGCTCCACGCCGCGCCCCCAGAAGACGAGCGGCACCGCCCGGTCGTAGGGGTAGGGGGTGCCGTGGCTCGTGCCCGCCGGGTAGAGCGCGACCAGGCAGTCGCGCCGGGTCTGCACCGCGAAGTCGCCCCCGCGCTCGGCGTGATGGGAGTTGTGGTAGAGCTTGGCGAAGGGCGCGGGGCCCTCGGCCGCCGCCATCTCCTCCGCCGTCCAGACACGCTTCACCACCGGCTGCGCCACGAGCATGGCGCTGGCCTCCTCGACCACCCGCGCGACGGACACCCCGGCCACCGCCGCCCGCGCGCGGCGCACACGGAAGCGATAGCCCGCGCGCGCCAGCCACGGGCCTGCCTCCCCACCGGCGCTGCCGAAGGCCTCATCCAGCGCGAACTCGAGCGCCGCAGCGATGCCCTGCTGGACGACGCGACCCCCCTGCACCGGGCAGTCGCTGGTGCCGCTCTCCCACAACCACTCGGGAAGCGCGAGGACTCCGTGGTCGGACGTGAGCGCCACCACCAGGCTGCCGCGCCCGAGCCGGGCCTCGAGCGCGTCGAGGAAGCGGCCCAGAGCGGCGTCGAGACGCAGCAGCGCGTCGCGCGACTCCTGGCTCCGGGGGCCGTAGGCGTGTCCCACCAGATCCCCCGCCGAGAGCGAGAGGGCCAGCAGGTCCACCGCCGGACCGCTGCCCACTCCCTCGTTCGCGATCAGCTCGAGCGCGAACTCCAGGGTGACCTCGTCCAGGAACGGGGAGAAGTAGAGCGCGTCCAGGGTGACCGCCCGCTCGTCCTGCACGATCGGGTGGGGCGAGGTGGCCGAGAAGCGGTCGACCTCGCGCGGGTGCACGTCGGGTCGCGCGCCGTTCGGGGGCGCACCCGTCGCGTGCTCCCAGGTCGCGGGCAGGCGGCCCACGAAGCCCCCGTCCGCGCCAGACCCGTTGAACGCGGTCGCCCAGGCCGGCAGGGCGTCGCGGTAGTAGCCGCTCGTGTTGAACCCGAGCGCGCCGCGGCGGTCGAGCCAGTAGACGCCGTCGGGCCGCTGTCCCCCCAGGCTGATGGCGGCGCGGTCCTTGCCCGACACGCTGAACACCCGCGTCCCCGGTCGCGCGGCGCGCAGCCAGTCGCCGAGCCCGGCGGCATCGATCGTGCGCGGAGAGCGTCCCGGCCCCCCGCCCAGCACCTGCGCGGCGGGATCGGAATCCGCGACGCAGTAGAGGACCTCGTCGCTGGCGGGATCGACGAAGTGGTTGCCGGGAACGCCCACGGACCCGGGATGGCGCCCGGTCACGGCGGCGACGTGGCCGGGGCAGGTCTCGCTGTCCGCGTGGGCCAGGGCGGCGTCGGCGAAGACGCGTCCCTCGCGCGCCAGGCGACCGAGCCCTCCCGGCAGCCCCGGATCCAGGCGATCCGCCCGCAATTGGTCCACGACCAGGAGCAGCGCCAGGCGCGGCTCGCCGGACTCGACGCCACAACCGAGGACGGCCAGCGCAGCGATCCCCGCAAGACCGGCGATCAGTCGCCGCGGCAGTTCCGGCAATGCCCGTAGAGCTCGTGGCGATGGCGCAGGATCTGGAACCCGTAGCGCTCCGCGATGTCGTTCTGCGCGCTCTCGATCATCTGGCACTCGAACTCCACGATCTTGCCGCAGCGAACGCAGACCAGGTGGTCGTGGTGCTCGTGATGGATCTCGTAGCGGGTGACCCCGTCCTCGAAGCGACGCTCGTGCGCCAGGCCCGCTTCGCAGAGGAGCTTCATCGTGCGGTAGACCGTCGTGTATCCGATGTGCGGATGCTTGTCGCGGACCCGCCCGTAGATGTCCTCGGCCGTGATGTGTCCGCGCGCCTCGAGGAAGGCCTCGAGGATGGCGTCGCGCTGCCGCGTGTGGCGGAGATTGTGGCCTTCGAGGAACCGCGCCAACGACTCGCGCTCGACGTCGTGCGCCATGGGCACGAGACTACGAGACACCCCGTCCCGGTTCAAGTCGCGCTACGCGCCGCCCAGGGCGTCTTCGGCCGCCTCGGCGATCTCGTCGTCGGGATCGTCCGCCAGCATGCGAAGCTGGCTGCGGAGCCCCGCGGACAGGCGCTCGGCGCCCAGGGCAGCGAGGGCGCGCAGCGCTCCCACCACCAGATCCCGATCTCCGCTGTCGAGGAAGAGCGCGAGCAGCGCCGGGTCGTCGGGGAAGCCCACGGCGTCGCGGTAGGCGGCGCACGCCGGCGCCAGCTCCGGCGTGCCGTGGGCCTCGCGCACCGCTTCGGCCAGGCGCTCGCCCTCCGCGCCACCTTGATCCACGGAGAACATGCCGTCGATCTGCTTCAGGTACTCCGAGGTCGCGCGCTGCGAGCGCGCCTCGGCCGCGGCGCCACGCGGCCGGCGCTCTTCCGGGCGGTGTCCGGACCCGTCGCGCGCGCGGTCGATCTCCCGCCAGCTCTTGCGGGGACGCTCGTCGCGATCGTCGTCGCGGCCGTCCGTCACGGCGTGGCCGCCGCGCGCAGGCGTTCCAGGTTCTGCTTGGCGGTCGGGTCCGAGCAGTCGAGCGCCACCGCGCGCTCGAAGGCCAGGCGGGCGTCGTCGTCGCGGCCCGCGGCCAGGTAGGCGACCCCCAGGTTGTTGTAGACGTCGCCGGCCTGGGGGATGCGGGCCGCCGCTGCCTCGAGGTCGTGGATCGCGCGCTCGGTGTCCCCTGCCTCCAGGGCCTCGGTGCCCTGCTCGTAGAGCCGCGCTCCCTCCCAGGAGGCACAGCCCCCCAGCGCGGAGCCGAGCAGTAGCAGGCCGGCGGCGAACAGCGGGCGCAGCATCGCGGGTTGCGAGCCTCCGAAGCGGGACGGCGATTGCCACCCCCAGGGCGAGATGATAGCCTGCCGCGCGACGGACAGGAGTACGGATGCTGCGGACCAACGACAACGGCGCGGGAAACCCGCGGAAGGGTGTACGAAAGATGCCCATCCGTGCGGTTCGCCCGATCCAGGGGAGAGTTCGTCGCGCTCGTCCGTGAGCAACCCGTGATTCGAAGCCAACGAAGGCCGCGGGCGCGACATCGCACGCGGCCTTCGTCGTTCTGGAGCTCGAATCATGGCCACGCCCGCTGACACCACCGCCGTCCCGCTCCCGGCCGCCGAACGCGGCGGTCTGCGCCAGGTCGTCGGCCTCGCCTACCCCGTCGTCCTCTCGAACCTCTCGATGACGATGCTCCACCTGGTGGACAGCGCCTTCGTCGGCCGCCTCGGGGCCACGGAGCTCGGCGCCGTCGGGTACGCGGGCATCTGGTACTGGACCGCGCTCTGCTTCTTCATGGGCACGGCCCAAGGCGTGCAGACCTTCGTCTCCCAGGCCCACGGCGCCGGCCGCGAGGGCGAGTGCGGCGCCTGGTTCTGGCAGGCCCTGGCCTGGCTCGCGCCGCTGGCGGCGCTGGCGCTGGGGGCGTTCGCGCTGCTCTTCCCGCTGCTGCTGGGCGTGCTCGGGCCGTCGGCGGATCTCCAGAGCGTCGCGGCGGAGTACGTGCGCCCGCGCTCCTTCGGCGCCTTCGCGTCGGTGGCCGCCATGGCGCTGGCCTCCTTCTTCCGCGGCATCGGCGACACGCGCACTCCGCTCTACGCGATGCTGGTCGCCAACGTCGCCAACGGCCTGCTCGACTACGGGCTCATCTTCGGGAACCTGGGCATGCCGGCCCTGGGCGTGGCGGGTGCGGGCGGCGCCAGCGCCGCAGCCGAGTGGCTCTACGCGGGCATCCTCTTGTTCGCGTTCCGGCGTCCGCGGGTGGCGCGGCCGTTCGTCACCCGGGCGATCCGTCCCGAGCGCAAGGCCATGCGCCGGCTCGCGCGCACGTCCACGCCGATCGGCGGCCAGTGGTTCCTGGAGATGATCAGCTTCGCGCTCTTCAGCACCCTCGTGGCGCGCATGGGCGACGAGCAGATGGCCGCGAGCCAGGCCTTCCTGGCGCTGCTCCACCTCTCGTTCATGCAGGTGGTGGGCGTCTCGGTGGCGACCGGCACCCTGGTGGGGCGCTACCGCGGCGCGGAGGACCTGGAGGCCGCCGAACGCAGCCATCGCACCGCGCAGCGCGTGGGCCTGGCCCTCGCGTTCGCGGTGGGCGCGCTCTTCCTCAGCGTGCCGGAGCAGCTGATGCGGATCTTCAGCAACGACGCCGAGGTGCTGTCCCTGGGGCGGCCGCTGCTGGCCGTGGGCGCGGCCTTCCAGCTGCTCGACGCCGTGGGGATCATCGCGAGTGGCGCCCTGCGCGGGGCCGGCGACACGCGCTGGCCCTTCGTGGTGCAGGCGACCCTGGCCTGGACCGTGTTCCTGCCTCTCGGCTGGCTCTTCGGCGTGGTCCTGGGAGGCGGGCTCTTCGGCGCCTGGGTCGGCGGCACGGTCTACGTGGCCGCGCTGGCCACGGTCTTCCTGTGGCGCTTCCGCTCTGGGGCGTGGCGATCGATCGCGATCTAGCGGCGGGGCTTGCGGCCCGGGCTGGCGGGGCGGGGCGGGAGCTCGATGCGGGCCACGACGGGCAGGTGATCCGAGGCCCGGCGGGCAGCCGGCGAGTCGTGGCTCCTCACCTCCAGGATCCGGGCGCCGCGGGTGTAGATCCGGTCGAGGGCCAGCATGGGGCGCGCCGCGGGAAAGCTGGCGGGCCAGTCCTGGTTGTGGTGCTGCTCGTCGAGACCGTCCTCGAGTGCGCGGGTGGCCTTGCACTTGCGCCAGGCGTTCATGTCCCCGAGCAGCACGGAGGCGCCGGCGCGCAGCTGCGGGTGGCGCAGGAGCGATGCCACCTGGCGCTCGCGCGTGCGGTCCACGAGCCCTAGGTGTGTCGCGACCACGTTCAGCCCCTCGCCCGGCACCTCCGACAGCCCGTCGAAGGAGGCAGCCACGGCGACCCGGCGCTCCATGCGCGAGTAGGAGAGGTCCAGGATCGAGACGCCGGCGATCGGCCAGCGCGAGAGGATCGCGTTGCCGAGCTCGCCCTTGCGGTGGATCCGGGTCACCGCGAAGGCCAGGTGCAGCCCCAGGGTGTCGGCCAGCTGGACCAGGGGATCCTCGACGTCGAAGGGCCGCAGCACTTCCTGAAGCGCCATCACGTCGGCGCCGAGCTCGGAGATCACGAACCCGGCGCGCGCCGGGTCCGGCGTCGCGCGGCCGGAGAAGCCCGTCCAGCGGTGCACGTTGTAGGTGGCCACCGTGATCTCGCGCGGCATGGCATCGAGCGTCATCGGCCTGGCGGGGGCGCGGACCAAGCCCAGGTGGGGCATGTCCAGGCGCTCGGGCTCCGAGCGTCGAGTCACCCGCTTGCGCCGGACCGGCTGGCTGCGGGAGCGGAACTTGCGGGAGCGAAGCGCGGGCACCGAGCCCAGGATAGCGCTCCGGGATCTCCACCCCCCGGGACGCTTCACGGACGTTTCATGGACGTGCAGCGGACGGGGGCAGAGCCCCGCGCCCGCAGGGATTCCGCCCCCGGCGCGATCGGGTCGGCCCAAGCAGGCGGGGGCATCGACCGATACGCTCTGGACCATGGCCCGGCGACGCGCAAATCCCCTGGGGTCGCTCGCGGAGGTTCCCGCGGTGCGCGAGGCTGCGGCGGCGCTCGTCGACGCCGTCGCCGAGGCCGCGCGCGAGCGCGTGCTCTCGCCGAAGGAGTACGAGCGCGCCCTGCGCGATCTCGGCCGCATGCGCGGCCGGCCGCTCTACTACCCGCTCCTCATGGGCCGCGGCGGCCGCGGCGCGCGGGTGCAGCTGGCCGACGGCAGCCTGAAGCTCGACTTCATCGGTGGCATCGGCGTCTACGCCTTCGGGCACGCCGACCGCGACCTGCTCGAGACCGCGGCGGCGGCGGCTGCCGCGGACGAGGTCTTCCAGGGCCACCTGGCGCCGGGGCCCGAGGCGCTTCAGCTCTCGAAGGCGCTCCTGCGTCACGCGGGGCCGCACCTGCGCCACGTCTGGCTCTCGGTGTCCGGTGCCATGGCCAACGAGAACGCGCTGAAGCTGATCTGGCAGAAGAAGGCCCCGGCCGACCGCATCCTCGCCTTCGAGCAGGGCTTCGCCGGGCGCACCAGCACCCTGGCGGAGATCACGGATCGCCCCGCCTACCGCGAGGGCCTGCCCCTGCGCGGCAACGTGGACTACGTGCCCTTCTACGACCCGCAGGATCCCGGCTCGAGCGAGCGCAGCCTGGCGGTGCTGGACGCGCACCTGGCGCGTCACCCGGGCCGGTACGCCGGCATGCTCTTCGAGCTGGTGCAGGGCGAAGGCGGGGTCGTCACCGCGCCGCCGCCCTTCTTCGTGGCGCTGATGGAGCGCTGCCGGGAGGCCGGCCTCGCCGTCTGGGTGGACGAGGTGCAGACTTTCGCGCGCACCGGCGAGCTCTTCGCCTTCCGCCACTACGGCCTCGAGGACTACGTGGACCTCGTGACCTGCGGCAAGGCGCTCCAGGGAAGCGCGCTCTTGTTCTCGAAGCCCTACAACCCGAAGCCCGGTCTGGTGGCAGGCACCTACGCGGGCTCGACGGTCGGCATGGCGGTGGGCGCGCGCATCATCGAGCGGCTGGAGAGCGAGGGCTACCTCGGCCCCGAGGGCCGGGTGGCCGTGCTCGAGCGGCGCATCGCGCGGCGCTTCGAGCAGCTGGCGAAGACCCTGCCCCGGGCCGTGGGTCCGCGCAGCGGGATCGGCGCCATGCACGCCTTCGTGCCCTTCGACGGTCGACCCGAGGTGGTCTCGGCGTTGCTGCGCACCTGCTTCGAGGAGGGCCTCCTGATCTTCGGCGCCGGCCAGCGCCCCGGCAAGCTGCGCATGCTGCTCCCCGTGAACGTCACCGACGCCGAGCTCGAGGCCGGCTTCACCATGCTCGAGAAGGCGCTGCGGCGCGTGGCCGAGGAGCACGACCTGGCGTGCTGATCGTGCGCCCCATCGTCGAGGAGGACTCCGCCGACCTCCTCGCTCTGGCGCAGCTGCTCGACTCCGTAAACCTGCCCGCCGAGCCGGAGTTCCTGCGTGCGCGCATCGCCACCTCGCAGCGCTCCTTCGAGCATCGGCTCGACGACTGGCGCCAGGGCGTCTACCTCTTCGTGCTCGAGGACACCGACGCGGGCCGCTGCGTCGGCACCTCGATGATCCGCGCCAAGCACGGCACCCCCGACGCGCCCTACTACTACTTCGAGGTATCGACCGAGGAGCGCCGCAGCACCGAGCTGGGCAAGCACTTCGTGCATTCGCGTCTCCAGCTGATGCACAGCACCGACGGGCCCAGCGAGATCGGCGGGATCGTTCTCGACCCCGCGTACCGCGGCCATCCGCAGAAGTGCGGCAAGGCGCTCTCGGTGGTGCGCTTCGCGTTCATGGGCGCGCATCCGGACTGGTTCGAGCGGGAGGTGGTGGCGGAGATGCTCTCGCGCTTCGACGCCGAGGGGCGAAACCGCCTGTGGGACGCCTTCGGCGCCCGCTTCACGGGTCTCTCCTACCGCGAGGCCGACCACCTCTCCGCGCGCAACACGCGCTTCATCGCAGACCTCTTCCCGCGCGATCCCGTCTACGCGACGCTCTTCCCCGAGGAGGTACGCGCCAGCATCGGCGAGCCCAACGAAACCGCCAAGGCGGCGGTCCGCATCCTCGAGAAGGTAGGCTTCCACGAGCTGAACCGGGTGGACCCCTTCGACGGCGGGCCGTACTACGGCGCGGCGCGGGACGCGATCGTCTCGGTGCGCGAGCGCCGAGAGCTGGTGCTGCCGAGTGTCCCGGCGGCGTCCGACGCGCCGGGCGGACCCCTCGCCCTGCTCTCGGCCGAGGGGCGCCTGGGCTTCCGGGCGGCGGTGCTGCACCTCGACGCGGACGGCGCGCCCGTCGTCCCGGCTGCCGTGCGCGAGGCGCTGGGCGTCGCGGCCGGTGACCGCGTGAGCGTGACCCCGTTGCCCTGACCGTGACGGAAACCCTGCACAGCGTCTCCCCCGCGGACCCGGCCGACGAGCTGGGCCGCTTCCCCGTGGCGGACACCGCGGCCGTGGACGCGGCGGTTGCGCGCGCCCGCGCCGCCTTCCCCGCCTGGCGCGACGCGGGCTTCGAGGCGCGCGCCGCCGTGCTGCGCCGCTTTCGCGACCGGGCCGCCGAGCGCAGCGACGAGCTCGCACAGCTCGTGGCCCGCGAGGTGGGAAAGGCACTCTGGGACGCGCGCGGCGAGGCGCGCCTGCTGGCGCCGAAGGTGGACGTGACCCTGGGCGACGGCATGGGCTTCGTGGCACCGATCGCGCCCGCAGCGGGCACGCGCGCCACGTGGCACCCGCGCGGCGTATTGGCCGTGCTCGGCCCCTTCAACTTCCCCGCGCACCTGCCGAACGGCCACATCGTCCCCGCCCTGGCGCTGGGCAACACCCTCGTCTTCAAGCCGAGCGATCTCACCCCCGCCGTCGGAGCGTGGATGGCGGCGCTCTGGCGCGAGGCGGGCCTGCCCGAGGGCGTGCTCGAGATCGTGCACGGGGGCGCGGATCCGGGGCGCGCGCTCGCGCTGCATCCGGACGTGGACGGCGTGCTCTTCACCGGCTCGTGGGCCGTGGGCCGCGCCCTGCGCGAGGCCACCGCCGACCAGCCGGAGAAGATCCTGGCCCTCGAGATGGGCGGCAAGAACGCGATGGTGGTATTGGCGGACGCGGACCTCGACCTGGCCGTGGCCGAGGCCGCCCTCTCCATCTGCGCCACCACGGGCCAACGCTGCAGCTGCACGAGTCGCATCTTCGCGGAGCACGCGATCCTCGAGCCCTTCGCGGAGAAGCTCACGCGCGTGCTCGCGGGCGTGGTGGTTGGCCCGCCCCTCGAGGACGGCGTCTTCATGGGGCCGCTGGTCTCGCGCGCCGCCTTCGACAAGGTGATGCGCTACCGGGAGCTGGCAGCGGCCGCCGGCGGCGAGCGGGTGAGCCTCCCGCAGCCTGACCGGCCCCCGCCCTACCTGGGCCCGGGCCTCGTGCGCTTCCCCGATGCGCGCCAGGACCACGCCTACCACCGCGACGAGATCTTCGGCCCGGAGGCGGGCCTCTACCCGGTGGGCGACCTTGACGAGGCCATCGCCGCCGTGAACGACAGCGACCTCGGCCTGGTGGCCTCCGTCATGACCCGTGACCGCGCGCGCTACGAGCACTGCATCGGCCGCATCGAAACGGGCCTCCTCAACTGGAACCGCGGCACTGTCGGTGCCAGCGGACGCCTGCCCTTCGGCGGCCGCAAGCGGAGCGGCAACGACCGGCCGGCGGGGGTGCTGGCGACCCTCTACTGCGCCGTGCCCCAATCGCATCTGGAGCACGCCGGCGGCTTCGACCCGGACGCGCTGCCCCCGGGAATGCCGCGCCCGTGAGCTGGATCCGCACGGTCTTGATGGGCGACCCGACCCACTTCAGCGTGAAGGGCGGCGCCAACCCCCACACCCGCACGCGCTGGGGCACGCGCCGCACGGTCGACCGCGCGCGCGCCGTGGCCCAGTGGCAGCGTCTGCGCGAGACCCTGCGCGACCTCGGCGTGCGCGTGCTGGTGGTGCCGCCGGACCCGACCCAGCCCGGCCTCGTGTATCCGGCCAACGCGGGCTTCCAGAGCGACGTCGACGCCGAGCGTCCGCTGGCGGAGAAGATCTTCACCCTGTCCAACCTGCTTCCGACCCGCGCCGGCGAGAAGCCCCACTACGAGCGCGTGCTGCGCGAGAGCGGCTTCCGCGTGGCGGAGATCGACCCGAGCCTGCGCTTCGAAGGCGAGGCGGACTTCTTCCCGGCTTGCGAGCGCTACCTCTTCACCCACGGCCGCCTGGAGCGCCAACGCTTCGTGCCGGCGCTGGCCTGGCCGCCCTGGCGCCGGGTCTACGGCTTCCGCACCGACGCGCGGGCCCTCGACCTGCTGGCGCAGCTCGTCGCACCGCGCCCGGTGCTGCGCCTCGAGCTCGTGCGGGAAGCGCACTACCACGGCGACACGGCCCTCTGCGCCTTCGGCCCGCAACGCGAGCACCTCCTGGCCTGGCGCCCGGCGCTGGCACCGGAGAGCTGGGAGCCACTCGCCAGGAGCGTGGGCGACGCCCTGATCGAGCTCTCCGACGCCGACGCCGGCGTCTACGCCGCCAACTCGTTCACGTTCACCCGCGAGGGCGAGTCCTTCCTGGTGATGCCCGGCGGCGTGTCGGAGCGCCTGCTCGCCCAGGTCCGCGAGCGCGGCGTCACGCCGATCGTCGCCGACGTCTCCGAGTTCCTGAAGAAGGGCGGCGGGTCGGTGAAGTGCATGATCGGGGACCTGGGGCCGGTGCGGGCGGAGGATCTGGTGGAGGCTGGCGCGGCGTAACGACCGCGCCGCAGTCTCCGACGCGGTCGGGTCGAGGGGCCGTCCGAGGCCGCCGCGAGCGCGTCGGCGAAGCCCCGGGGCACCGTCGGCATGAAGTGGCCGTGTCCAGCAGCACCCGGACGTCGTCCGGTCACCCTGCTCCTGGATCCACTTGAGGCCGGGGCTTCACCGGCGTCCTCATGGCGTTCGGCAGGCGCCGGGAGGCGTGGCCCGGGTGGACCTGTTCCGCTTCCGAGCCCATGCTCGGCACCAGTCTCCAGGCGCCGCCTCCGGGTCCTCCGAGGCTGAGATTCCCCCGGGAGCTGTCATAACGGAAGATTCTCGGACCTCGAAGCCCGCTTATTCCGCTGATCCCCTGAGGCCCTTCCCCTGGGAGCAGACCCGCAGGACGTGGGCAAAAAGCCTCAACCGGGTGGGTCGGTCGGCCGATGACGGCTCACGATGCTGGGTACTCCCCCCAACCGGCCTCGCGGATTCTGGGCCGCCGTCGCCCTGGCCCTCGGGCTGGCGCTGGCGCCGGCGGCGAGCGCGATCCCCATCGCCGCATGGGATTTCGACGGCGGCACCGCCAGCGACGTCTCGGGCACGCCTCCGCCCTACGACCTCGGCGCCGTGGGTGGCGGCCCGGACCTGTCCGGGGGCTTTGCCGCCTTCGACGGGGACGAGGGGAGCCCCTCCTATCTGGAGGTCGCGGGGCCGGGCGGGATGACCCAGTACACGGTCTCGCTCTGGGTGCGCACCCAGGGCCAGATCGACCAGGGCAACTTCCAGGGCATCTTCAGCAACAACACCAGCTCGGGCGCCGCGTGGTCGTGGCAGCTCGAGAGCTTCAGCGGGACGTACCAGTGGCGGAACCAGGCCGGCACCTTCGTGGTCGGCGCGCCGAGCGCGCTCGGCACCTGGGACCACATCGCCATCCGCAAGTTCGGCGGCAGCGACGGCGACATCTGGTACAACGGCGTCCAGATCGTGGGCGGTATCGGCGGCAACCCGGGCGGCCTCCAGAACTTCCGGCTCGGGACCAACCGCAACAGCAGCAACTTCTGGCAGGGCGACATCGACGACATCGTCGTCTTCGATTCGGTCGAGGATCCCGCCGCCCTCTTCGCAGCCGGCCCGCCCGTCCCGATCCCCGAGCCCGCCACCGCCACGCTGCTGGCGTTCGCGCTCGGGGTCGGACTGAGCCGCCTCCGAGCCAGCTGAAGCTCAACACGAAGACGTGGCCGTCGGTGTCGGGGCCCTGGCGCGGGTTCCCGTGGATCCACGGGTAGCCCCCCGCCACCCGCAGACCCCCGCCCAGGGTTCGCCGCAGGGCCACGCCAAGACGGTTCTGCTCGGAGGCCCCGGGTGGGGATCGCCAACGCAATACGAACGTAGTACACTCCCTCTCATGGCCCGGAGCACCACCAGCATCCGCCTCCCGGACGATCTCATCGAGGCCCTGGACGAACGTGCCGCTGCGCTCGGCGTCACGCGTAGCCAGCTCATCATCGAAGCGGTCGAACAGGCGCTCGACGATCGCTCCTCGTGGTCGCCGGGCTTCCTGAAGGCGATCGGGGCCCCACGCCCCGAGTTGGACGAAGCGGTCGCTGAGATGGTGGAAGCCATCCGGGACCGCAGCTCCCGGAGCGAACCTCCCGACCTTTGAGATACCTGCTCGACACCAATACGGTCTCCGCCTTGATGCGCGGCGAACCGCAAGTGGCGGCGCGCGTGGCCGGGACGCCGCGCGAGAACGTCGCGATCTCCCAGGTGACGGCGGCCGAGATCGAGTTCGGCCTCTGCTATCTGCCGGCGTCCAGGCGCCGCAGGGCGCTCGAGGCGCAGTGGTCGGCGATCGGGCCGGAGCTGATCCGCCTGCCCTGGAGCGACGAGGTGAGTCGGCGCTTCGGAGAGCGAAAGGCCCGGCTCGAGAAGGCGGGCCGGCGGCTGAGCGACTTCGATCTCGCGATCGCGGTACACGCACTTGCCTACGGTCTCACGCTCGTCAGCGCCGATCGGGCCTTCGAACGCCTTCGGCTGCGTCGAGAGAACTGGCTGGCCTGACGCCGAGAGGGGCCGCATAGGGGCCGTCGGGCGGTCGTGGTTGCACCCCCTTGCCGCCTCCTGCACTCCCTCGCAGCACATCAGGAACAACCTCGCGTCACTTCTTGCGCGGTCGGCCGACGTGCATGATCGGCGACCTCGGGCCGGTGCGGGGGAAGGACCTGCGCGAAGCGACCGAGCCGTAAGAACTCTCGGGCGAACGTTCCTGCTCGGACCGATGCCGGCTACTTCCGATGGCGCTCGGCCAATCCCAGCCTCACGAAGAGCAGAGGGCCGAGGAAGATGCCCGCGGTGGCCGCCACGGCGTAGCGGATGTACCGCAACAGATGCCCCAGGACGGAAGAGTCGGCACTCACCGCCCCGAAAGCCTCATCGAGAAGGATCAACGTCCCCATGACCAGGCCGACGACGAGTACGCACCTCAGGACCTTGCGCAGTAGCGTCGAGCTCCGCGGGTCGAACCCGACCTTCTTCGCCTCCAGTGGATAGGCGATGACGATCCCCGCCAGGAATCCCGTGTAGCTCAGGAAACCGAGCGGCAGGCTGGCCATGTCCCAGGCGCTCAGTGCGAGTGTGGCGAACCAGAGAATCGCGCTCGCTGCCACGACGATGCCGACCTGCCCCTTGTACGAGAAGCGGTCCCATCGACTGCGGATGCCCCGGGCGTACTTGACCGCGACCAGAGCGATCGCGATCCCCAGCACCCAGCCGCCGAGGACGTCCTCCAGGTAGTGGACTCCCAGATACGGACGGGACAGTCCCGTGAGCAGCAGCAGCACGACGCAGGCGATCCGGACGGATCTGCGCTTCACGCTCGCATAGAGGTAGCCGTAGAAGCTGGCTCCGCTCATGGCATGGCCGGAGGGCGTCGAGTACTCCGTGGCCAGCTCTGCGGCCTTCGCCGGGGAGACGGCCCATTTCTCGGCCCAGGTGCCCTCACGGATGAAGGGCCGGGGGTTCATGATGAGCGTCTTCAGCAGGTGGTTGATCGACATCGTCACCAGGGTGAGGGCCGCCAGTCGGAAGGCCAGTCCCTTGTCGTAGCTGGCGTAGATGACCGAGATGAGCAGAACGTAGCCCTCGACGTCGCCGAGAAAGGTGAAGAACAGGAAGACCCGCGTGAGCAGGACAGGTCTCCGCGGTCCTCCGCCAGCTGTCGGATCAGATCGAGGCTGAAAGGCAGCTCCGCCACGCCACCGACGTACATCATCCACCGGCAACTGCGCAAGAAATAGCCGCCACTGTGCGGCGCGCGAGCAACGCAGCGGAAGCGAGCGTGCAACTTCGCGCCGGTCGACTCAGGCCCATCCGTGGAACCGTCGATGTAAAGAGGAGGAGATCCCCACGGAGGACGAATGGGCGCGATCGGCGTCAAGCGAGTAGCGGTGCTCGTCGCCGCGATTCTCGGGCTGGGCCTGGGGGCCCGCCCCGCGCTCGCCACGTTCATCTCCAGCGCGGCCGATCCCGCCCTGTCCGGAGCCACCACGTTCGACTTCGACAGCGAGCCCGGCGACATCTACTTCGGGACGCGCACCTTCGGTGGCGCCTTCACGTTCACCGCCGACGCCAACGACCTGCACATCGACGACGTCTGGTGCGCGAGCTTCGGCACCACCGGGAACTGCCTCGACACGCTGTCGTCCGGGGGTCAGCCGAACGACCACTTCCGTATCGACTTCATCACTTCGGTGTCGGCCTTCGGCTTCGTGCTGAACGCACTCGACACGGACTGGGTGATGGAGACGTACGACGCTTCGGACAACCTGCTCGGGAGCTACACGATCCTGAGCCAGAGCCCGGGCTTGACCGGCTTCAACCGGCGCGGCTACGCCGGCGCCAGCGAGGCGACGCCGATCTCCTACGTGACCATCACGTCGCCCGGGGCGGACGATCGCGCGCTGATCGACGACTTCGCCTGGGTCGCCATCCCCGAGCCCTCGCTGGCCTGGCTCCTCGGGCTCGGACTGACTGGCCTGGCCTGGGCGTCGCGCCGCCGCTAGCGGGCCTCCCCGGACGCCGCCGGCTCGGTCTTGAGTCCGCGCGGCAGCCCACGCATCATCCCCGGCATGAGGCTCCCGCGCGCCCTCGTCTTCCTGGGAGCGGCCCTGGCCTGCGGGAGCGGAGCGCCCGAGGGCATCGTGGTCAGCTTCCCGGGGAGCGCGCTCGGCGCCGAGGCGGAGCTGCTCCAGAGCCAGCTCGAGCGCTTCATGGCGCTCCAGCCCGAGATCCGGGTCGTGCAGCAGCGCACGCCCGACGCGGCCGACCAGCGCCACCGGCTCTATGTGCAATGGCTGAACGCCTGGGCCGACGACCCCGACATCCTCCAGCTCGACGTCATCTGGACGCCGGAATTCGCGGCGGCGGGCTGGACGCTCCCGCTGAAGCGGTTCGAGCCCGACACGTCGGACTTCTTCCCCGCTACCGTCGCGACCAATAGCTGGCGCGGCGAGCTCCACGCGGTGCCGTGGTTCGTGGACGTGGGGCTCCTCTACTGGCGGAGCGACCTGCTCGGTCGCGCGCCGCGGAGCCTGGACGAGCTCCTCGACGCCGCGTCGCGCGAGCGCCGCGTGCGCCACGGCTGGGTCTGGCAAGGCGCCCGCTACGAAGGCCTGGTGACGGTCTTCGTCGAGCTGCTGGGCGCCTTCGGCGCGGCGATCCTCGACGACGCGGGCCGCGTGGTGGTGGACTCGCCGCAGGCCGTACGCGCCCTCGAGGTGCTACGGAACGCCCTCGACGCGGGCGTGGTGCCGCGCGACGCGCTCTCCTGGCAGGAGGAGCAGACGCGCTTCGCGTTCCAGAACGGCCACGCCCTCTTCATGCGCAACTGGCCCTACGCCTACCCGCTGATGCAGCAGCCCGGGGAGTCGGCGGTGGCGGGACGCTTCCGGGTGACGGCCCTGCCCGCGGCGCCGGGGGGCCGGCCGAGCGCCGCGCTCGGGGGCTCGCAGCTCGCCATCAACGCGCGCAGCGACGAGCCCGACGCCGCCTGGCAGGTGATCGCCTTTCTCACCCATCCCGATCAGATGCGCGAGCGCGCCGAGCGCCTCGGCCAGTATCCGCCGCGCCGTTCTCTCTACGCCGGCGACTCGCTCGCCGGAGCGCTCGCCATCCCGCCGGCCGAGGCCCGGCAGGTGATCGAGCACGCCGTGGCGCGCCCCGCGACGCCCGTGTACACCGAGCTGTCGGGCGTGCTCCAGATCTGGCTGCACCGCGCACTCAGCGGGCAGGAGTCTCCGGAGGACGCGCTGGCGGGAGCGGCCCGGGAGATCCGCAAACTGTTGAAACGCAGCGGCCTGGCGGCGGAGACGCGGGACGGGATGGCGCCGTGATGACCCGACCGGAGAGCGAGCGCCGGGAGGCGCGCCTCGCCTGGCTCCTGTGCGCGCCCGCGCTGGCGGCCATCCTCGCCGTCGCGGTCTTTCCCCTGGGCTGGACCCTGCTGGAGTCCCTGCACCTGCACGACCTGCGGATGCCCTGGCTGGGCCGCCCCTTCGTCGCCCTCGCCAACTACACCGAGGCGCTGGCGCAGCCGCGCTTCTGGCAGGCCCTGGCCCACACCGCCTTCTTCGCGGCAGCCAGCGTGAGCCTGGAGATCGTGCTCGGGCTGCTGCTGGCGCTGGGTCTGCATGGCGCGTTCCGCGGCCGGGGCCTCGCGCGCACCGCGGCCCTGCTTCCCTGGGCGATCCCGACGGTCGTGGCCGCGCTCGTGTGGCGCTTCCTGTTCGAGGGCCCGACGGGCGCAGCGAACCAGATGCTCGTGGGCAGCGGTCTCGTCGGCGAGGCTCCCGTGTGGTTCGCCGACGCGCGGCTCGCCTGGGTGCCGATCATCCTGGCCGACGTGTGGAAGACGACGCCCTTCGTCGCGCTCCTGCTGCTGGCGGGACTCCAGGGCATCGACGCCGAGCTCTACGAGGCCGCCCGCGTGGACGGGGCGGGCGCGCTGGCGCGGTTCCGGCACGTCACGCTCCCGCTGCTGCGCCCGGCCCTGGTGGTGGCCGTGATCTTCCGCGCCCTCGACGCGCTGCGCGTCTTCGACCTGGTCTACGTGCTCACCGCCGGAGGGCCGGGCACCGCCACCGAGCCGGTCGCCGTCTACGCCTTCCAGAGCCTGCTGCAGGACCTGCGCTTCGGCTACGGGTCGGCGCTCTCGCTCATCATCTTCGGCGTGAGCTTCGCCCTGGCCTGGGCTTACATCCGGCTGGCCGGCGCCTCGCTGATCGAGGTGGAGCGCTGATGCGGGGCGCGATCGGACGCGGCGCCTTTCTCGCCGTGGCGCTCGCCGCCATCGTGCTTCCCTTCTACTGGGCGCTCGTGGCCTCGCTCACGCCCGAGGCGCAGCTCTTCGATCGCGGGGTACCGCTGCTTCCGGGAGCGCCGGTCGCGGACCACTACCGCGCCCTGTTCGACGAGCGCGACTTCCTGGTGCCGATCCGGAACTCCCTGGTGGTGGCGGGATCGACCACCCTGCTCTGCATCACCCTGGGCTCGCTCTGCGCCTACGCGCTCGCGCGGCTGCGCTTTCGCGGCAAGACGCTGCTCCTGGCCGGCATCCTGGCCGTCTCCATGTTCCCGCAGATCTCGATCGTATCGCCGCTGTACCTCCTGCTGCGCCGGCTGGGGCTCATCAACAGCTACCCGGGGCTGGTGCTGCCGTACGTCACGTTCGCCATGCCGCTCACCATCTGGCTGCTGGTCGGGTTCTTCCGCCAGCTTCCCCGAGATCTCGAGGAGGCCGCGCGGGTCGACGGGGCGGGCCGGCTCCGCACCTTCGCGGAGATCGTCCTGCCCCTGGCGGCGCCCGCGGTGGCGACCACCGCGATCCTGACCTTCGTCTACTGCTGGAACGAATTCCTGTTCGCCCTCTCGTTCACCCTCGGACCGGAGCGACACACGGTGCCGGTGGCGATCGCCCTCTTCCGCGGCCAGTACCAGGTGCCGTGGGGACAGGTGCTGGCCGCGGCCATCGTCGCGACCGCGCCCGTGCTGGCGCTGGTGCTGGCCTTCCAGCGCCGGATCGTGCAGGGTCTCACGAGCGGAGCCGTGAAGGGCTGATCCATGACGGCGGTCCGACTGGAAGCGATCGACAAGACCTTCGCGGGCGACCCGTGCGTGCTCCAGGGCGTCGACCTGGAGATCGCCGACGGAGAGCTGCTGGTACTCGTCGGACCGTCCGGCTGCGGCAAGTCGACCTTGCTGCGCATCGTCGCCGGGCTGGAGGCGCCCACCCGCGGTCGGGTCCGGATCGGCGAGCGCGACGTCACCCAGCAGGAGCCGCGCGAGCGCGACGTGGCCATGGTCTTCCAGAGCTACGCGCTCTACCCCCACAAGCGCGTGCGCGAGAACCTCGGCTTCGGCCTGCGCATGCGCGGCGTCGCGCAGGCCGAGATCGAGCGCCGGGTGGCGGCCGTCGCCCGCCGCCTCGGCCTGGAGCCGCTCCTCGACCGGCGCCCGGCCGCCCTCTCCGGTGGCCAGCGCCAACGGGTGGCCCTGGGTCGCGCGCTGGCGCGCTGCGGAGACGGGCCGAACGCAGAGGGCCCCCACGCGGTGCTGCTGGACGAGCCGCTCTCCAACCTGGACGCGCGCCTGCGGCTCGAGACACGCGCCGAGCTGACCCGCCTGCACCGGGAGCTGGGCGTCACGATGATCTACGTCACCCACGACCAGGAAGAGGCCATGACGCTCGGCGATCGCATCGCGGTCCTGCACGCAGGGCGGCTCGAGCAGGTGGCGCCGCCCCTCCAGGTCTACCGCGAGCCGGCCTCCGTCTTCGTGGCGGACTTCATCGGCGTGCCGCCCATCAACTGGCTGGAGGGGCGCGTCGACGGCGACGCCGTGGTCCCGGACGGCGAGCGGGAAGCGCTCCGGATCGCGCTGCCGGGCGGACTGCGGCCCGGACAGGGACGACGCCTGAGGGTGGGCTTCCGTCCCGCGGACGTCGCCCTGACGGCTCCCGAGCCGGGCGGGCTTCGCGGCGCGGTGGACGTCCTGGAGGCGCTCGGCAGCACCCTGGTCGCCCACGTCCGCAGCGACACCGGTGCGCTGCATCGGGTCTCGACGCCGGCCGAGACGAAGCTCGCCGTGGGGGAGTCGGTGGGGCTTGCGCTCGTCCCGGAGCGCCTGCACTTCTTCGACGCGGAGACGGGCCGCCGGCTGGCGGCCGGCGAAGCCTGA
Organism: uncultured delta proteobacterium; assembly: GCA_947259215.1. Lineage (GTDB taxonomy): Bacteria > Myxococcota_A > UBA9160 > UBA9160 > JAFDET01 > CAMYLJ01. The sequence goes on from CAMYLJ010000038.1 coordinate 36,318, forward strand.
GGCGGCTCGCAGCCGCGCCGTTCGCGTTCGCGATACCGCGAGCAGCACGCGCGCAACTCGGCGGCATCGAAGACGCCCGGGGGCTCGAGCCGCGTCCGACACAGGCCGCGACGAACCCGCAGCGCGATCCAGACTTGCGACCTGCGGTTGCCGCCGGGAACAGGGGCGGACGCGCCTGTGACAGGCTGCGCCGGCATGCAAGGCCGCCACGAGACGGTCCCGGAACTGCTGCGGCGCTGTGAGAAGCTGCGGCTCCCCTACAACGCCGTGCTCCTGGTCGTCGTGCTGGTCCTGGGTCCGGTCATCGGACGCGGACTTCCCAACGCGGGACGCCTGCTGCTGCTGGCGCTGCTGGCGGCCAACTTCGCCTTCCTGGCCGGGCCGGTGCTGGACGGCTACCTGGGCTGGCTCGGCCTGCGCCGCGCCTCCGTCACCGGCGTGCTCTTCGCGGCGGTCACCGCGCCGGCGGCTCTCGGCGTGGCCTTCGTCGTCTACTGGATCGAGGCCGACCAGTTCGTCCGGCGCTAGGAGCCTGACCCGGGCCTGCGAAACAGCATCCAGCCAGGCTGGAGCGGGTCGTCCGGGCCTCGCCCCCCGCGCACGAGCCACTGCGTGAAGCCCACCCGGATTCCGTGGAGGGACGGGCGCCGACCGAGACGCGCGTAGGGATGCTCCAACTGCCAGTCGAAGCGCACCTCCGTCCCCCTTGCGCGCTCGCGCTCCAGCAGCCGCTCGGCGTAGGAGTTGAAGAGCGCGTCCGCGGCCCAGGTGGTGAGGATTCGGGGAGAGGAGTGGCGCACCTCGAACCCCTGATGGCGCGCGAACTTCACCATCAGGTGGTGATAGAAGAGCTCGTTGTAGAAGAGCAGCGCCATGCCGCCCGGCTCCAGATGCCGATCGAGCTCCCGGACGATGGAGAAGCCCAGGTCTCCGGTGTCGGTCACGGCGGTGTTGCGGGTCGCATCCAGGTCCAGGGAGTAGGGCGGGCTGGAGAGGACCACGTCGAAGCGCTCGTCGTCGGCGATCACCGAGTACGCGGACATGTCGCTGGGCGGGACCAGGCGCACGTCGACGACGGAGTCGAAGCCGAGCGCGCTGGCGTTGGTCCGCGCAGTCTCGACGGCCGTCTCGGAGATGTCGGTGGCCACCACGCGCGTCGCGCCCAGCCGAGCCGCGTAGAGGGCGATGATTCCCGAGCCGGTGCCGATCTCCAGCACGCGCTTGCCCCGGAACCAGTCACGATGTGCAGACATCACGGGCAGCACTTCGTTCTCCGCCTCAGCGGGCAGGAAGACCCCGGGCAGGACGACGATCTCCGCCCCCAGGTGCGACGCGCGGAAGTGCAGGGGCTCTTCCCGCACCGTGAGCTCGCGCGACGTGTCCGGAGCCGCGGCGGCCACGCTCAGGCCGAGCACGGCCACCAGCGCGAACCGCGACGCCGTGGGGCTCAACGCACCCCGCCCCGCAGGCCTATGCGCGCGATCTGGTCGGCCAGCAGCCCGACCGACCACAGCAGCGCCCCCCCGAGGAATCCGATCAGCGCGGTCTCGGAGAAGTCCCCCTTCACCACGTCGTAGGCGAACTTCCCGATGCCGATGGCGATGAAGACGGCGCCGAGCGGGATGAAGACCTTGAGCGGGTTGAAGTAGACCACCGTGCGCAGCACCAGCAGCAGGAAGTCCAGCGCGTGCCGCGGCCGGATCTTCGAGCGGCCGGAGCGCTCGTAGTAGTCGATCGGGTGGTAGTACACGAGGTGGCCGTTGCAGAGCGCCGCCAGGGTGATCGTGGTGGTGAGGGAGAAGCCCTGGGGCAGGACGTGCGCGTAGCGTTCCAGCAGACCGCGGTCCATCACGCGCAGGCCGGAGTTCAGGTCCGGGATGCGGCGTCCGGCCAGGTAGCTGGCCAGGCGGTTCAGGAACCACTTGGCGGGACGGCGCGCCCACGGGATCGCCACGTTGGCTCCCTGCCGGGAGCCCACCACCATGTCGTAGCGGTCGGCGCGTGCCAGCAGCGCGGGCAGGGCGTCGGCCGGGTAGGTCCCGTCCGCGTCCGTGATCGCGATCTTGTCGTGGCGCGCCACCTCGACCCCGGCCTTGATGGCGGCGCCGTAGCCGCAGTTCTCGGGCAGCGAGATGACGCGCGCCCCGGCCTTTTCGGCCAGCTCGGCGGTGCGGTCCGCGGAGCCGTCGTCCACCACCAGGATCTCGGTCTCCGCATCCAGGCCGGCCAGCACGCCCTGCATGGAGGCGACGGCCTCCTCGATCCCTTCCTCCTCGTCGTAGGCGGGCATGACGAGGCTCAATCCGGCGGGCCGGGCCGCGAAGTCCTTGGCGCTCATGCGCTCACTCTCCCTGCCATTGGCGCCAAGGGCAACCCCTGGGGCACGCGATCCGCCCCCGGATCAACGTCCCGTCTCCGTGGCGGTATCGGCAGCCGGCGTCCGCGCCTGCAGCAGCGCGCGCAGGTCGCGCAGCAGGCGCGGCTCGAGGATGGGCGCCGCGGCGGCGTAGAGCCCCAGGGCCGCAGCGACGCGCGCCAGCTCGGAATCGGCCGGGAGCCACGCCGCCAGGGCGACCGCGGCCCCGGCGGCGGCCGCCGGCCGCAGGGCCGGTCCGGCGAAGGGCAGACCCGGGAGGTCGAGGCGCGCCGCCGCGTGCGCCAGCAGCCAGACCGCGATGGCCGAGCCCAGCATGGCCCAGGCCGCACCGGGCGCCCCGAGCACCGGGACGAGCCCGAAGGCCAGACCGAGCGTCACCACCACCCCGCCCGCCTGGGCCCAGAGCTCGCGCTTCTGGTGGCCCGCGCCGATCAGGGCGAAGCGCGCGTGGCCGGAGAGGAGGCCCACCGGCAGCACCCAGGCCAGGATCGCCAGCGACGCGCCCGCCGGCGCGAAGGAGTCGCCGTAGGCGAGGCGCGCGATGGGCTCGGCGGCGAGGGTCACCGCCAGGGCCAGTCCGATCCCCGCCCAGCTGGTGGCCCGGAAGGAGTGGCGCGCCAGCTCCGGAAACCCGCCACTGCGCGTCGTGCGCACGATCGAGGGGTAGAGATTGAAGAAGTAGAGCCAGGTGAAGGTGCCGAGGCTGACCACCACCCGGTGCCCGCTGCCGTAGAAGGCCAGCTGGGAGCCGCCGACCAGGGCCGCCAGCACGAGCGTGGGCAGGTAGTGGTTCAGGGCCCAGAAGACCTGGCTGACGGCCACGGGCCAGGCCTCGCGCACCAGCGGCGCGATCTCGCGGCGCCCGAAGTCGAGGCCGGGTGCCACCGCGCGCCAGCGAGCGGCGGCCACGAAGTAGGCCGCCATCGCGGCCGCGGCGACGATCTCGGCGGCGCCCACCTTCCAGAGGTCCGCGGGGCCGCGCACCAGCAGCAGCACCGCCCCGGCGAACAGACCCATGCGCAGCGCCTGGGCCCCCGCGACCCAGCCCATGCGGTCGAGTCCCTGAAAGAGCCAGTTGAGCGTCCACGGCAGGGCCAGGAGCGAGAGGCCGAAGATCCACGCCAGGCGCTTGGCCGCCGGGGGCTGGTCCAGGAGCGCGACGCAGGCGGCGAGCAGCGCGTAGGCCGCCAGCGCCAGCACGGCGCGCGCCGCGGGAATCGAGGCGGCCAGCGCGCGCGCGCGCGCCGGATCGCCGGTCACCTCCCGCGATCCGATCGGGCCGAAGCCGAAGTCCACGACCAGGCCGAAGAGCATCGCCAGGGCCACGGCGAACTCCACGGCGCCGTAGTCGTCGGGCCCGAGCACCCGCGCCAGGTAGGCGAAGGCGAGGAAGCCTGCGATCTTGGCGAAGAGCTCGCCCGTCGCCAGGGCGAGGAAGTCCGCGGCGAGGCGACGCGCGCGCCGGGGCATGGCGCCCGCGCCTAACGCTCCGGGACCGGAGGAGTCCCGGAGACCGCCGGCGGGGCCTCGTCCGGAGCCAGCGGCTCCGGCTTCTCCCACACGCGCGCTCCAACCATGGCGCGTGCGAGCTGGGTCGGCTGGAACGTCAGGCTCGGCCACAGGAAGACTTCGTTGGTGCAGTGGCACTGTTTGCGGCGAATGCGCTCGCGCTGGGCCCAGGCCTCGGGAGAGTTCCAGATCTCGCGGAAGCTCTTGTCCCGCAGGTTGCCCACGGGCGGGTGGGACGCGGTCGTCTCGCACAGCTGCACGTCGCCGTTGGCGTTGATGACGCCGGTCAGCACGCCGGCCTTGCACGGCACCACCTGCTTCCGCTCGCGGGCGGTGCGCACCTTGGCCCAGGTCAGCATGGGATCGACGATGGCGCCGAAGCGGCCCTCCTCGCGCTCCGCCCACAGCCGCTTCGCGTAGCGGTCCAGCTCGAGATAGCCGTCCAGCTCGGGCCCCTGGAGCGACTCGTTCTTGCGGTCGCCGCGGATGATGGCCAGGTTGTGGTGGTCCATCTTCGGGCAGCGTTGGTGGAGGTACGTGGTCAGCTCGCGGATCTCGTCCAGGTTCGGGCCCACCACCGTGGAGATCGCGTGGATGCGCAGGCGCGGGTCGCGCTGCTGGAGCTCGGCCAGGGCGTCGTAGGTCTCCATGGCCTTCTCGAACGAGCGCGGATTGCCGCGGAACTCGTTGTGGAACGCCGCCATCCCGTCCAGGGAGAGCTCGCACGCGAACAGCTCCAGCCGGTCGTCGGCAAGAACCTTCTCGAGGGCCTCGACGGTCTTCTCGGTGTAGTACCCGTTGGTGGGCACGTAGATCTGCTTCACCCCGTTCTGGCGGATGAACTGCAGGCAGATCTCGGCGAACTCCGGTCGCATGAAGGGCTCGCCGCCGGAGAGGTTGAGGTTCTCGATCGGGCCCAGGTCCTCGGAGAGCGCCACCAGCTCTTCGACGCTCAAGTCGTCGCGCTGGTTGAGGCGCTGCCAGTAGAAGCAGTGCTCGCACTTCAGGTTGCAGATCGAGTTGATGAAGAGGATCAGGAAGGGCGGCGTTCCCAGCTCCGGCAGGCCCGCGGCGCGCAGGGAGAGGCGAGCGTGGCGCGCGGCGCGCTCGACGACACTCACGGTCGGTCACCGCCCAGGTCCGCGATCACCCGGTCGACGATCTCCGCGGTCGAGAGGGTCGGCCGGAAGCCGATCGCCCGCTCCAGCTTGGAGACGTCCGGCACGCGCCGGCCCAGGTCCTCGAAGCCCTCGGCGTAGGCTTCCTCGTAGGGCACGTGCACGATCCGCGAGCGGCCGCCCGTGCGCTCGCACACCAGCTCGGCCAGCTCGTTGATGGAGATCTCGTGGGTGCTGCCCACGTTGTAGACCTGCCCCCAGGTGTCGCGGCGATCCACCAGACGCACGACGCTCTCCACCGCCTCGCCGACGTAGCCGAAGCAGCGGCGCTGCTCGCCGCTGCCGTAGACGGTGATGTCCTCTCCGGCCAGCCCCTGACGCACGAAGGTCGGCAGCACCATCCCGTAGCGGCCCGTCTGCCGCGGCCCGACCGTGTTGAAGAAGCGTATGATCAGCACCGGCAGCTCGCGCTCGCGCGCGTAGGCCAGGGCCAGGTACTCGTCGATGGCCTTGGAGCACGCGTAGCCCCAGCGCGCCTTGGTGGTGGGCCCGAGCAGCAGGTCGTCCTCCTCGGAGTAGGGAATCTTGACCCCCTTGCCGTACACCTCCGAGGTGGAGGCCATCACCACGAGCTTGCCCTTCTTGGCCGCGGCCTGGAGCACCACCTCGGACCCGCGCACGTTCGTCTCGATGGTGTGGGTCGGGTTCTCCACGATGAGCTTCACGCCCACCGCCGCCGCCAGGTGGTAGACCACGTCCGCGCGGTCCACGAGCTCGCCCACCAGGGATTCGTCGGTCACGTTCCCCAGGCGGAAGTGGAAGCTACCGCTGTCGGTCAGGTGGTCGATGTTCTGCATGGCGCCGGTAGAGAGGTCGTCCAGGCACCAGACCTCGTGGCCGTCCGCCACCAGGCGGTCCGACAGGTTCGAGCCGATGAAGCCGGCGCCTCCGGTCACGAGCGCGATCATGCGCAGGCCTCCAGGGTCTCGAGGACCCGGCGATCGCCGCGGCGCTCGGCCACCCGGCGGATGAGGTCGAAATACTGACGCAGGACCGCACTCTCGGTCCAACGCTCCAGGAAGGCCTGGTGGCCCGCGTCCGCCAGCTTGCGCCGCAGCGCTTCGTCGCCGGCGAGCCGCCCCAACGCCTCGCCGAGCTCGGCCGGCGTCTCGAAGAGCATACCGCCTCCGCTCTCGCGCACGATCTCCGGCAGGGGCCCCAGGGCCCGCGCCAAGACGGGCGTGCGGTCGCGGAAGGCCTCCAGGAGCGTGATCCCGAAGGTCTCGTAGCAGACCGAGGGCATCACCAGGGCCAGGGCGCCGGCGTAGAGCGCCCGCAGCTCCTCGGGCCTGCGCGGCCCGAGGAAGCGCACCCGGGGCGCGCCCTCGGCCTGGCGCCGGAGCTCCTGCTCGTAGTTGCCGGTGCCGACCACCAGCAGGTCGGCCAGCGCGTCGGCGCCGAAGTGCGGGATCACGTCCTGCAGGCCCTTGATCTTCTCCAGCCGCCCCACGAACAGGAAGTAGGGCGCCTCGGGCGCGTCGCCGGCGCGCGCCGACGTCTCCTCGGCGCCGCTCTCCGGGTCGGGCAGGAAGTACGGGATCACCTCGAGCTCGCGGGGGAAGCCGAACTCGCGGTGCTTGGCGGCGCTGAAGGCGCTGGGCGAGTAGAAGGCGTCCACGTGGCGGATCTCGCGCTCGAGGAGCCCGGTGTGCCGCCAGAGCTGGGGGGGCCGCCGGTAGTGGAGCTGGCAGCGCAGGCACTCGCGGCCGGTGCAGAGCTCGCGGCCGTGGCGCCAGAGGACGTGACTCGGGCACACGAGCCAGTGCTCGTGGGCCATGTAGAGCTTCAGCGCCGAGCCGTAGCCGAGCACGCCGGGCCCGCCCACCAGCGACACGTTGTGGAACTGGATCACGTCGAAGTCGCCGTCGTCCAGGATCCGGCGGATGCGCCGGCCGTGCACCAGGGGGCGTCCGCTCTGCTGGGTGGCCAGGCAGGAGAGGCTGCCCAAGCGGCTCTGCAGGGGATGGGTTCGCACGCCGGGCGTGGGCGCCTCGGGCTCCGGCAGCTCCCCGGGATGCAGCAGCGCGAAGGCGTCCATGTCGTGGATCACGTCCACGCTGTGGCCGCGCCGCGCCAGGGCCTCGGTCAGCCGCCGGATGAAGACCGCGTCCCCGCCGAAGTGGAACGGCGGGTAGAAGGTCGTCAGCATGGCGAAGCGGAGACCGGACACGGGGACCCCTTCAGCTCGGTTGGTGTAGGTCGCCGGAATACCCCTGGAAGTGACGTATCGGCAGTCCGATCCGGCCCTTGGGGGACACGAGCGTCAGCGGCTCGGCCTCCCCGGGGGGCGACCGGACGATACCCGAGGCCCGCCCGCCGCGCAGCGTGTGCCTGGATCGCACGCCGGGAGCCGGAGATCCCGGCGGAACCCGCCATTACACTACGGGGCTCGCTGCACCGAAGGGCGCAGCGAGGCGCCCCGAGGCGAAGGAGGCGATGATCCCGTCCGCGCCGCACAGTCGAAACAGCGAGGGGCTGTGGTGGCTCGCGCTGGCACTGACGCTGGCGGCGTGCGCGCTGCGCTTCCTCCACCTGGAGGCCGACCCGCACTACTACGGCTGGGCCGGCCACATCCAGGACGAGGGCCGCTGGGTCGAGGCGGCGCGCAACCGGGCGCTCTCCCTGCCGACGGCGGGGCCCGAATGGAACCGCTTCGTCTCCGTCGCCTTCGAGATCCAGGCCTCCGTCGCCTTCTGGCTGGCCGGCGTCGGCCGGACCAGCGCCCGCTTCGTGCCCGCCCTGTGCGGGAGCGCCCTGGTGGTCCTGCTCTTTGTCCACCTGCGGCGGCACGTGTCGGCCACCGCCGCGCTGGCGGCGCTCGCACTGGTCGCACTGCACGCGGACTACGTGGTCCTGAGCCGCCTCGCCGTGCCCGAGGCGCCGCTCATGCTGGCCAGCCTGACGACCTTCCTGGTGCTCGTGGGCGGGCCACCGACGCGCCGGCGACTCGCAGCGGCGGGCGCGCTGATGGCGTTCACCGTCGGCTGCGTGAAGCTGACGAGCCTGCCGCTCGTGCCCGTGCTGACGCTGGTGGCCGCCGCCCAGCGCGAACGCGGCGCCTCCTGGCAGCAGCGGGCCGGAGACGTGCTGGCCTTCTGGGCAGGGGGGCTCGTACCGGTGCTGGTGGGCGCGGCGCTGACCGCCCCCCTGTGGCTTCCCCACATCCAGCGACTGGACGCGCTGCTGGCCACCGTCCAGTCCCTCTCCGGCGTGCGGAGCGGCTACCAGCTCGCCTCCCTCGTCTTTGGCAACGTCGCGGCGCCCGCGCTGAACGCGGGCGCCCTGGGACTCTGGGCGGCCCTGCTCGCGGGCCTCTTCGCCGGCGAGGCGCACGGCGGACCCGCGCGCCGGCTGCGAAGCGCCGTGCTGTGGAGCGTGGGCTACCTGGTGGTGCTCGGCATCCAGAGCTACGCGCCCACGCGCTACTGGGTGCACGTCCTCACACCGATTGCGTTGGCGACCGCCTACGCGGTGGATCGCCTCGAGCAGGTCGGCCTCTCCGGCATGGAAGCGGCGTGGAGAGGCTCCAGCGGTGCCGAGCGGCTCCTGCGAAGCGCGGCCCTGGTCGCCCCGAGCGCCGTGCTGTTGGCCCCCCTCGTCGCGGCCGCCGCGGGACTGGTGGGCTTCGACGCCGAGCGGGTGACGCTGCGCCTCGCGTGCCTCGGGCTCAGCGCGCTGGCTCTCGTCGGCGCAGCCACGCGGCTTCCCGCCCGCCGGGAAACGATCCTGGCCTGCCTGGTCTTCCCGGTCGTCGCGACGCTGCTCTGGTTCGGCCTGTGGGCGCTTCGCGACGCGGGCTTCCCGTTCTGGCCGACCCCGCCCTGGGGTGCGTCGCTCCTGCGCTGGGGCGCCGTCCTGGCGGTAGCGGTCGCCACCAGCGCCGTGGTGTGCGCGTCGCTGGCCGGCACGCGCGGCGCGGGCGCGCGCTGGCCGCTGGCAGCCGCGGCGCTGGCGTGGGCCGGAGTCTGGCTCGGCCACCTGGCGCCGGGGTTCCTCGATCCGCGCTACAGCGTGCGCGATGGCTCGCGGGAGCTGGGCGAGCTCCTGGCGGGCGAGCCGGAGATCGGGCAGATGTACGCCTGGGGGCTCTTCATCGACAACGCGCTCGGCTACCGCACTCTGGATGACGCCGCATTTCCGAGCGATCCGCCGCCGCTGCTGGTGATCCAGGAGTCGCTCACGGCGACCCGCGACGATCTGCGAGCGCACTACGAGGTGGTCGCGGCCTACGAGATCTACCTCCCGGCGCCCTATCGCGGCGCTCGCGTCGATCCCGAGACGAGCGCCTGCACGGGATCCAGCCACCGCTGCCTGGTGGTGCTGCGGCTGCGCGGGGACGAAGGCGACGGCGCCTAGGGCCGCCTACTCCTGGAACCGCTCCACGATGCGCATGTCGCGCACGGAGATCCCCTTCACGTCCTGGTACAGGGGCTTGTTCATGTAGTTCCCGACCACGCGGATGACGTCATGGTCCTCGGGCGTGCCGTTCTTGTCCAGCAGGTGCCAGGGGATGTAGACCAGCATCTTGCCGGAGGCGTCTTCCAGCTCGAAGAGATTCTTGCCGAGGCTGCGCACGACCTCGCCCTGGATCGTGACGCGCTCGTAGTAGTTCGCGGCCGACCGGATCTCCTCGATCTTCACGACCGGGCCGGGAATCCGCTCGAACTGGTCGCGCTTGGCCGGCTGAGCCAGGGCCACGCCCGCGGCGAGGCCCAGGATGCTGACGATGGCGAGAATGCGCGGCATGGCTGCCCTCCCTCAGGATCATTGGATCACGGAAGGCATCGGCCACTCGCGCCGGCAGCTTGACCCCGGACGCCGGGCCGCCGCTGGGGATCCGGGCCGGCTAGTTCTCCACCTCGCAGCGCAGGGTTCCGTCCGGCTGACGCTCGCAGCGCGGGTCGTCCTCCGGGTAGGCGGGCTCGATCTCGAGGGTGCGCTTCACCAGCGGGCACACGAGCACGTCGTCCTTGACCCAGCAGCCCTTGCCCACGCTGGGCGCCACCGCGCGGAAGGAACAGGCGCACTCGCAGGGCGGCGCCTGTACGTTGACCACCGGCGGCGGCCGCTGACACGCGCTCGTGGCCAGCAGGAAGAGCAGGACGGCGGGCAATTCGTGGCGCATGGCACCTCCTAGATCAGGATTCGCGAGCCGATGTACAGGAAGTAGATCACGAGCAGCAGCACCGCCTCACGGCGGATGATCTGCTGGCGATGGGTCAGGCAGATGAAGAGCATCAGGAACGACAGCAGGCACAGGACGGCCAGGTCGTAGCCGCCCCCCCGCGGTATCGGGATGGGGCTGATGCTGGCGCTCACGCCGGCGATGAAGAGCAGGTTGAAGATGTTGCTGCCCACGATGTTGCCGACGGCGAGGTCGCTCTGGGAACGCAGCGCCGCCACCACGCCCGTCACGAGCTCCGGGAGGCTCGTGCCGAGCGCGACCAGCGAGAGACCGATCACCACCTGGGGCACGCCGAAGGCCGCCGCCAGCTCGACGGCGGCGTGCACCGTCAGCTCGGCTCCCGCCACCAGCGCCACGAGCCCCCCCACGGTCAGCCCGACGTTGAGGGGCAGCGAGCCCCAGAAGCGGACGGGAGCCGCCATGCCGGTCTGCACCACGAACGGGTCCGTGGCGCGCTGCCGGAAGACGTCCGCCACCGTGTAGTAGAGGAAGACCCCGAAGAAGATCAGCAGGATCACGCCGTCGGTCTTGTCCAGGCTGCGGCTGCCGTTGCCCAACCAGCCGACCCCCATGACCGTGATCAGCAGGGTGGCGGCGATCATCATCGGCATCTCGCGGCGGATGATGGTCCCCTCGACCGGGATCGGACGCAGCAACGCGAAGCAGCCGATCACGAGCCCCATGTTCGCGATGTTGGAGCCGATGATGTTGCCGAAGGAGAGCTCGCCCTGGCCGCGCAGGGAGGCGTCCACGTTGACGGCGAGCTCCGGCGCGCTGGTGCCGAAGGCCACGACCGTGAGCCCCACCACCAGGGGCGACACGCCGAGGTCGCGGGCCAGCCCCGAGCCGCCGCGCACGAGGGCCTCGGCCCCGCCCACGAGCAGCGTGACGCCCACGATCAGCAGCAGGAACTCGAGCCCCAACCTGCCCTCCCCCATGACACGCCCGTTCAGGGTACCGGAGGCCGGCGGGCGGGGTGGCGAAACCCCGCCGGCCGTTCACGATCCCTTCAGCCGATCAGGCATCAGCCGGGTCCGAGTCCTCGATGCGCGCGGCCAGGATGCGCGCCAGCCGCTCCGGCTCGCGGCGCAGCGACAGGCTGCGGCCGCCCCGCACCCACACCAGTCCCGGCTTGGCGCCCTTCGGCTTGGACACCTGCTTGATGGGAGCCACGTGCACGTCGGCGCGCGAGGCATTCTTCGCCCGTGAGAAGTGGACGGCCAGCTCGGCGGCTTCCAGCAGGGCCTCCGAGGGCGGATCGCTGCGGCCCTCCGTGCGCAGCACCACGTGACTGCCGGGGGAACCGTCCAGGTGGAAGAAGAGGTCGTTGCCCCGTGCCAGCCGGGTGGTCAGGAGGTCGTTGCCCTCGTCGCTGCGGCCGACCCAGATCTCCAGGCCCGGGCTGCTGCGGTAGCGGCGCGGACGCAGGCGCGCCGGCGGACCACCGGACGGCGCACGCGGTCCGGCGGCCGGCGCGCGCGAGGCGTAGCGCGCCAGCAGCCGGCGCGGCTCGGGCCGCTCGGCGAAGCGCGCCAGTGCCTCGGCGTCGGGCGCCTCGAGGTCGGCCAGGGCGCGGAACTCGGCCGCCAGGGACTCGTGCTCGCGTAGCTGCAGCGCGAGGTCGGCGATCTGGGCGTCCAGGTGATCGCGCGCCCGCAATCGCTTGCGGTAGCGCTTGAATAGCGCCTCGAGATTCTGCTGCGGGCTCTTGCGCGGATCCAGGGCGATCGTGACGGACTCCCCCGTGTCCCAGTCCTCGAGCGTCACCTCCCGGGCGCCGCGCGTGACGCGCTCGAGCGACGCCTTCAGCAGCTCGCCGCGGCGCCGGTCGGCCTCGGCGCCCTCGGCGTCCTGGCGGTCGCGGCGCAGGACCTCGAGCTTTCGGGCCAGTCCCCGCGCCTGGCGGGCGAGGGCGGTCTCCAGGCGACGCACGAGATCGTCGCTGCGGGCCTCGCCCTCCGCCGCCCCGAAGTGCGCCTCCACGGCGGCGAACCAGCCGGCATCCGCCACGTCGCGCCAGCGGTCCTCGCCGGGCGGCGGCGCCGGGGTGTCCGGGTTGCGCCAGGGCTCGCCGCGGGAGAGCGTGCGGCGCGTGCGCGCCAGCGGCCGCAACGATTCGCGCAGAATCCCCTCGCCGTCGAGGATGTACACGTTGGAGCGAGGCCCCAGGATCGAGAGCAGCAGATCCCACTCGCCGTCGGCCGCGCGCAGCGAGATCACCGCCTGACGGTCGCCTCCCAGCAGCCGGAGACCGCTGCACACGGCGCGGCCGAGCTGCTTGCGCAGGTACTGGGCGAAGGCCGGCGGCGTTCGCGGCGCCTGCGGCTTCTCCGGCAGCAGCGAGAGCCGGGCCGACGCGGAATCGCAGCACAGGAGCAGGTGGCGGCGCTCGCCGGACGCGGCCCGGAAGCAGAGCACCAGGCGCGCATCGTCCAGCTGGACCAGCTTGTCGAGCCGCGCCCCGACGAGCTCGCGCTCGAGGAGCGCCACGGCGCGCTCGAGCTCGCGCAGAGAGAGCCCGCTCACCGCTGGCATCGCGGGCAGTAGTGGGTGCTGCGCTGGGCCACGCTCGACTTGCGGATCGGCGAGGCGCAGACCCGACACGGCTCGCCGCTGCGCGCGTAGACCCGCCGCTCGTCCTGGTAGCGCCCGTCGCTTCCGTCCGGCGCCACGAAGTCGCTGATGCTGGAGCCGCCGGTCGCGATCGAGCGCCGCATGGAGCGCTTGATGCCCGTCACGATGGCGTCGCACTCGGCGCGGGTGAGCCGTCCGGCGCGGCGCGCGGGACGCACGCCCGCCAGGTAGAGGCCCTCGTCGGCGTAGATGTTGCCCACCCCGGCGATGACGGACTGGTCGAGGAGGAGCGCCTTCACCGCGGCCCGCCGGCCTCGCGAAGCGCGGAAGAGCGTGCTGCCGCGCGCCGCGAGGGCGTCCACCCCGAGCCGGTCGAGGCGGGGGCAGGGCTCGCCGACCCTGCCGAGCAGCACCTTTCCGAACTTGCGCACGTCGCGGAAGAAGACGTCCGGCCCTCCGTCGCGGAACTGCAGGCGCAGGTGCGTGTGGCGATCGGGACGGAAGCTCCGCTGCTCCCCCGGCGCCAGGGCCGCGCGCGCCGCGGCCGAGAGCAGCCGCACGCTGGTGACGCCGTCGCAGAAGAGCTGGCCCGTCATCCCCAGGTGCAGCACGAGCCGGCCCCCGTCGTCGAGGGGAGCCACCAGGTACTTCCCCTGGCGCTCGAGCGCAGCCACCTTGCGCCCGGCGAGCGCTCGGGCCAGGCGCCGGGGCGGAGTCAGGAAGAAGTAGCTGGAGCGCGTGGTGCCCACCCGGTCGATCTCGCGGCCGACGAGCACGGGCTCGATCCGCCTGCGCGTGACCTCCACCTCGGGCAGCTCGGGCATGACCCGCAGCGTAGCGCCACGCGCCCGATCCGTTCCCCCCGGCTTCCACATCCCGGACCGCAGCGTCCCGGCCCGCCCCGCGCCCGACCCCGCGCCACCTCGAACCGGCGGCGGGGCGGGGCCTCCCGGAGCCGTAATCCGCAGCGCGCCGACGGAATCGGAGCAGGCCACCGCGCACGCCGCGCGCGAGGACATCGGCGGAGGGAGGCCCCGCCCCGCCGCCGCGCGCCAAGGACCTACGAAGGGTCGGGCGCCGGCGTGTCCGGACCGCTCGGCGGGAGCTCCGGCTTGGCGACGTAGCTGGCGGGAACCTCGCCGGTCAGGGACCCGAGGAAGGTCACGATCGACGCCGCCTCGTCGGAGGTGAGGGTCTTCCCGAACTGGAAGCGGGCCATCACGCGCACCGCCATGTCGAGAGTCTCGATGCTGCCGTCGTGGAAGTAGGGGCCCGTCTTGGCCACGTTGCGCAGGGACGGCACCTTGAAGAAGTACTCGTCCGAGGGCTTCGTGGTCGCGGCCATGCGCCCGATGTCCTCGGTGGGGTAGGGCTCCACCACGCCGAGCTTCTGGTAGCTGTTGCCCCCGACGATCGGGCCGTTGTGGCAGGTCGGGCAGCCGGTGGCGATGAAGGTCTGGAGCCCCTGCTTCTCCGCCTCGCTGAGCGCCGCGGCGTCCCCTTCCAGGAACTTGTCGAAGCGGGAGGGCGTCACCAGCCGGCGCTCGAAGGCGCCCACCGCGCGGGCGAAGTTGTCGTAGCTGACCGGGTCCGCCTCGTCGGGGAAGGCGGCCTGGAAGAGCGGCGGGTAGCCCGGGATCGAGTTCAGGGTCGCGACCACGGCGGCCTCGTCGGGCATCGCCATCCGGACCGGGTTCAGCACCGGGCCCTTGGCCTGCTCCTCCACGTCCTTGGCCCGGCCGTCCCAGAACTGGGCGATGTGGAAGGCGGCGTTGTAGCTGGTGGGCGAGTTTCGGTCGCCGCGCTGTCCCTTGTGGCCCGGGGAGGTCGGCTCGTTGTCCACGCCGAAGCGATCGAGCTGGTGGCAGCTGTTGCACGAGATGTCGTGGTTCTTGGAGAGCCGGGCGTCGTAGTAGAGCATCCGGCCCAGCTCGATCTTGGGCTGCGTGATGGGATTGCAGGGGTTCGGCGCCTCGGCGGGCAGCACGCCGAAGATCTGCTGGGCCTGGGTGACCAGGGGATCGGCGGCCCCGGCCTGCACGGCGGGCATCCCGGCCGCGGCGGCGAGCACGAGCAGCTGACGAACGAGCTTCCGGCGCATGCCTCCTCCTCCCGACGAGACGCCCGAGAGTCGCTCTCGGAATCGGGTGCGCCGAGCCTAGCGAACCGGAACGAAGCGCTCCCGGCAGAACGCCTGGATGCCCTGGATCTCCTCCATGCGCGATACGGAGAGCGGCAGGGTGGCGTTCAGCTCCGCGAGGGACGCCACCACGGCCTGCTCGATCTCCGCGCCGCTGAAGCCTTCGCTGGCGTCGAGCAGGGGCGCGAGGGAGAAGGCCGACGGATCCTGCTTGCGCTGGGACAGGTGGATCTCGAAGATGGCCCGGCGCTCGTCGGCCTCGGGCAGGTCCACGAAGAAGATCTCGTCGAAACGCCCCTTGCGCATCAGCTCCGGCGGCAGCCCGCGCACCTGGTTGGCGGTGGCCACCACGAAGACGTCGGCGCGCTTCTCCTGCAGCCAGGTGAGGAAGGAGCCGAAGACGCGGCGCGACACGCCCCCGTCCTCGCTGCCGGCGCCGCCCTGGGCCAGCGCCTTCTCGATCTCGTCGATCCAGAGCACGGCGGGCGCCATGGTCTCCGCCAGCTCCATCGCCTTGCGGAAGTTCTTCTCGGTCTCGCCGACGTACTTGTCGTACAGCCGGCCCACCTCGAGCTTGATCAGCGGAAGCTGCCACGAGCGGGCCACGTACTTCGCCGCCAGGGACTTGCCGCAGCCCTGGACGCCCACCATCAGGATGCCCCGCGGCGGCGCCAGATTGAGCTCGCGCGCCTCGGGGCGGAAGCCGGCGCGCGCCCGGGTCAGCCACTGCTTCAGCCGCTCGAAGCCACCCAGCTCGAACGGGTTGTCCTCGGCCGGGTAGTACTCGAGCAGCCCGCTCTCCCGCAGAATCTGGGCCTTGCGCGCCAGGATGCCGCCGATGTCCGTGGCGTCGAGCCGGCCGTCTTCCACCACCGCCTGCGCGATCGCCTGGCGGGCCTGGTTCAGGGTGAGTCCGGACAGCGCGTCCAGCAGGCAATTCGTCTGGTCCTCGTCCAGACCCACGGGGACCGAGCGGTCGCCGCCGAGCGAGCGCAGGACGGCGCGCAGCACCGGACGCAGCTCGTCGCGCACCGGCATGCGCAGCGCGAAGTGCACGGCGTGGTGCTCGACGTCCGGGGGCAGGTTCAGGGAGCGCCCCGTCAGCACCATGGTGGAGCCGGACGCCGCAAAGTGGCTCGCCAGGTCCCTGAACTGGCGCACGACCTGGGGCGATTCCAGGTGTCGCCCGAAGTCCTTCAGGTGGTAGATGGCGTTCAGGGTCATCTTCTCCAGGTGGGCCAGCAGCTGGAAGGGGTCCTGGGTCCACTGGGTCGCGTGGGCCTCGCCGCTCGGCAGCCGCTCGAGCCCGCGGTTGATCGACCAGCTGAAGTGGGTCATGCCGAGCTCCGAGGACGCCGCGTGGAGGAGGTCGCTGACGCGATCCTCCTCCACGGTCTCGATCACGATCACCGGGTGGAAGGAACGGATCAGGGTCCTGAGCTCGTGGATGCTGGTCGCCTGGCTCATGACGCTCCGAAGCGGCGCGGAAGGGCCCCGGGAGGATCGGACGAACCTTCGGCGGGCTTGACCTCCGCCAGGAACTCGCGCAGCTCCCGCGCCTCGTCGCCGACCTTGTCCAGGCGACGCTCCAGACGGACCTTGCTGTGGATGCTGCGCACCAGCTCCACCAGGCGCACGTAGTCGAGGTAGTCGGGTGTCAGGAGGTCGGCGTCCGCGACCTGGGCGTAGCCCGCGCGGAAGGCCTCCCACTCCGCCAGGCGCTTGGGCTGGCGATAGCGCACCCCGGGCTTGGCCAGCAGCTTTGCGAACCCCATTCCCTTCAGCGTGTAGGCCAGACCCTCCTCGTCCACGTAGCGCAGGCGACCGCCGGGCTCGAGCATGAAGTTGGCCTTGTGGGTGTCCCACAGGTCGAGGCTGATGGGCGTGCCGTGCCGGCGCACCCAGATCCGGAAGGCCGCGCGCGCGCGGGCGGCCGTGTCGACGTCGACCACGCCGCGCCGCCCCAGGGCTCGCAGCTGGGCACGGAATCCCCGGCGCAGCCGCAGCGCCAGCCAGGCCGCGCGCAGCCGGCGCAGCGGGCCGGGCGGCCCGCCCATGCAGTGGACCTCGGCCACCAGTCGCCCCAGGAGCTCCGCGTGGGGGCGAAGCTCCTTGCGATCGTCCAGCCGCTCGCCCTCGACCCACTCGATCAGCAGGTGGCGCGCGCGCCGCGCGACCACGCGGGGAAAGACGTCCGGCAGCGCCCCGAGCAGCCGCTCGAGCTCGCGGGCCCGGCGCGCGCTGCCGCAGATGCGCAGCTTGTAGCGCTGGCCGTCCCCGGTCGCGACCCGGAACGCCATGCCGCTGTGGGCCTCGTCCTCGGCCAGGGGCTCGATGGCGCGCAGCTCCAGGCGTGGAGCGAACGGCTGCTCACGCAGGACGGTGTCAAGGTCGCTTGCGACGTCGCCGCGCGGCCCGCGCCGGATCGACATGGCGCGGGAGTCTAACGGATTCATTCGTGCGTAGGGATAACCCCGCTGCCTGGGCGTCAAGCCCGCGGCCTCGGCGGCCGATGAGGTCGTGTGGGCAAGCCGCCCGCGGCCGAGGTGGGCTCCAGAGCATGAGTCGACGTGCGAACCGCTACTCGATCTTCGCCCAGGGCCTCGATCGCGCCGTCTTCCTGGCGTACTTCCTCGGCGCGGTCGTGCCGCTGGCCGCCCTCGGCTACGTCTTCGTGCGCCCCGCACTCGAGTCCTCCTTCGGCGACAGCAGCTGGTTGGACGACGTGGGGTCGCTGGCGCGGCTCGGCGTCCTGGCGTCGAGCGGTCTGCTGTGCCTGGTGTCCTTCTGGATCCTGCGGCGGTTCGCCGGCACCAGCCTGGCGCGCATGGCGGTGGACCGCGAGCGGCTGGCGCGGCTGGTGGACGTCTCGGGCAAGATGGCCGACGCGCCCCACGCCGGCGAGGTGGCCCGGATGGTCGCCGAGGCGGCGCTGGGCGTGACCGAGGCCCGTGCCTCCTACGTCCTGCTGGCCGGCGAGAAGGAGACCCCCCTCGAGCTGGTGCAACACGCCGGCGTCGAGGCCGAGGCCATCTACACCCGCGCCGCCCGCGCGATCGAGGCCATGGGCACGCTGGCCCTCGACGGCGGGCGACCGGCGCTGGTGGGTCAGGACGGCGGCCGCTCCCCCGACGCGGGGCTCGCCGCCGCCGCCGCGGTGCCGCTGCCGGGCAGCGGCGCCGGACGCGGCGTGCTGGTGGTGGTCCACGTAGAAGACGGCAAGGCGTTCGACACGCAACACGTGGGCTCGCTCTCGACCCTGGCGAGCATCGCTGCGGTGGCCGTCCACAACGCCGACCTGAAGGACTCCCAGCAGAACTTCTTCGCGCACGTGACGGAGCTGCTGGTCTCCGCGCTCGACGCCTACCTCGACTTCCACGTGGGACACTCGCGCCGCGTGGCGCACTACTCGAACGCCGTCGGCCGCGAGGTCGGGCTCGACGACCAGCGGCTCCAGAAGCTCCACTTCGCATCGCTGCTGCACGACATCGGCATGCTGCGCATCGACCGCGACGAGTGGCCCCTGCCCTCGGCGCACCGCAAGCATCCGGGCTTCGGCGCACGCATGCTCGAGCGGATCCAGCTGTGGGAGGACATCGCCCCCTTCGTGCTGCACCACCACGAGTGGTGGGACGGCCAGGGCTATCCGGAAGGACTGGCGGGCGCCGCCATTCCGCAGGAGGCGCGAATCATCGGCATCGCCGAGGCCTTCGACAGCATGACGACCGCCAGCTACCGCGGGCAGATCGAGACGGAAGAGGCCCTGCGGCGCGTCGAGTCCGGGGCCGGTACCCAGTTCGACCCGGAGCTGGCGGCGGTCTTCGTGCGCCTGGTGCGAGAAGGCGCGATCCGCCTCGACAGCTAGCTGACGGAGCCCGAAGGGCTCCGTTTGCGGCGCAAGCCGACCCAAGACTTCGTCTTGGGTCGGCCTGCTAGGCGCGCAGGACGGCCAGCGCCTCCCCGATCCGAGCCAGCGCGACGTCGACGTCCTCCCGCGACACGTCCAGGTGCGTGACCGCGCGCAGCACTCCCGGCTTGATCAGGCCCATCCGCACCCCGCGGCGTTCTGCTTCCGCCAGCAGCAACCGCTCGTCCTCGGCGCGGAAGAAGACCATGTTGGTCTCCGGGAAGGGATCCACGCGCAGGCCGAGCTTCTCGAGGCCCTCGGCCAGACGTCGCGCGTTCGCGTGATCCTCGGCCAGCCG
Source organism: uncultured delta proteobacterium (assembly GCA_947259215.1). Lineage (GTDB taxonomy): Bacteria > Myxococcota_A > UBA9160 > UBA9160 > JAFDET01 > CAMYLJ01. Next base: position 55,486 of record CAMYLJ010000038.1, read on the forward strand.
CGCCACGTGGTGCTCCAGCGCATGGAGCCCGGCGGCGGCCAGGCCGCCCGCCTGGCGCATGCCGCCCCCGAGCATCTTCCGCAGCCGATGCGCCCGCTCGACGAGGGCCCGTGAGCCGCACAGCAGCGACCCCACCGGCGCACCGAGACCCTTGGAAAGACAGAACGCCACGCTGTCGAAGGGAGCGGCCCACTCGCGGGCGGGGACGCCGCTGGCGACCTCCGCGTTGAAGAGGCGGGCCCCGTCCAGGTGCAGGGCCAGACCGTGCTCGCGCGCCGCGTCGGCCACACCCGCCACCCGTTCGCGCGGGAAGACCACCCCGCCCGCCCAGTTGTGGGTGTTCTCCACACTCACGAGACGCACGGGTGCGCAGTGGGGATCCACGGGCGGGATGGCGCTGCGCACGTCGTCGCCGTCGAACAGGCCGCCGCGCCCGAGCGCCTGGATCTGCACGCCGCCCACGGCCGCCGCGCCGCCGCTCTCCCAGAGCAAGGTGTGGGAGCCCTCGCCGGTGAGCAGGACGTCGCCCGCACGCGTCTGGGCCAGGATCGCGGCCAGGTTGGCCATCGTGCCCGAGGGCACGAAGAGCGCCGCCTGCTTGCCCAGGCGCTCCGCCGCCCGCTCCTGGAGGCGGTTGATCGACGGGTCCTCGCCGTAGACGTCGTCCCCGACCTCGGCGGCGGCCATGGCCTCGCGCATCGCCGGGGTCGGACGCGTCACGGTGTCGCTGCGCAGGTCGATGGTCGTCACACGGCGTAGGGTACCATCGAGGCCGTGCCGGTCGCGCCGCGCTGGGTCACCGCCGTGTTCGTTCTCGCCGCCCTGGCCGGCGGCGCGGCGGGCCTGGCGGCAGCCGTCGATCCGGCTGCGACCGCGGCGGCGATCGGCCTGGATCCCGCTCCCGATCCGACCGCAGCGCGTGTCTGGGGCATCCTCGCCCTCCTGTTGGCCTCGCTCTGCCTGGGCGTCGCGCGCGATCCGGTGGGCGGGGCTCCGCTCGCCCAGTACGTATGGCCGAACCAAGGTCGGGATCGTGCTGGCCGTCGCGCTGGGCGTCGCCGCCGGCTACACCAGCCCGCGACTGCTGGCGTGCGTCGCCCTCAGCGACGGGATCTGGATCCCGCCGCTGATGTACGCCGACTACGTGCTGCGCAGCCCGCTGCTGCCGCGCCGGCGCTAGCCGGCGGGCTCCGTCAGCCCCCCGCGAGCATGCGGGCGATGAGCCGGTCGCGCAGCCGGTCCGGCACGAAGCGGACCAGCAACGCCTGGATCCGGGCGTCGGTTCCCACCACGTAGCGGGTGCGCGGTCGCCGCGCGGAGAGCGCGTGGGCGATGGCGCGGGCGCAGGCCGCCGGGGGCGCCCCGCGGCGGGCGCTCTCGTCGATCTGTCTGCGGACCGCGACGATGGCGTCGGCGTAGAGCTCGCGCGCTCGCTCCGGCAGCAGGGCCAGCATGCGATCGGCGTAGCCCTGGGTCTTCTCCCAGATCGGCGTGTCCACGTCGCCGGGCTCGACCAGCGACACGTGCATGCCCCACGCTGCGAGCTCCATCCGCAGCGAGTCGCAGAGGGCCTCGACCGCGAACTTGGAGGCGCAATAGGGACCCGCGAAGGGCGCGGAGAGGCGGCCCGAGATCGAGCCCACCACCACCACCCGGCCGCGCGCCCGCCGCAGCAGCGGCAGACACGCCTGGGTGACGGCCACGACGCCGACGGCGTTCACCTCGAGCACGCGGCGGAGCTCCTGCAACGGCAGGAACTCGAGCGGCCCTCCGACCGCGATCCCCGCGTTGTTGACCAGGCCCGCCAGCCCGGCCCCGCCGAGCTTCGTCTCGATCTGCTTGGCGGCGGCGGCGATGCTCGCCGCGTCGGTCACGTCGAGGAGGACCGGCGTCAGGCGTTCGGAGGCGTCGCGCCGGAGCGACTCGCCGTCGGGCTCCCGGCGCACGCCCGCGAAGACCCGGTAGCCGTCTCGATCCAGCAGCAGGGCCGTTTCCCGGCCGATGCCGCTGGAGGCGCCGGTGACGAGCACGGCGCCACTCATTCCGGCAGCTCCCGCGGCACGCCGAACATGCGCGCTCGCACGAAGTCGAAGAGCCGATCCGGCAGCAGCCAGCCCAGGGCGGCCTGCGCCTTGGCGTCCATGCCCACCAGGTAGCGCGTCTTCGGGCGCGCCGCGGTGAGGGCGTGCTCGATCTCCAGCGCCACCTTGTCCGGTGGCAGGGCCTGCTTCTCCATCTTGCTGAAGGCATCCACCACGGCGTTGGCCATCCCCTCGTAGCGGCGGCGCGCCTCCTCCGACATCTTCACGATCATCTCGCTCCTGCGCGCACGCGCCTTGTCGAAGATCTCGGTCGCGATCGCGCCGGGCTCCACGATGGCCACGTGCAGCCCCCACGGCGCCAGCTCCACCCGCAGCGCATCGCCCAGGGCTTCGAGGGCGTGCTTCGACGCGGTGTAGGGGCCGATGATCGGCCCCGAGACCTTGCCGCCGATGGAGGTGACGAAGACGATCCGGCCCCGGGCTGTGCGCAGGAGCGGCAGGAAGGCCTGGGTGACCGCGATCGGGCCCACGGTGTTGACCTCGAACACCTCGCGCAGGTCGTCGAGATCCACGAACTCGAGCGGGCCGCCCATGTTGATGCCCGCGTTGTTCACGAGGCCCGCCAGGCCCTCGTCTCCGAGAGCGTCTGCCACGTGCTTGGCGGCGGCCTCGATCGAGGCCGCGTTCCCCACGTCCAGGAAGATGGGCTCGAGCGACGCCGGCCCCTCCGCCCGCAGGGACTCGGCGTCCGCCTGCTTGCGGACCCCGGCGAAGACCCGCCCCCCGGCGCGCGCGAGGCGCAGGGCGGTGGCGCGCCCGATTCCCGTGGACGCTCCGGTCACGACGAAGGCAGCTCCGGCCATGGCTCAGTCCTCCCTGTCCGGGCCCGCGCTCGGGGCCAGGCTGATCACGATCGACTTGTAGGTGGGCGTGCGGCTCCCGTCGGCGAAGCTGTCGACGGGCACCAGCGGGTTGGCCTCCGGGAAGTAGGCGGCCGCGCAGCGTCGCGGCAGGTCGTAGGGCACGATCCGCAGCCCGGCGAGATGGCGCCGGCCCCCCGCCAGGTGGCTGGTGACGTCGACACGCGCTCCTGCGTCGAGGCCCGCTTCGGCCACGTCCTCCGGGTTCAGGAACAGGACGCGGCGATCGCCCGAGATCCCGCGGTAGCGGTCGTCCGAGCTGTAGACGGTGGTGTTGAACTGGTCGTGGCTCCGGATGGTCGTGAGCAGCAGCTGGCCCGGCTCGAGCGGGATCCGCGGGAGTGGGTGGACGTGGAAGCGGGCGCGACCCGAGGGAGTCTCGAAGCGGCGGCTGCGGGCGCCGCTCGGAAGCACGAAGCCTCCGGGCTTGCGCAGGCGCCGGTTCATGTCCTCGCAGCCCGGCACCACCCTGGCGATGGACGCGCGGATGCGGTCGTAGTCTTCGACCAGCCAATCCCACGCGACCGTGCTGCGCGAGGCCAGCACCGCTCGGGCCAGCCCCGCCACGATGGCGGGCTCGCTGCGCAGGTACGACGTGGCCGGAGGCAGGCTTCCGCGCGACGGGTGCACGACGCTCATGGAGTTCTCGACGCTGACGGTCTGCGGCCCGCAGGCCTGCTCGTCGCGCTCGCTGCGCCCCAGGCAGGGCAGCAGGAACGCCTCCTCGCCGGTCACCAGGTGGGAGCGGTTCAAGGTCGTGGCGATCTGGACGCTCGTGCCACAGCGGCGCAGCCCCGCCCGGGTGGTCTCCCAGTCCGGCGTGGCGACGGCAAAGTTGCCGCCCAGGGCGAGGAATGCGTCCACGCGCCCCTCGGCCATGGCCCGGATGGCCCCGACGCTGTCCAGCCCGGGTACCGTAGGCGGCGCGAAGTGGAACTCGCGGCCCAGGTCCTCGAGGAACCCCGTGGCCGGCTCCGGCGTAACGCCCATGGTGCGGTCGCCCTGCACGTTGCTGTGGCCACGCACGGGGCAGACGCCCGCTCCGGGCACGCCCAGGTTCCCGCGCAGCAGCAGCAGGTTCACGATCTCCTGCACGTTCGCCACCGCGTGCTTGTGCTGGGTGAGGCCCATGCACCAGCAGGCGATCACGCGCTCGGATTCGAGATAGATCCGGGCCGCCTCGCGGATCGCGTCGCGGGACACGCCGCTCTGCTCCAGCAGGTCGTCCCAGGCGGTGGCCTCGATCGCCGCCCGGTAGTCCTCGAAGCCCTCGGTGTGCCGCTCCAGGAAGTCGTGATCGAGCACCCGGGCTCCGGCGCGGCCGGCCGCCTCCAGCACCTCCTTGGCCACGGCCTGAAGCAGCGCCACGTCGCCGCCCACCCGCACCTGGAGGAAGCAGTCGGCGATGGACGTGCCCCCGGTGACCACGCCGATCGGATCCTTCGGGTGCGCGAAGCGCTCGAGGGAGCGCTCGCGCAGGGGGTTCACGGCCACGATGCGACAGCCGCGCCGCTTCGCCTCGATCAGGGTCGTGAACATCCGGGGATGGTTGCTGCCGGGGTTCTGGCCGATCAGGAAGATCGCGTCCGCGCGCGCGAAGTCGGCGAGTCCCACGGTGCCCTTACCGACGCCGATCGACTCCTTCAAGGCCGTGCCGCTCGACTCGTGGCAGAGGTTGGAGCAGTCGGGGAGGTTGTTGGTACCGAGCTGGCGTGCGAAGAGCTGCCACAGGAAGGCCGCTTCGTTGCTGGCGCGCCCGGACGTGTAGAACACCACCCGGTCGGGGTCGGCGACGACCTGGAGGCGCTCGGCGATGCGGGCGAAGGCCGCCTCCCAGGACACCGGCTCGTAGTGATCCGATCCGGGGCGCCGGCGCATCGGCTGGGCGATGCGTCCCTGGGCCTCGAGCCAGCGGTCGCTCCGCACGAGCAGCTGCGGGATCGGATGGCGCGTGAAGAAGTCCGGGTCGGCGCGGCGGCGCGTCGCTTCGTGGGCCACGTGCTTGGCGCCGTTCTCGCAGAACTCGATGCGCGAGCGCCGGGCGGGATCGGGCCAGGCGCAACCGGGGCAGTCGAAGCCGTCGGCCTGGTTCATGCGGGAGAGGCCGCGCCAGGCCCCGAGCGCGCCGGCCTCGTGCAGGGCCACACGCAGGGCGCGCGTGACCGCCCCGAGGCCGCCGGCCGGCGGTCCGCTGGAACCCGAGCTCATCGACCCTCCGCCGCCCCCGGCGGTCGAGTCTACCCCAGCACCCGCTCGTGATTGGCGTAGACGTTGAGGGCGCGGCCGCGCAGGAATCCCACCAGGGTGACTCCGGCGCTCTCAGCCAGCTCCACCGCCAGGGAGGAGGGCGCGGAGACCGCCGCCAGCAGCGGAATCCGGGCCGCCAGGGCCTTCTGCACGATCTCGTAGGAGACCCGCCCCGACACCAGCAGGACGTGTCCCGCCAGCGGCAGGCGCCCCTCCCGCGCCGCCCAGCCCACCACCTTGTCCACGGCGTTGTGGCGGCCGACGTCCTCGCGCAGGGCCAGGAGCGACCCGTCGCCGGCGAAGAGCGCCGCCGCGTGCAGCCCCCCGGTGGCCTCGAAGACGGACTGGGCGCCGCGCATGCGCTCGGGCAGGCGGTAGAGGAGCTCCGCGGGCAGGCGCAGCGGGTCGTGCAGGGGAGGTGCGCTGGCCAGAGCGTTCTCGATGGTGGCCTTGCCGCAGATGCCGCAGCTCGAGCTGGCGTAGAGGTTGCGGCGCAGGCGCTCCCAGTCCACCTCGACCCCGTCGGCGAGGGTCGCACGGATCACGTTGTCCGCCGCCTCGGGATCCGAGGCCAGGCTGCAGTGGCGCACCGAAGTCACGTCCTCGAACCGCTCCACCACGCGCTCGGTCACGAGGAAGCCGGTCGCGAGCTCGGCGTCCGCGCCCGGAGTCCGCATCACCACCGCCACGGGCGTCGGCCCGATCTGGATCTCCAGCGGCTCCTCGCAGACCACGCGGTCCGTGCCGGGGTCGCAGGCGGCGTCGGCGAAGCGCGACATCCGCACGTCGCGGATCGAGTCGTCGTCGCCGGGCGGCATCAGACGCGCGCGAGGCCCAGCACGAGCTCCTCGCCGTCGATCGCGAGCTCACGCACCGAGGCGTCGGCCTCCGGCGGTCGATCGAGGCCGACCTCGACGGCCAGGGTCTCGCGCGCGAGCTCGTCGACCCGGGAACGCAGCGCGTCGAGCAAGCGCTCGGATCCACGCACGGTCAAGCGGATGCGACCGGTGTACTCGAGGTCGAGCTCCTTGCGAAGGGTCTGCACCCGGTTCAGGACCTCGCGGTAGAGGCCCTCTTCCACCAGGGCGGGAGTGAGGGCGGTGTGCAGCACCACCACGCCGGCCCCGCCCGCCGCGGCCGCGAAGCCCTCGCGCGCCTCCAGGCGTACCGCGATCTCGTCCGAGGAGAGCGACAGCTCCTCGCCCTCCACCACAAGCAGCACGCGCCCCTCCGAATCGAGCTGGGCCAGCAGGGCCGCACCGTCGGCCTCGGCCAGGGCGGCCTTGACCTTGGGCATGCGCTTGCCCACTCGCGGTCCGAGGGCCCGGAAATTGGGCGTCACCTGGTAGCGCACGTACTCGTCGGCTTCGGGCACGAAGCGCAGCTCGCCGACGTTGAGCTCCTCGCGGATCAGGTCGGCGTACTCCGCCAGGGCGGCCTCCAGGGCCGGTTCGGCGAGCACCACCTCCGCCGCCGCCAGGGGCTGCCGCACCCGGAGCTTGCCGGCGGTGCGCACTTGGAGGCCCAGGGAGACCAGCTCCCGCACCACGCCCATCACCCGCGAGAGCTCCTCGTCCACGGCGGCGAGGTCCGGCTCGGGGTAGTCGGAGAGGTGGACGCTGGTGTCGTCGGAGTCCGGAAAGGGGCGCAGCACCAGGTTCTGCCACATCTCCTCGCTGGCGAAGGGCAGGAACGGGGCCAGCAGGCGCGCCGACGCCACCAGGCACTCGTACAAGGTCCAGTGTGCGTCGAGCTTGTCCTGTTCGAGCCCCGGCGCCCAGAAGCGGTCCCGGCTGCGACGCACGTACCAGTTGGACAGCGCGTCCACGAAGTCCGTGAGCACCCCACTGGCCTCGTAGACACGCCAGGTGTCCATGTGCGCGATGGTGCGGCCCGCGCAGAGCGCCAGCTCGGAGAGGATCCAGCGATCGAGCAGGGCCCGCTCGCCCGCGGGCCGCCGGCCCCGGACCGCGGCCGCGTCGGCGGGATCGAAGCCGTCGATGTTGGCGTAGATCGTGAAGAAGGCGAAGACGTTGCGGAGCTTCAGGGGCAGCTCGCGCTGGAGGGCGCGCACGGCTCCGAGGGAGAGGCGTGTGTTGCTCCACGGCGGGTTCCCCGCGAAGAAGAACCAGCGGAAGGCGTCCGCGCCCGGCGCGGGCGAGGCCGGGTCCTCCACCCACACCTTGTGGCCGTGGGGCAGGTCGATCACCTCGCGCGGCAGAGTGTCGCGGCCGTGGGGCGCGAAGTCCACGCCGAGGCGGGTACGGTCCTCCTCGGCCAGCAGGATCAGGCGCCGAGGCAAGCGCGCGGGGCGCAGCACCAGGTCGAGCCCGCCGCCTTCCGTGTCGCCGCGGTACACGCGCACCCTGGTCTCTTCGCCGCGCAGGTCGAGGCCCTCGTAGTCCTCGCGGGCGATCCCGGCCTCGCCGGGCGCCAGGCTCTCGCCCTCGGCGGCCACCGGCGCGAACTCCAGCCGGACCCGCTCCAGGATCACCTCGGGCGGCGTGTAGTTGCCCTTGCTCTTGCTCTCCTTCTTGCCGTCGCGGTCGCCGACCAGCCCGAGCACGATGCAGGTCTTGTAGGGATGGGGCGCCGCCTGGTCCGGGAAGAGCAGGGTCGAGATCCAGAGCAGCGAGTTGAACCAGCCTCGGGTCTGGTCGATCGCCTCGCTGATGAAGTCGGCCGGGTAGGCGGTGCGGAACTGCTCGTGCCCGGTATGCGGCCAGCCCCACTGGGCGAAGGGCATGCTGCCGGAGTCGAACCAGGCGTCGATCACCTCGGGGACGCGCCGGTACGTCCCGGGCTCGCCGGGCCGCGTCCACGAGACCTGGTCGATCCAGGGCTTGTGCACCATCAGGTGCTCCGGCAGGTCCGGGTCGGCCGCCCGCGCCTCCTCGAAGGCCGCAAAGGCGTCCGGGTTGCGCTCCAGGATCTCGGCCGCCGAGGCGGGCATGTCGACCGCGCCAGTCTCGTCGTTGATCCAGATGTTGAGGGGCGTGCCCCAGTAGCGCTCCCGGGAGAGGGCCCAGTCCACGTTGTTGCGCAGGAAGTCGCCGAAGCGCCCGTCCCGGATGTGCTCGGGCAGCCACTCGATGCGGGCGTTGTTGGCGAGCGCCTGCTGGACGTGCTCGCTGGTGCGGATGTACCAGGCGGGGCGCGCGTACTGGATCAGAGGGTCCTGGTCGGAGCGCTCGCAGAAAGGATACTCGTGGCGGACGGTCTCCGCGTGCCACAGGAGCTCGCGCTCGCGCAGCTCGCGCGCCAGGTCGCGATCCGCCTCCTTCACCCAACGGCCCGCGTAGCGCTCTGCGGCCACGTCGGGGTCGAAGCTCCCGTCGGGACGCACGGCGCACAGCAGCGGCAGCTCCGGGTCCTCCCGCTGCCGCTCGCGCAGGAGATCGAAGTCC